>SVFY01000026.1 GCA_015056625.1 Butyrivibrio sp. | reverse complement strand
ACACGGGGACGGTTCTACTGTCTTATTGCGCGCAATAAGACAGTAGAACCGTCCCCGTGTCTTGTCGAACCGTCCCCACTGACTCATTGCCCCGAAAAAAGAGCCGCCCTCCGGCAGCTCAATCATACATCTGTGTGCTTAGATATTTCATTCCGTTATCTGCAAGAATAACTACGATGTTCTTGCCAGCGTTTTCGCTTCTTGAAGCCACCTGCCTTGCGGCGTGCATTGCGGCGGAGGCGGACTGGCCAAGGAGGATGCCTTCTGTCCTGGCGATCTCAAGGCCTGTGGCGTAGGCGTCAGTGCCGCTTACATCTATGTACTCGTCGTAGTCGAAAGAAGCCATGAATGGAGCTTTGCACTCTTCCTTTACGCCTTCTCCTGCAAAGGGTGCGATACCATCGATTGTCTTTGGATGGTCCCCAGCTCCTGTCCTTGAGTTTATGTCGGCCTGAACAGCAACTATTTTCACGTCAGGATTCTTTTCCCGGAGGAACTTTGCAAGACCTGTGATGGTTCCGCCTGTTCCAGCGGTTGCAACCAGAATGTCAACCTTACCATCTGTATCCTCCCAGATCTCAGGGCCTGTGTACTTATAGTGAACTGATGGATTTGACTCGTTGGACAGCTGATCTGTGAAAAAGTGCTTCGTATCCTGCTTTCTGCAGTAGTCCTCAATAAGCTCCTGATAAAGTTTTAAGGAAAAAGTTCCGTTTTCCTTTGCCTCTTTAAGCCCCGGAACATCAGTTGTGAACTTAACGTCCACGCCATAGGCCTTAAGAATCTTCCTGCGCTCTATGGACTGATCCGCCTCAAGGAAGATCTTTAACTTATATCCTCTGTTTGCCGCAAATGCAGCCAGCCCAATCCCCGTGTTTCCTGAAGTATCCTCAACGATAGTATCCCCAGGTTTTATAAGTCCCTTTTCTTCTGCGTCCAGGATCATGTTAAGGGCTGTCCTGTCCTTGATAGAGCCAGACGGATTGAAGTACTCAAGCTTACCCAGCACTGTAGCCTTCAGATCATGTTTTTTTCCATACCTTGCAAACTCATAAAGGGGAGTGTGCCCCACAAGCTGCGCTATGTCTTTAACTATATTTGCCATCTTCCTCCCCCTCAGAGATCCTAGTTATAAAAGAAATTCTGCAAACTGCTCTTGCTTAGGGAATAGCCCACAAAGGCCACCTGTATGGATGAAAAGAATATTCTCGCAGTCATCAAAATGACCTTTTTGAATCTCCTGGTATAATCCATAAAATGCTTTCCCCGTGTAGACCGGATCAAGGATCACACCTTCAGTCCGGGCCACTTTTGAAATAAACTTAAGCTCGTCTTCTTTAGAGATCGCGTAGCCGCGCCCCTTGTAACCATCAATAAAAGAAAAATCTTTATCTATAGTATCTGTCCCAAGAAGCCTCATGGTCTCGTCAACTATACTGCTGCACTTTCTCTGGAAGTAATCCTTGTTGTCACAAACCGTGATCCCAACGATCTTCTTGTTAAGTCCATATATCTTATTTCCGATGTACAGACCGCTGTAGGTCCCGCCAGAGCCGGTTGCGCAGACAATGGCGTCAAACTTAACTCCAAGGCTGTTTTCCTGCTGCTCTATCTCCCCTGCGCACCTTACATATCCAAAGTTTCCAATGCCATCTGATGCGCCCACAGGGATGATGTAAGGTCTTTTCCCATGTTGCCTGTAATCGTCGACAATCTCCTTCATCTTTTCATCCAGGTCCTTGCCTTCTTCTTTTTCGTTCAAAAGAGATATCTCAGCTCCAAGGATCTTATCAAGAAGATAGTTTCCCTCAAGAGAAGGCTCTCTTGAACTATCCAAAACCAGGTGTGCCTTAAGCCCAAGCCTTGCTGCAACAGCTGCAGTGGCCCGTGCGTGGTTGGACTGGATGCCTCCTGCAGTGATGACCACATCTACGCCTTCCTTCAGGACCCTGGCAAGAGTGTACTCAAGCTTTCGTATCTTATTGCCTGAAGTCTCAGCCCCTGTGAGATCATCTCTTTTTATCCAAATGCTCTTGCCAAGCTCGCTTGATATCCTGTCTAGCCTCTGTATTGGTGTCGGGAGATTTGCAAGAGTAAGTCTGTCCAGTCTTGCAATCCTTTCTATCAGCTCCATATCTGTTCCCTAAATGTTTTAATAGCCGTAGTTGGCTTCAATTACGATATCTTCGAAGGTCACTGCGCGAACTTCGCCAGGACCGTCCTCTTTTTCCGGCTCGTACTGGATAGTGTATCCAGACTCTTTAAACCTTCTGATGATATCGTTTAACTTTTCCCTGGTGTCGATCTTGAAGCAGATGTGGGCAAGGCCCAGTCTGTTTGGATCTTTTGGAAGATCAACGGTCTCAGGTTTTTTCATGAGCTCGACCCATGCCTGGCCATCAAACTCAAGGATGTATGAATAGTACTCCTTGGCAGGGTTGTCAAAGGTCTTAAGGACCTTAGCTCCAAAGTAGCTTTCAAAAAACTCTTTTGCCCCCTCAAGGTCTTGTACGAAAATTCCAACGTTTTTAAGATACATATCTATCTCCCCCTTACTCCAAAAATTCTGATCTTACGTGAAGAATGTCGTTGAAATAGTTGTTGGCAATCATGAACATTCCCATGGTGGTAAGGACTACAAGGCCCTCTTCACCGATCCTTGCTTTGATCCTGTCAAAGAGATTAAGGGGTATGTTCTTTCTGTCCCTTACGATCGCCTGTGCGTACTCGATTACAAGCTCCTCTTCCTCTGTGTAATCCACGTTGTTAATGTCAACTCCGATGGACTCCATGTACTTCTTGTAGTAGGTTGTGCACACAAGGCAGTCGTTCTCAACGGATATGGCGTATTCAAACAGGTTTGCTGCTCTTGGTGAAATGAACTTTTTAAGTTCTGCGCTTAGCTCGTAGCTCTTTCCCTCGAGAGCCCAGAAGGAAGGGATATTGTGCAAAAGAGTCCTCTTCTCGTTTGTGATCGAATGGCCCTCCGCCACATGCTTGTTTATGGCATCCTTAACTTCCTGTGATGCATTATCTATATCAATAAGACTTACGATATCCATAGTTCCTCCTCAAATCCCGCTTCCGTCGTATTGAGCCTCAGTTGCCCAGGTGCTGGATTTATATATAAATTCTTTTGTTCTTTCTTTTTGTGGATGTTCAAAGAAATCCTTGGAATTATTCTCCTCCACGATCTCTCCGTTTTCCATGAATACAACTCTCGTTGCGACTTTCCTTGCAAACTCCATCTCGTGGGTGACAACTATCATTGTGACTCCGTCGTCTGCAAGGGACTTTATTACATTTAAAACTTCTCCTGTAAGCTCAGGATCAAGAGCTGATGTGGGTTCATCAAAGAACACCACTTCCGGATTTGTGGCAAGAGCCCTTGCGATGGCAACTCTCTGCTGCTGTCCCCCGGAAAGCTTTGAAGGATAGTAGTCGACTCTATCTGACAGACCAACTCTTTCAAGGAGCTTTCTTCCTATCTTTTCAGCCTCATCTTTTTTCATCTTCTGAGCAACTGTAAGACCAAGGGTCACATTGCCAAGGGCTGTTTTATTGCCATAGAGGTTGAAGCTCTGGAATACAAATCCAACTCTGCTCCTATAGTCCAAAAGATCTTTTCCTGCGATCTTCTTAAGATCAAATTCCTTGTCGCCTATCACAAGGCGTCCGCTGTCGGCCCTGTTCAGGTACCCGGCGCATCTTAGAAGTGTTGTTTTTCCTGAGCCGCTGGGACCCAGAATCGCAACCACATCTCCCTTCTCAACCTTAAGGCTCACGTCCTTAAGTACCACGTTGTCACCAAACTGCTTGTGGACATTTTTAAGCTCTAACATGTCATCTCCTCCTCTCAAGTGCCGCTTCAGCCCTGCTCTGGATAACAGTAAGAACCGAGCAGATGATCAGATAAATAAGTCCGGCTTCTAAGTACAACCAGAAGTAGTCATAGGTTCTTGCAGCGATCCTCTGGGCTGTTGCCAGGATTTCAACAAGGGCGACACTGTACGCAAGAGATGTATCTTTTACCAGTCCTATGATTGAATTGGACAGCGGTGGGAAAGCTGTTCGAAGGGCCTGTGGAACAATGACGTGCATCATTCCCTGCCAGAAGGTAAGTCCGTCACAGTAGCAGGCTTCAAGCTGTCCCACAGGTACCGACTGGATCGCCGCCCTTACTGTCTCCGAGCAGTAGGCTCCGACGCTCAGCGACATTACAAGCCATGCGCTCACAAAGGAGTTGAACTTTATACCTATACTGGGTAATCCAAAGTACACTATAAAAAGCTGAACGATCATTGGTGTACATCTGATGATCCACACATATACCCTTACCAGGTGCCTAAGAACCGGAACCTTGGCGATCTGTGCCAGGGCTACCAGGAAGGCAATAATAAGACCTGCAGAAAATGATGCGATAGTCAGGGGAAGTGATACCTTAAGTCCCGCCATTAAAAGCTTCCCAAATGATTCAATTAGTTCGTTTATTATTCTCTCGTTCATAACCACTGTCCAATCATGTTTTTATTCTTGTAACAGATCTTTATCAGCCCTGAGTTGTGTCAAGGTCAAAGTACTTAAGTGCAAGTGCTGAAAGTGTTCCGTCTTCTCTAGCCTGTGCAAGAGCCTCGTTGATAACTTTTACCAACTCTTCGTTGCCCTTAACTACCGGAATGTATGCATTTGGCTCAGGGTCGCTTGTTACAACAACCTTGAATACTTCCTCATCCTCTGGGTGCTGCTTTAAGTAATCTGCAAATCCAACAGTTGTTCCGAATGTAAGATCAGCTCTTCCGTTTCTTACTTCGCTGACAGCCTGTGCTGCTTCACCAACCTCATCAAGGATCGCTCCGTTGTCCTCAGCGTACTTTCCGATTGAACTTGTAGGATCGTTAGCTGCTGTCTTGCCCTTTGCATCCTCTAAGGTGTTAACTTCGTCGTTGTCCTTAAGAGCAAGGAATGCATGCTGTGAATAGTTATATGGTTCTGAGAAATCGTACTTCTCTGCTCTCTCATCTGAGTAAGATACGCTGTTTATTACTACATCGATCTGACCTGCATCCAGGGAAGCGAACATTGATCCCCAAACTGTCTCTGAATACTGAACATCAACTCCGATGTAATCAGCTATGTACTTTGCAACCTCTACATCAAATCCAACAAGCTCATCGTTGTCATCGTGATATGTGTATGGGCTCCAGGTTCCTTCTGTTCCTACGATGATGTAGCCGCGCTCTTTGATCTCATTTAAAAGATCATCGCCTGTTGCCTCAGCCTCAGCTGCAGCTTCTGTTGTTTCTGTTGCCGGTGTTGTCTCTGCTGCCTCAGCTGCCTCTTCCTTCTGTGTTGTTGCAGCGCTTGCACTCTCTGCTCCCTGTGATCCGCAAGCTGTAAGTGATGCTACTGCAATAGCTGAACTAATAAGTGTTGCTAAGATTTTCTTTTTCATAATTTTGTCCTCCGCTCTTTGAATTAGTATTTTTTGTACTTGGTTTTTATGAATGTGATTATGCGGCAGGGAAAAGAGAATGTAAAAGACAGCAAACTTATCGGAGAATATAAATTTTGTTTATAGCATCCGCGGAAGCCGCAAAAAACAAGACACGGGGACGGTTCTACTGACACGGGGACGGTTCTGCTGACACGGGGACGGTTCTACTGTCAGGTTTTATTTTGATAAAACCTGACAGTAGAACCGTCCCCGTGTCAGCAGAACCGTCCCCGTGTCTTGTCCGTCCCCGTGTCTTGTTGTGTGCAATATATTACAGTACCTTGGACAAAAAGTCCTGGAGGCGCTTGGTTCTTGGGTGTTCAAAGAATTCCTCGGGGGTGTTTTCCTCAAGGATGATGCCCTCGTCCATGAACAGGACCTTGGTGGCAACCTCTCTGGCAAAGCCCATCTCGTGGGTAACTACCACCATGGTCATGCCATCCTCAGCCAGCTGCTTCATAACGTCTAAAACTTCACCGACCATTTCAGGGTCAAGGGCTGAGGTGGGCTCGTCGAAAAGCATCATCTCAGGGTTCATGCAAAGGGAGCGCACAATGGCGATCCTCTGTTTCTGGCCGCCGGAAAGGGAAGCCGGGTAAACGTCTGCCTTGTCTAAGAGATTTACTCTTTTAAGGAGCTCAGTGGCCTTCTCCTTAGCCTCTTTCTCGCTCATGATCCCCAGCTTAACAGGCGCCAGTGTCAGATTCTGCATTACAGTAAGGTTGTTAAAGAGGTTGAAGTTCTGGAATACCATTCCCATCCTCTGTCTTACCTTGTTGATGTCTGTGCCCTTGGCGGTTATTTCCTCGCCGTCAAAAAAGATCTGGCCAGCTGTGGGTCTTTCAAGGAGATTGAGGCACCTGAGAAAGGTACTCTTACCTGAACCTGAAGGTCCGACGATAACGATCTTCTCACCTTTTTCAATTTCGTAGTTAAGGCCCTCGATGACCCTTATGTGGTTACCATCAGCCTTAGTGTAGTCTTTTGTAAGGTTCTTAACGGAGATCACTTCTGCGCATCCTCCTTTCCAGTTTTCCAAGGAGTATCGTAAGGATCTTGACCACGATAAAGTAGATGACAGCTGCACCTATAAGAGGCATAAATGCGTCATAGGTCCTTGATGCGATCTGATTAGCAACACGTGTAAGATCTGACAGAGATACGTATCCTACAATAGCAGTCTCTTTTACAAGAGTAATAAATTCGTTCCCCAGTGGAGGAATGACATTCTTCATGGCCTGGGGAAGAACGATGTAGCGCATGGTCTTGGCCTTGGACAGTCCCAGAGATCTTCCTGCCTCCATCTGTCCCTTATCAACAGCCAGGATTCCACCCCTTACGATTTCGGAGACGTAGGCACCTGAGTTGATACCGAAGGAAAGAGATGCAACCAGTATCCCGTTGTTGGAGGAAGCCATTACGATAAACCACATGATCAGCAGTTGCAGTACACTTGGAGTTCCGCGGATGACATCCACGTAAACCGAAGCGATGTAGTTAAGGATCGTGGGCTTGCCATCCTCAGTGGTGGACAGCTTCATAAGAGCCGCCACAGTACCAATGATGATACCAAGGATTCCTGCGAAAAGAGCTATCTCCAAGGTAATCCCAAGACCTGAAATATACAGTTTCCAACGCTCACCTGTAATGAAGGCTGCGACAAAACGTTCTGAAATGGTCATTTAAAAAAATCACTCCTCAATGTACTGCTTAACGAGACTGTCGTATGTTCCGTTGTCCTTGAACTTCTTTAAAGCTGTGTTGATCTTAACTGCAAGATCCTCATCTCCCTTAGGAAGTGCAATAGCGTAGTTCTCTGGCTCAAAGTCGAAGTTCTCACCTGCTACAACATCAACCTTGTCAGAAAACTGTGCGCCAAATACCTCTGCAGGGTTCTTGTCAACGATAACCAGGTCAACACGTCCGTTGTTAAGGTCGTTAACTGCATCTACTGCCTTGTTGTATGCTGAAACCTCAGCGCCTTCGATCTCATCAGCAATGAACTCACCTGTTGTTCCGAGCTGAACGCCGATCTTTTTGTTCTTGAGATCATCTGCTGTAGCAATGGCTGCTCCCTTAGGAATGATCACAGCCTGTACAGCCTCATAATATGGATCAGAGAAATCAACCATCTGCTGTCTCTCTTCTGTAACTGTCATACCTGCGATAGCAACATCAATCTTGTTACCGATGGATGATACAAGTGAATCAAACTCCATATCCTGGATCTGAACCTCAACTCCGATCTCCTCACCGATTGCCTTGATAAGAGCAATATCAAATCCGTCAGGCTTTCCATCATCGCCCACATACTCAAAAGGCGGAAAAGCTGCGTTGGTTCCTACAATAAGGGTTTCCTTTGAAGCTTCTCCGCCATTATCTGCCTCTCCAGCGGTAGCTGCGCCGCCGCATCCGCAAAGAAAGACCATGGTCATCATTGTTGCTACAAAGGCTGATAAAAATTTCTTCTTCATATTTTTCTCCTCCTGTTTTATACATAAATTCTGTATATTTATACATTTTATGTATAATATAGCAACAATATTAAATTAAATCAAGTCCTAATAATAAAGAAATATCAATCTGAGGTTATATCTGCTCCGAAATACTTCTCTGAGATCTCTTTGAGCTTACCTTCTGACCTGAGCTCTGCGATAGCCTTGTTGATCTCTTCGCGAAGAGAATCATTGTCTGATCCCTTTGCCAGAGGAATGGCATACATTGTAACCTCAGGATCTGTTGCTGCAACCTTGAGCTCAGTAGTACCTGTTGTGTTGAAGTAGTCCTGAGCTGAAGTGTTGGCATTGATAGTAGCATCAACTGTTCCGTTGAGAACCAGTGTCATGGTCTCGCCCAGAGTATCCACATTAGATACTGTAGCGCCGTGCTCCTTGCCCATAGCCTCGTAGGTTGAACCAGCTGAGTTAGCTGTTGTCCTGCCATTTAAGTCATCGAATGAAGTGATGTCATTATTTGTTGCAAGAGTTACAACTACAGCGTGGTCATAGGCATAAGGCTCTGTGAAGTCGTATGTCTCTTTTCTGTCATCTGTAACATCAACGCCGTTGGCCATCATATCGAAGGTTCCGGTTGTTACACCTGTAAGACCGCCGTCAAAAGCCACCTCTTTAAAATCAGCCTCAACGCCAAGCTTTTCTGCGATGGCAGCTGCGACCTCAACGTCAAATCCAACGAGCTCGTCTGTTGTCTCATCGTGGTAAGTAAATGGTGCCCAAACACCCTCTGTTGCGATTGTGATCTTGCCTGCTGCCTTGATACGAGCAAGGTGATCCTCGCCTGCAGGTGCCTGAGCCTCTGCCTCCTGGCTATCTGCTGTCTCTGCTGGAGCCTGTGCATTATCAGCTGCAGCTCCGCAAGCTGTGACAGATGCAGTCAAAAGAACTGCTGTAAGTAACATAGATAGTTTCTTTCTCATAATAGTTCCTCCTCGTTGTATAGCGTGGCCTCTTCAGAAGCCGGAACACTTCCGGTCCGCCAGCCACAAATGTTTTACACAATTATTTTGTGTATCTTACATCAATTATTGGTCAAGCGCAAGAACTCTTTTGTGCGATCCATCTTTGGATGCTCAAAAAACTCAGCCGCGCTGCCTTCTTCCACCACATTTCCATCTGCCATGAACACCACATGGGTTGATACCTCTTTTGCAAAAGAGATCTCGTGGGTCACAACTATCATGGTCATGCCCTCTTTTGCCAGTTCCCTCATAACTTCAAGAACTTCAGCCGTAAGCTGTGGATCCAGCGCTGATGTGGGCTCGTCAAAAAAGATAATGCTTGGGTCTGTGGCAAGAGCCCTTGCTATGGCAACTCTCTGCTGCTGACCGCCTGATAACTGGCTTGGATAGTAGTCCTTAAACTCTGCCATTCCCACCTTTGTAAGAACGTCCATAGCTTTTTTCTCAGCGTCAGCCTTGGAAACCTTCCTTGCAGAAGTAAGACCCAGAGTCACATTTCCAAGAACTGTCTTGTTGGCAAACAGGTTATAGTTTTGAAACACAAAGCCTGTCTTTTTCCTTATTTCCGCTATCTCGGCCTTGGTGATCCCAGATAGATCATACTCTTTTCCCTCAAATGAAAGGTGCCCCTCATCGGCCTTCTCTAGAAAGTTGATGCACCTAAGGAGCGTAGTCTTTCCTGAACCTGATGGTCCAAGGACTGACACCACATCGCCTTTTTCCACAGTTAAGTCAATTCCGAGAAGTACACCATTGTCTCCAAACGCCTTCTTTATCTGTTTTACTTCTAAAAGAGCCATATGCTCCTCCTGATCTTCTTTTCAAAAATAAAATCCGTCACTTGCGCACTCCGTAGCTTCCAAGGATCTTTTCACCCTTCTTCTGGATAAATGTAAGAACTGTACAGAAGATCAGGTATACAAGGGCAACCTCGACGTAAAGCGGCAGGTAGTTGTAGGACTGACCTGCGATCTGCTTGGTCCTTGTGAACATCTCCACCACGGTGATACTTGAGGCAAGAGATGTGTCTTTTACCATGCTGATAAGCGCATTGAACAGTGATGGGAACGCTGTCCTGAAGGCCTGTGGAAGGATGATGTGCCACATGATCTGCATATAGTTCATACCGACGCAGTAGCCCGCCTCCAGCTGCCCCGCAGGAACCGCCTCCATGGCTGCTCTCATGGTCTCTGCCGAATATGCGCCTTCATTTATGGAAAAGACAATTACCGCCATCACAAAGGGATTGGAGTGGATTCCCAGAAGAGGAAGCCCGTAAAATGCCACCATGAGCTGAACCAAAAGCGGCGTTCCCCTGATGATCCAGATGTAGATGCGGCAGATTTGTGACAGTACCGGAGTCTTGGCGTATTGGGCCATTGCCACCAGCACCGCGATCACTGTGGACAGCACAAAGGCTATGGCCGCCAGTGGCAGCGTCACCTTGAGGCCGAACTCTAATATTTTGGGAAAAGAGCTTATGAGAAGCTCCAGTGTCTTTTCATTAAACATATGATCTCCAAGTTATTCGTTAAATTTCTTAAGCTCCGAAATTGCCAGCGGAACAGCGATAAACAGTGATAAAACGTCGGCACAGGCCTGGGTCATCTCAACACCTGTGATGCCAAAAAACTGAGGCAGTATCAGAATAAGCGGGATGAAGCAGATACCGTTTCTGGCTGATGCTGTAATTGACGCCTTAAAGCCCTTACCAATAGACTGGAGCATCATGTTGCTGATAACTATGGCTCCGGAAAGCGGAAGGGACAATGACATAAAGCGAAGGGCTGAAACGCCTACAATATGGGCTGCTTCCTGCCTGGTGAACAATGAAACAATATTTGGCGCAAAGGCAAAGCAGACAGCGCCAATTCCAATGAGGAAAATTGTTGAGTACTTGACGCAGAAATTGAAGCCTTCCTTAACTCTCTTTGTAAGGCCTGCGCCGTAGTTAAATGAGCAGACCGGCTGATAGCCCTGGCCAAATCCGATAAGAGCTGAAGCCATCATCATCATGAGCCTTCCTGCCACAGACATTCCGGCAATTGCTGACTCAGCACCAATAACCTGCTCAACCCCCGCGATTGTCACAACAGCCGCAGCGCCAACTGCTCCTGCCATCCTGTTGAGGAGAAGCGTTGATATGGCAGCCAGTCCCTGACGGAAAAGAGATGGTGCTCCGCCGTTGATGATCTCATAAATGTAGTGCTTGTTTATGTGAACATTTCCCCAGCTCATCTTGATATTCTCGCCCTTGCTGGTTCCTATAAGGAGCACGATAAAGCTGGTGATCTGTCCCATTACTGTGGCTATTCCTGCGCCTCTTACTTCCATATGAAAGACCATGATAAGTAAGGGATCTAGGACCATGTTCATGACGGCGCCGCACATAAGACCTATCATTGCATAGGTTGCAGCTCCCTGGAAACGAAGCTGGTTGTTTATTACAAACTGAGCCATCATAAATGGCGCTCCAAAGAGGATGATCCTCATGTAATCCTTGGTGAACTGCATGGTGGCATCTGTTGCTCCAAGAAATTGGGCTATGGGAGTAATAAAGATGTTTCCCACGATAGCAAAAATAACTCCCATGATAAGCGCCATTGCAAAGCCAGTGGATGCCATCTCATTGGCTTCCTTGTGGTTACCGGCTCCAAGCATTCTTGAAAGGTAATTGCCTGAACCGTGTCCGCAGAAAAATCCAAATGCCTGGATTATGGCCATCACGGTAAATACAAGGCCTACAGAGGCGGTGGCAGCGGTATTAACTGCAGGGTCTGTAGACACTCTGGCAACGAAAAAAGTATCTGCTGTGTTGTAGATCGCTGTGACCAGCATACTTATTATTGTTGGCACAGACAGCGTCAGTATCAGCTTGGGTACTGGTGTCTGTGTCATGAATTCTCTTCTGCTCTGATTCTTTTGACTAGACATTAATTTTCCTTTTGTACAATTTTATTGCGTTATATTTATGATACACCCAGTGTCAAGTCTCGCCCTTTTTAAGCTCTGCAAACTTGGCTTTCATGGTGGGATTATTCCTTGTAAGCTTCTTCACAGAAACGTCGTCCACCTTGTTGTTGGCGATCCTGAGCTGATTGTCAGAGCCCTGAAGCTCTTTTTTAACCTTCTCAAGATGCTGGATCGTCTTGTCGATCTCCTCTATAGCCTTGTCAAAGTGGCTGTGGGCCTTCTCAAAGTTGCTGCTAAAGTCATTTTTGAACTTAAGGAGGCTGTCCTCAAAATTGGAGATATCAATGTCCTGATTGCGCACTTCCATAAGCTCCTGCTTGAAGGAAAGGGCATTTAAAGCCGCATTCCTAAGGAGCGTTATTATTGGGATAAAACACTGTGGACGAACCACGTACATCTTGTCATACTTGTAGGAAACATCAACAATTCCAGCATTATAGAGCTCTGAATCACTCTCAAGAAGGGATACAAGTACCGCATATTCACAGTTCTTTTCCCTCCTGTCCTTGTCAAGCTCCTTGAAAAAGTCCTCGTTCTTGTGCTTGGTGGCAGTCTCGTCCATCTCGTTCTTCATCTCGAACATGATGGAAATTATCTCAACGCCGTTTTCGTCAGTTTCTCTGAAGATGTAATCTCCCTTACTACCAGACCTTGCGTCATTATCCTTTTCAAAATAGGCGTTTCTAAAGGCTGTGGCCCTGATCTGGTTAAACTGTATCTCACAGTGCTGCTCTAAGGTCTCACCTACCATCTTGGTTGACATGCGGGTTTTAAGGTCCTTGTAGAACTCTACCTCACGCTCTTTTTCAGCAAGAAGGATCTTTCCTCTTTCTTTTTCCTGCAAAAGAGCTGACTCCAGATCCTTGTTTTTCTCAGAAAGCTCATCAGCCAGGGCGTTCTTTTCATCCTCGACCTTCTTGACTGCCTCAAGGACTGCCAGCTTCTTTTTATCATCAACGTTATCAAGTTCAAGCTTAAGCTTGGTATTGGACTCTTCAATTTTTCTTATCTGTTCCCTGAGGGCTTCAATTTCTTTTGCCTGAGAAACACGTAGTTCATTTTCCTTCGCAGAAAGTTCCAGTTCATGGCGCTCTTTAAGATGCCTCTCAAGTTCAGAAGTTCTCTGGGAAAGGTCTTTTTCAAACTCCTTGTCCCTTATCTGTGAAACAATGCTGCTAAGTTCTGTATCATCAACTGTAAATGCCTGTCCGCAATGTGGACACTTAAGCTCTGCCATACCCATACCCTCTTTTCATATAGTCTGCTATCCCTTGATTTTACCACAAAATAAAGCGCCGGCGAAACAGCTTATAAGCGTTCCACCGGCGCCAATATATTATTTTCTATGAAAGGTGTTATGATCAGTTCTTGAAGAAGGACATCTCGTCGTTGAGCTTGTTAGCGATATCTTTGAGGTTACTTGCAGATCCAGCAAGGGTTGTAACAGTAGCAGAGAGCTCCTGCATTGAAGCACCTGTTTCCTCAGAAGAAGCAGCGTTCTCTTCGGAAATAGCTGAAAGTGCGCTCATAGTATCAACAACTGCATTCTTGCTTGATTCACATGTGTCAGCACCCTGAGAAATAAGCTGTACGCCGCCAACTGTGCTACCGATATCGGAGAGCATTCCGTTAACTGCATCAAGTGTCTCACCAAGTGCCATCTGCTGATCCATGTTGCCCTGACGAACATCTTCAGCTGCAGCAACTGCTGCCTTGGACTGCTCAAGGAGGACATCCATCTCTTTTCTGATGTCATCAGCCATCTGTTTGGAATCATCAGCAAGCTTGCCGATCTCTTCCGCAACGACTGCAAATCCTTTTCCTGCCTCTCCTGCTCTCGCAGCCTCGATAGAAGCGTTGAGGGAAAGGAGGTTTGTCTGTGTTGCAATAGAAGCAATTCCTTCTACCTTGCTGTTGATATTTGTAACAGCATCCTGTGTAGCCTGGATAGTATTTGAAATGTCATCGATCTTGGCTGTCATCTCGTTTGAAGAATCCTGCAGAGATGAAAGTGACTTGCTGGATACTTCTGAAGCTTCTTTCATCTTGTCTGCCAGTGATGAAAGATCTCCTGTTGAGTTCTGAACATCGCCGACTGCATCGCCAATCTTTCCTACGTTAACAGATGCATTCTGGATCTCATCAGCCTGCTGTGTAGCACCAGATGCAATCTCCTGAACTGCGTTTGATACGTCCTCAGCTGTCTGAGAAATCTGATTAGCCATATCTGAAAGCTCTTCAGAATTCATACCAACGCTAGAAGCAGACTCTTTTATGCTGCTTACGATCTCTTCAAGTTTGTCGATAACCAGGTTTGTGCTGCCGATCATTACGCCAAATTCATCTTTTCTCTGAGTGTGTTTGACAATCTTAGAAAAGCGTCCATCAGCAAGCTGTGCAATTGAATCGTTGACATACCTGATAGGGTCCACAAAGCTCTTTGCCATGAGGAATGAAACGATGGCAGCAATTATAACCAGAATAACTCCAATGATAACAACGATCATTGCTGTTGATCTTGATGTTGCTGTTACAACCTTAAGATCTTCAGCTGTGCAGATCGTCCACCCGGTTGTAGGAGACTTAACATACGCCACAAGAGCTCCATACCCCTTACCGGTATTAGCTGTCTCATAATAACCATTATCCAGTCCACTGGTCATGAATGTCGACTGGCTTCTGTCATCAACGTCATCAACACCGATCTCATACTGAGAATGTGCTGCTACAATACCTTGTGTATCAACGATAAAGGCGTCTTCAGACTCTTCTGCAAGGAATTTATGGAAGTCATTAAGGTCATAGTTCCTCTGTGCAATTCCGATAACTGCTCCGCCGTCGCCAAAAATTGGAACAGCAAAAGTACACTGTCTTACACCTGTAGATGAAGATACAATGATATCTGAACAGTATGCATTACCAGCCATAGCCTGTGTAAAATACTCTCTTTTTGAAACGTCAACAAGCTTACCTGTTGCCCTTAAAACCTGCATTCCATCAGGGCCAGTCAAAACAGTGATATTTCCATCATTCAGATTCTTATCAACACTACCTAAGTAGTTAAGAGTCTTGGTCATAGCTTCCTGGTCTTCAGGATGAAGCATAAAATTAATAGTTGAAGGAGCAGCAGCAACTGCCTGCAATGTTCTTATATTTTCAGTAACCTTGGTCTCAAACTCAGACTCAATGTACCATGCCTGCCAGTCAAGGGAGTCAATTGCATCCAGCTTTGCTTTTTTAGTAGATGTGCTATAGCTTACGATAACAGCAATTGCAAGAGGTACAATTGCAACTATCAGCATTACAGCAATCAGCTTTGTTCTGATGCTGTTTTTAAAACTGATTGATCCTTTCTTGTTTTTGCCTTTCTCCTTACCATCCTTTGCCATTCGTAACACCTCCATCATAATTTTTGAACTTATAATATATATTATAGTCCTTCATGATGAATTGTTAACACAATTGATGGTAATATAATAAAAAATTTATGATTTACCATTTATTTATATTAACAACCCACACGACATTAATGATATCGGCAGAAAAAACAAAAAGTTTACAACAAATAAGAAAAAAGCTAACCTAAATTCGTAATTTTAGGTTAGCTTTTAAAATTGTATATTCAATTATCTGTCAATTGGTCTTTTTGACTTCGTAATCTTCACTATTTTCCCAGGCTTCATGCATTAATTTTAGCATCTCAAGACAACTTCTAAAACGTCTCTTTTTATTCTCCTCAGCCCAGGTAACTTCTCCCTGCCACGTATCCTTCTGGTTGTTATCTATCTTCACGATAAATGTACTCTTCCCCATGATGTCATACCTCGCGTGATTACATTACCAGCCCCCAAACTGCTTCTAATTGGATTATACTACGTATCGACTTATAAATGTTACAAAAAATGTAATTTTTTGCTTTTTCACATAAAATTCACATAATTGAACGAATTGTGTTCTGCATTTTCATTAAACCTTAAGAAAATCTGCTGTTTTTCTTAAAGATTTACGATGAAAAATCTGTTATCATTTCACCTGTCTGTCTCATTCCGAGCAGGCTACCACACTCGTGGCATCAGCATCTCGCTGGAAAATCCAACAAAAGAAATGAGGTATTATTAAATGTTAAAAGAAACAACACAAAAACCAACTTACGCAACTGCTACAGGTCCAATTGGATTTACGCTTAAGTCCGATTTGCTGTTCCACGTAGCCATGCAGCAATCCACTTCTGCTCTGACAAGCCTAGTATGTGCACTTAAAGGCATCGATCCTGCTCAGGTAAAAAGCATTCATGTCGAAAACCCAATCGATATCAGCATTGCTCAAAAAGAAACCATCATGGATATAAAACTCACTCTCAACAACAATGAAATAATAAACATTGAACTCCAACTATACTTCGACAAGTATTGGAAGAACAGATCTATACTGTATCTATGCAGGACCTTCGACTGCCTTAAAGAAAACGATGACTATTCTATATTAAAACCCACAACACACATATGTATAACTGACAAGGATCTATTAGAAGGAAACACACATTTCTATTCAAAATACTACATGATGGAAGAAACAACACATCAAATTTACTCTAAAAATTTCAGCATTGGGGTGTTACAATTACAGTATAGAAATAAAGCCACAAAAAATGACAAACTAAGTAACCTGTTATTCTGGGCAGATCTCATAAGCGCAGAAACATGGGAAGAGTTCAAAGCTCTTGCTGATGGAAATCCAGCCATAGAGGAGGTGGGCAACTTGATGTTACAGATGAATGTAGATGACGAGAAACGTGAAGCACTTGAAGCACAGCGTAAGTATAGAGAGCAATTCAATTCACAATATACAGCAGGATACACAGACTGCGAAGACAAGCTAAATCCTATTATTTCAGACTTATCAGATGAAGTTGCTCGTCTCCGCAAACTACTTGAAGACAACGGAATCAATCCATAACTAATAAAAGGCGACTGGCCAATTGGTCAGTCGCCTTTGTTAGTATACTTCATTTGGAAAAGAGCTTTAGAAGTTCTCAGTCTTCTTCCCTTTTCTTCTTTCCTGAGATCAGAAGTGAAAGAGCTACTGCTGCTGAAACAAGAACTACAAATGCTCTTGCTGTTCTGTTTGTTGTATCGTCAGTGCCAGCTCTTCTTGCGCCGAGAACTGCAGGTCCGTCAACAGGAACGTCTCTCTGTGCTCCGAGTACTGCTCCTGTAGGTGCAGGTGCTGTAGCAACTGGAGCATCAGGAATTGTTGTAGGTGTTGATGGTATATCTGGTGTGTCGTCGTCATCTGTTGGTGGAGGTGTAGGTGTTGGAGCTGTAATTGTAAGTGTTCCATTCACAAGTTCAACAAGATAATTGCCAAATGGAATAAGCTCTTTCTCTTCCTCTTCTTCCTCACCAATTACTAACTCACGAACTACTTCCTGTCCGTCGCCGTTCCAGTATACATAGATAGTATGTGGTCCAACTTCTTCACCAGGATCACGGCCAAGTGAATACATTCCTTCAAGGATATCTTCAGTGTCATCACCGACAAAGCCTTCAGCTTTTGCTGAATATTCTGGTTCAGATCCATTCTGAACTTTGCTCTTGTCATCTGCAGTAATAGTAATAACTGCTGGATCAATGTACAGTTTGCCAAGTTCTGTAGTAATATCAAACCATTTTGTTACGTCAATAGTAGGATCATCCTTAAGTACAACCTGAACATCATTTACAAACTTAAATGGTATTGGAGAATCTCCTGTAATTTCAGTTCCGCTTGCTGTTACCTCAAGGTTCTTAAATACATATTCTACGCCGTCAAATGTTTTTTCATACTCTCCATTAGCTGCATCAGCTGTAATTGTAAACCAGCTTGAGATATTCTTAATAATGTCGTTTATTACTTCCGTAACACCATTAGTGGCCTGAACAGCACTTGCATTTACGCCTGCAAGGATTGTGTATGTCTGTTCCTCGCCGTTATAGGTTGTGTGTACATCCTGTGATGTGATCTTAACTGCCTTAGTCTCTGGCTGCTTAATGATGAGGTAACCATTTGTAACATTGAATGTCACATCAATGTTTTCATTATCATAGCTGAATTCTTCTACTCCACTCTTCCATTGTCCTTCTGTAAGGTTCATTGGATACTTTTCATGCCACTCATGACTTTCAGCATATACTGAATTAGGAAGTGTACCCTTAGCAAATGCAAGCTTCTTAGCAGCTTCTGTATTTGCCTTCTGGCCTTTAAACATTACAAGGTCTTCATCGTAAAGTGCGCTAGTACCTTCAAGAGTAAGAGTATATCCTTCTGCTCTCTTCTCTGTGCCATCGAATACCTCTTCATCATTTATAGTACCAACTACTTTAATCACGAGCTCAGGCTTTGTAATCTTTACCTTATTGAAGTTATAGTTGCCTTCACCTGTTGCAAGCTGAATTGTTACGTTTCCTCTTGCATATGCAGTGTCAGTATAATCAAATACGAACTTAGTCTCATCAAAGACCTTCTGTGATGTCTCCGACTCAGCAACGGTGGTAGCTGTTGATGGATTAGCTTTTTCACTGTTCTTTCCATCATATGTAATCTTAGCTGCAAGCTTCGCAAGATCAGCCTCACTAAGCTGAGGATCTGAACCAACTACCTTAAATCCTTCTACAGTATGAGGATCCCCATTATATGTAAACTCTTTTTCACCCATGCCGCTTACGTAGATAGTGATCTTTTCTGTCTTCCATACTGCGTAAAGAGTATTCTGCGTTTCGTCAATATCAATGTTATCAGCACTAATTATGTCGTCAACCTTGAAATCTACATCCGCTTCTGAATTATCAGCACTTGAAGTCTTACGAGTTGTTGACCAGCCAAGGAAAGTGTATCCAGCATAGCTAAAGTCTTCATCTGTTACCTCAAGTCCTTTATTGATAGGATATTTCTCATAAGTAACTGTTGTTTTAGCAGCATTTACAGAAATATTTTTGCTAGAATCGCTGCTTTTTGTGGTCTTTCCACCGTTACCATCAAATATTATCTTAGTTGCTTCTGCCTTATCTTCATCAATGAAAGCAGCTTTCAGCCTCAAAGTAAAGGTCTTAGACTCTTTATCTTCCTTTGTATAGGTCTTACGTACTGTAAAGTCCCTTCCACCTTTTACAACAGTTTCACTATCAACATATTTGCTTTCACTCTTACTCCATCTCTGAACTACCCAATGGTCAAATATCTTACCAGTAGGTGGTGTCAAAGTATATTCCTTAGCAAGAGTAACTGCACCATCTTGATAACTGTTACTATCCACAATAGCAGGAATTGGGCGACTATTATTATCAACATATTCTACTTTAATGCTTCCGCCTTCAAGGTCACTTCTCCAAATAGCGTAGAGATCAAGCTTCTTGGTAACATTACGCCTCTCATCGTCACCATACTGCTTCTGCTCTGTTTCTGGATAAGCAACTGTTGTGGAGTCGTTCATCTTAGTATTGTCAATATTGAAAGGCCTGCTTCCGTTCGAATCAGTAGACCATCCGATAAACTCATAGCCTTCCTTCACAGGCTTTTCCGCGTTAATTGTGCTGCCTAGGTCAACAAGCTTCGATGTATTAGGCTGAGCATCATGGAAGATTACTCTGTACTGCTTCTTAGCCCATTTTGCATATACAATAACGTCATCATTTGGCATCTTATCAAAAGTATACAATTTTGTGCACTGTGGGTCATTATACCACCCAGCAAACACATAGCCTGTGTGAGGAGATGCTGGCTCATAGTTTCCCTTATCAGCAATACTTGCTTCAAACGGCACATTTTTTACAGTATTGAATGCTTCAGCTTGTCTTTCGTACTCTCCGCCTTCATATGATCCATCTTTATAAATGATATCGTGCTTGTTTCTCTTGTAGTAGAAATTGATATGATGGTTCTTATCGGTACCACCCATATCTACGCGGTACCCTTTTGTATATTTCTCATCAGGGAATGTAAAGCCTGTAACTGCAGGCGCCTTCTGTCCATTAACTGAAGACGTCGACTTAGCCATTATCGGATCACAATATTCAACATACCCTGCTCTATCGGGACCTGGATCTGTTGGTGTCTGATCTTCAAGTGCTTCAACAAATACATGATAATAGTAATAGAATCTCTCTGAGTTAAATCTTGCATGTACATAATTACCTGTTGGATTCGTCCAATCACCAAGTATCTGCGTATCCATTACAGAGATCACGCCCTTGACAGTACCCTGTCCATCGCCAGAGCCAGAGATTCGCGCTCCTGCATTAGGCATAAGAACCCAGCTTATAAGTTTAAGATCAAGATAGCTTTCTATTGCACTGAAGCTAGAATACTGAGGCCATTTATCTGCAATATTCTCGCCATACTTAGCCTTAAGAGTTATATAATACTCGTTGCCATCATATTCAGCTTTATCATGAAGACCTGTTTTACTGTTATCTAGGGCTTTTCCATTACTGAAATTCTTTCTTGAATCATCAGTTTCGTATACATAGTAGCGTCTGCCGTGTTCATCAGCCAAAATAAATCTGAATTCGTACTCTATTCTGTCAAAATAGATATTTAATGTAGCATTTCCTTCCGGCTTGATTTTCTCATCACCCTTAGTCTTGTCCGGATTTGGAACAAAGCCTTTTTCTTGATATGACTCACCTTTAACAACAACCTTGCAGCCATTATTTCCATAACTATTTATTATCTCAAGACCGGAAACATTCTTGTCTGCAATCGTAGCTCCGACTTTTCCATGAAGCTTTATTTCTTTAAAGAATGAATAACCGCCATCAAGGTTTTCCTTCCAAAGAACAATTGTATAGTCAGCATATTCAGCTGCTGTCCATCCAGCATAAACGGTTAAATTCCTGCTTAAAGTTGTATCAAAATCATATGGTGTGTCATCTTCAGTAGCATCCTCATCCTCAAACCATCCACGGAAGGTATATCCAGTCCTCTTAGGCTCCGTTGTAGGTACGTAGTCAGAAGCTTTCTTTCCACTTGGCACAAACACTGGAGCAACATATGTAGTGCCCTTTGCATTTGTGTCAAAAATAATCCAGTTGCCTTCTGCCACTTCTGCTTTAAAGGTTACATTTCCCTTAATTGTAAGAGTATCATTCAGGTCATAATATTCCTTAGGAGTTCCTACGATATTGTCTGGAGATACTGGTTTCCATCCAAGAAATGCCGCCTGAGGATCTGTAACTGGGTAATTCTGTGAAATCACATAGCTACCATCTTCTTCTATAGTTACGTCATCAGTAATAAACTCACCCTTATCATTAAGATAAGTTACAACGAAATAGTTGCTATACCTTGCTCTAACTGTCAATTCCTCGTTTCCCGCAATTTCTCCTACTTCGCCGAATGTAAGATTTGTATATTCATCTTTGCCCTCATCGTAAACGAACCATCCAATAAAATCCCTACCAGCATGATTCTCAGGTGAAGGTGTTTCAACTCTATGAAGTGTGTCGCCTTCCTTTACAATCTGCTCAGAAACTCTTTCTCCAGCTGTATTTGTAAAGAAATACTCCTCATATTTACCATTCTCCTCATTCAGATCATAGAATTTGTATGTTCTTGTATATGTCTGTGAAATTGGATTTCCTTCTTCATCATATAAAACAATTCCATAAACAGTGAATGCATCAGCACTAAATTCAGCTGTTGTTCCATCAACATCAGCTGTGCCAACCACTTCAGGTTCTCCATCTTCATCAACATGGACTACTGCATTTTCTTTTGACTCATCGATAATTGAAGATGTGAGCTTTACAGTAACTGGCTTTTTAGGCTCAATCTCCTCACCCTCATATGTAAAAGTGATGTCTACAGCAACAACCTTCTGCTTGCTGCTATCACCTTCAACGGCATCCTTAATAGAGTCGAGAATATCATCTTCCTCAACCTTTTGAACATTCATTGTAGTTCCCTTAGGGAATGCACCCTCAGGAGCACTTACAGTTACTGAAATAGAATCTACGCTGTCTTCAAAATCTTTTGCAGGCATCTCTGGTTCAACTACTTCTTCAGTCGCCTCGATTGCCTCGAAAGTAGCAGTGAACGTAGTGTTCTCTGTGATCAGCGTGTAATCAGGAACAAATGTCTCATCCTTAAAAGCTTCTTCGAGGTATCCGCCAGTCCAGCCAACGAAAGTATATCCATCATCAGCGTCTGCTGTTGAACCTTCAAGAGTTATCTCTTCACTCTCAGGATCAAAAGACTCTTTTGTATTGGAAACAGATCCGCCCTCACCATCAACTACATAAGTAATTACGATGCGGCCTTCCTCGTCCTCATCAGACTCTTCTGTTTCATCTGCAGGAGTCCCTTCTCCAGGAGTCTCTTCTCCAGGAGTACCTTCTCCAGGAACTTCCTCTCCAGGAACTTCTTCCTCAGACTCATCGCCATCGGACTCATCCTCGTCAGAATTTCCATCTTCGTTTTCGGATTCATCTTCCTCTTCAGACTCTTCCTCGTCCTCAGATTCTTCTTCATCCTCAGAATCTTCCACGTCCTCAGGTTCGCCAAGTTCTTCTGTGTTTTCGCCCTCAGCAAAAACCTTAGCTGAAGTGTAATCACTTGTGAATGTAGTGAATACAAGCGCTAAAGCTAATATGAAAGCTAAGAGTTTCTTTACTTGTCTCAACATGTTTACGCCTCCCTCAAAGAAATAAATAAGTTGAAATGTGAAAACTGTAGTTCAAAATGTTACGAAACTGAATGTTCACGTTCAAATGTGACCGCTGCGCCGCTTGCCATGGCTTCATCCATGAGCTTCATCAGCTCAAGTGCACTTCTGAACCGAACTGTTTTGTTTTCTTCCGCCCAGATTACCTGGCCTTGCCAGGTTTCGTTCTGGCAATACTCAACTTTCACTATGAAAGTTTCTTTTTTTGAAGCATCACTTTTTCCCATGATCATATTCCTTTCATGTTCCCCATTATAAAAAATGAGTCATCATAAGGCTTATCATATGAATACCCGATTTATGTTTTTTCATATAAAAAATCTATAAATCCTATTTATAGAAATTTTATATTTTATGATTTTGTTTACATCTGTGTGATAATGGTTTATATAGATTTCATGGGAGTTTTACAGATGAAAAGAGATAACAGATTAATGCTCTTTGACACTTCCGTTCTTAAAGATGAAGAAGTCTTTTTTAAGTTTTATGAGAAGATGCCCAAGGAGAGAAAAAAGAAAATAGATGCCCTGAAACCAGAAGGATCAAAAAGGCTCTGCCTTGGGGCTGGGATACTTCTGGATAAAGCTGTGAGAGAGTACCTGGCTACAGATTGCAGCAAGAAACTGCCCTCCCCTTCAGATTATGAGATTGCCACAGCCCCTCAGGGCAAGCCCTATATAAAAGGACTTAGTGACTTTTCTTTTAACCTGTCACACTCAGGAGATATGGCTGTGATCGCAGTCTCTGACAGGGAAGTTGGCGTAGATATCCAGAAACTTAAGCACTTTAAAGATTCCCTGGTGGAGCACGTATTTAATATAGAAGATAAGAAACTTGTCAAAGAGCTGGTTGCAGAGCTGGCAGGCACTGGCCTTACGGCCGATGATGCCCAGCATGACGATATTTCTTTTGACCAGGTCTACACCCGCATGTGGGCCATGAAGGAAAGCGTCATGAAGTACACAGGCAAAGGGCTGGCGCTGGCCCCCAAGATGATCACATTAAAAATGGCGGAGTTTGGCGAACACGCTTCCAGCTTAGTGGCCTACATAGATTCAGGGGAATACTCAGCCAGGCGCCTATTCATACAAGAATGCGATGCCTTGCAGGGGCAGGACTCTTTCTATGGAATTTCAGTCTGCTCAGACTATGAAGTATTTACCAAAAGCCCAGATATAGTTGGTAAAATCTAAAACGTACTTTTTTGAACCAAAACAGACATTTACAACAAAAGATTTTTAACAACAAAAAAGACTGAAACTCCAGCAATTATCTGGATTCCAGTCTTTTCTTTAAGAGCAGGGGAAGCAGGATTCGAACCCGCATGAACGGTTTTGGAGACCGTGATACTAGCCATTGTATGATTCCCCTTTATATTTAAACGGCGCCTTAAGGGCTCCCGAACATGCTCTGTCGCGCCGACGAAGGAAATTATAGCATAGCATAAATATAAAGTAAAGAGGTTTTTTTCTGGTTGAAAAGTACTGAAAAATGGGGGATTTGAGGTTGATTTTTCCTGCTGTCCTGCAACAGAATATTTAGTATGAAGCAATGGAGACGCGGGGAACAAGACACGGGGACGGTTCTACTGTCTCATTGCACACAATGAGACAGTAGAACCGTCCCCGTGTCTTGTTCCCCGTACCCCAAAAGGATGACGAACATGAAGCAGGATACCAAGGACATGACAAGCGGGCAGCCCCTGCCCCTCATAATAGGCTTTGCTGTGCCGATGCTGATTTCCAGCATCTTTCAGCAGCTGTACTCTGCGGTAGATACCCTGATCGTTTCAAGGTATCTTGGAAGCAATGCCCTGGCGGGGGTCGGCGCTACAGGGATGCTGACTTTTCTTTTGCTGAGCCTTGCTCTTGGCATGGGAAATGGCGGCGGGCTCATCATCGCACAGTCCTTTGGCAATCACGATAAAAAGAAAATGTGGCAGACCATAGTGGCTATGACCTGGCTGATGGCTGTGCTGGCGGTGGTACTGTCTGTGTGCGGGTATCTACTGTGCGAGCCCATCCTCAGGATGCTTAAGGTTCCGGCGGAAGTGCTGCCATACTCAGTATCTTACCTTAAGATCATCTTCGCCTTTACTGGCGGAATGGTGATCTATAACTGGGCATCCTCTATACTTAGGAGCGTTGGCGATTCCAAGACGCCGCTCTATGCCCTGATCGCAGCCTCTTTTATCAATATCGGCCTGGATCTTCTACTTATTATAAATTTCGGTCTGGGAGTTCAGGGGGCTGCCATTGCTACTGTGTTCTCCCAGTTTGTATCTGGTTTTATCTGTCTGTATGTGCTGATTCGAACCCGGGATGAATTTGGATTTGACAAAAGAGCTCTTTTTCCCGACGCTCACAACATGTGGCTGGTGGTGAAAACCTCCATTCCATCTACGTTCCAGTCCTGCATGATCTCAATTGGCGGGATCAGCGTCCAAAGGCTCATAAACTCCTTTGGGGCGGACGTCATGGCGGGATACACTGCTGCCAGCAAGGTGGATTCTCTGGCGATACAGGTGATACTGGCTGTGGGAAATGCACTGTGCGTGTTTACAGGACAGAACATTGGAGCTGGCAGGGTTGACAGAGTAAAGGTTGCCCTTAAAAAATCCCAGATTGTGATGCTCATAAGCGCCTGCATTATTGCAGTCTGCGCCTACGTTTTCAGATTCAATATAATGGAGCTCTTTATTGACCCGGAGGATTCAGTGTTGGCGCTGGAAGCAGGCGCCCAGTACCTGTCCATCGTTGGGGTTGCGTACCTTATCTGCGCCGTTATGCAGAGCTACCAGAACGTCATCAGAGGTGCCGGGGACGTAAACACCTGCATGGTTGCAGGACTCACTGAACTGGCGGGAAAGGTCTTTTTCGCTTATCTCTTATCCCCATTTATTGGAGCAACAGGCATCTGGCTGTCAACGCCGCTGTCCTGGGGCTGCGGTTGCGTTATCCCGGTGGTGAGATACTATTCCGGGAAGTGGCAGTATAAGAAGCTGATAGATTGAAGCAAGTCAGTGGGGACGTGTCTTATCCGTCCCCATTGATTCGTGTTTGAAATTATGTTTTATAATTAACAAAGTGGAAACTGAAACTTTGTTGCCTGGTATCCTCTTTTTAGGGCTCTCATGTATTGAAACTAATATTATGTGATTGTATATTAGTCTGCATGAACGTTAAAAATATATCACCCGGAACAAAAGTGAATATTGAACTTGTTCATGAAGGCAGGAAATACACCGTGGAATCCACGGTTCTGACTCAGTATAGCGACGGAGTTTTGATCACTCCCGTTGTATGCAATGACAAAATGATCCAGTACTGTTCAGAAGCCAGCATGTCCTATACCGATTCTTATGGCAAGCTCAGGTCATTTCACCTGGAGTCCATAAGTCCCATCGACTTTTCAGGATCTCTTTTCCATGTTGCCCAGGGCAGTGAAACTGTTAAGATGACCAACAACCGCAAGGCTGAGAGATACAAGATACAGCGCATCGCTCATGCAAGAGTTGGAAACAAGATCGAGCAGAAGGTTTTAATTAACGACCTGTCCATGAGAGGTATTTCGCTTATTGTTGGAAAGAGTAGCAAGGCCTATGTGATTGGAGATGAGGTTGACCTTGATATGGTCAAGGAAGATGGCTTCTCACACGTAAAGATCAGCTGCCAGGTGGTCAGAAAGTTTAAGATAGATCAGTTTGAGGCTGTTGGATGCCAGCTCATAAACGTTTCAACAGTGCTGCTTGATTACATTCTCGGAGTCAAGAAGCAAAAAGAAATAGAAAAAGCAAACAGAATGTTTAATGAAGATGTAGTATAAAGGACAAGACACGGGTACGGTTTTGCTGACACGGGGACGGTTCTACTGTCAGGTTTTACTTAGATAAAACCTGACAGTAGAACCGTCCCCGTGTCAGCAGAACCGTACCCGTGTCTTGTCTATTAATCAAATATATCTACAAGTTCTATCTTAAAGTTAAGTTCTTTGCCAGCCATCTCGTGGTTACCGTCGAAAGTGATCTTGTCATCCGCAATCTCTTTTACCACAACTGGGAATGCGCGGCCATAGCCATCCTGTAAAAAGACTCTGTCGCCAACCCCAAGCTTCTCCACCTCTTCTGCAGGAAACTCGTCAGCATCTACAACTACAACGTAGTCCTCGTTGTACTCGCCGTAGGCCTGGTCTGGAGTAAGATGAACGTCTACGATATCGCCCTTCTCCATGTTTACAACTGCAAGATCAAAACCTGGGATCATCATGCCTGTTCCGCAAATGTAGGTGATAGGCTCGCCTCTGTCATAAGAAGCATCGAACTGAGTGCCATCGTTGAAAGTTCCTCGATAGTGAACTGAAACCTTCTTGCCGGCGTTCTTGCCTTCCATGATAGGTGCTCCGCCGTGGCATCCTGAGCATCCGCCGCAACCACCTTCTGAGTCGCCGCATCCGCCGCAACCTTCAGCGTCGTCCTCTGAGCCTCCGTGACATCCGCCACATCCGCCTTCTGATTCCTCGTGATCATGATGTCCGCAGTGTACACCCTCGTGGTCCTCGCCATGCTCGTGGTCGTGGTGATCACAGTTAACACCTGTGCTCTCAAGCTCACCCTTAAGGTAAGCTTCAACTGCTGCATCTGTGTCGCCCTTAGCACCAGCTACAACCTCGATGCCGTTGGCCTCAAGCGCTGCCATTGCGCCTCCGCCGAGACCACCGCAGATCAGCGCATCGATCTCTTTTCCGGAAAGAAGAGTTGCTAGAGCCTCGTGGCCTGCTCCCTCTGTTCCGACAACCTCTGAGGATACTACCTTGCCATCCTCAACCTCATATACCTTAAACTGCTCAGTGTGTCCAAAGTGCTGGAACACCTGTCCATTTTCGTAAGTTACTGCAATTCTCAATGTGTTACCTCTTTCTAATAATATGTATACTACAAGTCAACTCATTGAGTTTAACATATGAAGGCAGAAAAAGAAACTATGCTGATTGCTTTAAGCAGTTTCCCTAACCAAAAGAGCAGCCGGACGGCTGCTCAAAAATTACGTAAGGGTTAAATTATCATGCCTGTTTGCACTCTAGTTCCTGAATCCGTCTTGAATGATCTGCAACAGTACCATCCAACATATCAACAATTGTTATTTTCTGTTCAAAACGATCAGCATCTTTTGAATACCTTTCGCATACAGACTTCTGATATGCTGCAATCTCATTAACCTTAGGAATAAGGGTATTTTCAAGTAAATCAACCTTGATTTCTCTCATATCGCTTTCAACTTTGGTCATTCTGGTTTTGAGATCCGATACATCTTCCTTAAGACCTGATACGTCTTCCTTAAGAACAGATACATCTTCCTTCAGGCCAGACACATCTTCCTTTAGTCCGGATACATCTTCCTTAAGGCCAGACACATCTTCCTTAAGAACAGACACATCTTCCTTAAGAACGGACACATCTTCCTTCAGGCCTGATACGTCTTCCTTAAGAACGGACACATCTTCCTTAAGAACAGACACGTCTTCCTTAAGACCTGATACGTCTTCCTTAAGAACGGATACATCTTCCTTAAGAACAGACACATCTTCCTTAAGAACAGATACATCTTCCTTAAGGCCAGACACACTCTCTTCAACAATACCTCGGATTGCCTGTAAATCTTCCTTTGTCAGTGACATTTTCTCACCTCCTTTGCCTTATATTTTTCGGTGAACATATAAGGTAAAGTCATCTCAAGAAATTTCCAAATGCGATGTAGAAAAATTATAATTCATTCCTAACAAATCATCAAATACAACTTGGGGAATCGATGGACGAATGTCCGGATACCTATATGGTCATCGATGTGCCAAACACAGTGGTTACTTTAGTCCATTTTCTTAACTGTGTCAAGAGGCAAGCTCGCACTACGGATTTACCATGACCTTAATGTATTCTTCGGACTTGTTCTTCATAATGGAAAGCCCCTGGTCCATGTCTTCAAGATTGAATCTATGGGTGATGAGAGAAGAAGGGTCCATAGCACAAAGTTCATCATTTGGTTTTATTGCACTCTCGTGCAATTTTTTCCAGCATGTAAGTCTTTCAACCACATAGGTCCAGTCATCGGGATAGGAAGAATTCCAGGTTCCTTTGAGGGTCAACTGATTTCGGAGTATCTTCCAGTAAGTTTCCCTGGGAAGGTCCATATCTGCCGCGGGATTGCCCACCAGCATCACCCTGCCAAGAGGCGCAGCGCACTTAATGGCCTGCTCGTAGCTCTCAGGACGGCCAATACATTCAAAGTAGTAGTCCACTCCGCGGCCGCCTGTTTTTTCTTTTATAAATGAAGCCGGCTCCCCAAATCGCACGTCGCAAAGGTCGCCTTCAGCATATCCCATTTCCAGAAGCTTTTTCTTCTGGATGTCCTTGTTTCCTATGCAAAAGACATTTCGGTAGCCCGCATCTTTTAGGAACATAGCAACAAACAGGCCGATTGTCCCAAGGCCGCAAACAGCAATAGTGGGCTGACTGCCAGTTTCGTCATCACCAGCCGCTCCTGCTGTCCACTGTTTGGAGCCATCCTGGGCTGTCACTTTGCTGATAAGTCCAATCTCCCTGATAGCATGCACTGCAACACTCATAGGCTCAAGCATTGCTGCCTCATCGTCTGATATGTCATCAGGCAGCGGTATCAGATTCCACACTGGAACAGTGACAAAATCAGCAAATCCGCCATCGCACCTCGATCCCAGATAGTTGTAGTTTTTACACATCTCGTAGTGCCCGGTTTTGCACTGAGGACACTCCTTGCAAGGTATAAGCGGGAATATTCCCACTCTCCTGCCAACAAGCTCAGGTCTTGCGGCGCACTCTTTTACCGAGCCAGTCATCTCGTGCCCAGGCACAAGGGGCATGTTGTGGGCTCCGGTCTTGTAGATCCTTGGGATGTCCGAGCCGCAGATTCCGCAGGCACTGACCTGTACCAGTGCCTCATTGTCTTTCGGGGTTGGCGCTTCTACTTCTGCGTATTTTATGTTTCCGATTCCATATAGGATTTGAGCTTTCACTGTTGATACTCCTTCGCAAAAGTTGATTTCTTTTACTGTTTTATCATTTACTCAAAGGAGTGACCAATTCTTCAATAAGCTTGTTTTGATACTCCTTATCTTTTGTGGCTCTCTTCAAGTCATCCAGTCTGCCGGCATCAATCAAAATCTGATTGAGCTGATTCACAGCATTAGTGCCTTGCTCTATTCCCTGTTCTAAAATAGCTTCTGTAGCCCTACACATCTTCATGGTTCCCTCCTTCTCTCCTATTATCGCTATCTTGGCATCGGTGAATGTATTGATCACATTGATTGAGTCAATATCAAGTTCCCAATCTTCACCTTTTTCCTTTAAAGCTCTTTTAAAGTATCCCTCATCATTCTGGTATTTAATGAACTCAAGTACATCACCAAGCATAGTACTAAATTTACCAAAATCCGTGATATCATGCGGATCTATGATCTTTAATTCATAGTCATTAACAAACTCCATTATCCTGGGATCCGTCTCTGCAAACATATCAGATAGCCTTCTTGGACCATCCCATCTTTTTTCGCTCCAGTTGATTACGAGCGTAATGACAGGATAGATCCTGCTATCTTTTGTAAATCCCGAAAGAAATTCAGCATCGACTGTCTTTTTCCTGATCTTCCTAAGCTCTTTCTCCGTATCAGAAACCTGCGAAGCATAATTCAGTGCATCATATAGTAAGTTCCGAACAGGCATTGCGTAATGAATCTCAGACTGATTCTCAATCCCAAGAAGCACATATGTGATGTTATCCCCCTGCTTAACATTAAGTGTTTTAATGACATCCCTGGTTTTCTTGGTTGTTATTATCTTGTCCAGTTTATTAACTATGGCTGTTTCAACCGCGTTAGCAGGGGAAAGGCTCTCCGGTTTAATAACCTTCTCCCCACCATAGATCAAGTAGTTGAAAGCATCTGCAAAATGCTCATTGTCTGCCATATAATCGCCGGACACAATATCTTTGTTTCCCACATACTCCTCCTTCAATTATATTTTCTTCGCACACCGCTAGCAAGTGTACTTAATTGTGGATAATCTCAGCGAAATGCTGATACCGTCGCGAATGTGACGGGTAGCCCTGAAACGGGCACGAAAATAATGATAACAAAAAAATCTTAAGAAATACCATCGATATTTCTTAAGATTTTCTTAATGTTATGATTATTTTGTGTACATCAGCAGCGCATCAATCCTGTCCTCGTACCTGAAGGCCTCTTCAATTCTCGCTGTTCCAGCCGCCGCGATGGCTATTCGAAGGTCATCATGCTGCAAATAAAACTCTGCCTTTGCCACAGCGTCCTCAAGGGAGGTGTACATCACGCACTCCTGGCCGTCCAGGAAATATTCGTAGAGCTCTGACTGGTAGCTGGACAAAAGAAATCCCCCGCAGCCCATGATATCCAGCGCCCTAAGAGGTATTCCAGAGCGATTTGCCTTAAGCACGGGACAAAGGTTGATCTTGCTGGCCCTGAACACCTGCGGCATTTCGTCCAGATAATTTACCGGTCCCATAAGCTCCACCTTTGGCAGGAGTTCTTTTTCCTTATCTGAAAGGTCATAGGTATAGAGCTTGAACTGATGCCTCTGGGACAGAACGCTTAAAAGCGTCATCCTCTCAAGATGGGTAACATAAGAAGCCACTGCCCAGGCCAGTTCTTTTTTGGTGACCTGAATTGCCTTCTCAGACAGGCTCTTGTAGCGCTTCCTTACGCTGTCCGTAAATTCCTCCGTTATGGCGTCGTCAATGATATATCCGCCATAAAGCTGCGTCTGCACGTTCACAACACCGTCAATATAGCCCCTCTGGTACTCGTCCATGTGGGATGTAAGGCTTGGCAACATGGACTCGTAGAGCCTTCCCACAAAAGAGATCTCGCTCTCATACTTGCAGTAGTCCGTCCGCACACCATTTAATCTCTCAACATTTACTGCCAGCGGCAGGTAGTGAACATTAGTAAGTCCCATGGCCTTGTAGGTCTCGTAGTCCGCCCTGGCAAAAAAGAATATCTCATTACAGGAGTAATCCATGCACTCCGCTGTCGGAAGATTAGGCGGACTGTCAAAAAACCATGACACGTACCTTAAGTCATGGCTCTTACAGACCTTGGACACCACAGGCCAGAAATTGGTGGTAAGCACAAGATCGTAGTTTCCCTCTGAGAGGTCTTTTTCCATCCTGGCAGTGAAGGCTTCGTCCTCGTACTTATCGATGCCCTCTCTGTAGAGCACGTTATTGCACTTGTGCCCTGCCTTCTGAAGGTAATAGACCAGATCGTACTGAATATATGAATTTAGGAAATCGTAAAGAAGGATATTCATGAAATGTTCAGCCCTCTAATATTTCTTTTGCCCTCTCCAAATCCTCTTTGGTAGTAACCTTGAAGTTAAGCTGGTTCCCTGGGATCATGGCCACGTCCAGCCCTGCCATAATTGCAGGCTCTGTAGATCCCTTGATCAAAAGAATCTTATCTGGCAGAAGATCCTCATTGGCCTCAAGGTACTCTCTAAACCTGAAAGCTTCCGGTGCCTGTCCCGCATATATGCAGTTGCGGTTTAAAAGCTCGTCCACCTTTTTCCCATTCCTGCTAAAATACACAGTATCCTTCATAGGAAGAACTGGCATTCCGCCATCGTGCTCCTTCAGTGCCTTAAGGCAGGCATCGATATCTTCCACTGTAACGAAGGGCCTTGCAGCATCATGGATTATGACTCCATCAACGCTCTCAAGTGTATTATCAATATCTTTGAGCGCATTGTAGATAGACATCTGCCTGTTCTCTCCGGGGTCCGAAAAGCCGTTAAACTCCCTTGCAAGTTCCGGATCTTCAAACAGCTCACTCTCTATCTTTTCGCGCCACTCCTGCCCTGCAACAATCTGGATTGCATCCACCATCTTGCTCTCAGCAAATGGCTTAAGGCTATGCATTATCATCATCTGCCCCGACAGTTCAATGAACTGCTTGGGAATCTCTGATGCAACTCTGCTGCCGGTTCCCCCGGCCAGGATAATTGCGACATTCATATATGCGCCTCCGCTTATAATAATCAAAGCAATCAATTTGAACCGATGTATCGTGTCACCTGATATCGTAATTCTGTATCATCACTGGCATTCCGGCATCCTTGCAGATGTCCATTAGCGGACATTTGTCGCCGTAGTACGCATCCGCAAGAGATACGGCAAGCTCAAGCTTTTTCCCATCATCACAAATACAGCCATCAAGCTGCCGGGCAAAAGAAAGCGCGTCAGCATAAAGGGGCGCAAGCTCAAGGTTGCACTTATCCAGGAATTCCTTAAATCCCTTTGGAACTTCGAAGATCACGCAAACATCATCCTTGCTGCCAGCAAAAACTTCCAAAGAATTTCTGATCTTTTCAGCGCTCTTTTTGCTGCTGGTCAAAGCTTCAACAGCTGAAATGCCGTAGATAACAACTTTTTTCGCAGAGCCATCGGGTCTTCTTAGTTTCTTTTCCCAGTCGACCGGAATGTCCTCGTGGATCTGCCTGATAATTCCGCGCCTTACATTTTGAATGATGGCAGAGAGGTCTGATACCCTGCCCTCTCCCTGATATATATGGTAAACAGACTCGCAGTACTTCTCCAGCTCTTTTACAGGGTCTGTGCCTTCCCCGCAGATGTTGTCGATTGCCTCTCCGAGGCCAACTGCGCCATCCTGGAGATCTGCAAGGAGGTTTTGTATCTCATCTGCACTTGTAAGTGTATCCAGAACCTGATGACCCTCTTTAAAAGTCTCAAGTACATCTAGTAGCTCTTTTTTCTGAGGATACTCATGGTAGTTTTCACCAGTATCTCCCTCTATCAACACCTCTACCTGGGTCCTATAATAGGGGTATTCATGGGTTGATGGAAGGTGCCTTGGCGTCATGTAATTAGGGCCAAAGCGGCTGATCAAAACCTCATGATACATCTTGGGTGCCGCAATGGTGGTCACCTCAAATGGCATCTCCACAGTCTCTTTTACCCAGGATTTATCCCTGGAAAGATCTTTTTTTGCATAGGCCATATGAGGACAATAATCTACTCTGTCAGCATCCCTTGAGTTACAAGAAGATGCTATATATTCAGTTACCAGGCAAAGCTGGTTTCTAAGTTTTTTGTCTTTATCGATAGAAATTTTGTTCCCATAGAATCTGCTAAGGAAGCCCTCCAGCTCTTTTAACTGTGACAAAAAACCGTTAGTTTTCGCTGTCATAGCAGCAGATAATGCGCCCTGACAATAGGCTTCGAGTCCGCTCTTTAGCTCTCTATAAGTTATCAGATTTCCGCCGCAAAAAGAATTCTCGATCTCCACGCAGGTGTAGACCATCTGATAGGCGTATGAATACAACTGCTGCATGAGCTTTTTCTTTTCCGGATCACGAGTAATGTAATCCATAGGAAAAATGTCGATGTAGCAGATAAAAGGACAGCCATAATAGTCCCTCATCCTGTCATCATCCCACCTCAAAAGGTCTGTCTTGTGTGTAGCTACTGCATGAAAATTGGTAAAAGATTCTGTATTATAGACGCTGCGGATCGTAAGGCTTCCACCTATCTCATCCGCATGCTCAAGAAGCTTCATAAAATCTGCCCTTGGCATAGAAATGTCAATATCATCATCCCAGGGAATAATGCCACCATGCCTGACAGCACCAAGAAGCGTTCCAAAATCCGCATAGTAAAGAAGGTCATACTTTCTAAACAGCGCCTGAAGCTCGTCAAGGATCTTCAAGTGCGCTGCCCATGCTCTTTTCATCATTTCAGAGATCAGGAAATCATTTCTGATCTCGTCTTTAAAGAAATCTGTTGGAAAGACTAACATTTATAACCTGCCAAGATATTCCTCCGCTTTCTCTTCTGTAATCGAAAATCGTTTACATAACCGTTTCTTTATTACATCATCAGATACATTGTCTTCGCGCTTATCCTCGATAAAAGCCTTTATCCCCTGCTCTAAACCTTGTTCTATCCCTTGCTCTATTCCTTGCTGAAGTCCACGCTCCAGTACAACCTCACTCAAATTACACATATCATTTAGCCTCCGTTCAGTATCTCTGTTCATCTCAAGACCATATTCAGTTGATAACCTTTTCTTCTTGACTTCTGTAGGTTCACTCCTTAAGAGAGCTTCCAACATTGCTATTAACTGATTTTTAGACTCCGCCAAATGTTCATTTTCTCTCAATCTTATTATAACACCTTGAACCTTATCTATGTTTGGAAGATTCATCGGCTCGCCGAATAAAACATTCTGACCAAAAGAAATACGACTGATAGAATCCTCCTCATCTCCAGCATCCATACAGATCCAAATACTACGAACAGCTTTCAGATTATAATTTTGCTAAACACAAAACTCCCGATATAAAGTGCTACACGCACCATATATCGGGAGAAAATAATTACTTCTCGTTTATTTATTATTTTCAAAAATAGGAAATCTCACACTACATTTTGGTTTTTCAATAATATGAGGATTGGCTTTCATTTGCCTATACAGTTCATCAGCCTCCCTCTCAAGTTCCTCTCTAGGCCTGGTCAGCAACTCTTCGATATTGTCTAGAGAATCATCTTCATAGTACTCTTTTTTTACTTCTTCTTTAATCATCCAGAGTCACCTCCTTGTAAAGCCATCTGGTTTTTATTGTTCTGAAGTTCTTGTGCTCACAAGCTGTTTCTCCTTTGCCCATTAAATCACCTCTAATGAAAACGACCTCAGTTCTCCAAATTGGTCATAATCATATTCTGACTCCCAATCAAGAGATAGAATTTCTTCCACAGTGTCCCTACTATACTTAAGCATATTTGCTATCTCAACTTTACTTAATCCAGCTTGCTCCATCTTTCTCATTATTGCATGTTGTTCGTGTAGAGCAGCCTGCCAAATAATAGGCTCAAAGATCTTCCTCGCATCATCAATCTTGATTTTTTTATTAGTACATAATTGTTCTACTATTTTTTCAATTATTTGAATATATTGGCAAGACTCAAGCCAAAGAACATGTCCACCCATATCAGCCTCCAGCATTCTGATACTCAAATACTTTCGTTTTCTACTTTTCCATTTTCTCAATCCTTGACTGCAACATTGATATTTCAGATCTGTAGATTGATAATTCCATTTTCATTCTGGTAATATCTCTAAGGCCTTCTTCATACCTATTTTGAATATCCAGATGCTTGTCGAGAGTAGTTGTAATAGTTCTCTGAATCCAATCCAGTTTCTTATATATTGAAATTGGTGATGGTACTACCACTTCATCCTTAGCACCGTCAGCATTATCTATATCTTGCAAGTCTACATCAAACACCATCACATCATCGCTCTCTTTTGCCTGGTGCATCTTATCAACAATTACCCTTAATAGAGCAGATTTTATATATTTAAAAGAGAATTTCGCTACCAATTTGCATGGATAATAGTTCTCCCCATCAGCGGTAGTGTATGTGATTTTCTCCCCATATTTATTCCCTTTCTGTGGTTCCTTCTGACCTCCAACATAGAATTCCAGAACTTCTTCATCTATGTCGATGACATATCCATACTCACACATCAGCGAATCCCTTATGAACTCTGCATTATCCTTATAATGCACTTCCCGCTTTTCCTCTGCATATAAGGTCAATTCCCTTGCATCAAACCAGTACCGATCTGAAAAGCTTGACGGTATCAGAATATCAAAAACACCTTCGATATCGACATCTCTTATTAAGCTGACGATGTTTCTCGCTGAATATTCCGGATATGTATTTGTCAACCGAAAATTCAGTCAAAAGTTCATTGAAAATTCAGTCACTTTTGTTTGAAATAAGCGCCTCAGT
>SVFY01000004.1 GCA_015056625.1 Butyrivibrio sp. | reverse complement strand
AAAAGAGCTCTGGATGCCGGAATGAAAGGGCATATAGCAAAGCCTATTGATATAAAGAATCTCCTTGATACGTTATCGGAAATTTTGTTTTTGTGAATACATGGAGGACTATTAGACTGAATGATCTATTCGATGGTTCCGGCAGCTGTGCTGATAATAAATCTGATATTGAACGGGGAATCGCTTATAAAATATGGGTTCCTGGAGAAGAAGCAAGGCGAGGGTGATCGTGTACATGTACGCTATAACCACTTTGTCCTTGCTGCGTGCTGTTACTTTTTTGTGGATGGTTCATGGGGGATTATGTACGAACACCATGATATCCCGCAGCTTTTTCCTGCAATATATTCTTTTACAGTCTTCTATTTTGTGCTGATGCTCCTTACCATGCTGACATGGACCAGGTACATCGTTGCATATCTTGATAAACACGGCAGGCGCACCAAAGTGCTGCTCTATGGCGTGTGGGGAATGGTTGTGATAGGAATAGCCTGCCTACTGATCAACCAGTTCTTTGATCATTTCATGTTCTCATATAATGAAGCTCATGAGTATATCGGAGAAACCGGTAGGAATATCTCTTTTATCCTGCAGATCGCGTTCTATGCGGTGATCACGGTTTACATGTTGTCAGTTGCAAGTAAGAATACAGGACAGGAAAAATTCAGGTACAATGCAGTTGTGGCCACAAGCGTAGTCCTTGGAGTATTTCAGATCCTGCAGATCAACTATGCATTTCTTCCTTTCTATGCCATGGGACTTATGGTCGGAATTTGCCTTGTCCTTTCCTTTGTGCAGTCAGGTGAGAAAAAAGAAAAAGAGATCCATGATAATATCGCAAATGCCATGGCGCAGGATTATGAAGCCATATTTTACATTGAAATAGAAACGGGCGAATTTATTTCTTTTTCAAAAAGCAAAAAATACATGACTTTAAATGCTACTGAAGCAGGTAAGGATTTCTTTAAAGAGGCTTTGGAAAACATAGATACTTGTGTCTATCCTGATGACAGGGAATATGCAAAGAGCTTTTATATCAAGGAAGAAATGTTAAAGCGCCTTGAAGGCAGGCATTCTTTCTCGTTCAAATACAGAGTTTTGTTTGATGGAAAGCCAAGGTTCTTTTTGTTTACTGTATCAAGGGATATCAACGAACGGTATCTTATTTTCTATGAAAAAGACATTGATGATGAGCTTAACGCAGAAAAGATCCAGAAAGAAAATCAGAAGAAGACAGTTACTTTCGGTCAGATCGCAGAGAGCCTGGCATCCAACTATGATGAGATCTACTACGTGAATGTGGAAGATTCAGCTTATGTTGGCTACGAAGTTAATAATATCTATGGGCAGTTAGAGATCAGCAAGTCAGGAGAGGATTTCTTTAAGGAATCCCTTGAAAATATCTCGCAGGTTGTTCACAGGCAGGATCAGGATCAGGTGTCTGAGTTTATTACAAAAGACAATCTTCTCTCCATGCTTGAAGAGCACAAGGATGGCAGCCTTGACTATCGTATCATGGTAAATGGGAAACCCAGGTATACCAGAATGTTTGTCAGAAAGACCAGTGATGGTACGCATCTGATCGTTGGCGTTGAGGATATCGACGAGGTGATCAAGCGTGAGAAGCGGCACATGAAAGCTCTGAAGACCGAAAAAGAGCTGGCAAGACGCGATGAGCTGACTGGAGTCAGAAACAAGACTGCTTACAAGGAACTTGAGAAATCAGTGCAGTCAAACATCGATAATGGCATGGATTATCTGAACTTTGCACTGGTTGTATGCGACTCCAATAATTTAAAGATGATAAATGATACCCTGGGACATGCTGCAGGAGATGAGTATATCAAGGCTTCTGCCCAGATCCTGTGCGATACTTTTGTTCACAGCCCGGTATTCAGGGTTGGCGGCGATGAGTTTGTGGCATTTCTCAGAGGAAGTGATTACTCATCGAGAAAAGAGCTAATGGAGAAGCTTCGCAGTAAAGTCCTTGAAAATAAGAAAAATGGCGATGGGGTGGTCCTTGCTTCCGGAATGGCAGAATATCAGCCTGAAACCGACAGCTTTGTATCGGAGGTATTTGATAGGGCAGATAAAGAGATGTACGCAGATAAGCAGAGCCTTAAAGCTTAAGACATGCGGGTTGATAAGAGAAACTGGTGTGGAGTTACACCGGTTTCTTTTTATGGCTTTGATCAAAATATATGTCCCAAGGAGAGAGTTATGGATACAGTAAAGATCTGGGAAGAACAGGTAAAGATCCCAACCTATGAAGTTGGGGAAGCAGACATAAACCCCATGTTTCTTGAAAAGAGAGTTTATCAGGGCAGCAGCGGTAAAATCTACCCTTACCCTGCCACAAACAAGATCAGCAGGCAGAAACAGGATAAGATCTGGAACGTTGTGTTCCTTGAAAATAAGTACCTAAAGGTCATGGTAATGCCGGAGCTTGGAGGCAGGATCCAGAGGGCCTATGACAAAACCAACGGCTACGATTTTGTATACTACAACCACGTGATAAAGCCGGCTCTTGTGGGACTTACAGGGCCCTGGATATCAGGAGGCATAGAGTTTAACTGGCCACAGCACCACAGGCCCACAACCTACATGAAGGTGGAGCACAAGATCCGTGAGAATGCCGACGGATCCATGAGCCTTCTTCTTGGAGATGTGGACAGGATGTACGGAACGAGGGTTATTACCACGATAACTCTTTTCCCGGACAGGGCCTACATTGAGATTGATGGCCAGCTCTACAACAGGACACCTCTTCCCCAGACCTTCCTGTGGTGGGCTAACCCGGCGGTTTCAGTTAACGACAACACCCAGTCTGTGTTCCCGCCTGATGTGCATTCGGTCTACGACCACGGCAAAAGAGCTGTCTCCAGATTTCCCATCGCAACCGGAACCTACTACAAACACGACTACAGCGCCGGGGTTGATATCTCAAGGTACAAGAACATTCCTGTTCCCACATCCTACATGGCTGAGCACTCTGACTTTGATTTTGTGGGCGGCTACGACTACGGCAAGGAGGCAGGACTTCTTCACGTTGCGGACCACCACATATCTCCTGGCAAGAAGCAGTGGACCTGGGGATGCGGAGACTTTGGCAAGGCCTGGGATAGAAACCTCACCGATGAAGACGGTCCATACATTGAGCTGATGACAGGCATGTACTGCGACAATCAGCCGGATTTTGCGTGGCTTAAGCCCTATGAGGAAAAGAAATTCAAACAGTATTTCATGCCCTACAAGAAGGCTGGATATGTCAAGAACGCATGTGTTGACGTTGCGGTAAATCTTGAGGTTTTGGAAGGTAAGATAGATGCAAAGGTCTATGCCACAAGACCAATTGAAGATGCCGAGATTGTAATAGCAGATGGCGGAAAAGAGATCTTCAGAGAAAAGAAAAACTTATCTCCCGAAGAGGTGTTTGAAACCAGTATAGATGCCAAAGAAGCAGACAGATACAAGGTAAAGATCCTGGTATTTAGCCAGGGAAAAGAGCTGTTATCCTATCAGGAAAAAGACTACGGTATACCAAAGCTTGCTGAGCCTGCCAAGGCTGCAAAGGCTCCAGAGGACATCCTTACAAATGAAGAACTCTATCTCACAGGTCTTCACATTGAGCAGTACAGGCATGCAACTTACCTTCCCGATGACTACTATATTGAAGGCCTTAAGAGAGATAATGGCGATATCCGCATAAATAACGCCTACGGAATGCTGCATCTAAGAAGGGGAGAGTTTGAGAAGGCACAGAGGCACTTTGAAAAGGCAATAGAAAGACTCACCATCTTAAATCCGAATCCTTATGACAGTGAGGCATATTATAACCTTGGGCTGTCACTGTTTTATCAGGAGAAATTCGATGACGCGTATGATGCGTTTTACAAAGCTACCTGGTGCAGCGAAGAGCAGGAGATGTCCTTCTATTATCTGGCAGTTATCGCAGTAAGGAATGGAGAGTATGAGCTGGCCCTGGACCACGTGGAAAAGGGCCTTGTAAAGAACACCCACAATATCAAGGCAAGGGGCCTTAAGGCAGCGCTTCTTGATATTCTTGGAAGAGAGGGAGAGGCAGCAAGATACTTAAAGGAGAACATTAAAGTGGATGCCTTTGATTTTGTGTCCAGATCTCTTTTGGCTGAAATAGATGGAAGCTACGGTAAGGAGCATGTAACCGGGGATATTGAGAATTACCTGCAGACAGCCAGGGACTTTGCAGAGTACGGGTTATATGAGAGGGCTGTCCTTATCCTTGAAAACTGCCCGGAAGAGAGCCCGCTTAAGTACTACTATCTGGCATACTATCTGGATAAGCAGGGCCACGGCACCGAGGCGAAGGAAGTTCTTATTAAAGCCCAAAACGCTCCTTCAAGGTACTGCTTCCCTAATAAGCTTGAGGATCTGCAGGCCCTTACAAGGTGCATAGAGCTTGACCCTGCAGCGTCAAAAGCCTATTACTACCTGGGATGCCTTTACTATGACAAATTGGGCTACGACAAAGCTATAGCTTTATGGGAGAGGTCAAAGGATCTTGATAACACCTTCCCAACAGTCCTTAGAAATCTCGCTATAGCGCTTTTTAATAAGCGAGGAGATAAGGAGAAGGCAAAAGAGTGCATGGAAAGAGCCTTTGAACTTGATAAAAAGGATGCAAGAGTGTTCCTTGAGCTTGATCAGCTGTATGCAAGGCTTGGAAAAGAGCCTTCTGAGCGCCTTAAGATATTTGAAGAAAACATTGGCCTTATAGAGGAGCGTGACGATCTCTACACTGAGTATGTGACCCTCCTTAATCTGGGCGGCCAGTATGACAAGGCCCACAAGGCAATAACATGCCATGACTTCCAGACCTGGGAAGGGGCTGAGGGCAAGATAACAACCCAGTTTAAGATATCTCTTTTCATGATGGCAAAAGAATGCCTTGAAAGAAGCAATCCAAAGGGTGCCATAGCTCTTTTAGAGGAGGCTCTCTCTTACCCTGAAAACCTGGGTGAGGGCAGGCTTGAAGGCACCAAGGACAACAACCTGTATTATCTTCTGGGGCTTTGCTACAAGGCTCTTGGAGATGGAGACAGGGCAAAAGAGAATTTTGAGAAATCCACTTTAGGCGAATCTGAGCCTGCAGGAATGATGTACTACTACGATCAGCCTGCGGACATGATACTGTTCCAGGGCCTTGGATTTAGTGAGCTTGATGATACAAACAGCGCCAACATCAGGTTTTACAAGCTTCTTGACTACGGTGAGCATCACGTACATGATAAGTTTGTGATGGACTACTTTGCAGTTTCGATGCCAGACATGTCGGTGTTTGATGCTGATATGGATATGAAGAACAAGGTCCACTGCTACTATCTGATGGGTCTTGGAAACTTGGGACTTGGCAAAAAAGATGAGGCCAAGACGTGGTTTTCAAAGGCTCTTGACCTTGATAAAAATCACCAGCTGGCAGCGATTTACAGAAACATGTGTAAATAATGGGGAAGTTATGATGAGGGATTTTTATAGTCTTGCAGGGCAATTTAAAGTCACACTATCTGACGGAAGTGAGTATAGTGCGACCCTGCCAGGGACTCTTGATACAAATGAAATAGGCTACGAAGACAGCATAAAGGGCAAGCTCCACCAGGATGAGAACTACGTGGAAAACAAAGCTCTTTCTGTTGCAAAGGCCATCGCCACAAGACTTACCAGAAATCACACCTATGAGGGAAAGGCTGTGTTTTCCAAAGTGTGTGATAAAGAGATTTCGGAAGACAAAAGGGTTTTCCTTAAGGCAGAGCGGGCAAGAGTTTTAGAACTTAAGATTGATGGCAGGAATGTTCCTGCTTTATCAGGTAGCCTGTCAACGCCCTACGTCTTTGAGGTTACAGGCGCCTTAAAGAAGGGCTTTGTCATTGAGCTTGTGTCAGATAACAGCTATGAAGGCCTCCCTCATGACAACATCCTCTATTCCTCAGCTGCTACCGACGAGACCCAGACTAACTGGAATGGCATGATCGGGGAGCTTGGAATTTTTGAAAAAGAGAACACGTTTATTAAAAGCGTGAGGGTGTACCCAGAAAGATGCAGCATGCAGTGGCAGGATGGAGCAGCAAATAGGGAAGGGGAACAGACCCGCTGGATCCTTGATGTGGTGGCGGACATTGATAGCAAGGAAGGCTTTGAAGGGAAACTATTTCTATCTTTTAAAGAATTGTCTCTTGATAAAGAAATCCATGTCAATTGCAGAGACGGTGAAAACTGTGTAAGAACAAGCATTGAAGCTAAAGTGCCAAGAGAACTTTTGTGGGACGAGGCAGAGGGAAAGCTGATCCATCTAAGTGCATGTCTGGTAAGCGGCAATTCAGATGAGCCGGGCAGTGCTGCAGGGCAGCAGGCCCCTATCGCAGACTTCCTTGATGAGTATGAGACCACGTTTGGTATCAGATCCTTTGAGGATGTGGATGGATATCTGCGACTCAACGGCAGAAGGATATTCCTTCGAAGCGAGGCAAACTGCGCTGTTTTCCCGGAAACCGGTCATCCTCCAATGGATGTTAGCTCCTGGAAAGAGATAATACAAACCTACATGGGCTACGGCGTCAATTGCCTGAGGTTCCATTCTCACTGTCCTCCGGAGGCTGCATTTACAGCGGCAGACGAACTTGGAATGCTGATGCAGCCTGAGCTCTCACACTGGAATCCAAGGAATGCTTTTTCAGACCTGAAAGCAGCAGATTACTACGAAAAAGAACTTTTGGAGCTCCTTAAATCTTGCGCAAACCACCCATCCTTCGTGATGCTTGCCTTTGGAAATGAGCTGCAGGCCAGGGAAGATGGAATGGCAGTAGCAGACAGGCTCCTTGACCTTTGTCATAAAACAGATGCCACAAGGCTCTTTGCTTTTTCGTCAAACCCGTTCTACGGCGAAAAGGGAGCAGATGCTGGCAGCGATTTTTACACAGCCTCCTGGTATAAGGACAAGCCCATGCGTGCCACGTTTGATGGTATGAGAGGGTACCTTAATAACGAATATCCGGATGCGCGACACAGCTATGACGACACTGTTTTAGCTATCAGGAAGGAGTACCATAAGCCCATTTTTAGTTTTGAGGTGGGTCAGTATGAGGTGCTTCCTGACTTTAAGGAAATAGAGGATTTTAAGGGAGTTACAAGCCCTAAGAACTTAGAACTCATAAAAGAAAATGTAAAAAAGAAAGGCCTTCTTGATACCTGGGAGAAAAGGGTAGAAGCCACTGGGGAACTGGCTCTTTTGTCCTACAAAGAAGAGGTGGAGGCTGCCCGCAGGACCCAGGAGTACAGCGGAATATCCCTCCTGGGACTTCAGGATTTTCCAGGCCAGGGAACAGCTCTTGTGGGAATGATGAACTCTCATCTTAAGTCAAAGCCCTACAGCTTCGCAGATTCTGTAAGGTTCAAGAGCTTTTTTGGCGAGGTCCTTCCCTTAGTTTACCTTGAAAAGTACTGTTACACAGACAGTGAGGTTTTGTCAGCTACAGTGCGCCTTTCCAATTACTCAAAAGGCGATATCACTGGAAGGCTCAAGGCCTGCCTTTTGGATGGGGAGACTTCTCTTTTTACCAAGGACAATTACCCTGAGATTACTGCTACCCAGGGTCAGCTTACCGATATTGGAGAGATAAGGCTATACCTGTCAGGTCTTAATCTTAAAAGAAACAGCGCCCTGACCTTGAAAGTTTCTTTTGCAGGATACGAAAACAGCTACAGGATATACGTGTACACTGCAGAATCCCAAAAACCTCAGAAGCCTTCTGGCATCTATGAATGCAGGACCATGGACGAAGATGCAAAAGAAATCCTTAGAAGAGGCGGATGCGTTTTCCTTGCGCCAGATTCCGCAAAAGAAAGCCTGCCATCCTCCATTAAGTCCACATTCACCACGGACTTCTGGTCTGTTGGAACCTTCAGCTCCCAGGAGGGCAGTATGGGCCTCCTTATAGATAGTGGGCATCCGCTGTTTAAGGACTATCCCACCAGCTTTCATTCAGACTATCAGTGGTTTGCTCAAAGCTCCCAGAGAACCATGATATTGCCAGAGGGGATAAAGAGTATCGTAACTGTCCTGGACAGCTATGCATATCTCAGGAACATGGGAATGCTCTTTGAGGCTTTCTGCGAAAAGGGCAGGGTGCTGGTTTCAACTATGGGACTTCATAAGCTGAAAAAATATCCGGAGTGCAGAGCTCTTTTGACATCCATATACAGGTATATGGATTCAGAGGACTTTACTCCGGATCAGAATATAAGTTTAGAGGAACTTGGTCGTTTAGTTCAATGAGTCCTGGCCCATGGAAAAGAGCTTTCCAGCGATTGGGCTTACGGCATAAATAAGGAGCTCTCCTAAAATAAAGCAGGAGATCAGTTCTCCAAGGCCCACAGTTGCTGTGAAAAACAGCAGTGTCCCTGGAATGTGATAGACCCTTATGAGGATCTGGGGAACGATCAACATGTTTGCTATGATAGGCGGTATTGGAGCAAGCCATCTGGCGATATTTCTTTTTGCCTTTCTGCTGATAACGTAGGTTCCGATGGCACCTATGAGGGTCGCAATGGAGCCAAATATCACGTCGGGCATAAGACAGCCGGTCAAGATGTTACTTAGAACGCATCCCACAAAGAGCCCCGGGATCGCAGCGGGGGTAAACAGCGGAAGCACTGTCAGCGCCTCAGAAAATCTTATCTGAACTGCGTAGTTAGCAAGGCCCATGGCATTTGCAAGGAGAGTCAGAACCACGTAGATAGCGCCAATGGCGGCTGCATGTGTTATGAAAATGACATTTTTGTTTCGCATATTTTTTCAAAATTTGATAATTAAATGATCTTATGTCAGATTTCCGTGGAGCTTAAATTCAGTGTCTTCATCTATCATCTCCAGAAGGTAAATGGCTATATCAGGATCAAACTGAGTTCCGCTGCATCTTACGATCTCATCTCTGACTTCCTTTTGACTTTTGGGAACGGAGTAGGAACGCTTGGATGTCATGGCATCGTAGCTGTCAGCCAGACAGATTATCCTTGCTTCTTCCGGGATCTCTTTTCCCTTAAGTCCGTCCGGATAGCCATTTCCGTCATATCTTTCATGATGCCATCTTGCTCCCTTGGAAAGCCAGGGGATCTCGGTTATTGTTTTTAGAATTTCCCAACCTGTAAGGGTGTGTTTTTTTATCTCATCAAATTCTTCGTCAGTCAGGCGTCCTTCTTTGTTGATTATTTCTTCTGATACGCCTATCTTGCCGATGTCGTGTAAAAGCCCCAGTTCGTATATCTCTTCCTGTTCTTTTTCGCTTTTGCCCATGCGTTTAGCGATCTCTTTTGCATACTCTGCGACGCGGGAGGAATGACCGTTGGTGTAGTGATCCTTGGCATCGACTGCTTTTGAGAGAGCCAGCATGACTTCCCTTGAAAGGCGCTCCTTGGATTCCAGAATGGCTTCTCTGGTCTTTGCTTCGTTCAACTCAGCAGTTGCCTGCACCAATCTCAGATATTCAGGGGTCTCAAGGGAGAGGAAAATGACTAAAACCCCTATGGATGCGATAAAGAAGGTGATCAGCACGTTGTCAAAATAGAGCATCTGAAGAAAGAAAAGGGTTCCTGCAACTAAAATTGCCAGTAGCATAGTTATCAGCTGACTCTTCTTGTACATCATGTGGTGCCTTAACATATAGATGCTTGCTATAACAAAAAAGAGTATAGGGAAACCATAAGCTACCGGAATAAACAGAAACTGGTGAATGTAATTACCTGCGCTGTCATAGGTGAAGACCCAGCCTGTTATGGGATTGGTCAAAAGCAGCAGGTAGTTTACGGCTAATAGAGTATAGTTCATCAGATTCCTTAATTTGGAAGCCGTCTGGTTCATGGTGCAGTAGGCGTAAATGTAATAAATAAAGAGAAATGCCGATAGTGAAGCCAGGGCAGAATCAGTCATATTGAAAAAATAATGGACCGGATTGGGGACAAGAGTATGAGAGCTTGAAACAATGGCTGTGATAACGTCGAAGATAGTCGTTATCATTACAGCACAAGTAAACCTTCGGAATGCTATATTGACCTTAGTGGGAGAAGTATAGCGTACTAAGAGGTATATGAAAAGAGCTATGTCCAGCGGAATGACCGCCACTTCAAGAAAAATATTATAGTCTAGGCTCATATGTTAAGAATTATACTATAAAACGTTGAATAAGTGTATAGTGCCAGCAATTAAAATCGAATGATGGCGAGAATTCAAGCTTGAATTTATCACTTTGATGTGATAACGTATTAAAAACACGTAAAAAGAATTAACGGAGGAACGTATGGGAACACAGATCATTTTGGGTATTGTAATTGTATTATATCTAGCCATGATGATCCTCATTGGCGTTATCTTTTCCAAGGGAAACGACGATGCAGGAGACTTTTATCTTGGAGGAAGAAAGCTTGGTCCTTTTGTGGCGGCCATGAGTGCAGAAGCCTCTGATATGAGCAGCTGGCTGCTCCTTGGAATCCCGGGACTTGCTTATCTGTCTGGTATGGCAGATGCAACCTGGACTATCATAGGTCTTGCAATCGGAACATATCTCAACTGGCTCTTTGTAGCTACAAGGCTTCGCAAGAAGACAGAGGAGCTTGGGGCTATCACCATTCCGGGATATTTCGCAGCAAGATATAAGGACGACAAAAAGATTATAACCCTTATATCTGCCATCATAATAGTTATCTTCTTTATTCCATATGTAGCATCAGGCTTTGCTGCATGCGGTAAGCTCTTTAACACTCTGTTTGGCGTAGATTATCTCTTCGCCATGATCGTCAGCGCCATCATCATTGCGCTTTACTGCTCACTGGGCGGATTTAAGGCTGTATGCATGACTGACCTTGTGCAGAGTATCGCAATGACAGTTTCACTTATCTTTGTTATTTTCTTTGGTATCTCACAGGCTGGAGGATTTTCGGCTGTAATAGACAATGCCAGGTCACTTCCTGGTTACTTTAGTATTTCAGAGCTCTATGATCCTGTAAGCAAGACTTCAAGCCCTTACGGTGCTCTTACAGCCTGCTCAATGCTTGCATGGGGACTTGGATACTTCGGAATGCCTCACATTCTTGTTCGATTCATGGCTATTGAAGATGAGAAAAAGATCGGCATTTCAAGAAGAGTAGCAAGCGTATGGGTTGTCATCGCTATGTTTGTAGCTCTTGCAATCGGTGTAATTGGACTTGCAATGAGCGCTGCTGGCAAGATCCCTGTTCTTGAGGGAAGCGGTAATGCAGAGAGAGTTATCATCTACATTTCAAATCTCATGAGCACCTATGGTATCATCCCTGCTATCATTGCGGGCGTGATCCTTTCAGGTATCCTTGCAGCTACCATGTCAACTGCAGATTCACAGCTTCTTGCATCAGCATCAGCTATTTCTTCAGATCTTATCCAGGCCGTTGGTAAAAAGAAACTTGACGATGAGACTCAGGTTAAGGTAGCCAAGATCACTGTTGTCGTTATTTCTATCATTGCTATCTTCATCGCAAGAGATCCTGACTCTTCAGTATTCCAGATCGTATCCTTTGCATGGGCAGGATTTGGTGCAGCCTTCGGACCCGCTGTACTTCTTTCCCTCTTCTGGAAGAAGTCAAACCTTCAGGGAGCTCTGGCAGGTATGGTTGCAGGCGGAGCCATGATATTCATCTGGAAGTTTGGTATCTCCAAGCTTGGCGGAGCATTCGCAATCTACGAACTCCTTCCAGCATTCCTTGTTGCTCTTGCTGTAAACGTTGTTGTAAGTCTTGCAACACAGAATAAGAAAGCCTGAATTTTCTAACTGATAAATGGTTTAAGGAGCCTTGAGACGCCGCGTCCAGGGCTCTTTTTTCTTTGCATTCCAGAGGGAAAGATGACCTTGTTTTGTTAAGTTGGGAAAGTAAATATGGTAGAATTATTAAAAGAGAATTCTTTTGGAGAGTGGTTATGAAGACTTATACTGCAAAGGTATTTGATAAGACAAAATATGCCCTGGGAGAGGGTCCATACTACGACCCCAGGTTTAAGAGATTTTCCTGGGTGGATATAACGCAGAACAAGCTTTATATGCTTTCTGCTGATGGAGAGAAGAAAGCGTTTGATCTGGGTCAGCCTGTGGGCGCAGCAATCCCTCTTAAATACGGTGAAGGTTTTTTGCTGGCAGCAGCGGATGGTCTGTACTCTTATGAAAATGGTAAGGCCAGGCTTGCCAAGGATCTTAGGAAGGCCTATAAGCCCTACTGGAGATCCAACGATGCCAAGGCAGATCCTGAGGGAAGGATATTTTTTGGAGCATCGGTCAGGGATGATGTCCATGAGGCTGAGGGGGCTCTTTTTTCCTATGATGCGTCCCTTAGGGTGGGACATGTGGACAGCCTTGTGACCTGTATTCAGCCTGGGACCAAGATATCTAACGGAATGGCGTGGAGTTCTGACAAGAAGCATTTTTATTTTTCGGACTCCCTTGAACATGCTGTATTTGTCTATGATTATGACTTGGAGACAGGAAACATCGGGGGAAGACAGGTTCTTTTCACTGTGGAAGACGGAGTGCCAGATGGCATGACTATAGATTCTGAGGACAATTTGTGGCTGGCAGTGTGGGATGGCAGCAGGATCGAAAAGAGAAGTACCAAAACCGGTAAGCTCCTGGCCCGCATAGATGTGGCAGCAAAGCACACTTCATCTTGCTGCTTTGGCGGAAGTGATATGAGGACTCTTTATATCACATCCTCCGGAGATGGCCTTGAAGGAGAGTTTGACGGATGCATCTTTACCTGTGAGCTGGATGTAAAGGGAGTTGCACCGGATTACGCAAAAATATAGTAAAATATAATGATAAAGTGATAACTCTGTAAGAAGGGAGATCTGTCCATGGAAGCTGTTTATCAGAATGCTGAGAGTGTTCTAAGGTATTTTGTGGAATTTTCCACACTTCTTCTTGAGATGTTTGGAATATGTATCCTGGTTTTCACTGCCATTAAGAGCTTTATCTTCTGGCTGAAAAAAGACGATTCCATAAGGCTTGAACTGGCCCAGGGAATTGCTCTGGCTCTGGAGTTTAAGCTTGGAGGCGAGGTGCTCAGGACTGTTGTTGTAAGAGACTGGGCAGAGCTTGGGATTCTGGGAGCCATCATCGCACTCAGGGCAACCCTTACCTTCCTTATCCACTGGGAGATCAAGAACGAAGAAAAGGCTCTTGGGGTTAACAAAGAGACAGCTACTGCGGCAGATGACGATAAAGGAGCAAATATCTAAGGAGCAGGGAGGATTTCCTACTATGAGTATCGAGATTAAAACAGTTAAGACAGACGGCTTTGAGATGGACTACTTCAGATGCGGAAAAGAGGGAGGTTATCCTCTTGCCATCATCCCGGGCCTTTCTATCAAGAGTGTGATGGAGTCAGCATCTGCTGTAGCAGCGCTGTACAAGCCATTTTCTGATGAATTTGATATTTACGTTTTTGACAGGAGAAAAGTCGTACCAGATACCTACAGCCTTGAAGAGATGGCAGATGATACTGCAAAGGCAGTAAAGGCTCTGGGCCTTAGCAAAGTTAATTTCTATGGCGCTTCGCAGGGCGCGATCATGGTGCAGCTCATCGTCATAAGGCATCCTGAGATAGTAAACAGCATCGTTCTTGGATCCACTGCTCCGAGGGCAACGAAAGAGTCCGAGGCAGTTGTTCAAAACTGGATAGATCTGGCAACAATGGATACCTGCAAAGACCTTATGCTGGCCTTCGCAGAAAAAGTATATACTGAAGAGTTCGTAGACAAGTACAGGGACGCCTTTATCACCATGGCAGGTCTCGTTTCCGAGGAGGAGCTTGATAAGTTCAGGATCCTGGCAGGAACGCTCTTTGGCTTTGACAACACTGCAGCTCTTGGAAGCATCAAATGCCCAGCCCTTGTGATCGGCGCCAGAAACGATAAGGTCTTTAACTATACTCTTTCAGAAGAGCTTGCCAAGGGCATTGGCTGTGAAGTCTACATCTACGATGGCTACGGTCATGCAGTCTACGACGAGGCTCCAGACTACGTCGACAGGCTCCACACTTTCTATACAGCATGCGTTAAGTGACAAGACACGGAGACAAGGCTGTGGGCGGTTTGCTGACACGGGGACGGTTCTACTGTCAGGTTTTATTTTGATAAAACCTGACAGTAGAACCGTCCCCGTGTCAGCAAACCGCCCACAGTGTCTTATTTCTTCACTCTTTGCCGTTTCCTGAACTGGAGCGGCGTCATTGCAAATTCTTTTTTGAAGCAGGCGGTCATGTTGCCGGGGTAGGAAAAGCCGCATTCTAAGGAAATGTCGGTGACTGACATGTCGGTGGTAAGAAGCAGGTTCTGAACGTGCTTAAGTCTTGTGATGCAAAGGTACTCGGAAAATGGGTGACCTAGTTGGACATTAAATATCCTGGAGAAATATGATACTGAATAGCCGGATACTGCTGCGACTTCTTCAATTTTTATGGGCTTTTTGTAGTTCTTTTCCATGTAGTAGACAGCTTCCATGATGGGCTCAGAGAGCGGGGAAGTGTGGACAATGGACTTCTCGATATCGTCGGTGCCTCTGTCTGCAATAAAGCTAAGGATCGTAAACAGTAGGTTCTTGAATTTGAAAATAGTGGCAGTATCTGCCGGAAGGCCGGTGGCTTCCTGGGCATCGTACATCTCCAGCAAAATGGAGGCAAGGCCGAATATCTTTTTCTCGTCCTCTAAATGAAAGTGCTTTGGGGGATGTTTGAAGATGCCATCCAGGATCTTGGAACCAAAAGCGGCATTAAAATCTGACACGAAATCAGGTGAGAACTTTATCAGATAGCTCTCGTAGTAGTCGGTGGATGCAGGGATCGTCCTGTGATAGAGAAATGGCGCAATGGCATTGACGTATCCTGCGTGGAGAACGTAGCTCATGGTTGGTGTAATGACCTTGCGGTCTCCGTGAATGATAAAACCAAGGGCATAGTGGTCAGAAGCTACCTCCATCGAGGGCATCTCAAAGTTCCCGGACAGCTTTCTGTGGGTGATCATGAAGTTTTTGCCGTGAGGAAGTGGAAGTGCCATGTGATCTCCTTACATCTAAATCATCTGTTGAGAAAAAATCCCCATTTGTTTGCTACAATGACATAATATCATAATTTTTAGGGAAAAATGTCGATAATACCATGAGATAATTATTAAATTTGGTAAGAAAATAGTTTTGGGGTATAAAGGAAGTATTAAATGGCACAGACAAAAGAAGCAAATAAAAAGATTGATATGACTAAAGGCAGCATTATACGCAATGTGCTGCTGTTTGCCATACCAATCGTTATAGGAAACATCCTTCAACAAATGTACACTACAGTGGACACTCTTGTGGTGAGCTATTACTGCGGAGACAGGTCTCTGGCGGCTGTTGGTACAAGTGCTCAGCCTGTAGAGGTGCTTTTGTGCGTGTTCCTTGGAATAGGATCAGGAGTGTCAATTCTTGTATCCCAGAGGATAGGAGCAGGGGACGAGAAGAAGGTTTCAGAATTATCTGCAGCTGCAACCAGCTTTGTGTACTTAAGCGGAATTCCTATTGCCATCATTGGCTTTTTTGCTGCTCCCTATATTTTGAAATTCATGGGTGTTCCTGCAGATGTGTGGGACAGCGCCCTTATCTATACAAGGCTCGTGTTTGTAGGAGCCCTTGGAAACATTGGCTATAATATGAACGCCGGAATTCTGAGGGGACTTGGCGACAGCGTTGCCTCCCTTTGGTTTTTAGTGGTCTCTTGCGCCACCAATATCATTCTGGACCTTTTGTTTGTTGCGGGACTTCGCATGGATGTGGCAGGGGCAGCGATTGCTACCAGCTCATCCATGTTCCTGTCCTGGATCGTCAGTATCTTTTACATCAAAAAGAAATTTCCAGAGCTTAACTTTACGATATTACCCAAAACGCTTGATATGGATGACATGAAGAGCATTCTGGCGCTGGGACTTCCCATAGGACTTAACAACTCACTGTTTTCCTTTGGCCACATGGCAATGCAGACTCTTGTCAACGCCCAGGGTTATCAGTTCATGGCTGGAGCTTCAGTAGCAGGCAGGATCACAGGAATAACAAATGTTGCGATAACAGCTGTTTCTGCTGCCGCTTCAACCTTCTCCGGGCAGAACTATGGTGCTCGTAATTTCGACCGTCTTCGCAGGGGATACATCCTTATCCCGGCCATCAACGGAATTGCAACACTGGCTCTTGGCATGATGTTCATCAGTTTCAGAATGCCCATCCTAAGGTTCTTTTCCCATGATGAAAAAGTGCTTCTGTACGCTAGCAGATATGTGGTGGCAGTGCTGATATCTCAGTGGTGCTACGCAGTGTTTAACAGCATTTCCAACGTGATAAACGGCGTTGGAATGGTAAGATACACAACAGTCATCAACCTGATGATGCTGTGGGCAGTCAGGATCCCAACCGCATACCTGATCGACAGGTTCTTTGACGGAACCTACATAATGTTCTGCTTCCCGGTTTCCTTCCTCTTTGGAATGATATGCATGATTGGGTATTATATCTTTTCCCCGGCTTGGAAGAGGATCATTGCACAGGGCCGTGGCCGTACAGATTCTGGTATTCCTTTGGGGACATACCATATTCCTTCCTGAAGGCTTTGAAAAAACTGGAGTAATCCCTAAACCCGAATCTCTCGTAGGAGGAGGTTATGGATTCACCGTTGATTATGGCGTTTCGACACTCGTCGAGGCGCTTTTTTATTATGTACTGGTGAAGGGAAATCCCTAAAGTGTCCTTGAAAAGGTGGGCCACATAGTACTTGCTGACATAAAACTTCCCCGCTATATCTTCAAGGGACAGAACGTCCTCAAGATTGCTCTCAACGTAGGAGAGGATGTTCTGGAAAAGAGACAGCTCATCAGGTCCACTTTCCTTGTGCTCCTCATCGTAGATGACACGGTTGATGGTAAGGATAAGGTCGCAAAGACACAGATGCCTTGCAGCTCCTGACCCGTACCGCTCTGAAGATATTTCCTCAAGGAGTCGCAAAAACCTTGATTCCACCTGATGAAACTGGGCCGGAGGCAGGTGATAGATGTACTTGTGGAAAGCCTCGGCCTTCTGGATAAGGTACATGTAATCAATGGATTCCTGTGTCAGGCTCTCGCAGCAGTCCTTGCTGATCCAGAACACGAACCTTCTGTAGTTCCTGCTGGGATCGTCCATTACTGCGTGATGCATGATCCCCGGAGGCACCAGCATCAGGTCTCCGGGAGACATCTTCTGCTTCTGGACAGTTCCTCCAGCAAATATTTCCATGGTGATGTCGCCCTCGATAAACAGGTAACATTCATAGTAATCATGGGCGTGGGGGCTTAAGGTCCTGAAGTTCTTGTCTGAGTAGTAGAACACCTCAAAGTCTGAGGAGACCATATATTGTCTTGAATTAAAGGATGATCTTAGCTTGTTTTTCATGGAATAAATTCTACAACAATTTTTGCAATGTCTGCAACAATTAATTCTATTCAAATCTCTTTTCCCAAAACGTAAAGTGTATATAACGAAAACAACAGCACCCATTACGGAGGTATTTATTTATGGAGATGACACTTCGCTGGTACGGAAAAGAGTTTGATACTGTTAAGCTTTGGCAGATCAAGCAGATCCCAGGCGTTACAGGAGTTATTACAACTCTCTACAATAAGCAGGCCGGAGAGCTCTGGACACAGGATGAGATCAAGGCTCTCAAGGCTGATGTTGCAGCAGAAAATATGCATATAGCAGGTATCGAGTCAGTTAACGTATCTGACGCCATCAAGGCAGCAACCGCTGACAGAGACCTTCACATCGACAATTACATCAAGACTCTGGAGAATCTTGGTAAGGAAGACATCCACATGGTCTGCTATAACTTTATGCCAGTTTTTGACTGGACCAGATCAGAGCTTGCAAGGAAAAGAGAAGACGGCTCAACAGTTCTTGCATACACCCAGGAAGCTATAGACGCCATCGACCCTGAGAAGATGTTCGAGTCAATCTCCGGAGAGATGAACGGCACTGTAATGCCAGGCTGGGAGCCAGAGAGAATGGCCAAGGTAAAAGAACTCTTCCAGATCTATAAGGACGTTGACGAAGACAAGCTCTTTGAGAACATCGTATATTTCCTTAAGGCGATCATGCCAGTTTGCAACAAGTACGATATCAAGATGGCCATCCATCCAGACGATCCTGCATGGTCAGTATTTGGACTTCCAAGGATCATCAACAACGAAAAAAATATCCTAAAGCTCATGAAGGCTGTGGACGACGTGCACAACGGCGTGACCTTCTGCTCAGGCTCTTACGGAACAAGTCTTGAAAATGACCTTCCTCACATGATCAGAGCACTTGAGGGCAGGATCCACTTCGCACATGTAAGAAACCTCAAGTTCATTTCACCTACAAACTTCGAGGAGGCAGCACATCTTTCATCTGACGGAACCTTTGATATGTACGAGATCGTGAAGGCTCTCTATGAGACAGGCTTTGAAGGACCTATTCGCCCAGACCACGGACGTATGATCTGGGGCGAAGTTGCAATGCCAGGCTACGGCCTCTACGACAGAGCCCTTGGCGCAACATACATCAACGGACTTTGGGAAGCAATTGAAAAATCACATCAGAGAGGCGTTTGAACTTCCGCTTAAAAAAGGAGAAACAATTATGAAGTTATGTGATGAGAGTATTAAAAAAGACAATACCTGGAAGGAGAAAGGCTTTTATATACCTTCTTTTGACAGAGATAAGATGATAAAAGAAACTGTAGCAGCCCCAGAGTGGGTTCACTTCGGCGCAGGTAACATCTTCAGGGCTTTTCAGGCAAACCTGTCCCAGAAGATGATCGAGCAGGGCTTTGACACAAAGGGTCTTACCGTTGTTGAAGGCTTTGACTACGAGATCATCGAAAAGATGTATCGCCCCCACGACAACCTCTCAATCCTTGTGACCTTAAAGGCTGATGGCAGTGTTGAGAAGTCAGTTATTTCAAGTATCGCCGAGTCCTGCATCCTTGATTCAGGCAATGAAGCAGAGTTTAACAGGTTAAAAGAGATCTTTTCAGCAGATTCTCTTAAGCTTGCAACCTTCACTATCACAGAGAAGGGTTACAGCCTTGTAAATGCAGCTGGAGATATCCTTCCTGCTGTCAAGGAAGATTTTGAGAATGGACCTGAGGCTCCCAAGAGCTATATCGGCAAGGTTGCAGCTCTTTTGTACGCAAGATATAAAGCAGGTGAAAAGAAGATCGCCATGGTCAGCACAGACAACTGCTCCCACAACGGAGACAAGCTGTTTGCTGCCGTTCACTCTTTTGCCAAGGAATGGACAGTTGATGGCAAGGTAGAGTCCGGGTTCCTGACATATGTTGAGGATGAGAACAAGGTCAGCTTCCCATGGTCAATGATCGACAAGATCACTCCAAGACCAGACGATTCAGTTAACGAGATCCTTAAAAAGGACGGAGTTGAAGAGCTTGAGCCTGTTGTTACTTCCATGAAGACATGGGTTGCTCCTTTTGTAAACGCAGAAGAGAGCGAGTATCTCGTTATCGAGGACAAATTCCCTAACGGAAGACCAGCACTTGAGAAGGTTGGTGTTATCTTTACTGATAAAGAGACCGTAGATAAAGTTGAGCGCATGAAGGTTTGCACATGCCTCAATCCTCTTCACACAGCTCTTGCAGTATATGGCTGCATTTTGGGCTACACCAAGATCTCAGATGAGATGAAGGATGAAAATCTTGTAAATCTTGTTAAGAAGATCGGTTACGACGAAGGACTTAAGGTAGTTACAGATCCTGGCGTAATAAAGCCCCAGGAGTTTATCGATACAGTTGTAAACGTTCGTATTCCTAACGTGTTCATGCCAGATACACCACAGCGTATTGCAACTGACACTTCACAGAAGCTTGCTATCAGATTCGGCGAAACCATCAAAGCATATGAGGCCGCTTCCTCCCTGGATGTTAAAAACCTCAAATTTGTTCCACTTGTACATGCTGGATGGCTTCGCTATCTGATGGGCATAGATGACAAGGGCGTAAGCTTTGAGCCAAGCCCTGATCCACTCCTTGAGAAGGCCCAGAGCTTTGTAGCTGGCATCAAACTTGGTGAGACAGACAAAGCTAAGGTTAAATCCCAGGTTCTTCCACTTCTTCGCGACGCGTCGATCTTTGGTGTAGACCTTGAGGCAGTGGGAATGTCTGAACTTGTAGTGGACTACTTTATGGAGCTTATTGCAGGTGAGGGCGCAATAAGAAAGACACTTCAGAAATACTGCTGACGACTGATCATATTGACATTGTCAGAAAACTAAGGGGATATGCGGGCATTGCAGAGCATATCCCTGTATTTCTTGAAAATGGTTTTCAATAATTGTAAAATAGTAAAGATGTATTGAAAAAATGTATTTTATGGAGGAAAAGGATATGAAAATTTGCGCTAATTGCGGAACTTCAGTTCCAGACGATGCTGCTTTTTGCAATAACTGCGGAAGTGCCATGACAGAGACACCTGCTTCTGAGAATGCCAGCGCACCAGCTACACCAAGTGCTGATGCCAATGCTGCTTCTGCTCAGCCAGCTCCTGCACCTGTTCCAACACCAGCTCCTGCACCACAGCCAGGATTCCAGCAGCAGCCTTATGGCCAGGCTCCTTATCAGCAGCCCCAGTACCAGCAGCCATATGTTGCTTTTGATCCCAAGGATCACACAAGTGAATTTGATCCCAAGGACATTGCTGACAACAAGCTTTTTGCAATCCTTCCTTATTTATTCTCTTGCATAGCAGGAATCATTGTAGGCATCTACGTCAAGGATTCTGAGTTTGTAAAGTTCCACATCAAGAATTCTATCAGGATTGATATTACAGCATTTCTTCTTCTGCTTGTCTGCATCATTCCATTCATCGGATGGATTGTTGCAATCATAGGCATTATTGTTCTTGCTGTTATCGATATCATCGCTCTTGTCTGGGCATTCCAGGGCAAGGCCAAGGAACTTCCTATTATCAGTTCTATTGGATTTTTGAAATAATTGAAGAGTGGCGCCCGACCGTAAGGCCGGGCGTTTTTTTGATGAAGCGTAAGATTGGACGAGCTCCTTTTGATGAAGCGTAAGATTGGACGAGCTCCTTTTGATAAAGCGTGAGATTGGGCGGGCTTCTTTTGATAAACCGTAAGGGTGTTGGCGCTTTTGAGTCAAATTCTTATGACTTTCTTAAGATTTGCGGCAGAAATTCTTAAGATTGCACGGACCCTATTTACATGCCTTTATTTATATGATAACCTCGTTTTCGTTGGGAAACGAAATAGTACAAACACTATAACTTCTGCTCCTTTCGGAGCAATCGCTACAGCACCTGCCATGTCTAATTTGGCAGAGCGGAATGCAGATAACAACACAACAGCGTGTTGGAATAACAGCGCAGACAAGTTTTTCTTGTTCTGGATGCCATTCTTGTCTACACCGCGTCGCTCGCTATAGCGAAATCTTTCAAACACTAAATATACAGGGATTGTCTCTTTTTGGGATTGCGCTTTTCTGCGCGTTCTTTGCCTTGCGGTTTTTTGGAGGGCATTCTGTGCTTTCTGCATTTTCTTGCAATACTCTGCGCCTTTCTGGCGCATTCTGCACCGCCCTTGCTGCTGCCAGGCGTCTTTCTTCCCTGTATATTTGGTGGTTTGTCCCTCTTCTTGAAAGCAATTTTTCAGTCTGTTTTTCGGAATATAATACCAAATGAAAAAATAGTATCTTGTGATATGACGTATCAGACACGGTAACACATGTTATCGAATGATAAATCATACCAACCATTCATTTCTTGCTGATAGGTATGATTTTTCAGCTCTCTACTGGTAATTCACTAATTATATATGTGAATAAATATAGGACCATAAGCAATGAAAGTACAGATAGGTATTATTTAGAGCAAAATACCAATTTTCAGCTTCAAAAAACATCATATCAGAGTTGATAATTCTAAAATTGGTCCTATCAAGGTTATTACAAGACATTGAACACAGCAATACAGCAGATACAATCCATCAGGCATTAGGAAAAAGTGGCAATGATAAAGACAATTGCTTAAAGAAGTGAGCTGCAAGAATTAAGACTCAAAATAAAAAAAGCAAAAAACAATAAACAAGAATCGAGAACAGTCATGAACAACTATATAAACGAAATGATCAGCAGAAAACATGAACTTGAAACCGCAATAGACCGAGCTAATCAATATATTGCCAAGGCACCAGGCGGATCTATCAGAACTACCATATGTGAAGGGCGTACCTATTTCTACCGGGTTACGAAAGAAACTGGCCATCAAGGCAAGTATCTCCCCAAGACCCATCAGGACATGATAACCAAGCTCATCCAGAAAGAATACTCCAAGGCTTTCCTCAAAGAGGCAACAAAAGAGCTCTCTATGATCGATAACTTCCTAAAGCGACACGCCACGGTGCCTCCAGAACATGCAATTGATAAACTTCATAAAAATAAAATCCAATTTGCCAAACCCTATCTTTATACCGACGAAGAAATAGGCAGACTGTGGGAGCAAGAACCATACCAGATCAGTGACTACAAGATTGAAGAAAAGGTCTATCCCACAAATAAAGGCGAAAATGTGAGAACAAAGACAGAAGCCGCTATTGCTAATATGTACTATGAGATGGGCATTCCGTACAGATATGAATGCGCGTTAAAGCTTGCCGATGGAAAAATCAAGTTCCCGGACTTTACGATTTTGGATACCAGGAAAAGAAAAATCATATACCATGAACACCTTGGAATGCTTGATGATGACGACTACAGAAAAAAGAATCTTAAAAAGCTTAGCGATTACCGAAAAAACGGGATCTTTACAGGAAAAAATCTGATTCTGACCTTCGAAGGAGTTGGCAGCCCCTTCAACATAGATCATCTAAAGAAAAACACAAAGGAACTGTTCCTCTAGATTTCGGATGGACACATTGCTATAAGATTTCTTGTTGATACAATTGTCCAAAGCATAGATAATGGTAAGCGGAGGATGAAAGAATGGGATACAACAAGTCATTGGACTTTTTGAATATGATAAAAAATGGTGAAAGTGCTTTGCAAGTAAATCACAAAGTTTCGACCAATTTGGCAGTTTCAAAAGGTATAAAGCCTGCACAAGAAACGATTCGATCATCAGCTGCCTCCTTTGCTGTCATCGATACCGAAACCAACTGGCATGATGAGGTCATGTCCCTTGGCGTAGCTATCGCGGATAAGACAACCTTCAAGTGCCTTGAAACGCGCTATTATATTTTCGAGCAGGAAGCCCGTGTTGGCGGTATGTACTCAAGCGTGCTGTATAAGTGCGCAAACACTACAGCATCTGCAAACCGCAATGGTGCTACACTTGGAACCGCGCAAACAACAACAGCAGCAACATCCCCAATAACTGCAGCCCGTGCTACAGCTATGGCGGACCTGTCAGACTACCTTTCATCCCATGGCATCACCAGCATCTACGCCTATAACGCCAAGTTCGACTGTGGGCACCTGCCTGAGCTGCAAGACTATAACTGGTACGACATCATGCGGATCGCTGCGTATAAGCAGTTTAACAAGTCTATTCCAGACACAGCCCCATGTTGCAAAACCGGTCGCCTTAAATCTAATTATGGCGTGGAGCCCATAACCCGCATGCTGACTGGTAATAGCAGGTACTATGAAGTCCACAATGCAGTGGCTGACGCAGTAGACGAGCTAAGGATCATAGAACTGCTGAATTTGCCGCTTGCTTCCTATGATATAGCGCGGATCAATGGCTAAACACCGCCCGGCGCGCCAATTCTCTTGTTTACACCACCGCCGCTAAATTGTATATTATAAAAGGCTACGCTAATACACGCCAAGGCGCGGCACCAACAGCGCAAACTCGTATAACGCCAACGGCGCATGCTTATAGGCTTATATCAGAATCAGGAAGGTTTTGTTAGTTTATGTGGAATTTTATAATGGGATTTTTGAAAACTGAACGTCCCTTAGCAAGTACTCTGTTGCTTATCTGGAAGACAGCAATTGCCATGGTTGTCATATCAATACTTTGGTCCATGGGCATTGTGGGGCTTATCGCAGCTCTTTTCATTGCGACTCCAATTCTGAACAAGCTTGAGAAAAGAATAGAAAAGGGAAAAGAAATCGATACTGTTCCATACTGGGGCAGAATCTTTGGACTTAGGCAGACCATCAAACTTTTGTCTGCAGATAAGCTAAAGCCTTATAAACTCAAGGACGGCACTTTCTGCCACAAGCTCATGATAACTGAGAGCGGCAGATGGTTTTTTGTAAACGGCAGATTTTATCCAACCAATCTGATCCTCAGGTTTGAACCGACAACCAACAAGCTGGTCATGATAAATGGAGATCACATCAAAGAGCAGTACTGGCTTGACGACGAGGAAGTGCGCAAGGCTCTTAACGAGATCCTTTATGCGAAAAAAGCTTTCTATGACCATGAGCACAGAAACTCAGCCATTGCGGATTGCCAGAAGGCATTTAAGAACGTCTGGAAAAAAGATTTAACAGACCTGTCAAAAGCTGACTGGGATGACCTTAGATACCGCTGGGAGCAGGAACTTGCTGATATTGAGGCCAGCAAGACCGAGAGAAGCAACTATAACCAGCATATGAGCGACTTTGAGTCTGCCAAGGTGGCTAACAAGGAACTTCATGGAAGAGTTCTTTTGGACGTTGAGTTAGAAACTATCGCCAGATCAATTGAAAATGGTAAGATAAAAGATATAAAGGACTGGTTTGACAAATCTCTTTTCCGGAACGATATCTGCGTACTTAACGGCGTGAAACTGTTAAAGAGACTAGGGCATCCAAAAAATGCCAGCGCTATGGATTTTCTTTTCGACTGCATCACTGATATTCAGAAGCCCTACTTTGAAGAGGCGGTTAATACACTGGAGATGTTCCCAAATGACCTCATAATTCCTCAGATTGAGAAGTATGTGGAGCAGGCTCATGCCCAGGGCGATGTTCTTTTTGGGGCAGGCCTTTTATACCTCAGCAAGCGCATAGGATATGAGATCAGTCTGAAAAGAGCTGACTCCACTGAGGTTGAGCTCCAGGAGTCAGAGAGCGAGTTTGAAAAGTTGGTCATGGCACAGGGAAAAATGTGATTGGTTCAAGGAGGGTGTATGGAAGCTCTATTTAGTTTGATTTTTTATGGCATTGTGATAATCTCAATTGTCAGAGCCATCAAGAAGAGAAAAAACGCGTTGCCGCCAGAGTATAAGACTGTGGTGACTCCAAAAACAAATAATTCCACAATTAGGCCCCAGAACTTCCCCAAAGAGTCCAGTTCCATGCCCCAGGGCTTTCCTAGAGAATCAGGCGCCATGAAGCATGCCCACAGAAAGCCTGGAAACTACGACACCTTTAACAAGAAGACCAAGTTCCACAGCAAGGAATCCGGGTCCATGCCTCACGAGCATAGAAATGAAAAGTATGTCTCCATGGCAGATGCTTCTAACCTTCCAAAGGGATATATTCTTTTGAACGGAGAACCGGTAAGAGTTGCAGACCTGGAAGGCAAATAAAGCCGCATATTAATAATAATTTAATATTCGAAATTTCGTAATTTTAATCCCTTTTATGTTACAATTTTAATGTATCGGCCCATTTATCAAAATTGTATGTGAAAGGGATTATTTTATGAATTCAGAACAGTACAAAAGAGCCAATAATAACAGTTTTTACGTTACTGTGATCATTATGCTCAGCGGACTTTTGCTGGCTATCTTCTCTACATTTCAACATGGAGCTACGCCTGGTAGAATTTCTATCATGATAGATGCATTTTTGTGCATCGGAATCTGCTCCATCGGTAATTTCAAGTTTCCTACTGAAAAGAAAGGTTCCATCATTATCATGGGTGGCGCCACAATCTTTTATTTCGTGATCCTTATTGCGGAAGACTCCCTTATTTATTTCGCGTTCGGACTTCCAATCCTTATCTGCAGTATCATTTACATGAATGTAAGACTCTGTAAATTCGGTATTGCGGCTATCGTTATTTCTTTTATCATAACCATTGCAAAGAGAACTCTTACATCGGGTGAGTTTGATCTGGAACTGGTTCCGGCAGCAATTACGCTCGCGCTGGCATTTATCGCATGTCTGTGTACTGTTACGCTGCTTACCATGTTCAATGAAGAGAACAATGAAAAGATAACAAAGAACGCTGAACAAACACTTGCCACCGGTAATGAAATGGCAGAAATTGCCAATACCATCACAGATCTTTTCAACAGGTCTCAGGACGACATGGTCCAGCTTCAGGAGATCATGGAAGCCCAGCACACTGGAATGCAGGAAATCGCCAGCAGCATGGAGAGTACAGCACAGTCCGTGACCACTCAGGCTGAGAAGGTTCAGCAGATCCAGGAAGAGACAGAAACAACTGAGCACAATAGAAAAGAGATGACGAAGGCTTCAGAGAGCGCTCAAAAGACTGTACATGAGGGCGTTCAGGTCATCGGTGAGTTGAAAGAGAAATCAAGAAACGTAGAACAGCAGAGCCAGGTTACAGTTGAGGCTACCAAGGCTGTTATCAATAAAGTTGAAGAAGTTCAGAAGATTGTCGGATCCATCATGTCTATCGCTAAGCAGACTAACCTCCTTGCCCTTAATGCCAGCATTGAGGCTGCAAGAGCAGGCGATGCAGGAAAAGGCTTTGCGGTTGTTGCTAACGATGTCAGAGAGCTTGCTGCTGAGACAAATACAGCTTCTACAGAGATAACAGGCATTATCAATGAGCTTGTTGAGGATGTCCAAAAGGCTATGTCCAGTATTGACGATACGGTTAACAGCGTTTCCGAGCAGAATCAGATGATCCAGACCGTTGGCGAGAACTTCGACAGCATCAACGACAACGTAACAGAGATGCTCTCAAAATTTGCAGAGATCGGCGAAGGCATGAAGTCCATCGCTGCTTCCACTACAGAGATTAACGATTCCATCTCCAACTTGTCAGCAACCAGTGAAGAAGTTGCATCTCTTTCCAACGAAGGCGTTAAGTCTTCAGACGACGCCATGGAGAAGTTTGGCGAGTTCAAGGAGATTCTTGGAGATATCTTTATGCAGGCTAATAAGCTGAAAGATATGCAGACGGAATAGAATGAGAATAATTACCCGAATACGGGTAAAATTGGTTGAAGTAGAGACCTCTTCTTTGTATAATTAATGCAAAGAGGAGGTCTTTTTATGGATGCAAAAGAGCTAAAACTCCGGAAAAAGGCACTGGGCCTTACAACTGCGCAGATTGCCTTGATGTGTGAACTACCGGTTGGTACGGTCAGCAAGATCTTTACTGGGGAGACCAGGAATCCTTCTTACCTCACCATTGATAAGATAGACAGGGTTCTGGCCCATGAGGAGATGCTTGCGAGGGTCAGAGCTTATGTGGATGCCATTCTTGCCTATATCAAGGATCATCCTGACGAGGATGTGGATCAGATCCAGTTTGAAAAGAACTATCGCAGAGAGCATGGTCTTGACAATGCACATATGGGTAAGGTTACCGCTCAGATGCTTGATGAGATTGGAGAGGACAGACGCATTGAACTTATTGATGGCCATCTGATAATCAATGAGTATCCCAACATGAGACACCAGATGCTTGTTCAGAATCTTGGAAGGAAGATTGACGACTATATTCGCAGCAACGATGGCAAGTGCAGAATGTTTAGCGTCGGCGTCAACGTTTTTATTGATGAGGACGATTATACCCTTGTGGGGCCTGACATTGTGGTCTTGTGTGATGATTCAAGAATGAATGAAATGGGAATTGTTGGCCCTCCAGACTGGGTGATCGAGGTTACTTCCCCCAGCACAAGAGGCCGTGACTATGGCAAGAAAATGCACAAGTACATGGACGGCGGCGTCCGCGAGTACTGGATAATTGATCTGGAAAAAGAAAAAGTCACCACCTATATAGAAGGCGAACCAATGATGGCGTATGTCTATAGTTTTGAGGACGAGATACCAGTTTACATCTATTGTGGGGAACTGAAGATCAGAGTAAACGAAGTAGATGAATGACATAACAGAAAAACACAGAAGGTATAGCTAGGCGTCCTGAAAAGCTAAAGAGTATTAGATAGACTATGGAGGAGGCTTCAGGAGATGAGTGATATAGAGGAACTTTTAGAAAAACAATTAATGGACCAAGAGTTTGCTAAAGTATGGGAAGATACTGAGCATGAATATCAGATCAAGCGAAAGCAAATTATTGCCAAGATAGAACAGAAGATAACGCAAAAAAGAGCTTGTAGAAAAATCAGAAACAATTTAAAAACTTAAATTTTTATAAAAAAGCATGGATACCACAAAATCTATGCTTTTTTTTATGACAAATATCAATATATAGATTATAATTAACTATATATATGTGTTTGTGTGCTAAATTGTGCATAAATCCTGCCGATATATTAATAAACGTACTGCGATGGCAGTAAATATCTCATGTGGGGGCACAGAATGCAGGTAGAGTTAGGAAAAGACCTGGTTGTAAACGGAGAAGCGGTTGCAATATCCAGTGACAATGAAACCAGGGAGATTACCGATGCTACAGTCGTAATTAAAAAGAAACACGTTTATCAGGTAATAAAACGCATCTTTGATATTGTTGCTTCAATTGTGGGACTAATAGTATTAGCACCACTATTTCTTGTTGTTGCAATTTTGATAAAACGTGAAGATGGTGGTCCGATTTTCTTTATACAGGAGAGAACAGGACTCAACAATAAGCCGTTCAAAATGTATAAATTCAGGACAATGTGTGAGAATGCTGCAGAAATGCACAAGTTCCTTCTTGAGCAGAATGAGCTGGATGGTCCTGCTTTCAAGATGAAAGAGGATCCCAGGATCACGCATATAGGCAAGTTCCTTAGACGAACAAGTATCGATGAACTTCCTCAGCTCCTCAATATATTAAAGGGCGAGATGTCTGTTGTGGGTCCAAGACCTCTTCCTGTATATGAAACAGATCAGATGACTGATTATCAGAACACCAGACATTTAGTCAAGCCTGGACTTACCTGTTACTGGCAGGTAATGGGCAGGACAGAGGTTCCGTTTGAAGAGTGGATGGAACTTGATCAGAAGTATCTTGAAAAGAGAAGTGTAGCGACCGATATTGGTCTTATCGTAATGACATTCAGAGCGCTTGCTGCGGGGGACGGTGCTTATTAACAAAGAGTAAAGGGAGAAAGTTTTGTATGCCAGAATTATCTATCGTAATTCCGGTCTATAATGGGGGAAAATATATACGACAATGCTATGAAGGTATAGCTTCCCAATCATTTACGGACTGGGAAGCTATTTTTGTTGATGACGGTTCTATTGATGATTCGCCAATTATTCTTGATGACATCTCTAATCTGGATTCGAAGGTAAGGGTTATTCATAAAACAAATGGCGGAACTGCATCTGCAAGAAATGCCGGACTGGATGTCGCTTCAGGTACATACATCACATTCCTGGATTGTGATGATGAAATCAAATCAGATATGTACGGGAAAATGGTTGATCTTATGAATTCCACACATGCAGATATGGGTGTATGTGGATTTTTCTTTAAGTTGGAAAAAGATAATGGGGAGACAACATATCTGGAAGAAAAGTTCTATCCGACATCCTGCTACAAGACTCAGGCAGAAGTTAAAGAACATTTAGTAGACATGTGGGATTCAGATTTACTTTCTAATGTGTGGAACAAGCTCTATAGAATGGATCTGATCAGAGAAAAGAGCTTACGATACCGGGATGGGCATGTATATACTGAAGATCGTGTGTTCAACAGGCAGTTTATTGAAAACTGTAGCAGTATTGCTTTTACTGATGAATGCTTGTATTACTACGTCAGAGAGCGCGTTGGTTCAACTACTGAGAAATACAGGGATGATTCTTTTGTTATAAGGAATAAAGAATATAACGAATTCAAGGCTCATTACAAAGCGCTTGATATGTGGAACGAGAAATCCAGAGAGTACACTAGCCGAGAGTTCATTGAAAGGATTGCTGGATGTATAGAAAATGTATTCCATGCAGGAAAGCTTCTTAGTACAAAAGAAAAGTACCAAAGAATCAAATATATGGTACAACATCCTGATACACGAGAAGCTATACAGTATGCAAGATGCAGATCTAAGAAGATGAGAATCTTTGTTTTACCAATAAAGTGGAATTGGACACCTGGAGCATATTTGATGGGTTATACGATTTATGCCATTAGAAGTAAAAATCCAGTGTTATTCCATAAGCTAAAAAGTGCCAGATGAGGAAATAGATGAAAGTATTCTTTGTTAATCCACCATTTAAATCTGAATACGGAAAATTTTCTAGGGAACAGAGAAGTCCAGCTATTACAAAGTCTGGGTGTTTTTACTATCCTCTTTGGCTTATTTATGCTGCAGCTCGGTTGGAGAAACAGGGATATCAGGTTGAATTTCTTGATGCGCCTGCTAAGCAGCTTTCTGAACGAGATGCTTGGGAAAAGATTGCTTCTAAAGCAGAAGGTGTAAAACTGTTTGTCGTAGATTCAACAACACCATCTATCTATAATGATACATCCTTTGCTGCAAATATAAAAAGCAAGTACCCGGAAGCTATTGTAATGCTGGTTGGTACGCATGTTTCTGTGAGAGCAGAAGAAACTCTGAAGATGTCTTCTGCAATAGATGCAGTAGCGAGAAAGGAATATGATCTCAGCGTAAATGAGATTGCCGATGCGTTAAAAAGTGGAGCCGATTGGACTAAGGTCAGAGGAATATCCTATAGAAATAACAACGGTGAAATAGTAAACAATGAGGACATGCCATATATCACAGATATGGATAGCGTTCCTTTTGCATCAGAGTTTATTAAAAAGCATCTTGACGTTAAAGATTATTTTCAACCAGTGGCAACATATCCGGAAATTCAGATTTTTACAGGTAGAGGATGCCCGTTCTATTGCAATTTCTGCCTATATCCTCAGACGATGCATGGGCACACTTATAGATATAGAAGCCCTAAGAACATAGTCGAAGAGTTTGAGTATATTGTTACAAATTTTCCGGAGGTTAAGGAAGTTGTAATTGAAGATGATACTTTTACTGCTGATGTTAACAGGGTAAAAGAGTTTTGCTCACTGATAAGAGCAAAAGGGATAAATAAAAAGATCCGTTGGATGTGCAATTCTCGTGTGACCTTGGATTATGAGACAATGGTAGAAATGAAGAAAGCTGGATGCAGACTATTGCTGCCAGGCTTTGAAAGTGGAAGTCAGCAGATCCTCAATAACATTAAAAAAGGCACAAAAGTAGAACAGTTTAAGCCGTTTGTAGATAATGCCAGAAAAGCTGGAATGCAGGTTCATGGTTGCTTCATAGTCGGAAATAAGGGTGAAACCCGAGAAACTATGAAAGAGACATTGAAAGTGGCTTTGACTTTGAAATTAGACACTGCACAGTTCTATCCGTTAATGCCATTTCCTGGTACAGAAGCCTACGATTGGGCAGTGTCTCAGGGATATCTAAGTGGTAAATATACAGATTATCTTAAAGAAGATGGCAATCACAATACTAGCATGCACATAGATGACATTTCTGCTGATGAACTAGTGGAGTTCTGTAATTACTGTAGAAGAAAGTTTTATTTAAGACCTTGGTATATCGGGCATAGGATTGTGATGAGTGTTAAAAGCATTGATGATATGAAGAGAAGTCTGAAGGCGTTTGGAAGGTTTAAGGAGTTTCTTTTTAGAAAACCAAATTTGTGATTGTGGATTAAGCAAAGGACTTTCATGAAAAGAGTTTATATCTGGATTGATAAATTTGACGTTGGCGGTGTACAGACTTCTTTGTTTAATATTTTATCAAGAATGCATGCTGACAATCTCAGCTTTCACATAGTGATGGTCAATAAGCTTACAGATTTTTTTGACAATGAGTTAGCTCAGATTGAATATACAGTGCTTATTGATGAAAGAATTGATAATCCAATAATCAGATTTAAATTAGGTATTAGCAGGTTCAAGCAATTTATAAAGCAAAATGATGTTGAAACAGTCTATTTTGCCATAAATCATGCGGTTGATTTTTTGTATGTGCTAGCGGCAGAAAACTCTGGAGTACGTACAAGGATAACCAGGTGCGAATGCGCGGGGCTTTCAAACAAGTGGAAAGTATTGGCCAATAACGTTTTTAAGTTGTTTTTTCAAAAAACCGCGACCAAACGTCTTGCTGTTTCTAAAAGAGCTGCACAGTGGGTCTATGGAAAAAAATACTTGAACCAGGTGACTATACTTCCTAACGGAATTGATTTTAGTCAGTTTTTGTATGATAAAAGAGAGAGAGAAGAGATGCGGAAACAAATGGGCGTTGATGACTTATTTGTTGTACTGCACATAGGAAAGTTCGAAAAAGTAAAGAATCATGAGAAATTGCTGGATATCTTTTATGAGATAAAGAAACTTGAACAAAAGAGTGTTTTGCTGTTGGTTGGAGATGGAAGCAGTAAAAGAAGAGAAGCTATTCAAAACAAAATAAGAAGATTGCATTTGGAAACGTCCGTAATTGCGTGCGGAAACACTAAGGATATAAGGAAAATGATGATGGTATCAGACTGCATGGTTCTTCCATCTCTTTATGAAGGTTTTGGCATGACTTTGATTGAGGCACAGGCCATGCACTTAAAAGCTTATGCATCAGACGCTGTTCCTTGTGAAGTGAAGTTTTCAGATTATCTGCATTTCTTGCCATTACAACTCAAGTCAGGCAAATGGGCCCAGGAAATTCTATCAAACATGGATACTGATGTAGACGTTGATGCAGAAAAAGCAGCTTTTTTTGATATTGGGAATGTGGCTGAAATGTTTGGAAATATTCTTAGAAATGAGATAAACAATAGCGAATCTATTTCGCGTTGACAATGATTGAGGTTTATTTATTCGGATGAATACTGAGATAAGAACAATTGCCATATCAATTAATAAAGTGGCCTTGGTTTCATTTTGGGGAACGATTCTTTTCTTTTTCCCTGATAGTACGTATGGTATGCCCGGAGCTATATGGCAGGTTGGAAGATTTGTTGACTATCTGACAATTCTTTTTTCGTTCTATATCATTACAGAATACTACATCTTAACAAGAAGAGGAAAAAGACAGCAAGGATTGCTTTGGGGCTTTGTTGCGCTTGCTGTTGTCTTTGTCCTTTCAGGGGTAGTTAACTGGAAAATCGTTGAAACATTTCGATATATCTTGGGAAAGACTATTCCAATGATAGGAATGGTTTGTATGGTAGAATGCGGGATAATTCGCGATCCAAAAGCACTGATAGATGGTATTTACACTAATCTCTATATTCTTTGTATTTTCAATTTTGTTCTCACATTTATATACCCGGATGGCTTATATAGAAATATGAATTATACTTGGAGCGCTTTTAGTGAGTCAGTCTATTTTCTCGGAACCAAGAACACAATGACTGGTTACTATTATACTGCAATTGTTCTTATTGGCGTAAAGGCAATAATATTCAATAAGAGACTGGGTATTATGGAATATTTGTTTATTATCTTGTTCTGGTTTGAAATGTTGCACGTAAGATGCACTTTGGGTATAGCCTGCTGTGTAATGATGACTACACTAGTGGCCCTGTTGCTTACAGGAAGGAAACTTACTTCTAGAAAAAATGCATATGTTAACAGTGGAAATAAGCGTATGCTTATGAAAATGGCATATGTCGTAATCATGCTTTTCCAGCTACTTCTTCTTTTCAGCGAGGCAATTATTTCGAAGTTTTCAGATGTTGTACAAAAATACTTTAAAAAAGCTCATTCGGTAAATGTAAGACAAGTAATCTGGAATGGAGCAATAAGACAGATAGTAGAATCTCCAATTCTCGGGAAAAGTGTATCATCCGTAGCCTCAACCTATCTTAATGTACCTTGGTACGCCCATAATGGGTATCTGGATGTGGCCTTGAAAGCAGGGATAATTGGAATAATAGTCATGATGATCATTCACATTTTGAGTATGGATTCCTTGAGTTATTGTACAGATGAGAGACTCACTTTATGGTGCTTTGGAGCATTTGCAACGCTCATGATCATGAGCTCGATTGAAGGACCATTCCTATCATACAAGTACATTATTATTCTTCCGCTTATGTATCATGCCAATACACTTGTAGATTATAGTAAGAAAACCTTGATTGGAGTTTGTTAGGCTATGAAGGGTAAAAGTAATTCTATTAAAAAAATAGGTATATTAACAGATTACAATGGTAACACAAATTATGGTGGAGTGCTGCAAGCTTACGCGTTGCAAAAGATCATTAGCAGTTTTGGTTATGGATGTGAACAGATTCAGTACAAATTTATCATTTCCCAAAAACAAAAAATTCAAAAGTCATTATATTATTTTTGTGCAAGAAGTTTTGACGAAAAGATAGATCTGATAAAGCTTTGGATCAAAAATGGGTTCAAGATTAACAAGAAAAAAAGAGTCGAGTGCGATGAAATTGTCCAGGAAAGAAACAAAAAGATTCTGCTTTTTTCAGAAGGGATACCTCATACAAAAACAATATATTATTCAAATACCATCTCTTCAATAAATGGTAAGTATGATGCATTTGTGGTTGGAAGTGACATAATCTGGTTACCTGAGCGCGTGTTATTTCAAAATGATAAAGTTTTTTTTCTTGATTTTGTAAGGAATGGAAGAAAGATAGCATACGCAGCAAGTACCGGAGTTTCAAAGCTACCTCATAGGTTTGAAAAAGAAGTCAGGCGCGACCTAGCTGGCTTTGACAGATTATCTGTCAGAGAAAAAAGCATGGCTTCCAAAATAGAAAGACTTAGCGAGAAGGAAGTGGCCTCGGTGCTAGACCCAACCATGCTGATTTCTAGTAAAGACTGGTTGGATCTTTTTGAGATACAAGAAAAGAATGAAGAATATATTTTTTGTTATTTCCTAGGTAGGGATAAAAAAAGCAGATTAATCTCGAGAAAGATTTCGGAAAAAAAAGGACAAAGATTAAAAGTATTAAGATACGCCAACGGCAGATACTGTGACGTTGATGATGGCTTTGAAGCAGATTATGTTGACACGATTGATCCTAGAGAATTTGTAGAGACAGTACTTAATTCTAGTTTGGTCATTACTGATTCTTTTCATGGTATTGCAATGTCAATAGTAATGGGAAAAGAGTTTTTGGCCATTGAACGAGAGAAGGAGTCTAGAGTGTCATTTAATTCAAGAATAAATGATATCCTCGCTACTTTTGACCTTAGGGATAGAAAGATACATGATCTTGACGAGGCGATAAAAGTATTGGAGAAACCGATTGATTACCAAGACTTGGAAAGCAGGTTAGTGGAATTAAGGGAGTATTCGCTGGACTGGTTAAAGAACTCTTTGGAATGAGTGTGATAATGGTGACAAAATGATTATTTTGAATATTTATGGTGGAATTGGCAATCAATTATTTCAATACAGTTTTGCTAGATTGTTATCAGAGGTCTGTCACCACGAGGTGTACGTTAATAAGGCGGGGCTTAAGCTTCGTAACGATTATCACGGTGATTATCTTTTTGATTTAATTGATAAAAGCGAAGTAAAAGAGATAAACAGCGTCTTTTTGGCGCTTCTAATTAAGGTTTTTGTTAAGCTTTGCAAAATGATTGGAGCATATCAAAAAGATGAGGATGGTGATGAGCTTTTTAATAAGCTAATCACAAAGGGGCTTTTCTTTTCTCAAAAAAGAATACCACAAATTGAGAATATTAACAGTATCGATTGCCAAAAGAAAGTTCTGATGGTGGATGGGTATTACCAGTGGCCATCAGCAATGGGAGGACAGCTGCAAAGTTTAGCAAAGAAGCTTAGGTTTAGCAGTGAAATACAAAGCGAGTTCAAACATATGTACAACATGCACAGAGGGAAAATGGTATGCCTTCATATCAGACGAGGAGACTATTTACAGTTCCCTCAATTGCAAGTATGCGATGAGAATTATTTTTCCAAGTCTATAGTATATATAAAAGAACAAGTGTCAGAAGCCTTTTTTATAGTATTTTCTGATGACATTGAATGGGTTAGGACGAATTATCATTTAAATGCAGATGTATATTATTTCCATGGCGATAGCGCTTTAGATGATTTTTTGTGTATGACAGGGTGTGATCATTTTATTATTTCTAACAGTACATTTAGTTGGTGGGCGCAAATGTTATCCGGCAAGGAGAACAGGATAGTCGTTAGTCCTAGTAAGTGGTATCAAGATGGTAGAACGACAGATCTTATCCTTGAAAATTTTCACATTATTGAGTGCTGAGGCAAAAGGAATGGAAGTGAAAGAAAAACCGTTAGTTAGTGTGTTGGTGCCATGCTTTAATATGGAAAAAAAAATTTCAAGGTTTTTAGATTCGCTATTTAGGCAGACATATCGTGAACTTGAAGTGATATTTGTTGATGATGGTTCAACAGATGGAACAGCTGGCTTGATAAAAGAGTTTATTAAAAACTATGAGCTTTCAGGCGGTGTTTGTTGGTATATTTATCAGGAAAATGAAGGAGTAGGGGCTGCAGTGAATACAGGCCTTAAACACGTTCATGGGCAATATCTTATTTGGCCAGATCCGGATGACTGGCTTGCTGATGATTCTATAGAAAAAAGGGTTGAATTTCTAGAAAGACACAAAGAGTATGCTGTGGTTACTTCAAATGCATATATGTATCATGAATACAATCTAGAAAAACCATTCAGAAAGCTGATAAAAAAGGCGGATGCATGTACTAGAGATGAAAATCAGTTTGAACATATGATTAATTACAAATCGATTTTTTGCCCAGGGTGTCACATGGTAAGAATGAGTGCTTTTGACGATGTCAATCCTGAACATGAGATTTACAAGAAAAGAAATGCACAAAATTTTCAGCTGTTGTTACCGCTTTATTACAAGTATAAAAGATATTATATGGATGAGGCTTTATATCATTACGTTGTGTATTTAAACAGTTTGTCACGGGTTTGTCCATCGATTGATAAGAGGGTTGAATATAGAAAAAATGCTGATGAAGTGTTGGAAGAGACACTAAAAAACATGGATGTTCCAGAAGCTGAATTGAATCAATATTTTTCTGTTATCAGAGAAAACCAAGTTTGTGCCAATATGGTTATGGCAGTCAAAATGGGTGATAGAGCTTATGCTAGGCGGGAGTATTTAAAAATTGAGAACCGATCGCTAAAAATAAAGTTTTTTTTCTATGGCCTGTCAAATCCATGCGGGGTGGTTTTAATTAAAATACTGAGATATTTAAAGACAAAATATGAGAGTATTAGAGTGAAAAGGGTAAATGCTTTATGATCCAAATAAGTAAATTTGATTGTTGTGGATGTATGGCATGTATGAAAAAATGCCCAAGCGATGCAATCATGGAAAAAATAGACTCTGAAGGCTTTAGATATCCCAAAGTTGTTTTGGAAAAATGTATCGATTGCAGATTGTGTGAAGAAACATGCCCTGTTTTAAATGCGCCGACGTCAAAAAAGACTGCTACTATTATCGATAAAAATGTTTATGCCGTTATAAACAAGGACGGTGATATTAGACAAGATAGTTCTAGTGGTGGAGTATTTGATGCTTTGGCTAGAAAAATAATTGAAAACGATGGAGTTGTCTATGGCGCAGCCATGTCAGATGATCAGTATGAATGTAGCCATATCAGGATAGACAGCACGGAGGGGTTGCAAAAACTTCATGGCAGTAAATACCTCCAAAGTGATATCTCAGGCTGCTATGATGAAATAGACAGTTTCCTTAAAATGGGAAAGACTGTTTTGTTTACTGGAACTCCCTGTCAGATTAATGCTTTGCAAAGATATGTTTCCGGTGATACTGGCAATCTGTTTTGTGCGGAAGTAGTATGTCATGGAGTTCCATCAAGCTACTACTGGAAGAAATACATAGATGAAATCGAGGAAAAAAATAAAGCTAAGGTTGTAGAGTCCTCTTTTCGCACTAAGAATTCATTGAAGAGGTCATCATCAAGAGACGGGTGGGGGTTGCTACTTAAATTTGATAACGGGAAAGTAATAAAGGAAAATAGTTTGAAGAATAGGTATCTTCAGGCTTTTATTCACAATGTCATGCTGAGGCCATCTTGTCATAAATGTATCTTTAAGTATTTGGAGCGGGAGGCTGACATTTCGCTCGGTGATTTTTGGGGATGTGAAAAAATCTTCAAAGACTTTGATGATGGAAAAGGAGTTTCTTTAGTAATAACTCATACAAAGAAAGGAGAAACTCTTTTAGATGAACTTGATGGAGAGATTTGCTGTGAGAAATCTGATATTAGTACTGCAATAGCGTTCAATTCTCCTTTGATTTTACCAGTATCTCCTCACAAAAAAAGGTCTGAATTTATTGAAGGTGTAAGAAAGGTGGGCTTTACAAAGACCGTAAACCAAATATTACTACTGGATATTTTTATTGACAACATTAAATGTTATTTAAAAAAACTGATAGGCAGATAATCTTAGGATTATTGTTTGAGTGATCCAAAAAGAAAGGCTAATGAATATTAACTGATGAAAAGAGGTTTAAAAAATAGTATCTTTTCTGTTACAGCATATTTAATATTAACAGTTTTGGGGTTAGTGGTTCGAAAGCTGTTCCTTGCATATTTTGATCCGGATTATTTGGGGTACGAGGGGCTTTTTGGGAGTATGTTCACTGTTCTTACAGTGGCTGAGATGGGAGCTAGCGGGATATTCACTTACAGATTATATAAGGCTCTAAGTGAAATGGATTGGAGCGAAGTATCTATACTGATGTCAATGTTTAGACAGCTCTATATGGCATTAGGAGTTTTCGTAGCAGTAGTAGGCTTAATTTTGTATTTCTGTCTTCCGGTAATCATTAGAGAAGAAGTTTCTGACTGGAATACGATACATATTGTTTTTTGCATTCAAATGCTTATTTCGTTAAGTACATACTTTTTGGCATATCGGCGCATATTACTTATCGCAGATCAAAATGAGTTTATAGTAGTGATAATTGATACGTTGTTCAAGGTGCTAGGTTTTATTGCCCAGATATTTATTATCATCTTTTTGCAACAGTATCTGATTTTTATTTTGATCAACCTGATTACCAACATATTTAGTAATCTTGCTATTTTTGGATATAGTAAATTTAGATATAAAAGAGTAAAAAGTGCCAGAGTTGACTTTAGAAGTTATCAGGAAAAAGGTGTTACAGCAGACATGAAGAATATGATTGTTCATAAATTGTCCGCTATAATATACAGTTCTGCTGATAATATAATAATCTCCATACTCTGTGGGGTTGGCTATGTTGCATTGTTTTCGAATTATTTGTTGATAAATAAAGGAATTATGAATCTGGTTGTAAAAACATTACAGCCATTAAACGCGACCTTTGGAAATAAAAAATATTGCACATCAGAAAATGAATTTTTGGAAAGCTACAGGATTTATGATTTTGTATGTATGTTTCTGGCTACCTGTGCATTTGTAGGTTTTGCTATTATGTTTCAGCCAACAATAATTGTCGTGTTTGGTGAAAAATATCTTTTGCCATTTCTAGCTGTCTTAGCTATTGCTGCTAATAACTATATTGCTGTAAGGCAGTATGCTGTAGTCGCATATAGAGATGTATTTGGACATTATGAAATCGATAAACTAAGCAGGGTTATGTCAGCAATAGTTAATATTATAGTGTCAATACTGCTTGGGAGAATATGGGGAATAAGCGGGATACTTGTAGCAACAGCCATTGGCCATTTTTTTATCTGGTTTGGAAGAGTAAAAGTCGTTGGAATGCTTTGTTTTAAAGATGACAGATTTCTGGTACATACTTTTGTAGGTGAGTTAAAGGTAGCAGCTACTACTGGCATATTATTTTGGTTCACATATCTGATTGCTAGTATATTGCCTATATCTTTGATTGGAATTATTTATCGTTTAATACTTTGGCTTGCCACATCTATCGGAGGACAGGTGTTGTTGTACAGAAATAGGACAGAGTTTAAAACCATTATAAATGAGATAAATATGAAATTATGTCAAGGTAGCAAAAGTTAACCTATAATAAATCAGAGTGATCAAAGGAGTGTTATATGCAACGAAAACGCATTCTTGTAACTGGTGGAGCAGGATTTCTTGGCTCACACTTGTGTGAAAAACTTCTAGAACAGGGTAATGATGTGATTTGCGTCGACAACCTTTTTACAGGAAGTAAAGACAACATCAGGCATCTGATGGACAATAATTACTTTGAATTTATAAGACATGATGTGACCCAGCCTTTGTATGTTGAGGTTGACCAGATCTATAATTTGGCGTGCCCTGCAAGTCCGATACATTATCAGCACGATCCTATTGCTACAGGAAAGACCTCAGTTATGGGGGCGCTTAATACTTTGGGCCTTGCCAAGAGATGTCATGCAAGGATTCTACAGGCCAGCACCAGTGAAGTGTATGGAGATCCTGAGATACATCCCCAGCCTGAGAGTTACAGAGGGTGTGTTAACCCAATAGGACCGCGCTCTTGTTATGATGAAGGAAAGAGAATGGCTGAAACTCTCTTTTTTGACTATCACAGGCAGCATAACGTCGATATTAAAGTGATACGTATTTTTAATACTTATGGTCCTAGGATGAGCGCCCATGATGGCAGGGTTGTCTCAAACTTTATTGTACAGGCGCTTAACAATGAAGATATAACTATCTATGGTGATGGGAAGCAGACCAGAAGTTTTTGCTATGTGGATGATCTCATCGAGGGCATGATCAAGATGATGAATAGCAGAGATGGCTTTACTGGGCCGGTAAATATAGGTAATCCAGGTGAATTCACTATGCTGGAGCTTGCGCAACTTGTTATCAAACTAGCTGGATCGGACTCTAAGATCGTGTATAAAGAGCTTCCACAAGACGATCCCATGCAGCGTAAGCCTATGATCGATCTGGCAGAAAAAGAGTTGGGGTGGAAGCCCACAATAGATCTTGAAGAAGGACTTAAAAGGACTATTGAGTATTTTAGAATTCAATTGGGAATATATTAAAAGATGGCCTGTCTATTCGTGACAGGCCATTTTTAAAACTATTTGACGTGTACATGCTCTGCGTGTATACTATTCATATGATACGGTCATTTGCAGATAGCGAAACAGAAAAGATATATAATCAGCAATATTCAAGGATTCTGCCAAGTAATATACAAAGGATCGCCTTGAGAAAGCTTATCATGATTGACAATGCCCAGAATTTAAACGATCTTCGGGTTCCGCCAGCTAACAGACTGGAAGCTCTGAAAGGGGATAGATCAGGGCAACATAGCATTAGAATAAATGATAGGTATAGAATCTGCTTTGTATATGACAACGGAGATTTTTATAACGTTGAGATAGTTGATTATCATTGAAGGAGGTACAAACTACTATGGCAAAAACTATAGAAACTCCTACAGTAGGAGAGATACTAAAAGAAGAATTCATGGATCCATATGGAGTATCAGCATACAAGCTTGCTCATGATATAAATGTTCCTACTTCAAGAATTCAGGACATTCTCCATGGAAGAAGGAAGATCACAGTTGACACATCATTGAGACTTGCCAAGTATTTTGATGTTTCCGATAGTTATTTTTTAAGTATTCAGGATGACATAGACTTGAGAAATGCCAAGATGGAATTGGAAGTTGAAATATTGGGCATCAAAAAATGTGATTACTTGGTACAGATATCACAAAAGGTCTGATCTCGGAAGGAGGACTCCCCATGAAGATACTACAACTCGTAAGTAACGACTTTGAAGATCTCGAGCTTTGGTGCCCTGTAATGCGTCTTAGGGAAGAGGGCATACAGGTTGACCTGGTGGCAGAGAAAAAGGGCGAATATACCGGAAAATACGGCGTACACTGCGAGGCTACGCTCACTTTTGATGAGGTGGACCCAAAGGATTACGATGGTGTGCTGGTGCCAGGTGGATGGGCTCCGGATAAGTTGCGCCGCTTTCCAAAAGTCCTTAAGATCGTAAAGAGCATGAATGATGAGGGCAAACTCATTGGCGAGATCTGCCATGCAGGCTGGGTCCTGATATCTGCAGGAATTCTTGATGGCCGGAAAGTCACCAGTACTCCGGGAATCAAGGATGATATGGAAAACGCAGGTGCTACTTGGCTTGACGAGGCAGTAGTTGTTGATGAAAACATCATTTCAGCCCGCAGACCACCGGACATCCCGGAGTACAACAAGGCGCTGGTGGAGTTTTTAGCATCTAAGCAATGATTTTGGGGGACAATGTAAAGCTTATTACGAGAACTCTCAGTGTTGTGGAGGGGATGCGAATGAGAAATCTTGACATCAAAAAAGACCGCCACGACTCTCACAAAGCTGTCGGTCTTTTTGATACGAACTATTGTTAAGAGCCAACCGTCTATCGGTAGCACCTTATAAAAATATAATATCATTTTCTCAGAAAAGCGCAATAATGAAACTGGGCAGTACTTTGTTAGTTGAAAGTTGGGTATGGGTTTAGAGCGGATATCTCAGAGTACAATAGGGCGCTGGTGGAATTTTTAAAAGCTCTGAACTGACCACGAATGATGGCCTACCACCTGAGTTTTAACACATCTTTTTTAAGGTATAGATTCCCTTTAACGTCTTCCTTTAGCGGTGTTAATTGTTCCTGCTTTACCATGTAGGCCAGGTTTTGGCGGGAACACTCAAGGATCTTGCAGCTATCAGAAGTGTCAACAATATTGTTTTTTGTAAAGGCCAGAAAATCCTCGTAAGTTAGCGGGATCAGCTGTCCTTTTTCATACAGTAACCATGAAGGAACATCTATTGAGTCATTGAATGTAATATAGTAGCCATCACTTCCAAGCATGCAGGATGAAAAGAGAAGCTGGTTTTCCCTGACCTTATCTATCTTTTCAACACCATCCAGATCTGACAAAGCTGCCTTTTTTACTGTGTCATCTGCAAAAAAGCACAAAAGAGTATTGTCAGTAGCAGCAGTACAGTCCACCAGATTGTGCTTGCGGCGGGCGATCACATAATCTGGCAAAGAATCAGTTCTTTTGATATATAGAGAGTCTTGAGAGCAGCGACCATGTGAAAGCTCAAGGAGTCTCATTTCATCGTATTCTTTAAGTTTATGGGTCTTTAGTATGCTGGATATGTTTTGTCTTCCACTTGGGATGATACGTTCCTTGACCCACATCAGGCTAAACTCTCTTCCTATTGTGTAGATACCTTTTTTGACAAGAGGGGAAAAGAGAAATGGCAGGCTCCATTCATCGAGAGCATCATCAAGTTCTATCAGGAAGTTCTTTTCTTTTTCATAATAAAGAAGTATGCCTACTACCGTGTTATTATCATCGTTTATCATTTCATAGATCTTCATAAATCCTGTACCTTTCATAGATCATTTTCCAGATCTGATCCCTGAATGTTTTTGAGAGAATATCATTAAGGCCGTCGAACAGTTCTTTCTTGTGGCTGGGCTTAAGAATACCTGCCAGGGGCTTAACTTTAGAAGTTAAGAGTTTGAGATTTTCATAGCAGGAAAAGCTTCCTATGAAATTGTTGCATGGCTTATCCGCCAAAACATCAAACTGCTTAGCCTCCTGGTCAGAATTACAAGAGTACAGCAGTGATACACCATGATCAAAAAGTGGAGCTATTCTGGTCGTATGTGCTCTGGAGTTACGTAATATTTCGATGTTTGCGCCGTGTCTGTCCCTGTTCATGATCAAATAGTCTATGACAAGCATTGTGTCAATGTACTTCTGCCAGCCATGGCGGACACAAAAATCATAATGAGATTCTCCAGGAAGAGAGTCTATCCTGTAAAAATCATCAAGTGCAACCTTACTTTCTCCTCGATGTTTAAAATCATTGGAAGCACACAACCATGTGCTGTATTTCTTTTGCTCTATTTCAATATCAGCGTAGATCAGCTCGTATTCAAGATGATCAATTCCTAAAATAGTCAGAAGCCTGTCAACAATTATCTCGTTTATACATTCGTGACCAACTATCCCTCTTGCGGGATCGAAATTTGAAAGCTTGTAATATTTCTTTTCGCCACTGATAATAGAACTGGATTTTAAGAAAGTACCTGCAGTTCCACTGGATGAGCGGATGTGAGACCAGTTCAGATATGTAAGATCTTGTTTTTGAAGTGATAATTTTGCCATGTATGCCACCTATTAATATTTGACGTGCGTAAAATAATCTATACTAATTATATACAAATACTTGACGTGCGTCAAATAAATACAAGTAAAAATCGTCCTATACCCACCGCTCTCAGAATTCGATATAATTGTTCTATCGATAATTTAGGAGGAAAGAGAAATGGCAATAGACAATAACTGTGGATACTGTGTAGGAGGGGAGCCTCTTGCAAAATTTGGAATTAAGATCTGTGACCTTGATGTAAGCCAGCTGATCCTTTTTAAGGAGCAGAGCCACAAGGGCAGATGTATAGTGGCTTACAAGGATCATGTCAGTGAGATCGTTGATATATCTGACGAGGACAGAAACAAGTTCTTTGCAGACGTAAACAGAGCTGCAAAGGCTATTCACAAGTCATTTAATCCTGACAAGGTAAATTACGGCGCATACGGAGATACAGGATGCCACCTTCATATGCACCTGGTTCCCAAGTACAAGGACGGCTACGAGTGGGGCGGAGTTTTCGAGATGAACCCACAAAAGGTCTTCCTTTCAGATGCTGAGTACGACGAGCTTATTAAACAGATCAAGGACAATCTGGAGTAAAACGGATAATGGCAGAACAGCAGCACAAGAGACGTGTTCACTATTCGGGCAAGTACCCAAAAAAGTTTGAAGAAAAATACAAAGAGCAGAACCCTGACAAGTACAAGGACACTATAGACCATGTAATTGCCAAGGGCTCAACTCCTGCTGGAATGCACATTTCCATCATGGTAAAAGAAATCCTGGACTTTTTGCAGATACAGCCGGGGCAGCAGGGGCTTGACTGTACTTTGGGGTACGGTGGCCATACCAGGAAGATGCTGGAAAAACTGGAGGGCCGTGGTTGTATCTACGGCCTTGATGTTGACCCTATAGAGTCTGAAAAGACCGTAAAGCGTCTTAGAGATGCTGGCTTTGGCGAAGATGCCTTTAAGTTCAGGCTTATTAACTTTGCAAACATAGATCAGGTGGCAGCTGAGGCTGGAGGCTTTGATTTTGCGCTGGCTGACCTTGGCGTATCTTCCATGCAGATTGATAACCCTGAGAGGGGCTTTTCTTACAAGGTTGATGGCCCTTTAGATCTTCGCCTGGACCCGGCTCACGGAGAATCAGCAGCAGAGCGCCTTAAGCACATCACAAGAGATGAGTTTGTTGGCATGATGGTTGAAAACTCCGATGAACCCAATGCCGAGGAGATAGCCGACAAGGTCTTTTCACTTATGAAAAAGGGCGAAAGCATAGACACGACCACAGCCCTTCGAAACGCCATCGAGAGCGCTCTCTGGAAGCTACCTAAGGATGAGAAGGCTGACGCTGTGAAAAAGAGCTGCGCCAGAGTGTTCCAGGCTCTTCGAATAGACGTAAACAGCGAGTTTGAAGTATTGTACGCATTCCTTGAAAAGCTCCCTGGTATCCTTAATCCTGGCGGGAGAGTGGCAATCCTGACTTTTCATTCAGGAGAGGACAGACTTGTGAAAAAGTCCTTTAAAGAGCTTCAGAAAAACGGCGTTTACAGCGAAGTTTCATCTGACGTGATAAGGCCTTCTTCTGAGGAGTGCAGGATCAATCCCCGCAGCAAGTCCACCAAGATGCGCTGGGCTATTAAAAGTTAAAGAAATCGGAGATATAGATGGCAAGATCTGAATACCTTACAACTCTGTGTTACCTTGAAAGAGGTGACAGCTACCTCATGATGCACAGGATTTCCAAGAAAAAAGACATAAACAAGGACAAATGGATTGGCGTTGGCGGTCACTTTGAAGAGGGAGAGAGCCCTGAAGAGTGCATAAAAAGGGAGATCCTTGAGGAGACCGGTTACGATATACCGATGGAGAAAATAAGCTACAGGGCGGTGATCACCTTTATTTCTGACAAAGGTGACTATGAGCTGATGAGTCTTTTCACTGCCAAGGCACCTGAGGGTGAGCCTATCCCCTGCGACGAAGGCGTGTTTGAGTGGGTGAAAAAAGATGATGTCTACGCCCTTAATTTATGGGAGGGAGATAAGATCTTCTTTAAGGAGCTTGAAAAAAGTGATAAGTTCTTTTCCCTGAAAATGCGTTATGATAAAGAGGACAAACTGATCGAAGCGGTGCTGAATGGCAGGAATATTTTATGATGAAAAAGAAAATTCTGGCAGCAGGACTTGTTGTTTCATTGATCCTGTCCGGCTGCAGCTTAAGTGATTATAATGAAGGACTTGATGATGCCAACGAGCTTGTAAGCGGCGTTGTGGATGCCATGAGCGACATGGCAAGCGGGGCATCTTCTGTAATGCAGGATGCATCACCAACAGCGGCATCTATAGCAGATGAAGTAAAAAATAGCATCGATGTGGTAAAAGACAGCGGAGTGCTTGATGAAGTAAAGGAAAACGTCAAGGACGGTGTCAAGGATGCCGGAGAGAAGGCTACTGACGCGGTCAAACAGTCTGTTAAGGAAGCTGCAAAGGATGCGCTGAATGGGGCTTCCGAGGATGCTTTGTCAGATGCGGCAAGCAAGGCAATGTCTTCCCTGGATGAGGGCTCAACAGGCGGGATCCTTGAATCTGCTGCTGATATAGAGCTTACCAACACTGATGGCAATGGCAAGAACTACAGATTTTACTACGCCGGTGATGAGTTTGAAGCCATTTACACTCCGGATAACTGGAAGGTTAAGAACTCATACAAGATACATAGTGAAGCAGACATGATCATCATCTGTCAGGCTCTTATTGATGAGCATCCTGTTCATGGAAAAGACCTGGTTAGCTACCGCACAGCAGAAGATATGGCCTATGAGTGGCAGATACATAACATGGGTTATGCATTCTTTACAGATGACGAGAACCTTAGGAACAAAGCCAAAGACGTGGATTTTGACCCCAAGGATCAGGGGCTTACCATAGAGGATTTTTATGAATCCAGGACAGGCAAGGATTTTGACGTCAATGTAATACTTGGCGGCGGCTGAATATCGGTAGCGCCAACCGCGTAAATCTTGGAGCAATAATCTTGAAATACCAAAACATTGTAAAAGCAAAATTCATAGCAAGACCAAACAGGTTCATTGCCAGAGTAGATCTAGATGGCAATGAACTTGTTGTTCATGTGAAAAATACAGGTCGCTGCAAAGAGCTCCTTATCCCAGGCTGCACTGTATATCTTGAAAAGGCAGAAAACCCTGAGAGAAAGACACCCTATGACCTTGTGGCAGTCAAAAAAGATGGCCGGATAATAAACATTGATTCCCAGGCGCCAAACACCGTGGTAAAAGAGTGGCTATTAGCACAAAATTATTATGATCTAATTAAACCTGAGTATAAATACGGCGATTCCAGGATAGATTTTTACATGGAAAAAGGGGATGAAAAGTTCCTGATGGAAGTTAAGGGATGCACCCTTTTTGTAGATGGGATAGGGTACTTTCCGGACGCTCCAACAGAGCGTGGAGCCAAGCATTTAAGAGAGCTTTCCGCGGCTGTTAAATCAGGATTTAATACTGCGATAGCATTTGTTATTCAAGGAGAGGGCATATCAGAAGTAAGACCCAATGACGTAACTGACCCTGACTTTACCAAGGCATTTTATGAAGCAAAAAAAGCCGGTGTTAAAATTTTATTCTTGAAATGTAAGGTGACAGAAGATAGCCTATATATTGTTTCGCAATAAATATAGGAAAGATTGTTGAGGGAAAATTCGTGTTTAAAAGAGAAAAAGGTTCATCTATCTGGGCTTTCATGCCTGTCACTATTTTGACTGCAGTGTTCTGCTGCGTTTTATGGGGATCAGCATCTCCAGCGATCAAGATCGCATATGAGCTGTTTCAGATTCCTGCAGATGACACAGCTTCACGTCTGATGCTTGCTGGTGCGAGATTTACGATAGCAGGCGTTATGACAATTCTTTTTGGATCTCTGCTGGTAAGAAAAGCGCTTATTCCCAAGGTTAGTTCCTTTAAGAACATACTGATACTTGCTCTTGTGCAGACCATTGGACAGTATTATTTCTTTTTCATGTCACTGGCAAACACCAGCGGTGTAAGAGGATCACTTATAAATGCATCAGGGAATTTCCTTGCAGTTCTCTTTGCGGTATATATTTTCAGACTTGAAAATATGACTCTTAAAAAGATTCTTGGCTGTATTATAGGATTTCTTGGTATTATAGTAGTATTTGGAGGAGGTTCATCTCTTCTTGCAGGCGAGCCAATAACCTTTGCTGGTGAGGGCGCTATGCTTGTAGCTGCCACTTTCTATGCTGCGTCCGGATGCCTTATCAAGATCTTTTCAAAGGATGAGAACCCGGTAGTCTTAAGTGGCTATCAGTTCTTTGTGGGAGGAATAGTTCTTTTCATCGTAGGAAGGCTCATGGGCGGAAGCCTCATATTCCACAGCTCCGGATGCGCACTTAATCTTATCTACATGGGATTTATTTCCGCCGGAGCCTACACCATGTGGGGCGTACTTCTTAAGTACAATCCGGTGAGCAGGGTTTCAATCCTGGGATTCATCAATCCTATAATGGGAGTTGTTTTGTCAGCTCTTTTCCTTGGAGAGTATTCACAGGCATTTTCTCCAAGCAGCTTCCTGGCGCTACTTCTTGTAAGTGCAGGAATCGTTATTGTTAACATCAATTTGAAAAAGTCGTAAGAGAATATTTCATGCAGAATTTTGAGACTGGAAACAGAGAAGAAGCAATCAGATATAAGTTCACTTTGAAAGAGTGCCTCTTTGGCGATGCGGACTTTTACAGGCGCGTCGCTACTGTTGTTGTACCGATGATAGTGCAGAACACACTGTCCAATATTGTTGGCCTTCTGGACAATATCATGGTTGGACAGGTGGGAACACTGCCGATGTCAGCTGTGGCCATTGTTAACCAGATATTGTTCATCTTTTATCTGTGTATCTGGGGATCGCTGGCAGGGGCAGGTATCTACAGCACCCAGTTCTTTGGAAAAGGAGATATGGAGGGCGTAAGGTATGCCATAAGATTTAAGCTTATTACCGCCATCACCATATTCACTATTGCTGCATTTATACTTCATAATCTGGGGTCTGACATCATCTCCTTGTACATATCAGCAGATACCCTGGAAGCCGACAGGATCGCCACTTTGGGTTATGCGGTAGGGTACCTTACTATCATGATCGTGGGACTTGCGCCTTTCAGTCTTGCACAGGTCTATGCCAGTGCCATGAGAGAGTCAGGAAGGACAACGCTTCCAATGGTGGCCAGTATGATCGCCATGGTGATAAACTTCGTGTTTAACGCACTTCTGATCTTTGGTCTCTTTGGACTTCCCAAGATGGGAGTCCTTGGTGCTGCTATTGCTACAGTCATCTCAAGGTTCGCTGAACTTGCCATTATTCTGGTGGGAGCCCACAGACCGGGAACACATTACAGCTTTTTTGGGGGACTTTACAGGCACTTCAGGATCCCTGGAAGTCTTGTGCTTCCGATACTTACCAAGTCTCTGCCGCTTCTTTGCAATGAGTTTTTATGGAGTCTTGCGCAGGCAAGTCTTTTGCAGGCATATTCTGTCAGGGGGATTGCGGTGATCGCTGCAATGAATATCAGCGGAACCATTTCCCAGATATTTAATGAAGTGTTCTTATCAATCGGTAATTCAACAGGGATCATTGTTGGACAGGAGCTTGGAGCTGACAGACTGGTGAATGCCAGAAGGAGCGCCTGGAGAATGGCATCTCTTAGTATCATGAGTACCTTTGTCATGGGTTCGCTCCTTGCGATCGCAGCGCCGATCATACCTCAGATCTACAACACTGGGGATGACATCAAGCTGCTGGCCACAAGGTGCATTTGGGTAGTTGCCATGGTAATGCCCATAAACGCCTACGCCAACGTGTCATATTTCACCATGCGTTCAGGCGGTAAGACAGCAGTGACCTTCCTCTTTGACAGCTGCTTTGCCTGGGTAGTGACGGTACCTTCTGCCTATATCCTTTCAAGGTTTACATCGCTTCCAGCTTTGAACGTGTTCATGATCGTTTCCTATCTGGAAATCTTAAAGTGCATAATCGGATTCTGCCTGGTAAAGAGCGGAGTCTGGGTGAGAAATATAGTAAAGGCTGCCTGAATAAACAGACAGCCTTTTTATGTACTGAATATGTAACTGTGATCATGGATTAAGCGCATATTTCAGCATCAGCTCTGCAAGCTGTGCCTGCTCATCCGCAGAGAGGTTTTCCTGGGCATACTCCATAAGTCCCTGGGTGTCTCCGCTTGAAATGTAGGACTGTACCTCCGGAATATCCTCAAGCTCAACGTTGTTGGCAATGATCTCGGTAACTGTGTCCTTATCCTCTTCTGACATGGACTCTGCGATTTCTTTTACCTTGCCATCGGACTTCTCAATGTACTGGTCAACTGCCTCGCTGACGATAGCTTTTTTGATAGGGTTTGCTGTGGATTTCTTGGTCTCTTTGGCTTCTTCAACGGTCTCAACTGTAGACTCAACATCCTTGCTTATGGATTTCCTCGCAAACAGGAATATTCCGCCAATTGCAAGAATGATAGCGAGTGTTATCATAAATGATTTGAAAGCTTTCATGGTTATGATCCTTTCACAAATCTTTTAGGTTGGTTTAAAGTGCAGGCTTTATTATAATGCTGTAAAGAAACCATGTCAAAGAATGAAAAAAGGGGTATACCTCAAAAATTGAAAATATACGATTTTACGATGATGATTGGGTGAAAAAGCTTGATCTGCAAAAAGCAGTACCAGAAATTGGTGAAAAATTCTTTGCAAAATGCCATAAATGGCTCAAGAAAAATGAAAAGTATTGTACCTCTTTTAATGAGATGAATGTTTTCACCCAAGCATAAGGACAAGATTATCAGGATAACGAGGAAGAATAAGAATGGGAAGAATAGTATCAAGAATAATAGATTTTTTTAGAGTAAAAAGATATATGATTAGCAAAATGCGGAAAAAACTAGCGTTTATTACCATATTCACCACCTTATGTCTTGCAGGGTGCGGAAAAGAAACGCCTGCCAACAGCGCAGATCCGCAGCAGACTGAGCAGTCTACTGAAAACAACGAATCGTCGACATCCACACATCAGGAATCCACTGATGTGACCACCACCATTACATCTCAGGATACTGCTATCACCACCACTGCCACAGACACCACCCTCACCATCACCTGCATCAAGGGTGGGGCAGCAGATGCATTTGTCCTGATATCTGATGAACATGTCACCATTATAGATACAGGACTTGATAAAAAGGCAGACAAGCTGGTTGAATTCCTTAACGAGCAGGGAGTTACAAAAGTGGACGAGCTGATCATCACTCACTTTGACAAGGATCATGTGGGCGGCGCGGACCACATCTTAAGCAACTTTGAAGTTGGCACAGTATACACAACTTATCACTCAAAAGAGTCTGATGATATAACAGCATATTTAGAGGCCCTTGAGAACAGCGGACTACAAGAGACTACCGTCACAGAGACATTGAACTACGCTGCAGACGGGATCTCTTTTACCATATATCCTCCGCAGTCTCCGGTTTACTACGACAGCACCAGCAACAACTCATCATTGGTCATCAGGGTGGCTCTTGGGGATAACTCCATGCTCTTTGCGGGAGATGCAGAGTACGAGCGCCTTTCAGAGCTCCTTAAGACAGAAGGCCTTGGATCAACGATCCTTAAGGTCCCACACCATGGACGCTATAACGCCAACACTGAAGCTTTTATCAAGTACATAAGCCCTCAGTACGCCATCATAACCTCCAGTAACGGCGAACCTGAGGATCAGGAAGTCCTAGACATCCTTACGGCTAATGGCACCGAGACCTACCTGACAAAAAATGGAAATGTCACTATCACTATGACGAGCGATAATATAGAGATCATGCAGTAAAAGCTGTTATTTTGCTGCATGACTATGCGATTTGTTTTGCATACTTTTTTTACTTCCAATTAATGGAAGAAAATAGTAATATTGATTTGTTATGGACTTATTTCAGTATATGCGCGAAAACAATATGGAAAAAGAATCTCCGCTTGCCGCCAGGATGCGCCCAAGGACACTTGATGAAGTGGTTGGACAGCAGCACATCATTGGTAAGGACAAGCTTCTTTATCGTGCAATTTCCGCAGATAAGCTAAATTCCATAATCCTGTACGGACCGCCCGGAACCGGTAAGACAACTCTGGCTAAGGTTATCGCCAACACTACCAAGGCAGAGTTTACCCAGATAAATGCAACCATCGCGGGCAAGAAGGACATGGAAGAGGTGGTAGCCAGGGCTAAGGACAATCTTGGCATGTATGGTAAAAAGACCATCCTCTTTATAGACGAGATACACAGGTTTAATAAGGGACAGCAGGATTACCTGCTTCCGTTTGTTGAGGATGGAACAGTGGTGCTTATTGGTGCTACTACTGAGAATCCTTACTTTGAAGTCAACGGGGCTCTTATTTCGAGATCCATCATTTTTGAGCTTAAGCCCCTTTCTTCCGATGATATAAAAGAGCTGTTAAACCGCGCTGTTACAGACACTGAGCGGGGTATGGGCTCCTACAAGGCAGTCCTTGATGAGGATGCAGCAGATTTCCTTGCAGATATCGCAGACGGCGATGCAAGGCACGCATTAAACGCCATAGAGCTGGGTATCATGACCACAGAGAGGTCAGCTGATGGCCTCATACATATAACTAGGGAAGTTGCCGAGGAGTGTATACAGCGCAAGGTTGCCAGATATGACAAGGATGGTGACAACCACTATGACACCATTTCTGCTTTCATCAAGAGCATGCGCGGATCAGATCCGGATGCAGCAGTATACTATCTTGCCAGGATGCTTGATGCGGGAGAGGATCCCAAGTTCATCGTTCGCCGCATGATGGTCTGCGCCTCAGAGGACGTTGGGAATGCAGATCCCCAGGCTCTGCAGGTGGCAGTTGCAGCTTCCCTTGCAGTTGAGAGACTTGGTATGCCGGAAGCCCGTATAACGCTGGCTCAGGCAGTTACCTATATAGCTACTGCGCCTAAGAGCAATGCAGCATACCTTGCAGTTGACGAGGCAATCCAGACAGTGAGGGAGACCGGGAACCTTCCAATCCCTCCGCATCTTCAGGATGCCCACTACAAGAGCGCAGGCAAGCTTGGCCACGGCATTGGTTACAAGTATGCCCACGATTACAAGGATCATTATGTAAAACAGCAGTATCTGCCCTATGAGCTCAACGGCAAGGAGTTTTATAACCCCACAGGCAATGGCTATGAACTTAAGATAAAAGAGCACATGAAGCGCCTTAAAGAGCGGGCAGAGTCAGACGACAATACATGACAAGAGGTTTTGATGACAGTAACACGTAGACGAAGAACCGGGCGGAAGGCCCGTCAAAATAGAAGAGCAGTTATCGTTGCAATAATCGCATGCGCCAGTTGCCTTGTGCTTGTTGCAAGCCTTTGTATATGGCTCATGGTGTCAGGTGGACAGACTACCACCAATTTGACTGAGGAGCAGATTGCAGAGCAGACACAGCAGCAGGAGGCTCTTTTCGAGGCATCACTTGAGGCAGAAGAGGAAAAGAACTCCGAATACATCAACTCTAAAACCATCGATCAGATAGTAAGCGCCGGAAAAGAGGTGTCCAAGGCTCTTTCCCAAAGACCTGCTACTGTAGAGATGACCGACGAGAACAGGGATGAGTTTGTTAACATCCTTAGCTGCAACATCGTATCCTCCGGCAAGGTGGAGATCACCGCCACATCAGAGGGCATTCCAAAGAGTGATGACAAGTACTACTACCTCTTTGAGCAGGCTACCTATGAGGAGTCCATTGACGAGACAAAAGAGCCTGTTGCTAAGATCTATAAAAACGATGAAGCCACATTTTCCCTGGACCTTAATAAGGGTGCAGAAAACACAAGGCTCTTTTCCAAGTTCCAGGTGGCAGTCAAGATGGATGACAAGTATGTGCCCATAAGCCACGCCAAGTACATCACTAATCCAGGTGCCTGTGCTGGTTACAGCTATGGCGGCATGAAGCACAACTCCATCAAGGGACTTCTTCCAGACCCATTAAGGATCAGTGAACTTCAGGACCTTGGCTGTGAATATGCAACCTACAATATTCCCCTTAGCCTTATACTTACCACATCAGGGGGAATATCCTACAGCTACGGCGGAGTGACCTATCACTTCAACGAGCGCATCATAAATGACTACGACACACTCTTTAAGCGTCTTAACAATATGGGCATTGACGTTGCTGCCATCATCCTTAATAATGCCAGCACATCAGCTTTCCCTGAGATAACCCATCCAAGCGCAAGAAGCGGATCCACAGCGCCATACTACATGTTCAACGCATCAGATGAGCGCGGAGTCAAGGCCCTGGCTGCTATAGGAAGCTTCCTTGCAGGCAGGTACTCAGGCTCAGGTCACGGCAATGTCAGCATGTGGATCGTTGCCAACGAGGTCAATGCAAGGCGTGAGTACAACTACATGGCCTACACAGACGTTAACACCTATACTGTAGCCTTCACCAGGGCATTCAGGGTGTTCTACAACGCCATCATGAGCCAGAACTCAGCGGCTAAGGTCTACACATCCATAGATCAGCGCTGGACCTACAATACTGAAAAGACAGGTGACTATGATGCCAAAGACTTTTTGGATATCTTCGCAACCTCCCTGTCAGATTACGGAAACATAGACTGGGGCCTTGCTGCCCACCCATACTCCTTCCCTAATGGCAACACTGCATTTTGGAAGTCTTCCAAGTATGTAAACCACACGGAATCAACCCCATGCATCACCATGGACAACATAGAGGTTCTGACCAACTACATGAAGAAAGAGTCAATGCTTGATACTTCAGGTAACGTCAGATCCATAATCCTTAGTGAGATAGGTTATTCGTCAACCTCCGGACAGGCGCTCCAGGCGGCGGCTTTTGCTTATGCCTACGTCAAGATGGAACAAAATGGCTATATTGACGCACTGATGCTCTCAAGGCAGACGGATGCTTCAGATGAGATAGCAGCCCTTGGTCTTGCCCTGGGCCTTGAGACCACAGGCGGCGGTAAAAAGCAGATTTACAACGTATTTAAATACATTGATACAGATAAACGCAGCGAAGTAATCTCTTTTGCATATGATATAGTAGGTAAAACCTTTTAAACCATAGGAGGAGTGGTATGACAAACGCAGAGAAAGCACTTAAACTTCACGAAGAATGGCAGGGTAAGCTGGAGATAAGATCCAAGGCCCAGGTAAGATCAAAAGAAGACCTGGCTCTTGCTTACACACCTGGCGTGGCAGAGCCCTGTAAGCTCATTGCAGAGGATAAAGACCTTGCTTACAAGTACACCATCAAGTCCAACACTATAGCTGTTGTTTCAGATGGCAGTGCGGTTCTTGGCCTTGGAAATATCGGCCCCTACGCAGCTATGCCTGTTATGGAGGGTAAGGCAGTTCTTTTCAAGGAGTTTGGCGGAGTAAATGCTATTCCTATCTGCCTTGATACCCAGGACACAGAGGAAATCATTAAGGCGGTTAAGGTGCTTGCTCCCGGCTTTGGCGGCATTAACCTTGAGGATATTTCAGCTCCAAGATGCTTTGAGATCGAGGAGAGGTTAAAAGAGATGCTGGATATCCCTGTATTCCACGATGACCAGCACGGCACAGCCATCGTAGTTCTTGCAGGTATCATCAACGGCCTTAAGGTTGTTGGAAAAGAAAAAGAATCCTGCAAGGTAGTGGTAAATGGAGCAGGAAGCGCAGGTATCGCCATCACAAGACTCCTTCTTAGCTACGGCTTTAAAAATGTAACTCTCTGCGACAAAGTCGGCGTTCTTAATAAGAAGACAGAAGGCCTTAACTGGATGCAGGAAAAGATGATGGAAGTGACAAACCCTGATCAGCTGTCAGGATCTCTGTCAGATGCACTTAAGGGCGCAGACATCTTTGTTGGTGTTTCAGCTCCTGGCATTGTTACAAAAGAGATGGCTTCCCAGATGAACAAAGACGCCATCATGTTTGCAATGGCAAACCCTGTACCTGAGATCATGCCAGACCTTGCTAAGGAAGCAGGCGTAAGAGTTATCGGAACCGGCAGAAGCGATTTCCCAAACCAGGTCAACAACGTACTTGTTTTCCCTGGAATCTTCAGAGGAGCTCTGGAAGTAAGGGCAAAACAGATAACAGAGGAAATGAAGCTGGCAGCAGCAGTTGCTCTTGCAGGTCTTGTGCCTGATGAGGAGCTTAGTGATGTAAACATCCTGCCTGCAGCTTTTGATCCAAGGGTAGCAGATGTGATAAGCAGTGCTGTCAAGGCACATGTCAAGGAATAATGGAGCGTAAGTTTTGAGTTCGCAGTATCTTACTTTATACAAAATGCTGGTCTTATATATGCTTAAACGCTGCGATGTACCTCTTTCCAAGTCTCAGATCTATGATTTTATTCTGGAAAAAGAGTACACCAACTACATGACTTTACAGGAGGCATTTAGTGAACTTGCTTCCTCAAACCTGATAAGCGAAAAGACCATGGCAAACAGGACCTATCTGGAGATAACAGATGAAGGTTCACAGACACTTGAATTTTTTGGAAACAGGATCAACCCGTCCATAAGGCAGGAAATCGACGACTACCTTAAGGACAACAGCATGAAGCTCAGAAATGAGTCAGCAATCCTTGGAGACTACAAAAAGACAGCTGAGAACGAGTACACTGTTGTTCTTATGATAAAAGAAAATAACAAGAGCCTTCTGGATATTAAGCTTTCGGTACCTACAGAAGAAATGGCTCAGGCTATGATAGACAATTTCCAGAAGCAGAGCCAGGATATTTATCAGTATCTCTTTAGCCGATTGATGGAAAATTAACGTGATTTGACATATTATTACGGCTAATGTAAAATCTTCAATCGATGAAAAAAAGTCAGATTAATAAGAGAAACTTAATATTGCTTTCAGCTTTTGCGGCAGTCTTTTCGTTTGTTGTATTTTCTGCGGCAGGAAGAGACAGAGAAGTTTATAAGAGCATGGATGCCGGTACACTTTCCAGCATAGAGCTTGTAGACTCCATGACTGATACCATTGACAGCGCAGCTACTGCGGCAGTTTCTGCCCTGGATGGTGAGACTCCGGCCACCACAACGGTGTCCACTCAGGAGAACACCACATCTCTTGAAAAGACTCTTTTCACTGTGACCCAGTATGAAACACCAGTCACCATGTATACCAGCGATACAGTCAACGTCAGAAATGGCGCAGGCAAGGACTACGACAAGGTCGGCAAGCTAGGGTGGGGCACAGAGACGACAGTTTACGGTGAAACAGACAATGGCTGGTATGAAGTTGCCTATGATGATGCCTTTGCATTTATCATGGGAGACTACATGGTCACAGAGCTTCCCAGCATCCCATATCTTTTTGTAGGCGATTCAAGAACTGTACAGATGAAGATGGCAGTTGGAACCACGGACAAGGCATACATTGCCAAGATAGGTGAAGGCTACAGCTATTTCAAGAACACAGCTCTTTCTGAGATCCCTTCCTATGCAGGAAATGGAACATCCATGATCATCAACTTCGGAGTCAATGATCTTGGTAATGCCAGCAAGTATATAAGCCTTGTGAACAACAATATTGATGACTGGATAAATGCAGGCATAACGGTTTACTACGCAGCAGTAACTCCTGTAGGAGACAGCGCATCAGTAACTAATGCACAGATCGAAAGTTTTAATGCCCGTCTTCAGTCAGAACTTGACGAAAGAGTCAACTGGATTGACGGCTATTCATACCTGATGCAGACAGGATTTAGCACAGCAGATGGTTTGCATTATACTGCTGATACCTACAGAAGCCTTTATTCTTACTATATTTCAGTAATCAACCAGGTGTAATTTAATTGATATGCACAGCCTGCGGTCATTTGCGAAGGTAAAATCATTTGACATAGCATAATCCCATTGCTATAATAATCTTCGTGACTGCCGTGGGCAGTTCAAGCTGTTGTAGCACAGTCGGTAGTGCGTCGCATTGGTAGTGCGGAGGTCACGAGTTCGATTCTCGTCAGCAGCTCTTTTCCAAAAGCCTCAAAGACAGAGACTATCTGGCTTTGAGGTTATTTTTATGTAAGCCTTTGTTATTTGACTAACATGCTCTTAAACCATATAATATTTCCATGTGCACATTGCATAATCTTGCGGCAAAACCGCGCGAAAGTGAGAGAAGGGTATGAGAGTAGTTATTCAGGACAATTACGAAAAAATGTGCCTCTGGGCTGCTAATTACATCAAGATGCGCATCACAGAGCACAACAATGGGGCAGACAAGGACAGACCATTTGTTTTAGGACTTCCTACAGGATCTAGTCCGATCGGGGTTTACAAAGAGCTGGTCAGAATGAACAAGGCCGGCGAGCTTTCTTTTTCCAATGTTGTTACATTCAACATGGATGAGTATCTTGGACTTCCAAGAGAACACGACCAGTCCTACTGGTACTTTATGCATGACAATTTCTTCAACCATCTGGTTGATATGAAACCTGAAAACATCAATATATTAAACGGAATGACAGATGATCCGGCTGCTGAGTGCGCACGCTATGAAGAGAAGATCAGGTCCTATGGGGGGATAGATCTTTTCATGGGCGGCATCGGCGTTGACGGACACATCGCATTTAATGAGCCTTTCACAAGCCTTGCATCAAGAACAGGCGTAAGAGATCTTACAACTGACACAAGGATCGTGAACTCAAGATTCTTTGACAATGACCCAGAGAAGGTTCCAGCTCAGGCTCTTTCAGTAGGCGTTGGAACTGTAACTGATTCAAAAGAGGTACTTATCCTCATAAATGGCCACAACAAGGCCAGAGCACTGGCTGCAACTGTTGAGGGTGCAGTTTCATCAAAGTGGACCTGCAGCGCACTCCAGATGCACAACGGAGCCATCATAGCCTGCGATGAGCCTGCCTGCGGTGAACTTACAGTAGATACTTACAAGTACTTCCTTGATATAGAAAAGAAAGAGAGGCTTTAATATGTATACTATTACAGATCTTTACGATCTTGAGCACACTCTTGCTGCTGATTATCTTAAGGGCTTTACCTATCCATGGGAGGCGCTTAAGGGCATCAAGGACATGATCCTTGAGATCGGCGCTGGCCTTGGAGATGATTACACTGAGGTCAAAGAGCACGTGTGGGTACACAAGACCGCTACAGTTTTTGAGAGTGCTTATCTTGGAGCTCCATGTATCATCGGACCAAACACTGAGGTAAGACACGGAGCATTTATCCGTGGAAGCGCCCTGGTTGGTGCTGACTGCGTAGTTGGTAACAGTGTAGAGCTCAAGAATGTCATCCTGTTTGACCATGTTCAGACACCTCATTACAACTATGTAGGTGATTCCATTCTTGGATATTACTCCCACATGGGTGCAGGCTCTATCACATCTAATGTCAAGAGTGACAAGAAGCTTGTAGTAGTCCACAACGGTACTGAGAATATCGAGACTGGCGTCAAGAAGTTTGGCGCGATGCTGGGCGACTATGTAGAGGTTGGCTGCAATGCAGTATGTAACCCGGGTACAGTTATTGGACGCCATTCCAATGTTTATCCAACTTCCTGCGTAAGAGGAGTAGTTCCTGAGAACTCCATCTACAAGAACAGCGGAGAAGTTATCCATAAAGAGGAGAGATAAAATGGGCAAGTATTTTGGAACAGACGGCTTCAGAGGAGAAGCTAACAAGAACCTTACTTTCGAGCATGCAGTTCAGATCGGAAGATACCTTGGATGGTACTATGGTGCCAATCATGGCAAGAAGGCCAAGATCGTTATCGGTAAGGACACAAGACGTTCAAGCTACATGTTTGAGTACGCTCTTTGTACAGGTCTTATGGCCAGCGGCGCAGATGCTTACATCATGCACGTAACAACAACTCCTTCTGTAGCTTATATCACCAGAGTTGATGATTTTGACTGTGGAATCATGATCTCTGCATCTCACAATCCATACTATGACAATGGTATCAAGCTCTTTAACGGCAATGGTGAGAAGATGGACGAGGAGACTATCCTTCGCGTCGAGGATTACATCGACGGCAAGATCGAGATCCCTGTTGCTGACAGAGAAGAGATCGGAAGAACAGTAGACTACGTTGCAGGAAGAAATCGCTACGTTGGATATCTTATTTCAAACTCCAAGTACAGCTTCAAGGACAAGAAGGTTGGTCTTGACTGCGCTAACGGAGCTTCATGGCAGATCGCCAAGGCTGTATTTGACGCTCTCGGAGCCAAGACCTATGTCATCAACGATGAGCCAGACGGATACAACATCAACACAGACTGCGGATCTACTCATATTGAACACCTTCAGAAGTTTGTTGTGGAGAAGGGACTTGACGTTGGATTTGCTTTTGACGGCGATGCAGACAGATGCCTTGCAGTAGATGAGATGGGCAATGTTATAACAGGCGACCACATCATCTACATCTATGGACTCTACCTCAAGGAGAGAGGCGCCCTTGCCAACAACAAGGTTGTTACAACAGTAATGAGTAACTTCGGCCTTTACAAGGCACTTGATAAGGTTGGTATCGAGTACGAGAAGACCAAGGTTGGTGACAAGTATGTATACGAGAACATGGTTACATATGGACACCGCGTTGGTGGCGAGCAGTCAGGACACATCATCTTCACCAAGTATGCAACTACTGGAGATGGTATCCTTACAAGCCTTAAGCTCATGGAGGTTATGCTTGCAAAAGAAAAGCCAATGAGCGCCCTTGCAGCACCTGTAGTTTTCTATCCTCAGGTTCTTAAGAATGTAAGAGTAAAGAGTAAGCCAGATGCCCAGAATGATCCTGATGTTCAGGCAGCCGTTCAGGCAGTTGCTGATGCTCTGGGAGATACAGGCCGTATCCTTGTAAGAGAATCCGGAACAGAGCCTGTTATCAGAGTTATGGTTGAGGCTGAATCAGACGATATCTGCGAGAAGTATGTAGATGACGTTATAAAAGTAATAGAGCAAAAAGGACATTTGGAGTAAAAATTTATGTGTGGAATAGTAGGATATATTGGTCACAAGCAGGCAGCACCTATTCTGCTTGAAGGACTTTCAAAACTTGAGTACAGAGGATATGATTCAGCAGGTATTGCTGTAAGAGACGGCGATGGAGCATCTGTCGTTGTTAAGACTGTTGGCAAGCTTGCTAATCTTTCCAACAAGACCAATGGTGGCAGCGCAATTTCCGGTTGCTGTGGTATTGGTCACACCAGATGGGCAACTCATGGTGCACCAAGCGTTGTAAATGCGCACCCACATGTCAGCGGAAGCTTCGAGCACACTGGTAAGGATGATTCAGATGTTATCGGTGTTCACAACGGTATCATCGAGAACTATCAGGAGCTTAAGGCCAAGCTCATCAGACATAACTATGAGTTCTATTCTGAGACCGATACAGAGGTTCTTATCAAGCTTGTAGATTACTACTACAAGAAGTACAAGATGGGACCTATCGACGCCATTGCCAAGACTCTTGTGAGAGTTCGTGGCTCATATGCCCTTGAAGTTATGTTCAAGGATTACCCAGGTGAAGTGTATGTTGCAAGGCAGCAGTCACCTATGATCATTGGTGTCAAGGATGATGAGACATACGTTGCATCTGACGTACCTGCTATCCTTAAGTACACAAGAGACGTTTACTATATCGACAATCTTGAGATGGCAAGGATCAGAGCCGGAGAGGTTACATTCTTTAACCTTGATGGTGATGAGGTGGAAAAAGAGCTTAAGACTGTAACTTTCTCTGCTGAGGCAGCAGAAAAGGGCGGCTTCGAGCACTTTATGATGAAAGAGATCCACGAGCAGCCCAAGGTTGTTGAAGATACCATCAACAAGTACATTGTTGGTGACAAGATCGATCTTTCAGAAGTTGGCATCACAGCTGAGGATGCGGCCAATATCAACGAGATTTACATCGTAGCCTGCGGTTCTGCATGGCACGTTGGAATGGAAATCCAGTACATAGTAGAGGACCTCACAGACATAGCAGTAAGGTGCGAGCTGGCATCAGAGTTCAGATATCGTCACATGCCTCTAAACCCTAACGCACTTGTTGTGGTTATCTCCCAGTCAGGTGAGACAGCAGATTCTCTGGCGGCCCTCAGAATGGCCAAGGAGAAGGGACTTAAGACCCTTGCTATCGTCAATGTAGTTGGTTCATCCATCGCAAGAGATGCTGACCACGTAATGTACACTCTTGCCGGACCTGAGATTTCAGTTGCCACAACCAAGGCTTACAGCTGCCAGCTGATCTGCGGATATATCCTTTCCCTTAAGCTTGCAGAGGCTCGCGGAACTTTGACAGATCCAGAGAAGATGAAGTACTACATTGATGAAATCAAGAGCATTCCTGAAAAGATCACTAAGATCCTTGATGAGAAAGAGAGATTACAGTGGTTCGCAGCTAAGTACTCCAATGCACAGGATATGTTCTTTATCGGAAGAGGACTTGACTACGCTATCTGTCTTGAGGGAAGCCTTAAGATGAAAGAGATAAGCTACGTTCACTCAGAGGCTTACGCCGCAGGTGAGCTCAAGCACGGAACTATTTCTCTTATTGAGAAGAACACTCTTGTTATCGGTGTTCTCACTCAGCCAAGTCTCTATGAGAAGACCATCTCAAACATGCTTGAGTGCAAGAGCCGTGGCGCTTACCTCATGGGACTTACATCCTATGGCAAGTACGAAGTAGAAGACCAGTGCGACTTCACCGTATATGTTCCCAAGGTTGACGAGCACTTCGCAGGAAGCCTTGCGATCATTCCTCTTCAGCTTCTTGGCTACTACACATCAGTTGCCAAGGGACTCGACGTGGACAAGCCAAGGAACCTTGCCAAATCAGTTACCGTAGAATAAACCTAAGCGCATCGCTTTTGAGCGATGCGCTTTTTTCATGCCACGGTAACAAGACACGGGGACGGTTCTTTCCTGACACGGGGACGGTTCTTCTGTCAGATTTTATCCAGCTAAAATCTGACAGAAGAACCGTCCCCGTGTCAGGAAAGAACCGCCCCATTTGACTTGTTTTACTTCAGGATCACGAAGCTCTGGGGCTCCATGATCAGGGAGTTTTCCTTGATCTCGGTTTTGCCGATCTCGAAGAGCTTTTCCCGCTTGGAGGAAACGCTGACGCCGGCCTTTTTCTCTGAAGGGTTGATGGCCACGTAGAGGTTTCCTCGTTTGAAGACGAAGGGGAATTCCTCGGCTTCTGCGTAGACTACTTCAAAAGAGCTGTCGGCGTGAAGGTCAGCATATTCATGGCGGATCTTAGTAAGGACCTTTATGGTGCTAAGAAGTGACTCCGGGTCGTTCTCCTGGGAAGTAACTGTTGGTGCATCAGGGGATGGATCTACAGGAAGGTAGATGTCCTTTGAGTCTGCATCTGAAAAGCCCAGGTTTTTGCCGTGATTCCACTGCATTGGAGTGCGGGAACCGGTTCTTGTATAGCCGCCTTCCTTGGTTGGAAGGTCCAGGTAGCGCATTCCGATCTCATCGCCGTAATAGATGAATGGAACACCAGGAAGAGTCAGGAAAAGAGCTGTAGAGAGTTTGAGCTCATCAAATTCCAGAGTTCTTCTGGGACGAGGAGTGTCGTGATTGCAGGTGATAAAGCTGATGTATCCGTCATCCTTGGTGGAGTCGTACTTGGGGAGGAAGTCATTTAAAAATCTCATGATATCCCCATTTCCGTCCTTTTTAAGGAAGCTGTGGTCTCCGCCAGGTGTTTCGTAGTCTCTTAAAAGAGTGTTGTAGCCATTTCCGTGATGGTCAAGGTAAAAGTCGGCGTGAAAGCCGTTTTTTAGGGACTGAACAGGGTTACTCCACTCTGAGATGATGGCAGCCTCTGGATAGTCGCTGTCAAGCATCTGCCTTATATCTTTCCAGATGGCACCGGTAGCAGATTTATTCTCATCATCCTCTTTTACAAGGGAGTCTGCCATATCAACCCTGAAGCCATCGCACCCGTGGTCAAGCCAGAAGCGCATCACATCCTTTAGAGCTTCTCTTGTTGCAAGGCAGGCGGGATCATCAGGAGCCATCTGCCAGCTTTCAGTCCTGTTTAAAAAGCCGTAGTTAAGGGCAGGCTGGCACTTAAAGAAATTGAGCATGTAGCAGCCATCTCTGTCTGCTTCGCCGCCAATATACGGATGACCTGGAACTCCCTGGAGCCAGCCATTGGTCCACACATACCTGTCAGAGTATTCATTCTTTTCAGCTTTTTTACTCTCTAAAAACCATTCGTGCTCCTCAGAAGTGTGGCCTGGTACCAGGTCAAGGAGTACATGGATATCTCTTTTGTGGGCCTCTTCAAAGAGCCTGTATAAGTCTTCGTTAGTTCCGTATCTTGGTGCAACCTTTTTATAATCTCTTACGTCGTAGCCTGCGTCCTTAAATGGGGAATCGTAGCAGGGATTGATCCAAAGAGCATTGCAGCCAAGGCTCTTTACATAATCAAGCTTTTCGATGATACCGTTTATATCTCCGATACCATCAGCATTTGTATCATTAAATGACTGTGGGTAGATCTCATAAAAAATTGCATCCTTTAACCAAGCTGGCATAAGTTATACCTCCAATCAAAATAATTTTTAATAACGTTGTTACATAACAATAGCACATAATTTTCCGACTTTCCATAGATTTCGGAAACGTTTCCGGAGAACTTTTTGGTCTTGAAATTTTCCCGAAAAAAGTGTATGTTATACGTGTCTGTACAACTGGCGGATAAGTGGGTAACCACATGGGAGTACAGATCAATAATGACTAGTCGACCGCCTGGGCAACCGCTTTTAGTGGAATGCTCAGGCGGTCTTTATTTTTGCTTTAGTGCAGCAGAGTAATGGAAGGAGAAGCACATGGTAGATTTAACAAAAGAAATCGGAAGTACCACTTATCCTGGAAGAGGAATCGTTATCGGAACCTCAGAGGATGGCAAGTATGCAGTTTGCGCTTACTTCATCATGGGAAGATCAGAAAACTCAAGGAACAGAGTATTTGTAAAAGAGGGTGAAGGCATCCGCACAGAGGCTTTTGACCCATCCAAGATGGAGGATCCAAGCCTTATCATCTATGCTCCAGTAAGAGTAAAAGGAAACTCAACCATCGTTACCAATGGAGATCAGACTGATACTATCTACGAGCTTATGCAGGCTGGACAGAGCTTTGAGGAGTCCCTTAGAACAAGAGAGTTTGAGCCTGATGCTCCAAATTATACACCAAGAATTTCTGGCATCATGAACATTGAAAATGGCAAGTATGATTTTGCTCTTTCAATACTTAAGAGCAATCACGGCGATCCATCAACCTGCCACAGATTCACCTACACCTACGATGGCCCTAAGGCAGGTGAGGGATATTTCATCCACACTTACATGGGGGATGGAAACCCACTTCCAAGCTTTGAGGGAGAGCCTACACGGGTTAATATAACAGGCGATATTGATACTTTTACAGACAACGTATGGAATGCCCTTAATGCTGATAATAAGGTATCTCTTTTCACAAGATACATCGAGATCGCTACAGGCAACAAAGAGACCAGGATCATCAACAAGAACGTCAGAAAAGACTGATCATAACAATATTTGAATGAAGGAGATCACAGTATGAAAGAATATGAACTTAAATATGGATGCAACCCTAATCAGAAGCCTTCAAAGGTTTACATGGAAAATGGAAGCGATCTTCCCATCGAAGTTTTAAACGGAAGACCAGGATATATCAATCTCCTTGATGCACTTAATGGATGGCAGCTCGTTTCTGAGCTTAAAAAGGCCACAGGACTTCCTGCAGCTACATCCTTCAAGCACGTATCACCTGCTGGAGCAGCTGTTGGAACCAAGCTTACAGATATCGAGAAGAAGATCTACTGGGTAGAGGATCTTGGAGAGCTCAGCCCTCTTGCTAACGCTTATGCAAGAGCCAGAGGCGCTGACAGAATGTCTTCATTTGGTGATTTCATCTCCCTTTCAGATGTCTGCGATGTAGATACAGCCAAGCTTGTTAAAAGAGAAGTTTCAGACGGTATCATTGCTCCTGGCTATACAGATGAGGCCCTTGAGATATTAAAGGCCAAGAAGGGCGGAAACTACGCAGTTATAAAGGTAGATCCAAACTACGTTCCAGATGCTTCTGAGAAAAAGCAGGTATTTGGCGTAACCTTCGAGCAGGGACACAACTTTATCGAGATAGATAACGATATGTTCGGGAACATCGTTACAGACAACAAGGATCTTCCAGAGTCAGCTCTTATCGACCTTAAGATCGCACTTATCACTCTTAAGTACACACAGTCAAACTCAGTATGCTACGTAAAGGGCGGCGCTGCCATCGGAATCGGTGCTGGTCAGCAGTCAAGGATCCACTGCACAAGACTTGCAGGCTCCAAGGCAGACAACTGGTTCCTTCGCCAGTCACCACAGGTTCTTAACCTTCCTTTCCTTGACAGCATCAAGCGTCCAGACAGAGATAACGCTATCGACCTGTATATCGGTGAGGACTACATGGATGTACTTGCAGATGGCAAGTGGCAGAACATCTTTAAGGAGAAGCCAGCAGTATTTACCGCTGAGGAAAAGAAAGCATGGCTTGCTAAGAACACAGACGTTGCCCTTGGCTCTGATGCATTCTTCCCATTTGGAGACAACATCGAAAGAGCTTATAGAAGCGGCGTTAAGTATGTTGCTCAGCCTGGCGGATCAGTTCGTGATGACAATGTAATTGAGGCAGCAAACAGCCACAACATGGTTATGGCATTTACAGGCCTTAGATTATTCCACCACTAATAACACACATCCCTCATAAAAAATAACCAAAGGAAAAATCCCTTTCGCATCATGGGCTTCCCAAAGCCCCGCGGAAAGGGATTTTTTCTTTATATGCATGATTAAATTACATTAACTTTTCATCATAGATGGCCCTTTGGCCTCCTACGTATTTAGGGCGGTGGCGGGCACAGATTATTGGTGCCTCTCCGATCTTTCGAAGAGATATTCTCATGGGAACCACCACGTTGTGCATGTGCATGCCTATCATGGTTCCTCCGATGTCGATTCCTGCGTCAGCCTTTGAGCCTATATTTTCTACGAGAACAGGGTCGTCGAACCTCTGGAAACACACTGTTCCAAAGGCTCCGCCAGCGTGATTGGGCTGAGGGATTGCGTTGACCTGTTCAAATCCATATTTTTCCATGGTGGATCTTTCAACCACTAGAGCTCTGTTTAAGTGTTCACAGCACTGGGCAGCTGCTAAAACCCCGTGTCCCTTTAATACTGGCATGATCCCGTCAAATACTGCATTTGCAGCATCCATGTTGGTGGCGGTACCGATCTGATCGCCCAATATCTCGCTGGAAGAGCATCCTATAACGAATATAGATCCTTCCTTAACATTTGCTCCTTCAAGGATCTCTGTAACAGCCTGGCGGCTCTGCCTTGTAACTTCTGAAAAATCCATCCTATCACTTCCTAACCTTATGAATTGAATTCCATTTTCTGGAAAATCTTACCAAGACCAGCTTTGTAGTACAAAAGAAGTGATGCCACAGCTCCAAGCAGCGCCTGGGCTATCTCGTAAGGAAGCTTTATCATGGCGTATTCAAAGGTACTGTAAACAAAGGTCTTGCCAAGAGTATAACCAACTACCATTATAACAGCTCCAACCAAAGTTCCAATAAGTGAAGATGAAAAATGTTTAAGCTGGGTCTCATTCTTTCCCCTGCTGGCGATCAATGAAATGGCCACTGCCTGAAGGCCGTGGGTTACAAGGGATACGAACATTGGTGCCGGGTAAAAGAGCATGTCTCCTAAAAATGATCCTATGCCGCCGACAATGAAGGCTGCTACCGGGTCAAGCAGAAGCGCTGCTGTGCAGATGATGGCATCGCACAGATAAAGATGTCCCCCTGGAACCGGAATACCGAAGCTTGACATGATGATGTTAAAGGCCATGAAAATTCCGGTAAGTGCGATCCACTTTACTCTGCTTGCCTGTCTTAGTGATGATGCCTTGGCTTGTGTCTGAACTCTTCCCATATTTGTGTCTCCTCCTGAAGTCTTGACTTATAAACTTTTCATAATATATCATTTATCTGGTAGTATTAAAAATATCAGTTTCGGAAAATTTTATAAGACCAGATGAAAAACAATAAAAGATACCTTACGATTTATGAACAGGTCCGAGAGGACATAACCACAAAGAAATATCGCAAGGGGGAAAAGCTTCCCTCAAAGCGTGTCATGGCAGAGCGCATGGGAGTCAGTATCATAACCGTGGAGCACGCCTACGAACTCTTGTTAGAGGAAGGGTACATCGCTTCCAGGGAAAAGAGCGGATATTTCGTCATATTTGATGACAAGGATATATACTCTGCATCACCAAGCCGCAAAGAGGATCAGGATAGCCTTTCCCATGTACAAGCTGCAGTAAAAGAGCCGCCAGTTTACCCTGGGAAAAGAGCTATCGACAGCCTTGACTTTTCCCACTCTATCTACGCAAAGACCGTAAGAAGGATCCTTAGCGATTATGGCCCGCTTATCACTGAAAAATCGCCATTTCAGGGCTTATATGATCTTAGAAGGGCCATAAGCGATTACCTTGGAAGGAGCAGACATATTGAGGTAAGCCCATCCCAGGTGATCATAGGAGCAGGGGCTGAGTACCTGTACGGCCTTATAGTTGAAACCTTTGGCAGGGATATAAGCTATGGGATTGAGAGCCCCTCATATCAGAAGATAGCCAAGGTGTATGAGGCTGGAGGAGCCAGACTTGAAATGCTGCGTCTTGTCAGCGATGGAATAGACTCAGGGGACCTCTGGTCAGGAAACATGAAGGTTTTACATATAACCCCCTACAGGAGCTTCCCAAGCGGAGTTACGGCCTCAGCCTCCAAAAAAAGGGAGTATCTTAAGTGGAGTCAGCAAAATGATGGCTTCATAGTCGAGGACGACTTTGAATCAGAATTTACCACCAGCCGCAAGGCAGAGGAGACGCTCTTTTCCATAGACCAGAATGACCGTGTGATATATGTAAACACCTTCACAAGGACCATCGGAAGCTTTGTAAGGTGCGCCTATATGGTGCTTCCAGAAAGGCTCCTTGGCCTTTTTGAGAAAAAGAGCGGATTCAGGGAATGCCCAGTACCAACCCTTGATCAGCTGGTACTTGCAGCGCTTATAAATGGCGGTGATTTTGAGAGGCACATCAACAGAGTCAGAAGGCACAACAGGAGAAGTTAAAATTCTGTTCATTTAAGATATTGTCTATCATTTCTGCATGTGCATGTGTTAGAATATAATTGACATCATGTTCTTTTGTACTTTTGATTTCGTTGATTTTGATTTCATGTATTTCCAGAAAAGCAAGGAGCTCTCATGGGTGGGATGGATCTGGACAATCAAATGGAATATGAACGAATAGACGAGCTTACGGGACTTAAAAATCTGAATGGAGTCCTTAGTTTTCTCAATGTCCATGACAACAAGTATTTTGCCAGTGTAAGCTCAGTAATAATCTATCTGAATGTCATGAATTTTAAGACCTTCAATCAGCGCTACGGTTTTGTAGGTGGAAACGAATTTCTTAAAGGAATGGCAAAAGAGATAGAGGCGCTGTTTCCTGATGAACTGATCGCCAGAACAGGCGGTGATCAGTTTATTATTCTTGCTAAATCCCTTGATGAAAAAGATATACTGGACAGGCTAAGACGCCTCAGGGAAGCCCTTGTTAAGCATCAAAAGGGTCTTTCCATGCGCATAAAGGCAGGAATTTATCAGGCAACTGGTGAAGAGAAGTACCCTGTTATCATGGTGGACAGGGCAAAGATGGCCTGTGACGACATCATTAAGGTGTATGACAAGGACGACAACTTCTTCAGCGAAGAACTTAACAAAAAAAATGAACTTAAACAGTATGTAATAGATAACTTTGAGGAAGCCTTCAAAAAGAAATATTTTAAGGCTTATTACCAGAAGGAAGTCAGGGCACTTACAGGAAAAGTTTGCGGGTATGAGGCCCTTGCAAGGTGGCTGGATCCTGAGATGGGATTGATATCGCCTGCTATTTTCGTAGAGGTTTTAGAGAGCGTACGCCTTGTCCACAAGCTTGATATCTGCATCATAGAAATGGTGTGTTCGGACCTGCGGGATGATCTGGACAGTGGATATGCTGTAGAACCTGTTTCCGTCAACCTCTCTCAGCTTGATTTTGAACTGTGCGATATACTTACGGAGATAGATAAGTGCAGGGCAAAGTATGACATTCCTGTGGATCTTCTCCATATAGAGGTTACAGAGAGCGCTATTTCTTCCGGATCAGATTTTTTAGGTGAACAGATAAGGAAGTTCAGAGAAGCCGGCTATCAAGTATGGATGGATGACTTTGGATCAGGCTACAGCTCATTAAACAATCTAAAGAACTATGACTTTGATGTTCTTAAGATTGACATGGCATTCCTTAGAACCTTTGAGACCAATAAAAAAACACAGGTTATTCTTGCAGCCATTGTAAATATGGCAAAAGAGCTGGGAATCCACACTCTTGCAGAAGGTGTTGAAACCCAGGAACAGTATGATTTCCTAAGAAGGATCGGCTGTGAAAAGCTTCAGGGGTATCTCTTTGGCAAACCAAAGCCGGTGAGCGAGTTTGTAAGAAACTCCGACTGCAGCTATGAGGTATGCGAGGACCGCAGGTTCAGTAAGTATTATGACAAGATAGGAGACATAAACCTTTTAGGATCAACACCTCTTCGTCCAAAGACTATGGAGGTTGTCAATAATACGCCAATAGCTCTGAGCGAACTTGAAAATGGCATTCCGAAGTACATTTATGCTAACGGCGCGTATCTTAATTTCCTTAGCTCCCTTGGACTTTCTGGGTTTGAGGAGGCCAATGAAGCCTACGCAAAGGCTGATATTCCGGAAGTCAGGGATTATGTTGCAGCCATGGAGAGGGCTTATCATGATGAAAGCTACAGGGCTGAAGTTGACAATATCACTAACGGACACATCTGTAACAATAAGATGAGGTTTTTGGCTGAAGCTGAGGGCAAGAAAGCTTATGCTGTGGTTTCAAGAAATCTCTCAAACCACGCTGACACAGATTTGGCAGAATCCATGCAGGTTGCTATGGCCCATGTGTTTAACCAGTACTTCAGGGTAGACCTCTTTGACGAGGATGGAACAGTAGAAAATATCTTCCTGAATGCCAATCAGATGGCTCTGGCTGATAAAAAGACCAATTCAATAAGGGCATGCGAAGTCTATTCTGATATGTACCTGTATCCTGAAGAACGCGAGAGGTTCAGACGTTTTTATGACATTCCGACTGTAGTAGAAAGATGCGAGAAGCAGGGGATTAACTATATAGTTGATTATTACCATTCAGCCACTCCTGGAGATAATGGCAGATTGCAGATGTACATGTTGCTTCCTTTCCAGTACAATGGTAAGTGGAAATATATCTCATGTTGCCGATACGCAGATGAGATCAAACACGATACATTGAAGTAGCAGGTAGATATGCTTAGGTTTTGTTTTGGGGCTTCTGGTGCGGGCAAGAGCACCAGGATTTACGAAGAGATAATAAATAGGAGTATGGATGATCCCGGCACTGATTATCTGATAATCGTGCCGGATCAGTTTACTATGCAGACTCAGAAGGATGTAGTAAAAATGCACCCTTCCCATGCCATAATGAACATTGATGTACTGAGCTTTGGCAGACTCTCCCACAGGGTATTTGAAGAGACTGGTCATGGCTCTTTTTCTGTGCTTGACGACGTGGGTAAGACACTGGTGCTTCGCCTGGTTGCTGATATGCTGGGAGAAAGGCTTCCGGTACTTGGCGGCAATATGCACAGGCCTGGCTACATCGACGAGGTCAAGTCCACCATATCTGAATTTATGATGTATGGCATCGGCGATGAGGAGCTTTTACTTTTAGAGGAAAAGAGCATAAGAAAAGGTGCACTTAATAGTAAACTCAAGGATTTAAGGCTCCTTTACAGTGAATTCCTAAAATATATTGAGGGAAAATATATAACAACAGAGGAGAACCTTGACGTTCTCACAAGGGCACTTCCAAAGTCTACTCTTATCAGGGACAGCGTCATAGTATTTGACGGCTTCACCGGCTTTACCCCTATTCAGTACAGAGTAATAAAAGAGCTTTTGGCCCTGTCAAAAGAGCTGATAGTTTCACTAACAATTGATCCCAGGGACAATCCTTATGCTGAGTCTTTCGGAGAGCAGGAGCTCTTTATGCTGACAAAAAAGACAGTTCGGGATTTAGAGCGCCTTGAGTTTGATGTCCAGAGAGAAAATGGCTCGACAATCACTGATTTTTCTGTGTTCAGGCAGCTGCGGCACCAGGAGATGGCTAAGGGCTCTTTACAGGGTGATATCTTCATAAAAGATGAAACCAACGCCCGTCACAGGGGGAATGACGCTCTTTTATATCTTGAGAGATCTCTTTTCCGCTATAAAAACGCTCCATTTACCGGAGATAACAACTCTGTATTCATCTACGAGGCCACCAATCTTGCTGAGGAAGTAAGGCAGACCATGATAGGGATTAAGGACCTTGTCAGAACAAAAGGATATGCCTACAGGGATATTGCCCTTGTTTGCGGAAGCCTTGAAGCCTATGGAGAGCAGATAGACAGGGCGGCAAAGAGGTTTGATATTCCGGTGTATGTGGACCAGAATACCAGCATCATGCTAAATCCCTTTATAGAGTACATAACAAGTGCCTTAAACATTGTTATTTCAGGCTACAAGTACGAGGATGTGTTCCATTACATGAGAAGCGGTCTTACATCCTTTGATATGGCAGATACTGACCTTTTGGAGAACTATGTCCGCTCCCTTGGCATAAGGGGAGAGAAGGCCTGGGAGGATAAGTTCCTTCGCCGCATGCCAAAGAGGTTTAAAAAGTACGCTGACCCTAAAAAGCGCAATGAAAAGGATCTTCAGGACCTTGAGAAGCTGGAGGGCATGAGAGAAGCCATAAACAGCCATCTCTCAGGGCTCTTTAAAGTCAAGAATGCTACCGCAAAAGATATCATAGAGGCCCTGAGGGCTGTTATAGATAATAACAACTCCCGTGAGAAGCTTGAGGGCTATAAACAGCGCTTTGAGGCTGAGGGTAACCTTAAAAAGGCCAGAGAGTACGACCAGATCTACAACAAAGTAATGGCACTGTTTGACCAGATAGAAGGTCTTATTGGCGATGAAAAACTGGAGATCTCTGAGTTTAAGGATATTGTCACCGCTGGAATAGGGGAAATATCTGTAGGAACTATTCCCCAGGATGTTGACAGGATAATAGTGGGAGATATTGAGAGAACAAGACTTAAGGAAGTTAAGGTGCTTTTCTTTGTTGGCGTAAACGATGGGAACATTCCGTCTAACGTAGGGAGCGGTGGAATCCTGTCAGATATCGACAGGCAGTTCCTTATTGACCTTGGAACCGAGGTGGAATTTGCTCCAACCCCAAGGCAGCAGATGTATATACAGAGGCTCTATCTTTATATGAACCTCACCAAGCCCACAGACAAACTCTATTTGTCCTATGCAGAGCTGTCAGGGGATGGAAAGAGCCAAAGTCCGGCGTATCTAATTCCAAAACTCCTTTCCATGTATGAGGGCCTTACAGTCACAAGGCCGGAGGATGACAGCCTTGAAGATCAGCTCGCCTCCAAAAAGGATGGAATTTATACGCTCTCAACCCTTTTGTGCGACTATGCCCGGGGACAGAACAGCAAAGAAAACCTAAGATATATATCTGCCCTGTCAAAAGCAGTTTCTGATGAGGCAGGCAAGGACCTGCTTGGAAGGCTTACTGAGGAGGCCTTCAAACACTATGAATCACTACCTCTTTCAAAGGCCATTGCTGTGGCTCTCTATGGGGCTACCCTTGAAAACAGCGTAAGCCGCCTTGAGCAGTTTGCAAGCTGTGCCTATGCCCATTTTATCAGGTATGGACTTCGCCCTATGGAAAGAGAGGATTATGAATTTGATGCCTCTGACCTTGGCAATGTTTTCCATAAGGTACTTGAGAAGTACACAGGGCAGATCATAGACAAAAAGATAGACTGGAAGACCTTGTCAAAAGAAGATTCTGACAAGATGTTAAATGACGCTTTAACTGAATGCGTTGACGCATATGGCGATAGTATTTTAAGAAGCAGTGCAAGAAATCAGTTCATGATAGACAGGATAAGAAGGATACTTCTTAGAACTGTGGATACCTTAAAGTATCAGATGACAAAGGGATCCTTTGAACCTGCCTATGTGGAGATGAGCTTTGAAGAAGCAGGAAGCATCGACGACATCAATATAGCTCTTTCAGAGGACGAAAAGCACGTCATCACCGAAAGAATGAAATTGAACGGAAGGATTGACCGCGTTGATCTATATGAAGATCCGGAGCATGTCTATGTGAAGGTCATGGATTTTAAATCCAGCGGACATAAATTCAACGTGGCATCCCTGTACTATGGACTGCAGCTGCAGCTTGTGATGTATATGAACGTTGCAAGTGCAGTGCAAAAGAAATTATCCCCTGGAAAAGAGGTAGTTCCTGCAGCGATCTTGTATTACCACGTTACAGATCCGGTGGTTGACGGCAAAGAAGGAATGATAACAGATGATATCAATAAGGCCGTGATCGACAAGTTGAAAATGACCGGTTTGGTTAATGGAAATATGGATATCGTAAAGCTCCTTGATAAGGACATTTCAGGGACTTCAGATATCATTCCTGTAATGATCAAAAAAGATGGTGAGTTTGGAGCCAGATCACAGACAGCTACCAGGGAAGAATACCAGGCAATTTCCAGCTTTGTAGGCAGAAAGATAAAGGAGTTTGGAAAAAATATCCTTGATGGTGATATAAGCGTTAATCCCTATGTGAGGGATAGCAGCGATTCCTGCACCTACTGTAGTTACAGGTCCATCTGCGGATATGATGACCGCATCAAAGGTTACAAGAAAAGGAACCTGGACCTTACTCCGGAGGAAGCCCTTTCTATTATCGTATCTGAAGCAGGAGAAAATGAAAATAACGTCAATAATTAATTATAAAATTAACTAATCAGGAAAACAGACATGGAAGTAAAATTTACCACAGAACAACAGTCGGTAATCGATGAAAGAAACAGTAATCTCCTGGTTTCAGCTGCAGCCGGATCCGGCAAGACAGCTGTGCTTGTTGAGCGTATCATACAGATGATAAGCTCTGGCCTTGATGTGGATCATCTTCTTGTTGTTACCTTTACCAAGGCAGCAGCTGCCCAGATGAGAGAAAAAATCACCCTTGCCATCCAGAAAAAGCTTCTTGAGGATCCTGACAATGTTCATCTTCAGAGGCAGGAAACCCTCATTCACAATGCCCAGATAACAACCATTGACTCATTCTGTCAATATGTCATCAGGAACAATTTTGGTGCCATAGGTATCGATCCATCCTTCAGGGTTGCAGATGAGGGAGAGCTTAAGCTCATATCAGAGGATGTCCTTAGCCAGATGCTTGAAGATGAGTATGAGAAGGCCAAGGAGGATACAGATAGCGATTTCCTTTTTTGCATGGATTATTTCGCAACAGGCAGCCGGGATGACAAGGTTTTGGAATATATTAATCAGCTTTTTAACTTTTCCATGAGCATGCCATGGCCTGAGGACTGGATCCGGGAAAGAGCCTTAGACTACGACATTGACGAAGATGAGTTTGAGGACCTTCCCTGGGTTAAGGAGTGCCTAAGGCGCGTGGGCTTTTCCCTTAAGGAGTGCGTAAAAAAGCTTGATAGCGCCATGGATATTGTGAACCAGCCAGATGGTCCATATATGTATGGAGATAACCTTGAAGCTGACAAAGCCAGTATTAGTGCGGCTTTGCGATATGATACCTACAACGCCCTGTTTGACGGCATTCGCGGGATTACCTTTGGCAGATTGTCAGGAAAAAAGGACGATAGCGTAAATCCTGCCAAAAGAGAAGCGGTAAAGGGTATCAGGGACGATGTCAAAAAAGAGATCGATAAGCTCAGGGAGAAGTACTTTGCCCTTACAAGGGATACCATTGTCTCCCAGATGAAGCTCTGCGACAGGGCTGTAAAGGAGCTGTGCAGACTAACTCTTGAGTTCAAGACAAGGTTTGAGGAAGAAAAAAGAAATAAGCAGGTCATTGACTTTGCGGATATGGAGCATTTTGCTCTTCAGATCCTGGTTGAACACCCATCCCCAGATATGTGCAAGGGAAAGTCTGTTCAGGAGATCATCGATATGAGCACTGCTTCAACAGTAGCCCTTGAATACAGACAGTTCTATAAAGAGGTCCTTATTGACGAGTATCAGGACAGCAACAACGTCCAGGAGCTGATCCTTAAGGCCATATCCGGTGAAGTGGCTGATACTTCAGAGCGCTTCATGGTTGGTGACGTCAAACAGAGTATCTACAAGTTCAGGCTTGCAAGACCTGAGATATTCATGGACAAGTTCGGCTCCTACAGTAAAGAGCCTGGCTCAGGTAACAGGCGAATTGACCTTCACATGAACTTTAGAAGCAGGAGCGAGGTTCTGGTCCTGTCCAACTATATATTCAAAAAGATAATGGGATCTGACCTTGGGGGAGTTGAATACGATGAAGATGCAAAACTGATCCCGGGTGCAAGCTTTGAAGAGCCTAAAATGAACGTAGATAGTGAGTTTCTTTTAGTGGATGGAAGTGACGACGCAGGTAGTGATGACAGCCCCATTGCTGACTATGGTCCCAAGGAAAAGGAAGCTCTGGCCATAGCAGAAAGGATCCTTGCCCTTCAAAAAGAAAACCCTGACCTGAAGTATAAGGACATTGTAATTTTGCTTCGTTCCCTTTCAGGCTGGGATAGCGTATTTAAGGAAGTCCTTGAAAGCCAGGGGATACCTGCATATATAGAGTCCAAAAAGGGCTATTTTGACGCCCCTGAGGTGGCAACACTCCTTGATATGCTGTCAATCATAGATAACCCCAGGCAGGATATACCTCTTTTAGCTGTAATGCACTCGCCTCTTTTTGCATTTACCGATGAGGAGCTTGCGAGCCTGAGGATTGCCATTGATGGGAATAAAGACCTTGAGAGCGCAGATTCTTTTTACGATGCCATAAAAGCAGACCTTGACATAAAGGAAGACCTCTCCTTAAAGGTAAAAAGCTTTGTGTCCATGGTAGAGGAGTACAGGGTGAAGGCAACCTATACCCCTGTCCATGAGCTTTTGCAGGATATCATAGACAGGACCAACTACGAGGTTTTAGTGTCAGCCCAGCCCTATGGCAGCCAGAGAAGAGCCAACGTGGAGCTTCTTATATCCAATGCCCTGAGCTTTGAAAAAACAAGCTTTAAGGGTCTGTTTCACTTTGTAAGGTACATTGAGCACATAAAGGTTGTGCAGGTAGACTACGGCGAAGCGGGAACAATAGATGAAAACGCAGACGTTGTGCGCATCATGAGTATCCATAAGTCAAAGGGCCTTGAGTTTCCAGTGGTTTTCGTATCAGGCCTTTCAAAGCAGTTCAACAAAAGGGATACTGTTGGTGACCTTATCCTTGATATGGACTTTGGCCTTGGGGTAAAGTGCATAAATGCTGACCTCAGGGTTAAGTACGACACATTGAAAAGACAGATCGTATCAGACAGCATGCGTCTTGACAGCCTTGGTGAGGAGATAAGGGTATTGTACGTTGCCCTTACAAGAGCAAAAGAGAAGGTTATCCTCACAACATGTCTTAAGGACCTTTCTGCTTCAGTTGACAAGGCTCTTTCTAAGATAAAGGTCCTTGGCGGGAGGGAAGATCTTTTGCCCTATTCAATGAGAGCTGGAGCACTTAGCTTTTTTGACCTGGTAATGCCTTCAGTGGTCTTAAATCCTGGCTTTAAGGCGGTACTTGACAGATTGCAGATAACTTCCGATGACTATGACAGTAGAAGGGAAGCACCTGGAGACGTTCCCACCATCATATTTAAGGCAGTTACAGAAAAAGACCTTGTGGAGCAGATGGTCACTACTCAGGTGGAGGGAGAGCTCAGGAAAAAGTCACTTAAGGACCTGATTCTGGGAGATGCGCTGGATGAGGAGCTCCTTTCAAGGATCCAGGAAAAGTTTGATACCAAATACAGGTACGATTCGCTTAGAGGTCTTTTCACCAAGACCACGGTATCGGAATTAAAGCACGCCAGGATGATCGAGGAAGGGGAGGTGTTTGCAGCCCCTGCTGATTTTGCCAGAGATGAGGAAAAAGAGATCCAGAGGGCAAAAGAGGACTTTTCAAAAACCACTGCCCTTACAGGAGCAGAGCGTGGAACCGCTTACCACAGCATCATGGAGCTGTTGGACGAAAGCGTCTATGGAAGTACTGACCTTATGGGTGAAGCCCGAAAGACCGGTAAGACCATCGAAAGATCCAAGGCCTCAGATAAAGTCTATGGCTTTATCAAAAGAAAAATTGAAGAGGGCGTGATACCTGAAGCCTATGAAAAGTGTGTCTGGAGTCCTGATATTGTCACATTTCTTTCAACAGACTTAGGTCAGAGAATGGGAGAAGCCTTCAGAAGGGGCGAGCTTGTCCGTGAAAAGCCCTTTATGATGGGCGTTTCAGCAAGAGAGCTTGATGATAAGTTCCCTGAGGATGAGATGGTGCTGGTTCAGGGTATCATCGATGCCTGGTTTATCGAAGATGGGGAGATAGTGCTTCTTGACTATAAGACAGACAGGGTGGAGGATGAAGAGACCCTGATAAGGCGATATGAACTGCAGCTTGAGCTGTATAAGAGGGCCCTTGAGGCTGCCACAAATAAAAAAGTCAAAGAAGTGTACATCTACTCCTTTGACCTTGGAAGTGTTATTAAGCTGTAACGGCAAAAAGCTATAAAGAGAAGCTTTTACTTACAGAAATGAAAAAGCAAGTGCCACAGCATTTGCTGCTGCGTGCATCAGAAACGGGATTGTTAGTACCCTGTGCCTGTAATAGGCATAGGTGATCACGAGCCCCATGATGAATCCATAGACCATCTGCACCGGATTCATGTGATAGATACCAAACAGGGCTGCGCACACTACGACTGAAAGCGCAGCTCTTTTTGTGTATTTAAAAAGCAGGTTAAAGATAAAATACCTGAATAACAGCTCTTCAATAAAGGGGGTGGCCAGGCAGTAAAGCACTATAAGAACTGCTATGTGATTACTGGCGCCCAAAAGCCCCGTGGCTGCTTCATTAAAGGACTCCTCCTTAACCAGACCCGTGATGTTTGCTAAGAAATTCAGCACACCTGCCAAAACCGCACCAGCAGCGGCATAGAGCAAATATATGTACCATTTTGGCCTGTCATAAGGCAGGTCAAAGTCAAAGAAATCCTTTGGCATTTCTTTTCCTCCAAAATCTATTGACAATCCCCGGCTAGAAGTGTTTAATTGTTGTTGAACTTCATAAAACCGCTAGGGGAGCAATGCTGAGAGTGTACGGCTTGTCCGTCTAACCCTTATTACCTGACCCGGATAATACCGGCGTAGGGAAGCTTTTATTTCATCAGGTTTCCATTATACATGGATTTTGACCTGACAGGAATACTAACATGACATCCTCCCCCAGCTAAAAAATAAAGGGAGGATTTTTTATGAGTATTTTCTTATCACCAGTTGTAGAGGATGGTTACACCACCTATAGCATCACAAATGGGGGCTATGCACTTTTAGTAGTTTTGGCAGTAGCACTGCTTCTTCTTGTTAGTTACTTCATCAACAAGGATGGCAGGTTCAAGATCAGCATCAAGCAGATGACTGTATCAGCACTTTGCCTTGCTCTTGCATTCGTACTTTCTAACATCAAGCTCTTCAAGCTTCCTATGGGCGGATCAGTTACAGTATTTTCAATGTTCTTCATTACATTCATCGGATACCTTTATGGCCCAAGAGTAAGCCTTTCAGCAGCTTTCGCCTATGGCCTTTTGCAGATGGTTGTAGATCCATATATCATCAGTGTTCCTCAGATGGTATGCGACTATTTCCTTGCATTTACAGCTCTTGGTCTTTCTGGATTTTTCTATGGCAAAAAGAATGGCCTTATCAAGGGTTATCTCACCGGTATCTTCGGAAGATTCTTCTTTTCAACACTTTCAGGTATCGTATTCTTTGCTGACTATGCTCCAGAGGGCATGAACCCTATCGTTTATTCAGCTGCCTACAACGGATCATACATCGCAGCAGAGGGCGCACTTACCATTATTCTTCTTGCAGTTCCTGCAGTTCATGATGCACTTTCCCGCATCAAGAGTGAGGTCAACGAAAAGAGCCTTAGGAAAAACGTTCAGCTTGGCTGATAGTGTAGGTTCAAAAACGCGAAATAATACAAAAAATTAAGGAGTCTGGAAATATTTCCAGGCTCCTTTTGCTTTAGTATTTACAGTATCTGTATTCCGTTTTTAGTTGCCTCATCCACCATCTCTTCCGGCCAGATAGAACACTGAACCTCTCCAATATGGGCTTTTCTTAGGAAGAACATGCAGATTCTTGACTGTCCGATTCCACCACCTATGGTGTAAGGAAGCTCCTTGTTTAGGATTGCCTTCTGGAATGGAAGCTCTGCCCTTTCCTGGCAGCCTGCCTTCTCAAGCTGGGACTTAAGAGCCTCTTCGTCAACTCTGATTCCCATGCTGGAGAGCTCTAATGCGATATCAAGAACAGGGTAGTAAACAATGATGTCTGCGTTAAGCTGCCAGTCATCGTAGTCTGGAGCTCTACCGTCGTGCTTCTCACCGGAAGCAAGTTCATCACCGATCTGCATGATGCAGACAGCACCCTTAGCCTTAGAAATGAAGTATTCCCTCTCCTTGGGAGTGTTATCAGGGAACATATCCTCAAGCTCCTGAGTTGTTATAAAGAAAATATCGTCAGGAAGGATCTCTTCGATGTAATCGTACTGGATAGACATGAATTTTTCAGTCTTGCGAAGTACCTTATATACGTTCCTTACAGTCTCCTTGAGGTAATCAAGGTTTCTGTCCTCTTTGTTTATTACTTTTTCCCAGTCCCACTGGTCAACAAAGATAGAGTGGATATTATCCGGAACCTCATCCCTGCGGACAGCGTTCATATCAGTATAAAGACCTTCATACTCTTTGAAACCGTATTTTTTAAGAGCATATCTCTTCCACTTGGCAAGAGAGTGTACAATCTCAGCAGGTCTTTCGTTCTCGTTTAAGATGTCAAAAGAAACAGGGCGCTCAACGCCGTTAAGATTGTCATTAAGACCGGATTCAGGAGTGACAAAGAGCGGAGCAGTTACACGCTGCAGATTCAGCCTTGTTGCCAGCATTCCCTGAAAAAAGTCCTTTACTGTCTTGATCCCCACCTGCGTATCATGAAGATCAAGCGCTGATTGGTAGTTCTTTGGGATTTTTAGGTTTTCCATGGTTTTATCCTTCCAATTGCCTTTTTATCATCATTTTCCATTTAATAACGTTTACCCAAATTATGCAAGAAAAAATTGCATGGAGAAATAAAAAAGCTCCGCGGTGCGGGGTGCACTGCGAAGCTTCATATCAGCCTTATTAGCGGCTTAGGCTGCATGAGCTGTGAGGAACTGCTCAAAGCCCTTATCATAGCCTCTGTATTCTACTGTAAGTGGCTTGGTGAGATCCAGCCCGATAACGCCAAGAATTGATTTGGCATCTACCACGTATCTGTTGTAATAAATATCAACGTCAAAATTGCACTTGGTAGCTGCACTGACGAATTCTGCTACATCTGAAAGGCTGAGTCTTATGTGCTTTTTTGAATTTACTCCTAACATAATAATCTCCTTACATACATACACAATAACACTTTTTCGATTACGAAAACGTTTGAGACAAACGGCAAACCAAACGTCCTCGTCAGAGAGATAGGATAATATATAAGTGTGTCCGTTTTGTGAATTGTTTTTGAAGAAAATTTGTAAGTTCTTACATTTTGTTTCAGAGGGCTCCAAAGCCCCTATTTATGCTATAATTTTGCATTATGGATATTAAACTATCAGTTAGAGGTCTGGTGGAGTTTTTGCTCCGCCAGGGAGACATAGACAACCGAATACATCAGGGCTCTGCAGATGCCATGCTTGAGGGCGGGCGCATACACCGCATGATCCAAAAGAGCATGGGTCCGGACTATCACCCGGAGGTTTCACTTAGTTTTGACAAGGATTTTGGAGAGTACCACCTCTTTATTGAAGGAAGGGCAGATGGGATCCTGGATAAATACATGGATGAGCCCAAGACTTCCCTTGAGCTTGGTCAGGAATCTTTTCTCGAAAAGAGCAGCCTAAGGCCCATGATAGATGAAATAAAGGGCACTTACCGCGACCTGTCCAAGATGAAGGAAGCGGACAGCGTCCATCTGGCCCAGGCCAAGTGCTACGGCGCCATGTACCTTCTGGACCGCCACTATACCGACGTGGACATAAGGCTTACCTACTGCAATATGGATACGGAGGAAAAGAGATATTTTGACACCACCTATACCTATGATGAGATAGTGGGCTGGTTCTACGAACTTTTGGAGATGTACAGAAAATGGGCGGAATTTGAGTGTCAGTGGAATGTGCTTCGGACAAAAACTATCAAATCCACAAACTTTCCATTTGAGTACAGGGAGGGACAGAAGGATCTTGCAGCTGCTGTTTACAGGACCATTGTCCATGGGAGAAAGCTCTTTTTACAGGCTCCAACAGGTACTGGCAAGACCATATCCACCGTGTTTCCCACAGTGAAGGCCATGGGAGAGGGCAAGGTATCCAAGATATTCTACCTGACAGCCAAGACTATCACAGGGTCAGTGGCACAGGAAGCTTTTGGCACCATGAGAAAGACCCAGGGGCTTAAGCTTAAGACTGCAAATATCACAGCCAGGGACAAGATCTGCTTTATAGATGAGGATAAAAGAAACTGTAACCCCGTGGCCTGTCCCTATGCCAAGGGCCACTATGACAGGATAAACGACGCGGTGTACGACCTTCTGATAAGTGAAGACTCTTTCGACAGGGACAAGATCACAGAGTATGCCAAAAAGCACCAGGTATGCCCTTTTGAGATGTCTCTGGACATGAGCCTTTTTGCTGATGCCATTATTTGTGACTACAACTATTTATTTGACCCCTTCGTGTACCTGAAGCGCTTTTTTGCTGATGGAAAAGAAAAAGACTACTGCTTCCTTGTGGATGAGACCCATAACCTCCTTGACAGAGGAAGGGATATGTACAGCGCTGCCCTTAAAAAGGAGAGCTTTTTATCCCTTAAAAACACTGTAAAGGAGTATCACCCAAGGATCGCAGGTCACCTTGATAAATGCAACAAGGCCCTTTTGGAGCTTAAGAGGCAGTGCACCTCTGAATACAAGGTCTATGACTCCATAGAGGGATTCATTACGGCTTTAAACCGCCTTTCCACCATTATGTCTGAATACCTTGAAGACCACGACGAAGGACCCTGCAGGGAGGAAATTCTGCAGTTTTATTTTGATGTTTCAAGATTTCTTACTATTTACGACCTTGTGGATGACCACTACGTGACCTACGGGGAATTTGCCGAGGATGGAGGCTTTATCTTAAGGCTTTCCTGTATTGATCCTTCAAGGAATCTTGCCCTTTGCATGGACAGGGGAATATCCACAATACTTTTTTCAGCAACCCTGCTTCCTATACAGTACTACAAAAGCCTTCTTGGTGGTACCAAAGAAGACTATGAGATATACGCAAAAACAGTCTTTGATCCCAAAAAGCTTGGAATATTCATCGGGACAGATGTAAGCAGCAGATATTCCCAGAGAAGCTATGACATGTACCACAAGGTGGCTTTATATATAGATTCTGTCACCAGGGCAAAAAAGGGGAACTACCTGGTATTTTTCCCATCTCACCAGTATTTATATGAGGTTTACAGTATTTTTGAGGAAGAGTTCTATGATCCGGAGGACACAGAGCTTCTTGCCCAGTCGTCTTTCATGACAGAGTCTGCAAGAGAGGAGTTTTTGTCCAGGTTTTCCACAGGCAATGACCTGGACCTTTCAAGTATCATCCACATGGACCTGGAGGTTGTGGAGGATAAGAACGTCCTTGGATTTTGCGTAATGGGCGGTATCTTCAGCGAGGGCATAGATCTTAAGAATGACAGCCTCATTGGGGTTATCATTGTGGGAACCGGAATCCCAATGGTGTGCAACGAGAGGGAGATAATAAGGAACTTCTTTGAGGAAAAAGGACTGGATGGCTTTGATTATGCCTACAGATTCCCCGGTATGAACAAGGTCCTTCAGGCTGCAGGAAGAGTAATAAGGACTGTTGATGATGTGGGCACAGCAACGCTCCTTGATGACAGGTTTATGCAGGGAAGTTACAGGGCCCTTTTCCCAAGAGAATGGAGTGGATACAGGACGGTTTCGACCGATTCAGTCAAAGAAGCCGCAAGCCAGTTTTGGAGCGGATTTGATGGCGCATAAAGGTCTGATTTTACCCGAGAGGACCTAAAAAATCGAAAATTAGTTTACATAAATCAGAAAAGAAATAATTTATGTCAACCACGATTTGGGTTAAGTTGTGTAAAATTGTTACTAAAATTAGCCAAATATTCAGAAAATGATACGAAAAATAGTGATAAAACGACTCATATGTCATGTGGATAACTCTGTGGAAATTGGGGATTATTCGGAAGGCCATGTTTTAAATGCCGCATAAATAGGCAAGGGGAATCGGCTGATAAAACGTACGGAAAACTGTATGAAAAAAGACATTATGACCAAAATGGTCAAAAGGTATATGTAAACCACATATAATGATGACAACGCTGTCACAAAAGGCGCCAAAGCCCAGTATCCATCTGGCTTTTGCGTGAGATCGCACTTATTTAGAACATTCTTGATAGAGCACAAATGTTGTTGTAAAATATTTTTTGATACGTTGTTGGTAGGGGATCATTGTGGATAAGTTTTCGCTATCCACCATTCCGGATTGGAGCGCTATGAATATAGAGGATTTTGGCCAGGACATAGTACTTCTTAATAAAGAAATGCTCAGAGAGAGAGCCAAAATGTCAGATGGATTCATAACATGCTGCAACAAGATGGTTAAGAGGGCCAAAGAGATTGGCGATGTTAACTTTCTTGGCTACAGCTATTATTTTCTTGCAGACGCTTACTATCTTCTTAGCACTGAATATCACAAGTTCAATACCAACCTCTTAAAAGCGATCGAATATCTTCAGACCTGTGGAGACATGGAGCATCTGGCAAGATGTTATAACCTTCTTGGAATCGATGCCCTCAATCATGGAAACACTGAGATCGCCCTGGATTTTTATTTAAACGCCCTTAAGTATGCTGAGCCCTTAGGTAATACCAGCAATATTCCAGGCCTTATCAATTTCAATATTGGTCAGATCTACTATGAAAATGGCGATATCAAGCAGGCTCTTCAATATATAAAGTCCTCCTACAAGGACATCCGTAAAAATAAGAAGGACTCTCTTTATCACAGAAATCTTCTTTATTGTTATTGTGCCCAGGGAGACTGTTACATTGACCTTGGCAAGTCTGATTCTGTTGAGAAGTGCATTCAGGCCATTGAGCAGATGGAGCAGGATGAACTGGTAAACCCTGACGTCTTCCAGGATCTTCCGATCCTTGATATCAAGATGAGGGGATATTACTTTTTGGGGGAGACTTCTTTATATGAGAAGTACGCCGATATGCTTTCCTATCAGCTTCAGAACAACAAGTTCCCTTTAGACAGCATGGATGATCTTTACAAGATCTGCCGCTTCTTTATGAAGGTAGGACGTGTGGGAGAAGTGGGGAGGATCCTTGTAAATGCCAAGAGATCCCTTGATGAGCTGAATATTTCCAATCTCAAAAAGGGTTACGCTGAAGTGTGCGTTGAATACTACGACAGGATAGACAGGGGTGAAGATAAGAACAGAGCCCTTATGGATTATTTCAAGGCTTCCAAGGAGCAGGAAAAAGAGAGTATCGCCAACTACAGATTCTTTATGAATATAAGAACAAGGCTTTCTTCTATAGAAAAGGAGAATGTTCAGCTTATGAAGCAGGCTGAGACAGATCCCTTAACAGGCCTTGGAAACAGATACAGCCTCAATAAATATGCTGACACGGCCTTTGAGGATGCCTACGCCCAGCACAGATCCCTGGCAGTTGAGATCATGGACGTTGATAATTTCAAGCACTACAATGACACCTATGGCCATCAGCTCGGTGACCAGTGCCTTAAGAGGGTGTCTGAGGCCATAAGCGATCTTTGCAGGAGCAGACAGGGCATCAAGGCTTTCAGATATGGCGGCGATGAGTTCGTCATTATATATGAGGGCATGGACGATAGCGAGATCATGGAGTGCGCAACAGGACTCAGGGATCAGATCGCAGCCCTTAGATTTGAAGACAAGAAAAGCGGCAGGATGGTGGGCGTTACCGTATCCCAGGGAGTCAGAAACTCCGTACCAAGCGAGACCAATAAGCTCTGGGATTACATGTATGCAGCAGACAATGCCCTTTACCAGGTCAAGGAGCATAAAAAGGGAGAAGTAGTTCTTTTGCATAAAGCTCTCATTTCCCAGAAGTCCCTTGACGAAGCACAGCATAGTTGATTACAATAGTTGCTTAAATAACTATGATATTTAGGAGAAGATCATGAAAAAAGAACTTGAGAAAACCTACAATCCCAGAGACATTGAGGACAGGTTGTATTCAAAATGGGAGGAGAAGAAATATTTTCACGCAGAGGTAGATGAGACCAAAAAACCATTTACCATCGTCATTCCACCCCCAAATATCACAGGTAAGCTTCATATGGGTCATGCTTTTGATCAGACCCTTCAGGATATTTTGATCAGATGGAAGAGAATGCAGGGCTACAATGCACTATGGCAGCCTGGAACTGACCACGCCAGCATTGCTACTGAGGTTCGTATCACTGACGAGCTTAAGAAGCAGGGCATAGACAAAAGAGAACTTGGAAGAGAGAAGTTCCTTGAGAAAGCCTGGGAGTGGAAAAAGGAATATGGCGGAACCATCGTATCACAGCTTAAAAAGCTTGGTTCTTCCTGTGACTGGGACAGAGAGCGCTTTACCATGGATGAGGGCTGTAACGAGGCTGTTACAGAAGTCTTCGTCAAGATGCATGAGAAAGGCTACATATATAAGGGAAGCAGGATCGTAAACTGGTGTCCTGTCTGCAAGACATCCATCTCAGATGCTGAGGTTGAGTATGAGGAGCAGGCTGGTCATCTTTGGCATATCAAGTATCCTCTTATAGAGGACGACGGATCCGTTTCCAAGGACAAGTTCATTGAGTTTGCTACTACACGTCCTGAGACAATGCTGGGTGATACTGCTGTTGCAGTAAATCCTGAGGACGACAGATACAAGGCTTATCATGGCAAGAAGGTACTTCTTCCTATAGTTAACAAGCAGATCCCTATCGTTGAGGATTCCTACGTTGATATGGAGTTTGGTACTGGTGTAGTTAAGATCACACCTGCCCATGACCCTAACGACTTTGAGGTTGGTAAGAGACACAACCTTCCAGAAGTTAACATCTTAAATGATGATGCGACAATAAATGCAAACGGTGGCAAGTTTGAGGGCATGGACAGATATGCTGCAAGAGATGCCATTGTAAAAGAGCTTGATGAAATGGGACTTTTAGTTGAAATCGAGGACTACTCTCACAACGTTGGTACCCATGACCGTTGCCATACAACAGTAGAGCCTATGATCAAGGCTCAGTGGTTCGTCAAGATGGACGAGCTTATTAAGCCTGCAGTAAATGCAGTAAAGACAGGTGAGATCAAGCTTATCCCACCAAGAATGGACAAGATCTACTTCAACTGGACAGACAATATCAGAGACTGGTGTATTTCAAGACAGCTCTGGTGGGGACACAGGATCCCAGCATACTACTGCGACAAGTGCGGAGAGGTTGTTGTTGCAAAAGAGGCACCTTCTGTTTGCCCTAAGTGCGGACACACACACCTTACTCAGGACCCTGATACCCTTGATACTTGGTTCTCATCAGCTCTTTGGCCTTTCGAGACTCTTGGATGGCCTCACGAGACACCAGACCTTAAGTACTTCTTCCCTACAGATGTACTTGTAACCGGATATGACATCATCTTCTTCTGGGTTATCAGGATGATCTTCTCAAGCTACGAGCACATGGGAACATATCCTTTTAAGACAGTTCTTTTCCACGGTCTTATCAGGGATTCCCAGGGAAGAAAGATGAGTAAGTCCCTTGGAAATGGTATCGATCCTCTTGAAGTAATAGAGAACTACGGCGCAGATGCTCTTCGTCTTACAATCGTTACTGGTAATGCACCTGGTAACGACATGAGATTCTACAACGAGAGAGTTGAGAACTGCCGTAACTTTGCTAACAAGGTCTGGAATGCTTCCAGATTTATCATGATGAACATGAAGGAGGATGCTCCTTCTGCTATACACCAGCCTCAGCCAGAGGGACTTCTTGCTGAGGATCACTGGATCCTTTCAAGGCTCAACTCAACTATCAGAGAAGTTACTGATAACATGGACAAGTTCGAGCTTGGTATCGCTGTTCAGAAGGTATATGACTTCATATGGGATGAGTTCTGCGACTGGTATATCGAGATGGTCAAGCCTCGTCTGTACAATTCTGATGACGCAGCATCTCATGAGGCAGCTCTTTGGACACTTCAGACAGTTCTGATAAATGCCCTTAAGCTCCTTCACCCATATATGCCATTTATTACAGAGGAGATCTTCTGCACTCTTCAGGATGAAGAGGAGTCTATCATGATCTCTGACTGGCCTGTATACAAGGATGAGTGGAACTACGCAGATGACGAGAGAGCAGTTGAGCTTATGAAAGAAGCTGTTCGCGGCATCAGAAACGTTCGTACTCAGATGAATGTTGCTCCTTCAAGAAAGGCCAAGGTCTTTGTTGTAAGTGAGAACAGTGAGATCCTTGACACCTTTAGGGCTGGCAAGCTCTTCTTTGAGTCACTTGCCTATGCTTCTGAGTCCGTTTGCCAGAGCGACAAGAGCGGTATTGCTGACGATGCAGTATCTGTAGCTCTTGCCAATGCTACTATATATATTCCTTTCTCAGATCTTGTGGATATTCAGGCTGAGATCCAGCGTCTGACCAAGGAAAAAGAGAAGCTTGAAGGGGAGCTTATGCGTTCCAAGAACATGCTCAGCAATGAGAAGTTCCTTTCCAAGGCTCCAGAGAGCAAGATTGCAGAAGAGAAGGCCAAGCAGGAGAAATACCAGCAGACCTATGATCAGATTACAGAAAGACTCTCTCAGCTCAAGGGTTAAGAGCTAAGACTTTAGGATTAGTATGGACGACACTTTGAATTTGGCAGTCTCTGAGCTTATAGAGAGAGCTGATAACAATGCTAAGATTACAATTGCTGAGTGTGAGGGGCTCCTTAACATGATCCCCAGGTTCACACAGAAGCATTCATTGGAGGAAACCAGGGCGTTTTTGGACTATCTGGGATCCCCCGATGAAAATATCAATATAATCCACGTGGCAGGCACCAACGGAAAGGGCTCAGTTTGCAGCTACATTTCCACAGTGCTCACAAAGGCTGATTACTCAGTAGGTCTTTTTACATCACCGCATCTTGTCTCCCTGAATGAGAGATTTGCCATAGACAACAAGCCTGTTTCAGAGGGCGTGTTTGTTGAGGTTTTTGTGGAGGTCTTAAGGCGAGTTACAGAGTATGACGATCCTGAGTATTTTCCAACATATTTCGAGCTGTTGTTTTTTGTAGCCATGCTACTTTATGATGTGTATCCGGTGGACTATCTCATTTTGGAGACGGGACTTGGAGGAAGGCTTGACGCAACCAATGCTGTAAGAAAGCCTGTTATTTCCATTATTACAGAGATTGGCTACGACCACATGGAGTACCTGGGCACAAGCCTTGAGGAAATAGCTGCTGAGAAGGCTGGCATTATCAAGACCGGAGTGCCAGTAGTCTTTTTTGACAAGAGAAAAGAGACCTCCGATGTGATAAAAAAGGTTGCCCTTGAAAAGGAAGTAAGGGCAATATGTGTAGAAGAAAAAAACATCGAAGATGTGTCATTTACAGGGGATGAGGGGGGCAACAAATGCATTGCTTTTTCATATAAATCCCTATATGATAGATATGCTGACTTAAGGCTGGCGACATGTGCTCTCTATCAGACACAGAACGCAGCTTTGGCGATTTCAGCACTGGAGATAATAAGAGATTCCGGCGCTGATATCAGCGAGCTTGATATCAGGGAAGGCCTTCTTTCTGCTAAATGGAGCGGAAGGATGGAGGAGATGAGACCTGGGATCTACGTTGATGGAGCCCATAACATCGATGGAATACAGGCATTTCTTGACACTGTCTCAAGAATATCCTGCGAGGGCAAGAAACATCTGGTGTTTGGCATTATGTCTGACAAACTCTACAAGGATATCATCAGCATGATATTAAAGAGCAGGCTCTTTGATTCCATATACGTTACTATCCTTGATTCTGAGAGGTCAGTATCCATGTCTGACCTTAAGATAGCCTTTGAGGACAGCAAGGATGAACTGGGGATCATTGGTCTTCCTATCAAGTATTACAGCAATGTAAGAGATTGCATAACAGATGTTATCACAATGAGAAAATCCGGCGACTGCGTGTTTGCAGCAGGTTCTTTATACCTGGTGGGACAGATCAAGTCAGCCATATGACCACATTGCTTAAGTGAGGTTACAGATGCTTAATTTTGAAGAAGAACTTAAAAAGTTCAAACCAAGTCTTGAAATAGAAGACGCTGAAGAAATCATATACAATCAGGATCTGGATGATATGTCAGATGTTCTTGTTAAGCTCCTTAAGGATGCCAAGGACGAAGCTGATTCTGCGAAGAGGACTAGGTGATCATGGCAAAGACCAAGGACAGGCTGGCTAGCCTTTCTAATAGATTTTATAACGAGGGTCTTGATAAAGCTTCTGTTCGCGATATGACAGGAGCCATTAACTCTCTAAGGGACAGCCTTAAGTTTAACAAGAATAATATTGATGCCAGAAATCTTCTGGGACTTATCTACTATGAGACAGGAGAGGTAGTTCCTGCTCTTTCAGAGTGGGTAATAAGTAAGAACCTTAAGGCTGAGGACAATGTAGCTGACAGCTATATGGACATGGTAAGAAACAACCCCTCAGAGCTCGAGACGATCAATCAGACCATCAAGAAGTTTAATATTGCACTGAACTACTGCCACCAGGACAGTCTTGATCTGGCAGTTATTCAGCTTAAGAAGGTGCTTTCCTTAAACTCCAAGTTTATAAAAGCCCATCTTTTGCTTGCGCTTTTATATCTTAAGAATGGCAACTGGGACAGAGCCAAGATCGAATCCCAGAAGGCCCTTAAGCTTGATTCAGGATCAGTACTGGCTAAGCGCTACCTGAAGGAAGCAGACAGCATGCTCCTTCCAGGCGAGAGTGGCAAACTGGTTTCTGATGTTGCAGCCGCTGAGAGCGATGATGTCATCAGATACAACAGCGGGAATGAGATGATCATTCAGCCTATCAAGAAGTCTGCGATCTCAAGATCAAACTCAATCTGGGGCATTCTTCTTGGAATAGTTTTAGGTGTAGCTGTAGCATGCTTTTTGATACTGCCACAGCGTGTACAGAGCATCAATTCCAGCAACCAGGAAAAGATCGCCAAGATCAGCGAAGAGTCTGATGCCAAGTCTGCCCAGATCGTTGAGTACGAGCAGCAGGTGACAAGGCTCCAGCAGCAGATCGACACTCTGAACGCTCAGGTTACAGATTATGAGGGCGTTGACTCAACTTCAGCAGCTATGAACAGTCTTATGAAGGCTGTTGACATATATATGGAAGATTCATCAGATATAGAGGGAATGGCTGATGCCATGTCTGGACTTGACCTTGACGCAATAAGCGGCGATGTGTCACCAGAATTTACAGCCCTTTATGATATGCTGATGACCAAGGTAGGGCCGGATCTGGCTGTTTCTTACTATAATACAGGCTACGATGCCTACAAGGCTGAGAACTATGAAGTGGCTATCACTAATCTCGCCAAGGCCTACCAGTATGACAACACCAATGTCAATACTCTGTATTATCTGGGTAATGCATATTATGCCAACAATGATCTGGATAAGGCAAAAGAAGTGTTCGACGCAGTGATCACTAATTTCCCGAATACTCAGTCTGCATCAGCAGCTGAGACGAAACTTGCGGAGATCAATAATTCAAATGGTTAATTTTTCAGACCTTAACTTTATATTTAGGTTTTTGCCTATATTTCTGATAGCATTTTACATTACACCGATCAGGTTTAGAACATGGACTCTTTTTTTAGGGAGTCTTTTGTTTTATGCAGTCGGAGACATCAGGATGCTGCCAGCTCTTTTGGCTGCAATAATCGTCAATTTCCTGTTTGGTAAGGCTCAGTTTGCGGAAAAGAGTAAATCCCTTCTCTTTTTCATTTTTGCCATTGATGCGGGAATGCTGGTAGAATTCAAGATCCTGGGCCAGTTTGTAAACAGCTCTTTATTGCCGATCGGCATCAGTTTCTATATTTTCAAGATGATATCCTATCAGATGGATGTCTACAGTGGGAAGATCGATAAGGAAGCAAGGTTTATCGATGTTGCCACTTACTTTTCCATGTTCCCACAGATAGTTTCAGGTCCCATAATGAGATATGAAAAATATTGTGAGAATCCTATGCTTGATGAGGATAAGAGCAGGGATAAGAGCATCCTGGCTCTCATTGAGGACGGACTCAGATACTTTGTTGTAGGACTTGCCATGAAGGTACTTCTGGCAGATCACCTTTCAATGCTATGGCATGATATAGGGACAATAGGCTATGAGAGTATCTCTACGCCTCTTGCGTGGCTGGGCGCTTACGCCTATACCCTGGAGCTGTACTTTGACTTCTGGGGATATTCCCTGATGGCTGGTGGAATAGGTGTGATGCTGGGCTTTCCTTTTATCGTTAACTTTGATCAGCCCTACGGATCAGGCAGTGTGTCTGAGTTTTACAGAAGATGGCACGCAACCCTTGGTTCATGGTTCAGGGATTATATCTATTTCCCCCTTGGAGGCAGCAGGAAAGGGAACTTAAGAACTGTGTTTAACCTTTTGGTTGTATGGCTTATTACCGGCTTTTGGCATGGGATCACACCAAATTTCATCCTTTGGGGTGTAGTCCTGTTTGTTATAATAGTCTGCGAAAAATATCTGGTATTTAAGGTGTTTCCTGATAAGCTTGGAAAGGTCATAGGTAAGCTCAATGTCCTTGTGCTTATTCCCCTTAGCTGGGTTATCTTTGCCATAACAGATTTCGATATGCTGGCAATGTATTTTTCAAGGCTGTTCCCGTTCTTTAGTCAGGGAGTTGCTGTAAATGACAACGACTTTTTCAAGAATATCGGGATTTACTGGATGGTTCTTTTGCCAGGATTTGTGCTCCTGATCCCCAAGATATTTGAGTTCTGGGAAAACAGGCGTGGTCATATTGTGTTTAACATTATCTGGATACTGCTTTTCTGGTTCTGTATCTACAGTATTTCCGGGGCAGCAGGTAATCCATTTTTGTATTTTAGATTCTGAAACGGTAGTGTGTTATGAAGTTTTTGAAGGAGTGTCCAATTTTAATAGGTATTGCCCTGATAGCTGTGGTCCTAACCGTTATCTCTTTTGCCTGCCAGGGATCTGTCTACGCTGACTATGCACAGGAGACGGACATTTCCAAGGTTCCGGCCCTTGCATTAGTATTTAAGGCAGCCAGGGATGAAGTGTTCCCATGGAGTGGCAGCGCTGAGAAAATGGCTTCTGTTGAAGACCCAGAGCCCTCAGAGACAGGTGTTTTAGAAGATCCAGCTGCCAGCGCTCAGGAAGACAGCACAGATAGCGGAGCCCAGAGTGATGGCACTACAGATGACCAGGGCGCATCCTGGCTCTATGGAGATGCCGGCGCAGCCATTTCAGGAAATGACATATCAGGCAACGCTGTATCAGGCGATGACGCAGAACCTGAAACCTATGAGTTTACTGAGGTTGACGACGACTACTTTACAGACGCCCTGTTTATTGGTGATTCCAGGACAGTGGGTCTGTCTGAATACTGCGAGCCTTTGGATGAAAGGGCTACATTTTACTCCAAGGTATCCCTCACTATTTATACTGTGATGGACAAGGAGTTCGTCAAGACTGATGAGGGCAAGATCAGCGTGGATGCTGCTCTTAGAGAAAATCAGTTCAGCAAGATATACATAATGTTGGGACTTAATGAGATCGGAACCGGAGATACCGAGTACTTTTTTAACGCTTACAAAGAGGTGATTGACAGGATCATGGAGCTTCAGCCTGATGCCATCATCTACATTCAGGGTATCATGCATGTAACCGCGGAAAAGGCAAATGGCGATAAGAATTTCAACAACGAGAAGATCAACGCCAGAAACGAGGCCATTGCCCAGTTGGCAGACCAGAAGAAGATATTCTATATCGATATGAATGAAGCGGTGGACGACGAGGATGGAAACCTTGATAAGTCTCTTTCCTTTGACGGAGTTCACCTTAAAGCCTCCTCCTATGAGAGGTGGTATGAATTTTTACTTCATAATGCCATAGTGAGGTGATAAAATGGCTAGAGAGATGACTTTTAAGATGGAAAGACCGGGACTCCTTCATGAGGGAGACAAGGTTACAGTTACTGAGGGCGTTCTGCCAAGTAACTACTACTATACCATCGATCCATCCCTTGCAATGTCTGGTAACTTCCCATTCAGGGAGAGGATGCTTGAAAGAGAGGGCGTCGTTACCAAGGTAGAGGAAAATGCAAGGGGCTTTTATGTAACAGCAGTTTTTGGTGAGCAGAGCACTTGACGAGGTACTATCGAGTCTAGTGCGAGCCATGGGTGTGCACTTGACGAGGTATTGTCGAGTTTAGTGCAGCATCCCAAGAGCAGAGCACCTGATTATAAGGAGGATAAAAAATGGAGTACATTCACACAGACAAGGCACCGCAGGCAATTGGACCATACTCACAGGCTATCAAGGCAGGAGATTTCCTTTATGCTTCAGGACAGATCCCGATCAACCCTGAAGATGGCGAGATCGAGGCTACTACAATAGCTGATCAGGCTGACAGAGTCTGCAGAAACATTGGAGAGATCCTCCACGCAGCAGGAACTGATTTTGATCACGTAGTCAAGACAACCTGCTTCCTTGATGAGATGAGCGATTTTGCTGCATTCAATGCAGTTTATGAGAAATACTTTACAAGCAAGCCGGCACGTAGCTGCGTTGCAGTTCAGCAGCTTCCAAGAAACGTCCTTTGCGAAGTAGAGGTAATTGCATACCTCAAGTAATATTAAGGCTTTTTGCCTTTATGATCTTTAACTTGGGGGTATTACATGAAAAAAGTTTTAGCTATTCTGGTGACCGGATTTGCCTGCCTTTCCATGGCAGGATGCGGTTCACTGGCAGGAAGGCACAACATAGATTCTGGCTTTAGCTATATTGACAGCCACGAGTATCAGAATGCCTTAGAAAGCTTTGACGCTGCTCTTGAAAATGGGGAAGATCAGTGTCTTATACACAGAGGCAAGGGAATTGCCCTTCTGCGCTCAGGGGAGTATGAGCAGGCGGCGGATGAGCTTCTTTTATCCCTGTCATGCGACGAGGGTATAGTTGATGACATGGACTTTGACACCAACTACTACCTGGCAGAGGCCTATCTTGGGCTTTCTGAGTACAACAAGGCAAAAGAGGTATATGACGCAATACTGGCTCTTCGCAGCAAGGACAGTAATGCTTATTACCTTCGCGGGATTGCAGAGCTTGCTTCAGGCAATCACGACGGAGGATATTCTGATTTCACCAAGGCTATAGCACTAAATGCCAAGGATTATTCCATGATCATCATGATATACAAGGCTCTCGATGAGTATGGCTACAGCGAGGAAGCCACAGGGATACTTCAGACTGCCATGTCTGGAGGCAGTGATTTTATGACTAATTTTGAGAAAGGTCAGATCTCTTTTTACCTGGGTAATAACGCTGAGGCCCAGAGCTATTTAGAGGCCGCCAGGAATGAGAGAGATCAGGAAAAAGAGCCTGTTGTGATCATGCTGGGTCAGACAGGGGAAAAACAAGGGGATTACAACTACGCCATCAGCGTTTACAGGAATTATCTGTCAGAGAACCCTGACAGCGCTCTTGTATACAACCAGCTTGGAATGTGTCAGATAAGGCAGGGGGATTACCAGTCGGCTGTTTCATCCTTTGAGTCAGGAATTGCTCTTGATGACAAGGAGATGAATCAGGCACTTATGCTCAATCAGATCACTGCCTATGAGTACATGGGGGAATTCCAGGTGGCAGCAGGAATGATGGAGGATTATCTTGCAACTTATCCCGAGGATAAGGAGGCACAGAGGGAGAATATCTTCCTATCCACAAGATAGGGTGATAAATAAAAAACTATATAAATGGAGGGTATTTAAATGGCAAAGACAGCAATTATCACTGGCGGATCCAGAGGTATTGGAGAGGCTATGGCACTCAAGCTGGGGGAACTTGGTTACAATGTAGTTATCAACTACAGAAGCGAGTCTTCCAAGTCACTTTCTGACAATCTTGCTGCTAAGATCAAGGATCAGTATGGGGTTGAGACTCTTGTTGTAAGAGCAGATGTCAGCAAGTATGAAGACTGTGAGACATTGGTAAAAGAAGCAGTTGCTAAGTTTGGAGACAAGATCGATGTTCTTGTAAACAACGCTGGTATCACTAATAACTGCAACTTCGTTGATATCACAAAAGAGAGCTACACAAATCTTATCAACACAAACCTTTTAAGTGCACTTCACATGACACACCTTGTACTTCCTTACATGGTCAATCATGCAACCAAGGATGAGCAGTGCTCTATCGTTAACACATCATCCATCGGAGGACTTATAGGTGTTATCAATCAGGCTGATTACTGTGCATCCAAGGCTGGTCTTATCGGCTTTACAAGAGCTATCGCTTTAGAGTTTGCTGCTAAGGGAATCCGCTGCAACGCTATCGCACCTGGCATGATCATGACAGACATGCTCCGCGGCGTTAACCAGGATGAACTCAACGCTCTTGCAGCCACTATTCCTCAGGGCTTTATCGGTGATACATCAGCTATCGCAGGCGCTCTTGGATACATCCTTACAGCTTCATACCTCACTGGACAGGTTATTTCACCTAACGGTGGTATCGTTCAGCAGTAATTTATTTTGCAGTCTTTCCCCGGTTCTTGTGGAACCGGGGATTTTTTATTTCATTTGAGGGAGAACTCATTGAACAAGACACGGGGACGGTTTGCTGACACGGGGACGGTTCTACTGTCAGGTTTTATTTTGATAAAACCTGACAGTAGAACCGTCCCCGTGTCAGCAAACCGTCCCCGTGTCTTGTTTAGTCTTCGGTATATTGTGCGATGATCTGTTTGACAGTCTGCTCAAGATGAGGCTTGAGGTCCTCAAGGGATACCGGATCGTCATACATGATGGAGCTGTAGCCGGTAGATCCGATAAGTTCGATGATAAGGAAGAGCATTACCTCAGGATCTTTGATCTTGCCGCCTGCATCCTCGATCATCTGGTTATACACGGCGCCAAAGTCTACGTCGGTATCAGCCAGCGGATTGGTGAGAGCTCTTTTAAATACTGCCCAGGAAAGGTCCTTGTAGATAAAGGCAAGAAGCCCTTTGTTGGTAGCAAGTACATCCAGGACATAGTTCATAATAAAGATGATCTTATCATCAAAGTTTTCAACGCCTTCCTTTTTCATGGCGTCGTAGGCCTGCATGAAAAGCTGACTGGATTTGTGGGCAATGAGCCTGTTCCTTATGTCGTATTTATCCTTAAAATAAAGATAGAAAGTGCCTTTGGCAACGCCAGCTCTTTCTACAATGTCTGAGATGGAAGTCTTGTTGATACCCTTTGAGGTGAACAACTCAAAGGAAGTATTGAGAAGATTTTCCATCTTTATTTTTTTGTTTTGATCTGCTTTTCCCATTTCTTCTTCCTTACCTTCAATTTAATTGTATCATACTTGTTTTAAACGCAGTAAACAAGCTGAAAACTTGTTTTTTTAAAATGTTTTCCAAAAATATTGACCAATGGTCATTTATGTGTTATACCATAATAAGAAAATGACCAAAAGTCAATAATATATTTCCAATTAGCCAAGGCTAACTGAAAGAAATTATCAGAATCTCATCAAAAGCGCATGAGTTCTGGAGGAGGAATGTTATGAACAAGCTTTCGCATTTGATTGTAAAGCTAAGATATGCGATTTTAATTGCAGCAATCGCATTACTTGTTCCATCTGCAATTGGCTATTTCAACACAAGAGTCAATTACGATATCCTTACATATCTGCCTAAGGATATTGAGACTATGCAGGGACAGGACATACTTCTTGATCAGTTTGGAACCGGATCTTTTGTCCTGTATGTTGCAGAGGGAATGGAAGAAAAAGATGTTTCAAAATTAAAGGAAAACATTGAAAATGTGGATCACGTGGCAAAGGTCCTCTGGTACGATTCGATCCTGGACATCAGGATCCCGATGGAGATGATACCTGATGAGGTGTATGAAGCCTTTAACAGCGGCGATGCCACGATGATGTTTGTTATCTTTGATGACGGCACAAGTGCTGATGGCACAATGGAAGCCATCGAAGAGATCAGACGTATCTCCAATAAGCAGTGCTTCATGAGCGGCATGAGCGCCATTGTTACAGATACCAAGAACCTGGCAATGAAGGAAACACCTATATATGTAGGAATCGCAGTACTTCTTGCTGTTATCGTCCTTTCACTGACAATGGATTCCTATCTGATACCGCTGTTTTTCCTGCTCAGCATAGGAATGGCGATTGTTTATAACATGGGAACCAACGTGTTTAAAGGAGAGATCTCTTTTATCACCCAGTCCCTGAGCGCGGTACTGCAGCTTGGTGTCACCCTGGACTACTCGATCTTTTTGTGGCACAGCTACCAGGAGGAGCTTGAGAAAAATGATGACAAGAGGGACGCCATGGCAAATGCCATTTCAGCAACCTTCCAGTCAGTAATAGGTAGCTCCATCACCACCGTTGCAGGTTTCGTTGCTCTTTGCTTTATGAGCTTTACACTGGGCCTTGATCTTGGTGTTGTAATGGCCAAGGGTGTTATCTTTGGAGTTATCGGATGCGTAACGATCCTGCCAAGTATGATCCTTGTGTTTGATAACCTCATTGAAAAGACCAAGCACAAACCGCTGATGCCTGAGTTTGTAAGGCTCCCTAAGTTTATATCCAAGTATTATGTAGTATTTTTTGCATTGTTCCTCGCTATTTTGGGACCAGCAATTTATGGAAACAACCACACATCAGTATATTATGACCTGACACAGACGCTTCCTGATTCACTTGAGAGCGTCCAGGGCGCCAACGAGGTTGATGAGAAGTTTGAGATGAACTCAGCTTACATGCTCCTTGTTGATAAGAACCTGGACACAGCCACTATGACAGAGATGATAAAAGAACTTAAAGAGACAGATGGTATCATTTCAGTTCTTGGAGCAGATTCAATCCTTGGACCATCTTTCCCAAGGGAGTTCGTTCCTGAAGACCTTATGTCAGACCTTGAAAGCGATGAGTGGAAAATGGTGATGCTGACCACGGACTACAAGATAGCTTCTGATGAAATAAATGATCAGATCGCCAAGGTTGACTCCATAGTAAAGAGCTATGACCCCAAGGCTATGGTAGTGGGCGAGGCGCCTTGCACCAAGGACTTAATTAATATTACAGATCACGACTTTAAGGTTGTTAACTTTGTTTCAATAGGGCTTGTGTTCCTGATCATCGCATTTGTACTTAAATCAGTATCACTGCCATTTATCCTGGTTGCAGTTATTGAGTTCGCGATCTTTGTAAATATGGGACTTCCTTACTACACAGGAACGGTTATTCCATTTATTTCCTCAGTAGTTATAGGAACTATCCAGCTGGGAGCCACAGTTGACTATGCGATCCTGATGACAACAAGGTACCTGAATGAAAGAAATTCAGGCCACACCAAGAAAGAAGCTACACTGATAGCTCTTTCTACCAGCATGAAGTCAGTAATAGTCAGTGCACTTAGCTTCTTTGCAGCAACCTTCGGTGTTGGACTTATATCCAGTATCGACATGATCGGCTCTCTGTGCATGCTTATGGCAAGAGGTGCCATCATCAGTATGTTCACAGTTCTTTTGGTATTGCCTTCAATGTATATGCTCTTTGATGGCCTGATCATGAGAACAACATTTGGAATGAAAAACGTAAAGAAGGAGAAAGATGACCAGCACTTTGGTCATCTCATCCACAGACATAAAGTAGCATGAGGAGGAAAAGGTTATGATACGCAAAAATTTGATGAAATCATTATCAGTAATAATGGCTGCTATGATGGCCATAATGACAGTTGCCTGCGGCAGCAATACAGTAGACACTACAGCAGAGACAGCAGTGGAAATGGCTGCAGAGGAACAGGCAGGAGAGGATACTCTTGCAAATTCAGTTGTCAGCGCTTCCAACATCGCTTCAGCAGAGTCAGAGGCTGGCAAGGTTGAGACAGTGTACGTTACAGCCGATGCCAACGGCGCAGTAAACGACGTCATCGTAAGCGAGTGGCTCAAGAATGCAGCAGCTTCACCAGAGATTGCTGACACCACAGAGCTTAAGGACATTGTCAATGTTAAGGGTGAGGAGACCTTCACAGACAACGGCGACGGAACACTTACCTGGAACGCCAATGGTTCTGACATCTATTATCAGGGAACAACGAACAAGCAGCTTCCTGTAAACATGAAGATAACTTACACTCTTGACGGAAAAGAGATCACTCCAGAGGAACTTGCAGGTAAGAGCGGAAAGGTAACGATCCGTTTCGAATATGAGAACAACGACAAGCAGACAGTTGAAGTAAACGGCAAGGAAGTTGACGTCTACACACCTTTTGCCATGGTATCCGGCATGATGCTTGATTCAGATAAGTTTACAAATGTTGAGATCTCAAATGGTAAGGTTATCTCAGATGGCGGAAACATCATCGTTATGGGTGTTGCTCTTCCCGGCCTTAAGGAGAGCCTTGATATCTCTGATGATAAGTGGGATGAGCTTGAAGATGCCGATGAGATCAAGGACAGACTTTCAAACTCCTTCGAGATCACAGCAGATACTACAGATTTTGAGCTTGGAATGACCATCACCATGGCAAGCTCAGATATCCTTTCTGACTTTGGTATGACAGATCTTTCAGGCTCTGATAAGCTTGACGACTTAAAGAGCGACATGGAGGATCTCAATGATGGCTCCAACAAGCTCGTTGATGGTACAAAAGAGCTTAAGGACGGAACAACAGATCTTCGTGATGGCGTATCAAAGCTTTACGATGGTTCAAAAGAGCTTAAGGATGGAACAAAAGAGCTTAAGGACGGAACAGGTTCATTATACAGCGGAGCAGGAAGTCTGTACGAGGGAACAAACAGCCTTTATGATGGTGTTGTCAAATATACTGATGGCGCAAGCAAGATTAACGACGGAGCTGCAGCTCTTGCAAGTGGCGCATCTAAACTTAAAGAAGGTGTATCAACTCTTGGAAACGGACTTCAGGCCAAGAATCCTGAAACTAATATGACAGCAACAGAGAGTGTTGCTGCACTTGCAGATGGTGCAAAACAGGTAAGTGATGGTGTTAATATATTAGCGTCTTCAATCACGTCCAGTGTTGATGACATGAACAGTCTGGCTACGGCATGTGATATAGCGTATCAATGGGCAACAATCCCTGGACAGTATAGTGAAAGTTATGTAAAAACTGGCCTTGGTGCAGTATGTGTTGGTTCTGATGGAAATCCTGATACTGACAAGATTGGACAGATTATTAGTATGAGAACTTCAAAGTTTGGAGATCCTGGTTTTCTTCCTTCTAACGGAGAAGAGAATGTAGTTGAAGTTGAGCAGGGTGTGGTAAAAAATAAAGATGAAATAACCACAACACCTGAAACAACACCTGTTACACCAACAGAAAACACTACACCAACAGAAAACACTACACCAACAGAAAATACTACACCTACAGAAAATACTACACCTACTACAGGAAATACTACAGAATCTACTGGAAATACAACCATAACTCAAAAGACTGATTCATCAACAGAGAACACAACAATTATTAAAACAGAGAAAATTGAAAGAACATCTAGTGATGACGATGATATCGATCTTAGCAAGTATTCTTTTAATTCGGAGGGGAATGGAACACACCATGCTGTTTGTGATGAGACTGGTGATGAGTTCTATGAGGGCTGCGTATATGGCGATGATGATGTTTGTATTTACTGTGGTTATGAAAGACCAGCAGCAGATAAAGAGGCAGCTAAAGAGCTTGAATGCTTGATTGTACCTAGAAGCAGAGGAACAAATCTTGAAACTTCATTGGCTGTGGATGATGCAGAAAAAACTTACGTCTCCACTTGTGCGGCATTGCAAGCAACTTCTAAGGTCTTAAGAAATATAAGCGGTAGTCTTTCTGGCAGTAATGATAGAATTGAACTTCTTAAGGCAGGCGCCACATCAGTATCAGATGGACTTGGACTTTTCCAGAAAAAATTTGGAGCAATAGTTAGTGGCGCTTCAGCTCTTGAGTCAGGTATAGGCCAGCTTAGTGATGGTGCATCGAAGCTTTCCTCAGGAACAAGTGAACTTGTATCCAATAACGAAGCTTTGGTAAGCGGAGCAAGTAAGCTCAGTGATGGAGCATACCAGCTCTACGATGGGGCTAGGCAGCTCGATGATGGTGCTACAAAGCTTAATGATGGTGCCGGTGAGCTTTATGATGGCGTAGGAGAACTTAATGACGGTGCCATCAAGCTTGACGATGGCGTTAAGGAGCTTCTTGATGGCGTTACCAAGTTTGATGAGGAAGGCATCAAGAAGATCTATGAGGCATTTGACGGAGACCTTTCAGACTTCACTGACAGACTTGAAGCTATAAAGGAAGCAGGCAGCAGCTACAAGACATTCGGCGGCTCTGCTGAAGATGTTGATTCAAGTGTTAAGTTCATCATCAAGACAGACAGTATCAAGAGCCTGTAAGATTATTTTATCCACTTTGGATTAATTTTACACAACTCAATTTATAAAAACTTAAGAAAAAACACGCACACTCGCGTTGTTTTGCTAATGGAGAAGCGTTACAATGTGTATAAAATACACGTTGTAACGTTTTTTTATGCGCGAGGTACTGAAAATGAAAGGGAAATTCTATCAATCAGTAAAGGGAAAGATCCTAATGATGGGTGCGCTTGGAATAGCAGCTGCTATTATAATTGGTGCTGTTGGAATCACATCCATAAATAGAAATGGTAATAACAGTGAGGTAGTTTCGCTAGTTAACGAGATTGGAGTGCTGCAGGCCCAAAACCTGGCTAATGATGCTCTTTACCAGTATTATGTTGATGAAACATATCTGAATGCATCCTTGGAAAACCTTGATCTGATGCTTACGAAGGCTAAACAGCTAAAAAGTAAGGCGGGTATTGGGTATCAGGGTTCTGTTGACTCAATGATTAGCAATGTTGAACAGGCGATAGCCAATTACAATGAGATAAAGAGCATAAATGCAGAAAGAGGTTATGATCCTTCAATTGGCAAATACCAGCAATTTGTAGGCTCAAGTGCTGAACTTTCAGATAGCTTTAAGACTCTTGTCAACAACAATGAATGGATTGAGATCCATTGGATAGATGCCACCATGGGTGAGGGCGGAAGCCCGGTAACTGTAGACGGCAAGGATTACACAAAGATGATCTATGACTACACTCTTCCAAATGCCGGAAAACGTAATCATTTGATATTCCGTGTTGGTGGAACCTTTACTTATAAGGGCGACTATTATATTAAGAATGTCAAACTAAAAAATGGTTCCGACGAGCTTCCTATAGATCTTTCAGTTATAGAGCTTTCCGAGATGTCAGGTGATGGTCTGGCAGCTGCAGAGATTACTGATTTTGGCGGCGAAAAGGCTTTAAAGGTAACAGGTAAGTATGATGCAGTAAATGCTGCTTGGGAAGAAGCATCCACAACGCTGGATATTGCGGATCTCGACATGGAAAAATATCCAGACCTTGAGTATGAATTATACCTTGACAATTCTGTAATGGTCCCCGGTGATGTGTATAAGTACGGCGGAGCTATTTCTGGTGTTTATGGGTTTGCTTCACATCTTGATGAACTGGATTCCATGGTATCTTCATACAGCAAGCTTGTGGTTGAGGGAAAAGATATCACTGCAAGTCTTTCGGAGATTGAAGCTCTTTTTGCAGAAATCGAAGGAAATATTCCTAAATACACAACGGATCCTTCTCTGGCAGACATTTCACTTGGATTCTTAAGTGCTAAAAAAGCGATATTTGATGAAATAAAAGCAACAGATGCAAGAACACTTGAGATAAAAGCTGATAATCAGGTAATAAATGCTTCTCTTAGCGAATTGTGCCAAAAAGTGCAGAGCCAGGCGGTTGATGAGATGAACGCAGTGAGAAATAGCGTTACTGTGATCATTGTTATCGTACTTGTTGCCAGTATTGTAGTTCTTGCACTTATCCTTGTTCGTATCAGCGTTGGCATAAACAGGAGTGTTAATTCTTTCCAGTCTGCTATTGAAGAGATTGCTGGAGGTAAGATATCTACCAGAGCTGATGATTCCGGAAAAGATGAGTTTGCCTCTTTTGCAAGTTCGCTAAATGGTTTCCTTGATACTCTTGAAGGCACTGTTGATAAGGTCAAGAACATGAGTAATGTTCTCGCAGATACAGGTGTAAATCTGGAAGAAAGCGCCACAAAGACCAAGCAGGTTGCAGGGGAGATAAGTGAGACCATTGAGGAAATATCCAAGGGAGCAGGCGAACAGGCCAAGGATATTGAGACATCGTCCCAGAAGATCGTTGATATCAGAAGCAACATTCAGCAGATCCTTGACAGTGTTTCAAGTCTTTCCGACAGATCTGAGAATATGAGCACAAATGGAAAAGAAGCTAATGCCAACATGGACAATCTGACCAGGGCAAGTGATTCTACTACTGAAGCCTTTAACAAGATCGTTGAACAGGTAAGAAAGACTGATGATTCTGTTGGTAAGATACAGGAAGCGGTTACTCTTATAGCATCTGTAGCAGACCAGATCAACCTCCTTTCACTCAACGCTTCAATCGAAGCTGCAAGAGCTGGTGAGGCAGGTAAGGGCTTTGCGGTTGTTGCCAGTGAGATATCAACTCTTGCAGACCAGACTAATGAGTCTACCAAGATAATCGAAGGCATCATACATGACTTGTCAGAGGAGTCCAATAAGACTGTTGAAACCATCAATGAAGTAACAGATCTTATCAATGATCAGAAGAATGATATTGACGCTACAAGCAATATCTTTGCAAGTGTAAGCACAGGTATTGATTTTACCAAGAGTTCAGTGGTTGAAGTTCTTGGACAGGCCCAGTCCTGTGATAGTTATGGAGAGACTGTAGTTGATCTTATGACTAACCTTTCAGCTATTTCCCAGGAAAACGCGGCATCAGCAGAGACAACGTCTACGTCCATGAGCCAGCTAAACATGGAAACATCAAGGCTTGCAGATACTTCTGCAGAACTTAAGAGCTTTGCTAATGAGCTCAAGGAAGATCTGGAGTTCTTCAAGTAATAGAAATCAGAGCATAGTATTAGAAAGAGATATCATTTGAACTGTTTTTGATAAAAAGACAGAAAAATGGTATCTCTTTTTGATTTAGTTTGAAACATTGTGTTGTTAACCTGTATTTACCTTGCGTTAACCAAAGAAAACGTTTTCTTGAACCGGAGGATGTGTTATGATTTATCAATAGAAAGAAAAACATACATTTTAAAGCTATAGAAAGCTTACTGACATGAAAGTTGGAGAATATATGATAAACAGACATTTCCTTGAAAAGATTGTAAAAGAAACTTGTATATGTATCCTGTCAGCATTGATTTTTATGACTGGATGTGGGAAAAACCAGGAAATTCTTGAAAACTCAGAACTGGCTGATGATAAGGACGACGAACCCAAACAGCTTCCACTAAATATCCTTGATGACAAGTACAGGACCACCTATGAGATCTTCGTCTATTCTTTCTATGACAGCGATGGAGATGGAATTGGTGATCTTAACGGTGTAACTAAAATGCTTGATTACATCAATGATGGGGATGATTCCACAGATACAGATCTTGGCTGCAATGAGATATGGCTGATGCCCATAAGCCCATCTACAACCTATCACAAGTATGATGTGACTGATTACAAGGGCATTGACCCAGAGTATGGAACTTTGGAAGATTTTGACAACCTGGTTTCTGAGTGCCACAAAAGGGGAGTCAATGTCATAATCGACACAGTATTTAACCACTCATCAAGTCAGCACCCATGGTTTTTGGAGGCAACAGAGTACCTTAAAGAACACCCTGGGCTTGAATTTGCAACAGACTCTGTGTCAACTGCAGATTCTGGCACCGCAGCTACAGCAGACAGCGCTAGCACAAGTCAAGCCCTTACACAGGCACTCTCAGAGTGCCCACCCCTTGACTATTACAATTTTTCAAACGAAAAGCAGCAGGGATATGAACCAGTTGCAGGCACAGACTACTTCTATGAGGCCCGCTTCTGGTCTGAGATGCCAGATCTAAACCTGGACAGCGATGCTCTGAGAAAAGAACTATCAGACATAACGCACTTCTGGACAGGCAGAGGCGTAGACGGTTTCAGGCTTGATGCAACCACCTACTACTACACAGGGCAGGATCAGAAGAATATTGAGTTTCTTAAGTGGCTAAAGGACGACAACAAGGACGCCTACTTTGTAGGTGAAGCCTGGGTTAATGCAGCTACCTACCAGAAATATTATGAGAGCGGCATCGACAGCTTTTTTGACTTTGAGTTTGCTGGAAGTGAAGGTATCATAGCATCTACGGTAAGAGGAACGAGCCCTGCCTCAAGGTTTGCGGAGGCTCTGGAAAAGAGCGAGGCAGCCATCAGCGGTACCTACGACACCGCCATAGATGCACCCTTTTACACAAACCACGACATGGCAAGGAGTGCTGGCTACTATACAGGAAGCGGCGGAGAGGACAAGCTAAAGCTGGCATATGGACTTAGCCTATTAATGGGCGGCAATTCCTTCATATACTACGGCGAAGAGCTTGGAATGAAAGGCTCAGGCAAGGATGAGAATAAGAGAGCTCCCATGTACTGGACAGCGGGAGAGACAGACACTTCAGATGAGGCGCTTCCAGCCTTCATGGACAATGTCAGCGAAGGTATGTGCAAGGGTCCCAAGGCCATGGACTACTTCAAGATGAAGTATCCTGCCCTTGATGAGCAGACTAAAGACCCCTATTCAATATATAATTATTTTAAGGCAGCCATCAGACTAAGAAACACATACCCTGTTGTGGCAAGGGGCAAGACCACTGCCTTACAGGAATTGTCAGGTCAGAATATCTGCGCCTTTACAAGGTCAGTGACCCAGGAAGAAGCCGGGGAATTCCTTAAGAATACCGGTGCGGAAGAGGTTTTAGGAAATGGAAGCATAGAAGGCTCCAGCGCATCAGCAGATTTTGGCCCACTCTCACTCCTTTTTGTGATAAACACATCAGATGAGGCTCAGACTGTAGACCTTGCTGCATCAGATGACTGCAGTACCTATAACACCCTTTCCTATCAGCTTTGCACCTCAGAGGATCTCAGCTCTTTGAGCGGAACTACGCTGACAATAGCTCCATATGGAGTAGCAGTGCTCACTAGTATGTTGGGGGACAATTAATGACATTTGATAACTATATTTTTGACCTGTACGGGACGCTTATAGATATCCACACAGACGAGGAACAGCATGGTCTGTGGCAGGACATGGCAGCATATCTCCAGTGTCAGTTTGGGGCTGATTACACTGCAAAAGAGCTAAGGAAAAGATATCTCGAGATCTGCGCCCAGGAAGAAGAATCCCTTATGTTTTACCTTGAGAAAAATAAGGGGCTTGCTACCAGGTACCCTGAGATCCGCATCTCCTGGGTCTGGACAAGGCTCATTGCGGAAAAAATTAACAGTGAAGCCTCAGAGTTTACGAACAGCCGACTGGGGCATAGCCAGGAGGAGATTAATGCTGCCACTGCTTATCTTCCCCACAAGTACGACGAGGAAGAGTACATAACCCCTCAGATCCAGGCTCTGTGCACCTACTTCAGGAACACCTCAAGGGACAAGCTTGTAAAATATGATGGGGTTATAAGTACATTAAAAGAGCTGAAAAGATATGGCAAGAAGATATTTCTTTTGTCCAACGCACAGAAGCTGTTCACTGTAAAAGAACTGATGGATACCGGGCTCTATAGCTATTTTAACGGCATTTTCATATCCTCTGAGGCTATGATAAAGAAGCCGGATCCGGCTTTTATGGACATTCTTATCTCGCAATACAGACTGGATAAGTCCAAATGTGTTATGATAGGTAACGACATTTCAAGTGACGTGGGTGTGGCGGCCCGTAGCGGCATAAGGAGCATTTTCCTAAACACCTACGAAGTTTCAGATAAAGATATCAACAAGAGCATCAGGAAGCTTGATATCAGGGAAAAAGATCTTTTTCCGGTGATCATATCAGATGGCAACATAGAAAAGATATTAAGCCTCTAGGTGCAGGACGGATAAAATGAAATACTTTTTACTGTATATCAAACAGACACTGAGATTTGTGTTAAAGCCAATGTCATTTGTTCCTGCAATAGTGATGATGTGCCTGATCTTCATGTTCTCCTCCCAGGATGCGGATGAGAGCAGTCGCCTTAGCTATGAGGTGGGAGTCAAGGTGCTGACCTATGCCAATGAGACCCTGGACAGGGGCTGGAGCAGCAAGTATATTGAGCATCTGTCTGAAGTGGGACAGCACTACATAAGAAAGACAGCGCATTTTACTGAGTACTTTCTTTTAGCGGTTTCTGTGGCTTTTCCTCTTTATGTGTACGGAGTAAGAGGCTTGTGGCTTGTATTTTCAGCTGGGATCTTCTGCGTGGGATTTGCCTGCCTTGATGAATATCATCAATCTTTTGTGGCGGGAAGATCTCCCCAGAAAAAAGATATTGTCATAGATAGTTTTGGCGTCTTTTTTGGAATCCTTATCACCAGGATCGTGGGATGGACTGGGCGGATGACAATATTCAGGCCTCTTTCGAACCACAGGAAGAAAAGGCGTGGTTGACACATTTGCAACCATCAGTTGACAAATTTCCAAGACAACTTTATAGAATGCAGCTGTTATTTTTCGTAATCTGAGATCACAAAATCAAACAAAAGAGATCTCGAAATCAAAAACGAAAATAGCGGAGGAAAACAAAATGATACTTGCAGACAAAATTATCAACGAGAGAAAAAAACTTGGACTTTCACAGGAAGACCTTGCAGATAGACTTGATGTTTCAAGACAGTCTGTTTCTAAATGGGAGAGCGCACAGTCAACACCGGATCTTGGAAGGATCCTGAAGATGTCAGAGATATTTGGCGTCAGCACTGATTACCTTCTTAAAGATGAAATTGAAGAAACTCATGTTACTGGAGAAATTATTCAGGACAGCGCAGCCTCAGCTGGCGGAAGCCGCAGATATGTAAGTCTTGAGGAAGCATCTGATTTCCTAAATAAAGTAGAAAAAACTACTCCTTTGACTGCTTGCGGCGTTTCAATGTGCATCCTTTCACCTGTGGTACTTATTGCCATGGCAGGTTTTTCAGCTTTGGGCTTTGTTCCAGAAGCTGTTGCAGCAGGTGTTGGTCTTATCACACTTTTTATTTTAATTGCTGTGGCTGTATTCATATTCATAATGAATGACAGATGTCTTAAGCCCTATGAGTTCCTTGAGACAGATGCAATAGAGACAGCCTACGGTGTAGATGGTATGGTAAAAGAGAAGAAGGCTGCCTTTGAAAAGAAACACACGTTATTTATTGCCCTTGGAGTGGTTTTGTGCATACTTTCAAGTCTGCCACTTATTATTGGAAGTCTCATCGCCACAACCCAGAAACAGGAGGACGTTATTCCTTTACTTGTGTCAGTCCTTCTTATAATTGTAGCTACAGGTGTTAACCTCATCATCAGAGCTGGTAACATTATGGAGTCCTACAACAAGCTCCTTCAGGAGGGCGAGTACAATTCAGAGGGTAAAAAGGCAAGCAAGGCTGTAGGCAAGATCGCCAGCATCTACTGGCCAATAGTCGTTGCAGGATACCTTGCATGGAGCTTTGTTACTATGCAGTGGGAGATGACATGGATAGTCTGGCCTGTTGCAGCAGTCCTTTTCGGAGCAGTGGCAGGAATCACCAGGGCCTGCATGAAAGAATAATGTAAAAATATTGTTGACATGAGTTTTTAGATGTGTTATTGTACTTGAGTATTTGAAAACCAAGCAGAGTATCCACTCTCACCCTGCGGCACAGCCAGTAGCGGTTAATATCTTTTCAGATTAGGTGCTTATAGCGCTGATCATGACTATGATTTTTTAGTGGATACATTTGCGGATGTATCCACTTTTTTTCAGGAGGATAAAACCATTAGCGAGTTATTTATTAACGATCAGATCAGAGCTAAAGAGGTCCGTGTGATCGGAGTTGACGGCGAGCAGCTGGGTGTTATGGCACTTAGCGAGGCCAAGAAGATTGCAGAGGACGAGGGTGTTGATCTTGTAATGATCGCCCCAACTGCCAAGCCACCTGTTTGCAGGGTTGTAGACTATGGCAAGTTCAAGTATGAGCAGCTCCGCAAGGAGAAAGAGGCTCGTAAGAAACAGAAGACTGTCGAGATCAAAGAGATCAGACTTTCCCCTAACATTGACACCAACGATCTTAATACTAAGGTCAATGCTGCCAAGAAGTTCCTTGAAAAGGGAAACAGGGTTAAGATCACACTTCGTTTCAGAGGCCGTGAGATGGCTCATATGGGAGCAAGCGTTCACATCCTTACAGATTTTGCTGAGGCTCTTTCAGACGTTGCAGTTATTGAGAAACAGCCTAAGGTTGAGGGACGTAGTATGACAATGTTCCTTACTGAGAAAAAGAATTGATAAAAATATTTTTTGCAAAGATATAGGAGGATTTAGTTATGCAGCAAAAGATGAAAACAAAGAGAGCCGCTGCCAAGAGATTCAAGGTAACTGGCACAGGCAAGCTCATGAGAAACAAAGCGTACAAGCGCCACATCTTAACAAAGAAGTCTACAAAGAGAAAGAGAAATCTTCGTCACGCAGGACTTGTTGACGCTACAAATGTAAAGACAATGAAGCAGATCCTTCCTTACGCTTGAGCAGAGCACTTAGCGATGTATTTTAGAGCTTAGTGCGAGCCATGGGTGGACACTTGACGAGGTATTATCGAGTCTAGTGGAGCATCCCATAAGAATGAGGAACAGTTGTATATTTTTTAGGAGGAATATTAAGATGGCAAGAGTTAAAGGCGCATTAAATGCCAAGAAGAAGCACAATAGAGTATTAAAGCTCGCTAAGGGCTATAGAGGAGCTAGATCAAAGCAGTACAGAGTTGCTAAGCAGTCAGTTATGAGAGCACTCACATCTGCATTCGCTGGACGTAAGCAGAAGAAGAGAGATATGAGATCTCTTTGGATCACACGTATCAACGCAGCAGCTCGTATCAATGGTCTTTCATACAGCAACATGATGCATGGTCTTAAGCTTGCAGGTGTAGACATCAACAGAAAGATGCTTGCAGAGATGGCTGTAAATGATCCTGATGGATTCAAGACACTTGCAGAGCTTGCAAAAGAGAAGATCGCTTAATAGAAAAAATGGAAACTATTGGTTGTCATAATAGTTTTTTGATAGTAAAATTAAGGGGACTCAGTGTACTGAGTTCCCTTTTTTATGGGATTTTTTAGAGAATCTGGAGGTGCCATAATGGCTTTTGAGAATTTACAGCCCAAAGAGGTTTTTCATTTTTTTGAAGAGATATGCAATATCCCGCACGGTTCAGGGAATCTGCAGAAAATAAGCGACTATCTTGTTAGATTTGCAATGGAGAGAAATCTTGAGTTTATCCAGGATGGTGAGCTCAATGTTATCATCAAGGCTCCTGCAAGCCCGGGATATGAGGACAGAGAGCCTGTGATCCTTCAGGGACACATGGATATGGTAGCTGTTAAGGAAGACAGCTCAGATATAAATATGCTTACTGACGGTCTTAGGGTCAAAACAGATGGAGAGTTTGTCTGGGCAGATGGCACAAGCCTTGGAGGAGACGACGGAATTGCAGTTGCTTACTGCCTTGCACTTTTAGATTCCAAGGATATTCCTCATCCACCACTTGAGGTTGTGATCACAACCAACGAAGAGACTGGAATGTTCGGAGCTACAGCAATCGATCTTAGCAGCCTTGCGGGCAAAAAGCTCATTAACATCGATAACGAAGAAGAGGGCGCATTTATTGTAAGCTGCGCAGGTGGCGCAAGAGTATATTCCAAGCTTCCTGTAAAAAGAGAAGCCTTATCTGGCAAGCGCCTTAAGGTTTCAGTTTCCGGACTTCTTGGGGGTCACTCAGGAGAGATGATCATTAAGGGCAGAGGAAATGCCAATATAATCCTTGCCAGAACTCTTTTAGAGGCCCTTGACAGCGCAGACTTTTATCTTGAGACCATCGGCGGAGGCGTAGCAGACAACGCTATTCCAAACATATCATCTGCTATTGTTTTGCTTGACCCTTCCAAAGTGGATGCCTTCAAGGCATCAGTTTCAAAGAGCCTTGAGGCAATAAAGGGAGAGCTTGAAGTTAAGGACCCTGATGTGAACATAGAGGTAAGTGAACTTGAGGATGCAGGAAGCCCTGTTATTGACAAAGAGGATACTAAAAAAGCTCTTTCTCTTATCTGTGTAATGCCAGATGGGGTACAGGCCATGAGCTCCAGCATAGAGGGCCTTGTAGAGACATCCTTAAACCTTGGTATCTTAAAGACTGCAGAAGATATGGTTACCTTTGAGCAGTCAGTAAGAAGCTCAGTTGAATCCTCCAAGGATTTCCTTATCAGAAAGCTTAAGACCATTTCCGGAAGCTATGGCGCAAAGGTAGAGGTTTCAGGATCATACCCCGGATGGAAGTACAGACAGCATTCAGAGCTTAGAGACCACATGGTTTCAGTTTACAAGGATATGTACGGAGTAGAGCCAAGGGTACTTGCCATCCATGCAGGCCTTGAGTGTGGAATTTTAAGCGAAAAGATAGAGGGACTCGACTGTATTTCAATCGGTCCTGATATGCAGGATATACACTCTACAAAAGAAAAATTATCAGTAAAGTCGGTATCAAACGTTTGGGATTATTTAAAGGCAGTGCTTAAATAAGCACATGAGGGGGCACGATGGAGAATTTAAGACAGAGCATAATGGAGTCAGTTATCAATCAGTTCAACCAGAAGGGAATGAAGTTCACCATGGACGACATTTCCAAGGAACTCCATATCAGCAAAAAGACCATATACAAGGAATTTGATGACAAGGACGAGCTCTTTTATGCCACAGTAGATTACGGTTTTACCGCTATTAAGCAAAAAGAGGCTGAGATATTAAATGATGACTCTTTAGACATCGTAGAGAAGCTCTCAAGAGTCATTGTCTGCCTTCCTGACAGCTACAGAAACATTGATTTCAGAATGGCTTACCAGCTTAAGGACAAGTATCCTACAGTTTACAGCAAGCTCTCTTCCAGGATTGAAAGCGACTGGGAGGAGACAGAGAAGCTCCTTAAGCAGGCCATGGATGAGGGCAAGCTTCGCAGGATGCCTATTCCTGTAGTCAAGCTTACTATTGAGGGTGCCATTGAGAAGTTCCTTGGTTCAGAGGAACTTTCCAAGACCAGTGTAAGCTACGAAGATGCCTTAAATGGCATGATTGACATCATCATCAATGGACTTAGGGTCTAAGGCTTATTTTTGGAGGGTTAAATGATCTACGCAGACGGTAAAGTATTTCTTTTACAGACAAAAAACACATCCTATATGTTTAGAGTCATGGAGACTGGGCATCTTGAGCATCTTCACTACGGTGGATCTCTTTTATCTGAAAAAAAGTATGACAGATTAAAGGATGAGATCGACTGGCCAGAGGCAGATAAGGGAGAGATCCTAAAAATAGCAGCTGCTATCGCTCCAAAGCACTATTTTGGCGGCGGAAACATGAATGGCTTCAGCGATGATTTCAGGAATGTGAGCCTTGAAATGTATGGTCTTGAGGCCCCAACCTTTGGAAAGGGCGATATCAGGGATCCGCTTCTTGAAGTGACCTATGGAAATGGCTCAACCACCGCTAATTTTCTTTATTACGACTACGAGGTGAGTAAGGGAAAAAGAAATCTTGAGACCCTTCCATCTTCTTACGACGCTGCGGGAAGCTGTGAGCAGCTTGTTATAAAGCTTGCAGACAAGGAGTACGAGGCAAGACTTGAGCTGGTTTATTCAGTATTTCCCGACTGCGACGTTATCACCAGAAGTGCTGCCATCTATAACGACAACGACAGCGCCCTTGTCATAGACAGACTCCTTAGTACCTGTGTGGATCTTTATGACACAGGCTACAAGTTCACTTCCTTCCACGGAAGATGGGCTTACGAGATGGGCAGATTTGATTCAATCGTTGATGGAGGCAAGGCTGTTTCAGAGGAGCTTGCTGCCGGAGAGTCCGGGTCACGTTCCAATCCTTTTGTAATGGTATCAAGGCCTGAGACCACTGATGACTACGGCGAAGCTTACGGCTTTAACCTTGTCTACAGCGGCAATCACTACGAGGCGCTTTCCTCAAACGCTTGCAGTATAAGCCGTTTTGTATCAGGAATCCAACCTGTGGGCTTTAACTGGAAGCTTGAAAAGGGCCAGAAATTTGAGGCCCCCGAATCAGTGATGACATATTCTGATGAGGGCTACAACGGCCTTTCAAGGAATATGCACAGATTTGTAAGAAACCACATAGTAAGAGGTTACTGGCGGGACAAGGAGCGTCCTGTCCTTATAAACAGCTGGGAAGCCAATTACTTTAACTTTACCCAGGGGTCGCTCCTTAGCCTTGCAAAAGAGGCAAAGAAGTGCGGAATTGAGCTGTTTGTCATGGACGATGGCTGGTTTGGTCAGCGAAATGACGACCACAGGTCCCTTGGAGACTGGTATGAGAACAAGAAAAAGCTTCCAGGAGGCATAAAAGAGCTTGCTCAGAAGATGAACGATCTTGGCATGGAGCTTGGCGTATGGGTAGAGCCTGAGATGGTGAACAAGGACAGTGACCTTTACAGGTCCCATCCAGACTGGGCTGTACAGGTTCCGGGACAGAGCCACTCTGAAGGCCGCAACCAGATGAATCTGGATCTTACCAGGAAAGAGGTTCAGGACTATATAATCGAGGCCATGAAAAAGGTCTTTTCCGCAGGTAATGTATCCTACGTTAAGTGGGATATGAACAGGATATTCTCTGACAGATTCTCAACCTCCCTGTCACCTGACAGGCAGGGCGAGTTCCAGCACAGATATTACATTGGGCTTTACAGGGTATTAAAAGAGCTGACAGATGCCTTCCCTAAGATCCTCTTTGAGGGCTGCTCAGCTGGTGGAAACCGCTTTGACCTTGGAATGCTGTCATATTTCCCGCAGATATGGGGAAGTGATGACACAGACTTTTTCTGCAGACTGGACATCCAGAGGGGATACAGCTATGGATATCCTGCAAGTACAGTAGGTGCCCATGTTTCAGCGGTTCCAAACCATCAGACACTTATGAATAGTCCCCTGGAGTCAAGATTTGAACTGGCTGCAGCCGGATGCTTTGGCTATGAGCTTAATCTCTGCGACATGCACGATGCTGATAAAAAGCTCATCAAGGACCAGGTTGAGTTTTACAAGAAGTACAGAGATGTTTTCCAGTTTGGAGATTATTACAGACTCCCTGACTCTGGCTTTATGATCGTGTCACAGGATAAACAGAGGGCTGTGGCTTTTGCAGTTGAGAGAAACGCCACACCTAACAATGATTACAAGTGCATAAGAGCTAAGGGACTTTTGGACGACGCCCTTTACTCAGTATGGAACAGGGCAGTTCCCTATAGCATCAAGGATATGGGAACACTTATCAATAACGTGGCTCCTGTCCATATCAAGCAGGATGGACTTCTGCACAACGTGATCAGCATATTTAAGGATATAAAGAGTGAAGAGCAAAAAGACACAATTTCTGGAGCAGCCTTAAGGACAAGAGGCCTTTCACTTAATGCTTCCTTCTCTGGAACTGGCCACAACGACGAAACCAGGATCATGAGAACCGGTGACACCAGACTGTACATCTTTGAGCGTATTTAACTTTGACTTACTTTGGGAGGACTAAGACATGTCTAGAAACGATAGAGAAAACCGTGGAAAAGTCATTATTCGAACCAGTATCATAGGGATCATCACCAATGTGCTTCTGGCGGGATTTAAGCTGGTTGTAGGCCTTATTTCAGGCTCTATTGCAATTGTGCTGGATGCGGTCAACAACTTAAGCGATGCGCTTTCATCGGTCATCACCATAATCGGGACAGCCCTTGCCGGAAAGGCTCCTGATAAAAAGCATCCCTACGGCTATGGAAGGATTGAGTATCTTAGCGCCATGGTCATATCCATAATCGTTATGTATGCTGGCGTTACATCCCTTATTGAGTCAGTAAAATCAATACTCCATCCAGAGGCAGCAAACTACACCACAGTTACTCTTATCATCGTAGCAGTTGCTGTAGTTGTTAAGCTCCTTCTGGGACAGTTCTTTATAAATACCGGTAAAAATGTATCTTCTGATTCTCTTGTAGCTTCCGGAACCGACGCAAGGTTTGATTCCATTATTTCTGCTGCAACACTGGTGGCAGCAATAATCTTCCTTGTGACAGGTCTTTCCATAGAGGCTTACCTTGCTGCAATCATTGCCATCGTAATGATAAAGTCAGCTCTTGAGATGCTAAGAGACACCATAAGTGAGATCCTGGGTGAGAGGATAGATTCTGCTCTTTCTACAGAGGTCAAAAACACCATCAAGTCCGTTGAGGGCGTGCAGGGTGCTTACGACCTTATCTTTTCAGACTATGGACCGGACAGAGTGCTGGCTTCAGTTCATATCGAGATCCCTGATACCTTTACAGCAGACAAGATAGACGAGATAACAAGGCAGATCCAGGAAAAGGTCTATACAGAGCACAACATTTCCCTTATTTCCATCGGAATATATTCAATAAACACCAAAGACGAAGATACCATCGCCATGAGAACTGCGATCTCCAAGGCAGCTACAGCCCACAAGGAGGTCCTTCAGATGCATGGCTTCTTTGTGGATTTTGTAAGAAAGGTCATCCGTTTTGACCTGGTGATCGACTTTGTTCCAGGAAACCACGATATCTTTAAAGAGACCATAAAAGAGATCCAGTCCATGTACCCAGAGTACCAGATAGTTGCCAACATGGATGTTAGCTACAGCGATTAAGAACAAAATGTGTTAAAATTATTTTGAAGTATTCTGACGAGTTTGTGTGCAGAGGTATGACTATGAAAAAGAAAAGCGTAACTGCCGGTCTTTTGGCCTTTGTAATTGCACTTGCAGTCACATCATGTGTAGCGGTATTTTATCTGGTGACTACATCAGGGAACAGACGTGAGAGAGCTCAGTTTATCGCTGACTCTTTTGCCAGCAACATACAGTCTGAGATCCAAAGACGTGAGTATGTAACCAGAATGCTGGAAATCCAGGTACAGGGCAGTAATGGCATCATAACAGGCGAGAACTTCCAGATCATAGCAGACGAAGTTTTCAACGACTATCTGGATGTCATTGATATTACCCTGGCTCCTGACGGAATAGTCAGATACAAGTATCCTTTGGATCACGGAATTGCTGAGAGGGAGAACCTCTTTGAAGACAGCGCAAGAGGCGTCTACGCTGATTACAGCAAGATGTCAGGAACCTCAGTTATCATTGCGCCCACTATTTTAGCGGATGACAGCTATGGAATCATCATAACAAGGCCGATATATACATCAGAAGAGGTATCTGATGCCAGCTTCTGGGGCTTTGCTTCTGTAACCTTAAGTCTTTCAAGATTTCTTTCTGCTGTGGACCTTCAGGGCCTTGCAGAGAGCAACTACGAATACAAGATCATCGGTAATAACGCGATTACCGGTGAGGACAGGATAATCATTGAGTACTCTGAAAAAGAGCTCCAGTCCCCTGTGGAATCCATGGTCAGCACTGTAGGTGGTGGCTACTGGATACTGGCTATAGCACCTATGGATCACTGGATGAATCTTACAGAGATACTGTCAGTTCTTTTGATAGCAATTGTAATAAGCGTTCTGACAGCAGCTTTCGTAACTGCCTATATTTCCCTTAAGGAGGCAGCAAAAGAGCTGGAGATACTATCTTACAGAGATGCCCTTACAAACCTTAATAATCCACGAAACTACCATGAGCACATGGAAGAACTGTCCAAAAAGAAGCTCCCTTACGGACTTATATTCATGGACCTCAACGACTTTAAACAGGTCAATGATACCCACGGACATGAAGCGGGAGATGAGCTTTTAAAGATTGTGGCCAAGAGGCTTCAGAACAGTATCAGGGAGAAGGATAAGGCCTTCCGTATCGGCGGCGATGAGTTCGTTGTAGTTATCCACGGAACTCATGACACCAGGTTCTATGAGAGTGTCATCGACAGAATGAGGCAGAATGTCGCAAGGGATGTGGTACTTTCAGAGTCGGGGGTTACTCTTAAGGTATCTATAAGTGCAGGCTATGCAAGATGTCCTGAGGACGGCGTCAAGTTCGAAGACGTAGTCAAGAAGGCTGATGAGCTTATGTACGAGAACAAGAGACAGCACAAGGCTGCAAAAGCGGCCAGAGGAGAAAAATCCTACAGATAAATCACATTAATCGGAGCGAGTAAATGGCGGGAGGAAGTTTAGACACGATCAATCGAATCTTTGACACCTTCGCGGTAACATCAAGAAGCCGCTACGTCTATGTCTATGACATGGACAAGAACATAGCAAGGTGGTCGCCCAATGCAGTGGATTACTTTGGGCTTACGGGGGAATATATCTACAACGCATCATCAGTGTGGGAGACAAGGATCCATCCTGATGACAGGGACAAGTACGTAGAGTATCTAAGTGTTGTTTATTCAGGGAAAAAGACAGATCCCAACTTCGAATACAGAGCAAAGAACAAAAACGGTGAGTATGTGATCTGCGCCGCAAGGGGCGTTGTGATCAAGGACTATGCAGGAAGACCTGCGTACTACGCATGCTCTATCATAAACAAGGGTATTGTTGATAATAACGATCCGATAACTCTTTTGCCCAACCAGTATGAGATGCTGAACTTTATGAGGCAGCTCAAGGCGGCGAAAAAAGATTACTCGATCCTGATGATCAATTTCATAGACTTTGGTGATGTCAACAGACGTTATGGCTACATGACAGGTAATGCGATCCTTAAGGCCACAGCAGCCAAGCTCCTTGAAGAAGGAAAGGGCCAGGGAAGGGCCTTTAGAGGCGAAGGAACGAGGCTTGCTTTTGTTACAGATACCATGGCAATAGATGACATCAAGAAGTTCTATGGCAGGATGAGAGCCTATACAAGGGAGTCCATGATCATTTCCGGCAATAAGGTTGCGGCTGAAATTGCAGGTGGTATGATAGTCTGCACAGACCTTAAGGTGGATGAGCATTCTCTTTATACCAGTGCCAAGTACGCCCTTGATTATTCCAAGAATCAGAAGCACGGCAATCTTATCATTTTCCACAATGATGAGCTCGATAACAATAGGAGCAGTATTGAGCTGGTTGATGAAGTAAGAAACAGCGTAATAAATGGATTTGAAGGTTTCTATCTGGAGTATCAGCCTATTGTGGCTGCTGCAGATGGGCGCCTTGTAGGAATGGAAGTATTACTCAGGTGGCACAAGGAACCTTATGGAGATGTATCTCCTTCAGAGTTTGTGCCCTGGCTTGAGCAGGATCCGGTATTCTATCTTCTTGGAAACTGGATACTTGAGAATGCCCTTAAGGATGCTCTTGAGATCAGAATGGCCAACAGGGACTTTTACCTTAGCGTAAATCTGGCCTTCATGCAGCTTGAGAGATCAGAGTTCAGGACAACTCTTTTGGAGATCCTAAGAAAGACAGGCTATCCTGCAACAGGGCTCTGCCTTGATATGACAGCATCCAGCAGGCAGCTCTCTGTTGAACACTTAAAGAGCCAGATCGAGTTCCTTAAGTCATGCGGTATAAAGGTTGGTCTTGACTGCACAGACTTTGCATCACTTGACCTTGTAAAGAGCCTTCCTATCGACCTTATAAATCTGGCACCATCTCTTACAGGCCCTATCACAGAGAACCTGACTGTGCGATATATGATAGAGGCCATTACCTCTTTTACCCACAGACTGGGTATCAGAACCGCTTTCCATGGGGTTGAGGATGAGGAGAAGGCTCAGATCGCAAAGAGATATCCAATCTCAGACCTGATGGGCTACTATTACGGAAGGCCCTGCAGGATAGAAGAGTTTAAAAAGCTTGGCTTTTTTGGAAACAACTAAGTCAGCTGGAGGAATAGATGAGCAGACTTTTCAGGTACATTCAAAATGATGACGTTCTTAAGTCTTTTCTTGAGTTCAGGGATACCCTGCTTAAGCAAAGACCTGTTGTCATTGCGCGCCATGGGGACTATTCCCTGTACCTTAAGACCATTTCAGAGGATGAACTTGGCCTTACAATTGAAAATACCGCGAAACACAAAGTGATCCAGGATCGGTCCTACAATGTCAACGACACCACAGAAGCACTGGTTTCAAGGGGAGTAAGGCACGCCTGCCAGAAGATGGCTGAGCTGTCCGATGAGGACGTCAACAGGAGGCGGCTCCAGATATGGAAGTGGTATGTGATCGACTGGCAAAAAGAGAATGCCAAAAACTCCAGGGAATTTGTAGAAAAAGAGCTCAGCTGGGATGAAGAGACCATAAGATCTGAGGAAAAGATTATGGACATGGAGTCCTTCCTTCACGGAGATTATCTTAACCTTGGAAACACTATATCCCTTATAGAGAGGTACATGGCCGAGGATGAGGCCCACAAGGAGCAGTTCAAGCGCTTTGCCATCAACGACATCATGGAGATGACAAGCGAGGATACCAAGGAGAAGTCTTTGGTGAAGGCCGAAAAGGAAAGAGCCGAAGAGGGCATGAAAAAGCATACCTACAGATTCACAGTAACTGTGGAGGCCACAGACCGTGAGCATGCAAGAGCAGCGCTCCTTAGCTATCTTGCTGGGGATGAGAGAATTAAAATTCAGAAATAATAAAAAATCTGGAAAGATAATTTCATAAAATTTTAATGATTTAACGGGGCAAAGTGTCTTCTATTTACCGCCATAATCATATATAATGTACCCATTAAATGAAACTTTGTTGTGAAACCACAATAGGTTGAGGGGCCTAAAATTTCACAAGTCACTTCATTTAAAATCTTATTTCTTATGAGCATGGAGGAAATAGAATATGAGACGTTCCGCGAAGAGCAGACAGACAGTCAGCCAGGGTACAATCGCTATCATGGCAGACGCAATCAAGGCAAAGGAGCAGAACCTTTCATACGGAAAGTTTAAGGCACTTGACCTTCTTGGAGCTGGAAGTATGTTAGACGAGGATCAGACATCTGAGTATGCAGTGTATTCTTCAAGCCTCGTTAGAAAAACAGAACACAATGAAGAGAAGAAGGCTGTAGCTTTCGTAAAGATAAGAGCTTAATAAGTGACTGACAACTTCATATAGTTTATAATAAGGACATGTAGCGACAAGCTGCATGTCTTTTTATTTGTGATCTTATGCGCGGTGCATTTTACATTAAATCATTGACAGGAGGAGCATATGGAAGTAAAAGACGTAATTTCTAAAATGACGCTTCAGGAGAAGGCAGCTCTTTTGTCCGGAAAGGACTTCTGGCACACGGAAGGCGTAGAAAGGCTTGGCGTGCCCGAGTTTATGATGTGCGATGGACCTAATGGACTTCGCAAGCAGGAGGGCGAAACTGACCACCTTGGCCTTAATTCCAGCATCAAGACTGTCTGCTATCCAACAGCCAGCACAGTCGCATCAAGCTTTGATGTGGATATGGCAAGAAAGCTTGGACAGACTCTTGGAAAAGAGTGCCAGAGAGAAAATGTAAGTATGCTCTTAGGACCTGGTCTTAACATGAAAAGAAGCCCTGTCTGCGGAAGAAACTTCGAGTATTACTCTGAGGATCCATATCTTGCAGGCAAGATGGCAGCAGCCTACGTTGAGGGCATCCAGTCTGAGGGTGTTGCAGCCTGCCCCAAGCACTTTGCAGCCAACAACCAGGAATACAGACGTATGTCCGGCAACTCCATTGTGGATGAGAGAACGCTTCACGAGATCTACCTTACAGCTTTTGAGATCATGGTAAAAGACTCTCACCCCAAGTCCATAATGTGTGCTTACAATCAGCTTAATGGTACTTACCTTTCTGAGAATAAGTACATGTTAACTGATGTCCTCAGGGACAAGTGGGGATTTGACGGCTTTGTGGTAACCGACTGGGGCGCTGGCAAGGATGCGCAAAAGGGTGTGGAAGCAGGCCTTGACCTTGTGATGCCAGGACCAAGAAAGGATCACGAAGAAGCCATAGTAGCTGCTGTAGAAAGCGGAGAGCTCAAGGAGTCCAAGGTTGATGAGGCTGTTGCCCATATCTTAAATGCCCTTAACTGGACCCTTGAAAACAAGAAAAATGCTGGTCCATCTACAGATGAAACAAGAAAAGAAGACTATGCTTTTGCAAAAGAGCTTGCTGAGAACGGCGCTATTTTGCTTAAGAATGACAATAAGGCCCTTCCATTAAAGGACGACAAGAAGATCCTGTTTGTTGGAGAGTTTGCCAAGGCCCCAAGATATCAGGGCTCTGGTTCATCCCACATAAACAGTGCGTTTGTTTCAAATGCCTATGACAGCGCAAAAGCTATGGGAAAAGATATTTCTTTTGTCATGGGATATGACACAAAGTGCAAGGACATGAAGGACAGCTACATTTTGAGGCAAGAAGCTGTTGAGGCAGCTTCAGAAGCTGACGAAGTCGTAGTATTTGCTGGGCTTCCTGCGTCCTATGAGTCGGAGGGCTTTGACCGTACAGACATTAATCTTCCTCCTGAGCAGGACAAGCTCATTGATGAGCTTTCGCACCTTGGAAAGAAGACGGTGGTAGTAATGCACAACGGCTCTCCAGTTGCCATGCCATGGATAGACAGCGTGGATGCTGTTCTTGATATGCAGCTTGCCGGAGATGCAGTGGGAGATGCCACGGTAGCTCTTTTGTGGGGAGATGTTAACCCTTCAGGAAAGCTTTCTGAGTCCTATCCGTTTAAACTTTCAGACAACCCAAGCTTTCTTAATTTCCCGGGAGACGGCGGAAATCCAGTATATGCTGAGGGCGTTTACATCGGATACAGATATTATGAGAAAAAGAGACTTCCAGGCCTCTTTGCATTTGGCCATGGCCTTAGTTACACAGAGTTTGAGTATTCAAACATCACAGTTGATAAGGATAATGCCACAGATGAGGATACAGTAGAGGTTTCAGTTGACGTCTGGAATGTTGGAAGATATAAGGGAAAAGAGGTAGTTCAGCTCTATGTAAGTCCTGAAAACAGCAAGATCTCAAGGCCCTACAAGGAGCTTAAGGGCTTTACAAAGGTAGAGCTTGAGTCTGGCGAAAAGAAGACAGTGACCTTTAAACTTGACTCAAGAGCCTTTGCCTACTATGAGACCAAGATCCACGATTTCTATGTTGAGAGTGGCGATTATAACATCATGATCGGAGCTTCAACAATAGATATCAGACAGACAGTTAAGATCCATGTTGAGAGCTCTTTAGAGCTTCCAATGACTTTTGGCCACTTTACACCTATAGAGGATATCCTTGATACCAAGAAAGGACAGATGATCCTTGGACCTGTACTTCAGAAGATAGGCGAGGGTATGGAGAATCAGGAAGACGACGGCTCCATGGGAGAAGGCGGAGCTGAGATGATGACCAAGATGTTCATGGAAATGCCGATAATCAACCTGGCATCCTTTGGAATTCTGACCACTGAGCAGGTGGACGGAATCCTTAGCCAGCTTAATAACTGATAAGTAAAGCTAGTCCATAGCCGCTTCTTGAATTATAAGTCTGACCGGATGAATATCAATAGCCTTTCGCGGCATATCCTCGTTGGAGGGAAGTCAGTGGGGACGACTCTGTCCTGACACGGGGACGGTTCTTTTGTCAGGTTTTACAAAATAAAACCTGACAAAAGAACCGTCCCCGTGTCAGGACAGAGCCGTCCCCACTGACTTCCCTCCAACTGCGGTATTCCACGGTGCTATTGATATTCATCCGGTCAGACTTTTTTGGTGATCAAGCGGCCATGGATGGGGCGTTGTAGGTGCTGAATTGGCTCCCCTGTTAGACTAATACCTGCGCAGATGCAATTTTGCGGCCCGGAGCCTTTTGGATGCGATATATCGTATTGCGGTCGATGCTATTGCGTGAATATAATACCACCGACCAGCCTATCTTCTGCAGGTATTATGGTTTTATAGAAATATCATCTGTTATCATATTCAATCTAATACCCACAGCCCTCACACAGTTGCCAGGTATGATTTTTCTATTGTGGTTTCATTGAAACTGGAAATATTGGCGCAAGAAATATAATACCAATATCCACATACTCTTCTGGTGATATTAAAAGTATCCGGATTCTTTTTTTAAAAACCAGAAAAAGCTAGGACCAATTATAAGGAAATCTATTAATGGTATTAGATCAGCCAAAGCCCTCTCAAAATAGCTTTTTGTGGCTCCTACCAATACCGCTTTTGAGCTCCACTATGCGTCCCAAAGTGTTGGATTTTCTTGATTACGGACTATTGCATAGAAAAATGCTCTACAGTAGGTCAATATTTCCCGCTAAAAACCTTGAAAAAGTCCATTTTCAGACTAGGAAACACTTTGGGGGCCTACAGTCCGTAATTCATCTTCCTGATTCAGCGGAATAATTCCTTGAAAAAACTCGTTTTACGGACTGTATGCTCAAAAAACACGCTGTAGTCCGTAATGCAATGTGATAACAATCGATATCGGCCATCTTTTTACGGACTTGGATAAGAAAATATGTCATATAGTCTGAATGCCACTATAAAGTGCCAATTAGTCAATGCTTTGCCGAGCACCCAGCACCCCTCATTCAGGCAGCCCAAAATCCCTGCTTAAAGCCAATACCACCAGCCGCACCTTCATCATCCCCCGCTTGATCATCCAAAAACGTCCACCGGAAATTGGTCAAGTGGATCATGGAATACCGCAGCAGATACGGCCGGGGTGGAACAGCTAAATTCCTGAAACACCTAGTATCTGCGAGGATATGCCGTGAAAGCCACTTGAGCGATTTCCGGTGGACGTTATAATTCAAGAAGCGGGGATGATTCCGCGTAGGTTTTATTTTGAAAGAGGACTCTTTCTATAAATGATGTCGTCTCTTGCAGGTCCGTTACTTACCATTGTGATAGGATATCCGATCTGGCCCTCGATGAACTCGATGTAGTTCCTGCAATTTTCTGGAAGGTCTTCGTAGTTCTTGATGCCCCTGATGTCGCATTTCCAGCCTGGAAGAGATTTGAATATTGGCTTAGCCTTCTCAAGAAGGTGTGTTACAGGGAATTCGGTTGTAACTTCGCCGTCTATGTCGTAGCCAACACATACAGGGATCTCGTCAAGGTAGCCAAGTACGTCAAGTACTGTGAAGGCTACGTCTGTTGTGCCCTGAAGTCTGCAGCCGTACTTACTTGCTACGCAGTCGTACCAGCCAACTCTTCTTGGACGACCTGTAGTTGCGCCGTACTCACCGCCGTCGCCACCGCGTCTTCTAAGTTCCTCAGCCTCATCTCCAAAGAGCTCTGATACAAATGCTCCAGCACCAACAGCTGAAGAGTAAGCTTTAGATACAGTGACGATCTGCTTGATCTCATAAGGTGGGATTCCTGCACCAATTGCACCGTATGCAGCAAGTGGTGAAGAACTTGTAACCATAGGATAGATTCCGTGATCTGGATCCTTCATGGTGCCAAGCTGACCTTCAAGAAGGATTGTCTTGCCTTCCTTGATGGCCTTATCAAGATAGAGAGAAACATTTCCGATGTAAGGCTTAACCTGCTCTCTCCAGTCTACGATCTGGTTGAAAAGAGCTTCCTGATCGATAGGATCTGCGTGGTAAAGATTAACTAAGATAACATCCTTGATCTCTGCAATCCTTGCGATCTTTTCTTTTATAACTGAGTCCTCCTGGAAGAACTCGTTGATCTGCCAACCGATCTTGGCGAACTTATCTGAATAAAATGGTGCGATACCTGACTTGGTTGATCCAAAGCTCTTTCCAGCAAGGCGAGCTTCCTCAAGAGTATCAAATAACACATGATATGGCATCATTACCTGAACTCTGTCAGAGATCATGATCTGTGGCATTGGAACGCCCTTTGAAGTGATCTCATTAAGCTCTTTCATGAACTTGGTGATATCAAAAGCTACTCCATTGCCAATGATGTTCATGATGTTCTGATGGAAAACACCTGATGGCATTGTGTGAAGTGCAAATTTGCCGTAGTTGTTTACGATTGTGTGTCCTGCATTGGCACCACCCTGAAAACGGATAACGACGTCAGCCTTATCTGCTAAGGTATCTGTGATCTTACCCTTTCCTTCATCGCCCCAGTTAGCGCCTACAACAGCTTTTACCATAAATAATAGCCTCCTCATAAATACTGCCACCTATGGCAGCTCTTTTATTTACACCAAAGAATATACATTAAATCATCACATAAGTAAAATCAATATTTATTATAATAGGCATAAGTAAAACTTATTTTCCGAAATTTTATATAAATTTACACAATATTTAGACACAATAGACGAAATTTCGCATAAAATATAAGGTGCAGGTTATGTATATTTATGTATTCCAATTATGGAGGTCTCTTTATGGCAAAGGCTGATAAGCAGAACGAGTTCACACGGGATAGTTTCAGGAATTTATCCGTATCTGATAAGTTCAAAAAAGTATTTGGGAGCTTTAGGAATAATCTTATAGCTGTCTTCGTGGTAATTGTGCTAATTGATGTGATAGCTCTTTTCAATCTCGGAAATATCTATCACAAATACTATGAGCAAAATTCTCAGCAGGGTGAAATAAGAATAACTATCCAGGCTCTTGCAAAGTATTATCTGTGGGCTATGAACGCTCAGGATGAGGCTGACAGGCAGGAACAGCTTGAAGGCGCCTACGAAAAGATCCAGGAGATGAACGATGGTCTTGATGCACTGAGCAAGGTATATAAAGGCGACCTTTCAAATGCATATCAGCACCTTAAAGATATTGATAAGTCGGATGATACCCTTGTCAGTATGTTTGAGTCTGGAGCATCACATGAAGAAATTTATGCATACTATGTAGCCAATACCAATGAGGCTATAAAGGTGGTTGTTAAGGACTTTAAAGAGATAGGTATCGCAGCAAAAGAAGGTGCTGCAAGAGCATACTCACTGTCACTTCTTGCAGTTATCATAATGACCATTATTTCCCTTATTGTGGTAATATATGCTCTTATGTATTCGGCTAAGGCAAGAGTAGCTCTTACAAAGAGTATCCTTGGACCTATCGAAGCTATCTCCCAGGCAGCTGATGACATGGCAAAGGGTAAACTTGAGATCCACGTTGAAACGGATTCCAATGACGAACTTGGAAAGCTTGCTGACGATATTACAGGATCAACCGATACAATTGAGCGCATTGTAAAAGACATTGATGAGACCCTTCACAGAATGTCTGCCGGAGATTTCTCCACAGGCTCACAGAATGAAGATATTTATGTAGGCGATTACAAAGCCATCAGCAGCGCCCTTTCAGATATTTCAGATAACCTTTCAAGCACACTTCTTGAGGTTAAGAATTCTTCAAGCCAGGTATCCCAGGGAGCATCCAATATGTCCCAGGGAGCTACAGACCTTGCAGAAGGCGCAACAGACCAGGCAGCTGCAGTTCAGGAGCTTACAGCTTCAGTAAACTCTATTACAGAGCAGACCAAGCAGCTTGCTGATGTTGCAGAGAGAAGTAAGAACATGGCTACATCAGTCAGAGATAATGCAGAGCTTTCTGCAAGAAAGATGCACCTTGTAACTGACGCAATGACCAGGATCACAGAGGCATCAGCAGAGATCGAGCAGGTTACAAATACCATCGAAGCCATTGCCAAGCAGACATCCCTTCTTGCCCTCAATGCTTCAATCGAGGCAGCTAGAGCAGGTGAGACAGGAAAAGGCTTTGCAGTTGTAGCTGAGCAGATTGGAGAGCTGGCAGATCAGAGTACAGAGGCTGCCAAGAACACCCATCAGCTCATTGCAGATACAATGGATGAGATCGGTAATGGAAACGCAGTTGTGGCTGAGACTACAGAGGCTCTTGACGCTATGCAGCACAGCGTAGAAGAGATCACAGAGATGATCATCGAGACAGGAGACCTTGCAGGACAGCAGGCTCAGAGCATGGATGAGATTGACAAGGGAATCGAGCAGATTTCCAATGTAGTACAGAACAACTCGGCTACAGCTCAGGAGTCAAGCGCAGTTTCCTTAGAGCTTTCAGAGCAGTCAGAGAGTCTTAATAAACTCATTGGACAGTTCACCATAAACGGTTGATGACCCAGGGTGGTCCCAGGGGACGGGGTTACTGGTTCATTATCAGACAATTTAAAATATGCTAAGAAAGCCCTTTGCGTAGGCGCTGTCCTGCGCGGGGGGCTTTTATTTGCCTATTTTTTTCAATTAGTGTATGATATGCATTGTTTTTGCAGGAAACTTTTTTGCATGGAAGATCATAACTAAATCAGGAAAACAGGTGAAAAAATGGAAACAAATAATACAAAGACTCCTACTTATAAAAGAGTATTAGCCTGGATAGGCATAATCATCTTAGTTTTAATGTACCTGGTGCTTTTGTACGAAGCCCTTACAGGATCACCAGAGACCTACAACGTGTTCATAACCTGCGTGGCAGCAACCATCGCAGTGCCAATTATTCTTTGGCTTCTTATCTGGTCCATTGGAGCGCTGACAGGAAGGCATACAATAGCTTCCCTTGATGCCATGACCAGCAATAGGATGCATGACAGGTACGGAAATGTGATCCCTGAAGGGAAGATCAGGACTATCGTTTTTGACATTGGAAACGTGCTTGTAGATTTTGCCTGGAGACCACTTATTGAAAAGCGCGGCTTTGACAGCGCCATGGTCGACAGGATTGCCAAGGCATCTGTATTTAGCGAGGACTGGGTTGAATTTGATAAGGGTAATCTATCTATAGAAGAGATCATTGACCTTTTTGTGGAGAACGACCCTGAGATTGAAAGCGAGATCAGAAAGGCATTTTCAGACCTTACAGATATCGTCACCAAGAGAGAAAGAACTATTCCCTGGATAAACGCCATAAAGGCAGCAGGTTATCAGGTGCTTGTTCTTTCAAACTTCAGCAAGATGGCTGTTGAAAACTGCAAGGAAGCTATGGGATTTTTAGACTATGTTGATGGCGGAATCCTTAGCTATAAAGACCACGTAGTTAAGCCAGGTGAGGAGATATACAAGCTCCTTATGAAGAGATACAACCTCACAGCTGATACAACAGTCTTTATCGACGATACGCCAGAAAACATAGACACAGCTAAAAAACTTGGCTGGAACGGTATCGTATTTAAATCCTACGATCAGGTTGAGGATGAGCTTAAGGCCTTAGGCGTTAAGTATTAATCTAAGCAGCTCAGAAGCAGCAAGGCTAAGAGGCCTTGACTTATCACTTACAACACAAATATTACGTTTAGGAAGTATCTTATTGAAGCGGAGTTCGAACAGGACTCCGCTTTCTAAATATTCTTTTGCAAAGCTCTTCACAACGCAGCCAACACCAAGGTTTCTTAAGGTAAACTGCACGATCATGTCGCTGGTTGCAAGCTCAAACTCCGGCTGAATGGTAACGCCATTGTCTTTTAAAAATGAATCCACATAGTCTCTTGTGCTGGACTTACCGTCAAGCATGATAAGAGGAAGGCTCTCAAGGTCCTTGTAGTCCATCATCTTGTTCTTGTACTGGATAAAGCGCCTGGCAGCCACAAAGGTATCCTCTATTTCAGAAACTTCGTGGAACTCGTAGTTTTCTTTTTCAGAAAAAGGAGATGAGATGACACCAAAGTCTATAAGATCCCTGTCGAGGTAGCTTAGGGTCTCAGGAGTTGGTCCGTTTGTTACTGTGACCTTGATGCCAGGGTGAAGCTCATGGAATTTCTCAAGGTAGGGCAAAAGAAAAAATCTAAGAGTCATGTCACTGGCTCCGATCCTGACTTCTCCTGCATCAAGATGAAGGAGCTGCTTAAGTCTCTTTTCCCCAAGGTCAAATTCCTGATAGCCCCGTTCTACATATCTGTACAAAAGAGCTCCCTCACTGGTTAGCTTCATTCCACGGGCTGTACGCTGAAAAAGAGTACAGGAAAGAGCGCTCTCAAGCTGATGAATGGACTGGCTCACAGCAGGCTGAGAGATGGACAGCTCTTTAGCCGCCAAGGTGATGCTGCCAAGGCGTCCCACGTGATAAAAGACTTTGTAGTATTCGAAATTTTCCAGCATAGAGGTGCTCCTACTTCCTTTGTTTTCATTAATCATACAGCACCAAAGTGGCCCTTACAAATTGATTTTAATCAAATGGATTTTCTCTAGACATCAGCCGAGGTACTTGCTATAATGTTTTGGAGCTCGGATTAAGAGCTTTTTTTCTGAAAAATCAAAAATATGAAATGGCGTAAAGCCAGGAAAGGCGCGGGTTTCAATGGATTTTGAAAATGACAAAAGTGTCAATGAAAACAGTGTTGAGGATATCGTTTTAAGGTATCGTCCTGAGCTTTCCAAGCTGACTCCTTATCTTAACTGGCTTAAGGAGAACACTAGTCACGATGTGGCTCAGAGCTACTCAAACAGCGATCTTAAGTCGATGCCATTTCCTGTTTATGATTCTAATCTTCTGGCCTTTGTTAAGGCAGCTCAGACCACCAATTTGCTTGACAGAAACTACGTATATGTATATTCCAGGAACAGGCTTAATTCCCCCAAGGATGAGCTTTTGTTCATTCAGGACGCCCAGATAACAGACATGGATGACCTTGCAGGAATCCTTTCATGCTACATCCTTCAGGGCATGAGCAAGGGTGCCAAGTGGGCACAGGGTGTTAAGACAGGAGTCCTTTATAACGTAGTAAAAAAGATGGATGAGCTGGTCCGTTTTTGGGGGCAGGAGACCGACAGACCGCTAATCTAAGTTGAGTGGAGGATCAATGGGAGAGAAATCAGTTCAGAAGAGAAAGTACATTATTGAAAAGGCCAGAACAGTTTTCGCTGAAAAAGGCTTCAAGAATGTAACAATGAAGGATATCGTGGACGCCTGCGAGATCAGTCGCGGAGGCCTTTATCTTTATTTCTCAAGTACTGATGAGCTTTTCCTTTCCGTTTTGTCTGATGATTCCGATGATGAGGATACAGTTCTTGCCTCTATTTCCGGTAGTGCAGCTGCCGGGGACATGCTGGCTCTTTTCCTCAAGGAACAGAAAAAAGAAATCCTTAGAAAGAAAAACAATCTGACAGTTGCCACATATGAGTACTTCACACTTCATAAGGCGACTGCTCTTGATAATCCCCTTAAACGTCAGTTTGATACAGCAGTTAAGATAGTTGAAAAGCTCATTGAAAACGGTGTTGAGACCGGTGAGTTCTATTGTGAGAATCCTCTTGGATGTGCTCGCAATCTTATGTACGTGGTTGAGGGGCTTAAGATAACAGCTGGTACCATTGGCATCACAGAAGAGGCCATTGACAAAGAGCTTATGTACGTCATGCAGGGATTAGTGCCCGATGAATTAAATAATTAATGATTTGAAAAGTGCTTTGGATTTCCTGAAGCACTTTTTTCAAAAGTAAGGAAGGAGATATTATGAGCGCAGTAAGAAGAGTTTATGTGGAAAAGAAGGAACCTTTTGCAGTAAAGGCAAAAGAGCTTAAGGCTGAGATAAAGGGGTATCTCGGAATTAAGAGTGTTGAGAACGTAAGGATGTTCATCAGATACGACGTTGAGAACGTGTCAGACGAGGTATTTGAAAAGGCATGCAGAACTGTCTTTTCAGAGCCACCAGTTGATGATCTTTATAGAGAAGAGATTGAAATTCCAGAGGGAGCAAGAGTGTTCAGCATCGAGGCACTTCCTGGACAGTTTGACCAAAGGGCTGACTCAGCTGAGCAGTGCGTACGCTTTATCAAGGGCGACGAGCATCCTGTAATAAGGACAGCTGTAACATATATGCTGATCGGAAACGTATCAGACGAAGAGCTGTCTAAGATACAGAACTACACCATGAACCCTGTGGATTCAAGGATTGCTAGTGATACTAAGCCTGAGACACTGGTAGAAGTTTACGACGAGCCTGAGGATGTCAAGATCTTTGACGGCTTCAAGGATATGGATGAAAAGAGCCTTAAGGATCTCTATGAGTCTCTTGGACTTGCCATGACATTTAATGACTTTAAGTGGATCCAGCAGTATTTCTCTGGCGAGGAGCACAGAGACCCTTCGATGACTGAGATAAGGGTTCTTGATACCTACTGGTCAGATCACTGCCGCCACACAACCTTCGGAACTGAGCTCACAAACGTAACCTTTGAAGATGGCGATTACAAGGCGCCTATCGAGGGTGCATATAAAGAGTACCTCTCAGCAAGAGATGCGCTCTATAAAACTGACGACAAGAAGAAAGAGAAGTTCATCTCCCTTATGGACATTGCTCTTATGGGTATGAAGAAGCTTAAGGCAGACGGTAAGCTCACAGACATGGAAGAGTCTGAAGAGAATAACGCCTGCACAGTTGTTGTGCCCATTGAGGTTGACTACGGCGATGGCCCTAAGACTGAGAACTGGCTTGTATTTTTCAAGAACGAGACCCACAACCATCCTACTGAGATCGAGCCTTTCGGTGGTGCTGCCACATGTCTTGGCGGAGCCATCAGAGATCCCCTTTCAGGAAGAGGCTATGTATACCAGGCTATGCGTGTAACAGGTGCTGCAGATCCTACAGTTCCTGTAGCTGACACTATGAAGGGCAAGCTTTCACAGAAAAAGCTTGTTCGCGGCGCAGCAAGCGGATATTCATCCTATGGTAACCAGATCGGTCTTGCAACTGGTTATGTAAAAGAAATCTATCACCCTGGATACGTTGCAAAGCGTATGGAGATTGGTGCTGTTATGGGCGCTGCTCCTCAGGAAAACGTAATAAGAGAGAGCGCAGATCCGGGAGATATCATCATTCTCCTTGGGGGAAGAACAGGTAGAGACGGCTGCGGCGGAGCAACAGGTTCCTCCAAGGCTCATGATTCCAAGTCCCTTACAACCTGCGGCGCTGAGGTCCAGAAGGGTAACGCTCCTACAGAGCGTAAGCTCCAGAGACTCTTTAGACGCCCTGAAGTTAGCGAACTTATCAAGAAATGTAACGACTTTGGTGCAGGCGGTGTTTCAGTTGCTATCGGAGAGCTTGCTCCTGGTCTTGATATCAACCTTGACCTTGTACCTAAAAAGTACGCAGGTCTTGATGGAACAGAGCTTGCAATCTCTGAGTCCCAGGAGAGAATGGCAGTTGTTGTTGCTCCTAAGGATGTGGACAAGTTCCTTTCATTCGCATCAGAGGAAAACCTTGAGGCTGTTAAGGTTGCAGTTGTAACTAAGGAGCCAAGGCTTGTTCTTAACTGGAGAGGCAAGAAGATAGTAGATATAAAGAGAGCATTCCTTGATACCAACGGAGCTCACCAGGAGACACAGGTTAAGGTAGAGATCCCTGCGAAGAAGGATAACTACCTTGAGAAGATCGCTTCAGAAGGCGCTGCTAAGGCCCTTGAAGCAGGAGACATTAAGGGCGCATGGCTTTCAGAGATGAGCGACCTCAACGTATGCTCACAGAAGGGACTTGTTGAGATGTTCGACTCCTCCATCGGCGCAGGCACAGTAGTTATGCCTTACGGTGGTAAGTACCAGCTCTCTGAGACCCAGACCATGATCGCAAAACTCCCTGTTCTTGCAGGTAAGACAGATACAGTTACAATGATGAGCTACGGCTTTGATCCATTCCTTTCAAGCTGGAGCCCATACCACGGCGCAGCATACGCTGTTACAGAATCTGTTGCAAGGATCGTTGCAAGCGGCGGATCACTTAAGAATCTCCACTTCACCTTCCAGGAGTACTTCAAGAGAATGACAGAGGATCCAACAAGATGGAGCCAGCCATTCACAGCTCTTCTTGGAGCTTTTGATGCTCAGCTGAAATTCGGCGTAGCTTCAATCGGCGGTAAGGACTCAATGTCCGGATCCTTCAACGAGATAAATGTACCACCTACACTGGTTTCCTTCGCAGTAGATGTGTCTACCCAGAAGGACGTTGTAACTTCTGAGCTCAAGAAGGCAGGAAACGCCCTTGTTCAGTTCAAGATCGCAAGAGACGAGTATGACCTTCCAGATTATGACAAGGTTATAGCTCTTTATAACGGCATAAAAGAGCTTATGGCAGCAGGCAAGATCGCAAGTGCCTATGCTGAAGATTCTTACGGAATCGCAGCAGCAGTCAGCAAGATGGCATTTGGTAACGGCCTTGGGGTAGCAATAGATGATGCGATCCCAGCAAAAGAGCTTTTTGCAAACGACATTGCAGACATCATCGCTGAGGTTCCTGCTGAGTATGTGGAGGATGCTCTTAGGCTCTCCGGCGCAAGAAAGATCGGCGCAGTAACTGATGATGGCAAGTTCTCATTTGCTGGCACCAGCGTAACAGTTTCAGAGGCTCTTGAGTCCTGGAAGAGCAAGCTTGAGAAGGTATTCCCTTCAACAGTTTCTGATTCCAAGGACAAGGTAGATACAGGTCTTTTCGAGGCAAAAGAGATCTATGTCTGCAAGAACAAGGTCGCTAAGCCCACAGTATTTATCCCTGTATTCCCAGGCAGCAACTGCGAGTACGACAGTGCAGAGGCCTTCAGAAGAGCCGGCGCAGACGTAAATATCAAGGTATTTAGAAACAGAGATGAAAAGGACATCAGAGAGTCTGTAGAGGAATTTAAGAAGGCTATAGACAACGCCCAGATCATCATGTTCCCAGGCGGATTCTCAGCTGGTGATGAGCCGGACGGAAGTGCCAAGTTCTTTGCAACAGCCTTCCAGAATGAGGAGATCAAGGCTGCTACAGACAGACTCCTTCAGGAAAGAGATGGTCTTGCACTTGGTATCTGTAACGGATTCCAGGCTATGATCAAGCTTGGACTTGTTCCTTACGGAAAGATCACAGGACAGACGGAAAACTCACCTACACTTACATACAACACCATCGGAAGACACATCTCCAAGATGGCAACAATAAAGGTTGTTTCAAATAATTCACCATGGCTTTCAGGAGCTAAGCTTGGCGGAGTTTACACAAACCCTGCATCCCACGGCGAAGGAAGATTTGTTGCGCCAGAGGCTGTTCTTGATGAGCTCTTTAAGAATGGTCAGATCGCAACCCAGTACTGCGACCTTGATGGCAATATTACAATGGACGACGAGTGGAACATCAACGGCTCCTACAGAGCAGTTGAGGGTATCCTGTCACCAGACGGACGCTGCCTTGGTAAGATGGCTCACTCAGAGCGTCGCGGCGACGGCGTAGCAATCAACATCTTCGGCGAGCAGGACCTTCGCATCTTTGAGAGTGGTGTGGCATATTTCAAGTAATAGAGCAATAGACAGGATATAGGAGAATTTTGATGAAAGCTTTTTTAATACTGGAAGACGGAACGAAGTTCGAAGGTAAGCACATTGGAGCTGACAAAGATGTGGTTTCTGAGATAGTCTTCAATACTTCAATGGCAGGTTATACTGAAGTGTTCACAGACCCGTCCTATGCGGGACAGGCTGTGTGCATGACGTATCCGCTTATTGGTAACTACGGTGTGTGTCTTGAGGATATGGAGTCTGAGAGGATATGGCTTGATGCAGTTATCGTAAGGGAGCTGTGCAGAGTACCTTCAAACTTCAGGTGTGACATGTCTCTTTCCGATTTCCTTGAAAAGTATGAGATCCCTGGAATTGAGGGGATAGATACAAGGGCATTGGTAAGGCTTCTTAGAGATAAGGGTACAATGAATGGTCTTATCACCACCAATGAGAATATCTCTTTTGACAGCGTAAAAGAGAAGATCAAGGCCTATACAACAGGAGATGTGGTTTCCAAGGTTTCCTGCAAGGAGAAGAAGCTTTATAAAGCCTCAGAGTATGAGCCAAGGATTGAGAATGGCCCATACAGGAATATTGAGCAAAATGGCAAGGGACTTAAGGTAGCGCTCCTTGATGTAGGAGCTAAGCAGAACATCATTGAATCTCTTTTGCAGAGAGGTTGCGACGTCACAGTTTATCCTTACAACACCACTGCAGAAGAGATACTTGCTGCTGACCCTGATGGAATCATGTTATCCAACGGCCCTGGAGATCCAAAGGACTGCGGCGATGTGATAAAAGAGGTTAAAAAGCTCTATGACAGCGGCAAGACTATTTTCGCCATCTGTCTTGGACATCAGCTCATGGGTCTTGCAACAGGCGCTGACACCCACAAGCTTAAATATGGTCACAGAGGTGGAAACCACCCTGTAAAGGACCTTGAGACCGGAAGAGTGTTCATCTCATCCCAGAATCATGGATATGTAGTTGATGTGGACAAGCTCGATGAAAATATAGCAGTTCCAGCCTTCACAAATGTCAATGACGGCACCAATGAAGGTCTTAAATACACGGGCAAAAATATCTTTACTGTGCAGTTCCATCCGGAAGCCTGCCCAGGCCCACAGGACACAAGCTTTTTGTTCGACAGATTCATAAATATGATGCTTGAAGCAAAGAAAAACGGAGGTAAGAACTGATGCCAAAGAGTAAAGACGTCAAGAAGGTTCTGGTCATCGGTTCAGGACCTATAGTAATAGGACAGGCTGCGGAGTTCGACTACGCTGGAACCCAGGCCTGCAGATCCCTTAAGGAAGAGGGGATTGAAGTTGTACTTGTAAACTCAAATCCTGCAACCATCATGACAGACAAGGACATCGCTGACGAGGTTTACATTGAGCCTCTTACAGTCAAGGTCCTTGAGAGGATCATTGAAAAAGAAAAACCGGATTCCATCCTTCCTACCCTTGGAGGCCAGGCTGGTCTTAACCTTGGAATGGAGCTGGATGAATCAGGATTTTTAAAGAGCCACAATGTGAAGCTCCTTGGAACCACAGCTGAGACCATCAGAAAGGCTGAGGACAGGCAGGAGTTCAAGGACACCATGGAAAAGATTGGCGAGCCCTGCGCTGCATCTACCGTTGTTCACAACGTAGAGGACGGCGTGGCTTTCGCAAAAGAGATCGGATATCCGGTAGTACTTAGACCAGCATTTACCCTTGGCGGTTCAGGTGGCGGTATCGCTCACAACCAGATAGAGTGTGAGGAGATCCTTAAAAACGGTCTTCGTCTCTCAAGAGCTAACGAGGTTTTAGTTGAGAGATGCATCGCTGGATGGAAAGAGATCGAGTACGAGGTTATCCGTGACAGCGCAGGAAACTGCATCACAGTCTGCAACATGGAAAACATCGACCCTGTAGGTGTTCATACAGGAGACTCCATCGTTGTTGCTCCATCCCAGACTCTTGGGGATAAAGAGTACCAGATGCTCAGAAGCGCAGCCCTTAACATCATCAATGAGCTTCAGATAACAGGTGGCTGTAACGTACAGTTTGCCCTTCATCCCACAAGCTTTGAGTACTGCGTAATTGAGGTTAACCCAAGAGTATCAAGATCTTCAGCCCTTGCAAGTAAGGCAACTGGTTATCCTATTGCCAAGGTTGCAGCCAAGATCGCCCTTGGATACACGCTTGATGAGATCAAAAATGCCATTACAGGTAAGACCTTTGCAAGCTTTGAGCCTGCCCTTGACTACTGCGTAGTTAAGTTCCCACGTCTTCCTTTCGATAAGTTCATTACTGCCAAGAGAACCCTCACCACACAGATGAAGGCTACCGGTGAAGTAATGAGTATCTGCACCAACTTTGAAGGTGCAATGATGAAGGCTATCCGCTCCCTTGAGCAGCACGTGGACTGCCTTACAAGCTATGACTTTTCAGAGCTTGACGACGATGAGCTTCTTACCCGCCTAACCGTTGTTGACGACCAGAGGATATGGGTGATCGCTGAGGCTCTTCGCCGCGGCATAAGCCATGAGCAGATCCACGACATCACTATGATCGACCTGTGGTTTATTGACAAGCTCCACACCCTGGTAAAAATGGAGCTCAAGCTCCTTCGTGCCGGTGAAAAGAACACAGAAGGTAAGTACGGAACCCTTGAGGATGCCAAGAAGATCATCAGCTTTGACACCATGCTTGAAGCTAAGCGTCTTGAGTATCCTGACAGCGTTATCAGCAGGCTTACAAGATTTAAGGTATCTGTATTAAAAGAGCTTAGGGATTTCTACAAGATCCATGCTACTTTCAAGATCGTTGATACCTGTGCTGCTGAGTTTGAGGCTCAGACTCCATACTACTACTCAGTTTATAATGGCCCGGATTCAGAGGATGAGGCTTCTCTTTCCGCTGATACAGGAAAGAAAAAGATCCTGGTTCTTGGCTCTGGCCCTATCAGGATCGGACAGGGTATCGAGTTCGACTACTGCAGCGTTCACGCTACATGGGCCTTCAGGAAGGCTGGCTTTGAGACCATAATCATCAACAACAACCCTGAGACTGTAAGTACAGACTTTGACATTGCAGACAAGCTCTACTTTGAGCCTCTTACACCTGAGGATGTAGAGAACATCGTAAGACTTGAAAAGCCAGACGGAGCAGTTGTTCAGTTCGGTGGTCAGACTGCCATCAAGCTTACCCAGGACCTTATGGAAATGGGCGTTAAGATCTACGGAACAGATGCTAAGGACGTTGATGCAGCTGAGGACAGAGAGATCTTTGATCAGATACTTGAGGAGACGCAGATCAAGAGGGCAGCAGGTGCCACAGTTTACACTGCAGAGGAAGCAAAAGAAGTTGCTAACCGCTTAGGATATCCTGTACTTGTGCGTCCTTCCTACGTTCTTGGTGGACAGGGCATGCAGATAGCTCTTTCCGACGACGAGATCGAAGAGTTCATGAATATCATCAACAGATATGCTCAGGATCACCCGATCCTTGTAGATAAGTACCTCCAGGGAATCGAGACTGAGGTTGACGCTGTGTGCGACGGCGAAGACATCGTTATCCCTGGTATCATGGAGCATATCGAAAGGTCAGGTATCCACTCCGGCGACTCAATTTCAGTTTATCCTGCACAGTCTCTTTCTGCTAAGGTAAAAGAGACTATCGCTGAATATACAAAGAGGCTAGCAAAAGCGCTTCACGTAATAGGCCTTATCAACATTCAGTTCATCGCAGTTGGTGATGAGGTTTACATCATCGAGGCTAACCCAAGGTCATCAAGAACTGTACCTTACATCAGCAAGGTTACAGGCATTCCTATCGTTGACCTGGCAGCCAAGGTAATGCTTGGAGAAAAGCTTAAGGATATGGGCTATACTCCTGGACTTCAGCCTGAAGCTGGATATGTTGCCATCAAGATGCCGGTATTCTCCTTTGAAAAGATCCGCGGCGCTGAAATAAGCCTTGGACCTGAGATGAAGAGTACAGGTGAGTGCCTTGGTATCAGCAGGAACTTCAATGAAGCCCTCTACAAGGCCTTCCTTGGAGCAGGCGTAAACCTTCCTAAGCACAAGCAGATGATCATCACCGTTAAGGATGCAGACAAGGGCGAGATCATTGAGATCGCAAGGCGCTATGAGAAGCTTGGCTATATCATTTACGCCACAAGATCAACAGCCAACACCCTTAACGAGAACGGCGTAAAGGCCCGTAAGATCAACAGGATCAACCAGGAGTCGCCTACGGTCATCGACCTTATCCTTGGTCACAAGATCGACCTTGTAATCGACACTCCTACCCAGGGCCGAGACAAGACAAGAGACGGATTCCTCATCAGAAGAACTGCCATCGAGACTGGCGTCAACGTAATAACAGCTCTCGATACAGCAAGAGCTCTTGTTACAAGTCTTGAGTGTGCTGAGACTGAGGAGAGTCTCGAGCCCATCGATATTGCAAAACTATAAACAACTGGGAGCTTTATTATGTCAAAGGTTATTTATGATAACCCTCTGGCCTGTGAAAATGATATAAAGGATTTTGTTTTGGAAGGGGAGGCTGAGATCTCTTTTGACAGCGGCGCCCTTTCCCTTCAGGCAAAAAGAGAAGCGGGCAGCAACAGGCTCATTTTCTGGTGCCCAAAGAGCTTTCCCTCTGACGTAAAGATAGAGTGGGAATTTAGACCCATCAAGGAGCCTGGTACAGCGCAGCTTTTCTTTGCAGCCAAAGAGAAGGATGATAAAAGGGATTTCTTTGAATTATCCTTTTATAAGAGAGCAGAGGATACTGACAGGTCTTTTCATCTATGCGACTTAAGAAAGAGCTTTGATGAAAGCGCAGTAGCGCAGGCAGCAGATCCTCTTCCGGAAGCAAAAGAGGACCTTCCCTGGTACAGCATGTGCATCGTCAAAAACAGGAACAAGGTGGTTTATGCTGTAAACGACTTTGTGGTTTTGGAGTTTGAGGACGATGGCATGACCCATGGAGATATTTTGACAGGTGGATGCGTTGGCTTTGGTCAGAGAGAAGGACTTCTTGCCCAGTATCGGGATTTCAGGGTTACATGGGTGTGAAAAGAGTTTCGCCAGATTGGAGATATAGCATTGAAGATACTAGTTATTAACGGACCAAACTTAAATTTCCTTGGTATCAGGGAAAAAGCAGTTTATGGTAATCAGGACTATGATTACCTCTGCAATATGATAAAGGACAAGGCAGCAGCTGACGGGGATGAGGTAGTTCTTTTTCAGTCCAACCACGAAGGCGCCATCATCGACAGGCTTCAGGAAGCCTACAGCGACGGAACAGACGGGATCGTAATTAATCCCGGCGCCTACACCCACTACAGCTACGCCATCCACGACGCTCTAAAGAGCCTTGAAAATATCACCAAGGTCGAGATCCACATCTCGGACATTACCTCCCGGGAGGAATTCCGCAAGGTCTCAGTCACCGCCCCTGCCTGCGACAAGCAGATCTACGGGCATGGACTTAATGGGTATCTTGAGGCCATGGACTATATACGGTCAAGGTGAGCTATCATTGAGTTTGCTGTTTTTGCGCCATTGTTCATGGCGAATGCGGCGATTGATTGCCGGTGATACGCAAAAATAGGACCAAACGCAAGTTTTTCCTCGTTTGGTCCGTAAAATTTCCACCAATAACACATGTTATCTTATAAAATTACGGACCAAAGAGGCATTTTTGCTTCTCTGGTCCTATTTTTATGTATTTTTCCAAACTTTCCCATGGTTTCCATCTGTAAAAAGTAGGACTAAATGCAAGTTTTTTGCCATTTGGTATGAAAATGCCCCTAAAACCAGTTTTTCATCTTTGAAAAAATACGTACCAAATGCACGTTTTTTGCTGTTTGGTCCTAGGTGGTATAATTGCTCATGAATAATACTAAGGACATGATGAGCGGAGGCTGAAAGTGATATGAGTATTTGGGCCAGATTAGTAAATAACTTAAGAAAAAACAATAATAAACCCAAATCAAAGCCGGAAGAAACAAAACCGGACTGGGTCAAAATGGCAGAAGAAGAGTGCAAGATAAAATCGAAAGTGGAATTTAGAAAAGCTTGTCGCAAAGCTGGAATTCCTGATGATTGGTTTTCATATACTTATGATAAAAGCAAACCTGTATGTTTCGACGGAAACAGCGTCTATTATGGCGAGTATGGCGCTACAAACTGCAGTGTTCCAATGGCCATGTGGGATGTGGCCTATGAGCAGTTGATTAAATACAAGAATGAGTATGAGTGGAGACAATCTGAGCAACCTTTTAAGATAGACTGGGTGACGATCAAGCACAAGTGGTGGATACCAGGTGCAGAATCTGAAGAATATCCATATGTTAAAGTTACAACCAGCACTATGACAGATGAGCCTGATAAAGAATTACTGGCGGATGGTTGGCTGGACCCATGGTATGACCGCTATCAGGGATTGTATCAGTATCACAAGACGGTGGACATAAGGACTATTCTGGAGAGTATCAGCATACGCTTTGAGAAAATGACAGATGATAGAGATGCAATGACTTTTGGCTTTAATGAGATGTATATGTCTGGCACCTATCGCTATCCCATACCAGAGGACCTGTTGGAAGAGGCGGCTCACGTCGTGTATGATTTTAGAAACAAACAGCATGATTACCGTGGGGATCAGGTACCAGAACCGCTGCGAAGCAAGATTTTAGCACGGTTTGCTGACAGGATCCTGGAAGATGAGTTTACTGCGCTAAGCGAGTTTAAAGAGACTCATCGAAAGGCTCTTTTTGATGCAATAGATCCTGCACTTTCCAAAGAGGAGCAGCGGTCAGCTCTTGCAGATGCATCGAGACAGGCTATGACAGGCTGCCCTGCCAGTGACAACTATATGGATAGTCGAAGCAATACAGTGATAGAAGAAAACTTTGAACTGGCATATGAAGAAGCTGGTCTTGAAAGAAAAAGAAGACCCTCTGTCAAAGAAATAAACGATGTATTTGGAAACAAGAAGACCGTATGAAAGGTTTTTTTCAAAAATGGTTGAAAAATCTTGATTTATAGTTTAATATTAGTTAGTTGTTTGATGTAATGTAATTTAGGAGGATTTTTATGATTTCTGCAAGTGATTTCAGAAATGGTGTTACCATCGAGATCGATGGCAATGTATGTCAGATTATTGAATTCCAGCATGTTAAGCCTGGTAAGGGCGCTGCTTTCGTAAGAACCAAGCTCAAGGATATCATCAATGGCGGTGTTAAAGAGACAACATTCCGTCCTACTGAGAAGTTCCCTGCAGCAAGAATCGACAAGAAGGATATGCAGTATCTCTATCAGGATGGCGATATCTTCAACTTCATGGATTCAGAGACTTATGAGCAGATCGGTCTTACTAAGGATCAGATCGGTGATTCCCTTAAGTTCGTTAAGGAGAATGAGACTTGTAAGGTTATGAGCTACAACGGAAGCGTATTCGCAGTTGAGCCACCTATGTTTGTAGAACTTACAATTTCTGAGACAGAGCCTGGATTCAAGGGTGATACAGCTACAGGTGCTACTAAGCCTGCAACTGTTGAGACTGGTGCTACAGTAGCAGTTCCTCTCTTCGTTAACGAGGGAGATGTTATCAAGATCGATACAAGAACTGGTGAGTACCTTTCAAGAGTTTGATCTTATACGTAACCATATCTGACGCGGTAAGTCATAGTATATAGAAACTTAAGCAAGACAATAGATTTTTCCACGGATAAGTCTATTGTCTTTTTTTGCGCTTTTTTAGGCGCTTTGGGGCGTTCATTATTTGCCCTTGGGGAGATGTCTTTTCACACATCAAAAAATGACTTAAGGAGAGAACAGATATGGATTTAAATAGAGTTAGTAATGAGGAATTAATTAGAGAGATCAAAGGTGGTTATGGTAAGGACAAAAGAGATTACATGGGACTTACAGAGTTCTGCAGGACTGTTGCAGAGCTGGTAATTAGCTCTCTGGGAGATGACTATAGGGCTGTTAATAAAGAGATCATCAAAAACAATGGTGTTGTTTATCATGCGCTTATCATAAGTGAGGAGGGTAAGAGCATTGCTCCTACAATTTACCTTGATCAGTTTTACGAGATTTATAAAAACGGAATGCCTTTAAAGAATGTGGTCATGGATATTCTTGGAATGTACAGGAATTCCATGCCCAAAACAGACCTTGATATGGACTTCTTTTTTGATTTTGCTAAGGTGTCTGACAAGCTCTTTTTCAAAGTGGTGAACTATGAAAAGAATAAGAAGAAGCTTGAAAATGTCCCCTACAGAAAGCTCATGGATATGGCTATGGTGCCTCTTTGCAGGATGAAGAATGAAGTGCTGGGCGAAGGAGTTATCACTATAGATAACGATCATCTAAAGAGCTGGGAGATTTCGGCAGATGAGCTTTGGGAGAATATCGGAGAGCATGCAGGCAGTGTTGCGCCACCTAAGATTACAGGACTTGTGGATTTTCTTGAACGTATGGCAGGCCAGAAGCTTGATATGGGGCCACTTTGCGGGATCAGGGTCGTGACAAACACATCAGGAAATCTTGGAGCAAGTGCTGCATTTTATCCAGGTGTTCTTGAGGAACTTGCTGATGACATGGAGAGCGATCTTTACATAATCCCATCATCTGTTCACGAGACGCTGGTAATTCCTGATCCGGAGCTTGAGATGGATGTGGAAAGTCTAAAGGATATGATCCATGAGGTGAACAGCACTACGGTTTTGGAGGAAGAAGTTTTAAGCGACAACCTCTACCGATACGACAGAGAGAGCGGAAGGCTATTTGTTGTGAAGGCCGGCTGATTGGTCGATGGTACAGGCTAGGATGTTAAGCTAGGAAATTAAAAAGGGAATAAGCCAAATGCAATTGGTTTATTCCCGGGCAATATATGATAAGAAGTCAACTATGTCTGAGTCGCTAATGTTGTGGGATTTTAACCAGGTGATCATGTTGGTGATGAGCTTGGGTTCAATATTTTGACCATCGTTATCAAGTGATATCTGGTTATCAACTGCATTAAGTACATATGCATTAACGCTCATATTTTTACTTAGAGCCTCTTTTTGCAGCTGCTCTTTTTGAGCAGGACTCATGCGCAGCTTGATCTCTGCCTTGTTAGAGAGGTATTTCTTTATTGCCAATGCCTGCGATTTTGTATAGTAGTTCTTTTTATCCATATAGCAACCCTCCTGTATATATTATACAGGACTAGTTGATATATGTGAACATATACAAACGCGATTATTATTGAGAAATTTAGATATATGTACACATATAGGAGGATGATATGCCAAAAACACCTGAAGGCGACAGATGAACTGGTCAACGATTTGAGAACAGGCCACCAACCCAGTTTTCTATTTTTTTGAGCAAAAGAGAAACTGGGAAGGTTGCGATGATCACACAAAGGATGTACAGAAATGGGTTTAAAACAGGAAGTGGTGATGGTGCGATCCCTACAAAGTCATGGTCAAATACCTCAACCAGGATGCCATGGATGAGGTAGATCTCAAGGGTGTATTTGCCGAGGAAAGCAAGAACCCTGTTGCCTATCCTGATCTTCATGCTAACAAGCAGTATAAGTGCAATAAACAAGTAAACACAGAGCATATGAGACAAGAGGCTTATGGCCTTGCACATTGTGCCATAGGGGATACTGTCATTGAAGTATCCAAAGCGCTGGATCACAGACTCTGATAGCTTAAATACAGGGAAGACCAGGACAAGGTGAACAGCCAGATATTTGCCATAATTTCTTTTGACATGGGAAATAACCTTGCGCTCGCTTCCTGCTAAGATCATGCCAAGAGGCATCATGAATACTGAGTTGTACCACCATTCTCCTCTAAGGAAGTAGCTGTTGCGAGGAATAAACAGGCCAAGGATCATGTAGGCAAGGACTATCACGGAAAAGATAACAGTAGCTGACCTTACGTCTTTAGCTCTTTTGAACACAAGATAGAAAACTACATAAAACAGGATAAGTATCACAATGTACCAACTGTAGGGGCTGCAGTGCACAAGGCCTGACAGGTACAAAATGATAAGCTTCTTGCCTATCTTTTCCCCAAGGGAAAGTCTTAGAGCAAAGAAAATAAGCCCTGTTACGTAGTACGCCACAAGGGGAGCAGTTAGCCTTTTTGACAGAAAGTGATCAAGGTATCCGGGTTTAGAGGTATAGCTCTTATACAGGCCATAGCCATTAAAGAAAAAGAACACAGCAGTTAAAAGAAATCCCGCATTGACGAAAGGGTCAAGGCTGTGAGTTATGAGCTGTGGCAGATCCTGACGCACATATATCTTTTGTGAGATATGGTGAAAAACAATGAGAAGTACACACATTCCCTGAAGGGCCTTGGACTGTGACAGTGACAAAAATCCATCGTTCCACTGGCCTTTTGCAGAGACAGCAGATTTATAAAACAGGATTATGGGAAGAATTATATATATCGAGAAAATAAGCTGCATCAAAAACTCCCTGTAAGATATTGCCCTGAAGTACTGCAGCTTAATTGCCACAGATGCGGGCAACAAAAAATGCACCCGACTGGACTCGAACCAGCAACAAAGGCGTCGGAGGCCTACGTTTTATCCATTAGACTACGGGTGCACATACAACATTCATATTCTAGCACAAAATATTATCAAGTGCCATGAATATCCGCTTTTTTCCATGCTGACAAAGCTGTGACAAACTTGACTTGACCTTAGTTTATATATAAAATCAGAGTGTTGTATTATGATTTCCAGAGGTTTATTTAAATGAAAAAGAAGAAAAATGACATAACAAATTGGCGCAATGAAAAGAAGGATATCTGGGCTATCCTTGGAGATAACAAGAAATATCTTATGCCGGCAATATTGCTTGTAGCTGTTGCCATTACTGTAGTAGTTGCTATAAGTGCTAACAAAAGAGCTGCTCAGGTGGCACAGTCAACAGCATCAACATCAGAGGTTTCTACCTATGAGATACCGGATGTAACAATGGAAGAAAATGCATATCCTGAAGTTAACGCACTGGTTGAGAAGTATTACAAAGCGTCAGCTGAGGGCGATGCAGATACATTGTCACAGATCTACAGAGGACTTGATGAGACTGAGATCCTTAAGTCAGTGGCAGCATCCGAGTATATTGAGAAGTTCGATAATATTACAGTTTATACCAAGCCTGGCCCTGTAGAGGGAAGTTATGCAGCCTATGTTTACAATGAGGTCAAGCTCTACGACTACGATGGCTATTTACCAGGACTTGAGACTTTGTACATCTGTACTGATGAAAATGGTGAGCTGTACTTTAACGGCGATATCGCAGATGCCAACGAGATAGATTACCTCAAGCAGATCAATGTCCAGGCTGATGTCATTGACCTTAATAACAAGGTTGCATCCAGCTACAACGAGATGGTAAGTGCTGATGAGAAGCTTGCAGAGATCCTGACCAAGATGCGTTCAGCTCTTCAGGTATCAGTTGGTGAAGCCCTTGCTACATCTGAGGGAGCATCCACCCAGGAGGAGGGCTCTGCTGAGGCATCAGAGGAAGAGAGTACTGAGCCGGAGGTTAAGACTGTTACCACAAGGACCATCAAGGCTACAGACGTTATCAATATCAGAAGCTCAGATTCTGAGACTGCTGACGTTCTTGACAAGACCGAGAAGGGCCAGGAGTTTAAAGAGCTTGAGGCACTTGCTAACGGTTGGAGTAAGATCGAATACAAGGGAAAAACAGCTTACGTTAAGACAGAGTTTTTTGACGTGGTATCTACTGAAACTGTAGAAGTAGAAAACACAGAGGATGATAGCAATAGTGAGGCATCTACAGACAGCTCTGCAGCAGCATCTTCAGCTTCCAGCGCTGTGAGCTCAAGCGCAGCTTCATCAGCATCAAGCACAGCTTCTTCATCTGCGTCTAGCTCAGCATCCAAGGTTTCATCAGCTAAGACTGGCAAGATGACCGTTTCAGAGTCCATTAAGTTCCGTAAGGAAGCCAGCACAGAGTCAGAAGCTCTTGCAACTATCTATGCAGGTTCTACAGTTAATGTAGTAGAGCAGTACTCAAACGGATGGGCTAAAATAGAGTATAATAATAAGACAGGATATATTAAGTCAGAGTTTCTTAGAGAATAAAGAAATATCCAGGTAGGAGGGACATTATATGTTCGGACGTATAAAAGTTGCTATCATGGGAACTGGCAAGATTGCAGGTGTCATGGCAGATACACTTAAAGGTATGAAGGGTGTTACCTGCTACGCAGTTGGCTCAAGAACTATAGAGAATGCTGAGAAGTTTGCCAAGTACTATGGCATCAAAAAAGCTTATGGCTCCTACCAGGAACTGGTTGATGATCCCAAGATCGACCTTATTTACGTGGCAACACCACATTCCGAGCATTTTGAGAATGTTAAGCTTTGTCTTAACGCAGGCAGGAACGTTATCTGTGAGAAGGCATTTATGTTAAATGAGGCTCAGGCAAAAGAGGTTTTTGACCTTGCCAAGGAAAAGAACCTTCTTCTTACTGAGGCTATTTGGACAAGATATATGCCAATGAGGACCAAGCTCCTTGAAGTTTTAGGAAGCAACATCATTGGTGAACCTACTATGCTTACAGCCAATCTTGGCTACAACATTTCCTACAAAGAGAGGATCGCCAAGCCTGAGCTTGGAGGCGGAGCCCTTCTTGATCTTGGCGTTTATGTCCTTAACTTTGCATCAATGGTCTTTGGCAATGATGTTTCAGACATTGCATCTATCTGTACTTTCAACAATCTTGGAATGGATATGCAGGATTCCATCACCCTTCGCTATGTAAATGGCAAGATGGCAGTCCTTAATGCCACAGCCCTTGCAAACAGTGACAGGAGCGGCATCATCTATGGTACCAATGGCTATATTGTAGTTGAGAATATCAACAACCCTGAGTCTATTACTGTCTATGACAGCGAGTATAAAAAGGTCGCTACCTACAAGAAACCCAAGCAGATAACAGGCTATGAGTATGAGATAGAGGCCTGTGTAAAGGCAATTTCTGAAGGATGGACTGAATGTCCTCAGATGCCTCACTCAGAGTCACTTAAGATTATGAACATGATGGACTTCATCAGAAAGAGCAACAACATAAGGTTTGCTGTTGACGATGAGAAGCAGCTGTCAGAGGCACCCATCAATGAGGATTCTGATAGTAAGCCTACTGATGGATCATCTGATGAGAGTACACAGATAGAGACAGTTACAGAGGATACCGAACAGTAACAGGTATCTTCAGCGGGGAGTGTATGAAGAAAAAGTTTGTACCATTAATGCTGATTTTAGTGCTTTTGGCCGGTCAGTTCTCTTTTACCAGCCATGCTTATGAGAACCTGTCAGAGCTCTATGAGCGTGAGGCTGAGACTCAGCAGGCAATATCTAATCTTGAGAAGCAGACAAAAGAGACTAAGGATGCCATAAGCGCTCTTCAGGGACAAAAAGAGCAGACACAGGCAAGCGTAAATAATCTTGAAAACCAGAAGGGCTCTCTTCAGAGCACCATAAATGGTTATTCCAGTAAGCTGACAACCCTTGACGAGGAAATATCTGATGCTGAGGATGCCATGGCAGAGGTGTCTGCTGAGATAGTCAAGTTAAACAACGAACTGTTTGAAGCTCAACAGCAGGAAAAAGACAGATACGAAGCTTTAAAAAAGCGACTTAAGAACACCTACGAAAGTGGCGGCACAGGCGGCCTTGTACGCGTTCTTTTGGAGTCTAAATCTCTTGGAGAATTACTTACCAAATCTGAATACCTAAATGCAATAGTCAGGTATGATCGTCAGAAAATAGCTGAATTTAAAGATCTTCAGGCTGACATAGAGGCCAAGAAGAAGGTTGTGGAAGAAAGAGAAGCTGAGCTTGATGCTTATCAGGATCAGCTCGATGAGAAGCACGATGAACTTGAGGGCCTTACCAATCAGGTAATGGGGCAGCTTTCTGCCACCAATAGTTCTCTTAAGAATGAGAAAAATAAGCTTGCTGATTACGACAGTCAGCTGGCATCTCTTGATGAAAAGATGAAAGCTCTTGAGTCCCAGGTAGCAGCAGCTCAGGCCAAGCTGGCTCAGCAGATCGCTGAAAGACTTGCCCTTATGAAGGAAGATCTGGGCGGTGCCTACAATGCCAGCGATACAGAGCTTATCTGGCTTGCAGCCACAATACAGGCTGAGGCAGACGGAGAGTCCTATACAGGAAAGCTTGGCGTTGGAACGGTAATAATGAACAGGGTCAAGAGCTCGGCATTTCCAAATACAGTAATAGGTGTTATCACACAGAACATGCAGTTTGCATCCTACAGATCAGGCAAGGTAGAACTGTTTGTTGAAAGGGGACCTAACTCAACCTGCGTAAGAGCAGCCCAGGAAGTTCTTGGAGGCGCCCGTATTGGCGATTACCTTTTCTTTATGACCAAGTATTGGGCTGATTACTATCGCATCACATCTTACACCATGATCGGTAACCATGCTTTCTTTTACAGATGGGAAACCTATGCAGCTCCGGAGCCGGAACCTGAGCCTTCAGAGGATGCACAGCCAGAAGAAAGCAGTGGAGATTCAGGAGAGTCAGAATCATCGGAAGAGTATCATGAAGAGTCGTCAGAAGAGTCAGGTGATGGTGGAGATGAAGGCGGTGACGACGGCGGAGATGACGGCGGAGATGACGGCGGAGACGGCGGCGAATAAAGCCAGTAAGATGATAAGAGAGTAATGTCTTTTTAATAAATGACAATGAAAAATCGCCAGGAGGTAATTCTCCTGGCGATTTGCTATATCTGCAATTATCAGGTATTAAACAATACCCTGAGCCTTCATAGCCTCTGCAACCTTAAGGAAGCCTGCGATGTTGGCACCTGCTACGTAGTTGCCTTCCATGCCATACTTTCTAGCTGCATCGTCGATGTTATGGTAGATGTTTACCATGATCTGCTTAAGCTTAGCATCAACCTCTTCGAAAGTCCATGAAAGTCTCTCAGAGTTCTGGCTCATCTCAAGAGCTGATGTTGCAACACCACCTGCGTTTGAAGCCTTACCACAAACGAAGAGAACCTTGTTCTGCTGGAAGTACTCAGTAGCCTCAATAGATGTAGGCATGTTAGCACCTTCACATACAGCCTGAACGCCGTTAGCAACAAGCTGCTTAGCGTCATCGATAAGAAGTTCGTTCTGTGTAGCGCAAGGAAGAGCAACGTCACACTTAACTGACCAAACACCCTTGCCCTCGTGGTACTCTGCAGACTTTCTTGCAGCAGCGTACTCAGTAAGACGAGCTCTCTTAACTTCCTTAACTTCCTTAAGAAGAGCAACATCGATTCCTTCTGGATCATAGATCCATCCTGTAGAATCTGAACATGTAACAACCTTAGCACCGAGCTGCTGAGCCTTCTCGATAGCGTAGATAGCTACGTTACCAGCACCAGATACAACAACTGTCTTGCCCTTGATGTCTGATCCGTTGCACTTTAAGAGCTCCTCTGTAAGGTAGAGAAGACCATATCCTGTAGCCTGTGTACGAGCCAGGGATCCGCCATATGTAAGACCCTTACCTGTAAGAACGCCTTCATATGTATCTCTGATCCTCTTGTACTGACCATATAAGAATCCGATCTCACGTCCGCCAACACCGATATCTCCGGCAGGAACGTCTGTATCAGCACCGATGTGTCTGAAAAGCTCTGTCATGAAGCTCTGGCAGAATGCCATAACTTCTCTGTCTGACTTGCCCTTAGGATCGAAGTCAGAACCACCCTTACCACCACCGATTGGAAGGCTTGTAAGAGAGTTCTTGAAGATCTGCTCAAATCCAAGGAACTTGATGATTCCAAGATTTACTGAAGGATGGAAACGAAGTCCTCCCTTGTAAGGACCAATTGCTGAATTGAACTGGATTCTGAAACCGTTGTTAACCTGAACCTGTCCCTTATCATCAACCCAAGGTACTCTGAAGAGGATCTGTCTCTCAGGAGTTACAAGTCTCTCTAAAAGAGCGTCCTTACGGTATTCTTCTTCATTAGCCTCGATAACAACACGAAGTGACTCAAGCACTTCCTTAACTGCCTGATGGAATTCAGGCTGAGCTGGATTTTTGTCTACTACATACTGGTAGACTTCATCAACATATGACATTTTTGGTTCTCCTTCCCGTGCCTTGGCACAATACAATCTCATCTAATTCCTTAATTTTTTGTATAAAAATAGGGCGTAAGGAATTAAAGGTCTCTACGCCCCATTGCGCAGACATCACTGTCTGTATACAATTATACACATGACCACTTTAAAGCGCAAGAGTTTTTTCACAAGACAGGGGGACAAGACACGGGGGGCTGTTTGCTGACACGGGAACGTGCTGACACGGTGACGGTTTGCTGACACGGGGACGGTTCTACTGTCAGGTTTTATCAAAATAAAACCTGACAGTAGAACCGTCCCCGTGTCAGCAAACCGTTCCCGTGTCAGCAAAACCGTCCCCGTGTCAGCAAACCGTCCCCGTGTCTTGTGAAAATAGTGTATTATAGAAGTAGCAAACTATTGGGGAGAAGGTTATGGCAGGTATCAGGGATATAGCAGAAAAAGCTGGGGTATCGCTTACCACGGTTTCAAATGTCTTAAATAAGAAGAAAAATGTCGGGGTAGAAACCAGGCAGAAGGTACTTGAGATCGCAAAGGAGCTTGGATATACCCATAAAGAGCAGAGAGGGTTTGACGGGAAAAGGCGCACTATAATAGTGAGCTTTAGTGATTTTGATACCCTTTATTATCTGGATATACTTCACGGGATAAGTGATTACGTCAGTAAGCAGGGGTATCACATCCTCATATGTAATGGCGATGACCTGGCACATTATTCGGACCCTGATGAGGTGTGCGGATGTATCATCCTAAGTTCAATGATACAGGATTACCAGGTTCTGGCTGTGGCAGATAAGGGGCTTCCTGTGATAACTCTGGACAGAGAGCTTGAGCACCCCATGATCAAGGCAATGATCGTAAGTAACTACGAGGGTGAGAAGCAGCTCATGCAGAAGCTGGTGGATGAGGGCTTTAAGACCTTTGCGTTTTTATCTGGCCCCAACACTCCTGATAACAAGGAGAGGTACGCAGCCTTCAGGGATGTACTAAGGAACAGCGGCATACCATTTAACCGCAATGACCTCTATGAGGGGGACTGGCGGGAAAAGAGTGGAGTCCAGGCTGCAAGGCTTATTATGCTCCGGGACAAGATGCCGGGAGTTTTGGTGTGTGCCAACGACATGATGGCTATTGGCGCCATAAGGCATTTTCAGGAAAATGGTATAAGAGTTCCGGATGACATCTGTGTTGTAGGCTTTGATGATATCATCATTTCAAGGTACCTGGGGCTTACGACGGTAAGCGTTCCTGACTACGAGAGAGGTTTTCTTGCAGGACAGGCTCTTTTAAACATCCTGGATAAGAGCGGAGACTATGAAACATACAGGATTGGGGCCAGAGTCAAGTGGAGAAAGACAGCCCTTGGAGATCACAGATAAACCTGAATTTTACCAAAATTTACTAAAACAGAAAAATATTTTAGTAAAATAAATGCAAATTTAGTAAATTACACAACCTTCCATGTGTGAATATCACATGTGGAAGGTCTTTTTTTGTGGTAAACAGCCAAAAATTTTATGCAATATTGCGGGGTTTCTGGTTAATACCGTAGCATATAGACACAAACAAACGGGCATTATTTTTTTCATATAAAAGGAGGAAGACATGAAAAAGAAAGCTTTAACATTAATGCTTGCAGCAACAACTACCCTGACATTTGCTCTGGCTGGTTGCGGCGTAAGCACAACAGGAACAGCAGACAACGCACAGGCACCAGAGACAACAGAGACAACAGAGACCACTACTGCATCTGACACAGCAGCTACAACAGAGGCTAAGACAGATTCAGCAGAGGGAACAGTTGTAAGACTTGTTAACAACAAGGCAGAGATCCAGGAAGGCCTCACAAAGCTTGCTGATACTTACAAGGAGCAGACAGGCGTAACCATCGACATCGAGACCATCGGTGGTGGACAGGATACACAGGCTATCTTAAAGAACTACTACCAGGCTGATGATATGCCAGACATCTTCGTATTCGAAGGCGACACACACTACGAGACATGGAAAGACCTTCTTGTAGACCTTTCAGACGAAGCATGGACCAATGACACAGAGGCTGAGTACGTTGCAGACGGCCACGTTTACGGCTTCCCTACAACAACAGAAGCAATTGGACTTACATATAACAAGTCAATCCTCGACAAGGCTGGTATCGATCCTAAGTCAATCACAGGCCCTGAGAGCATGAGAGCAGCTTTTGAAAAGATCGACTCTATGAAGGACGAGCTTGGACTTACAGCAGTTGTTGGTTACTACACAGAGTCAGCTAACCTTTGGTGGACAGCAGGTCAGCACCTCTTTGGAACATACCTTGATTCAGGTCTTAAGAGAGATGACACAACATACCTTGATCTTATCAACGACGGCGGAAAGCTTGATCTTGACCGTGCTAAGGCTTTTGCAGAGATGGTAGCTCTTTTCAACGAGTACACAGATCCTAAGGGAATCTCAGGCTCATATGATGACCAGGTTCTTGGATTTGCAAGCGGACAGTATGCTTTCGTTACACAGGGTTCATGGATCGGCGCTTCTATGACAACAACTTATGCTGATCAGTATGCAGCAGCTGGCAACTTCGAAGTTGGTATGATCCCTTACGCATTCATCGAGGGACAGGATACTATCCAGACTAATTCACCTAACTGGTGGGGACTTTACAACGGCGGAAACGTAGATGCAGCTAAGGCATTTATCCAGTGGTGCTCACAGAACGACGGCGGCCAGGAGATCCTTGCTAAGGACTGCGGATGCGTATCACCTTTCACAACATCTGAGTTCGCTCCTGATGATCCATTTGCAGCAACTATTGGTGAGTACACAGCAGCAGGCAAGACATCTGCATGGCACTGGCAGGGATGGAAGGCTGGACTTGCACAGAACGTAACTTCAGTTATCTTCCAGGATTTTGCTAAGGGTTCAATAAAGGATACAGATCAGTTCATCGATACACTTCAGAAAGCACTTGAGGCATATTATGTACAACAGTAATCGTGTCATCAGACGTGATGAGAGATACGATAACAAAATACTTAGGTTAAACGAAACATTGTTTTCAAATGCCAATGGGTACATTGGAGTTAGGGGCACACTTGAAGAAGGTGTGCCCGCTGACTTTTCGACAATGCGCGGCATGTACCTGGCGGGAGTTTATGAGACTATCCCAATGAAGCAGGCTGAGAGCCTGTGTAACCTCATTGAAGAAAAGCAGACAATGCTAAACGTTGCAGATACACAGTCAATTGACCTTTATATCTGCGGTGAGAGATTCGATATGGGAACGGGAGAGCTTATCTCAAACCAGAGGATCCTTGATATGGATCAGGGCTTTACTTCCAGGGAAATAGTCTGGAAAAGTCCTCTTGGAAACACTGTAAAGATCGTGACAAAAAGAGTTGCGCACCTTGATATTCCACAGCTCTTTACCATCGAGTACAGTGTAAGATCCCTTGATTTTGACGGGGAGATAGTCTTTGATTCCTGGCATATTGCAGACGTTAAGAACTATTCAGATCCAACAGATCCGCGTCTTGCTTCAGAGAGCCCCTCATATTTGGAGGTTACAAGCTCTGAGGTTGTGGGCGATATCACTTTGTGTGTCAGCCGCACCAAGGTAAGCGGCATCAGCATAGCGTCTGCTTCAGCACACCTCTTATTTGGCGAGGACGACCACATAGAGGTCTGCGACAATGACAATGACAAGAGGCTTTGCAGCTACATAAAGGCCCACATCTGTCAGGATCAGGAGATCAGTCTTTTAAAGCTTTGCACTTTTTCAGATTCACTTAGGTGTGACGATCCAAAAGATGACGCCCACAAAGTTCTTTTGGATGCTATGAAAAAAGTGGGCACAGATGGCAATGGCCTTAAGGCTTTATACGACAGACAGAGCGCTATACTTAAGGACTTTTGGCTTCGGTCAGGCATGGAGATCTTTGGAGATGAGGACCTTAATCTCTCAATGAGCTTTAACATGTACGAGCTCTTTTGCTCTGCTCCTAGGACACCTGGCTACAGTATGGCGGCAAAGGGCCTTACAGGAGAAGGCTACGAAGGCCACTATTTCTGGGATACAGAGATGTATGCACTGCCATTCTTTACGCTGACAGATACAGACCTTGCCAGGAATATCCTTCATTTCAGATACAAGACACTTGACAAAGCGAGAGAAAATGCAGCCCTTTTGGGACATAAAAAAGGTGCGCTCTATCCCTGGAGAACCATTACAGGACAGGAGTGCTCAGGCTACTTCCCAAGCGGAACAGCTGCATATCACATAAATGGCGCAATTTCTTATGCCATAGTTCAGTACTATCTGACTTGCGGCGATAAGGACTTCATATTAAAGGAGGGAGCCGAGATCCTGATCGAGACGTCACGTCTCTGGCTGGATACAGGAAACTACGACAGGAAAGGCAGATTTGTCATCAACGAAGTTACAGGCCCTGACGAGTATACCTGCATGGTTGACAACAACTTCTACACCAACTGTGCGGCAGCACATGGCATGAAATGGACCATCAAGCTCCTTAAGAAATACGCTGACACACCAGAAATTATCGGCCTTAAACAGAGGCTCCATTTAACAGACATGGAACTTTCTGATATTGAAAAGGCTGCTGATAGCATTTACCTTCCCTACGATGAAGAGCTGGGGATCAATCCGCAGGATGATTCTTTCCTTCAAAAGCCCATCTGGGACCTGGAGACAACTCCAAAGGAAGAGTTTCCCCTTCTTCTTCATTACCATCCGCTGCACCTGTACAGATATCAGGTCTGCAAGCAGGCGGATACAGTACTTGCACATTTTCTTTTCCCAGACAGCGCAGATAAGACTACTCAGGAAAAGAGCTTCAGGTACTATGAAAAGATAACAACCCACGACTCCTCGCTTTCTACCTGCGTATTTTCAATGCAGGCATCAAGGCTTGGACTATTCGATGAAGCTGTCTCCTACCTTGGAGATTCAGCTAAGCTTGACCTTCTCAACCTTCACGGCAATAGCTCTGATGGTGTACATACAGCCAACATGGGCGGCTCATATATGGCCTTTGTGTTTGGTTTCGGAGGGGTAAAGATCACTGAAGAGGGCCTTTCTATCAATCCATTCCTGCCCGGGACAGTAACGGGCTACTCCTTTAAATTCGGTTACTTTGGAAGGCTCCTTCAGTTATCTGTAAATGAAAAAGAGATTGTCGTTGAACTTATAAGTGGCGACGAGATTTCTTTTGACCATAAAGGAAAAACCTATACTATCACCGGAGGTGAGAAATGCAGTATAAAGCAGTGATTTTTGATCTGGACGGAGTGCTGGTCTTTACTGACAAGTATCACTTCAAGGCGTGGAAAAAACTGGCAGAGAAGCTCTCAATTGACTTTACAGAAAAAGACAATGACAGGCTCAGGGGCGTAAGCAGGGCTGAGAGCCTTGAGATCATCCTTGAAAAGTATAAGGGAAAGCCTATTTCTGAAGCCCAGAAGCAGGAATACCTTGCGGAAAAGAATGATACCTACAGACAGTTTCTTGGTGACATGAATAGAAACGATGTTTCTGAGGATGTCAGGAGCACTTTAAAAAAGCTTCGTGAGAGTGGATATCGTCTTGCCATCGGCTCATCCAGCAAGAATACAGCATACATCCTTGAAAGGACAGAGCTTACAGATGCCTTTGACGCAGTTGCTGACGGAACAATGATAACAAAGTCCAAGCCAGATCCAGAGGTGTTCCTAAAGGCCGCAGAGCTTCTTTCCGAGAGCCCTTCAAACTGCCTTGTGGTTGAGGATGCTGACGCAGGAGTTACCGCAGCCCACGCTGCAGGTATGGATGTGGCTGCAATTGGCGCAGCCACAAAGAGTCAGCGGGCAGACTATAACCTGGAGGCATTTTCAGATCTTTTGACCACTTTTTTATGCTAGAATTAATTACCAGGAGGGAAAAAACATGGTCAGAAAATTCAGGATAGGCGATCCAATCCCCACAGATGCTGTGGTGGAGGACATAAAACTTTCAGAGGGAAACATTCCCTATTTTGACATGGATAAAGAGGCAAAGGAGCTATCTCTTTTCCTTGAGGAAGATGACAAGGTATTTGGCCTTGGAGAGACTGTAAGGGGCATCAATAAAAGAGGATGGCTCTATGTAAGCAACAACTCCGATGATCCGAATCATACTGAGAACAAGCACTCCCTCTATGCCTCCCAGAACTTTTTGATCGTTTTTTCCAAAAAGAAAACCTTTGGTATATATATTGATACTCCAGGGTGCGTGAACTTTGATATTGGCTATACTCTCCATAACAGGATGGGTATCTCTTTTGAGGACTTTGATGCGGACATCTATGTGATCGATGGAGACAGCGCAAAGGATATCGTTTCATCCTTCAGGCATATTATTGGACGAAGCTACATTCCGCCAAAGTGGGCCTTTGGTTTTGGTCAGAGCAGATGGAGCTATTTAACTGCTGATGAAGTAAGGAAAGTGGCAGACAAGTACCAGGAAGCTGGCATTCCCATCGATATGATCTATCTTGATATCGACTACATGGAGAGGTACAAGGACTTCACCATAGATGAAAAAGCTTTCCCTGATTTTCCGGAGTTTGTTAAGGAGATGAAAAGCAGGGGGATCCATCTTGTTCCCATTATAGACGCAGGTGTTAAGATCGAAGATGGCTATGATATCTACGAGGAAGGCGTAAGTGGCGACTACTTTGTGAAAAAAGAAGATGGCGAAAACCTTGTGGCGGCTGTATGGCCGGGCAAGGTACATTTCCCGGATTTCCTCAAGGATGAAGCAAGAGCCTGGTTTGGCGGCAAGTACAAGATCTTAACTGATGCTGGAATTGACGGCTTCTGGAACGATATGAATGAGCCTGCCATATTCTATACAGAGGATCACTTAAACGAAGTATTTGACCAGATAGACACATATAAGGGCAAGAACCTGGGAGTCAGGGAATTCTTTGGATTCAGGGACCTTATTGCCCACATCAGCAACAACGAGGCTGATTATAAGAGATTCTATCATGAATACAAGGGCAAAAAGATAAGACACGACAAGGTCCACAATATCTTTGGCTACAACATGACCAGGGCAGCAGGAGAGGCCTTTGAAAAGATATCTCCAGATAAGAGGATCCTTATGTTCTCAAGGTCTTCCTTCATTGGAGCCCACAGATACGGAGGAATATGGTGTGGAGATAACCACTCCTGGTGGTCACATCTTCTTATGAACATTCAGGAAATGCCAGCTCTTTCCATGACAGGATTCCTTTATTCTGGCGCTGATATAGGCGGCTTTGACAGTGACGTTACAGAGGACCTGCTTCTTAGATGGGCAGCCTTTGGAATCTTTACACCGCTGTTCAGGAACCACTCTGCAGAGGGAACAAGGCGCCAGGAGTTTTACCGCTTTGAAAACATTCCTGCCTTCAGGAATATAGTGAACTTAAGATATGCACTTGTTCCATATCTTTATTCTGAGTACATGAAGGCTGTCCTTAATGACAGGATGCTCTTTAAGCCTCTTTGCTTTGAGTATGACGATGAGAGAAGCTCTCAGGTTGAGGATCAGCTCCTTCTTGGCGAGAGCCTTATGCTTGCCCCTGTTTACACCCAGAACGCCACAGGCAGGTATGTATATCTTCCTGAGGATATGAAGCTTATAAGATTCAGAGCTTTTGACGACTACGATGAGGAGATCATTGAAAAGGGCGATCACTACATCGAGGCAGAGCTTGATGAGATACTGGTATTTGTAAGAAAAGGACATGTGCTTCCACTTACAGAGCCTTCAAAGGGCATGGGAGATGTCACAAAAGATGACCTTTCATATATATGCTTTGAAGCTGAGCCTTCATCCTATGAACTGTACACCGACGATGGCATCAGCAGGATCTAACATAAAGACAAAGGAAAGCCCCTTAGGAATCAATCGTTCCTAAGGGGTTTTACTATTCATGTTTAACTGTGAATGCTTCTTAACATCTCTATGGCTGTCTGGGGTTTCTTCTCATCCCTGCCAATATAATCATACTTATTAAGAAGTCTAGCTCTCATCTCTTCTGGATGATTGTAGAGCTGATCCATTATCCTGTCAAAGGCCAGTTTCCATTCTCCCATCTCGTTACCTCCTAAAGGTTGAAAAACAAGTTGAAATCACGTAGCGAGATTTATCATAACGAAAAAGGCTTTTCTTGGCAATGATAAAAGAACTAAAAATGTATGAAAAAACTATGTTTTTTTGTGAATTATTATTTTATAAATACTGCTTTTAGCGGAAATTCAGTGCGCTTCCACTAATCTTTTTGCTTTCATATACAGCGCTGTCTGCCAGCTTGTAAAGCTCTTCAAAGGTTCGCTTATCGCCTTCTTTGTAGAATACGGCTCCGGCGCTGACGTGGATCTTTCTGTCTCCCAGCTCAGGAATATCCATCTTGTAAATCTCATTAAAAGCGCGTTCTATTACAACCTTTCCGGCCTCTTCATCATTCAGATCCATAACATATACAGCATATTCATCACCGCCTAAACGGAAGATGATATCTTCATCCCTGAAGGTTATCTTTAGTGCATCTGCAATGACGCGAAGGACTTTGTCGCCCACATTATGTCCGAAGTCATCGTTGATGCTCTTGAACTTGTCAGCATCCATGATGCAGAGCATTCCAGGTTTGTTGTTTGCCATGGCATCTATTACTTTTCGTTCGCCGCCGCCACGGTTTAAGATTCCTGTCATCATATCGGTGTTGGCCAGGATCTCAAGATTTGCGCGCTCCTTGGCAGAGGCAACGATGTCGTCTACGTTTTTGAAACCGGCCAGCATAGCACTGTTTGGAATGTTGGCGTTGATAAGAATATAGGTAAATTGATAATAGTGTACCTCGCCATTATCCATAACGCGATAACTGGAAACGTATTCCGAATTATTTTTTAGCTTGCTCTTGATAACAGGCAGAGAGATGGCTTCATACATCCACTCCTGATCCTCTGAGTACACACGGTCCTTAACGTACTGCTTATAGAGTACTTCGTAGGGATATATCTTATCGCCTGCACCTTCCATACCTTTTGTAACATAGCCGTCAAGCTTTAGGATGACCACGTCACCAGTCTGGGGGTTGATCTTGAAAATATTGTAGTAATCGCGGCTTAAGGTCTCCACGATATCAAGCTGTTCTCTTAAATAGCGCTTATCAGCAATATGCTTGCGGATGGATTTATCAATATCCCTGAAGGCCAGGATGAAATTATCGGTTTCTTCCGGCTGTCCGGCCAGGGCAAAGGCCATCTGATGGTAGGACATATTTCCGTCATCAGCAAGGCGCATATAATCAAGGGTGAAGAGCCCACCGCCTTTAATTCTGGAAAATACTGCGTCCAGCTTAGTATCACGCTGGATGCTCTCAATGCTGTTCACTACGCAGCGATCTACGTATTCCTCAATAAAACGGTCGTAGTTGTCAAACTTAAATCCCAGTTCCACTGCATCTCGATTTGTATTTTCACCAGTGGAGCGGTATAGATACATCTTTTTTGTAGTAGCATTTATGACCCAGATTGTATGATACTCTTTGCCAATTCCGGTAATGATGCCGGTCAAACGCATAATACGAGCATTAAAATCCTCAACCAGCTGGCGCTGATCTTCTGGATAATTCGATGGGTCCAGCAGTTCATTCTCTTTGATGACTAAATCTGACTGCATATTCTCCTCCTGCGAGTATAATCAGAACTATGTCAGTAGTCGCGTACACTAAAATTCTACTACAATTTTTTCTACAATTCCGCATATTTAAACCATCTTAATGAAAAATTAAGAAAAATAAAGAGAATTAAATAAAAAATAAGCGCCAAGGAACGCAGATCGCGTCACCTTAGCGCTTTTATCATCATGATATGATCATTCTTTAGCTTCTTTTTTCAGGAGCTTGGTTATTTCTTTTTCGGTATCCAGATTCATTACCTTGTTTGCAAGTTCATCAGCTTCTGCTTTACTCCACTTGGAGATAATGCATCTTGCTGTTAATACAAGTACTGGATTTACAGAGAACTCTGTAAGTCCAAAGGATATAAGAAGTGGTATCATCAGAGGATCGGCAGCAGCCTCACCGCACATACCAACTGGAATTCCAGCAGCTCTTCCACATTCTATGATGTGCTTAATGGAACGAAGAACTGATGGCTGGAAGGTGGAGTAGAGGTACGCAACATCAGCATTTCCTCTGTCTACACTCATGGTGTACTGGGTAAGGTCATTGGTTCCGATGGAGAAGAAATCAGATTCCTTAGCCAGAAGGTCTGCGATAAGAGAAGCAGATGCTGTCTCGATCATGCAGCCGACCTCAATGTTCTTGTCATAAGCAATTCCCTCTGCATCCAGGTCTTTTTTGATATCAGCAACAAGAGCCTTGACTTCACGGATCTCTTCAACGCAGGTTACAAGAGGTACCATGATCTTGACCTTACCAAAGGCGCTGGCTCTAATAATGGCGCGAAGCTGGACCTTATAGGTGTCCCTGTTGCCAAGACAGTACCGTACAGCTCTGTAGCCAAGGAAAGGATTTTCTTCCTTCTTCATGTTAAGGTAAGGGATATCCTTGTCTCCGCCGATATCAAGAGTCCTGATGATAACTGCTTTTCCTCCAAGAACCTCTGCAGCTTCCTTGTAGGCAGCAAACTGCTCCTCCTCAGAGGGCAGGTGGTTGTTATCCATGAACAGGAACTCTGAACGGAAAAGACCTATTCCCTCGCCGTCACATTCAACAGCTTTTTTGGCGTCCTTAGGAGTTCCGATGTTACAGAACAGCTCAAGGCTTGTACCGTCGGCTGTGACAGTTTCTTTTCCCAGGAAGTTCTTAAGCTCAGCCTGTTTTTTGATGAATTCTTCGCGCTTGATGATATAGCTTGAAAGGATATCTCCCTCAGGATTGATGTAAACATTTCCCTCAGTGCCATCAACAATTGCTGTGTCCTTGTCCTTAACAAGAGTTGTGATGTCAGGGACGGAGAGAACAGCAGGGATTTCAAGAGCCCTTGCAAGGATAGCAGAGTGGGAAGTCTTGCCACCAACCTCTGTGATGATGCCTGCCACATTTTCCTTGTGGATCTGGCTTGTCATCGAAGGTGTAAGATCCTTGGCAACCAGAACAGTTCCGGGAGCTACCTTGCTGATGTCAACGTCCTCAATACCAAGTAGGATCTTTAGAAGACTAACCTTTACATCGCTGATATCAGAAGCTCTCTGGCGCATCATGTCATCGTCCATCTTGGAAAACATTCCAATGAACATATCGCATACAGCCTCAACAGCAGCTTCTGCGCACTGGCCTGCTGCAATCATCTTGTTCATCTCGCCAGACATGCTGGGATCAGAGATCATAACAAGATGACCCTCTAAGATCTCAGCTTCCTTGGGACCGATCCTCTTTCTGATATCCTCAGCCATCTCTGAGGTTTCCTTCTTGAATTTTTCAATGGCGTCACTAAAACGCTTCTGTTCAGCCTCTGTATCTTCAATTTTTGCGTTGTCATACTTAAGCTCATGCTCAGCTATAACACAGATACTGCCTATGCCAATACCGCGGGATGCGGGAATTCCCAAGTACATTTCATTACCTCCATAAGGAAGTTCTGCTCGCAGGCGGTGCCTGCGCCAGAACGACCTTGTTTACTAAATTCGAAAAGACCTCATTAAGTAACCAAGGTCAGTCTCCTAATCCGCTCTCAATGAGCTCGATAGCTTTTTTAAGTGCGTCCTGCTCATCTGCTCCATCGCAAACAACTTCGATCTCTGCGCCGCATTTGATGCATGCGCTCATGAGCATCATTACGCTCTTTGCATCGAAAGTGTTTCCGTTGAAATTGATCTTAACATCGCAGGAAAAAGGGGTCATTGCCTGGCTGAAAACACTTGCTGGACGCATGTGCATTCCCTGTTCGTTAGTTACTGTGATTTTCTGTGATACCATAGTTTTATTCCTTTCTTTTGGTGAAGTTATCATTACCCAGCCGCCCAAAAAGCGGCTGGGAAAGTGTTTGCTTTAAGCTTCCTTCGCGTCCTTTTTAAGGATTCCAAGAAGCAGGCATCCTACAGCTGAACCTGCAAGGAGAGCAACGAGGTACATCACCATGTTACCTACAACAGGGAATACGAAGATTCCGCCGTGAGGAGCACGAAGTGTACAACCAAATGCCATTGAGAGAGCACCTGCAACGCCTGATCCTACAAGAAGAGAAGGAATCACGTGAAGAGGATCAGCTGCTGCGTAAGGGATAGCACCCTCTGTGATGAAGGACAGTCCCATGATGAAGTTAACAGGGCCTGACTTTCTTTCAGCTGCAGTAAATTTCTTTTTAAAGATGATAGTAGCAAGGGCAATTGCAATCGGAGGAACCATACCACCAACCATAACAGCTGCCATGATCATGAAGCCTGTCTCGTTCTGGTTAGCAAGGGCAGCAGTAGCAAATACGTATGCAGCCTTGTTGAGAGGGCCGCCCATATCAGTTGCCATCATTGCACCGAGGAGAGCACCAAGAGCGATTATTGATCCGCTGCTCATTCCTGTAAGAACGCCTGAGATCCATACGTTAAGGGCACCAACTATCGGGTTGATGAGGCACATAACAATGGCGATAAGCAGTGATCCAATAAGAGGATAGATAAGTACTGGCTTGATTCCCTCCAGTGACTGAGGAAGGAATTCAAAGAGCTTCTTAAGACCAACTACTATGTAACCGCCTATAAAACCTGCTACAAGAGCACCCAGGAAAGCTGATGGAACATCGCCGCCTGGAGCAGCAAAGGTAGCACCTGTAGATGCAAGATATCCGCCTACAAAACCAACTGCAAGACCTGGGCGATCAGCGATACTCTGGGCGATGAAACCTGCCAGGATAGGAAGCATAAAGCCAAATGCTGCGCCGCCGATTGTCTTAAACCATGCTGCAATTGGTGTATTTGAACCAAAGTTGCTTGGATCGATTGAATAGTCATCTAAAAGGAATGCAATAGCGATAAGGATACCACCGCCAATAACGAATGGAAGCATGTGTGAAACACCGTTCATAAGGTGCTTGTAAGCTTTTCTTCCTACGCTCTCGTTGGCTGTAGTGTCAGCTGCCTTGGTTACAGCGCCTGTGTGCTGGTATACTGCAACGTTTCCTGAAGTAGCCTTCTCAAGAAGTGCTTCTGGAGAGTGGATGGCTTCCTTTGTGGAAGTTATGATAACAGGCTTGCCATTGAATCTGCCCATCTCGATGTTCTTGTCACAGGCAACGATAACAGCGTCAGCTGCCTCGATATCTGCTGCCGTAAGAACGTCCTTAGCTCCGCCGGAACCATCTTTTTCAACCTTGATGTCGATGCCAAGCTCTTTTGCCTTGAGCTCAAGAGCCTCAGCTGCCATGAAGGTGTGAGCGATTCCTGTAGGGCAGGCTGTAACACCAACAAGCTTTTTAGCTGTCTTAGGAGCGGCGGCAGGAGCAGCTGCAGCTTTCTTGGCTGCCTCTTCCTTATCCTTCTCAGCTTCCTTACTATCAATTATACTAAGGAACTCATCTGCTGTCTTAGCTTCTACGAGTTTTTTTGCAAAATTTTGATCCATGAGAAGTGTCATCAGTTTTGAGAGCACTTCAAGATGTGTGTCAGCTGCTGTGTCAGGAGCTGCAATCATGAAGAAAAGATTGCTTGGGTTGCCATCAAGGGACTTGTAGTCGATTCCTGCTGGAATAGTGATGGCAGTAACACCTGCCTTGGAAACAGCAGAAGACTTGCCGTGAGGCACTGCAATACCCATTCCGATGGCTGTTGAGCCCTTCTTTTCTCTTTCAAGGATTGCTTCCTTGAAGGCAGATACGTTTGACAAGTTACCAACAGCTTCATGCAGCGCGATGAGCTTATCAATGGCTGCATTCTGATCTGCGGCATCTACGTTTAAAGCGATGCCTTCCTTTTTAAGTAAATCTGTGATTTTCATAGACCCTCCTTTTAAAAACCTCTTTTTTGTAGTATCCCCTTACAAACCTTTACAAATCTTCCTCTTAAAGACTTTCATAAAGATTAAGTATTGCCTCGCCTGTGGCAAGATCGTCAGAAAAGGCGGTGGCTGATCCTGCGGCAGTTCCCATCTTAAGAGCTTTGTCATAGTCTCCATACTTGTGGTAACCTGCGATGAATCCTGCGACCATAGAATCTCCGGCGCCAACGGAGTTTCTAACCTGTCCCTTTGGAACCCCAATGCGGAATTTCCGTCCGTCTTCAGAGATGAGCATTGCCCCATCACCTGCCATGGAAATAAGAACGTTCCTTGCACCGAGTTCCTGAAGCTTTTTGGCGTGAGCTTCGATCTCGTCATCGGTTTTAAGCACTGTGCCAAACATCTCACCAAGTTCGTGATTGTTGGGCTTTATAAGGAATGGATGATATTTAAGGACATTCTTAAGAAGATCCTTCGTCGCATCCACAACGACTTCAATTTTTCTGTCATTTACAAGGGCGATGATCTTTTCATATACATCACTTGGCAGGGAGTTTGGAATACTTCCGGCAAGGATGAGCACATCTCCGTCCTTTAGAGCATTTATTTTGGAAAAGAGCTTGTCCTGGGCATCCTGTGGAATCTTAGGTCCCTGAGCGTTTATCTCTGTTTCAGCAGCGCCCTTTATCTTGACGTTTATTCGGCTCATACCCTCTGGCAGCTCTACAAAATCAGCGTGAATACCTTTTCCTATCACGCTTTCTTCTATTGCCTTGCCTGTAAAGCCTGCAACAAAGCCAAGAGCAGTGTTTTCTATTCCAAGATTATTAAGAATTGTGGAAACGTTGATGCCCTTTCCACCGAAGTAGCATTCCTCTGAGTCTGACCTGTTTGTCATACCAGGTAAGAGCTCATCACTCATCCGGACTACGTAGTCGATAGCAGGATTGAATGTGACTGTATAGATCATTTTTACCTCCCTTTTGGGACCACCTTGATGATGGTCTTGCTGGTATAGTTTTTAGTTGCTTCCTTATCGGTTATGATGCAGCAGCTTGCTATGTCTGCAAATGTGACTGAGCTTATCTGACCAAACTTACTGTGATCTGCAAGGATATAGGAAAGATAAGCATGCCTTACTGCCTCCTCCTTGACCATTGCTTCATCCACATCTGGAGTGGTGTAGCCAGCGCTTATGGAAATACCGTTGGTTCCCATAAATGCCTTGGTGAAGTGATACTTGCTGATGCCATCGATGCACTCGGGACCTATGATGGCTTCAGTTGATGCCTTGCATCTTCCGCCGATGATCATGGTATTAAGACCCTTTTCAAGGAGCTTCTTGGCATGGACAATACCGTTAGTGATGTACTTGGCCTTGTGGTTGTCTATGTACTTGATCATCTCAAGGGTAGTAGTTCCGGAATCGATGTAGACAAAATCGTCGTCATTGATAAGGGAAGCTGCGTATCTGCTGATGGCGTCCTTTTCTTCAATATTGAGAGTTGCCTTGGCTGATACAGATGGTTCAAAGGTACTGATGTCTCCCTTATTTATAGAAGTTGCTCCGCCAAAGACCTTCTGGATCCTTTTCTCATCGTGGAGAGCACTTAAATCTCTTCGGATGGTGGCAGCAGAAGCATCAAACTCCTCCATAAGCTCTGCAACAGTCACTGCATTTTTTTCGTTGACATATGAAACGATCAGATTGCGTCGTTCTTCTGTAAGCATGGTATTCCCTCACATTCACAGATTAGGTTAAGCTTATGATAGCACCCCCTTCAATCAATAGCAATCACAAATAATCACAAATAATCAATTAACTCTTTGTAAAATAATCACAAAACAAAAATAAATGATCATATGTAATCAGATATCAAATTAATGATAATCTAAAAAAAGAATAAAGCTTTTCTTACAACCGTAAATCCGCCTTTACAAAGATACCAAAACTAAACTAAAATATTAGTATGGTTACGTATCGACAGACATATGGAGGTGACGGGCTTGGAAGATTATGTACTCACTAATGACCAGATAGATATTCTGGGTGAAATTGCTAATATCAGCATGGGTAATTCAGCAACAACCTTAAGTATGATGGTAAATAAGAAGGTTGATATCACAACACCCAACGTTAAGGTTATAAAGAGAAGTGAAGCTTTAGACGACTATGAGAAGACCTGTATCTTCGTTCAGATCCATTATGTAAAGGGACTTGAGGGAAACAATGTCCTTGTACTTAAAGAGCAGGATGTAAAGGTAATGACTGATCTTATGATGGGCGGCGATGGAACCAACACAGATGGCGATATCACGGATCTTCATTTATCTGCAGCATCAGAAGCAATGAACCAGATGATGGGCACCAGTGCAACCAGCCTTTCATCCATGCTTGGCGTGCCTACAGACATCAGTACTCCAATAGTTAACCAGATTGACGTTGAGAGTATTAAAGTATTTGAAAAAATGTTTGATACTACTTATGATAAATTTGTTAAAATAGCATTCAGGATGACAATCGGAAATCTGATTGATTCCATCATGGTGCAGCTTTATCCTGTGCAGTTCGCAGAGGATATGTGCGACAAATTTATGAATAAGGGGAAGTAATTATTTAAATGAATAAGGCAGAAACACTAGAGATCAAAAAGCAGTTCACACCTGACAGATGTACCATCGACAATATCTGCGGGTGCTATGTGGATCATGAAAAGAACAAGCGCCTTACATTCAGGAAGGCCTTTGGATCCATTCATGATGAGGAGATGTTCAAGTATCTGGATATTTTTCAGCATACTCTCGCAGGGACCTTTGGTAAGAATCTGATAAGTCTTGAGTTTCCTATTGAACAGGAACAGCCCGGAGGAACTCAAGACTTTCTTTTGACACTAAGAAACTCCAAGCTCGCTGATGATGAGCTTCTTGAGGAGTTCTACGACAAGATCATTGCAAACTATGTAGACGGTGAGAATTATTACATCATAGTAGTTCACGCAGTTTACGACATTCCTGGAGTTACAAGGGACGGAATCGAGATGGAGGATGCATCTGACAACATCTACGATTACATGCTCTGCAGCATCTGTCCTGTTAAGCTCTCCAAGGCTGGTCTTGGCTACAATGAAAAAGATAATGTCATAGAGGAGAGGTACAGGGACTGGGTAGTAGATGCTCCGGTAAAGGGATTTCTTTTCCCGGCGTTTATCGAAAGAAATACAGACATCCACAACATGCTCTACTTCACCAAAAAGCCTGATGACCTTCAGCCTGAGTTTGTGGAAGCTATGTTTGGAGGAAGGGCTCCAATATCTGCCCCGGAGCAGAAGGATCTTTTCGATGCTGTAGTACAGAGCGCCATTGGTGAAGATGCAGATTACGACATCATGAGAAATATCCACGACAACCTCAACGACATGATTGAGGATCACGAAGGGGATCCGGAGCCATTAGAGCTAACTAAAAAGGATGTAAAGCAGCTTCTTTCAGACAGCGGAGTTTCCGAGGAGCGCCTTGGATTTTTCGATGAGACCTATGAAAAATGTGCAGGAAATGAGGATTATCCACTTCTTGCCAGCAACATAGCCCATACCAAGAAGTTTGATATTGAGACTCCTGATGTAGTTATTAAGGTCAATCCGGAGAGGACAGACCTTGTAGAATCAAGGATCATTGATGGCAGACAATGTCTTGTTATTGAGGTTGATGATCATATTGAGGTAAATGGTATCAATGTCAGAACCTTTATGAATAAATAATGATACATGCCCGTGAACTGATGAGGAGAGGACCATCAGTCCAGGGGCATGCTTTTTTTCATGAAGTTGACATTGAATTGCATGCAATATATTATTGTTTGTGCAACGAAAAAATAAGTGATCAAGGGAGATAATATATGCTTAAGACACTTTTATCCCAGGTAAAAGAATACAAACTCCCATCGATACTGACACCTGTCTGTATGCTGGGCGAGGTTGTCTGCGAAATGGTCATCCCAATCCTTATGGCAAGGATCGTAGACATAGGTATCTATGGGAAAAATATGGAATACATTTTTGAGACCGGAGGCATGATGATCGTCATTGCCATTCTTGGTCTTTTATGCGGTATTGGAGGCGCTTATTTTGGATCCAAGGCATCCACTGGTTTTGCCAAAAACCTCCGCAAGGCTATGTTTGATAATATTCAGACCTTTTCTTTTTCAAACATAGACAAGTTCTCCACATCAGGACTTGTAACCAGGCTGACCACAGATGTAACAAACATCCAGAATGCCTATATGATGACCCTGAGGATGGCCATGAGAGCGCCTTCTTCAATGGTAGTTGCCATGGTCATGAGCTTTATCATCAGCCCAAGGCTTGCCAGCATCTATTTTATCGCGGTGTTATTCCTTTCAGTTGTCATCATGTTTGTTATGAACAAGGCATCCAAGTACTTCAAAGAAGTATTTGAAAAGTATGACGCCTTAAATGAGAGCGTTCAGGAAAATGTATCAGCCATAAGAGTTGTAAAGGCCTACGTTCGTGAGGACTATGAGAATGACAAGTTTAAAAAAGCTGCCCTCAACATCTACAACATGTTTGTTAAGGCAGAGATGAACGTAGTATATATGAGCCCGCTTATGACAGGTACGGTTTATGCCTGCATCCTGCTTATCAGCTGGTTTGGTGCTCACATGATAGTTGGCGGCGAGCTTTCAACAGGAAATCTCATGAGCCTTCTGACTTACTGCATGAACATTCTTATGAGCCTTATGTTCCTTGCAGTTATCTTCGTAATGCTTACCATGGCAGCAGCAAGTGGCAAGAGAATTGCAGAGGTTATCGAGGAAAAAGCTGATCTGGTAAATCCAAAGGATCCTGTAATGGAAGTAGCTGATGGCAGTATTTCTTTTGAAAACGTGGACTTTGCTTACGATAAAGAGTCTGATGAACCGGTACTTAAAAATATAAATCTTTCGATCAAGTCAGGAGAAACTATTGGTGTCATCGGAGGAACAGGTTCTGCCAAGTCATCACTTGTTAACCTTATCAGCAGGCTCTACGACGTAACAGCTGGAAGCATCAAGGTTGGCGGAGTTGATGTAAGAGACTACGACATGGAAGTTTTGCGAGATCAGGTTTCTGTTGTGCTTCAAAAGAACGTTCTCTTTTCCGGAACTATCCTTGATAACTTAAGGTGGGGCAAAAAGGATGCCACACTTGATGAGTGCAAGAGGGTATGTGAGATGGCCTGCGCAGATGAATTTATAGAGAGGATGCCTGATGGGTATGACACTGTCATAGAGCAGGGCGGAACCAATGTATCAGGCGGACAGAGGCAGAGGCTCTGTATTGCAAGAGCGCTTCTTAAAAAGCCCAAGATCCTTATCTTAGACGACTCCACCAGTGCGGTAGATACAGCCACGGATGCCAAGATCAGAAAGGCATTTGCAGAGGAGATTCCTGGAACCACCAAGCTCATCATCGCTCAGAGGATCAGTTCAGTTCAGAACTGCGACAGGATAATTGTTATGGATGATGGACAGATCAACGGTTTTGGAAGCCATGAGGAGCTCCTAAAGAACAACAACATCTACAGAGAAGTTTACGAATCTCAGACCGGCGGAAGCGGCGATGCGGACTTTGATCGCCCCAGCGCTTAATGGAGGAATAGATTATGGCAGAAGTTAAAGAGATAAAAGGCGGACCAGGAGCCAGAGGCAGAGGAATGCCAAGGCCTAAGGTTGAAAATCCTGGCGCATTGTTTAAGAGGATCATGGGATATGTATTCAAGTTCTATCCCATTCATATGCTGACGGTACTTGTATGTATACTTTTGACTGTATTTTCAAGCGTTCAGGGAACTCTTTTCACCAAGACACTTATTGACGCTTATATTCAGCCCATGCTTGATAGCGGCAGTACTGACTATGGACCACTTCTTGGGGCCATCGTGAGAGTAGCAGGGTTTTATGCCCTTGGCGTTTTCTCGGCTTTTTTACAGGCAAGGGTCATGGTTGAGATCAACCAGGGAACACTAAAAAGATTAAGAGAAGATCTTTTTACCCACATGGAGAGTCTTCCGATCAAGTATTTTGATACCCATGCCCACGGCGATATCATGTCAATTTACACCAACGACATTGATACATTAAGGCAGATGATCAGCCAGAGTATCCCTCAGATGCTCTCAAGTGCCATCACAATTGTTTCGGTTCTTGTATCTATGGTTGTTCTGTCCTTGCCACTTACTTTTGTGACTCTTGTAATGGTTGGCATCATGCTCTTTTGCTCTGCTAAGGCTACCAAGTCTTCAGGCAAGAATTTTGTGGCTCAGCAAAAGAACCTGGGCGAGCTCAATGGTTTCATCGAGGAGATGATGACAGGCCAGAAGGTGGTCAAAGTCTTTAATCATGAAAGAGAAGCTATTGAAAGGTTTGATGAGCTCAACGAAGAACTATGTCAGAGTGCATTTAAAGCTAATGCTTATTCTGGAGCTCTTGGACCAATAAACGCTCAGCTTGGAAACACCAGCTACGTTCTCTGCGCCATGATAGGTGCAGCAATAGCCCTTTCAGACAGCGTTGCTGTTGGATTTACTGTTGGCGGACTTGCAAGCTTCCTTGCTTTTAACAAGAGCTTTTCAATGCCTATAAACCAGGTCAGCATGCAGTTTAACTCCATCATCATGGCTCTTGCAGGTGCTGAGAGAATATTTAAGCTCCTTGATGAGCAACCTGAAACTGATGAAGGCTACGTAATGCTTGTGGACAGCGAAGAGAAAGACGGCGAGATTGTTGAGGCTGATCACCATACCGGACACTGGGCCTGGAAGCATTACCACAAGGCTACAGATACCACTACATACCAGCCAATGGAGGGCGATGTTACCTTTAACGGTGTAGACTTTGGTTATACCGATGAAAAGATGGTACTTCACGATATTGTGCTTCATGCAAAGCCAGGTCAGAAGATTGCTTTTGTCGGCTCAACTGGTGCAGGTAAGACCACCATCACAAACCTCATCAACCGCTTCTATGACATTCAGGACGGCAAGATAAGGTACGACAACATCAATATCAACAAGATCAAAAAGGCAGATCTTAGAAGATCTCTTGGAATTGTTCTTCAGGATACGCACCTGTTTACAGGAACTGTAATGGACAATATAAGGTACGGAAAACTTGACGCTTCAGATGATGAAGTGATTGCAGCAGCCAAGCTCGCCAATGCTCACAGCTTTATAAAGAGACTTCCTGAGGGGTACGACACAATGCTCACAGGAGACGGTGCAAACCTCTCTCAGGGACAGAGACAGCTCCTTGCAATTGCCAGAGCTGCTATCGCAGATCCTCCAGTTCTGATCCTTGATGAGGCTACATCCTCCATCGACACCAGAACAGAGAAAATCGTTCAGGACGGTATGGACAGGCTCATGAAGGGCAGAACAACCTTTGTAATTGCCCACAGGCTCTCGACTGTCAGAAACTCTGACTGCATCATAGTCCTTGAGCAGGGCAGGATCATTGAGCAGGGTACTCACGATGAGCTCATCGCTAAAAAGCAGAAATACTATCAGCTGTACACCGGCATGAAATCTGAGACAGCATAAAAGGAGCAATAATGGCTCATTTGTCTGATTACGTTCTCTGGAAGGGTGATCTGGATTTTGGAGAGCGGGAATTTAGAATTGAAGATAACCTTGTTCTGGCTGAGCTTGTATATATTGATTACAAGCCGTTTTTTGAACACGTAAAATCTGATACTGCCACCCTGCGTGACGCCATCTACCACCTGGAAGATATGCACGCCATAAGAAATACCCGTGCAGGCTCCGGTAAAGAAGATCTGGACTTTGCAAGGTATTGCGCATCAAGTAAGCGCTTTGGGAACATAGTCATTTCTGACTTTCAGGATATATTTGATACCTCAGATAAGCAGTTTGCAGCTGTGACTTATTCCTTAAGTGACGGCACTACAGTCATTGCATTTAGAGGAACAGATTCTACCATCATAGGCTGGAAGGAAGACTTCATGATAAGCTACACAAATGTTCCTTCCCAGGACCTGGCTCTTGACTATGCCATAAGGCATGTGAATGAAGCTTCTGGAGATGTGATAATCCTTGGTCACTCCAAGGGAGCCCATCTTGCTCTTTACGCCGCAGCTCATCTTGATATCAGACAGCAGGCCAAGCTAAAGAGAGTCTATATTAATGATGGGCCTGGCTTTTGCGATGAAGTCCTTGATCAGGCCCTTATCAACAATATTCTTGATAAGATCACCAAGATAACTCCTGAATACTCAATTATTGGCAGGATCTTTGAACCCCCGGCAGGGGAGAGCATCATAGTAAGAAGTTCAGCCCATGCTCTTATCCAGCACAGCATGCAGACCTGGATGCTTGGTCCTGAGGGGCTTATAACCTGTAAGGACCATGCTCCTGAGAGCCACCTTATTACAGATTTAATTGACCGTTTTGTGGAGGGCATGGATCTTGGGGCCAGGGAAAACTTCATTGACAGTCTCTTTAACTCCATGACTGACACCGGAGCCAACACCATAAGAGAGTTCGCCATGAAAGGGCCTGAAGCCTTTGAAGAGCTTCTTTTCAACATGGCAGGCAGCGATGCCCTTAACTTAAAAAACAAGGCAAAGAGCATAAAAAAAGAAGACGATGACAGCAAGGGAATCTTTGTAAGAGCCTGGGGACTGATCAACAGAAAAGAGTCAATAAGGATTGGCCTTACGCTACTTCTTAGCATATTAAGCTTTGCGTTTCCTGACTTTGCCATGGAATCCGTGGTGTTCGCAGTCCTTGTATTTACATGCATCTACGAGGTTGTGCTCACCATAAGGCACTTAAAGAACTCAGAATGGGATTTCAAAAAAGAAAGACCACGAGTTATGCTCTGTATCGTGCTTTGGGTTCTGACCTCAGCAGTTCTGGTGAAGGAAGGAGCTCTTTTTGTGGTATCCAGCATGATCTTAGGAGTACTGCTTCTTTCTCTTGCTTATCAGAACATCATCAATTTCAGGATATACAACACCAAGGTGTTCGAGCGCTTCAGATACTCATTTGAAGGGATCGTAACTTTCCTTTTGGGGGCGTATATCCTTATAATGCCTGACATTGAGAACAGCTGGTACATGCTATCCTGCGGAACCCTTCTTCTTATAGATTCCATTTTTGAGGTATTAAAACTTATCAGAGACAGGAAAAAGAAATAATGCATGGAGGATGCCAATATGACTTTTGCAGCGACGCTAGTTGATGAAAAGAATAGAGGGGTTTTCCTGACACCACTTGATGAAGCAGTAAAGGAGCAGAGCGATTTCTTTATGGGCTTATATGAAGTGGAATCTGATACTGCCTGCGGTGTAATGGCAGTGGCTACAGTTTCTGACGGCAGTGACAAGACTTTTGCCCTGTCCGTAAGAGAAGTGATCATTGAAGATGCGTACAATAATGAAGATGCGCTTAAAGCTCTTTTGACGCTGCTTAAGGATGTGGCCAGAATCGCAAAGTGTAGCGCAGTTTTTTACTCCGAATATGTTGCAGAGGAACAGGAGGAAGAAACAGAAAAGTTCTTTGCAGATCTTGGTTTCTTTGAAGAGGAGAAAAAACTTTCATTGTATGAGATCAGTTTTGGAGATGTAAAAGCTAACGATCCTGTGACCGAAATGGGATGTCTTCATCTTAATGACCTGTCAGAGGATCAGTGGATCTATTTTGCAAGGGAAGCTTCAGGATACAGCTTTGAAATACTGGACAGGACCTGCTATGACCCTAAAACCAGTACTTTTCTGGTTGATGACGATGGCGTAGTTCAGGGAGGGATGCTTACCAGTATCAGGAATGGATCTCTTTTTATAGAAGGCGTAGCTGCTTACGGAAGCGACGAAGGAGCTCTTATAAATGACCTCATCTTTTGGGGCAAGTCAGCAGCAAAAAAGAGCCTATCCAAGGATTCACCTATATATATGTATATGTTTTCTGGCAGAGGATACAGCAGAATGTTAAAGGATTTTTCGTCTGAAAATGCGAAAAAAGTTGGCAGTCTGGTAAGCTTTTGCTTTGAAACGGAGGTATTCTGATGATAGGACGTGACGGCGGCGATGGTGGGCAAGACATTCTCCATACCAGTTTCACTGCATATTATAACAGCGATAAACCTTTCGCTACGGATGTGGTGGAGAGCCTGAAGGTGTATCTGAATGCCGGACTTAAGAGATATCATGGACAGTTGTCGAAGGCTGCACAAAATTAGAGTTATCATAAAACTCCTTCGGGACAGAAAAAAGAAATAATTAAGTATTTATTAAATTCAGGACAGATGCTAACGAAATATTATATTATATAATCAGGAATTTATCGGAAGGAGCATCTGTCCTATGTCTGTTTTTACAGTTACGAAAAATGAAGCTGAAGCTTTTAAAGATTTTTTTCCTGAAGATATATATAGCAACATTGGAAAAGAGAATTACTACACCCTTGGGGCGTTTGACGACGAGGAATTTGTCGCTGGAGTCCTGCAGTTTTTTGTGGGATTTGATGAAAACAAAGGTACTTACTCCAGGGTGTTCTATCTCTATGTTCCTGAGGAGTTTGTTGACAGCGATATAGCATTTCTTCTTTTGGAAGAATACAAAAACGTTGTGCTTGAAAGCGGGATCTCTGAAGATCTTGTTGAACTTCCAGGTGATGACTGCGTGTATGTCTATGGTGCACGTGCAAAAGAGCTATGCGCTCTTGATCTGTTTAAATCTGTTTCTACCAAAGATATCTACAGTATTTCTTTTATCGACAATCTCGAGTTTATCAAAATAAAAAAACAAGTAGCTAAGGGAACTGTCCTTGAGCAAAAAAGATTTTTTGAGGACGAGATCAGCTCTTTTTACAAGGCGAAGGATGGATGCGCGCTTCTTCTTGCGAAAAAGAACGCCTTTGAAGATCTTATCATAACTTACCTTGGCTGTGATAAGCCTGAAACTTCAGACAGGTTAGTGAGCCTTTTAGCTTACAGCGTAAAAAGAGCCAGAGACCAGTATGGTGACGATGAGCTCATAAAAATTGAATGTAAAGAATATCTGCAGCTTGAAAAGATATTTAATGTTATACCGCAAATAAAGCCCCGATGATTTGAAAAGGAGTAATATATGGATACTCATAAACTATATAGCTGGGCAAAACAACAGGATATGAACATTGGGGTCCTGGAGGATGAGAAAGAGATCAAAGAGGCTAAGGACGCTAATGCTGCACTACAAGAAAAGCATATGAATGAGATTGGCATTGACATGCCAGGCAATGAGCATGCCTCTGGCAGCGAGCCATCAGATGCGCCCATAGTGGATCAAAGGGAGAAAGTTCCTGCTCATATGCCGCCAGCCATGGATGTATTTTGCAGGAAACAATCTCTTATAAGAAGCGGCAATTATACCTTTCTTTCAAAAAAAGGTGTCATGATGAAAGGCACCAGAAGTACGCCGTCGAAGAAGTATATGAAGCCAATCCTGGATAACCTTGAAAGCCTTGATAATCTCTTTAATGAGAAATTTGACATTGCTAAAAAGGATGTTATACAGGATTTGTTTCTTAAAACTATCATCGCCTGTGAAAACTATATAGAAAACAGAGATCCCTGGACAGCTGAAGGAAAAGCAAGGCTACAGATGATAAAGGATTTTCGTGCTCAGATGCGGCATGAGTCTATAATGTTCGCTGGCAGGGTAGAGGCTTTGTCCACGGACGAGGCAAATGCTAACGTCAATACTACAAAGACGTGGCTTGACGTTCTTACAGAGGTCAGAACTGATAATATCGAGCATGGAAAAGATGGTTATAAACTAGAAGAGGGAGGAGCAGGAACTTCCAAGATTTACATTATTGAAAAGGATGGGAAGAAACAATATTTTAAAGAAAATGAGAAATGCCCGGTCAATGATATTTTTGTCCTTATGGATGAACCAATTAAAAAACTAAGTGAAAAAGAAGATGATAAAAGCCAAAGGCGACTTGGCTATCTGAAGGCGATCAAACGCGTGATAATGGAGAAATATAAAACTGAAGCAGAAGCTGCAAAGCAGCTTAAATTAGCCTATAGAAAAGATGATAAACTCTATGCGTTTATCATTGCTATGTTTGGTAAAGATCAAGAAATAAATAATATGATGCTGGAAATTATGGAGCGGACGAATGCTTATCCGGAAGAAAAAGACAATGACATGGATTTTATAAATAATGAACTAAAGGAAATGATGAAAAAGAAGACTCTGAGTGCAATATCATTCAGAGATGCACAGATACAGAAAAATGCAGAGATTTCCAAGAGAAATGTGGCCACTAGCAGACTGGCAAATTTTCTTCAGATAGGAGATATGGTTTCAGAGTCTAAATTGGTAAAACTTTCCATTAATGGAAAACAAATGAATGGCATATCCATGGAAGAGGCCAAGGGAGATAAGATAACGAGCATTGTAAAAAATGCCGAAAAGAATAAAAAGAAAGTCAGGTATTCGCCAAAGGCATACAGGCAGCTCCTAAATCTTCAGCTTTTTGACCTGATCTGCGGACAGGTGGACAGAAACATGGGAAATTACCTGTGTGAACAAGAGGAAACTGATGATGCGGTTGAGATCACACAAATAAAAGCGATAGACAATGATATAGCATTTGGAAATCTGGATTATGAAGATATTTACCAAAAAGGTTTATATGGGATAAATCGTATGAGGAACATTGAATATGCAGATGAACTTCAGGTTCCTGCTGTGGATAAGCTTTTTGCAGACAGGATACTGGCCCTTGATGAAAAAACAATAAACTATCTGCTGTGTGATGTCCTTAGCAAATCTGAAAGAACGGCTCTTATTAACAGGATAGATGGTGTAAAGAGGGCGCTTCGCACAAGAATGAATGCGGAAGCTAAAAGAAGAAATAAAAAGAAGATCATTCTTGATAATAACCCTGAAGACTGGAAAAAGTCATTGGACGACCTTTCTAAAAACTTTGCCAAGGATTATGAAAAAGATAAAAACGAAATGGAAATTCTTCAGTATAAAACATATTTGTGGGGCGTTTGCCTTTTGAAATAGGAGGTTATCCTATGGATACACAAAAACTCTACAACTGGACTGCCAAGCAGTCAGAAATGAATATCGGGATCCTTGACAGCAAGGAAGAAGAGCAGGAAGCCCAGAACTATCTAAATGCTCAGAACCAGAAGCAGATACTTGATAATGGGCAGGATATCTTTGCGAGCAATAAGATAAAGGACCCTGTTATTGACGAGCCACTTATCCAGGATAAAAGGCAGGATGTTGAGGCCAATATTCCTGCGCCTGTCAGTGTTTTTAGCATGAAGCACTCCCTTATAAGTGAAGGAAAGTACACCTTCCTTGCTAAGGATGGCACCTTTAAAAAGGCGAAAAGAACAACGCCATCAAGCAAGTACATGCAGCCAATCCTTGATAAGCTTAAAGACCTTGACACCCTTCTTGAAGGGAAGTTTGATTCAAAGGATCAAAATGCTATCCATAAGTGTTTTCGTGACACTATTTTGGCCTGCGAAAACTACATAGCAAACAGAAATCCCTGGACAGCCGAAGGAAAAGCAAGGCTTGCGATGGTAAAGGACTTTCAAAAACAGATACAGACGGAGTCTATTCAATTTGCCGATAGAGTGGAGGAACTGGTCAAGGGTGACCAAAAGCTCCTGGAGGGCAAAACCTGGCTAAGTATACTTTCGGAAGTCAGAACGGAAGTAATTGAAAATAACAAAGATGGTGCTGAGGTTGAAATAGGTGGTGCCGGAACTTCAAAGGTGTATATCATAACAAAGAATGATTCTACCCGCTACTTCAAAGAAAACGAGAAGGTACCTAAACGCAGTGTCTTTCAGCTGTTGAGTGACAGAACCAAGACTTTTAAGAAAAAAGAAGATGATACCAGCAAGCGCAGGGCAAGATATCTGGAGATCACCAACAAGACATTAAAAAAGCTATATGGAGACGAAAGATCTGTCCTTATGGCCCTTTTCAACGACGGAAAAGAAGATTGGGAGCTTGCGTCGTTGCTTAGAAACTGGGCTAGGCTGGATCGCAATTTTGGCGAAATGATGGATGAGATCGAAGACAACATGTCCGGTTTGGAATTCTCGAAAATGACAAAAGAGGAACGGGAACAAGCAAATGACCAGCAATTTCTTCTGGATACCCTCAATGAGATGAAAAAAAAGTCCAATCTTTCCATGATGGCTACAGATGGAGCAAGGATCGAGAATAGCGCGGAGATCTCTAAACGAAACGTGGCTACCAGCAGGATGGCCAAGCTTTTGGGACTTGAGAAGCTGGTCGCCAAGTCAGATCTTGTAAACCTGGTAGTTGATGGCAAGAGTATGCAGGGCATTGCAATGGAGGAGGTCAAGGGAAAGAATGCCACTGATATACAGGCAACAGCAACAGCAAACAAGAAAGAATCCCGCTATTCAAACAGTGCATTCAGACAAACCCTTAATCTTCAGGTGTTTGACATCATATGCGGCCAGATAGACAGAAATAGGAGCAATTACTTGTGCGAGACTCAAACGGATAATAAAGTTACTTTTATCACAAAGATCAAAGCTATTGACAACGATCTTTCTTTTGGAAATCTGACCTATAATGACATATTAAAAACAGGCAAAAGTGGAGAACAGTGCCTTAGGAATATTGAGTACAAGAACAAGCTGGCAGTTCCATACATGGACGAAGATCTGGCTAACAGGATCCTTGGCATAAAGCTCGAAGAGCTAAACTACACTATGTGCGATATTCTAAGTAAAAAGGAGAGAAACGCACTTATAGACAGAATAAAGGGAGTACAGAAGCTTATCCGCAAAACGAAAGATCAGGAAAATAAGCTAAGGGCCAAAGGGCGATCAGTTGACTCTGTATTCATCGGCAAGGATGACTGGCCAAAGGCATATGCGAAATACCAGAGTAAGGTCAGAAACGATCTACTGAATGCTCAAGATCCAGAAAAAGTCAAGGATTTAATTGAGAAGACTTCATATCTTGATACCGATCTCATATACCAAAAAAATTTTTAGGAGGCCTGAATGAACATTATAGAACTTACAGAAGATAATGTTGAAGAGTACATGGAGTATCTTTCTGAAGATGTTGCGGAGAACATTGGCAGAACCTTTTATAGCGGTCTTGTGGCTACTGATGACCTTGAAAGTCCGGTAGGAGGGATCATCTGGAGATATAAGAATATGCTAAGTGACTCTGACAAGGAGAGCCATATAGAATGGCTGCAGGCAGAGGATCAGGAGTCCTTCGATGGACTTTTTGATAAGTATGATCGGGAAGTAAAACAGGAGGGCATAGTTCGATCATTCTTTTGCCTTCCTGCAAAGACCAGCCAGGATCTTAAGAAAATGCTAAAGGAAAGGGGCTTTACTGTAAACCTCATGGAGGGGGACAGTATTACCGCCAAGCTCTCTGAGATAGCTGATATCAGTGCCTTCTCCAAGATAAGCATTTCAGACGCTATAATGCCACTAAGGAGCGCAACCCAGAGAGGCTTTTCAGCTGCTGTCAGCAGAACCCTGGTGCAGGGACACTATGGAACCTGTGAGGACCTTGCATACCTTCCAAGGCTCTACTTTGAAAATGATGTATCCTGCTACGCTGAGATCGACGGTCAGATAGTAGGAATGTTACTCCTTCACAGGACCCCATCTGAGCAGCTGGAGGTAGTGCTCATGCACGTGACCGGAAAAGAATCTGTGAAGCTCCTTCCACAGATGATCAAGCAGGCAGTTGAAAGCGCCTACGAATCCTATGAACCTGATACCAGGATAATCATTAACCGCCACGACTATGCTTCACTGGCTCTGGGAGAGAGATTGTTTCCTCGAGGCTTTGGAATACCTGTATATGAAGGTGAAAGAGCAGAGAACTGAATATAAAGGAGCACAAAATAAAGAGGTTCTGGAAACAGAACCTCTTTTATATTGCCTTCTTAAGTTGTCAGTATATGCGCCGGTTTAGCCGATAGCCTTTTTAACGGCCTCAAGAACACGGTCAGCCTGGAAAGGCTTAACGATAAAGTCCTTGGCACCAGCCTGAATAGATTCAATAACCATTGCCTGCTGACCCATAGCAGAACACATGATGCAAACCGCATTAGGATCTGCAGCCTTGATTCCCTTCAAGGCTCCGATACCATCAAGCTCAGGCATTGTGATATCAAGAGTTACAAGGTCGGGCTTCAACTCATTATACTTCTCGATTGCGACTTTTCCGTTCTCTGCTTCGCCAGCAATCTCATATCCGTTCTTGGAAAGGATATCCTTAAGCATCATGCGCATGAAAGCGGCGTCATCTGTAATGAGTATTCTTTTTCCCATGTTGAACCTCCAAAAAAGTATTTTTAGTTGCTGAAAAAATTAAAGCAATTATTTTTGTGTTTTACTATGGTACATAATATATTGTACCACATGTTTTCAGTAATGCACGTAAAATCGGTATGTCAAAAATAAAAATTTGATAAAATACGAAAAATCCCGCATCAAACAAGGTCTATCATTTCATGACTGGAAGGGTCGTATCGTAGCTGTAATCGCCGTTATTTACCACCTGCCACTGCAGAATGTTCTCACTATTGTCTAAATTGAGCGAGTTTTTTGCACTATTGATAATTAACGCAATATCAAGCGATTGATTATCGCTAATTGGTACACTTTCTCTAATTATACCATTTTCTGCACCTGTTTCAAACCCTGAATTTACAGCAGCTACGAAGGCGTTGCCCTGGTGGCAGGCGCTGTAGTAGCTCTTTTGTCTCTCGGCCAGATTATTGCTTAGGTTGTAGTCCGCCTTGGAGTTTACAAGGGTTAGTGTGGCGAAAGAGATAATGGACAAAACCGTGAATATCAAAAGGATAGAAGCAGTTCCCACGTGAGAACCAGAGGATTCATTTTTACTCATTATTCCTTCTCCTTTCCGATATAGGTATCGATGCTGCTCTCGTAAAAGATAAGTGAAGAGTCCTTTGGAATATCGGACAGGATCTCAGATTCGCCGCGGATATCAAGAACAGCTATATTTCCAGTTGCAGCCTTTCCGAGAAGCTCAACACCATAGGTGTTTACATCAGCGTAAACATCACTGGCATCTTTTACTGAGGATGAGAGGATCACTTCGTAAGAAGCGTCGGAGAGCCCCTGTTCCATAGGCTCCCAGTCTTTATTAAAGATCAGGATAAGGCTTGATGTGCCATCATCCTCAGAGGATTTGCTGAGGTATGCATCAGTAAAGAGGCTGGCCATCTGCTCAAGATCTCCGCCTTTGGATACGTAAACCTCAGAGAGGTTCTGGGTCCACATGATGGCATTCTCAAGGTTTCCTGTCTTTTCAGCTAAAATGTGGGCAGAAGCAAAAAGCCTTACGCAGACAGCTGCAGAAAGGGAAAAGAACATGATTGCTACTATGAGTTCCATAAGGAACAAACTTAACTGGGAACTACGTTTGCTTTCCATGTGGGTGCTTAATTGCTCCTTCTTGTTATGTACAGGTAATCTTCAAGCCCGTCAGACATCACCACGTCTGCTTTAAACAGTCCATCAGATATCTCTTTGACATCAAAAGAGTCTATCTTAAGGATCTTCTGTCCTGACTGGGGATAGAAGCTTCCAAGGTCTGACCTTGCAAACAGTTCCATGAGATTACCGTCGTAGTCGTAAATATAAGTGTTGTAGGAAACACCGTTGATCTCCTTGGTAAGGACCAGGGCGTTTTCTCCAAATATCTCTTCAACCCTTACCTGACCGCCTTCATCAGCCTGTCTGACCTTTTCCGTGATATAGGCGCAGGCTATCCTGTGAGAAGAATTGTCCGCCATTTCCCTCACGTTCTTTTTGTAAATACTTGCTCCGATGGCTATCACTGAAAGAGAAGACAGCACAAATAAAAGCAGCAGGCAGATTACAAATACCGTATCAATTGTGTGATTTTTTTTCTGGTCCTGTTTCATTTAGCTACCTCAGGATCACTGTGTAATCCGGATAAAGATTAGCAGCTATAGGCTGGTAATCCACAAAGAACACATTTTTATCGTAGGTAAGTCCGTAGTGGTCCTCCATGTAGGACAGGGAGGGAGGATACATGCCCTCAAGGGCATAGCACTGGACTATATCCCTGGAAATGGCATTTTCCAAAGACTCCTGCTCCTTTTCTATAGAGCTTCTTCCGGAGTACTCGACCGCCTGAATAAAGAACACGGCAATAAGTACAAAGATCACCACGGAGATCACTCTGTAGAAATTGTCAGAGGGCAATATGGAAATGCTTGTTTTATCAAATCTGTTTGCCATACATTTGCCTCATTAACCGATAGTTGACATGATTCCAAGAAGAGGAAGGATCACGGACAAAAGGATCATTCCAACAATTACTGAAAGTATGATAACAAGGGTCGGCTCAAGGACGGAGATAAGAGCGTAGATCCTCTTTTGAGTATCTCTTTCGATGCGCTCAGAAACTCGTCTCATGGCCTGATCCATTGAACCTGACTTAAAGCCTACGGACACCATCTGTGAGTAGAAAGAGCCAAAGATCTTGGCTTTTTCAAGGGCCTCAGGGAAGCTGTCGCCGTCTAAAAGAAGCTCTCTGCAGCTTTCGATCTTTTCCTTAAGTTCATCGGATGCTACAAGCTTTTTAACAAGGGAAAGACCTTCATAGGTGTCCATACCACTTGAAAGAGTAAGGACCATGCCGCTTGCAAAGCGCTCAGTGTCTATTTCCTGCATAAGCCTCTTGGTCGGGCCAAACTTCCTAAGGAGCTTGCGAAGGTTGGTCTTGCCGCTTTCGGTCATTGCAAAATATATAAAGAAAAGTGCCAGAATAACAAGGATTGCGATCATTACAAAGGAGTAGGTATTGAGGGCGTTTCCAAGATTTAAAAGAGACTGAGAAAAGCCACTCATACTGGTTCCCAGCTGCGCAAATACCTGGTCAAAGATAGGAAGGACCTTGGTGATAAGCACCAGTACAACCACAAGCATCATGAATACCATGATAAGAGGGTAGCTGACCGCACTCTTTATGCTGGACTCGATGTTTTCCTCTCTGTCGTAGTAATCTGCAAGGGATTCCATAACAGTGTCCATGCTTCCTGATTCCTCACCGATGGTCACCATGTGGATCACGTAGTCAGGAAATACCTCGCTCATGGAAAGAGCAACATGGAATTTTTCTCCGCTGTGGAGTACCTGGCTTATGGAGTCATAGATCTTTTTTGCAGAAGCATCCTGCGTATCCTGCGCCAGAATATCAATTCCATCACCGGGAGCAATTCCGGCCTGCAAAAGCAGTGCCATCTCCCTGCAAAAGCTTGAGATTTCGTAGCTGTTTAGTTTTTTCAGTTTAGAGTTAGCGCCCATTGTGCCCTCCAATTTATCTTCATTAGTAGATATATTTTACAGAGTAGTTTGCACCGTCTCCGATAAATTCCTTAAGTTCCTTGTTCTTGGTGTTGGATGCAAAGGTTGGATCCATAAGTGACCACTCAGTTCCGTCAAACTCGATCATTCCGTTGACCCATCCGATGTCCTCGATGTAGGTACTCAGCCATGCGTGATAAGCGGTTCCTGCGTAGCCAATCTCCATTCTTGTGGGGATGCGCTGGCTTCTTAGCATGGCGGTCATGAGAGAGGAGTAGTCAAGACAGATTCCCTTCTTAGTGGAAAGAACCTCATCCACATTGGGAAGATAACCGCTCTCTACAGTTTCTGCCTCCTCGTGATCATATTCGATGTTGGCGATTATGTAGTTGTAAACCTCTGAAACCACTTCGATATCTGAGTCGCAGATATAAGCAAGTTCCTCAGCCTTGGCTATTGCCTTTGTGGAGCTGTCAAAGGTACAGTACTGGTTTGGATAAAGGAATGGTGAGAATTCATTTTCAATGGTCACGTCGATCAGCTGTGAAAATGCCTGGGAATACTGGGTTCCCTGAATGTTTTCAAAGACGTTTATCATGTACTCGCCATTGCCGGTCTGAAGAGGGAAGACCTCAGGCTTTTGCACACCTGACTGAAGGTCGTAGGTGTAGGTCCTCTGACCCGGGCCCGTGATCTGAAGCTTGACCTTTGGGGATTCTCCGATGTAGGTCACAACAACGTAACCATCGGAGGCGTTGGATGCATCCAGCCTTGCATATTCGTTCTCGTAGACAATTTCACCCGGCGCTGTTGGCACAAGACAAACAGGAGTATTATCGCGACTTCCCTTTTCCCTCGTTACTTCTGGATCCTTGTACTGAGGTGGAGCGGTCTTGGTGGTGGAGACACCAATAGGAGTCTCTTCCTCTCCGCATCCATTAAGAAAAGTCATGGCAATACCCATGAATACACAAAGCAGTGCGTATGATCTTTTTCTCTTCCTGTTGAAAAAAGTGTTCATGCTTTACGAAAGTGCCAGTGGCATTTCTCTTATTTTTTGGTATCCCAAAGAGATGATCTCTGAGATTTTTTCCTTGCCTGCTTCTTTGTTAAGTACTTTTGAATATCTTACTTCAAGAGGAGCGCCAACGTTAAGCTCGTTGTAGCCTCTGATCCTCTTTGAGAGCTCTGAGAGGAATTTGTCAGCCTTTTCCTGGTCGCAGTCCTCCAAAAGGACAATGTACTCGTTTCCTCCGTTCCTTCCTACATATCCGTAGCCATCAGCCACGTCCTCAAGGATCGATGAAAACTCTGAAATGAGGTAATTGCCGTTTTTGTGGCCCTCATTAACATTGATGTTGCCAAGGTTGGAAATCTGCATCAGGAAAAAACCTGTATCTGGAAGATGCTCTTCGTCGTTGAAGCTCTCTATCAAAAGGTCGCAGCTGTATCTGTTGGGAAGACCAGTGAGGTGATCCAAAAAAGCCAGGTTGTTGAGCCTTCTGCGAATTGACACAGTGTGATGCAGAATAAAGAAATCAACAACTATAGACAGGATATAAACTGCAAGGAAAATAGCTACTACTATGAAAAAAGCTGTGGGATGACTGTCTGTAAACTCCTTGTAAAGAGCCTTGTCACGGAAAAAGAGAACAGCCAGTGTGACGGCCAGTACGACAGCCACTATCAAAGAAATTATCTTGTAGATGAAGATTGAATTATATACATTAGCTCTTTTGCTTGTGTTATAAAACTCGGGCTTCATGGACTTTCTCCCAGCTGATTTGATGTTCGGATTATTAAATACTATTTTACTATATTTAATGCGTCTAATCAAAGCATATGAGGAATGGGATTTCTCTTTTCAAAAGTAAAGTACTCTGTAAATCCGCTCTCAAGTGCAATCTGGCGCATCCTGTCAAATCCGCAGGCGATAGTCTCCGGTTTGTGGGCATCTGAGCCAAAGGTGATGATCCTGCCTCCAAGCTCCCTAAAGCGCTTAAGGGCAGCAGGGCATGGATTTGGATCGCCGCCAGGGGTGCTGCTTAAAACCTTGGAATTAAAGTCAAGGCCCTTGTCATGGGCTACGAGGTATCTTAGGATGGCGTCTATCTGATCAGCAAAACGCTCATAGGAGTAGGTGGTATCTCCCTTGGGAACGTAGCGGCTTATATAATCCAGATGACCAAGGACATCATAGTCGTCAAAGAGTTTTATGTTTTCCAGTGTGGCATCAAAACATCTTCTGAATATATTCTCTACGCTCTCTCCCTGCCAGAAGTCAGGGTAGTAGGGATCTTTTTTGCCCACAAGATGGATGGACGCAATGACAAAATCGAAATTGTTTTCTTTTACAAAAGAGAGATTATCAGAGACAACCTGGGTCTGCATGCCAATTTCAACGCCAAAGCGCACAGCTATCTCATCCTTATAGATGTCAGCGTATTTTTTGTACTCCTCGTAATACGAAGAAACGTCAAGATTAAAGGGATCTTTTGGAAGGTCGTAGCAGGCCGGATAATCATAGTCCAGATGGTCGGTAAAACAGATCTCCTTAAGTCCAAGCTCTATGGAACGCTTTATCATATCCTCCATGGGAGCTGTGCTGTCTCCTGAGTGATGAGTGTGCATATGGTAGTCGGAAAGTATTGGCATAGGTGTCTCCATTTTTCTTAGAATTTTTCTTTAGTTATTCTAGCATATTTTTAATATTCTCACTTGATTTATGGCTAAAAGTCGAATAGAATAGAGATTGCTGATAAATTATTATCAATTCAGATTGATATAGGAACAGCAACCTATTTATTAAATTCATTTTAGGAGGAACTTAAAATGGCAGTAAAAGTAGCAATCAATGGTTTTGGCCGTATTGGTCGTCTTGCATTCAGACAGATGTTTGGTGCAGAAGGTTACGAAGTAGTAGCTATCAACGATTTGACAAGCCCTAAGATGCTTGCTCATCTTTTGAAGTATGACTCTTCACAGGGACGTTATGTTGAACTTGGTCACGAAGATGACGTAACAGCTGATGACGAGGCTGGAACAATTACAGTAAAGGGTAAGACAATCAAGATCTACAAAGAGCCTGATGCAAACAATTGCCCATGGGGTGAGCTCGGTGTAGACGTAGTTCTTGAGTGCTCAGGATTCTATACATCAAAAGAGAAGGCACAGGCACACATCAATGCTGGTGCTAAGAAGGTAGTTATCTCTGCTCCTGCAGGAAACGATCTTCCTACAATCGTTTACAACGTTAACCACAAGACACTTACAAAGGACGACAAGATCATTTCAGCTGCTTCTTGCACAACAAACTGTCTTGCTCCTATGGCTAAGGCTCTTAACGACTATGCACCTATCCAGTCAGGTATCATGTGCACAATCCACGCTTACACAGGTGACCAGATGATCCTTGATGGTCCTCAGAGAAAGGGCGACCTTAGAAGATCACGTGCAGGTGCTGTTAACATCGTTCCTAACTCAACAGGTGCTGCAAAGGCTATCGGCCTTGTTATCCCTGAGCTTAACGGCAAGCTTATCGGCGCTGCTCAGCGTGTTCCTACACCTACAGGATCAACAACACTTCTTTTCGCAGTTGTTAAGAAGGCTGACGTTACAAAGGAAGCTGTTAATGCAGCTATGAAGGCAGCAGCTACAGAGTCATTCGGATACAACACAGACGAGATCGTTTCATCTGATATCGTTGGTATGAGATTTGGTTCACTCTTCGATGCTACTCAGACACTTGTTAACAAGGTTGATGATGATACATACGAAGTACAGGTTGTTTCATGGTATGACAACGAGAACTCATACACATCACAGATGGTTAGAACAATCAAGTACTTCGCAGAGCTTGGCTGATCTACCTAAGTTTAGGAATAGACTTTTCAATGAGGTCCGGTCCATGTGGACCGGACCTTATTTCATTTCATGAAATGCTGAATATAAAAAATCCCAGGAGGATATAAATATGGCACTTAATAAGAAATCTGTTGATGACATCAACGTAAAGGGCAGACGAGTTCTTGTTCGTTGTGACTTCAACGTTCCTTTAAAGAACGGCGAGATCACAGATGAGACCAGGATCGTAGCAGCTCTTCCAACAATCAAGAAGCTTGTAAAGGACGGCGGCAAGGTTATCCTTTGCTCACACCTTGGCAAGGTTAAGAATGGCCCTAACGAGGGTGAGTCACTTGGACCAGTTGCCAAGAGACTTTCAGAGAAGCTTGGCAAGGACGTTAAGTTCATTGACGACTACAATGTAACAGGCGCTGCAGCTACAGGTGCTGTAGAGGCTATGAACGAGGGAGATGTTATCCTTCTTCAGAATACCCGTTTCAGAGGCAAAGAGGAGACCAAGCCTGAGGAGGCTGGTGAGGCTTTTGCAAAAGAGCTTGCTGATCTTGCTGATGACTATGTATGCGACGCTTTTGGTTCAGCTCACAGAGCACACGCTTCTGTAGCAGTTGTTACCAAGTACATCAAGGAAAAGGGCGGAAACAACGCTGTTGGATACCTTATGCAGAAGGAGATCGACTTCCTTGGAAACGCAGTTGAGAACCCAGTTAGACCTTTCGTGGCTATTCTTGGTGGCGCTAAGGTTGCTGACAAGCTCAACGTTATCAACACTCTTCTTGACAAGTGTGACACTCTTATCATCGGTGGTGGTATGGCTTACACATTCCTTAAGGCTAAGGGATATGAAGTTGGTAAGTCACTTCTTGATGAGACTAAGGTTGACTACTGCAAGGAGATGATGGCTAAGGCTGAGAAGGCAGGCAAGAAGCTTCTTCTTCCTATCGACACAGTTTGCATCGATTCTTTCCCAGATCCTATCGACAATCCTAACATCACAACAACAGTTGTTGATGCTGACAAGATCCCTTCAGACAAGGAAGGCGCTGATATCGGACCTAAGACTATCGAGCTTTACGCTGAGGCTGTTAAGTCAGCTAAGACAGTAGTTTGGAACGGACCTATGGGCGTATTTGAGAACCCTGTTCTTGCTGCAGGTACCAAGGAAGTTGCTAAGGCTCTTTCAGAGACAGACGCTACAACAATCATCGGTGGTGGTGACAGTGCAGCTGCTGTTAACCAGCTTGGCTATGCAGACAAGATGAGCCATATCTCAACAGGTGGCGGAGCTTCACTTGAGTTCCTTGAGGGCAAGAAGCTTCCTGGTGTTTACGCTGCTGACGATAAGTAATGTCTTAGCGAGGTTTTTTCGAGCTTGGACTACTACTTAGTTCTGGCGAGCACCTCCGGTGCGAGAGCAGAACTTCCTTATAAAAAAATTGGAGGAATATTGTTATGGCAAGAAGACGTATTATTGCCGGAAACTGGAAGATGAACAAGACTCCCAGCGAGGCTGTAGCTCTTTGCAATGAGCTTAAAGATTTAGTTAAAAATGATGCTGTTGACGTAGTTTACTGCGTTCCAGCAATTGACATCTGCGTTGTGGCAGAGGCTGTCAAGGGCACAAATGTACACGTTGGTGCTGAGAACTTCTACATTGAGGATAAGGGAGCTTTCACAGGCGAGATCTCAGCTCCTATGCTCAAGGATGCTGGTGTAGAGTACATCATCATTGGACATTCTGAGAGAAGAGATATCTTCGGTGAGAACGATATCCTCATCAACCAGAAGGTTAAGAAGGCATTTGCAGCAGGCCTTAAGCCAATCCTTTGCTGTGGCGAGTCCCTTGCACTTCGTAAGGCTGGCACATACAAGGAGTGGATCGCAAGACAGATCAAATGGGATCTTGACGGCGTAACAGCAGATCAGGTTAAGGAGCTTGTTATCGCATACGAGCCTATCTGGGCTATCGGAACAGGCGAGACAGCTACATCTGACCAGGCTGAGGAAGTTTGCGGACTTATCCGTGAGCTCATCGGACAGATGTATGACGCAGCTACAGCTGATGCAGTACGCATTCAGTACGGCGGATCAATGAACGCTGGCAACGCTGCTGAGCTTCTTTCAAAGCCTAACATCGACGGTGGTCTTATCGGAGGCGCAAGCCTTAAGCCAGACTTCGGTCAGATCGTCAACGCTTAATAAGCCTTATGATGAAAGTCAAAGGAGATGAGTCTCCTTTGACTTTTTTTATTTACTTGTTAACCACTCTTTTTAACTTGAATTAACTGATATATAATTGAAATAGTATCGATTATTCGGTTATGAGGGTGGAATAAGATATGATTTATCTAGTATGCTTTTCAGTGGCTCTATTACTCCTTATGTACATCATGACATATGGCAGGATAATAGATTATAATCTCATGCTCTTAATAGTGGTAGCGGCAGTAAGTAATGGCGGCTATTATGCCCTTTCGGTTTCAAGAACTCTTCCGGAAGCTATCCTTGCCAATACCATATCTTATGTCCTTGGTATTTTTTCTCCTATGCTGGTGTTTTTCATAGTTTGCGGAGTGTGCAAGATACAGCTTCCTAATCCTGTGATCGCGATAATGACATTTGTTCAGATCCTTATATATGCCAGCGTGTGCACTACAGGAAGACTTGATATTTTTTATAAGACGGTGCAGCTTCATTTAAGTGATTCCGGTTCGTACCTTACAAAGACCTATGGCCCAATGCACACGGTGTACCTGATTTCCCTGGCGTTTTATACTCTGGCAGGCATTGTGGTGGCGATCTATTCCATAAAGAGAAGGACTGCTGTAAGCCGCATAAATGTGGATATACTCCTGTTTGTGGATTTCTTTTCCATCAGCGTTTATGTCAATGAGAGAATGGTAAAGACTCCAATTGAGCTTATGCCCATTGCATCCACCATCACTTTGGTCATAATGATGATCCCCCTTGTGAAAGTAGCTATCTTCTCGCCTTACAACAATGTAGAGATAGTGGATACGGAGTTTAACAACAAGGGATATCTGGTGTTCTCCAAACAGCTTAAATTCATGGGATGCAGCGAGTATGCAAAGGTTATTTTCCCTGAGGTTGCTGAATGGGAGCTTGAGAAAACCGTTCCTGCAAATGGCGGAAGATTCAATATGTACTTAAATCCTGATTTCATGGAGTTTGTAAAAGATGATTCCAGTGAGGACAAGAGCCCTGTAAGGGTCTATAAATCCAATGACAATGTGTATAGCTATGAAATAGGCAAGATATACAGAGGCTCTTCATTAAAGGGATATTATATCCGTGTTATCGACGTAACTGACTTCAACGTAGAAGATTTTAGACTGTTAAAAGAGGTTAACTGATATATGAACATATGCCTTCTGAATGACTCTTTTCCTCCAGTGATCGACGGAGTTGCAAATGTGGTAATGAACTACGGAAATGTGCTGACGGGCGAGCTTGGAGCCAATGTGGTTGTAGGAACGCCAAGATACCCCAATGCGCAGTACGAGGGTTACCCATACAGGGTCATTCCTTATCCCAGCTTTGATACTACTGATTTTATTAAGGGTTACCGTACAGGTAACCCTCTTGCTATTAGGGAAATCGCCCAGATGGCAGAGGGAGCGCCAGACATCATCCACACACACTGCCCGGCAGCTTCAACCATAATGGCAAGGATACTTAGAAGGGAAACAGGGGCTCCTATTGTCTTTACCTACCACACCAAGTTTGATGTGGATATCGAAAGAGCTGTTGGAGAGGGGCTTCTTAAAAAAGAGACCATCAGGGTTATGGTGAGCAACATAGAAGCCTGCGACGATGTCTGGGTTGTTTCGAAGGGAGCAGGAGATAACCTTAGGGACTTAGGATACCAGGGGGAACTCAGGGTCATGCCAAATGGCGTTGACTTCCCCAAGGGCAGAGCTTCCCTGGATATGGTAAAAGAGCTTGAAAAGGCCTACGACATACCGGAGAATGTAACAGTTTTTCTTTTCGTGGGAAGACTTATGAACTACAAGGGGCTTCCGATTATTGTGGATGCCATAAAAGAGCTCTCTAAAGAGGGAAGCGATTTTTGCATGGTATTTGTGGGCGGAGGCGCCGACGCAGAGGGTCTTCAGGGAAAAATAAAAGAGTATGGCATAAGCCTTGACGTCTATGGAGAGGACGGGGCCCTGTCTCACACTGATGGTCATGAAAACATGGCGGGAAAGGTTATTTTCACAGGCCCTGAACACGACAGAGAAAAACTCCGGGCCTGGAACACCAGGGCTGATCTGTTTCTTTTCCCATCTACCTACGACACCAATGGAATAGTTGTAAGAGAAGCTGCAGCCTGCGGGCTTGCAAGTGTTCTTATAAAGGGGTCCTGTGCGGCAGAGGGCATCACAGATGGAAGAAACGGATACCTTATTGATGAAAACAGCGCCTCCATGGCTGCTTTGTTAAAGCGCGTAAATGGCAATATCTCAGGGCTCCGTGAAACAGGACAGCATGCCATGGATGAGATCTATATTTCATGGGACAAGGCTGTAAGACTTGCCTACGACAGGTATAAAGAACTCTATGAAATGAAGGCTTCTGGAGAGCTTGGCATTAGGAAGCACCAGAGCTTTGAAAATCTGATGAACATGGCTGCGATGACTCTTGACGGGACTCAGAAGGCTTTTTTTGACACCCCAAGAACTATCTATGAGGGCATGAGAGAAAATTTTGAGGATTTTAGAAACGATATCACAGATGGAATTGAGAGGATATCTGACAGTATTACAGAGATAAGAGACAGGATACATGATGGAGCAGACTGGAAATAAACGGGATTGGTACAAGAAAATGAGCTTCTACCAGATCTGGATAAGAAGCTTTGCAGACGGTAATGGCGATGGCATTGGAGATCTCTATGGCGTCTATGACAAACTGCCATATATTAAATCTTTAGGTGTTGATGGTATCTGGTTTTCGCCTATATACCCGTCACCAAACGCCGACTTTGGCTATGACATATCAGACTACAAGGATATTCATCCGGACTACGGAGATCTTGATCAGTTCAAAAAGGTTCTGAAAAAAGCCCATGAGATGGGACTTAAGGTTATTATGGACCTTGTCATCAATCACACTTCGGACGAACATCCCTGGTTTTTAGAGAGCAAAAAAAGCAGGGACAACCCGTATAGCGACTATTACATCTGGAGGGATAAGCCTAATAACTGGGACTCTCTTTTCGAGGGAGAGGCCTGGGAGTATGTAAAAGAAAGAGATCAGTACTACCTCCATATCTTTGCAAAAAAGCAGCCGGATCTTAACATGGATAATCCAAAGGTGAGGCAGGAAGTAAAGGACATCATGCGCTTTTGGCTTGATATGGGAGTTGACGGCTTCAGAGAGGATGTCATCAATTTCATATCCAAGAAAGAAGGGCTTCCAAACGGACTTCCTTTCCTGCCTGCAGCCAAGGGCATGTCCCATTATAAGGACGGTCCTCACATCCACGAGTATCTAAGCGAGTTCAGGCAGGTGTGCAATGAATACGACTGCTTCCAGCTTGGGGAAGGCCCAATGACCACGGTGAAGTCTGCCATGAACTATTTAACAGGCCCCACTAAGAGCCTTGATATGATGTTCTCCTTTGACCACATGATGGCGGACTGCCTGTACACAGAGTACCTCCACAGACCTTTTTCTCTGGTCAAATTAAAAAAGGCCTTTACCAAATGGCAGAAGGCTCTTGATGGCAAGGGCTGGAATGCTCTTTACATAGAAAACCATGATCATCCAAGGATCATCAGCAGATACGGCAGTGAGCACTTCCACAGGGAAAGCGGAACAATGCTGGCTGCATGTTATCTTTTCCAGCAGGGAACGCCCTTTATCTATCAGGGGCAGGAGATTGGCATGACCAACATAAGGCTCATGTCCATAGACCAGTACGTGGATGTCTCCTCGATAACCAACTATCACACCTATCACCTTAAAGAGGACCCTGAAAGGCGCCTCCACAGGATACATTTATCAAGCCGGGATTCTGCCAGGACTCCGGTGCAGTGGGATGACAGTGAGAATGCAGGCTTTTCAAAGGCAAAGCCATGGTTTTATGTTAATCCCAACTACAAGAAGATCAATGTCGCAAAGCAGGAAAAAGATCCTGACAGTATCCTTAATTTTTACAGGAAGTGCCTGGCACTTAGAAAGAGTTCAGATACCCTGTTATACGGCACTTATGATGAGTTTTTCCCAAAAGATCCTTCCATATATATGTATGAAAGGTGCCTTGGTAATGAGTCATACCTCATCATCTGCTCTTTTTCAAGACTTCCGGTAAAGCCTAAAAAGCCTGAGAAATATAAGGGGATGCACGGAGAACTGATTCTTTGCAACTATAAAGAGACCGGCAAGTTCCTAAAGCCCTTTGAAACCAGGGTGTACAGATATAAGAATAAATAAAAAACAAGGTGCTTTCCTCCCCGGGAAAACACCTTGTTTTTCTTTTTTTCTCTGAAAGTTCCTGATCGATCATCAGCCGCCAAGAGTCTGACTTACAAACTCTCTGGCTACCTTTTCGTCCAGCTCAACAGCATCGTAAACTGTTCCGTCTGCATCTACAATAATACCTGTTACAAGGTCCTCATTGAAGTAGTAGCCGTACTCTTTTTCTCCGCCTGTAAGCTTGGAATAGGGCTTGCCATCAGTGGTTGTGGCATCCTCTGCTGCCCACATACCATAGTCAAGATGACCATCCTCTACATAGATGTAGATTATGTCGCCCTGGTCGTTTCTAAACATTGCAATCTCGATGTCCTTAGCAGCGTCATCACCTGTCTTAAGTCCGCCCATGAATACAAGGGTGTCCTGTACAGCCTGAATCTGCTCCTCAAGGTTCATCATTTCTTCCTGTGCACCTGCAGCATCTTCCTGAGCAGCATCAACAGCTTCAGCAACCTCGCTGACTGCCTCTGTAGCTTCAGTAGCAACAGCCTCTTCGCTTTTACCACATGCCACAAGAATTCCAAAAATTGTTGTGACAGTAAGACCTGCAAGTACCTTTCTCATTATCTCAGTTTTCATAACATCTCCTCCCTCAAAGATATGTTTTACAACAGTTTTGAATTCTAGCACTAGATTTAGTGGCTGTATATACCCAAAGTCGAATATTTAGAGAAAGTTTATAAATGGTTTAAAGTTTTTTTTCTGGCAATTTTTGCAATGTTATTACGAAATGGAAATGATAGAATAGAAATGTGAAAGCACTTACATTAGTCAAGATTTGCAACTTTTTGACCTAAATATGAAGTGAAATTGAATATTGTTTACATTATGATGATAGTGGTTTTATAAGATTTCATGTATTGGAGGTAGTTATGGAACTTAGAACAGCATGTTCACCTAAGGACGAGAAGTACTATGACACCAAGAGGCTAAGAGAGGAATTCCTCATCGACGACCTGTTTCAGCCGGATGATATCAAACTTGTATACAGCCACATCGACAGGATCATCACAGGCTCTGCAGTTCCTGTAAACAAGGAACTTAAGCTTACAGCTGGCGATGAGCTGCGCGCCGAGTATTTTCTTCAGAGAAGGGAAATGGGTGTTATCAATATCGGTGGAGATGGCGTCATCACCATTGATGGGAAAAAGTATGAGGTAGAGTACAAGCAGGGCATGTACATAGGAATGGGCTCAAAAGATATCTCTTTTGCCAGCAAGGATCCTAAAAAGCCTGCAAAGTTCTACATAAACAGCGCACCTGCCCACAAGACATATCCAACAGTTCTCATTAAGAGAGAGGGCACACCATCTGAGAACGTTGTCATCATCAAGGATGAGAACAAGAAGGAACTTGGAAGCCTTGAACAGGCTAACCACAGAGTCATCAACAAGTACATCCTTCCAGGCCAGGTTGAGACCTGCCAGCTGGAGATGGGTATGACCGAGCTTAAGCCCGGCAGCGTATGGAATACAATGCCATGCCACACCCACGACCGCAGAATGGAAGTTTATCTGTACTTTGATATCCCTGAGGATGCTCTGGTAATGCACTTTATGGGAGAGCCTACAGAGACAAGACACATCATCATGAGAAATGAGCAGGCAGTTATAAGCCCAAGCTGGTCAATCCACTCAGGATGCGGCACACAGGCTTACACATTTATCTGGGGAATGGTTGGAGAAAACCAGGACTTCGATGACATGGACGACTGCGCTATGACAGACCTTATGTAATTCAATTTGTAAACAATAATTATTTACTTATAGGAGGGTAATAAAATGGGAGACTTTTTAAAGAACTTTTCACTTGAAGGTAAGATTGCCTGGATCACAGGTGCTTCTTACGGACTTGGACTTGCATATGCAGTAGCTTATGCTGAGTCAGGAGCTAAGATCGTATTTAACGACATCAACCAGGAGCTTGTGGACAAGGGACTTGCTGAGTACAAAAAGCGCGGCATCGATGCTTACGGTGCTGTATGTGACGTAACAAAAGAGGACCAGGTTGTTAAGTTTGTTGCTGACGCTGAGAAGGCAATGGGCGGAACAATCGATATCCTTGTTAACAACGCAGGTATCATCAAGAGAATCCCTATGACAGAGATGACTGTTGATCAGTGGCAGCAGGTTATTGATGTAGACCTTACAGGTCCTTTCATCTGCTCCAAGGCAGTTCTTCCTGCAATGATCAAGAAGGGCAGCGGCAAGATCATCAACGCATGCTCAATGATGTCTGAGTTTGGCCGTGAGACAGTTTCTGCTTATGCAGCAGCTAAGGGTGGTCTTAAGATGCTCACAAGAAACATCTGCTCTGAGTATGGTCAGTACAACATCCAGTGCAACGCCATTGGACCTGGCTACATTGCAACACCTCAGACAGCACCTCTTCGTGAGAAACAGCCTGATGGATCAATGCATCCATTCGACAGATTCATCCGTTCCAAGACACCTGCTCAGAGATGGGGCAAGACTGAAGACCTTATGGGACTTGCAGTATTCCTTGCATCACCAGCATCTGACTTCATCAATGGCCAGGTAGTTTACATCGACGGTGGTATTTCAGCTTACATCGGACAGGATCCTAACAACCTTGATCCAAGTAAGTTCACAGATATTGATGAGAACGAAGCACAGTAATTAAGTTTAAATAGTTATAAGGAAAGAAAGGTAATAACAATGGATAAGATTTGTGAAGAGCTTTACAAAATTGGTATTGTGCCTGTAATCGCAATCGATGACGCCAAGGACGCTGAGCCCCTGGCAGAGGCACTTATTAAGGGCGGACTTCCTGCTGCTGAGGTTACATTCAGAACTGCAGCTGCAGAGGAGGCTATCAGGATCATTTCTCAGAAATTCCCTGAGATGATCGTAGGAGCCGGTACTGTACTTAACAAAGAACAGGCTGACCGCGCCAAGGCAGCAGGTGCCAAGTTCATCGTTAGCCCTGGATTCAACAGATCAAACGTTGAGTACATCCAGTCAATCGGTGTTCCTGTAGTTCCTGGAACAGCTTCACCTGGAGAGGTTGAGCAGGCTATTGAGCTGGGACTTGACTGTGTTAAGTTCTTCCCTGCAGAGCAGAACGGCGGTATCGCCAAGATCAAGGCTATGGCTGCTCCATACACCAAGATGCACTTCATGCCAACTGGCGGAGTTACCAAGGACAACTTAAACGACTACCTTGGATTTAACAAGGTATTCTGCTGCGGCGGTACATGGATGGTTAAAAAAGACCTCATCGCTGCTGGTAAGTTCGACAAGATTGAAGAGATGACAAGAGATGCAGTTAATGCAATGCTTGGCTTCAAGCTTAAGCACGTTGGAATCAACCAGAACGATGCTTCTGCTGCTGAGGCAGTAGCTGACAAGTTTGACAATCTCTTTGGATTTACCAAGAAGGTTGGAAACTCTTCTGTATTTGCAGGATCTTTTGTTGAGGTTATGAAGGCTAAGGGCCGCGGAGAGTGCGGACATATTGCAATTGGCTGCAATAACGTTGACAGAGCTGTTTATCACCTTTCAAAGCAGGGCGTTAAATTTGATGAGTCATCATTTGCATATGATGCTGATAACCACCTTAAGGTTGCTTATCTTGCTGATGATTTCGGCGGATTTGCAGTACACCTTGGATTAAACTAAGAAAGTTGAGAGGATATCATTATGGCAAAAAAGGTAATTACATTTGGTGAGATCATGCTGCGTCTGCAGCCAGATAACTATTTAAGATTCGTACAGGTAGACCATCTTGAGGCTACATTTGGCGGCGGAGAGGCTAACGTATCAGTTTCTCTTGCAAACTATGGTCTTGATTCTGTATATGTAACCAAGCTTCCTAAGCACGAGATCGGACAGGCAGCTGTTAACTCCCTTAGAAAGTACGGCGTTGACACCTCTAAGATCACAAGAGGCGGTGACAGAGTAGGTATCTACTTCAACGAGAAGGGTGCTTCTCAGAGAGGTTCAAAGTGCATCTACGACAGAGCTCATTCAGCAATTGCTGAGGCATCTCCTGCAGACTTTAACTGGGATGAGATCTTTGAGGGTGCTGAGTGGTTCCACTTTACAGGAATTACACCAGCTGTAAGTGATTCTCTTGCAGCTATCACATTAGAGGCTTGTAAGAAGGCTAAAGAGCACGGCCTTACAGTTTCCTGTGACCTTAACTACAGAGGAAAGCTCTGGAGCAAGGAGAAGGCAGGCAAGGTTATGGGCGAGCTCTGCCAGTACGTTGACGTATGCATCGCTAATGAAGAGGATGCTAATGATGTATTTGGTATCGCTGCTTCTTCAACAGATGTTACAACAGGTAAGCTTAACAGAGAGGGCTACATCGAGGTTGCTCAGAAGCTCACAGATAAGTTTGGCTTCAAGAAGGTAGCTATCACACTTAGAGAGTCTATCTCAGCTAACGACAACAACTGGAGCGCTATGCTCTACACTGATGGACAGGCTTACTTCTCCAAGAAGTACGCTCTTCACATCGTTGACCGTGTTGGAGGAGGAGATTCCTTCGGCGGTGGACTTATCTACAGCTGTGTAAACGGCTTTGGACCACAGGAGACAATCGAGTTTGCTGTTGCTGCATCAGCACTTAAGCACTCAATCGAGGGCGACTTCAACCTTGTTACTGTTGATGAGGTTAACAAGCTCGCTGGTGGAGACGGTTCAGGACGTATCCAGAGATAATAAAGTTCACAAAAAATTACTAAAATTATTCAAAAAAGCGCCATGTTTTCTGTTTTAAAACATGGTGCTTTTTTGTATAATAAAAATGCGGGTTTGTTTTTTTAATAAAATTGCCCGTTAAGGAGACAAGGTGCAAATACCCGGTTGGATAATCCTCAATTTTTATACCGCACTTTTGTTAGTCCTTCTTTTGATATTTGAGAGAAAGACAATTCATACTACTGCGGGTGACAGGTTTATAAGAATCGATCTTATGACTCTTATTCTGCTTGCCTGTGAAACTATAGGACACATCGGGGAGTTTTATCCGGAGCAATATCTTTTTCTTACCAAGATAGGGTACTACGTCATATATGCACTGGACCCTGCGGATTATCTTTTTGCGATTCTTTATATTAATTGCTGGCTTAGTGATACAGGCAGGACAAAGGGTAGGAAGTATTTTGTCCTTTCATATTGGATATTTGTTGTCGCTAATTTGGTTCTGGTTACAGTTTCCACATTATTTAATCTCAAATGGTTTTATTACTTTGATGGAACCACATATTTAAGAGGCCCGCTGTTTTTGCTTAGGGCAGTTTTGCTGATGCTGTTTTGCCTGCTGCTTTCTGTTTATACAGTTATTTATCGGGGCAGTATTTTTGCGGATTACCGCAGGGCTATCTTTTCGCTTCCAACCCTGGCAGCGATCGGAGCTCTTTTGCAGGTTCTGGCTCCGGATATGAATATGACCTATGCTTCTATAGCTGTAGGACTTCTGATCCTCTTTTTCCAGCTGCAGAGCAAGAACCTTGATGTGGATTACCTTACTGGAGCCCTCAACAGGAGAGGACTTGATATTCGTCTGGAGGAGGCGATCAAGAACGCACAGCTTGGTGGACGGACTTTTTCAGCGATCATGCTGGATCTGGACCACTTTAAACAGATCAATGACACATATGGACATATTGAGGGAGATTTCGCCCTCAAGAAGGTAGCAGAGGTTTTGTTTCAGGTTTTTTCCCAACAGGCTTCCATCGGAAGATTTGGGGGAGATGAGTTCTGTATCCTTACGGAAGTACAGGATGAGCATGCTCTTTCAGATATCGTGGATATAGTCGAGGATGAGCTTGATAAGTGGAATTATAAAAAAGAAAAGCCCTACAAGATAGAAGTCAGTATGGGAAGTATGGTCTATGACCCGGAAACAAAGCTTAGTGCAAAAGAGTTCCAGATGGCAATTGATGAGCTTATGTACAATCAGAAGCGCAAACATCATCTGGCAGATAACAGAAGACAAGGCGAGGAACAATAAATGAAGCTTGATAAGACATCAGAGACTTTACTGGTTTTTATGGCTGTACTTGTCATTATAGTCACTGCGTATTACGTAGAAGATATCAGCCTTAGAAACAACGTCTCTCTTGAATACAATCAGGATATGAGTCTTACTGGAGTCAGACTTTCTGACAAGGTCTACAGCACCTGTCAGAAGGTCAAACAGTGGAAAAATGCCAAAGACTTTGGCCTTCAGTTTGAGTTCACCCTCTTCAACAATGATAGGTCCAACATCAGTAACTGGACCATTGAGATTGAGGTTCCTGAGGATGCTGAGATCGCTGACTGCTGGAATGCCGGCACCAGCGTTAAGGATGGGATACTGTATCTGACCCCGCTTTCCTATAACTCCATCATCCCCAATAACGATCAGATCACTTTTGGCTTTATCATAAATACCAAGGACAACAACTTTACTCCTACATTTATGCATCTTGTAGGATACAAGGCAGCCATTGTTTCAGACTCAGCAATCAAGAGACTTATTTATATTGCATTTGTCATCTGGGCAGTTCTCTTTGTTGGATTCTTCGTAACAAGGTTCAACTTAAGGAACTACAGAGAGAAGCAAAAGACAGACGTCAAGATCATCCTTCAGTCTATGAATACTTTCATCAACTTCATAGATGCCAAGGATCCATATACCAGGGGCCATTCAAGGCGAGTTGCCATGTATGCAGCTGAGATTGCCAAGAGAATGCATCTGTCAGAGGATGAAGTTCAGAACGTATACTACGCAGGACTTCTCCATGACGCAGGCAAGATCAGTGTCCCGGACGCGGTGCTCAACAAGCCTGGCAAACTCACAGAGGATGAGAGGCGCCAGATCCAGGAGCACACCATCGCAGGCGGAGATATGCTTAAGCAGCTCTCATCCCTTCGAGGCATCAGAGAGACAGCTCTTTATCACCACGAGAGATACGATGGCAAGGGCTATCCCGAGGGACTTAAGGGAGAGTCAATTCCTCTTTATGCAAGAATTGTAGGTGTTGCTGATTCCTACGATGCCATGTCCAGTAACAGAGTCTATAGAAGACATCTTAACAAGGACGAGATCATCGAAGAGATTCAGCAGGGCGCTGCAACCCAGTTTGATCCTAATATTGTGGTTTACATGATAGATATGATCAACGATGGCTACGTCAACGTTGTCAAGATGGAGACAGCAGAGAGAGAGGAAGGCCGTGGAGACTTCCACCTTACAGAAGATGATATCCCAGGAGTATACATGGGACTATGATAAGGGCTGATAAAGGCCGTGAGCATGCTCACGGCCTTTTTGTTAATAGTTATATCAAATGTCCCTGGAGGTGACCATCAAATTCCTGGAAGTAAGTCTCTTCAATCTTTCTCATGAATACAGTAACCTCTCTGGGCTCAAAGAAGAGCTGGAAGTGGACGCTTCCAACACACTCACCAATAAGGTGGGCCTTTATGTAGAGGACATTTTCCCGGCTCCACATGGCTCCGGCGGTGTAGGGGATATCGTAAATTGGAAAAGAGCCTTCGTACATCGAGCCTATTCCAAAGTTTATTGTATGAGTTTTGCCACCCTGCATAAAAGAAATAGAGGATGGACCGTGCTCACTCAGGGTGATGGTAAGCTTTTCAAACCCGGACTTATTGGGATCAAGATGATATTCTAAATTAGTACGATCTGCAGCGCCTTCTTTGCTGTTGCCTGGAATACCATTAATTCTATAATTCTCAGGAAGCCTTGGAGGCGCGATCCTTAAAGTGTCAGCGTAGGAGAGCAGATCTTCGTAGGCCTGTGCACTGTCTTTTGTGACATCTGATGTAGATCCGCTGCCAGGCTTTTCGTCCGCTTCATCATTCCCCAGCAGATTCTCGTAGATCGCATCATATATAACCTGATTACCTCCGGCTATTCCCTGGGTATCAGCAGTTGTCATGATAAGAAGTCCCTGTTCAGGAAGGCTGATGCCAAGCTGGCCGCCCATTCCATAAAGGACAAAGCCGCCCTTTTCATTTTGCCAGATCTGCATTCCATAGCCCTGCATCTCGCTGGGAACAGGGCCTGTGACGAATGTATCAGAGATATTTGAAGTGGCCTCTTTGACAAATTCCTCAGGCAAAAGAGATCTTTCCACTCCGTCATTACATACAATGCGTCCGTTCCTGCTTAGGATGTACAAAAACTTAAGGACGTCCATTGGAGTTGCCATAAGGCCGGAGCCTCCGATGGATACGCCAAAGGGGTCCTTAACCATATATGAATCAGTGCTGAAGTCCACGTATTTGAGCATATGCTCTTTCATGTAGCTTAGCATGTCGGTGCCGGATAATTTCTCCACAAGGGCACACAGCACATGGGCAGAAGAGGTGTCATAGTGAAAGACAGTGCCAGGCTTGTGGGTTGGCGGTACGATAAAAAAGCTCTTTACCCAGTCCTCCTTCATATTGACTTTATAGGTGGTGGAGGCATGACAGGTCCGCATCTGAAGCATGTTGCGGATGGTCATCATCTTGATGTATGGGTGGGTATCAGGGGTGATATATTCTGGGAAATAGTCTGCAACCGGATCATCAAGTCCTATTTTCCCTTCCATGGTCAAAAGAGCTATGGCCGTCGCAGTAAAGCTCTTACTTATGGAAAACATCCTGTGAAGGGTGTCTTTTTTATAGGGTGCGTAATACTTTTCGAAAACAAGCCTGCCATCTTTTAAAATGAGCAGGCTGTGCATTGGGATATTTCTTTTATCTAAGCTTTCAAGAACTCTCTTTATTTTCTCTGGAGCTATGCCTGCATCCTGTGGCAGGACTTTTTCAAATTCAAACATCTTTTGACTCCTTGGCTACTTGCATGCATGAAAAGATTATATCATGGATGCAGCATAACATGTTACTACTTAACTCTTGTTGAAAGAATTGCACCTCTAGTTTATAATTGGTAATTGACAAAAGTTTTTGTGAGGTAGTTATGTCATCAATTATTCAGAACAATCAGGTATTTAATAATGAGGTTCCCTTCTGCAGGGTTTACAGTGTGGACAGCAAGAAACAGCTTGAAGAGAGATTTCTTGCACACAGGATCTCATATTTTATCGAGTGGCAGGACAAGTCCATCCTCCAGCGCATCTTTGACAGAAGCGGCAGCAAGATAGTATGTACCTTCAAGATCAACAAGGGCGAGATCGCAAGAGCAAGAGAGCTGGCCCAGGGCATTGAGGGCATCAAGTTCAAGGACTACGGAGAGGTCAAGAACACTGAGCGCATCCGTCGCAGATCAGAGGCTGTTACTGGAGAGGATTCAGGCCTTGAGATGCCAGAGCTCAAGTTTGAGAACAAGGTTGAGGATTTGGACGAGGAAGAGTAATACCCAGGAAGCGACCAGCTTCAGGTGAATGTAACACTACATAGAGCAGGGGATTGATGTCTCCTGCTCGTTTTTTCGCAAAGGATAGGAGATTATATGGCTGAGAAAAATAAACAAAAGCTTACAAAATCTGTGAGCCGCTGTCCGGTGTTTAAAAAGTGCGGTGCATGTCAGATGATCGATACTCCATATGAGACCCAGCTTCGCAAGAAGCATAAAAAGGTAGCTGACCTTCTTGAACCCTACTGCAAAGTTGAGTCATTTATTGGCATGGAGAAGCCTGAACACTACAGATGCAAGGTACATGCAGTATTTACCCATGATAAAAAGGGCAATGCTTTATCCGGCATCTACAGAGAGGGAACCCACGAGGTAGTTCCAGTGGACTCCTGCCTTTTGGAAGATCAGAAGGCCGATGCCATAATCGCCACCATAAGGGGCCTTCTTAAATCCTTCAAGATCAAGACCTTTGATGAGGACAACGGCTACGGACTTCTTCGGCACGTCCTTATAAGGATCGGAAAAAATACCGGGGAGATCATGGTGGTACTTGTTACCGTATCCCCTATTTTCCCTTCCAAGAACAACTTTGTTAAGGCCCTTAGAAAAGAGCACCCGGAGATCACAACTATCGTTCTTAACGTCAATGACAAGCAGACCAGCATGATCCTTGGAGATAAGGAAAAGCCCATGTATGGCCCTGGATTTATCTATGATATCTGCTGCGGCATGAAGTTCAAGATAAGTCCCAAGTCCTTCTATCAGGTTAATCCCGTGCAGACAGAGATCCTGTACAGGACTGCAATAGACATGGCAGACCTTAAGGGAAGCGAGGTTGCCCTTGACTGCTACAGCGGCGTAGGAACTATCGGGATCATAGCATCGCCCCATGTAAAAGAGGTAATAAGCGTGGAGCTCAATAAAGACGCGGTAAAAGATGCCATTTTAAATGCCAGGATCAATGAAATAAAGAACATCACTTTCTATCAGAATGATGCCACGATCTTCATGCAGCAGATGGCAGAGTCAGGGGATAAGGTGGACCTTGTGTTCATGGATCCTCCAAGATCCGGCTCAACACCAGAGTTTATCGGAGCGGTAGCAACTCTTTCTCCAGAGAAAGTTGTGTACATTTCCTGCAGTCCGGATTCTCTGGCAAACGATCTTAAGATATTTGAAAAGAAAGGTTACAAGGCCCGCAGAGCAGTTCCTGTGGACATGTTCCCATTTACAAGAGGGATAGAGACAGTAGTTTTACTGACAAAGAAAGACGCAAATTGAATCTATAGATTGATGATGCAGGTGAAAAACTTGTGATATGATATTTAAAGCACCAATTTTGATTTCTAAAGGAGAGGGCTACATGAAAAGCATTTACATCAACCAGGTTGGATTTACAAAAAATGCGCCTAAAAAGGCAGTGCTCAATTTCCCTGCTGAGAGGTTTGAAGTAAGAACAAACGGCGGAGAATGTGTTTTTTCCGGAAACGTAAGGGAATTTGGCAGAGACAAGATCTCAGGCGAAGAGACCTTTGTGGCTGATTTTTCAGAGTTTAAGGGCGATGGAAGTTTTACTGTCAATGCAGGTGATGCTACGTCTGTTTCTTTTGAAATAAAGGATGATATCTATGGCAAACTTATGAAGGACGTCTGCAAGTGCTTTTACTACCTTCGCTGCGGCGATGCCCTGACAAAGGAGCATGCAGGTGTTTATTACCACGAGCCATGTCACATGGGACTTGCCACGGTTTATGGAACTGATGAGAAGAAAGATGTCACCGGTGGATGGCACGATGCGGGAGACTACGGAAGATATTCAACCGCAGGATCTGTGGCTGTTGCGCATATCCTCTACGGCGTCAGGTTCTTTAAAGGCCTTCTTGATACTGATTTTAATATTCCAAAGGAAAACTGCGAAAAGGGCCAGTACCCTGATATCTTATCTGAGGTCAAGGTTGAGCTTGATTTCCTTAAAAAGATGCAGAGGGAAGATGGAGCGGTTTATCACAAGGTAACAACCTTTAACCATGCGCCATTTATCATGCCAGAGGAAGATAAGAGCGATCTGTTCCTCTTTGCGGTTTCATCTATCGCAACTGCAGATGTTGCTGCGGTGTTTGCCCTTGCATACACCATCTACAAGGACTATGACAAGGCCTATGCTGATTCTCTTTTAGAGGCAGCTAAAAAAGCTTATGAGTGGCTTCTTGATAATCCACAGCCACTTCTCTTTTACAACCCTGAAGGATCCAATACCGGCCAGTACGACGAGGCTGAGGATTATTCCAACAGGTACTGGGCAGCAGCTTCTCTCTACGAAGCTACTGGCGATAAGAGCTATTACCATGATGCGGTGGACCAGAAGAGGAAGGCTGGCGACTACGGAGAAAAGCACGCAGGCTTCGGATTCCAGGGCGACTACCTCACATGTCTTGGCTGGGCTGAGGTCGCAGGACTTGGATCTTTGTCAATCCTTCTTGCAGGAGATGGAGGCGACCTTGAAAAAGAGCTTAGGACCCGCTACGAGTCAGAAGCAGACAGGCTTGTAAAGGTGGCAGCTGAAAACGGTTTTGGAATCCCGATGCTTGCTGAAGATTTCATCTGGGGCAGCAATTTTGAAATAGAAAAGTATATGATGATCCTTGCTGTGACTGATAAGTTTGTTAAGGCAAAGGATGAGTATAAAAAAGTGATCTGCGCTGGCCTTGATTATCTTCTTGGCTGTAACAGCGTGGATATTAGCTATGTCACAGGCTATGGTGAGAAGGCATATAAAAATCCTCACCTTCGCCCAACAGCTGTTGACGGAATCGATGATCCATGGCCAGGACTTGTCTCCGGTGGACCAAACAGAGGACTTCAGGACGAAAAGGCTTCTGAGCTTCCAAAGGATACTCCGGCAATGAAATGTTACCTTGATGATGTGTCCTGCTACTCACTAAATGAGATAACCATTTACTGGAATTCACCACTTGTATTTGTTCTTGCATATTTTAGTGCTTGAAATTAATTGTATACAGGTATATTCTTTAAAAAATAAGTTTTTACAGATTAAAGTGGTGAAATGAGAGGAGTAATGGAAAAATGCCAAAGGCAGTGAGCGAAGCCAAGAAGTATGCTGAGATGAACAGACAGGAGCTTGAGCAGGAGTTAGTTAAGCTCAAGGCTGAGTACAAAAAATATCAGGAGATGGAACTTTCTCTTAATATGGCAAGAGGTAAGCCATGCAGAGAACAGCTTGATCTGTCCATGGGAATGATGGATGCACTTAATTCAGAAGCTGATCTTTCCTGCGAAGATGGTACTGACTGCCGTAACTACGGCGTTCTTGATGGTATTCATGAGGCCAAGGTCCTTATTGGAGCCATGATGGAGAACAAGCCTGAGAACATCATCATCTACGGCAATTCTTCTCTCAACGTTATGTATGATACAGTATCAAGGGCTTATACCCACGGGATCATGGGTAATACTCCATGGTGCAAGCTGGACAAGGTTAAGTTCCTTTGCCCTGTTCCAGGCTATGACAGACATTTTGCTATTACAGAGTACTTCGGAATAGAGATGATACCTGTTGATATGACCCCTGAGGGACCAGATATGGACCAGGTTGAGAAGCTTGTTGCTGACGATGAGTCCATCAAGGGAATCTGGTGTGTACCTAAGTATTCAAACCCACAGGGCTATTCATATTCTGATGAGACAGTAAGACGTTTTGCACGCCTTCGTCCTGCAGCAAGGGACTTCCGTATTTTCTGGGATAATGCTTACGGCGTTCACCACCTCTATGACGGTCAGCAGGATTACCTTATTGAGATCCTTGAGGAGTGCAAGAAGGCTGGAAGCCCAGACCTTGTTTACAAGTTCTCATCAACCTCCAAGATCACCTTCCCAGGAAGCGGAATTGCAGCGATCGCAACTTCCCTTAACAACCTTGAGGAGATCAAGGCTCAGCTCACATATCAGACCATCGGTCACGACAAGGTTAACCAGCTTCGTCATGTTCGATTCTTTGGAGATATCAAGGGTATCAAGGAGCACATGAAAAAACATGCAGCCATCATCAGACCTAAATTTGAGGCAGTAGAGGAGATCCTTGACAGAGACCTTACACCATGCGGAATTGGCGACTGGACCAAGCCAAAGGGCGGTTACTTCATCAGCTTTGACGCTCCTGAGGGATGCGCTAAGGCCATCGTTGACAGAGCTAAGAAGGCAGGCGTCTTAATGACCAAGGCTGGAGCTACATATCCATACGGCAAGGATCCTCGCGATTCCAACATCCGTATTGCTCCAACATTCCCTAATCTTCATGACCTTCGCCTTGCAATGGACGTATTTACAGTTTGTGTAAGACTTACAGCAGCTGAGAAGATGCTTAAAGAGATGGCGTAAAAATATTGCTTATCGAATTGATAGTACCGGCGGAAGTGCACTGCACTTCCGCTTTTTTACGTGATACAATAGACTCAAAAAAGGGGGGGTATGTCATGTCATCGCTACAGGAAACAGTTTCCCAAAAGTACGAAAAGATCACAAAAACGCTCATCGAAAAAGGGCTTCACATAACCACCATGGAGAGCTGTACCTCAGGACTCATAGCTTCTCTTTTGACTGATACAGAAGGATCATCTGCTGTGATGAAGGGAGCCTTTGTCACATACAGCAACGAGGCCAAGATCATGCAGGGAGTTCCTGCAGGAATAGTAGCTGCTTATGGGGTGTATTCTGACGAGACAGCCTACGCCATGGCGGTAGCTGCCATGAGGGCCTATAACGCGGAGATCTCCATTGGAGTAACTGGCACAATGGGAAATGTTGACCCCAATAACGGGGACAGCATTCCGGGAGAGGTCTACTTTGCAGTTCTGTACAAAGAGACGTATTCACATCATGTCACCATCCCAGAGCAGGCCACAAGATACGACTACAAGCTCTATGTCGCAAACCTCATTGCGGATGAGATAATGCGCGTTATTCAATAGAAAAACTCCTTTTTGAGATTAGTATTATATGCTATACTATAGCTTGGTTAATAATATTAGAAAGAGATAAATATTGTAATGGGATCGGGTAATAAAGAGAAAGTTCAGTACAGTAAACGTATCCGATATTTGCGCAGGCTTATACTTACCAGCGTGGCAGCAGCCTGTCTTATCCCAATATGTATATGTGTTATTCTTGCTGTCAGATATGACAGATTGAATTCTAAGTACGAGCAGGCCAAGGCGGATCTTGAGTGGTACAGAGAGCGCTTCGGCAATGAAAAGGATATTCTTGCTTTAGAGGAAACTGATAAGGCGTCTTCTGAAGGCGGCGCAGACAGCAGTGCTCCCACATCTGAGTCCATGGATGTGGATTACGCAACAGTGGATGTCAGCGGAGCTCAGAATCCTGAAGATATAGAAGGCACTAGGTATGTATACCTGACCTTTGATGATGGCCCCAGCATATACACAGACGAGATACTAGACATTTTGGCAGAGTATGATGTAAAGGCCACATTTTTTGTGTGTGGCAAGCCGGATGCCAAGTATACAGATAGTTACAAGAGAATAGTTGATGAAGGGCATACACTTGGTATGCACTCTTACAGCCACAAGTACAGTGATATCTACTCCTCGGTGGATGCTTTTTCTGAGGATCTTAAGAAGCTTAAGCATTTCCTTTATGACACCACAGATGTTCTGCCCAGGTACTACAGGTTCCCTGGTGGAAGTTCCAACAAGGTCACCCAGGTGGACATTCATGAGCTGATGGATGTTCTTGAAACTGAGGGAGTAACTTACTTTGACTGGAATGTCTCAGCAGGTGACGATAGGGCAGGAGCTACCAAGGACACTATCTATAACAACATAGTCGGGAATATTCCCAAGTTCAAGCACTGCATAGTCCTTATGCATGATGCAGCGGACAAAAAGAGTACAGTAGAGGCATTGCCAGAGGTCATTGAGGCCATTAAGGCAATGGATGACACAGTGATAGTACCGATAACCGACGATACGTTACCGGTTCAACATATCAACAATAATTAAAAGAAAAAAAGATTGAATGGAGGATATCAAGATGGGATTTTTTTCTGAGCTCAAGAGCGACCTCTCTCAGGCTGTGAACACACTTATGCCTGAAGACAAGCCAGAAGCAGAAGGTCTTGATAACAAGGCAACTGAAACCAAAGAGCCAGTAGACATCGACAGCATGCTTAACCGCCTGGATGATATCAAGCTGGAAGACACCGCAGATAAGGCAGAAGATAACGTTAATGAAAAACTTGATGAGGCAGTAGAGGAGACTCCTGCACAGGTAGAAGAGCCGGTAGCAGAGAAGCCTGTCAAGGAGCCAGAAGAGACTGCTTCTGAGGAAGATGTTCTTGAAGAGAAGATCGAAGAGCAGACAATGGAGGAAATCGCTGTTTCTGAGCCTAAGAATGCTCTTGAAGCAATAAACCCAGCTCACATTGACAAGTATGTAGCTGACAAGAATGCAGAAACAGAAATGATAACTAAGAAAAATGGGGGAATAGACATTATGGATTTCGAAAATCAGACACCTACAGATGAGGTAGCCAGCATTACTGAAGGAATGATCGTCAAGGGCGACCTTGCAACAACAGGCTCTCTTGATCTTATTGGTAAGATCACAGGTAACATCAAGTGCCTTGGCAAGCTCAATGTAACTGGCGAGATCACAGGCGATTCAGATGCAGCTGAGATCTATGCTGAGTCAGCAAGGATCACAGGTGAAGTTAGAAGTAAGGGCAGCGTTAAGGTTGGCCAGAGCACTGTTATCGTTGGTAACATCTTTGGATCAAGCGCGGTTATCGCAGGTGCTGTAAAGGGCGATATCGACGTTCACGGACCAGTTGTTCTTGATACAACAGCTATCGTAATGGGTAACATCAAGTCTCAGTCAGTACAGAT
>SVFY01000025.1 GCA_015056625.1 Butyrivibrio sp. | reverse complement strand
TCCACAGCATCTTCAACAGCATACCCTATACCTATAGAAAAGGTAAAGAATGGGTATGACTATATAATACGAGGGGTGTGCACTATGTTTGAACAGGTAAAGCTTAGTTTTGAAATGAATGGTTTGGAACCAACAATTGATCAGCTCACTATGGAAACACACTATGGTAAGCATCATGCTGCTTACACCAAGATGTTTAACGAGCTGGCTGAGAAGGCTGGTCTTGCGGACAAGACTGCTGAAGAGATACTCGGTAGTTTGGACAGTGTAGCTGATGAGACCCTGAGGAAGGGGCTTAGGAATCAGGGCGGCGGATATTACAACCACAACCTGTATTTTGAGACTCTTTCACCAAATGCAGCCAAGGCTCCTACTGGTAAACTCCTTGATAAGATAAACGAGACCTTTGGAAGTGTTGATGAAGTGGTGGACAGGCTTTCCAAGGCAGCCATTGGACAGTTTGGTTCAGGCTGGTCATTCCTTTCAACTGACAAGGATGGAAACCTTTTTGTTACAGCATCTCCTAATCAGGATAATCCCATAAGCGAGGGAACTGGCAGAACACCTATCCTCGCCCTTGACGTATGGGAGCATGCATATTACCTTAAATACAAGAACCTGAGGGCTGACTATGTTAAGGCTTTCTGGGAGGTTCTTGACTGGAAAAAAGTATCTGAAATATATGACAAGGCTGTTGGGTAAATGAATCAGAAATACAAAACTCTGCAAAGATATGCCCTGTGGGTGATAGATATGATATGCATTGTCATATCATATCTGATTGCCACATGGATGCGATATAATGACCGTAATGATTATGGAGATAAGACTCTGCACTATATGGTGTGCATTGTCTTTCTCCTATTTTGCGTTATATACACATTCCTTGCTGACTGGAACAGGGATTTTATTAAAAGGGGCTATGCTATTGAGTTTATCTCAGTACTGCGATCTATTGCATTCATACTTATAGGCTCTTTGGTAGTGATCTTTTTCCTTCAGTGGGCTAATATCTTATCCAGATTTGTGGTAATGAATTTTATCTGGATGGACATTGTATTTACCTATGTGGCAAGAATCCTGTTTAAAAAGTTCATGATAGGTCATATCTCCAGTGACAAGAATGTTACCAGAGTTGTTGTGATATCTGAAAAGGCACAGATGGAAGACACTATTGAAAGTTTGGTAAGACAGGCTGGAGACGTGGGATATAAGATAGTAAGGGCATATTGTGCCGATGCGGAGAGTGTGACTGATGAGCCCTGGTATATCGATGATGTGCATGTACACTATGGAATAAAGGACATTACTTCAAGGCTTATTACAGATCCATTTGACGAAGTGTTTATCAATACTCCTAATATTTCTCAAAACGATATTGAGGATATTATCCTTGGATTTGAGGAGATGGGGGTCACAACCCACTATAACTTAGAGATACCAACAGTAACCAAGGCTGCCACACATGTTCAGAATTTTCTTGGATTTTCTGTTATCACCTACGATATGCTACGAACCAGCTACAAGAGGCTCTTTATAAAGAGGATTGTGGATATAATTGGTGCACTTATTGGCCTTATATTTACAGGGATCATCACCATCTTTTTGGCTCCTGCTATTAAGATAGACTCTCCTGGCCCGGTTTTCTTTTCCCAGACCAGGATTGGTAAAAATGGAAGACGCTTTAAGATATACAAGTTCAGGTCTATGTATGTTGATGCTGAGGAACGCAAGAAGGAACTTGAGAGCCAGAACGAGATGAATGGCCTCATGTTCAAAATGGAAAATGACCCAAGAGTAACTAAGGTTGGTGCTTTTATCAGAAAGACCAGCCTTGATGAGTTTCCTCAGTTTTTAAATGTCCTTAAGGGCGATATGAGCCTTGTGGGCACAAGACCACCTACAGAGGCAGAGTTTGAGCAGTACAATGAACACTACAGAAGGCGTTTGTCCATGACTCCGGGACTTACAGGATTGTGGCAGATAAGCGGCAGGAGCGACATTGAGGACTTTGATGAAGTGGTAAGACTGGATCTTCAGTATATTGATAACTGGAGCCTTACTGAGGACTTCAAGATCCTTCTTAAGACTGTGGGTGTGGTACTGTTTGGAAGAGGAGCAAAATAAAGGATGGAAAGCAAGAAAAAATATTGGCACCACTATCTTATCATCCTGTTTGGATGCGTTTTGTTCTGGCTTCCCTTTGCAGCAGGGGGATTTACCGATGGCGCAGAATTTCCATTTCACTACGCCAGGATAATGACTTTGTCTGACAGTATCAAGGCAGGGATTTTTCCTGTTAAGATAATGCCCACTCATATGAAAGGATTTGGATATGGAATTGGATTCTTTTATCCAAACCTCTTTATCTATCCGCCGGCGATTGCCATTGCGCTTGGGATGGGATATGAGATTGCTATTAAGATATATCTTTTTGTGATGACTTTTGTTTGCGGAGTTATTGCTTACAAGTGTTTTGAGAAGATCACTGGTAGTGCTAGGATCGCCCTTGTTGGTGAGATACTTCTTGTCGGAAGCAGGCTCAATGACAGCAATATATTTGGTGGCGGCGGGATTCCTCATCTGTTTTCATATCTGATACTTCCATTGGCATTTTGTGGGCTTCTTGAAGCTCTGAGTGATAAAAAGAAAGGCTATGTGAAGTATGCAGTGGGAATGACGCTGGTTCTTTTGTCCCACAATATGATCTTCCTGACCATGATGTTCGCCATGCTGATAATTGTGCTTGTGCATGGGAAGGTGATCATTAAAAAGCCTGTGATCCTGGGTAAACTCTTTGGTATCAGTGTACTTGCCATGGGAGTGACCACGGCCTACTGGCTCCCTGCCATTGAGCAGATACAAAAGGTTGCGTTTAAGTGCTTCTATGGCAATGCCTATTCAGTGGCTGACCATATTCTGACTTTCAGGCAGCTGGTATTTGAGAATGTGGGAGTTCACTATTTTGTATTGTTTGTGATAAGTGCAGGAGTATATGTCTGGCTGCTTCTGAAAAATAGATCCATGCCTCTTGATATCACCAGCGTGTTTGTGGTGACAGTTCTTTTGTTGTGGCTCATGTGCTCAAGGTTTATTTGGCTGAGCCCTGTGGGAGAGGCCCTTAACTTCTTTGAATATACCAGCAGGTTTGAGTTTGTTCTTGTGGCTTTGATGGTTCTGTTTGTGGTGTTGGTACAGCGGGAGGCTTTCGCTGAGTTTGGATCAAGGCAGAATGCGGTTTTAAAGATAGGGGATGGAAGTTTCTGGTATGAAGCTGGATTTCTCTTTGCCTGCGTGGTCCTGATACTGACTACAAGGCTCGCAGTAAGGCAGGATTTCCTGGCTCGTGATAACAGGCAGCAGTTTACCAGACAGATGATGGAAGAGCATCATCTCATATCTTTTGGAGAGTGGCTTCCTGTAGAGTGTGAACCCTCTGAATGCAATGAGACCAATATTGCAAGGACTGATGGAGGAAGTACTGCGGAGGGAGTTAAGAGTGAAGACTGCAAGTCCTTTGATGTATGGCTTCCTTTTGACAGAGAATATTATGATATGCCATATGTTTATTATTATGGATACAGGGCATATCTGTTGGATGATAATGGCAATCCTTCAAGGGAACTGGAAACAGGCGAGGCTTTTGATGACAATGGTTATGTAAGAGTGTTTATTCCTGAAGATCTTGAGGGAGTAGGGCACGTCCTGGTAACTTACAGAAAGACCACACTTCAGAAGATATCCTATGTTGTCACCATTGCTTTTGCGCTTGGGATATGTGTTTATCTGTTAGTAAATAACAAAAGAAAGTCTTAACACAATGCTTAATAAAAATATTTCACTTGATAAAAAAAGAATCCTTGTGACCGGAGCGGCTGGATTTATCGGAGCCAACCTGGTCATGGAGCTTATGAAGCTGTATCCTGAGTGCAGGATCCTTGGAATTGATAATGTCAACAACTACTATGATGTTGGAATCAAGGAATACAGGCTAGATAAGATCGCTGAGGCTGCCCAGTACGATGATCAGTTTGAACTGGTTCGTGGAAGTATCGCTGACAGAGATCTGGTGGACAGGGTATTTGATGAGTTTAAACCAGAGGTGGTTGTAAATCTGGCTGCCCAGGCTGGTGTAAGGTACTCCATTGATAATCCGGATGCCTATATGGAGTCCAACATGATCGGATTCTATAACATACTGGAAGCCTGCAGACACTCATATGATGATGGTCAGGCTGGGGTAGAGCATCTGGTATATGCTTCAAGCTCAAGCGTTTATGGCAGCAACAAGAAGATCCCATATAGCGTAGAGGACAAGGTTGATAACCCGGTTTCTCTCTATGCAGCCACCAAGAAATCTAACGAGCTTCTTGCGCACGCTTACTCCAAGCTCTATGGCATACCTTCAACAGGCCTTAGATTCTTTACTGTTTACGGACCGGCAGGAAGACCGGATATGGCTTACTTTGGTTTCACCAACAAGCTTCGCAGGGGCGAGACCATCAAGATATTTAACTACGGTAACTGCAAGAGAGATTTTACCTTCGTTGATGATATCGTAAAGGGGGTTATCAGCGTAATGCAGGTTGCTCCAGCTGAGAACGAGAATGGGGCGAGGTACAAGGTTTATAATATCGGAAACAATGATCCAGTTAACCTTCTTGACTTTGTTGATATACTGCAGCAAGAACTGGTAGCTGCTGAGGTGCTTCCAGCTGACTATGATTTTGAGAGTCACAAGGAGCTGGTTCCTATGCAACCAGGAGATGTGGAAGTTACCTATGCTGATGTAACGGCGTTGCAAGAGGACTTTGGATTTAAACCTGCTACACCTTTAAGGGATGGACTTAGGTCTTTTGCAAAGTGGTACAAGGAATATTACAGGATCTGATTCGAATTTGAATCATAAAATAAAACGCAATATATTGCGTGTTAACGATCAAATTTGGTAATAAGACGTAAAATATTGCATTTTATTGTGACGCGGTGTATGCTTTATTTATGAACTCAAGAGCATATTTGATAGATATCAAAAGAAAAGTAACCAGATATAGAATTGAGAATTCTCTGACACAGAAGGATCTGTCACAGATGACAGGTCTTTCTCTGCGTTCAATACAGAGGTTTGAGTCAGGTAATGATATTTCTTTGGAGAATTTTTTTAAAATACTTATCGCTCTTGGCCTTGCGGACAGCTTAAATGATTCTATTCCAGACCTTGAAAAACGGCCGTCAGCTTTTTTGGACAGGGAAAAGAACAATACGAAAAAGCGAGCCCATAAACCTAAGACCAGTTCACAAGTTGAGTTTAAATGGGGTGATGAAGAGTGAATTATGCAGAGGTTTTTTTGTGGGGAACGCGAGTAGGAATACTTCATTTGCCGGAAGGGAGTGCGTTCGCACAGTTTGAGTATGACCATGATTTTGCAGAAGGTGCAAAGGCTGCGGGTATAGAATTATCTCCGATTAAAATGCCAATATCTGACAGGGTTTATTCTTTTCCTGATATTGGAGGAGCATTCAAGGGTGTTCCGGGATTGGTAGCGGACTCTTTACCTGATAAGTTTGGAAATGCTGTTATCAACCAATGGCTCGCCAGGCAAGGGAAAACGGAGTCGGATTTTAATGTCATTGACAGGCTATGCTATACGGGATCAAGGGGAATGGGAGCACTTGAATATGTACCTGCACAGGGACCTAAGGCAGATTCCAATGATATAGTAGATGTGGATGAAATGGTACGATTTGCATCTGAGGTATTGGCTAGCAGGGAAAGTGTGCGAATAGATGCAAGTGCTGACCTGACATATTCACAGCTTTTAAAGCTTGGGACCTCCGCAGGTGGAGCCAGGGCGAAGGCTATTGTCGCATGGAACGAGAACACTGGCGAAATAAGATCAGGACAGATAAATGCTGGAGATGATTTTTCTTACTGGCTTATAAAGTTTGATGGTGTAAGTAAAAATGGCGACCACGATCTTGAAGATGAACCAGAATATACGCTTATAGAATATGCTTATTACAGGATGGCGCTACTGTCTGGCATAGAGATGAATGAATGCATGATTTTTTCAGAGAATGGTCGCAATCATTTCATGACTAAGAGATTTGACCGCATTGGAAAAAATAAACTCCATATGCAGACTCTTGGAGCTATTGCACATATTGATTACAATATCCCAGCTCTGTGCAGCTATGAGCAGGCTGCGGGCTACATGCGCCAGATGAAGCTGACAGCCGCTGAAATAGAACAGTTTTACAGGAGAATGGTGTTCAATGTGATGGCGGTGAATCAGGACGATCATGTGAAGAATACATCTTTCCTGATGGATAGGCGTGGAAAGTGGAGACTGTCACCGGCGTATGATATGACTTTTTCCTATAATCCTGCTAATATCTGGCTCAAGGCACACCAGATGACGATCAACGGCAAGACGTCAGGAATCAGCCGGAGTGATCTGGTACAGGCCGGAAGGGTGATGGATATCAGTAATTCCAGGATAGACAAGACAATATCAGAGGTATCTGATGCTGTGTCAAAATGGAAAGAGATAGCTCAAGAGGTAGGGATAAGAGAACAGACTATAAAAATGATAGACGATATTATTGCGGGAGCTCAGATTTAATGTTTAGTTATAGCTTGCCTAAGTGGAAGTATCAATTTAATAAAAGGCATTTAAGCATTCTGCTTACGGTACTGTACGTGGCGTTGCTGATCCCCATGTTGGTTTTGGGATTCTATGATTTCCCATCGGCAGATGATTTTTCGATGGCGCTGCAGACACATGAGGCCTTTGTGGAGACTGGAAGTGTACTAAGTGCAGTTATTGCATCCCTACAGAAGGCATGGCTTGTGTACTCACAGTATGAAGGATACTTTTTTTCTATCATACTGACCAATGTATGTCCAAGTGCCTTTAGTGAGAGTCTGTATTTCCTCACACCATTTATCATTTTGGCAATGTTGACATTTGGAGTGCTTTACTTTTTTGATGCGCTTTTTGTAAGGGTATGGAGGCTTGATAAGGACCTTACCAATGTGGCAGCCATGATAACTCTTATCCTCATGACTCAGTCCTTGCCAAAGGGAGGGTTAAGGGTAGAGGCATTTTACTGGTACAGCGGAGCCATCAACTATACATTTACTTTTGGAATGGCATTTTTCTGGCTGGGACTTCTGATGAGAGCAGTTTATGATGATGACCCTAAGGTAAGAAAGAGAAAGCTTATCTGGGCAGCGTTCTGGGGCTTTTGGATGGGCGGAGCCAACTATCTGACAGCGCTTGAACTGGCTATTATTTCAGTGTTGATCCTGTTTATTGCACTTATGGTAAAGAGGGGGATATTCAAACAGGAGACTCCTTGGAAGAATATCTGGATCCCTGCAGTTACTAACCTCATTGGATTTGCCTGCTCATGCTTTACTCCTGGTAATCTTGTAAGAAGTGCTGAGACTGCACATGTTGGCGCAGTTAAGTCAGTGCTCCTGTCTATATACTCAACTTTTGATATGATGATAAATGACATGGCAAGATGGGAGCTGTGGGTGGCATTGCTGTTATTGGTTCCAGTGTTTTGGAATATGGCAGGAAGACTCAAGGCTAGATTGGAGCATCCATTTATGTTTGTGTTGTTCGCTTTCTTACTTGTATCATCCAACATGACACCTCCGTTTTTTGCGGTGGGTAATATTGGAGCAGGAAGGCTTAAGGCTCTTGGCTGGATGGAATTTGTAGTGATGGCTGTACTTACAGTGTTCTATCTTACTGCGTGGTTCAGGCAGTATCTTGAAGCTAGAGTAAATGCTTTTAGCATAGATGCAGATGCGAAGACAGCAGACGAGCGCAGGATGCCAGTTGCTTCATCTTTTGTTGTGGCTGCGTGCCTTGGATTTTTGGCATTTGGATCACTTTTATCGATACTTCCAGACCACGAATACTACAGCGGTACTTCAGCTTTTTTCGCTATTGCAGATGGAAGTGCAGCGACATACAGGGATGAAAATCTTAAGAGGCTTGAAATCTTAAGAGATGATTCGATTAAGGATGCGGTGCTGGAAGAGCATTCAGTACATCCAGAAATGCTGTTTTACTGGGATGTGACTTCTGACCCTTCAGAATGGGTAAACTCAGCTACAGCGATATACTACAACAAAGACAGCGTGATTCTTAAAAGTGGGAGATAGATATGGGACTATATTTTTCACCGGGGAATAAAGGATTTGAATCTGTTCTCAATGGTATATATGTCGATAAAACAGAGATGATAGAGATCATTAACAGATCCCTGGACACCTCTGATAAACTGACCTGTATCAGCAGGCCCAGGCGCTTTGGAAAGACCTATACAGCCAAGATGCTAAGCGCATATTATGATATGTCTTGTGATTCAAAGGCGCTATTTGATGGGCTGAAAATATCAGGCTCTGATACCTACCTTGCGCATCTCAATCAATACTATGTGGTTTCGATTGATATTACAGGATTTATTTCTGCAAAAAAAGACTCGGACAATATTGTTGACTTGATCAGAGAATCTGTAGTTTCGGAGTTAAGAGCCTCTTTTCCTGATATTACAGGTAATTCTCTTGAAGAGCTTCTTGTTAACATCAGTGAGAGTTCAGGCAGGAAATTCTTTTTTATCATTGATGAATGGGATGCTCTTTTCAGGGAGTATCAGGATGATGAAGAGATCCATGAGGAATATATAAATTTCCTCAGGGCAATATTTAAAAATGGTAATGTTACTGACAGATCAATAGTCGGAGCATTTATGACGGGGATACTTCCCATCAAAAAATACGGGCATCAGTCCGCAATATCCGACTTCAGGGAATATACAATGATCCAGCCATCTCTCTTTTCAGAATTTGTTGGATTTACTAAAAAGGATATAGATTATCTGGCGCAGCATTACAGCTTAAATAGGGCGAGTGTCAAGAAGTGGTATGATGGATATTCTTTTCCTAAAGTTGGTGAGATATATAATCCCAATTCTGTATGTCAGGCAGCAAGAACTGGTGTGTATGACACATATTGGTCCAAGACGGAGACTTTTGAAGCTCTTTTGCAGTACATAAACATGGACATAGAAGGGCTTCAGGCAGACATTATTCAGATGCTTGGAGGCAATGATATGCCTGTAGATACATCAACCTTCCAGAATGATATGACTTCAGTCCATGGGAAGGATGATATTCTTTCGCTTTTGATCCACCTTGGATATCTTGCTTATGACAATGAGAGCCAGAAAGCCAGAATTCCTAATGAAGAAGTACGACGTGAATTTGTAAGCACTATTCGTGTGGGGAGTCATGAAACAACTAACCGCATAATCAGAAATTCAGATCAGCTGCTTGCTGATACGATTGATGGAAATGAAGAGGCTGTGGCCAGGGCGATAGAAGAAGCGCATGATGCGGGAACACTTGGGGTATCACCTCTGTTTTACAATGACGAGCAGGCGCTTAGATCTGTTGTTAAGGTTGCATATATCAGTGCGGCAAATGATTTTATCAAGGTAGAAGAACTTCCATCAGGCCGGGGTTATGCTGACCTTGTGTATATCCCCAAAAATGGCGCAGCGCTGCCAGTACTTGTGATTGAGCTGAAGAAAAATGATAGTGCAGAAGGTGCTATCGGGCAGATAAAAGACAAGAAATACTTCAAGGTTTTTGAAGGCATTAAGGGAGATGTTATCCTGTGTGGCATTAACTATGATGCTAAGACTAAGAAACATGAGTGCAAAATAGAGAGAATTACACTTTGAGTAAGGTAAGGGATGTATTTAACTACATAATTGCATTATGCCTCTTTGTGGCGGCGCTTATTGTTATTGGAGTCAGCAGTGTCACAACAATTTATTACGACATGCATTCAGATGAGGACTGGCCTCATTATGGAAGTGAAAATATACTGTTCCTGATTCTGGGGCTGCTACTGGTGTTTGCGGGATTATTCCTGCTGTATCGCCTTGAGGTGTTTGAAAAATACAGTGGATATCTGATGGCGGGCGGGATCATTTTTTCCGCAATTTACTGTATGATGCTTATTCTGGTGATCCATCCTCAGGCAGTCAATGATTCCAAAGCCCTTGATGATATCATCAACGCATTTTCCAGAGGCGACTATTCATCTCTTACAGAGCCTGGAGGATATCTTTTTACCTGGCCATTTCAGCTTGGCTATGTGGGATTTGGTCAGATAATGCATGCCATTTTTGGTGAGAGCAACTATTTTGCCTGGGACATGGTGCAGCTTGTCTCAATACTTGTGACAATCGGGCTGATATACAAGATCACCTGGGAGCTCTTTGAAGACAGGACAGTTTGTGGAATGGTAGCGGTTATATCCTGTGGCGCACTGTTTTTCTATAACTATGTCACCTACATATATGGCGATATCATCAGCATGGCGCCCCAGACACTGGCGCTGTATATGATGGTGCTGTTTGTAAAGCGAAATAAGGTCAGATATACTGTAATATCTGCTGTTAGCATAACGGTGGCAATCCTTCTTAAAACCAACTGCGAGATAGCGCTTATTGCGCTTATAGTGGTGCTCCTGGGGAGCAGTATTGTTGAAAAAAATAAAACCCGCAATGTTGTGCTGTTTAATGACAATGCTGGAGTAAAATACAGCGTCGGAAAGAGATTATTTGCAAGGGCAGTGTTAGCGTTGCTGTTTTTGGTCCTGGTCTTTGGTGCTAAAAAAGCCGTTGACAGCTATTTCTGTAAGGTGTCTGGTCTTGGATCAATTCCCGATGGATCTCCCGCCTGGTCACATATTGCCATGGGCCTTCAGGAGAGTCCTCTTGAGGATGGCTGGTATAACGGGTATAACTACAAGGTTTTTGAAGAGAACGGCTATGATTCCGCGGCTACTGCAGCAGCGGCCAGAGAAAATATCATTAATACTCTGACAGATTTTGCCCACAGACCTCTTCATGGAGCAAGGTTCCTGGTAAGGAAGTTTGCTACCCAGTGGGCAGATTCAGTTTGCATATCTACCCACAATCTGGATCTGGTGAGCCGCCACGTGGATATAGTTTCTCCCTTCAGAGACTATCTGGTATTCGGCTCGGACAAGGGCTGTCCTGTCCTTATATGGATCATGAACATCTTTATGCCGGTGTGTTATATTGGAGTAGCAGTATACCTGTTTGGCATACTTAAGGGGCGAAAGATAACCCATCAGGAGATGCTACTGCTGATCCTGATATTTGGTGGTATCATGTTCCATGAATTTTGGGAAGGCTCCTCCAGATACACCATGAGGTATTATATCTACTGGCTGCCTTATGCAGCTTATGGCTTAAGCAGGCTCTTTTCCTGCAAAGCCATTGACAAATGTTTAAAAAAGACAAAGTGATCTAACAAATATTGATAATGACTGGTACTAATAAAACTGTAAAAGAATATTTTCCGGGGCTTTGGAGTCTGTTATCTGCTCTCGTGATCATTACTGTCTGCAGCAGATCGTCATTTTTGTATGCCTTTAATCTGTGGGATGATGCCAACAGCTATTTTACTGTGGGAAAGTGCATCTTCAGGGGCTTTGTGCCCTACAGGGACCTGTTTGATCAAAAGGGGCCTATGCTGTACTTTATCTATGGCTTTGCATCATTGATATCACCAACCACATTTATTGGTGTGTATATTGCGGAAGTGATCGCAGCAGCAGCTTCGCTCCTTGCTATTTACAGGATATACAGGCTGTTTCTTAAGACAGATGTAATGCCTTTTGTAGCTACGCCAATAACCGGTGCTGTGATCTACTCCTCCTGGAATTTCTGGTGGGGCGGAAGTGCTGAAGAGTTTCTTTTCCCATTTATCATGTGGGGAATGTACCTGTCTCTTGATCACTTCAGGAACAGATATCCTAAGGCAATGGACTATAAAACTGTCCTTATTGGCGGCCTTTTGGCAGGCTGCGTTTTTAACCTCAAGTTTAGCTCCCTTGGATTTTTCTTTGGATGGATGGCCTTTGTGTTCTTTGCCGATATAGTTGGGGGCAAGGCTTTAAAAAAGGCCATTGCTAGCTGCTTTGTTTTCCTGGGAGGAATGGGAATAGCAACAATTCCCTGGATCCTCTATTTTGGAGTAAATGGAGCAATATATGACTGGCTCCATGTTTACATCTACAAGAATGTATTTGAGTATTCAAAGAGCCTCCCCATGGGCGAGAGAGTGGCTGTCATCACAGACATCTTGAAAAACCATGTTCTCAACAATGAGCTGGCGTATTTCTTTATTGCTGTTGGGGTTATTTATTTTATTGCCGCAGCCATTTTTACCAAGCGGGTTACTGTGGCTGAACTATTAAATCTGGGAATGCTTTCTTTCTTCCTGGTATTTGTTCTGTTCATAGGTGCTGTGAGCCTTCCTTACTACTCATTTCCGGTGAATGGATTTGTGCTGTTTGGTTTTATTCCATTTTGTTATATAATAGAGGGGCTCATTAGTAAAAAAGCAGGATATGTGATAACAGCGGTTTCGCTGATCGCATCATTTTTGATCAGCTGGCTGCTGTCAGTTAATGTAAGGTCCATGTACTTAGAACCTGAGGATATGTTCGTCTACAAGTTCAGGGACTATATTAGAGATTCCGGAGTCCAGGATCCTGGCATAATAGTCCAGTTTACCTTTGATGTTGGACTTTATACAGTGCTGGATGAGGAGCCTATCTGCTACTATTTTCAGACCCAGACCCTCAATATGGAGGAGGTCCTTGAGTATCAGGAGCAGTATCTGTATTCTGGAGAAGCGGATTTTGTGGTCACCTGTGACCATGAGGCAGAAGGGATCGATGACAGGTATGACCTGGTTATGGAAGAGCCGCTTACCTTTGACTATTTTGACCATGTCTACCGCCTCTATCAGAGAAACAGTAATCCTGCAACAAAATAAAAGGAGATTTATGTAATGCCAATTAGAGTTAACAGTTTCATGGGTAAGTTTGGATGGTTTGCAAGGAAACACTTCCCCATGCTGGCAAGTAATGCTTATCTTAAACTTCAGTTCGTCACAAGGAGTAAGTCACAGAAGGCTTATTGTGATTATTTCTTAAATGCAAAAGAAGTGCCAATGCCAAATGTTGTAAACATCGAGACCATCAACAGATGTAATTCAACCTGCGCATTCTGCACAGCTAACGTCAATGCAGAAAAGAGGCCTTTCGCCAAGATCGATGATGACCTGTATAAGAGCATCATTGACCAGCTGGCAGACTGGGGCTACAAGGGGCATCTTACACTTTACGGCAACAACGAGCCTCTGCTTGATACCAAGATCGTTGAGAGGCACAAGTATGCCAGGGAGAAGCTTCCGGACAGCTTTATCTTCATGTCAACTAATGGCCTCATCCTTACCATCGACAAGGTAAAAGAGGTTGCTCCATATATCAATCAGCTCATCATCAACAACTACTCAATGGAGATGAAGCTTCACAAGAATATTCAGGAGCTCTACGATTATGTTAAGGCTCATCCAGAGGAATTCAAGGACCTTGATATCCAGATCCAGATGAGATACCTTCAGGAGGTCCTTACAAACAGGGCAGGAAGTGCACCTAACAAGAAGGAGACGGAGAAGGTCATAAAAGAGACCTGTCTTCTTCCATTTACAGATATGTGGATCATGCCAAATGGCAAGATGGGACTGTGCTGCTGCGATAATTTTGAGGTGACAGACTTTGGCGATCTTAACAAGATGACTCTTAAGGAGGCATGGGGTTCTGAGAAGTTCCAGCAGGTAAGACGTCAGATCGCAGAGGGCAGACAGAATTATCCATTCTGCAAGCACTGTGACTTTATCGATGCAGGATTCAGGATGCAGATCGTCAATGCTATCCTTCGCGGTGACCAGGATGCAGCCAACAAGCTGGGCGGTCATGAGAGAATGAAGATCGGAAACAAGAACAACGACGATGATGGTATAAAATAATATAGATTAATTTATCGGAAATGAGGGTTACATTGGATAAGATTGCAGTATTGATTCCATGTTATAACGAAGAAAAGACCATAGGTAAGGTTGTAAGGGATGCAAAGGCAGCTCTTCCCGATGCCACCATTTACGTTTACAACAATAACTCCAAGGACCGCACAGCTGAGATTGCTGCTGAGGCAGGAGCAGTTGTCAGAAACGAGTACATGCAGGGAAAGGGCAACGTCATCAGGCGTATGTTCCGTGAGATAGATGCCCTTGTGTATGTGATGGTGGACGGAGATGACACCTATCCTATGGAGTCAGCTCCTAAGATGGTGGATCTTGTACTTAACCACAACTCAGACATGGTTGTTGGTGACAGGCTTTCATCTACCTACTATCAGGAGAACAAGAGGCCATTCCATAACTTTGGCAATAACCTTGTTCGTGGGAGCATCAACAAGCTTTTTAAATGCAACGTCAGAGATATCATGACTGGCTTCAGGGCTTTTTCATACGAGTTTGTTAAGACCTTCCCTGTTCTTAGTAAGGGCTTTGAAATAGAGACAGAGATGACGATCCACGCTGTATATAACAACATGCAGATTGACAACGTGGTCATCGACTATAGAGACCGCCCTGAAGGTTCAGTAAGCAAGCTCAATACCTACGCAGACGGCTTTAAGGTCCTTAAGACAATTGCAAGGTTATATAGGAGCTACAAGCCCTTTGGATTCTTTATGATCGTGGCGGTCATACTGGCAGCTCTTTCTGTCGGATTCTTTATTCCTATACTTCTGGAATACTGGGAGACACACTTAGTGCCCAAGATACCAACTCTTATTGTGTGCTGCTTTGTCATGATGGCGGCAGTCATAAGCGTATTTGCGGGAGTGATCCTATCTACACTGGCTATCAATGACAGAAGACAGTTTGAGATGCAGCTCAATATGCTCCAGAGGCATAAAGAGACAGATTTTTCGAAGGATGAAAAATAATAAGGTATAAAGATAGCGCATTACCTGGTTGAACCTTGGTAATGCGCTTTAGTTTTGCTATTTAGTTGTCGCCGTCCTGAGATTCCTGTTCGCTTTTGTACTGTGCAACTGCCTCATCAGAAGGCTGTGCCAATGGGAACTCGCCTACGATATATTTCTCCCAGGATTCCGGGTAATATTTCTTCATCAGGCCTTCGCTGTAACGATAGTCTTCAAAAGGGTCAAACTCTGCAATCTTGATGTAATCATTCTCCAGATATGCATAAGGCTCATTCTTTTCACGGAAATTGATCTCGTGAGAAACAAGTCTTGCAACGATCTGTCTGCCAGTGAGACTTAGGTGCAGGTTGTCTGCCAGATACTGGGATGCTGTGTCAAGATAGAGGTCGAACTTGGACTGATACATACCGTCAAACAGGATCAGCTCTTTGTCTTCGACAACGTTCTTGATCTTGTCGGCGTACTCTGATAGTGTGCCCTGTCCATTGCTGACGATATATGAATCGCCGATATAAGTTCCATCCTCTGCAACGTAGATACCATAAAAGGGAGTCATGAAAATGATCCTTGCGTCGGGACTGATATCCTTAAGAGTATCGACACACATGACAAGCACGTTATAAAGAGCATGAACCTGAGTTCCTGTTGGGTCGTACTGGGAGGCATCCAGAGGAACGCCGTTAATAAAATCGTTGGTACCATAACTTAGTACGTAGTAATCAACCTCTTCAGGAGTAATGGAATTCATTACTTCAAGAACATCCGGATAGCCGGCTGCCAAAGTTGCATACCTGTCTGCCTTGCCGGCAAAACAGTTTGCCATGCCATAAAAGGAAGTAGAGGTCAGAGTTTCAAGTGAAGGATCTGTTGTGGTCTTTTCCAAAGTGGCAGTGGTTCCGCCAATGGCCATGTTATATATCCTTGAGTTGGGAATGCGCTTCTGCATAAGGCTTGCGATGTCTGTGCCATCGTTCTTGCCATTAGCCAGCTGGCTGTCACCAAAGAACACAATGTCTACAGGCTCGCTGTCGATTTTTGGCTTGTCAGCCTCCTCTGTGGTAGCTTCGCTGGATGAATCGCTAGCCTCGGATTCCTCAGGCTCCAGGGTTGGTTCAAACAGATCGTTGATAACGACGACCTCGCTTGAAAGAGTTGATGCTTCATCTGCTGCATCTGTCTCGTTTTCATTAGTGTCGCTTAAATATTCATTTGCTTCAGGGATGTCTTCTTTGGAGAGACTGCATCCTCCAAGGAGCAGACTCATAGAAGAAAGAAGTGCTACGCCCAGCATTAAACTTTTTTTCATTCTCGTGATTCCTCGCTTTCAATGGGTATTTTATCACTCATAATGAAAATGAAAATACTTTTGGTGCAAAATTAAGAAAATCTGCTGTTAATCTTAAGAAAGTCTTAAGAAATAGACTATATTTAGTTAATGCGAGTGCGTAATTACATGCACCAGCTGTGATTGGCTATAATATGCCAATTATGGTATAATCTACCTCAAATGAGGTTTTTTATTTTTTAATGATTCAGGAAGGTAATTGTATGAAAAAAGCGCTTATTATTGGGGCAGGCCCTGCAGGTCTTACTGCGGCCTATGAGCTTTTAACAAGATCCAAGGATTATCAGGTCATTGTCTTTGAGGAGACAGCTAAGTTTGGCGGCATATCAAGAACTGTTGAGTACAAGGGCAACAGGATGGATATGGGTGGCCACAGATTCTTTTCCAAGGTGCCAGAGGTTAATGAATGGTGGGAGAAGATGCTCCCTCAGCAGGGACATCCTACCTATGATGATATAGTTCTTGACCGCCCTATGAAGATGAAAGAGGGCGGTCCTGACCCTGAGAAAACTGATAGGGTAATGCTGAGGCGTAACCGTGTATCCAGGATCTTTTTTGATAGGAAGTTCTATGACTATCCTATTTCTCTTAAGGTAGAGACCTTTAAGAACATGGGTCTTGCCAAGACTATAGCCTGCGGATTTTCATACCTTAAGGCCATGATCTTCAAAAGAGAAGAGAAGTCCCTTGAGGATTTCTATGTAAACAGATTTGGTAAAAAACTTTACTCAATGTTCTTTGAGTACTATACAGAAAATCTCTGGGGCAGACACCCATCTGAGATTGACCCTAGCTGGGGCGCTCAGAGAGTTAAGGGCGTGTCTATCCTTGCAGTACTTAAGAACGCCTTCAGGAAAAAATCAGGAAAAACAGGCGGAAAGGTTGAGACATCCCTTATCGAGGAGTTCAGCTATCCTAAGCTTGGACCTGGTCAGCTCTGGGATGTAACTGCTGAGGAGATCAAGAATCTTGGCGGAACCATCATCATGAACGCCAAGGTTGTTAAGGTCCGCAAGGATGGCAACCACCTTAAGGGTGTTACCTACCTTCAGGATGGCAAGGAGATCGATATCGATGGCGATATTGTCATCAGCTCAATGCCAGTCAAGGACCTTGTTGAGGGCATGAACGATGTTCCGGCAGACCCTGCAAGGATCGCAGCTGGTCTTCCTTACAGAGATTACATGACTCTTGGTGTTCTTGTTCCTAAGCTCAATCTTGAGAACAAGACCAATATCAAGACTATCGGCAATATCGTTCCGGACAACTGGGTTTACGTTCAGGACAGAACAGTCAAGATGGGACGTTTCCAGATCTACAACAACTGGTCACCTTATCTTGTCAAGGACCTTGAGCACACTGTATGGGTGGGCCTTGAGTACTTCTGCTTTGAAGGCGATTCAATGTGGAACATGACTGAGGATGAGTTTGCCAAGATGGCGATAGGAGAGATGGTTACTCTTAACCTTATAAGTGATGCTTCTGAGGTTATCGACTACCACATGGAGAGAGTCAAGAAGGCTTATCCTGCTTACTTCGACACCTATGATGAGATGGACAAGCTTGTTGACTATCTTAACACCATTGACAATCTTTACTGCGTTGGACGTAATGGCCAGCACAGATACAACAATATCGACCATTCAATGTGCACTTCTTTTGAGACAGTCAAGAACATTCTTAATGGAACTACAGACAGGAGCAATATCTGGAATGTCAACACTGAGAAGGAATATCACGAGACTGATGAATCCAAGACTTCAGAAGAAGATGAGGTTGAAGTTGACTAATAATAAGTGGGCGGCTCTTTTGCCGCCTACTGCCATGTAAGAAGGATTGATACATGCAGTTTGTTTCTTTTGCTTTTTTGATATTTTTGCCGCTGGCAGCTCTCATTAATTTCATGATACCCAGGAAGTACAGATATATATGGCTGCTGGCCATCAGCATTTTCTTTTACCTTAGCATCGACCTTAAGGCATCAGCTGTTATGGCAGGCTCCATAGTAGTCACCTACTTCTTCTCTCTTTTGATCGACAAGGTATCTGTAGATAGCGGGGAAAAGAGACCAGTAGGAGCCGCAGTACTGCTGGCTTTGGCGATTGCTATAGAAATTGCAGCCATGCTGATATTTAGAAGCGGCAAGATAATGGGTGCTCTGGGTATTTCTTTTTACATGCTTAAGTCTGTTGGGTATCTTGTGGATGTGTATAAAGGACAGGCTGCAGTAGAAAAAAACTTTGCCAAGCTGGCGCTGTTCGTTTCCTTTTTTCCACAGGTGGTATCAGGCCCCATTGAGAGGGCTGGCAATATGCTCCCCCAGTTTTCATATCCGGTAACTGTGGACTTTGACAGAATGAGGGATGGATTCCTTCAGATGCTGTGGGGGTATTTTTTAAAGCTGGTCATTGCAGACAGACTGGCGATATTTGTGGGAAATGTATATCAGGATCCTGCTGGTGCTCAGGGCTCTGTAGTGTTAATTGCAACTGTCATGTATTCTTTTGAGATATATTGCGACTTTGCCGGTTATTCTGCCATTGCCATTGGATGCGCAAGAATACTTGGCATCGACGTCATGAAAAACTTTGACAGCCCCTATATGGCAAGGAGTATCGCAGAGTTTTGGAGAAGATGGCATATATCGCTGTCAACGTGGCTAAGGGACTATGTTTATATCCCTCTTGGAGGAAACAGGAAGGGCACTTTTAGGAAGTACCTCAATGTACTAATTGTGTTTGCTGTAAGCGGTATATGGCACGGCTCCGCCCTGACTTTCCTGGTGTGGGGACTTTTGCATGCGGTGTACCAGATAGCAGGTTTTATTACAACTCCTTTAAGGGATAGGCTCGTGGAACTATTCAAGATAAGCAGAGACAGTCTCTCCCACAGGACGGTTAAGACTTTATTTACTTTTCTGCTGGTAAACCTTGCCTGGGTGTTCTTTAGGGCAACCACATTGGAGCAGGCCATTACCATTATTAAAAAGAGCTTTGAGTTTACACCCTGGGTGTTTACGGATATGTCTCTTTACTCCTATGGCCTTACCCAAAAGAGCTTTAGGGTTGCTATAGCAGCAATTATCATTCTTGTAACAACAGATATCCTTGCCTATAACGGCGTAGAGATAAGGGAAAAGATAATCGCCCAGAGTATCTGGTACAGATGGGTGATCATGATAGCAGGTATTCTGGCAATCCTTATTTTTGGCATGTGGGGAGCGGGATACAATGCATCAAGCTTTATTTATCAGCAGTTCTGAGGCTTTTTATGAAGATCAAAATATCAAGTATTATAAAGACTGTGGCCTTTTTGTGCGTCACAGTGCTGTGCATCCTGGCAACTACAGTGGTGCTCAGGAGCAAAGAAAGCGAATATAAGTACGCAGACTTTTTTGACAGGGCTGATCAGATAGACGTGTTGTTTCTGGGGTCATCCCACGTGATAAATGCCATCAATCCGGCGGTTTTGTTTGGAGAGTATGGCATTACTTCCTACAATATGGGCGGACATGGCTCCGTTATGCAGTCCACCTATTGGGAGCTGATCGAGGCCCTTCAGTACTGCACTCCCAAGGCTGTAGTGGTGGATACCTACCTTCTCCAGAAGGACTACAAGTATCTGGATGAGATGTTTGAGGACAGTTCGGATGAAGACAGGGCAACCTCTGTGGCTCAGCTCCACCTTAACATGGACTGCTGGCCTATGGACAAATTGAAGGTTGCTGCGGTCAATGACCTTATCGCTGATAAGGAGATCAGAAAGCAGTTCTACGAGCCCTTCTATGTTTACCATAACAGATGGGAAGAACTGGACAAAAATGACTACCTTGCTGTCCTTGGCAAAGGCGACAGAAATGATCTGTTTGGCGCTGAGATGAGATATGGAATGGAACTTACACCAGGGATTTATCCGGGACCTGACGATCATGACGGACTTGGTGGCCAGACTGTAGGTGAAGAGTACCTTCGCAAGATCATTGATGAGTGCCAGAGGCGCGGTATAGATGTATATGTGACATTCTTAACCTGCAGCGCTTCTACAGATGACAAAAGAGCGGTGGACAGCGCCAGGATCATCTGCGATGCCTATGAAGTTCCTCTTATCGATATGCAGGAACTTGGAGTTGTTGATCTGTACACTGACTTAAATGATACAGGACACATGAACGCCAACGGCGCGATCAAGGCTACCAAGTACATTGGACAGATCCTTGCAGACTCAGGGGAGCTTACTGATCACAGGGGCGATAAGGCATACGACTATTGGCAGAATAGTGCAGATGCGTTCTTTGACAGGATCTATCACCTTGGAACAGCGTCTGGTAGTGTATATCAGCAGCTTAACTATTTGGCAGGGGCAGGCAGTGTCAGTTCCATAGTTTACATCAATGATGGCTCCCAGGCCTTTGGGGACGACCAGTTTCACAGACTGATCCACAACTTTACAGCTACCCCAAAGATCTATCACACTGATGGACCATATATCATGATAAGGGATGCTGCCTCAGGGAAAGTTTACGAGGCAAGTGGAAAAGAGAGCCTTGATGGCATAGAGACCAGCCTTGGAACAGTGCATTATCAGCCCGTTGAGCATCTGTTCAGAATTTTTTATACAGACGAGGATCCTGAGAACAATCTTTTGTATGATGATGACAAGTTTGAATATGACATACAGATAATCAGTTATGATGCGGAGTCGGGGGAGATATTGTCCCATGACTATTACAAATCGTATGGCAGTAACTACACTGCATTTTGATATTAGGAGGTTAATTTATGAGCGATAAGGTTTGCATAGTTGGAATAGCAGGAGGAACAGCTTCTGGCAAGACCACTATAGTAAGAAAGATAAAAGAGAAGTTTGGAGATGACATTGTTGTTATCAACCACGACTCATACTACAAGGCTCACGATGACCTTTCCTATGAGGACAGGAGCAGACTTAACTATGACCATCCAGCTTCTTTCGATACGGACCTGATGATAGAGGATGTAAAAAAGCTCAAGGAAGGCCTTGAGATCGATATGCCTGTCTATGACTACACCATCCACAACAGGTCAGATGAGACAGTCCACGTAGTTCCCAAAAAAGTTATCATCCTTGAGGGCATCCTTATCCTTGAGAGCCAGGCTCTTCGTGATCTTATGGACATCAAGGTCTTTGTTGATACAGACGCTGATGAGAGGCTTATGCGAAGGATCATCCGTGATATGTCAGAAAGGGCAAGGAGCATCGAGTCAATCCTTACCCAGTACAGGGATACAGTTAAGCCCATGCATGAGCAGTTCGTTGAACCAAGTAAAAAGTATGCTGATATCATCATCCCTCGCGGCGGTGAGAATACAACAGGTATCAGCATCCTGCAGGAACACCTGAATTTAATGATGGCTGATTAAGGAAAAGAGCTTATGTTGGGAGTGATTCTTTCAGTGCCGGGTCTCATACTGTGGATGCTCATCATCCCTTTCTGTGTGGGACTTCTGGTCAACTTCATATTACCGAGGGCAAGGCGAACAGTGGGGATAACCTTTATCCTGGGATATCTTGTGTACATGGGTGTTTTTGAGGTGGTTGCTATTTCCTGTATGACCAGGATCACCTATGACGCCTTTAGCTATTGCAGGAAGATATTTGCTACCTTGGTCATTATCCTTGCAATAATGGGAATAGTAAGGAGTATCATGAAACTCAGGAAAGGCGGACTTAATTACCTTTCTCTTTTCCCTGGGGAAGCCCACGCAGATGTATTTGACCTTATGAGCCCCAGGTCTGACCCCAAGTTTTACAAGCTTGATTATTCAAAAGAGAGCATGATCTACTGGGGAATATTTTTTGTGATACTTGCATTTCAGATGGTGATGTCTGTGGTCATGGCAAGTTTTGATGGAGATGATTCCTACTATGTTGTTGAATCTCTTTTGGCCCAGCAGGCAGATGTCATGAATACCATCCTGCCCTACACAGGTACGTCAACGTCCCTTGATATCAGGCACGCCCTGGCGGTGATCACCATGTGGATAGCCTTTGTGGCCAAGGAGTCAGGGATCCATGCAACCATCGTGTCCCACTCAGTTATTCCGCTGTTTTTTATTCCTTTCGTATATCTTGTGTATGTTGAGATCGGAAGAGTGCTGTTTAGGGAAAGGCAGCAGGTGATCCCTGTATTTATGATCATCGTTTCTTTCCTTTTGATGTTTGGAAATGTTTCGATATATACACCTGCCACCTTCTTTTTGATGAGAACCTGGCAGGGCAAGGCAATCGTGTGCAACCTGGTATTTCCGATGATCTTCTGGATTTTCCTTTGGATGTTTGAGGACGCAAAAATGGTCCTTCCTCCAAACAGAAGAGAGAAGGAGTGGGAGCAGCCAAGAAGAGACTGGTGCCCATGGATAGAGCTGTTCTTTGTAAACATGTTCTCGGGAGTATGCAGCTCTCTTGGAGTAATATTTGGAAGTGCCCTTACAGGTCTTTTGACGCTGGTACTTCTGGTGTATACAAAAAAGATAAAAGTGATATTTGGGGCGATGCTCTGCATGATACCCAACGTGATCTATTTGGCGATATACTTTTCGCTCTTTAGCAGGTAAAAATAAAAAAAGGATATTTGTGATATGAGTAAAAATGAGACGAACAAAGAAAACAGAGGCTTTAGCTTTTCCAATATTCCGCTGTGGGCGCATTTAGCAGTGCTTGCAGTGATAGCGCTGGTGGTTATATTTACAGTCTACAAGCTGGTTAAGTGGAATGCTGGAAATGCAGAGACAGAGGGCGTTGTAGAAGGTAATTTCGAGGTTGAGGTCCAGGATCAGGTGTTCCTTCTTCCAGAGGACAAGAAGGCAATGCATGAGGATGACGGCGTTGAGACTGTTCTTTTCCTTGGTAACGACGTGCTGACCTACTACAGCGATGAGAACGGTGTTGTTGAGCAGGTGGCAAAAAAGACTGGAGCAACCTGCATAAATGGCGGTTTCCCATCATCTACAGTGGCTTTAAAGAACAGCTCTTTTGATCCTGAGTATCCGCTTGATGCCTTTAGTTTCTATAATGTCAGCAAGGCCATTGCTGAGCAGGATTTTTCACTTCTTCATGACAATGAAAAGAGCTTTGAGGACTCCAGATACTACAAGACAGCTGAGCTTCTTGAAAACGTTGATATGAACAGCATAGATACTCTTGTTATCTTCTACGATGCTCAGGACTATATCAGTTACCGCATCGGAATGAATCCTGACAATGACAGCGACCCTATAACCTACAGCGGAGCGCTCTTTTCAGGTATCAAGATGATCCAGGAAAAGTATCCATTTATAAGGATCGTGTGCATGTCCTTCCCTATGTGCTACGCCTATGATGCGTCTGGAAGCCTGGTAAATGGCGACATGCACGATTTTGGAAACGGAAGGCTCACTACTTACTACCAGTTCATGATGGATGTTTGTGGTGCCACAGGGGTTACCTTTATCGATAACTACTATGGAACTATTGACGAGGACAACAGCTCTGAGTGGCTTCTTGATAATATTCATGTCAATGCAGCCTGCAACGAGCACATGGCGCAGCATTTTGTAGACGTAATCTACAACAGGGAGTGATATTTTGGTAAAGAAATTATTTGGAAAAATTAAAATTGCAGATGTGATTTTGCTCCAGATGTCGGTTTTGGTGTATTCCCTGTCAACAGTTGCAGCCAATATGGCATCAAAGCATGAGTTTTTGTCATTTAAGTATATTTTGTTCTTTGGCCTTGAGTTTGGGATCCTGGCTGTCTATGCGGTTTTGTGGCAGCAGGTCATTAAGAGATTTGAACTGTCCATAGCCTACTCCAATAAATCCATTATGCTGCTGTGGACTATGCTGTGGAACTATCTGATCTTTAGCCAGGGCATCACACCAGGAAAAGTTGTTGGAGTGCTGCTTGTGATGGCAGGAGTAGTGGTGATGAATATAGGAGGTGGCAGGGAATGATAAATGTATTTTTCCTTCTGGCTCTTTTGGCACTTACTATAGCCTCGGTTTCGCAGGTGCTTTTAAAGATGAGCGCCCAGAGGGAATACCCAAGCTTTATCAGGGAGTATCTCAATGGATTTGTCATGGGAGGCTACCTCCTTTTAGTTGTTTCAATGGTGATCACCATCTTTTGTTATGACGGACTTGGATATCTGGGAGTTGTGGTCCTTGAACCAATTTCTTATATAATCGTGATGTTCATGTCCAGACTGATCTTCAAGGAGAAGATAGTCACAACCAAGATAATTGGTATGATACTGATAATCTGTGGAATTGCTGTATTTTATCTATTGGGGTAATTTATGTACGGAATTTTTATGGAGTGCTGGGTTTCCTTAAAGCTGTTTTTTGGAAATCCGTTACTGGCAATTGTTCTTCTTGCGTCAGCTATTTACCTGATCATCTGTGAGAAGGACCTGAAGAAAAAGATAATACTGGGCATCCTGCCTGTTGTGGTAATGGCTGGATTTCTTTTGCCCATAACCAAGATAGTGTATGTGGCAGCCCTGGACGATGGAAGCGATACTTACTACAGGCTCCTGTGGCTGGTGCCAATGTATGTGGTGATCGGCTATGCTGCCTGCAAGCTGATATTTAGCTTAAAGAATGTGCTCTGGCAGAGGATTGCTCTTGTGGCAGCGCTTGTGGTTGTAATGCTGTCTGGCTCTCTTGTCTATGTCAATCAGTACATGTCTGTGGCTGAAAATCTGTACCACATTCCCCAGGATGTTATTGATGTATGTGATGTGATCACGCCCAAGGATCGAAGTCAGAGAGTGAGAGCTCTGTTTCCTTCTGAATTGGTACATTTTGTGCGTCAGTACGACACCAATATTCTCATGCCCTACGGCAGAGAGATGATAGCCAGTCAGTGGGATTACTACAATGCTGTTTATGATGCTTATGAGAAACCGGAAATTATAAATGCAGAGGAGCTGTTAGAGGCCACAAGACAGGCAAAGTGTCTTTATATTGTGGTAAGGACCGACAGGAAGGTGGATGTAAACCTTGTAACTATGGGACTTAAGCTGGTTGATACCGTTGGAGATTACAGGATCTATTCTGACCCTGAAATCCTGGAATGGTACGAAGAACAGGGCTTTCACATAACTACCTCTTAACAATGACAAAACTGGCACGGTGTAAATAGATGGTATTTAACTCATTTGGATTTGTACTGCTGTTTTTGCCGGCGTTTTTGCTGGCAATGGAGCTGACAAAAAGAATAGCCCAGAGAAAGCCGGAATATAGGGAGGCGTGCAAGGTAGTGATCATCGCGTTCTCCTTAGTTTTTTATGGCTTTTTTGGGATAAGGAACCTGGCGGTGATCACAGCAAGCGTTCTTGTTAATGCGCTCGGAGCATGGTTGTTACAAAAGAAACCTAAAAGCTTTTGTAAGCTGCTATTTGTTATTCTTGTTTTAGTGAACGTGGTTTCACTGCTGTTTTTCAAGTTTTCTGGAGTGTTCTTCCCTATCGCAGTCAGCTTCTATACCTTTAATCAGATATCCTATATTGTTGACACATACAGAGGCGACGTCGGTGAGTTTGAGCTGGTCAATTACCTTGCGTATATTCTGTTCTTTCCCAAGCTCCTGCAGGGTCCACTGATGGGATATGGGGATTTTGTTGGGGGGCTGGACAAGGTTATTAGTTTTAAATTCGATCATGAAAAGATGCTCCGCGCAATGCTTCTTCTTTCAATGGGACTGTTTAAGAAGGTGATCCTTGCAGATACCTTTGGACGGGCGGTTGATTACGGTTATGACAACCTTTTAACTTTGGGAAGTCTGGAAGCAGTACTGGTTGCAGTCTTTTATTCTTTCCAGTTGTATTTTGATTTTAGCGGCTACTGCGATATGGCCAGTGCTGTATGTATGATGATCGGTTTTGACCTTCCGGTTAACTTTGACTCGCCCTACAAGGCGGTCAGCATCGTGGACTTTTGGAAGAGATGGCATATCACTCTTACAAAGTTTTTTACGAAGTACGTATATATCCCTCTTGGCGGCAATAGAAAAGGTGCTGCAAGAATGTACCTGAATTTCATGATAGTGTTCCTTCTCAGCGGTCTCTGGCACGGAAGTGGCTGGACATTTATTGTGTGGGGAGCAATGCATGGAGTTTTATATGTGATCACAAGAGCTGTGACGTTGGGTAGGATAACTGGCAAAAATATCTCAAATGCAGCCGGACACGGTAGTGTAATGATCAGACATTGCATATCCATTATGCTGACGTTTATCTATGTAACGGTGGCCTGGGTGTTCTTTAGAGCAAACACCATTTCAGATGCGATCACTCTTTTGACCAGAGTATTTACAGGAGGCAGCAGGCGGGTGGCAACAAGTATCCTGGCATGCTTCCAGCTTGATGAGCTGTGGTATGTCATCAAGGTTACTCCTTTGATGAAGCTTGATTTTGTGTGGGAGATCTGTATGTGGCTGTTTCTTGCAGGATCGGTAGTGATCATTTTCTTTTCAAGAAATGCCATTGAGATATCGCAAAAGTGCAGGATAGGAATAAAGACAACGCTCCTTACAGCTCTTTTGCTGGTCTGGAGCATAGTGAGCTTTTCAGGAGTCAGTACATTCCTGTACATGAATTTCTGATGTGAAACCCATGTCAGATTGGTAGAAATATAAGTATAGTTAAGTATTTTTATCAAGATTTCCGTAAAACCTATGTCAGAATGAGAAAATAGATATATTTGCTAAGAATATAGAGAAAAAACCCATGTCAGAATCAGAAAAACACCAGATTTGCAAAACAGCAGAAAAAAAGAATAGATCATTGTTGGTGATACTTGTATTTATTGTGGTAGCAGCCCTTTCAATGTGTGCTGCCCTGGTGATATATGTGGATCCTTTCTTTCACTATCATACGCCGCTGTCAGGCTTTCCCTATGTGGTTGACAATCAGCTGAGCCAGAACCCTGGAATGGCTACCCACATGGACTACAACGGATGCATTATCGGATCCTCCATGACGGTAAACTTTGACACGGATGACTTCAAAGAACTACTGGGATATGACACAGTCAAGCTCAGCTACAGCGGAGCATATCCCAAGGACGATTACAATATTCTGTCCATAGTATTTGATGATAGCACCTACGCAAGACAACGTCAGGATATGGGGGCAGTGTTCTTTGCCATGGATATTCCTACAATGACGGCAGATACTGAGGAGACCAAGTATCCGCTGCCTGAATATCTCTATGACAGAAATCCATTAAATGATGTAAAGTATGTGCTCAACAAGGACGTGCTGTTTCAGTATATCCTTCGCCCTGTGGTGCAGGGTAAGGGCTCTGATCTGTCCGAAATCTATGCAAGCTGGTGGACTCCGGACTACTACAACATTCAGTGGGTGATGCACACCTATGAAGAACCGGAAAAGTCTGATAAAACCTATAAAGCGGAAGATGTTCTGCCTGCGACAGAGGCAAATCTTGAAAAGAATATTCTGCCTTTTGTGGCAGGACACACTGAGACACAGTTTTACTTCTTTTTCCCGCCTTACAGCATCCTTTACTGGCACAATTTACAGCAGGAGGGGTTCTATGATGCTGCGTTTTATCAGTACCAGTATGTGGCAGATCAGCTGCTTAAATATGACAACGTCCACCTGTTTTATTTCCAGACCATGGATGAGGTGACGGATCTTAATAATTATGCGGATTATTCCCATTACAAGCCTGAGATAAACAGGTTTATGGTAGAATGTTTTAGAAGTGGTGACTATGAGATAAGGTCATCAGAAGATATGAAGGTAGCCCTTGATAAGATGAGGAAAATTGTGGAGAGCTTTGACTATGATGAGCTCTTTTCGGGGGACTGGTGATACCAGGAAGCCTTGTATAGCGATGAGATCTAATGGAGATGATTATAAATGAAAACATCAGAACCTTATCCTAAAATAAAATGTATGGCGGCGGGATTTCTTTCTGCAGCATCACTTTTTATTTCTTTTGATACAAAGGACCCTTACGAATCTCATATTGGAGATCCGCTGCGCAGGGGCCTCTTTAAGGTGTTTGAGTATACAACTGACGCCTTTTCTGGAAGAGCATTTGTCATAACAGTTCTGGCAATAGCCTTTTTCTTTATATTTTCTGAAGTCTTTGGAGAAAAGAGAAGGCTTGGAGCAGTAAGCCATGAAGGGCGCCTTGCTGCATTCTTTTCAGTAATGTATGTGGGAGGAAGGGCCTTTAGGCAGGCTGATTCGCTTAAGGTGCTGGTAAGTCCGCTTTTTAATCTTTTAAAGGCATTTATCATCTTTTTTGGATTCTATTATCTTTTTAAACTGTTTATCAGGCTGGTTGTTTACCTGATGAATAATAGTGACAAGGTATTTGTCATTAAGACTGATAGATTCTTACGTATTAGATCTTTTTACCACAAGCACCCGTTTTGGTCGGTGTTCCTGGTAATTTATGGATTGTGGATCCCTCACCTGATATTGAGATATCCAGCGGCTCTTGGATCAGATGACTGGAATCAGCTTCAGTTTTATTTTGGGCAGCTTCCTTATTCAAGCTGGCAGCCCATTTTCCACACATGGCTGATTGGCAGCTTCACCAATATGGGCATTACGCTTTTTAACAGCGCCAACGCAGGACTCTTTATCTTCAGAGTGGTTGAGTCAGCGTCAATGGCACTGGTACTGGCATTTACCTTATACGAGATGTACAAATGGAAGACGGCTCTTTGGTTCAGGCTTTTTACTATGGTGCTTTACTGCTTCACGCCGTATTTTACTGGAAATGCAGCCTGGGTCATAAAAGACTACCCTCACATGATCGGCTATATTATCTGGACCATCTGTATCATCGAAGTTGTGACTTTAAAGGATCTGAAGTTTGGTTTTAAAAAGAACTTTTGGCTATTTGTTGCCTGGAACTACGGAGCAGTACTTATGATACTGTGCAGGAAAAATGGCCTTTACATCTATGTGGCTGTGTCTTTCATACTTGCTATAATCTGGCTGATACGGCTTGTTGGGAAAAACAGGGAGAAGTTCAGCTTTTACATATTGGCGGCTCTTGTTTTGCCGCTTGCCATAAGCGGAATGGTTGAGCATGCAATCACAGTCAGGTACAATGTGGTTCCCGGACCCATCAGGGAGGCATTTTGTCTGCCGTTCCAGCAGACTGCAAGGTACGTAAAAGAGCATTATGAGGAATTGACTGACGAGGAACTTGAGGTACTGCAGGCTACCTTTGACTGGAGATATTTTCCAACTTCCTACGATCCGATCTGTGCTGATGATATCAAAAGCCTGTACCTGGATGAGGATACCAGCAATCTGGTTCCATATTTTAAACTGTGGATCAGGCAATTCTTTAAGCACCCAATGAGCTATATAGAGGCCACCTGGAATCAGAACTATTTTATCTTCATGCCTGACTATGATAACGTTGTATATAATCAGGACTGCTACGAGGGAAGAACAGTTGCCACCGATGAATTTCAGGAATGGATCAATATTCATGTTCCTAAGGCTATGCAGGGATTTCCGATCATGGTCAGCAGTATGTACAGAATGCTGAATCAGCTTCCGTTTATAGCAATTATGAACAATCTGGCAATTTATGTATACGTAGTTTTTATTTTGAGGCGACTTATGCAGGACAACAAATTTCACGCAGGAAGGCTGGCTCTTTTACCTATATGGCTTTCACTTGCATTTGTGCTGATGTCACCACTTATCGATACTCAGCCAAGGTATGGGTGGGCGGTGATCTACATTTTACCTACAATAGTTGCACTATATATGAATATGATATTGAGACGAAAAGGAACTGCTGAATGAGTGAAAACCTTCAGAATAACAAGCAAAATATAGTAAGACATTTATTTAACCTATTGCTGATCGCAGGGATACTGCTGATGGCTGGTACTGTAATAAGGACTTCAGCCTACACAGTGCTGGTATCAGATGATTTCTGGCATGCTCAGAATACAGGGGTAATAAAGGCCGGCTTTTTGGAGCAAGTTAAGGCTGCCTGGGATTACAATGCTTTTATGTTTTTAAACCATCAGGGAGCATATTCGCTGTTTTTCCTTGCTCTGTTTAATCCTGCAAGCTTTCATGATTATGATCTTTTAAGAGTGATCATGATCCTTAATTCTGTATTCTTTTTCTATACAGTTGTGATCCTGATAAGGACTCTTTTGGGCAGGATATTACAAGAAAAAAACAGAACCCTGTTTCTGCTGTTTACATTTATTGTTATCTTTGTGATGACACAGTATGATGCCTTTGCAGAGACCTTCTATTGGTACACAGGAGCAACGAACTATAGCTTTCCTGTTTCCTTTATGAATCTGGTAGTTGTCGCAAGCCTTATCCTTACAGCGGGCAAGACCAAAAAGAAGCTGTTTCTCACAATATTTGCCTCAGTAATGGCACTGCTTGCCGCAGGAGGCGTGCTGCCAATCGGCGGAATGATGTGTTATATTCTGCTGCTTGTACTTTTGTACCAGCTGCTTGTGCACAAAAAGCTGAGCATTCCTGCAGTGATCATATTTATATCAGCTTTTCTTGGAACATTGATCAACGTGGCTGCACCAGGCTACCGCATAAGAGAGGGAGTTGAGTCCGCTGCAGACAGAGGGCTTATGACCACCATAGGATATACTTTTGAAGTGTTTAAGGGCAATTTTGAGTGGCTCATCCTTAGCAAGAACTTTGCGCTGATACTTTTGGCTTTTGCTCTTTGCGGAGCACTTCTGGCAGGAAAGGTTTCTGTTAACAGGGCAGTGTACCTTGGTGTAAGTATCCTTGCACTGGCAATCCCATTTATTACCATATTCCCTGTGGTGTATGGCTATAATGTGGCATGGATCCCCAACAGGTGCCTGTTCGTTACGATCTTTTCCATTGCTGTTGTCTATGGAAATCTTGCTGCAGTAATTGGATATGCTGTATGGAACGCCCTTAGAGAAACTAAGGGAAGGGTTCCAACGGTAATAGTTTTTGCGATAGCTTTTTTGATCCTTGCTGTCACAACTGATTATCAGCCAACAGAGTATACCGTAGCCAAGATAAATAAGCAGCTCTTTGACAGGCAGTACCAGGAATATCATGATAAGACCATAGCTCTTTATAATGACCTTGAAAACAGGAAGGGCGAAGATGTTGAAGTTGACGTATGTCTTACTCCTGAAGACATAAGAAATTTCTATGCATTCTTTTTGTCTGATAATAAGGATGACCGGGGTAACAAAGCTGTTTCCTGGGCATATGGCCTTAATTCTATAGTTAATACTAGAAGTGAATAAGATTACTATGACAAAAAAGAAGCTTTCAATTTTAATAGCCTGCATTAGCATATTGACGCTTTTGATAATAGCTGGGGTCAGTTCAGCCTCGGAGGATGACGCCTCTTACTCTCATGTAGTCATCAACGAAGTGTGCTCCAATAACTTCTCAGTTGTTTACGACGAAGGACATCAGTATTTTGATTATGTGGAACTGTATAACCCCACAGACAGCGATACAGATTATCCTGTTTATTTGTCTGATGATCGGGATGATCCATGCAAGTACCGGGTTGAGGAGTCTGTTCCAGCTGGCGGATACCTGATGGTATGGCTATCCGGAGCGGGAACTGAAGGAGCCCTTCACGCTGACTTTGGAGTATCAAAAGACGGAGAGACGCTCTTTTTATCTGATGAAAACGAAAAGCGCATTGATACAGTTCAGGTCCCTGCGCTTAAGTACGATCAGACCTATTCAAGACAGACAGATGGCGGAAGGCATTTTGTAACAGCTACTGCCACACCTGGAAGCAGTAATGATAAAGCGTTAGTTTTGCAGACAGAATTTGCAGACAGCCCTGTCTTTTCCCTGGAAGATGGTTTTTATGATGTGGGTACTACCCTTAAGATAAGCGCCTATCCATGGCAAAAGATATATTACACTTTGGATGGCAGTATTCCTTCCGAGGATTCGCTGGTTTACAGGGGCAGCATAACTCTTGAGGATGCCTCTCAAAATGAAAACTATTACGTGAACCAGAAGATGTATCCAACTTACGTTCCGCCTTCCTACAAGGTTGATAAGTGTAACGTTGTAAGAGCCATCGCAGTTGATCGTTTCACCGGGAAAAAGAGTGAGGTTGTTACCCACAGCTATTTCTGTGGCTTTGAGGACAAGGACATCTACGACAATGTAAGGATAATTTCGCTGGTCTTTGATCCGGAATCGCTTTTTGGGTATGAAAGTGGCATTTTTGCCATGGGAAAAAAGTATGATGAGTTCAAGGCCATGGGCGGCTATGAGAATCTTCCTGACGAAGAGGTTCCTGTTTCCATTGTGGATGCCAACGGCGTAGGCCATTACAGATATGAGTTTACCAACGCCTTTTACTCAGGCAGAGAATCTGAAAAAGAAGCTCAGATGTCGGTGTTTGATGCAGGCCATGAGTTTGTTTATACCCAGAACGTTGGAGTAAGGATAGCGGGAGAGTCCACAAGGTATCTGTACCAGAAGTCAATGAACCTTTATGCAAGGGATATCTATGATGGCAGTGACACCTTTACTAATGGCTTTTTTGCTGATAACGAGCGAAAGGTAAGACTTAGAAGAAGTGATAACCGCATCTGGTTCAAGGAGCCAATGATGCACAAGATGCTGGGAGAGCTGGGGATCTTGTATCAGGACTCTCAAATGCAGGCTGTGTTTATAAATGGTGAATACTGGGGAGCTTACAATTTAAGGCAGCAGTATGACGCCAATTATTTCTTTGATCAGCTGAGATTATCTGAAAGTGACCTGTGGCTGATTCAGAATAATGAAGCTGAATACGGCGGAGATGACGCCTTAAGCAGTTACAACTATCTTGTAGATTTTATCACTTACTCGGATGCTTCTGAAGGCGAGATCTATGACATGATCTGCCAGATGGTGGATATAGATAACCTGATCGATTATTACTGTGCTCTTTTATATTTTGACGATGGAGACATCGAGCCAAGGCACAATCAGGTGCTGTGGAGAAGTGCTGCTGACCTTGGAACAGATGAGCTTGATGGTAAGTGGCGCTGGGTAGTATATGATCTTGATGTTACCTGCGAGGATCCAGAGAACAATACCTTTGACTATTTCAGGGCAAGTGAAGGCCTCTACCTTCCAGGATATCTGTATGCCAATGAGGAGTTCAATGAGAAGTTCTATAACAGGATGTTGGAGCTCATGGATACCACATTTTCCTATGAGCATATGCATGAGTATCTTGTCCAATATGACAAGGAATACAGACAGCAGAACATCGCTTCAGTTCGCAGGTTTGAAGGGATCGATTACACTGAGGCTGATTATGAAAAGGACCTTAACAGGCTCGATGATTTCTTTAAAAGAAGACCGGAAATATTCCGTGAATATTTAGAGCAGGATATGGAAAAAGGCTGGGAGTGACGTCATTATGTTGATAACTTTGATTAGCTGGATTTACATATTTGTAATTAGCCTGGTTGTTGGAATGGCGGTCAACAGGGCACTGTCGAAGGTGATGCCTGTGCCTTCTTTTGCTGAAAATGGGCATTTTGGAGTTACGGGCCTTTGTGTCACAGGACTTGTAACTCTTACAGTCTATGCTGAGTTTTTCAGCATATTCTATAAGGTTGGCGCTGTGTGCCATGTGATAATGCTGCTTGCTGCCTGCGCTTTGGGATATTTCTTTAGAAAAGAACTGGTAGAAATCTGCAGGATGTCTACAGCTAAACTGACAGCGGACAGAGTACTCCTCTTTGCAGGGATCATTTTGCTGGCGGCGTTTTTTACAGCTAATGGCACCTTCCACTACGATACTGGGATTTATCACGCCCAGGCCATCAGGATGCTGGAAGAGTACGGAGTACTTAAGGGGCTTGGAAACCTGCAGCTTCACTATGCTTATAACAGTTCGTATCTTCCTTTATGTGCGCTCTTTACTCTGAGTTTTCTGCTTCCATTTCCTCTCCACACTATGACTGGATTTTTCATGGTGTTATTTACATGTTATGCAGCTGATGGACTGTTTAAGTTCAGGGACCATAGGCGTCACGGCGGAGATCTTGCAAGAATAGCTGTTATTATCTATGCCCTCACCAATATGACAGGGCTTCAGTCTCCTGCCACTGATTATGGCACCATGTTCATGACGCTTTACGTGCTGTGCGAGTGGATCACCTACGCTGAGGAGCGAGAAGATAAGAACGAAGACATTGCCTTCTATGGATATCTGTCAGTACTTGCCATATTTACAGTCAGCATGAAGCTCTCTGCGGCTCTGCTGGTGGTACTGGCGATCCTTCCTGCAGTTCTTTTGATAAGGGAAAAGAAATATAAGGAATTTGCTATGTTTTTACTGGTGGGATTTATTTCCTTCCTCCCTTACATGATAAGAAATGTGATCCTGTCAGGTTGGCTCTTTTACCCGGTTTCATCAATAGACCTTTTTAATGTTGTGTGGAAGATACCTGCAGAATACATGAAGGTGGATGCTGACCAGATCAAAGTTTGGGGTAGGTGCCTTTATGATGTGAACAGAGTTGATGAAGGTTTAGCTTCCTGGCTTCCAGGGTGGTGGAGCGAAAAACAGCACTATGAAGTGATGCTGATATACTCACAGTTCGTGGGGGCTGTATTAGCGCTATTTGGCCTTTTTGTAAGGATAAAAGAAAAAAAGGTAAATCCTGCAGTTGTACTGTTTTATATTACATTATTTGCTAATATGGCTATGTGGTTCTTTAACGCTCCATTTATCCGCTATGGTCTGGCATTTCTGCTGATGTTGCCACTTTGCAGCTTTGGTGATGCCCTTGAGCATATTACATCCAAAAAGAAGGTTGTAAGCCTTATAATAGGCTTTGTGGCATCCCTTATCGTCATTAATTTCTGCAGCTGGATCGATAACTATTTCATGGACGATCTAGTATTTATTAAGCACAATGTTAGGGCGAGTCACTATGTTATTCCTGTGGATTTTGACAAGGGAAACATGTACGAGATGGATATGGATGGACTTACAGTCTACGTGGCAGATATAGATGAAGTTAACAGCTACTATTGTAGTCCGGGAAGCTGCTATGACTTTATGGTGGAGCGAACAGAACTTATTGGAGATAGTATTAAGGACGGGTTCAGACCAAGATAACTATTTGGGACTGAGCTGGAGGAGTCTATGGATATAAAGAAAAAGAGGCTGCTTATTGCGGCTATATCGATGATAATATGGGCAGCATGCGTCTATTTTGGCTATGTCTCATACGATGTCAATGACGATGCAGGAATGAACATGGTGGCAGCAGGAGCTTATGGACCTATCACGCACAACCTTGTGCATATGAATGTTGTCCACGGCTATGTTTTGAAGGTTCTGTATGCAATATTCCCCTTCGTTAACTGCTATCTGTGGTCTTTCCTTGTGTGTGATCTTTTGGCCGTTATGGGTTTTGCAATGGTTGTTACAGACAAGCTGCGAACATATCCAGCGGTTGTTATTACTGTAGCTATCAACCTGATCCTTGCGAGTGATTTCTATGTGCACATTCAGTTCACCAAGAGCTCAGCATTATATGTGTCAGTAGGTCTTGTGATGCTGATCTGGCAGATGAAGAAAACTGTCAGGGAAAAGAGCATGCTGGCTCTTTCATACTTTTTCATTATCCTTGGACTATCCATCAGGTGGGAATCGTTCCTTCTGGCGCTTCCTGTGGTTTTAGGAGCTCTTATTGTAGATGAACTGTATGAACTTGTTATTAAGAAGAACAAGATAGATTTTAAGAAATATACGCTGACGATCATTCCAATTGCTGTATGCATCGTTATTGCACTGATAAATCATGTGTCCAACAGCGCAGATCCTGGCTGGGCGGAATTCAGGAAGACTGAAGAAGTTCTTTCTCCCATGAGGGATTTTAACCGCTACGTTTACAGTGACAGTCCTGAAGAATACCAGGCGGCAGGCTTTACCGAGACTGATTTTGAAATGGTAAAGGGATACTGGATGTGGGATGACACAGAGCAGTTTAACTCTGAGAGGCTTTGCGCTCTTGCTGATATCGGAGAAAAATATGCAAAGAGCTATGTGAGATTTGATGCGTCATACATTAAGCTCACGATCAAAGAGGTTTTATCAGCCCTGACAGGCAAGCATATCGCCATGGCATTTGCTGTGGTTTTGGTATTGGCGCTGCTTACTGCTGATCTGAATGTGATCCTTCAGATGCTCTATATGATCGTTGTGAGTATGGGAGAGATATACTATTTCTTTTGCCTTGAGAGAGTTCTGTGGAGAGCGGAGCTGTGCATCTGGCTCACAATTCTGATGATGGGAGGATATCTTGTCAGCAGGTTTGCAGGTAAAGGTAAGGAGCAGTTGTCACCTCAAAGAGATGTGCCTTCAAGAAAATATGTATTGTCCTATGTGGCAATGGCTGTGTGCGTTCTGGTTTTGATCCTTGTTAAGTCCATTGTGGTGGACAACTCAAGGTTCACTAATGGCGACAACCGCTATGATGAGTTTGTGGAGCTTACAAAGCTTGAGGGCGTCCACTTTGTGTGCTACAACAAGGCGGAGTACGGCGTCCTGCAGGGAGCAGACAATATCTTTGCCATAGACAGACGCTACGCCGGTTACTATGAGAACATGTCAGATCTGGGAGGATTTGCTTTTGCGCCTTTTGACCAGTACTATGGTGTTCAGAAGGGCATCACTAATCCTATCAGAGCTCTTTTTGAAAGAGATGACGTGTACTATCTTGGAGATGAAGCACCTCTGCAGTGTCTTGGACAGTTCATCAGTGAAAAATATGGCGTGGATGTGGACTGGGAGCCTGTAACCTTTGGACAGACCACTGCCTGGAAGTGCGTGACGTCGAATTAAACAATAACGAGGATTTGTGCAGCTTATGCTTAAGTGGATCAAAGAAAATAAAAACAGCATACTTGTGATTTTTTTGATGTATGTTCTTCAGATATCAGCAATCTTAAGAGCTAACTATCTCTATGCTGATGACATGGGCAGGAATATGGAAGGGTATACGGGTAACGCCTTCGACAGCAGATACCTGGCAGATATCATATCTCCTCTTATCAATGCCAATAAGCGCATTACTGATGCTTCTCCCATGACTCAGATCCTTGGCTGTTTGTTTCTGGCAGTTGCTGCAGTTCTTTTGCTGTGGTTTATAAGGAGAGAGAGCAAAATTGATATCCTTTCCCTTGCCTGTGCAGTTATGATGATGTCACCATATTTTCTTATGAACATGTCCTACAAGATTGATGCACCATTCATGGCATTATCGGTACTTCTTGGATTTCTCCCCTTATTGTGGAAGGATGAACTATGGAAATATATCGTGGCGATAGTTTTGTGTACTCTTGGCATTTGCATGACCTATCAGGCTTCCAGTGGTATCCTTCCAATGATGGTTTTGATGCTTTCTTTTCTTGCATATATCAAAGGGGAAAAAGAGCTTAAGGATGCTTTAAAGTTTATTGGTATTTCGGCTGTAACATATCTGTTATCACTGGGATTTTTCTATGTATTCCTCATGAAAAAAGTTGAAGGCGATGAATACTTTGAAAACAGTGCTGCAGGGATCACGGAGCTGTTTCCAACAGTCATAAATAACCTTAAGACTCTGTATCTGACAGTAGTTGGCGATTTTGCCAAGTGGTGGAACATATTTGTAGTTCTTTTGGTAATAGCATTTTTTGTTACCTGCATGAAGATATCGGCTAAGAAGTGGTATCAGACTCTTTTGTGTTTTGCTGTGACCTTTGGGCTTATGTGCGTTCTTGTTATCGGACCATATATTGTTCTTAGGAACCCTCTTTTATTTCCAAGGTCCATGTATGGCTTCTGCGTACTGCTTGCCATCATGAGTGCTGTTATAGCGCAGCATAACAGCTTTATCGCTTATCCGGGCAAGGTTATTGCTGTGGTTCTTGCGTGGTGCTTCTTTGCATTTTCATTCACCTATGGCAATGCACTCTTTGAACAGAGAAGATACACAGAGTTCATGATGCAGGAAGTTGCCTATGACTTAACTGATCTTGAGGAATATATTGATTGTGATAAACGTGAGGTTGAAATAAAGGGTACCATAGGCTATTGTCCGGTGATCGAGAGTCTCCCCTATGACTATGATCTTATAAGGACAATGACCCCAATATACTTCGCCCAGACAGATAGTGCCTGGAACAATTACTATTTTTACAGATATTTAAAGCTTGAAGGTATTGAGAATGTAAAAGATCTGGACAGCACAGGCTTTGAGCTGGTCCAGCAGTCAGCTTATCATAAGATATACAACAAGGGTAACCAGTTCATTGTGGAGCTTAGTTATGAATATGGCGGTGAGAATTAAGAAAATACATCCAAATAGGATAATTGCACTAGTGCTGTGGCTTTGCGCAGCACTTATTTTGCTTATGTCACAGGAGTTTGTGACAGATAGTCTGTTTATGTCAGCGTTGGTCTTCGTATCTGGTGGAATTCTTTTTTTTACCCGCACTGATTCCTTCCTTGTCAGGTTCATTCATGCAGAAAAAAAGAAGAGGCAGTGGTGGATATTTGTTCTTTCCCTGTACTTTTTGATCGCCCTGTCCTGGCACAGGATGTTTGAAAATCCCCTGTGGGATGTGTATCTGGAGCTTGGCATTGCAAGGAAGATATTTGTTTATTCCTTTTTGTTTGTGATGATCCCCGTCGGGATAGTTGTGTCAATGTGCGAGATCCTGGACTTTGTAATTGGCATTGCAGCTTGCACACACACAACTACAGGAAATGGAAAAAGTAATGTGGCTGGGCCTTTTGTGGCACTTGCAGTTATATCTTTTGTATTTATCCTGGCAGCCTATCCAGGCCTTAGTGAGCCTGACGGCTGGGGAATATGGGACTGGGCTCATACGGGAGTTTACGATGAGTGGCACACCATCGGATACCTCTTGTTTGTTAAGGTGTGCTCCTTCATATGGAATTCCCTGTTCTGTGTTGAGGTGGCTCATGTTCTTTTTTATCTGCTTGTAAGCTTTTATGCGCTAAAGATATTATCTGAGTTTTACACAGCTAAGGGATTATGGATGTATGTGGTATTCACACTTCTTTTCTTTAGTCCCCTTATGCATCTGCAGGGAATGAACAAGGACACAATGTTTGTGATATCACTGTTTGGTGCATGTGTGAGTATATATATGCTCATGTTCCGTGACAAGGTGAGAGTGACAGATGTAGTTTTTGCAGTAGTGTTCTTTCTTGGAACTTCTATTTTCAGACACGCTGGATTTATGATCTGCCTTGTGTCTCTGGTGGTCCTGCTGGTGTATTTTTTTGTGGTAAAAAGAATGGACAGAACCAGGATCACAGCTCTTATCATTGGGACCTCTACGCTTGGGTATTTTCTGATAGTGGTGCTCCTTGGAAGGTGGACTCTTCATGCCATTCCAAACCCTGATTACATCAAGTATACGGTTCCTATGTATATGATGGGCGCTATGGCAGCTGATGAAGATGTGGAACTTACAGATGAACAGATAGCTGCTTATGAGCTCTTTTCACCTGTTGAAAACTGGAGGGCTGAGCATACAAGATACAATGCAGACCCTGTATCAAGGGACTGGGGAGTGATTGTAAGTGATCCGACTCCAGTACCAGAGTCTGTTTATGGACCGGCATTTATCAAGACAAACTTCCAGCTTCTTGTGAGTCATCCGGTGAAATACATAGGTAACTTTGCTGATATAACATCGATCCTCTGGGAGATCACAAGACCTCAGGACAGCATAGAATCTGATCTTGTGCAGGCTTTTTTAAGGCCGGGGGAGTACGAAGAGTTCACAGAGTCTGTAAAAGAAAATGGCTTCACCACTTTGATCAAGGCATTTACGGATTTTTCTGCCGATCTTCCAATATACAGATCAATTGTATGGCGAGGGGGATTATCGCAGTTTTGCTATATCGTTCTGATCTGTCTTGCTATTAGAAATAAAAAGGGAAACCTTGTTATTGTGGCTTCTCCGGTTCTGCTATATTATCTGTCACTTTACTTATCAATTCCTACACAGGCCACCAGGTACGTGATAGGATTAAGTGAGATACTACCTTTCTTTGCGGGAATCTGCTTATGGAGGTGCAAAAATGTCGAAGGTAATTAACAGGCTCCTGGCAGTAGCTCTTTTGATGGTGCTGGCATGGGTGTTTTATATATTTGCAGATGCCAATTTATACCACTATACAGCCAATATGGAATCGGATACGGCCTCTGAGACGCTGCTTGCAAAAGTCCTGTATGAAAATGGACATACACAGCCATCTACCTGGCAGATGTCTACAGGTAGAAGGATCATAGCATCCCCAATGCTGGCTTCGTTTTTGTATCCTGTGACAGCTTTTGATCTTAATGCTGCCATGGGACTTGCCACTACTCTTATGGTTGTAGCACTGGTTGGGGCTATGCTGTTTTTCAACAGGCAGATAGGCTTATCGTTTTTGGAGAGTATGGTAGCCATACTTCTTACGTTTGTGCTTGCTACGCCTGAAAGTGAGATCCAGAGACATATCTTTTTATATGCTGCTTACTACACGGGGCATTTTATCTGTATGTTCCTGGTGCTTGGAATATATGCAAGGGCATTAAAAAAGGATAAACTGCCGCTTATTGGTATTATTGTTACTGTTCCGCTGGCGATAGTAAATGGTATGCAGGGAATGCATGCCAGCATGTTTTTTTACATGCCGCTACTGGGGGCAGAGATATTAAGAGTGATAGCTCTTTTCATAAAAAAGAAAAAGATAAACTATAAGATCACTTCGTGGGTGGCTATTATCTCTCTGGGGTCAGTTGTCTCTTTTAAAGTATTTGGAACCCACATGGTATCTGATGTTTCAAGAAATATCAGACATGCACCTGAGAAGTTTTTTGATATAGTACTTCCGTTTTGTAAGTCTGTTTTGTGGTACGACAGATATCCGCTATTGATTGCGCTGTTCGTGATACTTGCTGTCCTTGGATATGTTTTGGCGATCACCAGGCTTAAGGATAAACCTGAGCTTTGGAGTGCTCTCCCTATTCCCTTTGGAGTTGTGGTGGTAATATTGTCCACGACTTTTACAACAGCAGAATCTGCTCCAAGATACTATATGATGCAGATATTTATTGTGGGAGTTGGAACAGCTCTTTTGATACATTTGTTTAAACCTGAGAAGACCATGTGCCTTGCACTTCTGGTGGTGTTCTATGGCATTACTTCTGCCATGGCTTTTGATGAGGCCCTGGTCAAGGGTGACCAGATGGCTTTTTCGGCGTATGAAAAGGTTATAGCCTATATGGAAGAGAATGGCTATGAGTATGGATATTCTGTTTTTGACTACGCCAATATGATCACTGTGATCAGTAACGACAAGGTCAAGGTAAGGCCGGTAAACTCTTTTGCTGAGATGGAGGGAGTGAAGTGGCTGTCAGATTCAACTTGGTATCCGCCGTATAAGGATCCAAATGGACTGACCTGCTATGTGGTCTCAGAACCCAAAAAGGAAGACTTCAATGACTTTGTAAAAAAACAAGCTCCTTTGATCATAGATTCAAAAGAGCTTGGTGTTTTTACTGTATATGTGACTGACAGGGATTACACTGTGTGGGTTGACTAAGATCATTCTGTTTTGATCTCGACTGTTCCGGTAAGATCCCACGGAGATATAGTGATGCTTGTGTCCTTGGAGAAAAGTTCACCTCCAATGTACCACCCGGCAAAGTGAACGCCATCAGGTACCTGGCATTTTAGTGCCACATCGTATTCATCATATACTTCGTTGTTATATGTTCCAGAAAAATCTTTGATAGTGGTAGTGTTGACGGATAAGTCAATGCTGCCACTTCCTTTATATTCAACGGTGATGTCCTGGTAATCTCCCGGCAGATCAAAATCCTGAAGAAGGTATTGCCTTAAGTACATCACTCTGTCTTTAAAAAAGTCATCTATTACCTGGAAGTCATGATCGTGATCGGCCTCATCATATGGTGCTGTGTATTCATCCATGTCAGGATATGTGGAACTGAACGTATAATCTCCGCGAAATCTCCACTGGGAATGGATATTTGCTGTCCTTATCCTGTCTCGCCAGGCCATGAGATCTTTTGACAGCCTTTCATAGTCAAAATTGTAGCCTGTGATATCTATGAAGGACGTAACAAAACGCTGTTTGAATTCAGGGTTTGATATAAGTGAAATAAAGAGTGGATCGTCATTTAAAGGACTCACGTCACCTGCGGTAACAAAGGAATCTGAAGAAGATTCGTTTCGCTCATAGCTAATACCGTCAGTCAGATCAAGATCGCATAGGATCCATCGCCATTTGCAGTCTTCGTACTGGGAAGGCCCGGCGTTCCGGCTTCTCCAGACTGCCCAGTTTTTATGATAACTATCATCGTTGGCTGTTATTATTTCTGCACAGTAGTAGTCTATACAACTCTGGATATCAATGAGTTTCTCCATGTGCCTATAGTTTTTTTCTATGGAGAGATCATTGCTTGCGGCAAAATCAGACACTTCCTGGAAAAGTGCAGCATCTTCAGGAAAAGCTGTGTGGGATTCACTGTCTTTTACAAGTATCGTGTTGCTTTCAGGGACGCCGTAGTACTGCTCGATATAGTTAAAACCAACGCGTTCCTGTATATTGTACATTCCCCAGTATTCACCGTTTATGAACACATTGCAGGGTATAGCTCTTTGAATGCCAACTGCTCTGTCTGAAAATCTCGACTGATTAAAAACATCACGGCTCTTGGTTGCATACATATCGTTGGTGCCACCACTTCTAAGTGCAAGGCTGGTATAGTCTTTCCCGGTGCTGAGGAAATCGTACTGAAGGTAAGTGTTGCCGTCATATTCCTCCCGGGCAAAGATGTTAAAGCTCTTCTGAGGCTCAGCCACTGACCAGTTTCCATGTATTCTTATTCCGATATTTTGCTCATACAGTTTTTGGAGCTCAGGGGAAAGATATTCTATGAAAGCATCTCTCTCCCAGCCGCGGCCTTCTTTTGAGTAGTTAGGGGTTACAAATACGTAGTCCCAGGGCACTTTCTCCAGATTAAATTTCTTTTCATAAAGATCCAGGGACTTTCCAATTACGTAGATGCCCTTATCATATCCCCATAAATCCTCTGGATCTACAGTTATGGACATGATAGGAACGCCCAGGTAATCTTCTTCATTAAGCCCAACAAAATAGGTTTGAGATGCAATGCTGCTATAGCCCTTGTCGGAAATCGCGATAGCCTTTATGACAGTCCCTTTATCGATATTGTAGCTGGGAAGGTATGTATTATCTCCAATAGTAGTATTCTCTAAGTTGGCGTAAACATTGGGCTCTTCAGTCCTGTTGTAAACAGTGATAGGACCTTCGTATTTTGCAGAATCTGCAGTTGGCCTGGTGCCATCTGTTGTGTAGTAGATATCTCCCTCTGGTGCACTTAGTTCCACTTCGAGGTTGTCAGAAAACCACCCGCCTTCTACAGAAAATGAAGGAGACATAAGAGCTGGGGCTACATATGGAGTAGCTGTTTCATCTACATAGTAAGACTAACTATTAAAAGTCAATAGAAAAACAGCGATTTTTGAATAAAACATCATGAGATGTTTTAGATAGCCTGGA
>SVFY01000003.1 GCA_015056625.1 Butyrivibrio sp. | reverse complement strand
TGATAACTGCCGTAAACCACGCCGCAAATAAACCTGCGGCGTTTATTTTACAGATAGGCGGATTTTTTGACGCTTACGATGGAATATCTCATATATACTTATATTGTCATGGGAAGATAAATAAATCCCTGCCTTCAGAACATGGAAAACACCTTAGGGAGGTGCTAAAATATATAGTATCAGGAGAGAAAATCAACACATCTAATCCTGAAGTTAACAACCTCGAAACAGTCGTATCAAAGGTAAAGAAAAGACCGGAGGTAACCAAGAAATATATGCAGCAATGGGACAGAGAAAGAATTTTGGTTCAGGAAGCCAAAGATGAAGGTGCTAAAATGGGAAAAGAGCAAACCCTGATAGAGCTAATTTGTAAAAAGTTAGCCAAGGGGAAAAGCATAAATATCATAGCTGATGAAGTTGAAGAAGATGAAGAGTTCGTAAAAGAGATTTGCGCTATTGCTGAGAATTATGCTCCTGACTATGATGATGAGAAGGTATATGATGAGTGGAAAAAGGATAGAAATTAGTTTCATTACTTTTTGTAGTTGATACCGTTTAGTTAAGATACTTTGAGTTAGATTTATTTTAGAGTCTAACTCTTTTTTATTATTTCTGATGTATGCTTTACTACAAACTAAAAGATGTGTAATATTAGGGCATATTTGATTGGAGGCAGAAATGAGAGATTTTGACGCAGTAGTCTTTGACATGGACGGAGTTATTTTTGACTCCGAGAGAGCAGTAATGAACTGCTGGATAGAACTGGCTAAGAAATACGACATCAAGGACATAGAAGAGCCGTATTTGGCATGCACTGGAACTACAGATGCTAAGACCAGAGAAATCATGTTAAACGCATATGGAGAAGATTTTCCCTATGATGAGTATGCAAAGGAAGCTTCTATTATGTACCACGAAAGGTACGATGGTGGCAGACTTCCTATGAAGCCTGGGGTAAAAGAGATCCTTACGTTCCTAAAAGATTATGGTAAAAAGATTGCACTGGCATCCTCCACAAGAAGGCAGACTGTAGTTAATCAACTCAGGGATGCAGGAATCCTTGATTATTTTGATGAGATTGTAACTGGCGACATGGTTTCAAGGAGTAAACCAGAGCCTGATATATTTCTTTTGGCCTGTGAAAAGATAGAAGTAGAACCTGAAAGAGCCTATGCCATTGAGGATTCTTACAATGGAATAAGAGCAGCTAGCGCAGGAAAGCTGCGACCCATCATGGTGCCAGACCTTCTGCCATCCAATGAAGAGATGGTAGGTTTGTCAGAAAAAGTATTAACAAACCTAATTGATGTTAGAGGATATTTTGGTGCATAAAAATAGATAGGTTTTGAGCAATTATTTGGGAGAATTCCTATCAGTAAACATGTAATGATATATGCAATACTTTACTAATTGCAGTTTAGACAAGAAAAGGGGTATAGCATATGGCAGTAGCACACAGACAGGTTAACAAAAGAATTCGTTTCGTAGATGGACAGGGTAATCCCCTTTGTAGTCAGCAGGTCAGGATAAAACAGACAAACCATGAGTTTTTGTTTGGTTGCGGCGCTTTTGATTTCATTCCTTATGTTTTAGATGGGGATGAAGAGCATAAGAAGATAACTGACAGCTGGCTTGAGATATTCAACTACGCTACGCTCCCTTTTTACTGGGGGAATTTTGAGCCGGAGGAGGGCAAGCCCAATACAGATGTCCTCATGAAAACTGCAAAGTATCTGGGTGGTAAAGGCGTAAAGGTTAAGGGACATCCTCTTTGCTGGCACACAGTCTGTGCAGACTGGCTCATGAAATACGACAATGCTACAATCCTTCAGAAGCAGCTTGAACGTATTGACCGCGAGGTCAAGGGCTTCAAGGGTGTCATCGATATGTGGGATGTGATCAACGAAGTTGTTATCATGCCTATCTTTGACAAGTACGACAACGCCATCACCAGGATCTGCAAAGAGAAGGGCAGAGTCGGCCTTATAAAAGAGGTATTTGAAAGAGCTCACGCTGACAATCCAGATGCGGTGCTGCTCCTTAATGACTTTAATACATCTATCAACTACGAGATATTGATCGATGGGTGCCTGAATGCAGGAGTTCCAATCAGCGCCATAGGAATCCAGTCCCACCAGCATCAGGGATATTGGGGAAAAGAGAAACTCCTTGAGGTACTTGACAGGTTTTCAGGTTTTGGCCTTCCAATCCATTTCACAGAGAACACGCTGATATCTGGTGATATAATGCCAGCCCATATCGTCGACCTCAATGACTGGCAGGTAGATGAGTGGCCTTCAACTCCAGAAGGGGAGCAGCGCCAGTCCAAAGAAATTGAAGAGATGTACAGGATTCTTTTCGAGCATCCTCTTGTACAGGCTATCACTACCTGGGACTTTACCGATGGCGCATGGCTCAAGGCTCCAAGCGGATTTGTAAGACTAGATGGTACAAAAAAACCATCCTTTGAAATGCTAAAAAAGCTTGTCAAAGAGGAGTGGTGGACTGATACTGTAGTTAGAACTGATGAGAATGGATGGGCAGGCGTAGAGGCTTTTAAGGGCGACTACGAACTTAGCTGTAACGGCACTTGTGCTAAGGAAAAGTTCGCGGATGATAAAGAAACTGTTGTTACTTTGAAATAGGGGAACTATGTGGATTGAGCAGTTAAAGAAAAAACTAGTAAGGAACAGTAAGATCACAACGGTAAGTTTTGTGCATTACATAAGGCTGTTTTACCGAAGTGTGATATTTGTAGTATTGCTTGTCTGCTATGTTGTTGACAGGGTCCATGGAAAAGAGACGATCCTGGCCAGAATGGAGAGTATCCCTGCGCTTCTATGGATCGTGTGGGCAATTTTTGTTCTGGAGATGATCGGACGTTTCTTTCCATCAGTCACCGAGAGCCCCGGCTGTCAAAAGCAGTTTGCAAAAAACTATATAAAGTCAGGAAAGACAGAGATAAAGATCCAGGATAACAATGCCTCAGTTCTGGTGCTTATGATCTGGATATCCTTTAACCTTATATTTGGCGGCCTTCATATGCTGGGAATTTTGGACGACGGGATCATGATATTGCTATGCAGTGCTTACTCTGTGTGTGATATGATCTGTATCCTTTTCTTTTGCCCATTCCAGAGCTGGTTTATGAAGAATAAATGCTGTGGTACCTGCAGGATCTACAACTGGGATTATGCAATGATGTTCACGCCACTTTTGTTTGTTGAAAAAACCTATACCTGGACACTACTTGCATTGTCACTGATACTGGTGATCCGCTGGGAACTCACTTTCTATCGCCATCCTGAGAGGTTTTCTGAGAATACCAACGATTACCTTAAATGTGCCAACTGTAATGAGAAACTGTGCGCTCACAAAAATCAGCTTCACAGCCTTTGGAAACAGGTGGAGGCATATAAGTCAAAAAGAAAGCATCAGCTTGAGAAATAAACATAAAATTTACGGGAGAAAACAGTATGACAAAAGAAGCTTACTTTGCAGGGGGATGTTTTTGGTGTGTAACACCAATCTATAAGATGTACGGAGTAGATAAGGTTATCTGTGGCTACGCAGGTGGCGATGAAGAAGACCCAACCTACGAGCAGGTCAAGCACCAGGAGACAGGTCACAGAGAGACCATCAAGCTTGTTTACGATGATGAGAAGGTATCCTACGACAAGCTCCTTGATATCTACTTTGCAAATGTAGATCCCTTTGACGCAGAAGGCCAGTTTATTGATAAAGGCTTTTCTTACACCCTGGCAATCTTCTACATGTCAGAGGATGAAAAAGAGATTGCCAAGGACAAGATAGATGCCCTCGAGAAGTCTTCGGGGAGAAAGGTGCAGGTAGCTCTTTTGCCCTATAAGAACTTCTACGAGGCAGAGGAATACCATCAGGATTACTACCTTAAGAATCCTGAGGCATTCGAAAAAGAGCTGATAGAGTCTGGACGAAAAAAGAATATTTGAATGTTCATGACAAGTGTTGACAAAATGATTATTAATGAGGTCAAATGATAAATAGAACAATTGTTCGGAAAAAGATATACATTATAAAATGAATCTGCTATACTTATCACGATAGACAGTGGTAAGTATAGCTTTTTTATTATGGAAAAGAGATATGGATAAATTTATACTTCACTCAGAATTTAAACCAACAGGAGATCAGCCTCAGGCTATTGAGGCTTTGGTCAAGGGATTTAAGGAAGGCAATCAGTTTGAGACACTTCTTGGCGTAACAGGTTCTGGTAAGACCTTTACCATGGCCAACGTCATTGCTGCCCTTAATAAACCGACACTGATCATCAGCCACAATAAGACTCTGGCTGGTCAGCTCTATGGAGAGATGAAAGAGTTCTTTCCGGAGAATGCCGTAGAGTACTTTGTGTCTTACTACGATTACTACCAGCCTGAGGCCTACGTGCCACAGACTGATACTTATATTGCCAAGGATTCTTCCATCAACGACGAGATAGATAAACTGAGGCTCTCTGCCACTGCATCCCTTGCAGAGCGCAACGATGTAATTGTTGTTGCCAGTGTGTCCTGTATTTATGGCCTTGGCAGCCCTGAGGAGTTTAAGGGAATGTCTATTTCTCTGCGGCCTGGCATGCAGAAGGACAGGGATGAACTTATCAAGGACCTTATCGCTATTCAGTACGACAGGAATGATATGGAACTTGGCAGATGCAACTTCAGAGTTCGCGGGGATACTGTTGAGATATTCCCGGCCAACTGGGATGACTTCCTTATAAGGGTTGAGTTCTTTGGGGATGAGATAGACAGGATCACCCAGATCGAGCCTGTCACAGCCAAGGTCCACTCTGAGCTTACCCACGTTATGATATACCCTGCTTCCCACTATGTTGTCCCTCAGGAGAAGATCAATAAGGCCTGTGACAACATTGAAAAAGAGCTGGAGGAACAGGTCAAGTTCTTTAAGGGCGAGGACCGTCTTATCGAGGCCCAGAGGATATCTGAGAGGACCAACTTCGACGTAGAGATGATGAGAGAGACAGGTTTTTGCTCAGGAATTGAGAACTACTCAAGGCACCTTAACTTTGCAGCCCCTGGAGAGCCGCCTCTTACACTTCTTGACTTCTTTGACAGAGATTTCCTCATTATTGTTGATGAGTCTCATATGACAATACCTCAGATCGGAGCCATGTACCACGGCGACAGGAGCAGGAAGCTTACTCTTGTGGACTATGGATTCAGACTACCATCAGCTCTTGATAACAGGCCACTTAACTTTGAAGAGTTTGAGGGGCACATAGATCAGATGCTGTTCTGTTCTGCAACTCCCGGCAAGTACGAGGAAGAGCACGAACTGCTCAGGGCTGAACAGGTTATAAGACCTACAGGACTTCTTGATCCCGAGGTTGATGTAAGACCTGTAGAGGGACAGATAGACGATCTTATTTCTGAGATCAGAAAGACTGTGGACGAGGGCAACAAGGTCCTTGTTACAACCCTCACCAAGAGAATGGCAGAGGATCTGACCCAGTACCTTGCAGAGTCAGGCATAAGGGTCAAGTACCTTCATTCAGATATTGATACCCTTGAGAGATCGGAGATCATCAGGGATATGAGACTTGATGTATTCGACGTCCTTGTTGGTATCAACCTGTTAAGAGAGGGACTTGATATTCCTGAAATAGCGTTGGTTGCCATCATAGATGCGGACAAGGAAGGCTTCCTTCGTTCAGAGACGTCACTGATACAGACCATAGGACGCGCTGCCCGTAACTCAGAAGGCCGTGTTATCATGTACGCCGACAATATGACTGATTCAATGAAGAAGTCCATCGAGGAGACCAGGAGAAGACGCGCCATCCAGCAGAAATACAACGAAGAGCATGGCATCACACCTCAGACCATCAAGAAGGCAGTAAGAGATCTTATAGCTGTTACCAAGGCTGTAGTCAAGGAAGAGGTTAAGTTTGAGAAGGCTCCTGAATCCATGGATAGAGACGAGCTTGAGAAGCTTATCGGACAGGTTCAGAAGAAGATGAAGAGAGCAGCTACAGAGCTCGACTTCGAGAACGCAGCTATTCTTAGAGACCAGCTCATTGAGCTTAAGAAGATTTTGAACGATTTGACTGCAGGGGCGTGAGCTGTGAGAACTTGACGAGGTATTATCGAGTATAGTTCGAACGTGTCAAACCGAGCGTAGCGAGGTTTAACTTCCTTGTGAAAAAAATGGAGTAATAAACATATGACAGAAAACAGAAACATGACCAAAAAGAACACCACCACCAAGAGGATACTTCCCTCTGATATCCACGATTATATCAGGGTCCGTGGTGCCAGTGAGCATAACTTAAAACACGTAAACGTCAAGATCCCAAGGGAGACACTGACAGTTTTCACCGGAGTTTCAGGTTCTGGTAAGTCATCCCTTGCCTTTGAGACCATCTTCGCTGAAGGCCAGCGCAGATACATGGAGTCATTGTCATCCTACGCAAGGATGTTCCTTGGCCAGATGGACAAGCCCAATGTCGAGGCCATAGAGGGGCTTTCTCCAACCATATCCATAGACCAGAAGTCCACCAACAAAAACCCAAGATCTACTGTTGGAACAGTTACAGAGATCTATGATCACTTCAGGCTTCTCTACGCAAGGATCGGTGTTCCCCACTGCCCTAACTGTGGCAGGGAGATCCGCAGGCAGACCGTTGATGAGATGTGCGACCAGATCATGGCCCTTGGGGATGGAACCAAGCTTCAGATCCTGGCTCCTGTTGTCCGCGGCAAGAAGGGTGAACATCAAAAGACCTTAGACCGCGCTAAGCGTGCAGGATATGTCCGTGCAAGGATCGATGGCAGCCAGTACGAGCTCACAGAGGAAGAGATCAAGCTGGACAAGAACATCAAGCACAGCATTGAGATAATCGTAGACAGGATAGTAGTAAGGGACGACAACGAGAACTTAAGAAGGCGTCTTACAGACTCTGTGGAGAGTGCTCTGCAGCTGGCTGATGGCCTTCTTTTAGTAGATGTTATAGATGGAAAAGAGCTGAGTTTTTCCCAGAACTTTGCATGTCCTGACTGCGGCATAAGCATTCCTGAGATTGAGCCAAGAAGCTTTTCTTTCAACAACCCCTTTGGTGCATGCCCGGACTGCCTGGGCCTGGGCTACAAGATGGAGTTTGACGAGGATCTCATGATCCCTGATAAGAGCCTGTCCATAAACGACGGCTGCATTGTTGTAATGGGATGGCAGTCAGCCAATAAGGACAGTAGCTTTAGTAACGCAACCCTGCGGGCTCTTGCCAAGGCCTATAAATTCAGCCTGGATACCCCTTTTGAAGACCTTTCTGACAAGGCAAAAGAGGTGCTGATACACGGAGCTGACAAGACTGTAAATGTACATTACAAGGGCCAGAGAGGCGAGGGAGATTATCCTATTCTCTTTGATGGTCTTATTAAAAACGTAGAGCAGAGATATCGTGAAACCTTCTCAGAGACAGCCAAGGCAGAGTATGAGGAGTTCATGCGCATTACTCCATGTACCCTCTGCGGCGGTCAGAGACTTAAAAAGGAGTCCCTTGCTGTGACCATAGATGACAAGAATATCTATGAGATCACATCCATGTCCATCGATGAACTCAAAACTTATCTTGATAACATGAAGCTGTCGCCACAGCAGGAGATGATCGGAGCCCAGGTACTTAAAGAGATAAGAAACCGCGTAGGCTTTCTTGTAGATGTTGGTCTTGACTATCTGTCTCTTTCAAGAGCAACAGGAACCTTATCTGGCGGAGAAGCTCAGCGAATAAGGCTTGCAACCCAGATAGGATCGGGCCTTTGTGGCGTCTGCTACATCCTTGATGAGCCCAGTATCGGTCTTCATCAGAGGGACAATGATAAGCTTCTTAATACTCTCAAGAATCTCCGCGACCTTGGCAATACCCTCATAGTAGTTGAGCATGATGAGGATACCATGCGCGCAGCTGACTATATTGTGGACGTGGGCCCTGGAGCCGGTTCCCACGGTGGCAAGATCGTTGCCTGCGGAACTGCAGAAGAGATCATGAAGGTGAAAGAGTCAGTTACAGGCCAGTACCTGGCTGGCAAGCTCAAGATAGATGTGCCAGAGACAAGGCGCGAGCCTAAGGGGTGGCTACGGATCAAAGGTGCTCAGGAGAATAACCTTAAGAATATCGATATCGATGTACCTGTGGGCGTAATGACCATAGTTACTGGTGTTTCAGGCTCAGGTAAGAGCTCTTTTGTCAACGAGATCCTGTACAAGCACCTGGCAAGAGATCTTAACAGGGCAAGATGTATCCCTGGAAAACACAAGGCCATCGAGGGCCTTGAGCAGGTGGACAAGGTCATCGCCATCGACCAGTCACCGATCGGGCGTACTCCTCGTTCAAACCCAGCTACCTACACTGGTGTCTTTGATATGATAAGAGACCTGTTTGCAGGAACTCCTGACGCCAAGGCAAGGGGCTACAAGAAGGGGCGTTTCTCCTTCAACGTTAAGGGCGGAAGATGTGAAGCCTGCGGCGGTGATGGTATCATCAAGATCGAGATGCACTTCCTTCCTGACGTATATGTTCCATGTGAAGTCTGCGGCGGTAAGAGGTACAACCACGAGACTCTGGAGGTTAAGTACAAAGGCAAGAACATCTACGACGTCCTTGATATGACAGTTGAGGAAGCTCTTAAGTTCTTCGAAAACGTCAAGACCATCAAGCGCAAGATCCAGACTCTCTATGATGTAGGTCTTGGATATGTCAAGCTTGGACAGCCAAGTACAGAGCTCTCCGGTGGTGAAGCCCAGAGGATCAAGCTGGCAACAGAACTTTCCAAGGTTGGAACAGGTAAGACAGTTTATATCCTGGATGAGCCTACCACAGGACTTCATTTTGCAGATGTCCAGAAGCTTGTTAAGATCATGCAGCAGCTGGTTGACCAGGGCAACACAGTTGTGGTCATAGAGCACAACCTTGATGTCATCAAGACTGGTGACTACATAATCGACATGGGACCTGAGGGAGGCTCCAAGGGAGGAACTGTGGTTGTTGCAGGTACTCCTGAAGAGGTTGCAAAGTGCAAGAAGTCCTACACAGGAGCATATATCAAAAAGATGTTATGATATTATATAAAGTGGAATCATTCACTTAAACAATAATCTTGGGGGAATATAAACATGTCCAATAGGGACTTTTACAACAGAGCCATAGACCTTAAGCGCCTTTTTCGCCAGTTCAAAAAGCGGATCTGGATGGTCATTGCATCCACTATTTTAGGCGCGATAATTGGCCTTGTGGCCTATATAGCCTACAGCAATATCATGAGCGGTAACACAGTTTATCGCATCAGGAATGATTACTATATCACATTTGATTATGAGGCATTCCCCACTGGACCGGATTTCTTTAACGCATATACCTGGGATGGGATACTCAGGGATGATCCTATAGTTAACAAGGCCCTGGAGATAGACCCTTCCGTGACCAAAGAGCAGATCCTGGATTCAGTAACCGGTGAGATCCTTGGAGATTACAGGATCCTTACAGTTGTAGTTACAGGAACAGATAAAGAGCTGATCCAGAAAATCTCAGACGCCTACAAGTCAGCGCTTCCGGCTTTTGCAGATGCACTTGAGCAGATAGCTTCTATTGATCTTTGGACAGATGCAGATATGGAAGTCTATGACAAGTACACCAGGGAACCGAACGCAGCATTTTTAGGCGGACTCATAGGTCTTCTGGTGAGCCTTTTTGCAGTTCTTTTGTATGGAATCTTTGACGATGGAATTTACTCTGAAAGAGACTGGGTAATCAATTACCCGGACGTTCCTTACCTTGGAAAAAGAGATACAGACGAGTACAGAGCTAACAGGTCTCACCTTTTAAAATACGATGGCAATTATATTGAGCTTTCATCAGATCAGTTCAGGTATGACCTTGACGAGTTCGACAGGATGAGAGCTGTTGACGGCGTAATCATTTTGCTTCGGGCAGGACGTGACACAGTAGATAAGATGGATAAGGTTGTCTACACACTTAAGAAGCAGGACGTAAATGTTGTGGGAGTGATGGAGTAAATGATACTTTATTTTCTGATCGCTGCCATGACAATCCTTATGGCATGCAGATACAGGACAACAGAAGAATTTGAGAGCGTACCATCCTCTGCAGCAAGACAGACATACAAGGGATACACTACGAGAAAGAGAGCTGTCAACGCACTTATGATAGCTTCCATATTTGTGGTGCTGACCCTTCTTGCAGCCCTCAGGCTTGAGGTTGGCAATGACTACGGAACCTATGTGGTCACCTGCCATGAGATCTTCCAGAGAGGATACGTGGTAACTGAGCCGGGCTTTAACTTTGTGGTAAGAGTTCTTTATACCCTCTCCGGGAAAGAGGACTACCTTCTTATGTTTGGCGTCTTTGCTGCCGCCATAGTGGCAGTTTTTCTCAAGGTTTTGAGGGAGCAGACACAGAGCTTTGCCTGGGCATTTTTCATGTTCATGACCATGGGGCTTTATTACAGGAGCTTTAATACTGTAAGATACTATTTTGCCCTGGCTCTTGCCACCTTTGCTATCAGATATCTGGTGGATATAAACAGGGAAAATATCTTCAGATTCCTTCTGGTGATACTTTTTGCGTCGCTGTTTCATAAGAGCGTGCTTATTGTGATCCCAATGTACCTGATCGCAAGGATTCCATGGAAGAAGTGGGCGCTTATTCCCCTTGCTGTTTTCGGAGTAGCTGCAGCTTTACTTCGTAACCAGATAATGGAGATCGCTCTTAAGCTGTACCCTTCCTACAACGACACGGTTTATATTGAAGAGGCCCACACAGTCATTGAGAACGCAGCTCCAATCATGGGTTGTTTGTTCATGATATTTATCAGCATAATATGCTACAAGGAGGCCATTAAGGACAGGGCTGACAACAGGATGTACCTGAACATGAACATCATGGCTGTGGCGCTTTACCTTTCATGCTTCTGGCTTCCATTGGTAACAAGATTTGCTTATTACTTGACAACAGTTCAGATACTGCTGATACCCAATATCATATGCAGCATAAGGGACGACCGGAAAAAGAAATACATTCAGGCTACAGTTGTAGCCTTTTGCATTTTGTATTTTGCCTACTTCCTGAGCCAGGCAGATCAGGAAGGAATAAGAGTCCTTCCCTACAAGAGCTGGCTGTTCTATGAGCACAGGTGGCTCAACCAGACAGATACATTCTAATAAAATACCCCTCGTAGCCAGGTATGCAGGCTGCGAGGGGTTATCTTTTTATATGGTATTACAGGCTGTAAACGTAAATGGTATATGGACTTGAACCGTCAGTGTAACTGCCCACAAGGCTAAGTCCTATTTCACCTGCGTTGGATATCTCAAATCTTGCAAATATGTATTTGCAGTCAAGGTTCTTTAACTGATCCATATCACAGATAAGCCTCTTATCTACAGGATCCATGACGCGAAGCGGAGCATAGGTGTTTTCATCATCGGCTGAGATGAGATTAACTCTGGCGCCCCATCCCATGTAGTAATCTGCAAGGGAGGGAGATCCTTCAAATGCAGGCTCAATGACCTTCTGCCATTTTTCCTTGTATTCCTGGGCGTACATTCCAAGATAACCATCAACTGAGGCGATGCCATTGTAGTTAAGGATTGCAGGATGCATTCCAAAGGTGGCAGACCACTCGCCGTTATAGTTTATGTCTTCTTTTATCTGTTCAAAGAGCTTTTCTGAATAGAACTCGTTGTAGTTAACAGTGCTGGTTTCCTTGTGCTTTAAAACTTTGTAAGCCTGGTTGTAACAGGTGTAATAAAAGTCGTTGTAGACCTGAGGAACAAACATTACTACCAAAACAGCAAGGGTTACGATCACGTTGGCAAGAAACTTTAGGTTCTTTTTGCTATAGTCATACATTCTCATGCAGACAAGTAGAAGCTCTGCGTACCACAGGAAGGTATTAAAGTAAGCTGTTCTTGCAAATTCAAAACCTGTAAGAGGCGGAACAAGCATCTCGAAAATATGTCTGAATGGTGCAAACTGGTAAAGACCAAAGATAAGGACGTTGAAGATGATCCATATCATTATGAGGTTTACCGGGTCTTTCCAGAGCTCTTTTGCCTTGCCAGCTCTTACGTAAGAAGCATTGATAAGGACTATGGCTACAAGCACAACTCCAAGTACTATGTATGTGTGTGAATCCTCAGAATGGAAGGATGCGTTTACAAATTCGTCGAAGGCTGTCTTCATGGCCTGAAGGAATGTGATGTCGCCGTGGTCCATGGTGGTCCTGATGGTGACCACATCGCTTCCCAGCATTGCTCCAAAGAGCCTGTACTCAAAGAGAACGTAGCCAATCGACAAAACAACGATGGAAACAAAGGTGGTGAGTGGAAAGCGCTTATCCCTGATCCACAAAATGATCACAGCCAGGACCATGTAGCATAGGATAAAGAATCCGTGGTATGAAAAATATGAGATGAAGGGATAACAGAAAACAGCCACGTACCAGGGAAGCCTCTCCTTGAGGCTGTCTGAGCGGTAGAGCTTTACCAGGAACAAAACAATGAATGGAACAGAGGTAAAGGCGATACCGTAAGTTGGGAAGACAGGGATCATTCCGTAAGCAGCTGCAATGACAACTATCAGCGGCTTGTAGGAATCGTAGCGGCTATTAAGCAGCTCTTTTGCAAGGAGCATAAAGGATATCATGCCGATGGCAATCTTGGCTGCGTAGCCAGCAAGGTACGCCCAGTACCCTGGGAGCAGGATATAAAAGAGGTTGTAGAGGTTAAACTCCGAACCAAACAGATCTCTTGAAACTCCGTGAAGGATAGGGGCGTTTGCTCCATGGGAAAACCACAGTCCTGCTTTTTTAAGCATCTCGTAGTGACCCATAAAGAGGTCTAAGTTGTCATGGATCTGAAAGTAACTTTCTCCACGAAATACAAGGAACACTGCCGCTTGTATAAGAAGCAGTGTTCCTGTAAGGTACATATACCAATTCTTTTTAATATTATGATTCATAATCCTCACCTACAGTGAACTTAGGTGTCCATTTACCGTTTTTCTTTTCGAAGAGATCCTTGTTGACATAGCGGTCAACTACTTCCCAGAACTCCTCTTTGGTGATATCAAGATACTTGCAGGCCATGTCGATGTACTGCTCGCCGCACTTGCCGTCGTACTCGTTTACATACCACTTGGCATCTTCACGGCTGAGTCTGCCCTCTCTGATATCGTAGCAAACTTCGTCAGTTGTGAAGCCGAAACCGAACTTGAGATACTTGATCATCTGGTTAGGAATCTGAAGGTCGCAGTCAAGTGCTGAGTATCTTCTGTATCTTCCAAGGTCGTGGAGCTCTTCGCTTCTGCCTGTAAGACCTCTTGCAACAGCGAAGTCAGCGTTGTTTACCTGTGACCACTCTTTTGCGTAGTACTGAAGGAATACGGCTCTGATGCCCTTTGCTTCCATCTCTTCAACAGTAGGGATCCTGTAGAGGAATACGTCCTTCTCTGTAATGTTGTTGGCAGGATCGATGAAGCTGTCAACGCTGGCGCCTCTTAAGGTCTCAAGCTGCATTACAGCAAAAGCATTTCCGGTAGTCTCCTGGTTCTTGGCAGTTCCAAGTGTAAGAGCAGCGTTCTCACCCTGAATGATAAGTGGAATATTGAACTTAACTGCCATTATGTATGCAGATGCCCACAGGCAGTACTCGGAAGCAGCAATGATATTGCCTCTTTCAAAGAATGACTTTCTTGCGAGCTTCTTGGCAACAATAGGATTTGGACGAATAGAGATGATGTCAAAGCCCAAATTGTTGAGGTTCTCAATGTTCTTGCGGCCGATTTCGGTGATCTCATCTGGCATGCAGTTGATAAGAAGTGGATTAAGTCCAAGCTTCTCTTTTGCATAAACAGCCTGGAAGGTTGAATCCTTACCACCGGAAACACCAATTACGCAGTCATAGACATTTCCACGCTTTTTGGCCTCTGCCTTGGCTTCCTCTGCAAAGCCCTTAAGCTCTGCCTCTCTGGCAGCCCAGTCTATGGATGCCTTGGATTCCTCATATTTGCAGGCGTAGCACACCTGGTTATCATCGAAAAGAATACCTGGCCTTGTGTCGGGTTGAAGACATCTCTTGCAATATCTCATTTTCATCTAAACAAATCCTCCTGAAATCAAGTGAATGACACTGGCGAATGCGCCATAACTATGCATAAGTATACTACTGATAGGTTCATTTTAAAACAGCTTAATATAGCAGGTTACATCGCCGGCGATAAATTCGTTGTAACCATTTGCCAGACACATTTTCCTGGATGGGTGATTGTCTGGGAGAACAAATCCCACAAGAGCGTTAACTCCTTCTGGAAGGTGCTTTTCAACAAGGGCCATGATCTCGTTGCCAAAGCCGCGTCCTCTCTTTTCAGGGGCTATCATAATGCTAAGCTCACCCACATTGCCCTCCTGGTCAACACGCACAAGTCCAGCTTTTTCGCCATCTTCTTCGAGAATGAACATATGGCATTTGTCTGAAGCAAGCTTTTTCTTGTACCATTCCATGTGCTGGGGAATTGCAATCTTTTCTTTTGAAAAAGATCCGTCTATGGATTTTTCATCGTTTCGCCACTTAAGGATGTCCAGTGCATCATCCATATTTGCTTTTCTAAGTGAGAGACTCATAAATTCTTCTCCGATCATTTATCGAGATTTTCAACTTTTCTGTGTACTGAAGGTTCTTCGTATTTATCAAGGAAATCAAGTCCGAGGTAAACAATCTCTTTTGCAAAGTACACGTTATCCATCTGGGTTACAACAGATATGATCTTGTCCACGCAAAAGCCTTCTATGTCTCCAAGCACTTCCATGGGGAATCTGTCACGTATCACCACTGTGTCAGGAAAAGCTTCTTCGTAGTCGAATAGATCTCTCGGATGGGGCTTAAGTATAACTCTGTTTGAGTCCTTGTACTGGTCTATGATGTCCCCAAAGATCCTTTTTCTTACTTCGGGCTCACAAAGGGGCTCTGTCAGTATCATCACCTGTGGCTTTTTTGGTAATCCGTCGTCATAGGCTCCAGTCCCTAAGAGCTGAGAGACAACCTGCTCCTTATTTTCAAGGAAAATATCTGTCAGTATGCTGTGGTCTTCAGATGACAGTTTGTCGTTTAGCTCTTTTCGCGGAACCTCCACGATGTTCTTGGGAGGTTTGTGATTTACTGAGATATCATTGACCTCATAATCTATGCAGTACCTGCTGTAGCCGCTTTCGATAAAGATAAGGCCTAGCTTTGACATCAATAGCTTGACAGGCCATGCACCTCTGTTGGCAAATCTTGCCTGATCATCCAGCATTCCGGAGTTAAGACCATCCTCAACAGCGTGGTATGGGATTTTTTTATAATTCAGATAGTAGCCAATAGGGTCTGAGTCACAAAAAACATAAACGTCTCTGTAGGAGGATAAGTCAGTTGGAATGTATGGCTCCTGTAGTTTTCCTAAAAGCTTTGTGTAGGTGACGCGCTGAAGGAGGTTTGCTACGATATTGCCTCTGTCCCGGTGATAGGACATGACCTCATCGGAAGTTACATCCTCTTTTTCCTCATACATGAATACCTGCCCAAAAACACCTGATCTTTCAAGCCTTGAAAGGAGATTTTCAAAGTTATTGGACATGGTGCTGAGCACGATGTCAGCGCGGCCTTTCTCCTGTTTCCTTCTGACAAGCTCCTTAACGGCTGCAATATATGCGTGATAGTATGTGTGACAGATATAAACTCTGTCCTTTTCTTTGCTTTTTTTCATGTGGTAATTATAACATGTCTTAGAAGGAGGGGGTAAACAAGAGCCATAAATTGTGGTAAGTTAAGATAAAAGATAAAAGCTAAGAGGTGACTATGTTTAATAAGGAAATAAAGATTGGAAACAGAACTGTTGGAGAAGGACATCCTGCCATGATCGTGGCTGAGATCTCCGGTAATCACAATGGTGATTACAACAGGGCAATAGACATAATACATGCTGCAAAGGAAGCTGGCGCAGATGCCATTAAGCTCCAGACCTACACAGCAGATACCATAACCATAGACTGCGACAAGCCGTGGTTTATGACTCCGGGAGATGGCCTTTGGGCTGGAAGAACCCTCTATGACCTGTATAAAGAGGCATATACTCCCTGGGAGTGGCATGAGGGCCTTATGAATGAGGCAAAAAAGCTGGGAATGGAGGCATTTTCTTCTCCCTTTGATCCCACCAGTGTGGATTATCTCGAGAATTTAAATGTCCCTGCCTACAAGATCGCCAGCTTTGAGATCAATGACATTCCCCTTATCAGGAAGATCGCAGCGCTCCACAAGCCCATCATCTTTGCTACGGGAATTGCCTTTGAGGAGGATATAAAGCTTGCCCTTGATACATGCCTTGAAGAAGGCAATAAGGACGTCATCATCCTTAAGTGTGTCAGCGCTTATCCTACTCCTTATAATCTTGTGAACCTCAGGATGATCCCTTCCCTCAGGGAAAAATTTGACTGCCTTGTAGGTCTTTCAGATCACACCCCTGGAAGCGTGATCCCATCAGGAAGCGTTCCTTTTGGTGTAAACATGATCGAGAAGCACCTTACTATGGACCGCTCAGCTGGAGGCGTAGATGACTCTTTCTCCATGGAGCCTTCTGAGTTTGCAGAGATGGTGAAAAATGTAAGGATAATGGAAGAAGCCCTTGGATCTTCCGAATATAAGCTCACAGACGAGCAGGTAAAAGAGAGAGCTACATCAAGATCTCTTTTCATAGTAAAAGATGTTAAGGCTGGGGAAGCGTTAACGCCTGAAAACGTAAGATCGATCCGCCCAGGAAACGGAATGCACACCAAACACTACGAGGAAGTTCTCGGACGCAAAGCGAAAATGGATCTGGAAAAAGGAACTCCACTGAGTTGGGATATCATAGAATAATGATTGGAATTCGTGCGGATGCAAACAAGATAATAGCGACAGGCCATGTGATGCGCTGCATCACCATTGCAAAAGAACTGTTGGCTCTCGGCGAGGGAGTCACTTTCTTTGTTGCGGATAAAGAGTCAGAGGCCTTTATCAAGAGCTTCTGTGATGAATCCTTAAAGGCAGAGGTGGTGGTCCTTGGAACAAGGTATGATCACATGAAGGACGAGATCCCTGTTTTGGAAAAAGAGCTCCCTGGCAGGAAGTGCGACGTTCTCTTTGTGGATTCTTACTTTGTGAGTAAGGACTATTTTGCGCGCCTTAACAGGATCTGCCCTGTTGCGTACCTTGACGACCTGGCAAAAGAGCCTTATCCAGTGAATCTTGTGATCAACTACAATGGCTTTTCTAAGAGCCTTGGATATGAAGCGCTATACAGCGGCATGAAGGGACATGAAGGGTCACCGACAAAAATTCTTTTGGGGCTTGAATATGCGCCCCTTCGCAGGCAGTTCTATGAACATGACATAGCTGAAAAAACAACTTCAGATAAGAAGACGTTAAAGGTTCTTCTTGCAGCCGGCGGAGGAGATATGTATGGGATGCTGCTGGCAACACTTGAAAATGCGGAAAAGAAGGGGCTGCTTTCATCTTCTGATGGCCGCGGAGATTTAGATGCTTCATGTAGGCCCATTGAATGGGAAGTTGTAGCCGGAAGCTTTGCACCAGACATTGATAAGATAAAAGCGCTTGAAAAGAACTATTCAGGCGTTCATATACATCACAATGTCGCCAATATGGCGGCACTTATGAGAAGCTGTGACATAGCAGTTTCGGCAGCAGGAACCATGCTTACTGAGTGTGCGGCAGTTAATCTTCCAGCCATCTTCTACCAGGTTGCTGACAATCAAAAGCCCAATACTGACTTCTGGCCTACAACAGGAGGAATGGTCTATGCTGGGAATGTGGCGGAAAGTGCAGAAGCAAAAGGGGCTGTTATCAGCAGGATCTGTGATGAAATCCATGACCTGTCTCTTGCTCCTGAAAAGCTACTAAATATGAGAGATAGTCTTATGGGAATTACTGACGGCAGAGGCGCAATTGGAATTGCAAAAGCGCTTATTTCCCTAAAATGATCAGCTTACTTATCTGGAGGATTATTACCATGAAAACACTTGCCATAATAACTGCCAGAGGAGGCAGTAAGAGAATACCAAGAAAAAATATCAAAGAGTTTAACGGTAAGCCAATAATAGCCTACTCTATAGAGGCTGCCCTTAAGTCAGGCGTCTTTGATGAAGTCATGGTATCAACTGACGACGAAGAGATCGCTGAGATTGCCAGAAATTATGGTGCCAGTGTTCCCTTCCTTCGAAGTGAAAAAACCGCCAATGACTTCGCCACAACTGTAGATGTCATTGATGAGGTCATCAGAGAGTATCACAGCCTTGATAAGGACTTTGATATCTTTGCCTGCATTTATCCTACAGCTCCTTTTATAACAGCTGATAAGCTTAAGGAGTCCGTGGAGAAGCTGGCTTCTTCAGATGCAGATTCTCTTATTCCTGTAGTGCGTTTTTCATACCCTCCCCAGAGAGCAATGGAGATCCACGATGGAAGATTGGTGTTCAGACAGCCTGAGAATCTTTCAGTAAGGTCCCAGGATCTTGAGCCTCACTATCACGATGCGGGTCAGTTCTATGTGGTAAAGACTGAGAGCTTTTTAAAGAACAAGGGGATAATGGTTGGGCAGATACTGCCTCTGGAACTGTCAGAGCTTGAAGTTCAGGACATCGACAATGAAGTCGACTGGAAGCTGGCAGAGATGAAGTACAAACTTTTACAGGATAAGGGTTAATACTTAAGGAACCTTGGCCGATATACTATAGTAGTGAATAGCCTCTTTTAAATCTCCACTCTTTGAGGTATAATGTGGAATGAAATCGTAGACTTAATTGTTAATATCCGCTATTATGCGGTTTTGCATATGCTTTGAAAGGGGTAATCACGAACCATGCAGTACGCAGACATTGGAATTGATTTGGGAACAGCATCTGTCCTTGTTTATATAAAGGGAAAGGGAGTTGTTTTAAAAGAGCCATCAGTTGTGGCTTATGACAGAGATACAGAAGAGATCAAGGCTATCGGAGAGGATGCAAGACTTATGCTTGGCCGTACACCAGGCAATATCGTAGCAGTAAGACCTCTTCGCCAGGGCGTTATCTCCAACTACAAGATCACAGAGCAGATGATGAGATACTTCATCAAGAAGGCTATCGGCCGCAGGATCCACAGAAAGCCGTTCATCGCTGTTTGCGTTCCTTCAGGAGCAACAGAGGTTGAGAAGAAGGCTGTTGAGGATGCTACAAGACTCTGTGGCGCAAGAGATGTTAAGACTATTGAGGAGCCTATTGCTGCGGCTATCGGCGCTGGTATCGATATTACCAAGCCATGTGGCAATATGATCGTTGATATAGGCGGTGGTACATCAGATATCGCAGTTATCTCCCTTGGAGGAACTGTTGTCAGCACATCAGTCAAGGTTGCTGGTGATGACTTTGATGAGGCCATTGTCCGCTACATGCGTAAAAAGCACAACCTCCTTATTGGTGACAGAACAGCTGAGGATATCAAGATCAAGATCGGATCTGCTTATCCCCGCGCTGAGAACGACTTTATGGATGTAAGGGGCAGAAACCTTGTAACAGGTCTTCCCAAGACAGTTAAGGTATCATCAGAGGAGACAGAAGAGGCTCTCAGAGAGACTACTTCACAGATCATAGATGCTATCCACAGCGTTTTGGAGAATACACCACCAGAGCTTGCAGCAGATATTGCTGACAGAGGAATTGTCCTTACAGGTGGCGGTGCTCTTCTTAGAGGGCTTGAGGATCTCATCTATTCCAAGACAGGTATCAATACCATGACAGCTGAGGATCCAATGACAGCAGTAGCTATTGGAACAGGCCGTTATGTAGAATTTATCGCAGGTTACCGCGAAGACTAAATTGCTCCGCTTATGGACTAAAGCGGATGTAAAGCCAGGAGGGCAGAGGGTTTTTGTATGGTTAAGGGTCTATATACTGCTTACACAGGAATGATCAACGAACAGCACAGAATGGACGTGCTCACCAACAATCTTGCCAATGCCAATACCAACGGTTACAAAAAAGAAGGCGCAACATCACAGTCTTTTTCTGATCAGCTTGCGCTCAAGATCAAGGACTATACTGATGCCCCGTTCACAGCTCGTGGACTGGGCATTATTAATCCCGGTGTCAAGATTGGTGAGGGTTATGTCGACTGGACAGAAGGTCCAATGAGAGAAACTGGAAACACCTTTGATCTTGCCATCGGCGGATACGGCTTTTTTGGTATAGAATATGCCATCAAGCAAACTGAGCCTGAAGCAGCTGAGGGCGAAGGTGGCACAGTAACTGAGACTTACATGGAGAGATATTTAAGACTCCAGAGACAGAAGAGAGAACTGGCTGCGTACCAGGCTGGCAAGCTTTCACTTGATGAGATGCTTGAAGATGGTTTTCAGCAGCAGATTCTCTATACCAGAGACGGTAATTTCACCTTGAACGCAGATGGCGTTCTGGTGACACAGGATGGAGACTTTGTTCTTTCTGCTGACGGCGGTCACATTGAACTTGATCCCAATCTTCCTGTGCAGATCAGCATGAACGGTGAGATCTCCCAAGACGGCGAGGTTGTTGCAAATATCGGACTTTTTGATTTTGAAAAGCAGACAGCACTTGATGGCAGGATCAGCTATGACACCCTGGAGCACTACGGTGAAAACGGTTATGTTGCTACTGGAGATGCAGTAGCTGCAGATGCCACAGGATCTGTATATTCAGGGTTCTTAGAGCAGTCCAATGTCTCTGTTGTTGATGAGATGGTGCAGATGATCGCAGTTCAGAGAAACTACGATACAAACCAGAAGATGATCACCACAATTGATGATACTCTGGATAAGGCAGTTAACCAGGTAGGACGTCTTTCGTAAAAATTTTTATGATCATATCTAAACTAATTGCGACTTTATGACGATAAATAGACAGAAGCACTATATTGAAGTCACGGATGACGAATTATTCATTGGGAGCCACGGATGGGTCAAGCTCGCAGTGGGTCGGAGGGTGACGTAATATGGTAAGAAGTTTATGGTCAGCAGCTACAGGAATGAACGCGCAGCAGGTTAACGTGGATACCATTTCCAACAACCTGGCCAATGTTAATACAACAGGTTACAAGGCACAGGGTGCGCAGTTCAAATCTCTTTTATATCAGGAGTTACAGACAGTAACTACTACAGCTAATGGTGCTCCTAAGCCAACCAATTCACAGGTTGGTCTTGGTGTGCGCACATCAACTATCAATCAGTTCTTTTCCCAGGGATCATTCTTAACAAGCGATAACCCAGCGTCACTGGCAATTGGAGGCGATGGTTTCTTTAGCTATTTTGACACCGACGGAGAGACACAGCTCTACACCAGAAATGGTAACTTCACCTGGGCACTTGCAGAGGTTGGAGGAACTGATCTTATTCTTACAACAGCAGAAGGAAACAAGGTTCTGGATATAAATGGCCAGGAGATCAGAGTTGACGGCAACAGAGTTGCCAGCCGCATCACCATTGGCGGTGATGGTAAGATCTACTACCCTGATGATCAGGGAGTTCCTCAGCAGATCAACGGACTGCAGATAGGTCTTTGGCAGTTCCCTAACAGAGAGGGCCTTGAGAGAGTAGGAAGCGCAGCGTGGAAAGAGACACCAGCCAGCGGCGCCGCTATCAACGAAAACGAAGCTGCTGGAAACATGAAGAAAAGCGAACTGGTCCAGGGCTACCTTGAGGGATCAAATGTAAACGTAGCAACAGAGATGGTAAACCTTATCGTTGCACAGCGTGCATATGAAATGAACTCAACAGCTATCCAGACAACTGACCAGATGATGCAGACAGCAAACTCACTTAAGAGATAATTTAGAGGTATATGATGGCAGGCCTTGATATCAAAGGAATCGACGCTTCGGCGTTAACTGAATATGCCATGCAGGAGAGCAAAAATGCCAGCGCAATAGCTCTTCAGAAAAAGCTTGAGAACACTGCAAAGTCCCAGCACGCTTCTGATGATGAGCTGTGGCAGGCCTGCAAGAGCTTTGAGTCCTACTTCCTTGAACAGGTATTTAAAGAGATGCAGAAGTCTGTAGATGCTTTAAAGCCTGAATCAGGAGACCAGTCCACAGAGACACTGGTAGACTTTTTCAAGGATCAGACTCTACAGGATATATGTGCAACTTCTGTAGATAAGCAGAGCAATGGCTTTGCCCAGATGCTCTATGAGAACCTCAGAAGAAACTACGACATCCCAGAGGCTCCGGCTGAAGATGCTGCTTCTGCCCAGGGACCTGAAAGCGTTTGACTTATCTTTTCATAAAATATGATTGCCGTCTAAATCTTAAGAATATCTTAAAGATTAGACGGCTTTTATTATGCTATACTGTTGCCTATGGAAAAAATCAAAGGTTATATTGAACACTTTATATATAAGAATACTGAGAATGGCTATGGGGTTTTAAACCTTGTATCTTCTGACGATGATATTGTCTGTACCGGTGTTTTCAGGGACGTTGATGTGGGGGATACCATTGAGGCTGAGGGCGAGTATGTGAGCCACCCGGTCTACGGCGATCAGTTCAAGGTCTCTTCCTACGAGATATCTGTTCCTGACGATGCAGAATCCATGCAGAGATACCTTGGCTCCGGAGCTATAAGAGGCATCGGGGAGGCGCTGGCCAAGAGGATAGTAAACAGGTTCGGGGACGATACCTTCAGGATCATAGAGGAGGAGCCTGAAAGACTCTCTGAGATCAAGGGTATCAGCGAGAAAAAGGCCATGGACATAGCTCTTCAGATGGCTGAAAAGAGAGAAATGCGAAATGCCATGATATTCCTTCAGCAGTTTGGCATTTCAGATAATCTTGCAGTTAAGATCTACAACACCTATGGGGAGAGGATATACAAGGTTATAAAAGAAAACCCCTATCAGCTCTCTGATGATATTGCAGGGGTCGGCTTTAAGACGGCAGACGAGATAGCTGGTAAGGTGGGGATCCAGATCGATTCTGACTACCGCATAAAGAGCGGTATCTATTATGCTCTTTTGCAGTCTGCTCTTGATGGCAATACTTATCTTCCGGTAGATGAGCTTATCAGGCGCACTATAGATGTTTTGTCCACAAGGCCTGACTATGAGATCAATGAGGAGACTGTCAGGACCCAGATATACAACCTCACAGTTGATAAAAAACTGATCATCAAAAATGACACTGAAGTCTACGCCTCAACCTACTTCTATGAGGAGCAGGGATGCGCAGCCATGCTCTATAATCTCTGCATTTCAGAGAAGGTGTCCGAGGCAGAAAAAGAAAATTACAAAAAGCAGATAATCGAGATGGAGGCTGCAAGAGATATAGAGCTTGATGATCTTCAGCTTGATGCGGTCATCCAGAGTATCACCAATGGAATTGTGATAATAACAGGTGGCCCTGGAACAGGTAAGACCACCACTATAAATACTATAATCAATTACTACGCAAGGATGGGCCTTGATATCATGCTTGCAGCGCCCACTGGAAGGGCAGCCAAGAGGATGACTGAGGCAACGGGCTACGAAGCCAAGACTATCCACAGACTTCTTGAGGTGTCCGGCCAGATGGATGACGATGAAAAGGGGAGATCTTCAGGGGTTCACTTTGAGAAAAACAGGGACAATCCTCTTGAGACAGACGCAATCATCATCGACGAGATGTCCATGGTGGATATACACCTGTTTTACGCCCTGCTAAAAGCCCTTGTGCCAGGAGTTCATCTGATCCTTGTGGGAGACAGCTCCCAGCTTCCAAGCGTTGGCCCGGGGCAGGTCCTTAAGGACCTTATTGACAGCGGCAGGTTCTCTACCATCTATCTTAAAAAGATCTTCCGCCAGGCTGAAGAGAGTGACATTGTCATGAATGCCCACAGGATCCACGATGGTCAGGCTCCGGTTTTGGATAACAAGAGCAAGGATTTCTTTTTCCTTGAAAGAAATGACCCAAATGTCATCTACAAGCATATGGTGCAGCTCATAAGAGACAAGCTGCCGTCCTATGTGGATGCAGGTTCCTTTGATATTCAGGTGCTGACGCCCATGAAAAAGGGAGCCCTTGGAGCTCAGCAGCTGAACCTTATCCTTCAGGAGTATTTAAATCCTCCGGGGGAAGGGAAAAAAGAGCATGCCTATGGCGACCATGTATTCAGAGAGGGCGACAAGGTCATGCAGATAAGGAACAATTATCAGGCTACCTGGGAGATCGTCGGCAAGTACAACATCGCCGTGGACTCAGGTATGGGCGTCTTTAACGGCGACATGGGCGTGATAAAAGAGATAAACGAGTATTCTCAGGACATGGTGGTAGAGTTTGATGAAAATAAAAGGGTCAGATACCCCTTTGCGGATCTGGACGAACTGGAGCTGTCCTATGCCATCACCATACACAAGTCCCAGGGAAGCGAGTACCCTGCAGTGATAATGCCTCTTTTGGGAGGTCCAAGGATGCTCCTTAACAGGAACCTTTTGTATACTGCAGTTACCAGAGCCAAGAATACAGTCTGCATCCTTGGAAGCAGCCAGACAGTCATGACCATGGTTTCCAACGAGCAGCAGCTTAGGCGCTACACTGGATTAAAAGATAGGATCAAGGATATTTTTGAGGAATAGATATTTTGAAGCTGCCCTGGATATCATCTATCCAAGGCACTGCCCTGTGTGCGATGGCGTTCTGCCGGCATTTACTCTTGATGGGGGCAGGATAAAAAGAGGAAGGATGATCCATAGGGATTGTCTTAAGAAAATTGAATTTGTAAGAGGAAGCACCTGCTTTAAGTGTGGTAAACCATTGGGAAAGAACTCGGATGAGGAGTACTGCCAGGACTGCAAAGAGAGGCGACACTTTTTTACAAGGGGCTACTCGGTGTTTGTCTACAGGAGTATCTCCGGCTCAATATACCGCTTCAAGTATATGGGGAGGCAGGAGTATGCCAGGTTTTATGGCGCTGCCACAATAAAGATACTTGGCGACACCATAAAGAAGCTTGGAATAGAGGCTGTAGTACCTGTTCCCATGTATGAGAAAAAGCAGCTCAAAAGAGGCTACAATCAGGCTGAGGTTTATGCCAGGGCAGTTTCTGAAGAGCTTAGGCTCCCGTTGTATACAGACCTTGTCAGGAGGGTCAGAAACACGCTTCCCATGAAGGAACTGGACGCTTTGGGACGCCGCAATAATTTGAAAAAGGCTTTTATTATGCCTAAAAATGATGTAAAATTTAAGTGCGTACTTATAATCGATGACATCTATACAACTGGAAGTACTATTGATGAGATCGCCCATGAGTTTCGGATGGCGGGAGTGGACAGGATATATTTCCTGACTCTGGCTATCGGGCAAACTACTTAAATATATGGAGGTCAGCTTATGAACTTACGGAACTGTGCAAGATGCGGAAAGATGTTTAACTACGTGACAGGACCAGCGATCTGCGAACCTTGCAAAAAGGCAGTGGAAGAGGATTTTCAGAAGGTAAAACAGTATATTCAGGACAACCCGGCAGCGAGCCTAAAGCAAATCTCTGAAGATAATGAGGTAACAACCAAGCAGATTCAGCAGTGGATCCGTGAAGAGAGACTGATGTTCTCCAAAGATTCACCAATACAGCTCCTTTGCGAGAAATGTGGTGAGCCTATTACAACAGGAAGATTTTGTGCTAAGTGTAAGACCTCTATGGCTAACACACTGAATGATACTGTCGCAAAGAAGAGACAGGCACTGCAGCAGGCAATTCAGCAGAAACAAGAGCCTAAGTCAGGTATGCGCTTCCTGGATACATAAGGAGCAGTGATGGTTAACGAAGAAAAAGTCATTTTGATGACCAAAATGGCTGCTTTCATAGATCGAGAAGGAAAAAAGAACGACGCTATCAATTCATATTTCAAAAGTGATTACGTTGGATTTAACGTTATCAAGTCAGTGATCAGCGCCACAATAGTTTTTGCAATCCTTATTGCGACCTATGTGCTTTGCAATTTCGAAAAGGTTTTGTCTGATCTATACAACACTAATAATTTACTGGCTATTGGCAGGAGGTATCTGGTATTTTACCTCCTGCTTGTTGGCGTGTATTCTCTTGTATCATATGTCGTTTATTCCTTAAGGTACAGCAAGATGCGTAAGAGTATGAAGGCATATTATGGGAATTTAAAAAAGCTGGCTAGAATCTACGAAAAGGAACAATGATATGACTTCATTATTGGAATTCAAGCAGTATGTAAAGAGATTTTACATCAAATACGAAACATACATTACTTATGTGTGGAAATTCTTACTTGCGCTTATTTCTATCTCGCTTATCAACAACAAGCTGGGATACATGGATGCCCTTACCAATATTGCTATTGTAATGATGGTATCTCTCCTTTGCGCTATCCTTCCACCTAATTTTATAGTATTTATCTCGGCGATATTTATCGTGGGACATCTCTATTCTCTGGCAATTGAATGTGCTCTTATATCTGCAATTGTCTTTCTTTTGATGTTCCTTTTATACTTCAGGTTTTCACCAAAGGATACATTGGCAGTTCTTTTGACACCAGTGTTCTTCTTCCTTCATATCCCTTATGTAATGCCTCTGGCAATGGGACTTTTGGGAACACCTACATCAATTGTTTCGGTATCCTTTGGTCTTGTGATTTCCTATATGCTTTCTTATTTCTCAACCAATGCTGCAAGTTTTGGCATTGAGGGCGTAGAGGAGGCAGCCAATGAGTTTTCCAACATCATTGGAGGAATGCTTGGCAACAAGGCAATGGTGGTAATGATCGTTGCTTTTGCAGTATCACTGGTTCTTGTGTACGTGATCAGAAGAACATCCCTTGATCACTCATGGAAGATCGCTATCGCAGCAGGTGCAGTGAGCCTTATCATCTGCATACTTGTAGGAGATATGGTCAATGACACCCAGATCTCCATTGGCGGTGTTATAGTTGGAACAATTATTTCAGCACTTCTTATGCTGGTTATTGAATTCTTTGCATTTAATCTGGATTATTCAAGAACTGAGAAGGTCCAGTTTGAAGATGATGAGTACTATTATTATGTTAAGGCAGTGCCAAAGGTTACAGTGTCAACTCCTGAGAGGAAGGTTAAAAAGATCAACCGCGCAAGGGAGCAGCACTGAAACTAAAGGAAGGTCATGGATCAGATAGATTTTATTTTTGACTTCAACAGAACAAGCATGCACATGCCAACGATAAGGCTCTCAGACATACTTGAGATCTTTATCATTGCATTTCTGGTTTACCACATTCTGGTATGGGCCAGGAATACAAGGTTATGGTCACTCTTAAAGGGTGTGATCGTTATCCTTGTATTTATTTTGGTGTGCGCTCTTTTCAACATGTCCACTATTCTCTGGATCGTTGAGAGGGTATTCAGTATTGCTATCATTGGTATGGTTGTCATATTGCAGCCAGAGCTTCGAAAGGCCCTGGAAGAATTGGGAAGGAAAAATTTCTTTTCCAATGTGCTTGCCCTTGGTGACAACAAGTCTGAGGGAAGGTTCTCAGATAAGACTCTTAACGAGATCGTAAGGGCCTGTGTTGAGATGTCCAAGGTAAGGACCGGAGCTCTTATCGTTATCGAGCAGAATCACCCTCTTACAGAGTATGAGAGAACAGGAATTGACGTGGATGCTATTGTCACAAGTCAGCTCCTTATCAATATTTTTGAGCACAACACCCCTCTCCACGACGGAGCAGTCATCGTAAGAGGAGACAGAGTTGTTTCAGCCACATGTTATCTTCCTCTTTCAGATAACATGGGTATTGGAAAAGAGCTTGGTACCAGGCATCGTGCTGGTATCGGAGCATCAGAAGCGACAGATGCTTTTGTCATCATCGTTTCCGAGGAGACAGGCAAGATAAGCGTAGCTCAGGAGGGCGAGCTTGAAAGAGCTCTCGACAGCGACAGACTAAGAGAGAGACTGCGCGTACTTCAGGACAAGCATGAGGAGGAAGCACCTATCAGGTACTTCGCCAGAAAGGCCAAGGTGAAGAAATGAAGAGACTGACGGCCAACTGGGGACTTAAGCTTGCTTCCCTTATATTTGCGGTCATTGTGTGGTTCCTTATAACTAACGTCAATGATCCTATTACTTCAGTGAGATACACCAATGTTCCTGTTACACTCAAGAACACTAATCTTATTACTGATCAGGGACAGGTTTACACAATACTGGATAACACAGACACTATCAATTCTGTTACGCTGTACGCTCCCAGATCCATAATTGACTCGCTGAGCCAGAACAATCTGGTGGCCACCGCTGATATACAGGCTCTTTCAAGCCTTAATACAGTCAGCATCGATGTGGTGACCAACAAGTACTATGACAAGATAGAGAAGATCGTCACAAGCTCAGATGTGGTCAAGCTGAACGTGGAAAGGAAAGCTTCCAAGTCCCTTGCTCTTAACGCAACTACATCAGGATCTCTTGCAGATGGATACGTGATCGGCGATGTTACTACAGAGCAGAACATGGTAAGGATAAGTGGTCCTGAGTCTGTGGTATCCCAGATCACTTCTGCAGCAGTAGACGTAGATGTAACGGGATTTACATCCAACATCGGAACAGATGCAGACATAGTACTGCTGGATTCTGAGGGTAACACTGTTGATTCTTCTCAGATTGATATGAATATCAAGACAGTCAGGGTCAATGTAGTTATATTTGAGACAAAATACGTTCCTATTACCTACGTGGTAAAAGGAGATCCTGCAAACGGTTATATGTATACACGTCAGATCGAGTCAACACCTGACAGTGTACTGATCGCAGGCAGGAGCAGCGCCATCGCTTCAATCTCTGAGATCAAGGTAGATGATGAGAATATAGACCTGACAGGAATGACTGGCAATCTGAACTATACATTTGATCTTGAGGATTTCCTTCCAACAGGTATCACCTTTGGAGACAAGGATTTTAACGGAACGGTTTCAGTGATAATCTATGTGGATAGCGTCAGCACAGAGACTTTTGATGTTGATGTTTCCAGGATCACAGTGGATGGTACTCATGAGGGCTACAGAGTCTTTGTGGATGACAATGAGTACAAGACAGTTTCTGTGACACTTCAGGGACTTGACAGTGCTATAAGGCAGTTGTCAGAAAACGACATCACTGGAACAGTAAGCGTCCAGGATATTCTTGATAGCAACAATCTTACGGAGCTGGCAGAGGGAACATACAGCGCTGATGTGGATTTTGTTCTTCCGGATCTTGTTAAGGTCAAGGGAACAGTCAGTGTTTATGTGACAGTAGAAAAAGACGATTAGTGGGTTTTATACGGAGGTCATACATAGATCATGGTAACAAAGAAAGTGGTAATTACAAATCCTACGGGACTTCATTTGCGCCCGGCGGGAAACCTTTGTAAGGTGGCCATGAATTACAAGTCTCATATTACGTTTTGTTATGGGGATAATACCGCCAATGCCAAGAGTGTATTAAGCGTTCTTGGTGCGTGCATAAAATGTGGTGATGAGCTTGAGTTTAAGTGCGACGGACCAGATGAGGAAGAAGCTCTTTCAGCCATAGTTTCAGCCATTGAATCCGGACTTGGCGAGTAGAAAAACTTGTGTTAAAATCACATGAGTTAAAAAAGTAGAGAGGAAGTTAAGAAATGAGAAAGTTTAAGGCTGCATTAGTTGCAACTTTAGTTGCGACAATGCTTTTTGGCTGTGGAAAAGCAAGTGACGAAGCTGTTGTTGGTATCAGCGTTGAGAAGCTTGAAGATGTTCCAGAAGTTACTCCTGCAGCAACTGAGGAGACATCTGGGGAAGAGGTTGTTGACGAGGATGCACCTCCAGCAGAGGGCATGGTAAGAAGCTATTTCACTAATAAATGGGTTGATGAAGAGGTAAACAACACAAGACCTCTTGCAGTTATGTATCCTATCAACAAGGAAGCTCAGCCACAGTACGGACTTAGCAATGTTGCAGTATTCTATGAGATCATGGAAGAAGGCAGCATGAGCCGTCAGATGGGTATTCTTGAGGACTGGGCAGATCTTGAGAGAATTGGTAATATCCGTAGTATCCGTGACTACTTCGTATACGCTGCACTTGAGTACGATCCAATCATCGTTCACTTCGGCGGACCAGAGCTCTACGTTAGCAAGATCCTTACCCGTGACGATGTAGACAACTTAAACGGTGTTGGCGGATCAGCTATGGGACCATCTTATGATGCATTCTTCAGAGTACCTGAGGGAAGCACATCAGAGCACACAGCTTTCACAGATGGCGCTCATGTTACATCTGCGATCGAGAAGGCTAAATTCTCCTTAGAGCACAGAGATAAGTTTGAGGGAGATTCACACTTTACATTTACAGGCTACAGCAATCCTAACACACTTGAGGATTATTCAGATGCTGTAGAGGCTACAGAGATCGATATGGCAGGATGCTATCCTGTTACCAAGTCAGCTCTTGAGTATGACGAGGAGAAGGGCGAGTACCTTAAGACTCTCTATGGTCAACCTCAGAAGGATGCTCTTACTGGCGAGCAGCTTTCATTTGCAAACATCGTTATCCAGAGAACATATCATGAGACCAGAGATGATAACGGATACCTTGCTTACCAGATGCATGATTCAACAAACGATGGTTACTTCATCACAAAGGGCAAGATGATCCCTATCACATGGGAAAAGACAGATGACTACGGCCCTACAACATACTATGATGAGAACGGCGACGAGGTTGTTTTCAACACAGGAAGAACAATGATCTTCGTTGTTCAGCTCAAGGGCAAGTCTTTCTCAACATTCAAGGTTAATGGTACAGAGTATACAGACTGATCTTAGCTTTTGATAATGCATTAGATACTTAAGCGGACGGCAGTAATTGTCGTCCGCTACGTGTTTCGTTAGAAGTCATCACACATAGGAGCAGATATGGAAAAGATAATTGTAACTGGATGTAATGGACAGCTTGGAAGAGCGATCAATAAGGAACTTGCAGGAACTGATTACGAGCTTGTAAACACTGACGTTTTTGAGGGAGATGGTATTACCCCACTGGACATCACCAATGTTGATGCTGTAGTTGATCTTGCAAGGAAGACTAAGGCTGCTGCCATCATCAACTGTGCAGCATACACTGCTGTTGATAAGCAGGAGAGTGATGTGGATCTTTCCTACAAGATCAATGCCATTGGTCCAAGAAACCTTGCAATTGCAGCTACTGAGGTTGGTGCAAGACTTGTACATGTCTCAACAGACTATGTATTTGATGGCAATGGAACAAGGCCCTATATCGAATTTGATAAGACAGGACCTGTAAGTGTATATGGTAAGACCAAGCTTGCTGGAGAAGAGATGGTCAAGCAGTTTGCCAGAAATTTCTTTATCGTAAGAACCGCGTGGTTATATGGCGATGGCAAGAACTTCGTCAAGACCATGCTGGGACTTTCTGAAACACATGATGAGCTCAATGTGGTCTGTGATCAGGTTGGAACTCCCACAAGTACTAAAGAGCTTGCTAAGGCAATTCACTTCCTTCTTGGAACAGACAACTATGGAACCTTCCACGGAACCTGTGAAGGAAGTACCAACTGGGCAGATTTTACCGAGGAGATCTTCAGGATCGCAGGCAAGAACACCAAGGTAAACCATGTTACTACAGCCCAGTACCAGGCAATGAATCCTCAGGCTGCACCAAGACCAGCATACAGCATTCTTGAGAACTACATGTTCAAGCTTACTTCAGACTTCATGTTTGCTGACTGGCATGATGCCATAAGTGATTATTTAAAGGAGCTTCTTTGATGAATTTTCTATCAGGAGTATTACATAACAAGATTCTTTTGGCATCTGCCATGGCGTGGCTTGTAGCGCAGATCCTAAAGACCATTATCTATGTGATCGTCAACAAGAGTTTTAATCCGGAGAGACTTTTAGGAGATGGCGGTATGCCAAGTTCCCACTCAGCCACAGTAATGGCTCTTGTTACAGCTACAGCCTACAATTTTGGAGCCGATACTTTCCAGTTTGCTGTTACAGCTATTTTAGCTCTCATAGTAATGCACGATGCCATGGGTGTCAGGAGAGAGACCGGTAAACAGGCCAAGGTCATCAACAATATGATGGACTGGCTTTCAGAGTTTTCCAGTGACATTCCACCAGAGGAAAAACTCAAGGAATTTGTTGGACATTCACCAACACAGGTATTCTTTGGCGCACTCCTTGGTATTTTAGTGGGAGTGGTTTTCTGCAGCATGTAATAGAAAATAGAAGGCTATAATAGACTATGCTTATAGTTGTACTGATCTGGTCATATGTATTGATAACTACATATCTTATTGGATACTGCTTTTTGATGTCGCTGGTTAACATGCCCGGAATGAAAGGCTTTAAGAACGGCAGGACCCGGGGCGACAAGAAGCGATATGACTTTAAGTATAGGGAGTCTTTTATAGTCACAGGTGTAACAATACTTACTGTTTATGCTCAGATAGTCAGTTTGTTTACAAGGGTAGGACTTGGTGCCAATATTGGCGTCATCTTGGTCTGCCTTCTTATAGCGGTATATTACAGACAGGAGCTTTTATCCGATGTTTTTAGTATGCTGCATATTCTAAGGGCCAGGGGAGACTTTTTTGTGTATCTCTTCGTGTTTCTCCTTATGGCTTATGGCGCTTCTCACGGGATCATGCACTATGATTCCGATCTTTATCACGCACAGGCGATCAGATGGATAGAAGAATATGGAATTGTACGGGGCCTTGGCAATCTCCATGTGAGGCTTGCTTATAACAGCTCCGCTTTCCCAATCTCTGCTCTTTTTAGCATGCGCTTTTTGGGTGGGCAATCCTATCATGTGATGTCCGGATTTTTTGCCCTGCTTCTTGCATGGCAATGCGTCGACATCAAAAATGTTCTAAGGCGCGGTCACTTTATCATTTCTGACTTTTCAAGACTTGCATCCATCTATTATCTGTTTACGATCTTTGATGAGATGGTGGCACCTGCATCGGATTATTTCCTTTCCACACTGGTTTTCTATATAATCACTCATCTGCTTGATATGTATGTTAAGCATGAGAAATCCTATGTGCCCTACATTTTGCTTGCGCTGGTAGGTGTATTTGCCATAACCATAAAACTTTCAGCTGCACCAATGGTGCTTCTGACGATCATACCTCTGAGTAAACTCCTAAGAGACAGGACAAAAGAGAAGATGACTGCCCTATGGATCGCAGTGGGAATGGCTCTTGTTATAACACTTCCGTTTTTGGTAAGAAACATAATTATTTCCGGATGGATCCTTTACCCGGTTACTTTTCTCAACTTCTTTGGATTTGCATGGAAGATTCCCAAGGGCATAGCGGATTTTGATGCCAAAGAGATAAAGACCTTCGGAAGGGGCTACAATGATGTGGCAGCCTTTGGGGATGCGCCTTTTAGTCAGTGGGTACCTCACTGGTTTTCTACAGTTACAGGTCTTAACAAGATAATGCTGATACTGGCGATCATTTCAGTATTTTTGTATATTGGTTATCTTATCTATTTCCTGATAGCTGCCATGGGCAGAAAAAACGAAAAGATAAGAAGCTTTGGCAATGGAAAAGTCTTTGAGCTCAGCAGCAGGAGCATGATGGCTACGGCAGACTTCTTGACTATTGGAGGAACGCTTATAGGATGCCTTATATTCTGGTTCTTAAGTGCGCCTCTTATACGCTATGGTGTTGTATATGTATGGCTTGCTCCTGCTGTGATAATGGGAAGGCTCTTTATAGTCATCAACAACAGGATCAGTAAGGATCTCAGGGAGATGATCCTTAAAATCTTTGTGGGACTGTTTGCTTTTTGGATGTTCTTTAAGTGCGTAAACCTGGTCATTGAGGATAGTTCAAGGTTTAATCCCCAGTATCTTGTAGATCAGCAGGACTATGGTCACTATGAAACAAAAGAGTTCAAGCTCGGGGATGAAACATTTTATTATCCAGCTGAAGGGGACAGGATCGGATATGATCCATTTCCCGGAGCTACTAATGATGTAAGCGGTAATGTGAAGCTTATGGGAGATACTATTAGGGAAGGTTTTATTTCAACACAAGAGGGATCATAAGAAAAGGGGGCTGCTTCCCTGACAAGACACGGGGACGGTTCTACTGTCTCATTGCGTGCAATGAGACAGTAGAACCGTCCCCGTGTCTTGTCAAAAAAGCTCGCCTTTATTTATGTTTTTATCTTTCTGCACGCATAGGATTGTTAAGGAAATCCTCGTATGCGAGTTTTATACCGTCATCAAGCTCTGTTGTATATGTCCAGCCAAGGTTCTTGGCCTTAGATACATCAAGAAGCTTTCTTGGTGTTCCGTTTGGCTTACTGGGATCCCAGCGGATCTCGCCAGTATAGCCGATGATCCCCGCTACCTTCTCAGTGAGCTCTTTGATAGTAAGCTCTTTTCCTGTACCAGCGTTAACTGTCTCGTTGCCGCTGTAGTTGTTCATAAGGAATACACACAGGTTTGCAAGGTCATCAACATAGAGGAACTCTCTAAGTGGGCTTCCATCTCCCCAGCATGTAACGTATGGAAGATTCTGCTCCTTGGCTTCGTGGAAGCGACGGATAAGAGCTGGAAGTACATGTGAGTGTGTTGGATGATAGTTGTCGTTTGGTCCGTAAAGGTTTGTAGGCATTACGGAGATGTAATCTGTGCCGTACTGCTTGTTTAAGTACTCGCAGTACTTAAGACCTGAGATCTTGGCAAGAGCGTATGCCTCATTGGTCTTTTCAAGCTCTGAAGTAAGAAGGCAGTTCTCTTTCATGGGCTGAGGAGCCATTCTTGGGTAAATGCAGGATGAACCAAGGAACTCAAGCTTCTTGCATCCATTCTTCCAGGCTGAGTTGATAACGTTCATCTCAAGGATCATGTTCTCATACATGAAATCTGCAAGAGCCTCGGAGTTACCCATGATACCGCCAACCTTGGCAGCAGCAAGGAAAACATACTCAGGACGCTGCTCAGCAAAGAAGTTCTCAACCTGATCCTGTCTTGTGAGATCCAGTTCTTTGTGGGTTCTGGTGATAATGTTGTTATAGCCCTGTTTCTTTAATTCTCTTACGATGGCTGAACCAACCATTCCTCTGTGGCCAGCTACATAAATCTTAGCGTTCTTTTCCATCATGATTTTTGTACCTTCGTTAATATTATTTATCTATTCCCTTCTCAAGGAACTCAGCAAGGTTAAACTCTACATGCTCGCTGGCTCTCTCAACAGCAACCTTGGCCATGTCGTGCTCGACCATGATCTTAACAAGCTCTTCGAAGGATGTTGACTGTGGATTCCAGTGGAGCTTCTCTTTTGCCTTGGTAGGATCGCCCCAGAGGTTAACAACGTCTGTAGGTCTGTAGAAATCAGGTGAAACCTCAATAAGAACCTTGCCTGTAGCCTTGTCGTAGCCCTTCTCGTCAGCGCCTTCGCCCTTGAACTCAAGCTCGATTCCTGCATAGTGGAAAGCAAGCTGTGCGAATTCTCTTACTGAGTGCTGAACACCTGTAGCGATTACGAAGTCCTCAGGCTTGTCGTTCTGAAGGATGAGCCACATGCATTCAACATAATCCTTGGCGTAGCCCCAGTCACGAAGACTTGAGAGGTTTCCAAGATAGAGCTTGTCCTGTTTGCCCTGAGCGATCCTTGAAGCTGCAAGAGTGATCTTACGTGTAACGAAAGTCTCGCCTCTTCTTTCTGATTCGTGGTTGAAAAGAATACCTGAGCAGCAGAACATGTTGTAAGCTTCTCTGTACTCTTTTACGATCCAGTAGCCATAGAGCTTGGCTACAGCATATGGGCTGTATGGGTGGAAAGGAGTCTTCTCGTTCTGAGGAACTTCCTCAACCTTACCATAGAGCTCTGAAGTTGAAGCCTGGTAAATGCGGCAGGTATCTGCAAGCCCGCACTGACGGACTGCCTCAAGTACTCTGAGGACACCAGTAGCATCAACGTCAGCGGTAAATTCAGGTGAATCAAATGAAACCTGAACGTGTGACTGAGCAGCAAGGTTGTAGATCTCATCAGGGCGAACTTTGGATACAACACCAATGATGCTCATAGAGTCACCCAGATCGCCGTAGTGAAGGTGGAAGTGCTCTTTTCCCTCGAGATGAGCGATCCTCTCTCTGTAGTCAACGGATGATCTTCTTATGATACCGTGAACATCGTAGCCTTTCTCTAAAAGAAACTCAGCAAGATAAGATCCATCCTGTCCAGTAATACCTGTAATAAGTGCTTTTTTTGCCATTTGTATCTCCTTATATGTAAACTAAATTGTTGTCCGTTTGGCAAGACTTCATTCTATCATACTTTACTATATATTCATATATTAATGCAATTTTTTTGTTCGTTGAAAGACTGGCACTTTAAGTGTAAAATATTGAATAGGAATGCGCATTTTTAGGTGTTCTTGGAGGCGCATAATACTTGTTTAGGGGATTCCTTTATGGGACTTTTGAGTGTGATAGTACCCTGCCTCAATGAGCAGGAGAATATTTCTGATTTTTATCATGAGCTTTTGAAGAATGAAGAGTTTTTTAAGGGCGAAGGTGTTGAACTTGAACTTATATTTGTAGATGACGGCTCAACTGACGGAACTGTAGCTGGAGTAAAAGAGCTTATAGCCAAGGATGATAGAGTCCATCTCATAAGCTTTTCCAGAAACTTTGGAAAAGAGGCTGCTATGTACGCGGGGCTTAGCAGTGCAAAGGGCGACTATGTGGCCATCATGGACTGTGATCTTCAGGATCCGCCGGCTCTTTTGCCCAAGATGTACAAAGCCATAAAAGAGGAAGGCTACGACTCTGTGGCAACAAGGAGAGTTAACAGAAAGGGTGAACCTCCTATCAGGTCCTTCTTTGCAAGGAAGTTCTACAAGCTCATCAACAGGATGACCAAGGCCGAGATCGTAGATGGCGCAAGAGATTACAGGCTCATGAACAGGAAGTTTGTAAATGCCATCCTGTCCATGGAGGAGTACAACCGTTTTTCCAAGGGAATCTTTGGCTGGGTTGGATTTAAGAACAAGTGGCTTGAATTTGAGAACATTGAGAGGAAGAAGGGAGAGACAAAATGGTCTTTCTGGAAGCTGCTTGTATATGCCATTGATGGCATCATGGCGTTCTCTACAGCGCCTCTTGCAGTTGCTTCCTTCCTTGGAATTTTCTTCTGTATCGTGGCATTTATTTTCATTATCCTGATAATCATCAGGCAGCAGACAGTGGGAGACCCCCACAACCTGGTTGGATGGGCATCAATGGTCTGCATCATATTGTTTGTAAGCGGCGTTCAGCTCTTTTGCGTTGGAGTTGTGGGACAGTATCTTGCCAAGGCTTATCTGGAGGTTAAGAGACGCCCCTTATATATTGTCAAAGAGGAACTGTAATGGTAAGTATTGTTGTTCCGGTGTACAATGCCGCAAACTACATAGAAAATACCATCAAAATGGTTTGCTCACAGACCTACAAGGACTGGGAGCTGATCCTTGTGGATGACGCATCATCAGACAACAGCGTTCAGGTCATTGAGGATGTGATAAGCAGTCAGAAAAAGAGAATAAGACTTATCAAAAAAGATGCAAACGCCGGGGCTGCAGCAGCCCGAAACACTGGTATTGATGCCTGCTCCGGAAGGTTTATCGCTTTTCTTGATGCAGATGATGTATGGAAAGAGGACAAGCTTGAGAAGCAGGTGGCTTTCATGGAAAAGACCGGCGCTGCTTTTGCTTTCCATTCCTATGAGTTTGGAGATGAAAACGCGACTCCTACAGGCAAGATCGTCCATGCACCAAAGACGCTGAGGTACAGGCAGGCCCTTTCAAGGACCGTGATATTTACATCTACTGTGATGTTTGATACAGAGAAGATAGATATGGAGATAATCCATATGCCTCAGGTTCCAAGTGAGGATACAGCCACCTGGTGGCGAATTTTAAAGAGCGGATATGAAGCCTTTGGCCTTGATGAGAATCTGACCATATACAGGCGCCCTGGGAAGTCTCTTTCTTCCAATAAGCTGGAGGCTATATACAGGATATGGTTCCTCTACAGGAACATAGCCGGGCTGTCTGTTCCGGAATCATTATTTTATTTTGGAGGATGGGCTGTCAGAGCGACACTTCGAAGACTCTGATACCCAAGGGAGTGTATGAAAAAAAGAGAATCAAAAAAGAGGGTAATGGTACTGCTTCTGGGCTTTATTGGCCTTTGCATGCAGACTGCTGTATATGCCTGGTTTTGGTTTAATGTGTATTATCCGGTGGTGTCTAGCCCCCGTGTGAGCCGTGATGGCTATGCTCTTGGTAATGGACTTAAGCTCTATTTCCGTGGACATTTGCTTATCCTGGCCATCTACTTTATCCTTCTTTTGTTCTTTTCAAATACCTATGGTGGTCTGAAGATTGGATATCTGCGTCCTATGGATGTGTTCTTTTCGCAGATATTTGCTCTTTTCATGGCCAATTTCATAAGCTATTTCCAGATAGCTCTTTTAAATAACTGGTTGGTCAAGGTCAGCCCAATGGTGATCATTTTCCTACTCCAGCTGGTAATAGCCTTTGTCTGGGCATACATAACGAATGGTATTTATATGAAGACCTTTCCGCCGAGGGAACTGCTTCTCATCAGCGGAAGATATCCTGTGGACGATATAGAGCGCAAGTTCAACACAAGAAAAGATAAATACCACATCGCAAAGAAGATGAACATCTCAGAGGGTATCGATGAGATCTACAAGGAGTGTCTTGGCAAGTATGACGGCGTAGTAGTTTGGGACGTTCCAAGCCAGTTCAGAAATGGACTTGTCAAGTACTGCTATGGCCACAACATAAGAGTTTATGTAATGCCAAAAATAACAGATGTTTTGCTCAAAGGCTCCTCACAGCTTCATCTCTTTGATACACCGGTGCTTCTTCTGAGAGGATATTCCATCAAGATCGAGCAGAGGGCAGTGAAGAGACTTTTTGATATTGTGCTGTCTCTAATATTGATAATAGTCACATCCCCCATCATGCTGGTAACTGCTATTGCCATCAAGGCCTATGACGGCGGATCTATCCTGTACAAGCAGGTAAGATGCACAAGAGACCTGAAGCAGTTCAAGATCATGAAGTTCAGGAGCATGAGAGAGGATGCAGAAAAGGACGGCGTTGCACGTCTTGCAGCCAAGAACGACGACAGGATAACACCAATTGGCAAGTTCATAAGATCCTGCAGGATAGATGAGCTTCCTCAGCTCTTTAACATTCTGGCAGGCGATATGTCCTTTATCGGACCAAGACCTGAGAGACCTGAGATCATCGAGCAGTACCTTGAAGAGATGCCTGAGTTTGCATTCAGGATGAGGGTCAAGGCCGGACTTGCCGGATATGCCCAGGTTTATGGCAAGTACAACACCACGCCCTACGACAAGCTAAAACTTGATCTTACATATATTGAGAACTATTCTTTCTGGCTTGATATCAAGCTGATGCTGCTCACAGTCAAGATTCTTTTCACCCCTGACAGTACAGAGGGTGTTGAGGAAAACCAGATCACAGCGCAGAAAAAGATAGATAGGAAGATCGATGGATCAGAAGAGACTACAGATACTGATATCAGCAGTAAATAAAGACCCGGAAAAGCTTATCACCAGCATGAACCTTGACTGCGATGCAGTTATAGTCAATCAGCTGATTGGTGACTACGATGAAAAGACTGTAAATGACGGTAACAGCGACCATATTCAGCCTTTTAGTGATTACGAAGCCAGGATCATAAGCAGAAGGGAAAAGGGCGTGGGACTTTCAAGAAACACTGCTCTTGGAGCTTCTGACCACGAGCTTATCCAGTTTGGCGACGACGATATTGTCTATGACAATGGATATGTGTCCAGGGTTATAGCTGAGTTTGATGCTCACCCGGAGGCGGACATGCTCCTGTTTAACGTCAAGGCTCAGGAGGGCAGGGAAACCTACTGGAATGAGGATTTTGCCAGGGTTACTTTTGCAAACTACGGTAGATATCCGGCTTATGCCATCTGCGCAAGAAGAGACAAACTGATAGCCAGCGGTGTTAAGTATTCCCTGCTGTTTGGAGGCGGAGCGCCATACATGAACGGCGAGGATTCGCTGTTTTTACATGACTGCCTTAAGGCGGGGCTTGCTATCTACAGGACCACTGTGGCCATTGGAAAAGAAAAACAGGGCCAGTCCACCTGGTTTAAGGGATACACTGACAAGTTCTTCTTTGACAGGGGAGTTCTGTACCATTTCCTTTATGGTAAAATGGCTGTGATACTGGGATTTAGATTTCTTTTCAAAAACAGGAAAGAGATGTGCAAGGAAAAAGGACTGCTTAAGTGCTGGGGGCTCCTTATAAAAGGGGTTAAGCACGGGAGTACTATTTCATGAAAAAGACTTTTTTTACCATCATTATAGTTTCATATAACGCCGGAGATAAGCTCCTTAAGACCGTGGAGAGCGTTGTAAGGCAGACCTACACTGACTATAAGATACTGGTCAAGGATGGAATGTCTACAGATGGCTCTATTGAGAGGCTAAAAAAGGCCTACCAGGTAGGAAACATAAATGATCAGGAGGATTGCAGGATAACCCTTCTTGAAAGCTGTGACAACGGTATTTACCACGCCATGAACATTGCAACCTCGCACCTTGAGGGCAAGGTGAAGGCTGGGGGCAATCCCTCTTACGTGTTCTTTTTAAACTGCGGCGATTACTTCAAGAATGAGAATGTCCTAAGGGATGTGCACAAGCTGATCCTTGACAGGAATCTCAAGGAAGGAACTACAATTCCTGCTATTTTTTATGGTGATATCTACGACAGATCTGCAGGGGCAAGGGTTGCGTCAAATCCCAAGATCGACGATCATGCCTGCTACAGAAATGTGCCTTCTCATCAGGCCTGCTTCTACGATGAGAGGCTTATATACAGAAATCCCTTTGATCTTAAGTACAAGGTAAGAGCTGACTACGAGCAGTTCCTCAGGTGCTTTTACAGGGAAAAGGCTGAGACAGTCTATATGCCTGTACTCATCGCTGACTACGAGGGGGGCGGATACTCAGCCCAGAATCATAAGATTTCTGAAAACGAGCGCAGGGAGATCATCCAGATGTATCTGACCAGCGCCCAGATTCGTAAATACGACATTTTACGTGTACTGACACTTTCAAAACTAAGGACAGCTCTTTCTTCTAACAGACTTACAGCGGGACTTTACAATTCGGTAAAAGAGCTAATTTATCTTTTAAAGAGAAAACGCTAAGTGAGGGGTAGCTTAAATTGAGAGTTCTTTGGGTATGTAATATCATGCTTCCGGCTTATGCCATAGCCCACAATATGCCCTATTCCAGTAGGGAAGGCTGGCTGTCAGGATGCCTTAACAGAATGTCTGAAGGAAAAAAGGGCGATGAGGCTATAGAGCTGGGGATATGTTTTCCGGCAGATGGTCCTATTTCCACCTCCAGAGAGGTCTTGGATGGGATTACATATTATGGATTCAGAGAAGATCTTGCTCATCCTGAGGTGTATGACGGAACTGTGGAAAACAGGTTTCATGTGATCCTGGATGATTTTAAGCCTGATATTGTCCATATTTTTGGAACAGAGTTCCCTCACACCCTGGCTGTGATAAGAGCCTTTGGAAGACCAGAAAGGGTGCTTCTCGGGATTCAGGGAGTCTGCGGGGCAATCGCCAGCGAATATATGGCAAACATTCCTGAGGAGGTTCAGGCCTCCACAACCTTCAGGGACAGGCTCAAGGAGGATTCCTTAAAACAGCAGCAGGAGAAGTTCAAGATCAGAGCCGAGTATGAGAGGGAGTCCATCATGCTGACCGGCAATATCACTGGCCGTACGGCTTTTGATAAAAAGGAAACCTCTGCAATTAACCCTGAAGCTAAGTATTTTGAGATGAATGAGACCATGCGCCCCTGCTTTTACATGGGCAAGTGGAGTGAGAAAAAAGCAGAGCCCCACAGCATCTTTTTATCCCAGGGGGATTATCCTCTTAAGGGATTTCATTTTATGTTACAGGCTATGCCAGCCCTTTTAGAGAAGTATCCTGACGCGCATCTGTATGTGGGAGGGAACAACATCATTGGAAAGGGCAAGAGCAGATACCCATATTTCCTCAGGGCAAGCGCCTATGGCAAGTACATAAAGAGCCTTATCGGAAAAAATAAATTAAAGAAAAAAGTGACGATGCTGGGCATTTTGGACGAGCAGGCCATGAAGGAGCAGTATCTAAAAAGCAGCGTATTTGTCTGCCCTTCAATTGTTGAAAACTCCCCCAATTCCCTTGGGGAAGCCATGCTCCTTGGAGTTCCTGTAGTTGCAGCAAGAACTGGCGGGATCCCCAGCATGTTAAACGAAAATAAAGACGGACTTTTGTTTGAAAAGGGCGACTACAAGGACCTTGCAGATAAGATCCTCCAGATCTGGGATGAGCCTGTGATAGCGGCTGTTTATGGTGACAACTCCAGCAGCCATGCAAGGATAACCCACAATCCAGACACCAATTATAAAAGGCTTCTGGAAATATACAATGAGATCATCAAAGAGTAATGGAGCATGGGCATGCAGATAACCTTTGTGTCCAACTACATAAATCATCACCAACTCCCCTTTTGCAGAGCTATGCTTGAGGCGGGAGAGGATATAGACTTTCATTTTGTTCAGGTCATGCCAATGGAAGAAAAAAGAGTCAGCATGGGCTGGGCAGTAGATGAGAAGACCCTTGATTTCGTGGTTTTATACTACGAGGAGAAGGAAAGAGCAGAAAAGCTGATACTTGAAAGCGACGTTGTGCTCTTTGGCTGGACTGAAGGGGAGACGAAGCTTCTTGAGAAAAAAAGACTCTCATCCGGAAAGCTGTCCTTTAGAGTAAGTGAAAGGCTGTACAGGGAAGGTCAGTGGAAGTTCATAAGCCCCAGGGGCCTTATAGACAAATATCATCAGCACTTTGTCTACAGGAATAAACCTGTGTATCTATTGTGTACAGGAGCCTATGTGGCTTCAGATTTTGAGCTTATAAAGAGCTATCCGGGAAAGCGTCTTAAGTGGGGGTATTTCCCTTCCGTTTCCTGTGAAATAGAAAAAGATGAGGCTGGAAAATCCGATAAGATAAGGATCCTCTGGGCTGGAAGGCTTATTGACTTAAAGCACCCTGAATTCGCCATAGAGGCAGCTAAGGCCCTTAAAGATATGGGAGTGGACTTTAGCCTTGATATAGTTGGCGATGGACCAATGAGAGAGGAGCTTGAAAAAAGAGTAAAAGCCCTTGACCTTCTGGATGTTGTAAGCTTTAGGGGCATGATGAAGCCTGAAAAGGTACACCAGGAGATGGGCAGGAGTCACGTATTTTTATTTACCAGTAACTACCTTGAAGGATGGGGAGCTGTAGTAAATGAAGCCATGCAGTGTGGCTGCGCTGTAGTAGCTACCAAGGAGGCTGGAGCAGTACCTTTCCTTATTGAGGATAATGCAAACGGACTTACCTACAGAGATGGAAGCCTTAAGGATTTTTTGGAAAAGACAAAGGAACTATTGCAGGATAAAGAGATGATAGACAGCCTTGGCAGAAACGCCAGGGATACTATAAATAACAAGTGGAATGCTAAAAACGCAGCAACTGAGCTGATCAGGTTCTGCAGAGAATATTTTGATAATGGAAATCCATCTCCTTCTTTGGAGGGCCCAATGAGCATAGCGAAGGTGCTAAAAGCCCCTGGCTTTTTAAGGACCCTTAAGGAGAAGAATCATCTGGAGTAAGATGCGAATTATTGATGATTATTTTGACACTGAAATATCGGTATCTGGAGTGAAGCTTCGAATGCTTGACCTGCTTTTTGGAGCAGTGATGCTGGGACTTGGCATAGCAGTAAGGCTTGCACTCTTTGATTTTGAATCCGGGGATTATTCGTTTTTTCTATCTACCTGGATGCAGGAGTGCCATGATGCAGGAGGCTTTTCATATCTATCCATAACTCCGGGGATTTCTGATGACAGCACCATCAATTATGGCTGCATGTACCAGTACATAATTGTTCTTCTTCACTATATAGGCGGAAATGATCTGCATCTTTTGAAGACTGTATCGGTGTTCTTTGACATGATCTGTGCAGTCACGATACTAAGGATCGCCTACCTGGTCACAGATGGAGATGTTAAAAAGTCACTGATGGCATTTGGCGTAGTGATGTTTCTTCCAACCTGCGTGCTGAACAGCGGAGCCTGGGCTCAGTGTGATTCTGTGTACACAGCCTTTGCTCTTCTTTCTGTTTATCACCTGATGAAAGAAAATAACGCAAGATTTTTTATCTATCTGGCCATCTCCTACAGTTTTAAGCAACAGGCGGTATTTATTGTTCCGTTTGCGATAATCATGTGGCTTAAGGGCAAAATTAAAATACGATATATTTTTATTTTCCCCGTAATTATCCTGTTGACCCTTGTGCCTGCACTGATTGCTGGAAGGGACTTTTTTGAACTGATATCTATATATTTAAAACAGGTTACAACCTATTCAAGACTTACTATGAACTATCCAAATATATACAGCTTTGTTTCAGAGGGGCTTTCTAAGGAGTCCAGGCTTATGCTGATCTCCTGTGGAACAGTCTGCTGCATATTGCTTTTGGGGATGGTTGCTTACTACATGAGAGACAAGGCTTTTGATGGCAGCTTTTTATCCATGGTAACCCTGGCTGTATTTACAGTGCTTTTGTGCCTGTATGCACTTCCTGTGATGCACGAAAGATATGGCTACATTGCAGAGCTTCTTTTGGCGGTCTATGGGATCACATCCTACAAACGGATGGGGATATGTGCAGTGGTCCAGGCTGTTTCGGTCATTACCTATTCAAGGTTTTTGTTTGGATCAACGGTGAAAGAGCTGTGGCCACTTGCTTTTATAAACCTGGCCATCATACTGGCAATTGGATACGACCTGTATATGCAGATAAGAAGAGCGGAGGAGAAAAATGACTGATCAGAATAAGACCATATCGGTTATCATCCCTGCTTATAACATTGAAGATCTTTTGGAGAAATGTGTAAGTTCAGTTGCCAAGCAGGATTATCCTAAATCTCTTCTTGAGATAATTGTAGTAGATGACGGCTCAAGTGATGGCACTGGCGCTGTGGCTGACAGGCTTGCCTCTCAATATGAAAATGTAAAGGTGATCCACAAGGAAAATGGGGGCTCCAGCAGCGCAAGAAATGCGGGTCTGGCTGTAGCTACAGGAGATTACGTTGGATTTGTTGATAGCGACGACTATGTTTCCCCTGAGATGTACAGTCTTTTAATGGACGCAGCGATCCGCAACGGCGCAGATATGGTGCAGATATCAAGGGATGAGATCTCTGAAAACGGTGACAGGCTCCCTGATGTGGTGATCCCGCCGGAAAAAGAGACTGTGATATCCCCCAAAGAGCACCTTAGAACTCTTTTGATGCACACAGGAGATGCTTCCTTTTGCACCAAGCTCACAAAGAGGAGTCTCTTTACTGAAGACTTAAGATTCCCTGAGGGTGAGCTCAACGAGGACTTCTACCTGATGATACATATGCTCATGAAGGTGAACAAGCTGGTGATACTGCCGAAGCAGTGCTACCACGTCTTTTACAGGACAGGAAGTAACTCCAGAAAAAAGAAAGAGGATAAGGATTATTTCCCATCTGTATTTACAGACATCGTAAGAAATTCAGATGTTGCCCTTGAGCTGGTCAGGGAAAATGCCAGTGATCTTGTGGAGGTTGCAGAGAGGTTTGGCTTTGTACAAAGGCTCGATTATCTTTTGCACATCCCAACGTCAAAAATGAGAAGCGACAATCTCTTTTACAGGGAGGTTGTTAAGAATATCAGAAAAAACCGGGGAAAGATCATAAGCAATCACTATCTGACAGGTAAGCAGAAGGCTTATCTTATGATATTGTCAGTAGCTCCGGGATTTGTCAGGAAGAGTCATGCCAGGATCAAAGGATTATAAACATATAAAAAAATACATATTTTGCCTGATCTTTGTGGCATCCCTGGCTCTTAGCCTGTTTTACGGCTTTCAGAAGCAGGGCTTCCATGAAGATGAGTACTACACCTACTTTTCCAGCAACAGAAGCTTAGGTCTTTATCAGCCGGACAGGCAGTGGCAGGACAGACAGACCATTCTTGATGAATTTGCTGTAAAAAAGGGCGAAGGCTTTAATTATGGGCTTGTTAAATTGGTTCAGTCCTGGGATGTACATCCGCCTTTTTACTACTTCATCTTTCACACTCTCTGTTCATTCGTTCCCGGAGTGTTTACCAAGTGGACAGGCATCATTACCAATCTGCTGGCGTTTGCACTAAGCTTTGTATTCCTTGCACTTATTATGGATAGGCTTAAGGTTTCTCCAATTGTTGAGATACTTACCCTTTTGTTCTATGGCCTTAATCCCCAGACGGTGTCAGCAAATATTTTTGTCAGGATGTATGCCTGGCTTGGAGCGCTGGTACTTATCTGCGCCTACCTGCACATCAGGCTCATCCAGGAATATGATAAAAAGGCCAATGAATTAAAGACATATTTTGTTAGCCTCCTGCTTCCAATAATGGTAGCCTCCTACATTGGATTTTTGATCCAGTATTTTTACATTTTTTTCTTCGTGTTTATAGGCATTGCAACCGCCTGGATAATAGCTTTTGTGAAAAAAGATATCAAAAATGCGGCGCTTTATGTACTGGGCTGTGCAGTATCCCTGATGCTTTGCATCATCACTTACCCTGCGTGCCTTAGCCACCTCTTTGGAGGATACAGAGGAAGCGGCGCAAGTGGCAGCTTTTTTGACCTGCAAAATACTGGGATGAGACTTTCATTTTTTACAGGGCTTGTTAACACCTTTGTATTTGCCGGAGGACTTGTGATAATCCTCTTAGTCATCCTTATCGGAACAATGCTAAAGCTTGCAGGGAAAAAGAAAAATCCCTTTGTGGAGATTCCTTTAAAGAAAGAAAGGAAGCCACAAAACGGCCACATACCAGAAATCACAGCGCTTTGTGTTGCTACCTTTGGATATTTCTTCATGGCTTCAAAGACGGCACTTTTAGTTGGAAGCGCGTCAAATCGCTACGAGATGCCTGTGTACAGCCTTCTGATACTGCTGATATTTATGGACGCCTTTTATGTCCTTGACAGTTTTAGAAACAGAGCCCTTGTTTATGTGTTTGCAGCTATCCTTCTGGCGCTGCTGTTAAAGGGACATGTATCAGACAAAAACGTACTGTTTTTATACCCTGAGGATGCTGAAAAGATAGAGTATGCAAGGGAAAACTCAGGGGAAGTTGCAATTGTGATGTTTAACCCGCTGACGCCCCATAATGTCTGGCGTCTTACAGATGAGATCCTTGAGTATGACAAGGTCTTTTACATGGATGAGTCGAACCTGGAAGGTATCACAGAGCCTGAGATCGTAAATGCAGATAAGGTGATCCTCTATGTGGCAGATGAGGATCATGAGCAGGAAGCCATCGAAGGTTTAGTTGACAGCTGCAAAAAACTCTCTGATATTACCTGGATAAGCTCGGAAGATATGTGGACAACCTTTGAGATCAACTAGGAAGAGTCAGCGTTTTTGACCTTTACAGAGTCTTATTATATAATTGGTTAGTTAAAGACTCTGCGTAAGCCTAATAATGATATGGAGATTTAAAATGGAAAGATCAATGCTTGATAACAAAACTATTCTCGTGACTGGAGGAACAGGCTCTTTTGGACACAGCTTCACACAGTATGTCCTTGAGCACTACAACCCCAAGAAGATCATCATCTATTCAAGAGATGAGTACAAGCAGTTCACAATGTCCAACGAGAAGATTTATAGAGATAATGCTGACAAGATGCGTTTCTTTATCGGAGACGTAAGAGACGGCGCAAGACTTGAAAGAGCCTGTGAGAATGTAGACTATATCGTTCATGCAGCAGCCCTTAAGCAGGTTCCTGCATGTGAATACAACCCTGATGAGGCCATCAAAACCAATATCACAGGTGCCCAGAGCGTTATCAATGCAGCCCTTAACACAGGTGTAAAGAGAGTTGTAGCTCTTTCTACAGACAAGGCTGTTAATCCTGTTAACCTCTATGGTGCGACCAAGATGGTTTCAGACAAGCTCTTTATTGCAGCTAACGCATATGCTGGTGCCAAGGATATCAATTTCTCAATTGTCCGTTATGGCAATGTGGCAGGCAGCCGCGGATCCATAATTCCTTTCTTTAAGAGCCTTATTGAGAAGGGTGAAAAAGAGCTTCCTATTACCGATTACCGTATGACCAGATTCTGGATCAGCCTTCCAGAGGGCGTTGAACTGGTTCTTAAGGCACTTAAAGAGGCTAACGGCGGAGAGACATTTATCAGTAAGATCCCTTCTTTCCACGTCAAGGACCTTGCAGAAGCTATGTGCCCGGGTGTTAAGACAGTTGAAGTCGGGATCCGTCCAGGCGAGAAGCTTGACGAGATCATGGTAACAACTGAGGATGCTCCATTTACTTACGAATTTGACAAGCACTTTATCGTATATCCGCAGGTAATATTTAATGAGTGCCAGGCTCCTGATCCTTCAGGCAAGAAGGTTCCGGATGGTTTCTACTACAGCTCTGGAAACAACACTCAGTGGATGAGCGTAGAAGAGATCAGAAACAGACTTTCAGAGGCTGTCGATCACTAAATAATGCTTTAAACTTGACATTAAGGAAGCATGGCTTTAGTGGCTATTGCTTCCTTTGTTGTATGAAGTGGTAATTTTGGGAATCTTGGGGGATGTTCAGTGAAGCTTAGTGTTATTGTTCCCGTTTATAATATGGCAGATGGTGGGCGACTGGAGTATTGTCTTGACAGTCTTGTTTCCCAGAGCCTTGAAGAGGGCAGCTACGAGATCATAGCTGTTGACGACTGCTCCACTGATGATTCTTATGAGATCCTTAAAAGATATCAGGAAAAGTACCCGGATCGATTTATTGCTGTTCATTCAGAGAAAAATCACCATCAGGGCGGCGCTAAGAACATCGGACTTGCAATGGCCAAGGGTGAATGGCTTGGGTTCATTGATGCGGACGACTGGGTTGTTCCTGACTATTATGAAAGGCTTCTAAAAAAGGCCCAGGATACCGGAGCAGACATGGTGGGGTGCGACTACAATCTCACCTTTGAGCACAGCTTCAAGGTCGGAGAGGTGGTCCACAACAATAATAAAGAGCAGACGGGTGTAATGGATCATGACAAGTATAAAAAGCTGCTGCTTGAGACCGGAAGCCTTGTGGTCAAGGTCTATAAAAGAGAGCTCATACTTGGAGATTACAAGCCTGGTACCAGGGAAAAGCTTGATGTTTTCCCTGAAGATATATTCTACGAGGACAATGCTGTTGGCAATACCTGGATGATAAGAGCCAGGCACTTTGAGTATATCGAGGAGCCTCTTTACTATTACTATCAGCATGATGCTTCCACAGTGCACAGCATTTCAAAAAAGAATCTGGAAGATAGAATGACGGCTGGCAGAATGATACTCAGTGAAGCCAGGGATAATGGCTACTTTGATGAGTACAAGAAAGAGATAGAGTTTCAATACACTGTGTTATTTTATGTAAACACATTGTTCTCAGCCATGCCGAAAAAATACAAAGTTAAAGATTGTTATAACTTTACAAAGGCCCTGGGAAAAGAGATGAAGGAAACCTTTCCTGATTTCCAGAAAAACCTTTACTACCAGGAAAAGATACATCCGGAGGAGAAAAAGCTCATTGGTCTCCAGATGAAATCACATTTGTTTTTTTATATTTACTACAGGCTTCTTTGGTTTTACAGAGACTTAAGGAGCGGAAGGAAAAAGTAAGTAATGCGTAAGATATACACCAAGTTACAAGTGCTTCTTGACAGGAAGCAGAAAACTCAGATGGTTGGAATAGTGTTCCTGATGCTGATAGGAGGCGTGCTGGAATCTCTTGGTATTGCAATGATAGCACCCGTTATGCAAGTAGTTGTGGATCCGCAGCAGGTAGAGGAGAGCAAGATTCTTTCAGGGATATACAACTTTTTTAATCTGACCAGTACTACTCAGCTGGCTGCCATCATCATGGTGTCGCTGATCCTGGTCTTTGTTATCAAGAACATTTTCCTTTACTTCATGAATGTGGTGCAGCTTAAGTTTGTTTATACCAATCAGTTCGCCACTTCCCGCAGGATGATGATCAACTTCATGCAAAGACCTTATGAGTATTACCTCAATGCAGATACCACTGTCATACAGAGGAACATTACTTCAGATGTCAACAATATCTATGCAATGATACTTAGCTGCCTTCAGCTTATAAGTGAGATCATCGTATTTGTATGCCTTGTAGCCATACTTATAAGCCAGGATGCAATGATGACACTTACCATAGCAACACTTCTTGTAATCGTCCTTCTTGTGATCAAGTTCTTTATCAAACCGGTTATGGTCAAGGCCGGACAGGACAATCAGGATTATTACAGCGGCTTGTACAAATGGATATATGAGTCTGTCACAGGTATCAAGGAGATCAAGGTGGCAGCAAAGGAAAAATACTTCATAAATGGTTATGCAGATTGTGGAGCAGGGTATGTAAATGCCGTGCAGAAGTACAACCTGTACAATTCAACCCCAAGGCTCCTTATTGAGACCATAGCCATAGCTGGAATGGTTGGATATATGCTCTTTGTCATGGCTCAGGGAACAAGTCTTACATCCCTTCTGCCCCAGCTTACAGTTCTTGCTGCAGCAGCTGCAAGGCTCCTTCCAAGTGCCAACAGGATCAATAACTACCTGACTTCAATTGCTTACTTTGAGCCATTTTTGGACAACGTCAGCGAGAATCTCCAGAATGAGATCCATGATAAGTCCATCTCCTATAACGGTGAGGACTACAGGATCAAGGATAATGTAGAAAAGCTTCCTGTTAAGGATACCATTTCCATGGAGGGTATCACCTATAAATATCCTGGAACTGATAAGTACATTCTCGACAGGGCAGATATGGTTATCCCGGTTGGAAAGAGTGTTGGTATCGTAGGAACCTCAGGCGCCGGCAAGACAACCATTGTTGATGTACTTCTTGGACTTCTGGAACCGGAAGCAGGAAAGATAATGGCAGATGGCGTGGACGTCAAGACCAACTACAAGGGGTGGCTTAAGAATATTGGCTATATTCCCCAGACTATATTTATGACAGATTCAACTATCAGAAAGAACGTGGCTTTTGGTGTTCCGGATGATGAGATAGACGACGCCAAGGTTTGGCAGGCTCTTTCCGAGGCTGCTCTTGATTCTTTTGTAAAAGAGCTTCCAGAGGGGCTTGATACTGAAATTGGAGAAAGAGGTATCAGACTTTCAGGCGGTCAGAGACAGAGGATCGGTATTGCGAGAGCTCTTTTTGAAGACCCTGAGGTACTGGTTTTGGATGAGGCAACATCAGCCCTGGACAATGACACAGAGGCAGCTATTATGGATTCCATCAACAGACTCCATGGTAAGAAGACTCTGGTTATCATTGCCCACAGGCTTCAGACCATAGAAAAATGTGACATGATCTATGGCATTAAGGATGGTAAGGCAGTTCGGGAAAGGTAATTTTGTTGGAGGCGTTATGAGTGGAGCTTTGGGGTCAACAAAAAAGAGGAATGCAAATTTCGAGCTCTTAAGGATCATAGCTATGTTTATGATCATAACTTTGCATTACAATCTTTATTCCAATTCCATGTTAGAGCTGGGATCTCCAGCAACAGGGGTTCAGCTCTTTGCGACTTTTCTTGAGAGCTTTTGCCTGACAGGAATGAATGCTTATGTGTTTCTTAGCGGTTACTTCTTGTCACAGTCAAGTGTAAAGCCCAGTCGTATCTTAAAGCTCATAGCTCAGGTTTACTTTTATACAATCCTGGTATCTGTTGCCATGATCGCAGTTGGGACATACGTGGTTCATGCAGATAACTCAGTTTTTAAGACGGTTCAGTATCTTTTCCCGATTTCATCTGAACACTATTGGTTTGTGACTGCGTACGTGATAATGTACGTTTTTGCACCGGTCATGAACGCTGCTGTTAAGACACTTTCCAGAAAACAGCTGAAATTCACCATAATGGGACTTCTTTTATGGTTCTGTGTCATCAAGAGCATTGTTCCGGTAATGTTCCCTACTGATCACTACGGGTATGACTTTGGATGGTTTTTGTGCCTGTATCTGATAGCTGCCTATGTGAGAAAATATGATGTGGTGCTTTTCTATAATGCAAAGCGCAGTGCCATAGTGTTTGTTGTATCCTGTCTGATCAGCAGCATCATGAGTATTTTGCTATATATGTACAACTATAGATTTGGTGGACTTAATTACTACTCCAGCGTACCTTTTCATATGAATTATTTCTTTATACTTACGGGCTCTTTGGGACTGTTTTCCCTGTTCAGGTTCATGAGCTTAAGGGAGAGCTCTTTTACCAGAGTCGTAAGGTTTGTGGCTCCGTATACCTTTGGAGTATATCTTCTTCACATGCATCTTGAGATACAGAACAGATGGGTGGAGTGGATGGAGCATCTTTTTGGACCGGTTCCAACGGAGAGTATTCTTCTCTTTTGCTGGCATCTTGTAAGATCAGTACTGCTGGTGTTCCTTGCAGGCATTTTTGTGGACTGGGTCAGACAAACAGTATTTGAATTCATTGGAAGAGTTTTGCACGATTCCTGGTTGTTTAAAAAGATAAGGCAGTGGGACGACAACATATGCTAAAACCTTTACGAAGCTATTTCTTTAAATTCAAAGGGCTCCAGGCTCCCTTGGAGAAGTATCTTTTTCCATTGATACTTCTTGTGTATCCGCTATTTGGAGTGAACCAGGGCCTTGATATTACAGATACAACCTATGGCTTATCTAACTATGAGTTTTTACCGCTGATAGACCCCATGTGGGGAATATCTACGTTTCTGGGCAATGTGGTTGGCAGGTTCATCATGCATTTTCCTGGTGCAGGGACAATGCTGGGGATGAATGTATACTGCAGCCTTTTTGTCAGCATCGTGGCCCTTTTGTCCTACTACGTGCTCCAGAAATGGATGCCTGGATGGATGATATTTATTGGCGAGTTTATTGCCATCAGCCTGTGCTGGTGCCCAAGAGTTATCCTATATAATTACCTGACCTATCTGTTCTTTACATTTTCGATCCTGTGCCTTTTGCTCGGGATGTTCGAATGGGACAGACAGAACCTTTTTCTTATGCTTGCTGGAATCTGCCTTGGACTTAACGTGATGGTCAGATTCCCCAATATTACTGAGGTTTCACTTATCCTGGTCCTGTGGTTTTATCAGTTCCTCACAAGGGATGGATTTGTTTCAACAATAAAAAAGACCTTTATCTGCATAGGTGGATTTGTCCTGGGAGCTGCGATCCCATTTCTGGCCATTACCTTGATGTATGGACCGACAGCTTACATTGATATGATATTTGGACTTTTCGGAATGACTGAAGGTGCAGCTGACTATACCGCCGGAGGAATGATCAGCTCTGTGGTTTCAGCATATATCACCACTTTAAAAGAGATGCTGATCATGATCCCATGTGTTGCAGCAGGTGTGATCATGTTTAATATCCTGCCTGGGCGCTATGTCATTGTAAAAAAGATCCTGTATATTGCGGGCTTACTGGTGCTAGTCAGGTATTATTTTGCAAATGGAGTATTTACCAGAAACTATCAGTACTACGACAGCATGTTCCAGGCTGCCATGATGTTCATAATAATCGCACTGGTGCTGGCTGTTATAGGATCAACAGGAGTGCTGAATGGCAGCATACAGGAGCAGACCCTGGCCTTTACCTCGCTGATGGTCATATTGATAACTCCTCTTGGCAGCAATAACTATACGTTCCCTCTTGTGAACAACCTGTTCTTTGTTGCCCCAATAACCCTGTGGCTCTTCAGACGCTTTATGTGCAGGCTGGGAGAGATGGACTTTAATTTCCCATGGCAGGCAATGGTTACTATGGTAATAGTGGTCCTTGTTATCCAGGGAGCGGTTTTCCACATGAACTTCTCATTCTTTGACGGAGATGATGGTGAAAAGAGAGACAGCCATGTGGTGATCCCTAAGGCATCCTCCATGGTAACGACCTCCTCCAATGCGGATTCTGTAAATGAGCTGTATCATGCCCTTGAGGAGCTTGAGCTTCTTGATAAAAAAGCTATCTTTTACGGGGGAGTTCCGGGGCTTTCCTATATCTTTGATATTGAACCTGCCATCAATACTGTATGGCCAGAGCTTGACAGCTACAGCACTGCAAAATTCAGGGATCAGATGGAAAATGTCCCAAAGACTCTTGATGAGCTGCCGGTTCTCATAATTGGACCCAACCAGACTGAGTATGCTACCCTGAAGGACAAGAATGACATTTTGATGGACTATATTGACTCCAATGATTATAATAAGGTCTTTGAGAGTGATAGATTTATGGTCTATACTGTCAGTGATTAAAAAGATAGGAGCACTTAAGCATTTATGAACGATACCAAGAAAAAAGATATTTTTGACAGGATCATGTCTTTACCTGTTCTTAATATATTTGAACCTTTTTATACCAAACATAAGGAAGGACTTATGTACCTCTTTTTTGGTGGCCTTACATTCTTCCTGAGCCTGTTTCTTTTCTGGTTCATGGACAGTGTGATGCACATCAATGAAGTGATCAATAACTCCATTGACTGGGTTATTTGCGTGGCATTTCAGTTCTTCACTAACAGGACCTGGGTATTTGATGGCAAAGTGGATAACACAAAAGACTTCCTTAAGCAGGCAGGATCCTTTACTGCAGGAAGACTGTTTACACTTGTGGTTGAGGATCTTTTGATCTTTATTTTCATTACACTGCTGGCGTGGCCCAAGATGCCAGTTAAGCTGGGAGCAACTTTTGTGGTAATAGCTCTTAATTATGTTATAAGCAAGCTCATCGTTTTTAGAAAAAAGGATTGAGACGTCAAAGGCATTTTGACAGGAGGCGGGATAAATGCGAATAAATTTTAATGTACCACCCTATACAGGGAACGAATTTGAATACATAAAAGAGTGCGTTGAAGCACAGAAGATCTGTGGTGATGGTAAATTCACTGCACTTGATAATGAGTGGATTGAAAAAAGGACAGGCTGTACAAAAGCTCTTTTGACAACATCCTGCACTCATGCTACTGAGATGGCAGCGATCCTGGCAGATATCAAGGAGGGGGATGAGGTTATCATGCCTTCCTACACCTTCGTTTCAACTGCCAATGCGTTTGTACTTAGAGGTGCCAAGGTAGTATTTGTTGATATCAGACCTGACACCATGAACATAGATGAGAACCTGATAGAGCAGGCTATCACCCCCAAGACAAGGGCTATCGTGCCTGTTCACTATGCCGGAGTTGGCTGTGAGATGGATACCATCATGGATATCGCAAGGAGACATAACCTCCTTGTTATAGAGGATGCAGCTCAGGGCCTTATGGCAACCTACAAGGGAAAGGCCCTTGGAGCCATCGGAGATTTTGGTAACTACAGTTTCCATGAGACCAAGAACTACAGTATGGGCGAGGGTGGAGCTCTTTTGCTCAGAGATGAGACCTACGTAGATAACGCCATCATCATTCGTGAGAAGGGCACAAACAGAACTCTCTACAAGCTTGGTAAGGTTGATAAGTACAGTTGGATAATGCCTGGATCATCATTCCTTCCAAGTGATATGAACGCAGCTTACCTCTATGCTCAGCTTCAGATGGCGGATGAGATAAACAGCGACAGGTTAGATCACTACAACAGATACATGGAGGCTTTAAGGCCTTTACAGGAGAAGGGGCTTATCGAACTTCCTTATGTTCCAAAGGAATGTGTTCACAATGCCCATATGTTCTATATCAAGTGCAAGGATTTCGAGGAGAGACAGGGACTTATTAAATACCTTACAAGCAACGATATCCTTCCTGCTTCTCATTACGTTCCACTCCACTCATCACAGGCAGGTGTCAAATACAGTGAGTTTAGAGGAGAGGACAAATATACTACAAAAGAAAGCGAGAGACTGCTTCGCCTTCCTATGTATTATAAACTTACAAATGATGATCTTGATGAAGTAGTCATGAGAATTAAGGAGTACTACAAATTTAACTGATTTGGAGCCCCAAAATGAAGAGAAAGATTTTTTCTGTGAACTTCATAGCTTCAGCTGTCCTGACATTGGCTGTAGTAGCTATAGCTGCTTATTTCGGGGACTTCTATTTTGACCTTAACGATGACGTTCTAATGAAAGATATCCTGTCGGGAGCCTACACAGGGCTTCCCCAGGGACATAACATACAGATGCTGTATCCTGTCAGCGCCTTTATTGCTCTTTTGTACAGAGCATATAGAGGTCTTGACTGGTATGGCATTTTTTTGTGCACCTGTCAGTTTGGCTGCGTGTTCATTCTGCTTTCAAGGGCGCTTAAAGTGGCTGAAGATAAAGCAGGGGAAGTAATAGCAGGGGCCTTTGTAATCCTTTTTGTTCTCGGAGGAATGCTTTCTCATTTCGTGTTTGTCCAGTACACCTTTACCTGTGGACTTCTTTCTGCCACAGCAGCTTTTCTGGTATTAACTCACAGCGGCGATGGAAAAAAAGACCATGTTCTTGCAGTTTTCCTTATTGTACTGGCCTATCTTATAAGATCTGAGATGTTGCTTCTTACACTCCCGATTGTCGGTGTGGGGATCCTGATCCGTTTCTGCATGTCGTGGCGCTGCTATGAGGAGCCTGTGGTATCGGGCGTCCGTGTTTCAAGATATGGGGAAAAGAAATGCCTTTTTAAAAAGTATTTTACACTGTGCGCCGCGATAGTCCTGGGCCTTGTGTTGTCAAGCGTCATTCACAATGTAGCTTATTCTTCCCCGGAGTGGAAACAGTTCAATGCGCTGTTTGATGCAAGGACTGAGCTCTACGACTTTCAGTTTATTCCGGATTATGGGGAGAACAGGGATTTTTACGATGAGATAAATCTCTCAAAGCCGGAGCAGCAGCTTCTTATCAATTACAACTATGGTATTGATGATGAAGTGGATACTGAGATCCTTAGAAGCGTGGCAGAGTATGCCAGCAGGCTAAAGACTGACGAGGTACCCCTTCCATCAAGGCTTATTTCAAGTATTCCATTTTATTTATACAGACTCAGATACGTTGCATATCAAAAGAGCTATGAATATCCGATGACAGACGCACCGCTTAACCTGATAGCACTTATCCTGTATCTGGGAGTAGGAGCATATTTCCTGTTTTGGGGAGAAAAGGGCAGGAAGGCAGCTTCAATACTTCTTATTGCGCTGCTCTTTGCCTGCAGGTCGACGCTGTGGCTTTACATAATAGTCAGAGGACGAGACCCGATAAGGATCACACATCCTCTGTATATTATGGAAATAGCGGTTTTAACAGGCCTTATCATTTCAGAAGATGGGGTCAAAAAACACTTTGTAAAGCTGCTCCTTCTTGCTGCGGCTGTTGTATCCATGATCTTTATCCCGAATCAAATAAGTGTTATTTCTGATGAGATGGCAGAAAGAGACAAGATGAGAGATCACTATGATGCTCTCTATGAATACTTTGATCAGCATGGGGATTCCTTCTATTTTGTGGATGTCTATACAGGAGTATCCGCAACTGATGGCCAGGAGAGAACATTCTCGGAAAAAATGTTTGAAAATGTAGACAACAGCCTGGCTAACCATGATCTTATGGGTGGATGGGCATGCAAGAGCCCTCTCTATTATAAAAAACTTGATGCCTTTGGATTATCCTCCATGCAGGATGCTATACTTACTATGGACAATGTCTATGTGGTTTCCAAAACCGTAAATGATGTGGACTGGCTAAAGGACTACTATCTTGATAAAGGCTATGAGGTAGATATTCAAAAGACTGACACGGTTGCAGATGTGTTTGTGATCTATAAAGTCAGTGAACATAAATGATCAGGAGATATGATGAGTAACAGACAATATGAGATCGAAGGTGAGCTTATCGGCTTAAGGCTCATTGAAGAAAGTGACTTTCCTCTTATCGTGAAGTGGAGAAATAACAGCAGAGTCAGAGAAAACTTCATTTACAGAGAGCCCTTTACCCTTGAAGGTCAGCAGAACTGGAAGCGCACCATGCTGGATACAGGGAAGGTCATACAGTTTATCATATGTGAAAAGAGCAGAGATGGACGACCTGTAGGAAGCGTATATCTTAGGGATATCGATAGAGTATCCGGATCTGCAGAGTACGGAGTTTTCATCGGAGAGGACGATGCAAATGGAAAGGGCTATGGCAATGAAGCAGCTCTTTTGATGACAGACTATGCCAATACAAGGATCCACCTCAAAGAGCTGATCCTCAGGGTCTTTGTCCGAAATATAAGTGCGATAAAGAGCTATGAGAATGCCGGCTTTGAGAGATGCGCTTTTCTGCCTGAGGTTCAGTGCAGTGACGGTCAGAAAGATGATATGATATTGATGAAAAAGACTTTTTCCTAAAGAGGTAATTTTATGGCAAAGAAACTGATCTCTTTCGTGATTCCCTGCTACAGATCAGAGAATACACTAGAAGCGGTAGTAGATGAAATAGGACAGGTCATGATGGGACTTCCTGCCTATGACCATGAGATAATCCTGGTCAATGATGGTTCCCCTGATGATACCTGGGGGACTATTAAGGCTGTGGTTGCAAAAAACAGTGATACAGTTACTGGTATAAATCTGGCAAAAAACTTTGGACAGCATGCAGCGCTTATGGCGGGACTTGGTGCCAGCAAGGGAGATATCGTGATATGCCTTGATGATGACGGACAGACTCCTGCTGATGAGGCTGACAAGCTTATAAAAGCTTTGGATGACGGAGCTGACGTGGCATATGCAAGGTACAGCCATAAACAGCATAATATCTTCAGGAATTTTGGCACTGCCATGAACGAATGGATGGCCAGCGCCATGATAGGCAAGCCCAAGGAGCTTTATGTTTCAAGCTACTTCGCTGCAAAGAGATTTGTGGTTGATGAGATGATCAAGTATGAGGGGTCATACCCCTATGTCATTGGCCTTGTTTTAAGGACAACCAAGAATATAGTTAATGTGGATGTTACCCATAGGAAAAGAGAGGTAGGAGAGAGCGGCTATACGCTTTCCAAGCTCTTTGGCCTTTGGATAAACGGCTTTACTGCATTTAGCATCAAACCCCTTCGCATAGCCACACTGTCAGGATTTGTGTTTGCATTTGTAGGCTTTCTTTATGGTATCTATACAGTCATCAAGAAATTCGTTTATCCTGTAGCACCTATGGGATTTGCTGCACTTATGAGTGCGATCATGTTTATTGGGGGAATGATCATGCTCATGCTTGGAATGATAGGTGAGTATCTTGGAAGGATGTATATTTCACAGAACAAGAATCCGCAGTACGTGATACGGGAGACAACACGTGATGAAAAAGAATAAAGAAAACACACTGGCCTGGCTTATGTCAGGCTTGTTTGGCATTTTGGCTGGTGTTTTTTTGACCTTTGGATATCAGCTTGAAACTAATGATGTGATCGATCTTTACGACAAAAATGCAATGATGGTAATGCTTGCATTAATGGTCATTGTTACCGTAGATACCAGATATGTCTGGAGAAACTATGACATGGCAAGGCACGGGGGAAGGCTCTTTGGGATAATCCGCCTGCCAGAAAAAGGGGATGAAAATGAGTTTTCAAAGAGGGACTATCTGATAAATCTTGTTTCTCTTGTCGCTTTATGCATTCCGGTTTTCCTTGCTGAGTTCCCGGGCTTTTTTGTATATGATGCTCAGGAAGAATTAAATGAAGTTCTTACCAGATCCTTCACCACTCATCATCCGCTGTTTCATGTCCTTCTTTTGGGCGGAGTGATCGCATTTGTACACAAGCTGTCTGGCTCCTGGAATGCAGGGATTGCTGTATATCTGATCCTGCAGCTTCTTGTGATCTCAGCGGTCTATGCATACGTTGTGACTTATTTGCAAAAGAAGGGAATAGGAAAGAAAGCAAGGGTCTTTTGGATATTATTCTATGGGCTTTTTCCCACAATAGTCATGTATACCCTGTGCTCGTGCAAGGATGGACTTTTTTCTGCGTTTCTTCTGCTGATGACAGTGTTTCTTCTGCAGATGGTTGAGGATGTTGAGGGATTTTTTGAAAATAGAAAAAAGGTTGTCTCTTTTGTGGCTGTAGCAGTACTTATGCCACTTTTTAGACACAACGGTTTTTATGCGTATCTGGTCTTTGTGCCATTTGCCATTATCTATTTCAGAAAAAAGCTAAAGCCACTGATGGCAGCTGTTTTGGTACTTCCTATGGTCCTGTATCTACTCTTTTCCAGTATCCTGTCAATTGTGTGCAATTCAGAAGGAACACACCATCAGGAGATGCTCACTGTGCCCATCATGCAGCTTGCCAGGGTTTATACTTATGACGGTGATAGTCTTTCTGATGAGGATAAGGCGGTGATAGAAAGCTACATCCCAAAAGAAAATCTTAAAAACTACACCCCAAGGGTTTCTGATCTGGTAAAGGTTGGCTTTAACAATAAGCTTTATGAGGAGGATAAAAAGAGCTTTTGGAATGTTTGGATAAAGGTGTTTAAGGACCATCCTGTGGCATACTTAAATGCCTGGATGCTCACTTCCTACGGGTACTATTATCCGCCTGCTGTCATAAATGTATATAAGGGCAATACGGTCTTTTCTTTCACCTACGAGGAAAGCTCGTATTTTGGCTATGAGGTCGAGCCTCCCGGAGAGAGAACGAGTTTTATTCCTGTTATAGACAAGCTTTACAAATATTTATCCATTGGAAGCTTTCAGCAGGATGCAACGATCCTGCACCTGCTTTTTTCACCTGGGCTATATCTGTTTATCTACATGTTTGTTTTTGCCTACAGGCTGTCCAAAAAAAGGACTGGGGAGATACTGCCATTTTTGCCCATGATCCTCACTTTTTGCACAGTGCTTTTAGGACCCACATATCTGGTCAGATATGTGCTTTATCTGTGGACAACTCTTCCTCTTTTGCTGGTGAGATCTTGTCATGGCAAAGAAAAGGCGGCTGTTTGATTAGGGCCTGAATGTGTGTTATCATACTATGATGCACTTATTATGCGTATATTAAAGGATTAGTTATGAGAAAAGTTATAAATAAAAGCACAGCCATAAGAGCTGTTGTGCTTATTTTTGCATTAATAGCGATACTGGCTATCTATCCTGTAAGGCTGTTCACCAGCGTTTGGCAGGCACCGGGCAGTGGGGAGATCACGACACTTACAAAGCTCATAAATTACGAAAGCATGCCCATTATGCAGGAGTTTACAGCTCAGTACGAAAGACTGAGCTCAATTGATATCTATGTTTCAGAAATGGAGCGTGGAAGATATATCCACACAATTCTCTACGATGAAAATGGAGCATCCGCACTGGCAACCTATGTTGACACGCAAGGGATGGAACTTCCGGGATATGTCAATATTCCAATGGAAGTAAATGTTGAAGTTGGTAAGACCTACGCAGTCAGACTGATGCCCTGCAGGTCCAAATATTCAGTTGGACTTGAAAGTGCCGGATCATCTGAATATACCGGGAACTTTACGGAGAACTACGTTAATGTTGAGGGCTATCACCTGGGTGCTAAGTACAACTATCGCATTCCTATGTCCAAAAAGCTCTCACTTATCTGGATGGCGGCTGTGGCTGCTTTTGCTGCAGTGATCTGCCTGTTAGTAGATCTGTTCTTTAAAAAGAACCCTGAGAAAAACAACATCCTTACCGTTGCCAGAGTGCTTCAGTTTACAGCTAATCCGGTAGCGGCAATAGTGTTCCTTTCTCTGATGATCATGGTATTTCCACTTAAGCTTTTTGATTCAAGGCCTGTGGACATCATCTTTTATGAGATTGGACTTATCATCTCCGCGGCCATTACATTCTATGCCATCAACCACAAGGTGATCTTCCATGAAGAGGGAGTATCCTTCTGGCAGGGACTTAAAAACGAGGACAGACTTCAGTATGTGCTGATCATGTTCTGTATCGCCATGGCCATATGGTATGCCTCAGATTATATGAATGGTCTCTACGACATTTTCCATACCATCTCTGAAAAGCATATGGTAATATGGCTTCTTCTTGGAATGGTACTTACTTTTTCCATAAAAGAGGCATTAAACATCTACAATCTTGTGTGGGTAGCAGGCTCTGCTATTTATGGCGTGCATTACTACTCAGTAAATAAGATCGCAGAAACCGAAAAAGAAGCAGATCTGCAGAACATTATATTAAAGTGCAGCATTATCATATTTATTCTCTGCGGACTTCTTATACTCAATTTCATAAGACTTTTGGTTTTAGGTATCCGCAATAAAAAGATCAAGGCAAGGCCAAGTGTATTTGGTGTTATTCTGGCAGTATTCTTCGTAGCCCTGATACTTCTTAGAAACACCAGAGACTGGGGCATTTATCTGGCACTTACCTTTACCTGCCTGTTTATAAGGCTTGCAGCCTGGGAAAAGAAAAAAGACTACTACAATATCTTAGCTGGCGGACTGATGATGAACTTTGGTATCTCCATGGTATTCTGCCTGCTTCACAGATATTTTGCCGGCTATATGCTTGGAAGATTTGGATTTTTGTTCCACACAGTTACAGTTACCGCTGAGTATCTGACTGTAATGGGAGCAGTTGCTTCAGTTCTTCTGATGGTCAAGATAATATCACTTCCCAAGGGAAGCACCCTTAAGGAAATCTTTGTTATAGCATGGAAAGAGACAGTCCTGTTTGGATGCATCATGTCCTATGCTATCTTTACTGTTTCTAAAACAGCTTATCTTGCCATAATCGTTTCAACACTTCTGGTTATCTGCGTTGTGGTTTCTTATTACAAGAAACAGTTTTTCAGGATCATTGGAGTATTTGTGCTGTCACTGGTTTTGTGCTTCCCTGCAGCCTTTACTCTCCAGAGGATCATTCCCACAATGGTGGCAGATCCGGTATTTTATGCCATTGATGATACAGATGAGTTTGTAAGAGGTGGTGCAGATTGGGACAACACCAATTTTATGTGTGTTGAGAGATTTGTTAACCTCTTTGAAAGTAAAGTTCTGGGAATGGATGTAGGCACTTATGAGTATCCTAACGATGCAAACAATTATGATCTTAAGGGTACAGGAGAGCCGGTTTATGATCTTTATGGTCTGCCTTATGAAGACAGCCCGCAGAACCCGGACAGCGAGAACTATGAGGGCTACGGCTCTATAGACAGTGATGCAGATAACCTGTTGGCAGCTGCCGGCTTTACAAGGGCTGAGTATTACATGCTCCTTGAGGAGATGGCAGAATATGTGGACGAGTCCAACAGGCTTGACGTGATCTCTAATGGACGTATCACCATCTTTAAGTCATACATATCCGAGCTTAATATGTGGGGGCATGATGAGATGGGAGCTATGCTTCCCACCGGAGAGATCGCAGTTCATGCCCATAACACATTTTTACAGGTTGCATATGACCATGGTATCGTGGGCGGAGTTCTGTTCATACTGACAATGATAGCTGCATTTATAGCATCTCTGATAAGCTTTAAGAACAACAGAAAGAAAGATATGTTATCCCTTATTCCATGTGGAATTATAATTGGATTTGCAGTGGCAGGTATCTCCGAATGGGTATTCCACTTCTGCAATCCTATGACAGTAGCACTTATGCTCTCTTTAGCTCCATTAACATTTAAGGCACAAGGAAATGAATAAGAAAAAAGAACCATTTAACTTTGCAAAACTATATAGAAGGACCGGTCTTATCATCTATGACATCATAAGCATAATCATGGCAAGCTATGTGGCAGTGCTCATGAGGTATGAGTTTAGTCTTGATGAGATCCCATCCTACTTTTTAAATCCGGTAACTACTTTTTTGCCTATAAACATAGCACTTACCGTAGCTGTGTTTTACCTGTTCAAGCTCTATGACAGTCTCTGGGCATATGCAGGAGAGCGGGAGATGCAGAATCTGGTCATGGCGTGCGTTATCTCAGGAGTGAGCAACGCCATTGGACTTCAGTTTTTTAAATCCCACACCCAGCCTGTTCCTCAAAGTTATTATTTCCTGTACACCTTCCTTCTGATAACAGCGATCTTCGTCAGCAGGTTTTCCTACAGGTTTTTCAGGAGTAAAAAGAATCAGGCTGTAAACAAGAACAACAGTAAAGCGGTGATGATAATTGGTGCGGGAGAGGCAGCAAATATCATCATTAAGGACATCATAACAAGTAACTTCTCCACCATGTCCATCAAGTGCATCATTGATGATGATACCAACAAGTGGGGCAAGTATATCCAGGGAATCCGCGTAGTTGGCGGAAGAGACAAGATCGTTGAGTGCGCTGATCTTTACGACATCGACGAGATCATAGTTGCCATGCCTTCAGTGTCCAGGCAGGAGCTTAAAAAGATCCTGGAGATCTGTAAGAACACCAACTGTAAGCTCCGTTCCCTTCCTGGAATGTATCAGCTGGTAAATGGTGAGGTAAACGTATCACGTCTTCGCGACGTAGAGGTAGAGGACCTTCTTGGAAGAGATCCTATTACTGTAGACATTGATTCCATCGCAGGATATGTAAGTGGCAAGACCATCCTGGTTACAGGTGGCGGCGGATCCATTGGCTCTGAGCTCTGCAGACAGATCGCAGGTCATAATCCTAAGCGCCTTATCATTCTTGATATTTATGAAAACAACGCTTATGAGATACAGCAGGAATTAAAGCAAAAGTACCCTGATCTGGACCTGGTGGTTCTTATAGCATCAGTCAGAAATACAGTTCGTATCAACAATATTTTTGAAAAATATAAGCCAGACATTGTCTACCATGCAGCAGCCCACAAGCATGTGCCTCTCATGGAAGACAGCCCTAACGAGGCTATCAAGAACAATGTATTTGGTACCTGGAAGACCGCTATGGCAGCAGCTACTAATGGCTGTAAGAAGTTTGTAATGATATCCACAGACAAGGCAGTTAACCCAACAAATATCATGGGTGCCAGCAAGAGGATCTGTGAGATGATCATCCAGACCTTCAACAAGCACTATGACACAGAATTTGTGGCTGTCAGATTTGGCAATGTACTTGGATCCAATGGCTCAGTTATCCCTCTTTTCAAAAAGCAGATAGCTGCAGGCGGACCGGTTACAGTAACAGATCCTGAGATCATCAGGTACTTCATGACCATTTCAGAAGCGGTATCGCTGGTACTGCAGGCTGGAGCCTTTGCCAAGGGCGGAGAGATATTTGTCCTTGATATGGGTGAGCCTGTTAAGATCCTTGATCTTGCAGAGAACCTGATAAAGCTTTCAGGTTACAAGGTTGGAGAGGACATAAGGATTGAGTTCACCGGCCTTCGTCCCGGGGAGAAGCTCTATGAGGAGATGCTCATGGACGAGGAGGGACTCCAGGATACAGCCAACAAGATGATCCACATCGGAAAACCAATCGAGATGGACGAGATGAGATTCTTTTCACAGCTTGAAAAGCTCAATGAGGCTGCAAAAGAGGAATCTCCAAAGATCAGAGATCTGGTGAAAGAGATTGTTGAGACCTATCATCCAGATGTACACAGATATACAATGACAAGAGAGAGAAGAGAGGCCCTTCAGAAGACCGCGGAGGATATCAATGGAAATTAAACCATTTGAAAAGAAACTGTACCTTTCTTCACCAACAATGCATGGTGAGGAAATAAAGTACATTCAGGAAGCCTATGACACCAACTGGATGTCTACAGTTGGAAAAAATATAAATGAGTCTGAGAGAGCGGTTGCAGAAAAGATCGGATGTAAAGCTGCTGTGGCTCTTTCTTCCGGAACAGCAGCCCTTCACCTTGCCATCAGACTTGCAGGGGAAAAGCTCTATGGTCAGCCCAGGACCGCTCATGGAACCCTGGAGGGCAGGAAGGTATTCTGCTCTGACATGACTTTCGATGCTACAGTAAACCCTGTTGCTTACGAAGGCGGAGAGGCAGTATTTATCGACACAGAGGCTGACACCTGGAACATGAATCCCAAGGCTCTTGAGAAGGCCTTTGAGATATATCCTGAGGTCAAGCTTGTTGTAGTTGCTCACCTTTACGGAACCCCAGGCAAGATCGCTGATATAAGAGAGGTCTGTGACAGGCATGGAGCCCTTATTGTAGAGGATGCCGCTGAGTCCTTTGGCGCAACCTATGAAGGTAAGCAGACAGGACTTTTTGGAGATATCGGAGTTATTTCTTTTAACGGAAATAAGATCATAACAGGCTCAGCAGGGGGAATGCTCCTGACAAACTCCCTTGAGGACGCAGACAAGATCAGAAAATGGTCAACTCAGAGCAGGGAAGATGCACCCTGGTATCAGCATGAGGAGATGGGCTTTAACTACCGAATGAGTAACGTTATTGCTGGTGTTGTAAGAGGACAGCTTCCCCACCTTGAAGAGCACATCGCTCAGAAAAAAGCTATCTACAACAGATACAAGGAAGGCTTCAAGGATCTTCCTGTTTCAATGAATCCATATGACGAGAAAAAATCAGAGCCTAACTTCTGGCTTTCATGCATGCTCATAGATAAAGATGCAATGTGCAAGCAGGTAAGGGGCGAGAAGGATGTTTTATATGTGTCAGAGCCCGGTAAGAGCTGCCCTACAGAGATCCTTGATGCGATCACAGCCATCAATGCAGAGGGAAGACCTATCTGGAAGCCAATGCACATGCAGCCTATCTACCGCATGAATCCTTTTATCACAGAGGATGGAAACGGAAGGGCAAGAAGTAACGCCTATATTGATGAAGGCGCTATCACTGATGTGGGAATGGATATCTTTACCAGGGGCCTTTGCCTTCCAAGTGACAACAAGATGACTCCTGAGCAGCAGGATATAGTGATCGCAGCTATCAAGAAGTGTTTTGAATAATAAAGGCATCGACCGGGTATGAAGAATACAATTTATTCCAAGTACATAAAAAGACTTTTGGACATAGTACTGTCACTTTTTGTGATAATACTGTTTTCCTGGCTGTATCTGATCCTGTTTGTCCTTGTAAGGATAAAGCTTGGAAGCCCTGTGCTGTTTAAGCAGCAGCGCCCAGGCAAGGATGAAAAGATATTTGGCATGTACAAGTTCCGTTCCATGACTGATGAGAGGGATGAAAACGGAGAGCTTTTGCCGGATGAAGTCAGGCTTACCGCCTTCGGGAAAAAGCTTAGGGCAACAAGCCTTGACGAACTTCCTGAGTTTTTCAATATTCTAAAGGGTGATATGAGCTTTATTGGACCAAGACCTCTTTTGGTAAAATATCTTCCCTACTACACCGAGAGGGAGAGACTTCGCCACAGCGTTCGCCCAGGACTTACAGGCTATGCCCAGGCCCATGGAAGGAATGCCATCTCCTGGGAAAAGAAATTTGAATACGACGTATATTATGTTGAGCATCTGACGTTTCTTACAGATGTCAAGGTCATTATAGATACTGTAAAGGCTGTACTTACCCATGACGGAGTTGCATTAAATGCGCTGCCGGACCTGGATGAGTACAGGAAAGCTACATCTTCAAAGGACTGAGGTCTAATGGAAGTAAGAACGCCTGTATACAAACTTAATAGCGACTTTTGCAAGGACCTTTATGTAAAAAGAGAGGACATGATCCCCTACTCTTTTGGCGGAAACAAAGCAAGAAAAGCGGTCCTGTTTTTTGATGAGATAGACAGGCTTGGAGCTGACTATGTGGTCACCTATGGCAGCAGCCATTCAAATCATTGCAGAGTTATCGCCAATATGGCTGCCCAGCGCGGACTTAAGTGTCTTATCATAGGACCAAGTGAAGTCAGTGATCCTACTTATAACAGCAAGCTTATGGATATCCTTGGAGCTGAGATCATAACAGTTCCTGTGGATGAAGTTAAGGGCACTATTGATGCCAAGATTGAGGAGCTCAGGAAGGCTGGTCATGATCCGTACTTTATCATGGGCGGAGGCCATGGCAATATAGGCACAAGAGCCTATGTCCAGTGCTACCGAGAGATAAAGGAATTTGAAAAAGAAAACAGCATAAGCTTTGACTATATCTTTTTGGCGTCAGGAACCGGAACAACTCAGGCTGGGCTTGTGTGCGGACAGCTTCTTGAAGGTGATGATAAAAAGATAATCGGTATCAGTATCGCAAGGAAAAATCCAAGAGGCAGAGATGTTGTTATTGAAAGCATAAGGGATTATCTGAAGGAAGAACCCGGCAGAGGGCAGATCGCAGAGGATGTGATCCAGGAAAACACTATCTTTTTAGATGAGTATACAGGCGATGGATATGGAAGGGACAACAAAGAGATAACAAAGACCATAGAAAAAGCCCTTGTAAACTACGGAATGCCCCTGGATTGCACTTATACCGGAAAAGCCTTCTGGGGTATGGAGCAGTACATCAGACGCAAGTATCTTTCAGACAAAAAGATCCTCTTTATCCACACAGGAGGAACGCCGCTGTTTTTTGATGAACTAGACAAAATGAGGAGATGAACATATGGCAACCAATATTCTTATTTTGAGCGCAGGAACCAGAAACAAGGTTGTACAGGCATTTAAGCAGGAACTTGCCAATAACGGCAAGGTATTTGCCACAGACTGTTCCAATATAGGACCGGCTATCTATGATGCTGATGAGGCTATCATCGTACCAAAGATCAAGGATCCATTCTATATCGATGAGATCCTGGGCATCTGTAAAAAGAACAACATCAAGGGAGTTTTCAGTCTGATAGACCCTGAGCTTTCTCTTCTTGCAGACAATGCGGACAGGTTTACCGAAATTGGCGTAACTCCAATAGTTTCCTCCTATGAGCTTTGCGAGACCAGCCTTGATAAGTACAGGATGTATGAAATGCTTGTTAAGCTGGGAATTCCTACTGCAAAGTGTTATCTTACCATGGAGGCTTTTGAGACAGCTCTTTCCGAAGGAGAAGTTGACTATCCTGTCTTTGTTAAGCCAAGAAATGGCAGTGCATCAATAAACATAAACGCAGTAGAGTCAAAAGAGATGCTGGTAGCTCTTTTCCATGATCATGATGGCCTGATCATCCAGGAGTACATGAAGGGACAGGAGTATGGCGCTGATGTTTACATCGATCTCATAAGCGGCAAGTGCACAGATATCTTCTTAAAAGAGAAGATCAAGATGAGAGCCGGGGAGACAGATAAATCCGTTTCTGTGAAGGATGAAAGGCTCTTTGAGCAGATCGTATCTTTTGTTGAAACTGTTGGCTACAGAGGAATGATCGACATTGACCTGTTCTACGATAATGCAACAGATACCTGGTATCTGTCAGAGGTCAATCCAAGGTTTGGCGGAGGATATCCTCATGCCTACGCCTGCGGAGTCAATTTCCCAAGGTGCATCATCAATAACCTGAATGGTTATGAGAATCCGGTCAGGATCGGAGATTACCAGGAAGGTATCTATATGATGAAATATAACGAGCTTTGCATTATGGCTGAGGACAAGCTTGCAAAGTAAAAGGTGGAGAGTATGCCAAAAGCGTTGATACTGGCCAACTCATCCAGCGGGCTCTTTGATTTTAGGAATGAGCTTTTAACAGGGCTTATGGAGGAAGGCTTTGAAGTTGTGCTGAGCCTTCCGGATGACCTTAAGGTAAAAGAGCTTACGGACGAGGGCTGCAGAGTAATACATACTGACATAAACAGGCGCGGAGTCAATCCTGTACAGGATATGGCTCTTTTTGGCGCTTATAAGAGGTTATTAAAGACTGAGAGACCTGACATAGTCATAACCTATACCATAAAGCCCAATATTTATGGAGGCTTTGCCAGCAGGCTCCTTGGAGTACCTTATATCTCAACGGTAACAGGCCTTGGTTCTACCTTCGAGAGGGGCGGGATTCTGCTTAAACTCATAGTTGCCATGTACAAGGTATCACTTAAGGGTTGCAGATGTCTCTTTTTCCAGAATGAATATAATCATCAGGTCTTCGAAAAACATGGCATCAGAGGAAAAAAAGCTGTTGTAGTAAACGGCTCTGGAGTAAACCTTGATAAGCACAGGTTTGAAGAGTATCCGGGACATAAGGACGATGTCACAAGATTCCTTTATATTGGGCGCCTTATGAAAGAAAAGGGTACAGAGGAGCTTTTGTATGCGGCTAAAAAGGCCCATGAAGAGTATGGAGACAAGGTTTCCTTTGCTGCTGTCGGGTACTCTGAAGAGGATTTCGAGGACCAGGTAAAAGAGGCGGAAGCATCAGGGTATTTTAAGTCTATCCCCTATCAGAAGGACATACATCCATATATAAAAGAGGCTGATGCCATCGTACATCCTTCCTATCATGAGGGCATGAGCAATGTGCTCATGGAGGCTGCTGCTACAGGAAGACCTGTCATTACAACAGATATAAGTGGTTGTAAAGAGATTGTTGAAAAGGATGTATCTGGCATTCTGTGTGAACCCCGAAGCAAAGAAGCATTGTACAAAGCTATTTCAGAATTCATGGGAATGTCGCTCCAAAAGCGGGCAAACATGGGAAAAGCTGCCAGAAACCATGTGGAGCAGAAATTTGACAGGCGTAGTATAATATTGACGTATATTAATGAGATAAAAGAGATTATCAAATAAATCCTGGAGGAATTAAAATGGATCTTTATGAGAAGCTCCTTGCCGGAGAAGAAAAGCTGTCACTGGTAGGACTTGGTTATGTTGGAATGCCTATAGCTGTAGCATATGCCAAGAAGATCAAGGTTGTTGGATATGATTTCAATGCTCAGAAAGTAGAGCTTTATAAAAAGGGTATTGATCCCACCAGAGAAGTTGGAAACGACGCTATAAAGGAGACATCTGTAGAGTTCACAGCTGACCCTGAAAAACTCCGTGAGTGCAAGTTCCACGTAGTAGCAGTTCCAACTCCTGTTAATGACGATCACACACCAGATCTTTCACCTGTTGAGGGAGCTAGCCACACTCTTGGTAAATACCTCACTAAGGGTTCTATAGTAGTGTATGAGTCAACTGTTTATCCTGGAGTAACAGAGGATATCTGCGTACCTATCCTTGAGAAAGAGTCAGGACTTAAGTGCGGTGTTGATTTCAAGGTTGGTTACTCACCAGAGCGTATCAACCCAGGTGACAAGGTTCACAGACTTGATACCATCACCAAGATCGTATCTGGCATGGATGAGGAGACACTGGAGACTGTAGCCAAGGTTTATAGTCTGGTTGCTCTTGCTGGTGTTTACAAGGCTCAGTCCATCAAGGTTGCTGAGGCTGCCAAGGTTATCGAGAATTCACAGCGCGATATCAACATCGCTTTCATGAACGAGCTTTCCATGATCTTCCACAAAATGGGCATCGACACCAAGAGCGTTCTTGAGGCAGCAGGTACCAAGTGGAACTTCCTTAAGTTTTTCCCAGGCCTTGTGGGAGGACACTGCATCGGTGTTGACCCTTACTACCTTACATACAAGGCAGAGGAGCTTGGTTATCACTCACAGATCATTCTCTCTGGCCGTCGTATCAACGACGACATGGGTAAATATATAGCAGAGTCCCTGGTTAAGCGTCTTATTGCAAATGACATCCCTGTTAAGAATGCAAGAGTAGCTATCCTTGGCTTCACTTTCAAGGAGAACTGCCCCGATACCCGTAACACCAAGGTTATCGACATCTATAACGAGCTTAAGGAATACGGCATCACACCTGTAGTTGTGGATCCTCAGGCAGACTCAGACGAGGCAAAGCGTCTCTATGGTATTGAGTTTGATTCCATGGATTCTGTTAAGGATATGGATGCTGTGATCATGGCTGTTGCACATGAGGACTTCAAGGATTACAAGCCAGCAGACATTGCCAGGTTCTTCAATCCTTCACACAAGACAAAGGTCTTCATGGATATCAAGGGCATCTATGACATGAATGATTACACAGCGCCTGAGTTTGATTATTGGAGACTGTGACTGAGAGCACTTAATGAGGTTCTGTCGAGTTTAGTGCGAACGTCGTTCTGGCGAGCGTAGCGAGAGCAGAACTTTCTTGTATAGGAGTAAAAAAATGGGATTTAAAGATTTAAAGTTTCCTGAGAGCAGCGTCTTCCTTGTAACAGGCGGCGCAGGATTTATCGGTTCAAACATCTGTGAAGCTCTTCTTGATATGGGCTACACAGTTCGCTGTCTGGATAACCTTTCTACAGGACACATTGAGAATATACAGCCTTTCATGGAGAATCCAAGGTTCACTTTCCTTGAGAAGGATATCCGCGATCTGGATGCCTGCATGGAAGCTACAAAGGGAGTAGACTTTGTACTTAACGAGGCTGCCTGGGGTTCAGTTCCAAGAAGTATTGAGATGCCTCTTTTATACGAAGAGATCAACATCAGAGGAACACTTAACATGATGGAAGCTTCAAGACAGAACGGCGTCAAGAAGTTCGTCTATGCTTCAAGCTCTTCAGTTTATGGAGATTCAACAGTACTTCCCAAGAAGGAAGGACAGGAGGGCAATGTTCTTTCACCCTATGCCCTTACCAAGAAGACTGATGAGGAGTACGGCAAGCTTTACAAGAAGCTTTACGGCCTTGATACCTATGGCCTTAGATACTTTAACGTATTTGGAAGACGTCAGGATCCTAATGGCGCTTATGCAGCTGTTATTCCTAAGTTCCTCCGCCAGCTCATGCACGGCGAGACTCCTACAATAAACGGCGATGGCAAGCAGTCAAGAGACTTTACATATGTTGACAACGTTATCGAAGGTAACCTTCGTGCATGTCTTGCTTCATCAGACGCCGCAGGAGAAGCTTATAACATCGGCGCAGGTGGAAGAGAGTATCTTATTGATGTTTACCACCATCTCACAGATGCTCTTGGCGTAGACGTTGAGCCAATCTTTGGACCACCAAGAGCTGGAGATATCAGAGATTCAAACGCAGATATTTCAAAGGCAAGAAAGAACCTTGGCTACGACCCATCTTATGATTTCAAGGCAGGTATTGAGCTTGCTATTGAATGGTACAGGAACAATCTATGAAGATAGCGATTCGTATGGATGACATCACGCCAGATATGGACTGGAACAGGTTCAAGAGATTCAAGAATCTTTTGGACGAGCACGACATCAAGCCGCTCATTGGTGTGATCCCGGAAAACAGAGACAGAAGCCTTTCAAAGACAGAACCAAGGGAAGGCTTTTGGAATTATGTAAAACAGCTTCAGGAACATGGCTGGATGGTGGCTATGCATGGTTACAATCATGTATACACTAACAAGAATCCGGGTATGTTTCCCATAGGAGATAAGTCTGAATTTGCCGGATTATCCTACGACAGGCAATACGAGATGATAAAGGAGGGAAAGCGCTCTCTTACAGCAAAGGGTATCGTAACAGATATCTTTATGGCGCCCTCCCACTCTTTTGATAAAAATACGCTCAGGGCTCTCAAGGACAATGGATTCTTTATCATTACTGATGGCTTTGGAATAGCGCCCTTCAGACAGAATGGAATGGTGTTCTATCCAATATCAGTAAACAGATCCAAGGCTTTGGATGATACAAGAGACGGCATTGTCACCTTTGTTTATCACGCAAACAGCATGAACGACAAGGACTTTGACAAGCTTGAGAAGCTCCTTCTTAGCGGAAAAGCTGTTTCCTACACAGAGTACAGCCGCATGGAGATCGTGGACAAGACCACTTTTGACAAGGCTATGCAGTACTTAACAGCTAAGGTTAAGTATACTTTCCTTCATCTTAGAAAATTTTTGGGGTAATGGTATGGAAGAAGACTACGGTCAGATCAGAGTGCTCCACGTCCTCGGGGGATTAGGACTTGGAGGAGCAGAATGCAGAATAATCGATCTATATAGGAATATGGACAGGGACAAGATACAGTTTGATTTCCTTGTCCACTATTCACCTGAAAAAACAGGAAAGAAGAGTCCGACTTCTGATGAACTGATGGCAGTTCGAGAGCCGGACTATTTTGATAATAGCGTACATAAACTCGGTGGCAGGATTTTCTGCCTTCCCAAGTTTACAGGTACCAATATTGTTGAATACAAGTCTGCCATAAAGAGATTTTTTGACAGTCATCCCAATGAGTGGAAGGTTGTGCAGGGCCACATGACAAGCACTGCTTCGATCTATCTGCCCATCGCCAAGAAGGCAGGAATACCTATCTGCATCGCCCACTCAAGAAGCGCAGGTGTTGACAATGGTATTAAGGGCTTTGCAACTAAGCTTTTCAGGACTCCTCTTCAAAAGGAAGGGGTAACTGACTACAATTTTGCCTGCTCCAGTGAAGCTGGTCTTGCTGTTTTTGGAAAAGAGCTTATGGACGCTGGAAGGGTCAGGATCATCCCCAATGCCATTGACCTTAAGCGCTTTGCCTACAACGAGGAAAAGAGAAATGCCATCAGGCAGGAGCTTGGCGTTTCAAACGCTGTAGTTATCGGACATGTAGGGAGCTTTAGATACGCCAAGAACCATGAGTTTTTGCTCAATGTCTTTGCACAGGTTTGCAGGCTCCTCGACAATGACGACCTCAATCAGTACAGCATAATGCATGGCATGAAGGTCAAGCTCCTTATGCTTGGAAGAGGTCCTTTGATGGAGGATATGATAAAGCTTGCTGACAAGCTCCACATCAGAGAGAGATGCATCTTTGCAGGAAACAAATCCAATGCCAGCGACTATTACCAGGCAATGGATTACTTCTGCTTTCCATCAAGATATGAGGGACTTCCTGGAAGCGTTGTGGAAGCTCAGGCTGCAGGTCTTCAGTGTCTGGTATCTGACACCATAACAAAAGAGGTGTGTGTAACGGAGCTTGTATCAGTCCGCAGCATAACATCCCAGCCCCGTGACTGGGCAAGGAAGATACTTGACGATCTGATGCTCAGGGAAGACTACCAGCCGGATGCACTCATGGAAGAGATCAAGGTCAATGAGACCTTCACAAAGATAGCTGGAGAGAGGCGTGAGAGCGTATTTGAGCAGGAGGATGCTCCTGACATCGATATGCTGGATAACGGCACAGGCTTCGAAGCTCTCAATATTCCTGAGAAGACCACAGGTCACCACCACAGAGCCATTGAGTATTCGATTGGTGACAGGGCACAGAGCAGTGACTACATCCTTGGCAAGCTCAAGGCTGCAGGCTTTGACGTTAAGTCCCAGGCCAAGATGATGGCCTATTTCTACGAGAGAGGACATTTTTAATGGGTTCTTTGGAAAAGAAAAATCTGATGCTGATGGTACCAATGCTCCATCAGGGCGGCTTTGAGAGAGTGTGTGTAAAGACCGCAAGACTGATGCAGGACTATTACAACGTATATATCCTGATCTTCAGCTCAAAGGATATAAACTACGACGTATCAGGTTTAAATGTCATCGACATTGATGTTCCTGCAAAAAAAGGAACACTTAACAAAGTAATAAATGTACTAAAAAGGGTAAGTAAGGTCAGAAAGCTAAAAAAAGAGCTGAAGATAGATATTTCCTACAGCTTTGGAAGCTCTGCCAACTACGTAAATGTCCTTTCAAGGGCACAGGAAAGAGTCCTTACAGGCCTTCGCTGCCAGACAGATATGGAGAGCACAAAGCAGGTAAAGCTCTTTTGCGGAAGGTCTGATCAGGTGCTGTCCTGTTCTAAAGAAATCGTCCGTCAGCTTGAGAGAGACTTTGATTATACTAGAAGTACTTTTATCTACAACCCTCTGGATGTGGAGGATGTTGAGAAAAAAGGCAGTGAAGAGATAGCGGATTATCCCTTTAACGAGGATAATGTCGTGATATCCTGCATGGCAAGAAACGATTACATCAAGGGCATATGGCATCTTTTGAAGGCTTTTGCAATAGCTTCAAAGGATCACCCAAAGGCTCGGCTGATAGTTCTTGGCGCGGGCAATTTTGATAAGTATAAAGAGCTTGCAAGCGCACTGGGGGTTGCGGATAAGGTCTTTTTCCCAGGACTTAGGAAGAACCCGTTCCCTTATGTTAAGGCTTCTGATATCTATGTATGTAGTTCCAACCATGAGGGATTTCCCAATGCTGTACTTGAAGCTATGGCTCTTAAAAAGCCAATGATATCAGCGGACTGTAAGACAGGCCCAAGAGAGATACTTCTTTCAGAAAAAGAGTATGAGGACCTTATAGGCCGTATTCCAGACGGCAGCAGCATCACAGAACCTGTTGAGGGTGAGTTTGGAATACTTGTTCCTGACATGGATGAGCATGAAAACTTCGATCCGGAAGTGATAACAGAAGGAGAGAAGCTCCTTGCTGACAAGATCAAAAAACTGATAGCCTCAAAAGAGCTCAGGGATGAATATAGTAAAAAGGCCTATGAGAGAGCTCTTTACTATACACCAGACAGATATAAAGATAGTATTCATGAGATTTTCAAAAGATATGAGTGATGAGCGAACATGAAGAGTATTGCATTTCATCTGAACTGCCTCTGCCAGGGCGGAGCTGAGAGGGTGGTTTCAAACCTTGCCAATCAGTTTGCCAAGGAGGGGTATAAGGTTTATGTAGCGACAGAGTGGTATGATAAGGATGAGTTTGAGCTTGACCCCAGAGTTACCAGAGTCCATGTGGGCCTTCGTGAAGATGATGAAAGGAAAAATCGAATAGTAAAGTTTCTTCTAAGGGTCAGGTACCTTAAAGAATTTGTAAAAGAGTATAAGCCAGATGTGCTTGTGGCCTTTGCTCACAGGGCTAATTACAGAGCTCTTATGGCAGCTGGAAACAGCAACATTCCAGTGGTGATATCCATCAGGATCAATCCTATAGGTTATTATGATGCTTTTTCTGACAGCGTTCAGATCAGATGGCTTTTTCCAAAGGCTGCAGGATGCGTGTATCAAACCAAGGAGCAGAAAGATTTCTTTAAACCATACCTTCAGGATAATTCAAGGATCATCATGAATCCTGTCAATCCCAAGTATTTTGGAAATCCATTGCCAGAGGTAAGGGAGAAGGCTGTGGTCCACCATGCGAGACTTGTGGATTTTAAAAATCAGCCAATGCTTGTCAGAGCTTTTTTGAAGGTGCACAAAAAACATCCGGATTATGTGCTTAGGATATATGGTCCTGACTCAGGGGATGGAACAAAGGAGATTCTTGAAAAACTCATAAAGGACAACCAGGCTGAGGGGTATGTCCTTTTGATGGGCGGCAGCAACAGCCTTGAAAAGGAGATACCCAAGGGTGAAGTGTATGCCTATAGTTCAGACTACGAGGGAATGCCAAATTCTCTTTTGGAAGCAATGGCTATGGGAATGCCAGTGGTGTCAACAGACTGTCCCTGTGGTGGTCCAAGAGAAGTCATACGGGATGGAGAAAATGGATTTCTTATTCCTGTAGGAGATGAAGATGCGCTTGCAGACAGGATCTGCAGACTCATTGAAGACAAGGAGCTGGCAAGACGCTTTGGCGAAAACGCCAGAAAGATAGAAGAGATAGCCAGTGTAGATGCTATTTACAACCAGTGGAAGGATTATCTTGAAGAGATAACCGGTAAATAATATGTGCGGAATCTGCGGATATGTATCGAAAAAAAGAATAACTGAAGAAGCGCTTCGTATCATGAATGACACCATGTACCACAGAGGTCCTGATGATGCAGGTGTCGAGATATATCAAGGCGCAAATGACTACTTCATAGGGTTTGCGCAGAGAAGACTTGCGATCCTGGATCTGTCTCCTCTTGGACATCAGCCTATGCATTCAGAAAATGGCAGAGTATCCGTTATATTTAATGGTGAGATATATAACTTTCTCGAGCTTAAAGAGGAAATAAGTGATTACGAGTTTAAGACAAACTGTGATACTGAGGTGATAATTGCTGCATATCTTAAATGGGGCATTGACATGGTTGACCATATCCATGGAATGTTTGCCATAGCCCTCTATGACAGGGAAAGTGGCGAAGTATTCCTCATTCGCGACAGGATTGGTAAAAAGCCACTCTTCTATTGGATTGATGGCGGAAATATCATCTTTGGTTCAGAGCTCAAACCTATCATGAAATGTCCTGGATTTAAGGGGGAGATCAGAAGACAGCTCCTTCCCAGATACTTATACAATCAGTACATCAGCGCTCCTGAGACAATATTTACAGATGTGTATAAATTAGAGGCGGGATCAGTCCTTCGGTTTAAAGACGGCGAGATCAAAAAGTGGAAGTACTGGGATATAAGGCAAGTCTATAAAGAAAAGTCCAAGGATCCGGTAAATAATTATGAAGAGGCCAAGGAAGGCCTTAAGCTCAGACTTAAAAACAGCGTTGCATCCCGTATGATCGCTGATGTGCCACTTGGAACATTTTTGTCTGGTGGATACGATTCATCTCTTGTTACAGCTATTGCGCAGGAGCTTTCTGATGAGCCTGTAAAGACTTTTTGTATAGGCTTTGATGTTCCCAGCTACAATGAGGCTGAGTATGCAAAGGAGATAGCAAACTACCTCGGATGTGACCATACAGAGCTGTACATCACTGAAAAAGAGATGTTTGATCTGGTGGCCAGCATACCTCAGTACTATGATGAGCCTTTTGCAGACAACTCAGAGATCCCTTCAATGCTGGTGAGTAAGCTGGCAAAGAAAGACGTTACTGTAGCTTTGTCAGGTGATGGTGGAGATGAGTTCTTTTGCGGCTACAATGTCTATGACAATGTATGGCAGGCTCAGAGACTTGAGATTCCCGGAGCGATCGTCAATGCTGTCGGACAGATCAGCGTTGGCGGAAGAAGACTGATTGACCGTATGCCCTTTAGAGTCAAGGTCATAGCCGGAAACAGAGATATTGAGACTAAAACGCAGCTTGTATCTGAAGGTTATGTTAAGGCCTCCCATGCCTTTATTTCAGGAAAAGAGACATTAGATGTACCAGTTCACGCTCTTGATTACATTAATACCGATTTTAATCTTGGAATAAACGAAGCTCCGGTCCTGTATCCAATAGAGAGCCTTTATCCCACAAGGGATTTTCAGGTAAAGAGAATGCTTCTTGATATGGATACCTACCTTCCTGAGGATATCCTTGTGAAGATGGACAGGGCATCCATGAAGTATTCGCTGGAAAACAGATGCCCAATTATGGATACTGAGGTCATGGAGTATTCCTTCAGGATTCCCCATAAGTTTAAGTACTACAAAGGGGACAAGAAGCACATTCTAAAGGACATCGCCTATGACTATATTCCAAGGCAGATGCTTGAGCGCCCAAAGACAGGCTTTGGTGTTCCGATGGATGCATGGCTTCGCGGTCCTTTAAAGGAAGCGCTCCTTGATTACAGCAGTACGTCTTATCTTAAGAAGCAGGGGGTATTTGACCCTGAGTATGTATCAAGGTTTATAAGTGATTACGTGGCCAAGGGAGATGCCGGCCCGGCAACAGGCGCAAACTTTAGCAAGATTGCATGGTCATTCTACATCTTCCAGCAATGGTATAATTACTACATGGAGTGAGGTTCAGGGTAGATGCAGTTTAATTCCTTTATCTTTATACTGTGCTTTCTTCCCTTGAGCCTTATTGGCTATTTTGAGCTCAATAATCTTGGGAAAAAGAAACTTGCACAAGCTTTTTTGCTCATAATGTCCCTGTGGTTTTATGGCTACTTCAATGTGAGTTATCTCCTTATCATCTGTGGCAGCATAACAGCCAATTATCTGTTGTCAAAAGCCATGGTTTCCGATGGTAGATCTGATAGCACCAAGAAAGCCATATTGAACATTGGGATTGTTTTTAATGTGGCACTGATCTTTTACTTTAAGTACTATGATTTTTTCATTTCCAATGTCAACGCTGCATTTAAAACTGATTTTGTATTGAGGCATATAACACTCCCTCTGGGAATCAGCTTTTTTACTTTCCAGCAAATTTCCTTTATTGTGGATTCCTACAAGGGTGAGACAAAAGATTATTCTTTTATGGAGTATGCTTTATTTGTGGCATATTTCCCGCAGCTTGTGGCAGGCCCTATTGTGCTCCATTCAGAGCTTATTCCCCAGTTTAGGGACAAAGGGAAAAAGAGTCTTGATTTCGATAACCTTTCTAAGGGCATAATGCTCTTTTCAAGAGGTTTGGCAAAGAAAGTTCTTATTGCGGATACCTTTGGAACAGCCGTGACCTGGGGGTTTAATAATGCACAGGTTTTTACCGGAGATGAAGCTCTTTCGATATACGAGATAGTAATAGTCATGCTGTCGTATACCTTTCAGATATACTTTGATTTCAGCGGGTATAGCGATATGGCTACAGGTCTTGGGAGTATGTTCAATTTCCATATCCCTATGAACTTTAATTCCCCCTACAAGGCTCTTTCGGTTGCAGATTTCTGGAAGAGATGGCATATGACTCTCACAAGATTTTTGACTCAGTATATCTACATACCACTTGGAGGAAATAGAAAAGGCGCAGCCAGAACCTATATCAATATCATGATAGTCTTTCTGGTCAGTGGTATATGGCATGGGGCAAATTGGACCTTTATTCTATGGGGCGTGATCCATGGGCTTGGACAATGCATTAACCGTATGGCCAGAGGGATAAACCAAAAGATCCTGGAGGCTGCAGGCAGGATGGGAACTTTCTTTGTGGCTGCCATAAAATGCATTCAGTGGGCAGTTACATTTGCTTTTGTGAATGTTGCATGGCTCCTTTTCAGGGCCGACTCTGTGGGACAGTGGCTTAGTATTCTTAAAAGGTTTTCTGTGCCATATTATGAAATACGAACAGAATTACTGGACTGTTTTAGGATACCTAAATTAAGATATCTGTTTGAATTATTGGGTGCAGGCAATCCAGATAGTGTTGTTTTGTATTTTAGTCTCTATTCTGTTTTGGGTATGGCTTTTGTTCTGTGCCTTTGCTTTAAAAATAATTATGAAAGACAGTACCGGAAAAATGCGCTGTCGCTACTGTTTACTCTTGGAATATTGCTTATAAGTGTGCTATCCCTTAGCAGGATATCAACCTTCTTGTATTTTAATTTCTGAAAACGAGATGATTATGACTGGAAAGAAATGGTTTTCTATTTTTATAATATTGTTCCTCTGTGCCCTTGTTATGATCGGAGGACTGGTTGCTTTTGTGGACCCATTTTTTCACTACAGATCCCCCAGAGACTACTTTTACTACAGACTTGTAGACCAGCGGTCACAAAATGACGGGATCACGAGGCAGTTTGATTATGATGCCATCATTACAGGAACTTCAATGGCAGAGAACTTCAGGACATCCCAGTTTGATGAACTGTTTGGAACTGACTCTGTGAAAGTGGTATATTCAGGGGCTACATACAAGGAGATCAATGACAATTTAAAAGCTTCCTATGCCAGTGGACACAATGTCAGATATGTCTTTCGCACCATAGATTACTCACTCCTTTTAGAAGACAAGGATGCCATGAGGACAGACATGGGAGACTATCCTGTATGGCTTACAAACAAAAATCCCTTTGATGACGTTAAGTATCTTTTAAACAGGGATGTGATAATAAATTACACACTTCCTGCAGTTGCTGGTTTTTTCCTGGGGAAAGAGCCGGGGATCACATCTTTTGATGAGTATAGTTATACCGGAGATGAGAATGAGTTTTCAAGGGCTGTTGTACTTATGAGAAGCACGCTCTTTGATGAGCCGGAGCAGATTTATGAAGCTTCAAACGATGATATATTGACTGTTACAGCAAATGTTGATCAGAACATAGTAGCTCTTGCAAAAGAGCATCCTGAAACAACTTTTATTTATTTCTTTCCACCATATTCAATGGCTTACTGGGGAGATGTAAGGCAGGAAGGGAATCTTGAGAGGTACCTGGAGCTTGTAAAAATAGCAGCTTATCTCATGACTGAATGTGACAATATTCATGTGTATTGCTTTGGGTTTCAGACTGATATTACAGGTAACCTTGACCTTTATAGGGACGTGGCTCATTTTAGTCCTGAGGTCAATGAAATTATAGAATCAGAAATTGCAGACATCGAAAACAATGGTCTAAATGTCGACAAGTGGCGCCTTAGAATAACTGAAGAAAACATAGACAGTTATTTTGCAGATCTTTTGGAAATGTTGGAGAGTTATGACTACAAATCCCTCTTATAGAAAACGGCATATTGCAATGTATATAGGCTCCCTTCAAAAGGGCGGTGCAGAGAGAGTTATGTGTAACCTGGCAGATTTCTTTTTTGAGGAAGGATATCAGGTTACCCTGGTCACAACCTACTTGGCACCGGAGGAGCATGAGGTAAGACATGCTGCCTGGAAAAGAGTTCCTGCAGGTGCTCCAAATGCTGAGCTTGTTATGGATACTGATGAAAATCCCGCCTGGGTCGATCTAAAAGGCGGCGAGATGGACGGTATAGACAGAGTCTTTTCTGCGCTTCTTAAGTCAGAGCAAAAGGACAGGCTAACCAATTTCAAACTTAGAAGTCAGAAGCTTCGCAGGATATGGAAGAGTATAGACCCTGATCTGATATTGAGTTTTAGCGGAAAAAACAATATCATGGCCCTTTCTACCGCTACAAGAGATGGATACAAAGTAGTAGTATCATGCAGGGCAGACCCTGATATAGAGTATGGCTCAAGGTCCATGAAGGCAGGGATGCTGGCAACCTTTGGAAGAGCGGCTGGAGTCATCGTACAGTCAAAGGGAGCAATGAAGAGGTTTCCTTCTTTTATCCAAAAGAAATGCACCATTCTTCCTAATTCCGTAAATCCATCATTTATAAGAGCCCGCTATATTGGGGACAGAGAAAAGAAAATTGTGATGGTGGCCAGGTTTCACCCAAATAAAAACCATGCGCTGGTTATGGAAGCTTTTAAAGCTGCTACGGAAAACCATAAGGATTATTCACTGGTATTCTACGGAGACGGACCTGAGAGAGCAAAACTTCAGAGATTGTCTGTCTCTCTTGGAATAGAAGACAGAGTGTTATTTAAGGGCAATGTGACCCATGTGGCTGAGCATATTGAAAAGGCAATGATATTTGTGCTTGCTTCTGATCACGAGGGAATGCCCAATTCTCTTATCGAGGCCATGACTTTAGGACTAGCCTGTGTCTCAACGGATTGTCCATGTGGTGGGCCAAGAGAACTGATCACAAATGGAGATAATGGACTGTTGGTTCCGGTTGGTGATAGAGATGCCATTGCGGATGCGCTTAGAAGGCTCATTGAAGACGATGCTCTAAGGGAGAAGCTTGGAGCTAATGCCACGGAGCTTCAAAAGAAATTGTCGCCGGATGTTGTTAATGCTAAATGGAAGAATTATTTTGAGAAAGTAATAGGTTCATAATATGTGCGGAATAGCTGGACTTATAGGATATAAGGGCGATGCATCAGCAGCCGTTTCCAGAATGAATGACAGAATGGCGCATCGTGGCCCGGATGATGACGGTATATATATTGATAAAGACAGAAAAGTGGCGCTTGGACACAGGCGCCTTGCTATTGTTGACCTTTCTAAGAATGGGGCTCAGCCATTTGTTTCTGCCAGTGGAAGGTCTGTTATGGTCTACAATGGTGAGATATACAATGCAGGTAGTGTTAAAGAAAGGCTTCTTGCAACCACCAACGGGAATCTTCAGTTTCGCAGCACATCAGATACGGAGATTCTCCTTGAAGCAATCGAGAGATATGGAATGGAAGAAGCTCTATCTGGCTGCAAGGGAATGTTTGCCATAGCTGTTTATGACAAGGAAAAAAACACAGTGACTCTTGCAAGGGACAGGGTTGGAGAAAAGCCTTTGTATTATGGCAATGCCTGCGGAGCTTTTGTGTTTGCATCTGATATAGGCTGCATAAGCGCCATTGATGGTTTTGATAATCCAATTGACGAAGATGTACTTGATATATATTTTGAGGATGGATATATTCCGGCGCCATATTCAATCTATAAGGGTATTTTCAAGCTTGAGCCAGGTACCATTCTTACTGTAAATGTGGGGACTTTAGAAAATGATAAGACCACCTACTGGTCCATGAAGGATGTGGCAAAGAAGGGGCAGGCATCAGTTTTTAAAGGCTCTTTTGAAGAAGCTTCATCTGAACTTGAGAGACTTCTTAAAGACTCCATAAGAGGACAGATGATAGCGGATGTTCCTCTGGGAGCATTTCTTTCTGCGGGGATAGACAGCTCCACCGTTGTATCTTTGATGCAGAGTATTTCTCCAGGAAGAGTAAAGACTTTTACTATTGGAATGGAGGATGAAAAGTTTAACGAGGCTGTCTATGCAAAAGAGATAGCAAGACATCTTGGCACAGAACACACTGAGCTCTATATTTCCGAAGCAGATGCAAAGTCAGTTATCCCGAAGTTACCGTTTATATTTGGAGAACCTTTTGCGGACTCTTCTCAGATTCCAACCTATCTTGTAAGTAAAATGACAAGAGACCATGTGACAGTATCACTTTCCGGTGATGGCGGCGATGAACTCTTTTGCGGGTACAAATCCTATGAATCTGTCAGTCGTGTATGGAACAAGATAAAGAGGATACCATATCCTTTAAGAAAACCATTATCTTCGATTGAACTTATGGCAACTGGAACTGAGATCACTGGTAGAGAAGATCTTGAGACCAGGTATTTAAAAGCAAAGTATCTAGGAGCAGCATCTCCATATGAACTCCATAAATTTGAGCATGAAACAGATCCCATCATTAAGAAGATCGCCTTGAAAAAGGGGACTGCTAAATACAAATGCATGGATCTTCCAGCAGATTTTCTAAGCGAAGTAAACCACAATGTGATGTTGATGGACATGCTTTTGTATCATCCGGATGACATTCTTGTTAAGGTTGACAGGACTGCTATGGCAGTCTCTCTTGAGACAAGGGTTCCGATGCTTGATAAAGATGTCGTCGAGTTTGCATTTAGTCTGCCAATAGATTATCTGAAGGATGGTAAAACAGGGAAAAGGATACTAAGGGATGTGCTTTACAGATACGTTCCAAAAGAGATGATGGACAGACCCAAAAAAGGCTTTTCAATTCCTATATCCAAGTGGCTTCTTGAGGATGATCTAAGGAGCTGGGCAGAGGAGCTGCTTGATAAAAGAAAGATCCAGGAAGCAGGAATCCTTGACTGTGAAGTTGTAGAAAAGATTTGGAGGGATTTCACAGACAGAGGCATTTACAGAATACAAATCTGGTATATCCTTATGTTCCAGCTGTGGTATGAGATGGAGGGCCCAGGGAGGCATAAGTGACTTAGTGTGCATATATATGGTATAATTACAAATGTATATGCACTTTTATCGGAGGAATTATGATAATAATCCAGCTTAAGGGCGGCCTTGGAAACCAGATGTTTCAATATGCCCTTTACAGAGAACTACTTCATAGAGGAAAACAGGTCAAGATTGATGACGTTACGGGGTTTGTCAATGACAAATTAAGGATCCCGGTTTTGGATCGTTTTGGAATAGAGTACGAGAGGGCAACACCTGAAGAGGTAGTGGCCATTACAGATTCCAAAATGGATATCTTTAGCCGTATCAGGCGTAAACTTACTGGCCGCAAGACCCACAGGATAGACGAGACAGAAGGGATCTTTGATCCTAAGATCTTAGAGGTTGAGGAAGCCTACCTTGTTGGGTACTGGCAGTCAGACAAATACTTTAGTTCACCTGAAGTTATTGATGAGCTTCAGGAGACTTTTGCTAAGAGACCCCAGGAGATAATGCACGACTCAGTCAGCTGGACTACTCTCCAGCAGATCGAGTGCAGTGAGTCTGTCAGCATTCACGTAAGACGAACAGACTATCTTGATGAAGAACACATCAAGATCCACAATCTATGCTCTGAGACCTACTACAAGAATGCTATCAGAATGGTAAGGCAGAAGCACCCCAATGCTGTGTTCTTCATCTTTACTGATGACAAGGAGTGGTGCAAGGAACACTTCAAGGGTCACAACTTTATCAATGTTGAGCTCCAGGAGGGCGAGTTCACGGATGTTGCAGATATGCTCCTCATGAGCAGATGCAAACATCACATCATGGCCAACAGTTCATTTAGCTGGTGGTCTGCGTGGATCGGAGACTCTCCGGAAAAAATGGTCATCGCTCCATCAAAGTGGATCAACAACAAAAAGATGGATGACATCTACACAGAGCGCATGACAAAGGTGGCAATCTAAATGAATCTTTTGAAAAAGATCAATTATATATTTGATAAAAAACAAAAAGGACAGCTTGTACTTTTAGCTGTCCTTATACTCATTGGGGGCGTGGTTGAAACCCTGGGCGTTTCAATGATGATCCCCGTTATTTCAGTTATACTAAAACCAGAGTCGCTTCACAGGCAGATAGACAAGTATCCTGCCCTTAAAAACATCATCGAGGGACTTGGGCTCAATACGGATCTTAAGCTTGCAAGTGCTCTTTTGATCCTTCTGATCTTTCTTTTTATATTTAAAAATCTCTATCTTCTGTTCCTTGTTTACAAGCAGAATACCTTCATATCCCACGCCAGAAACGACATGATAAGCAGGGTCATGAGGGAGTTTTTGAACAGGCCCTACGAAGATTATCTCGGAGCAGACATCCCTACAGTATTCAGAATAACTGACAGTGACATTCCAAAGACGTTTACTTTAATGCTTTCGATACTGTCTCTTACCACAGAGATGGTAGTTTCTATCTGCCTTGGAATAGTTCTTTTATTTGTTAACTGGCAGATGACTGCCCTTATCCTTATTGTTCTTATTGTTCTGACCCTGATCATCACCAAGATATTAAAGCCAAGACTCAACGTCATCGGCAGAAGAAATCAGGAGACACAGTCAAGGATAGCGAAGTGGAGACTTCAGGCCATCTATGGTCTTAAGGATGTCAAGGTCCTTAACAGACAGGACTTCTTTATCAGGAACTACTACGAGCAGGGCAAGATAGGCGCTGACATCGACAGAAACTATATTGTAATGAACAATATTCCAAGGCTCCTTATTGAGACCGTGTTTATTGCAGTGGTTCTTTTGTATGTGCTTTTCTACCTTTTAAGCGGAGGAGATGCAACATCTCTGCTTCCACAGATCACGGCCTTCGGAATGGCGGCGATCCGTATCATGCCTTCTGCCAACAGGATAAATACTTACCTCACCCAGATAGCCTACAACCAGTACAGTCTGGACTTTGTCTACAACAACCTGACTGAGTCCATGAAGACAGACAAGGCCATGAGGGCGGAGAGAGCAGCTATCGCAGGACCAGCTCTCCATCTGGAAAAAGAGATCCAGATGAAGGACATTGTTTTTGCATACCCTGACTCTGACGTCAATATTTTTACCGGAGCCAACATGACCATCCAGAAAGGACAGTCTGTGGGACTTATGGGACCATCAGGTGCCGGTAAGTCCACAATAGTTGATATCCTTCTTGGACTTCTCCACGTTAAGTCCGGAGAGATCCTGTGCGATGGAACCAATATCTTTAGTAACTACGAATCCTGGCTTGCCCAGATTGGTTATATTCCTCAGTCCATCTACCTTGTGGATGAATCCATAAGAGAGAACATCGCATTTGGTATAGATGCAGATAAGATAGATGATGACAGGATCTGGGAGGTCATGGAAGAAGCTCAGCTTGCTGACTTTGTTAAGTCACTTCCTGAGGGACTTGATACCAAGATCGGTGACAGAGGCGTAAGACTCTCAGGCGGACAGCGTCAGAGGATCGGTATTGCAAGAGCTCTTTATCACAACCCGGAGATACTGGTATTTGATGAAGCAACCAGTGCTTTGGACAACGAGACAGAGGCAGCAGTTATGGAAGCCATCAACAGCTTCCATGGTAGAAAGACCATGATCATCATCGCCCACAGACTCAATACCATTGAGAACTGTGACGTGATCTATGAAGTTAAGGATGAAAAGATAACACAGACGTCTCTTGAAGGCAGAACAGTTATACATTGAAGTGGGAGAGAGCAATGATCGGAACAGAATTTATACCAGGCTACGGTCTCGGTAATCAGTTATTTTTTTACATAACCACAAGATGTATATCAATGGAAAAGGGCGTGGATTTTGGCTTTGTAAATCCCGGACAGATAGGCAATGTCTTTCATTCCAACAAGGGGATGTACTTTATGGATCCTATTGATCTTGGAAAAGAGATCACCAAGGAGGAGATGAAGGACTACAAGATCTATCACGAGCAGGATGACAGGCTTTACATGGGCAATTCCAAACATGACATGAGTAACGGCTGCTACATAAGTGGCGTGGATAAGGCGCTCATGGAGGTTTCGGATGGAACCATCATCTATGGCAACATGCAGGCTCAGGAGTACTTTGAAAAGTATAGAGGTGAGATCAAAAACTGGCTTCATGTAAAAGAAGAAGCAGAGTCATTTGAGTATACAGCGGATGATCTTTGCATCATCAACCTAAGAGGCGGCGAATATACTGATCATCCGGAGCTCTATCTGGACAGGCGCTACTTCTTAAATGCCATAAAGAACATGAAAAAGATAAATCCCAAGATGCGCTTTATGGTTATCACAGAAGATGAGGAGTCTGCAAAAAAGGTCCTTCCTGAATATGAATGTCATCACTTTGACATGGGTAAGGACTACGTGACTCTTAAAAATGCAAGGTATCTCATACTTAGTAATTCATCATTTGCTCTGGTTCCTGTTATGTCGAGCACAGAGCTTAAGAAGGCTATTGCTCCCAAGTACTGGGCAAGGCACAATATTTCAGATGGATTCTGGTCATCAGAGCAGAATATCTACAGCTTTTTGACATATCAGGATAAAAAGGGAAAGCTCTTTTCAGCTGATGAATGTAAAAAAGAACTTGAGGAATATAAAAAGAAATCTTCTCTCTACAAAAGGCGCAATAAGCGTCCGGGAAAGGTAAGATTCTTTTGCCAGATCATCAGGAGAAAATGCCTTTACGGGATTTTTTATGCAAAAAAGATATTGAGGTCCCTTGAGAGGCGTACAGGTATCATAAAGACCTATAGAGCCTGAAGACGGAGTTTTATGAGTAAAGAGCAGAAATTGCAGTTGCCACAGGTTACTCTGGTGGCTATGACAAGTGTAAATATATATGAGACGGTAAGGGCCATGAAGTACAGCATGCGCGGCATTGAGTTTGGCGATGCAGTGCTGGTTACTGATAAAAAGCCATGGTATCTGCCAAAAAGTATCAGGTATAGTCACACAAGTAAGCTGGACAGTATAGACAAGTTCAACTACAAGATGGTCTATGAGCTTAAAGACCACATTAAAACTGACTACTGCCTGGTGGTCCACGCCGATGGTTTTGTGATCCACCCGGAGAACTGGAGAGATGTATTTCTTGACTATGACTATATAGGATCTCCCTGGCCACTTCCCAAAAACGACTACCTCTACAGAGATAGCAATGGAGAGATCTGCAGGGTTGGAAACAGTGTATCCTTAAGGTCAAAAAGACTTCTTGAATACCCTTCCCTTCATGACCTTAAATGGGAAAAGGTTTTTGATGGATTTTACAACGAGGACATTTTCCTTTGCTGCTACCACAAAAATGAGATGGAAAAAGCAGGCCTTAAATGGGCAGATCTTGATACTGCCATCACCTTTGGAAGGGAGCATCCTCTGCCGGAAAATAAGGGAATTGAGCCCTTTGTGTTCCATAAATGGTGGGGAGAGAATTCTGGATATCCAAGATTCTACAACCCCCAAAAGAGATTTAAGATGGCGATTCGCCCACTTCTGTTTTGGAGAAGGACAGACAAGTGGAAGAGGGAGCACGGTATCACATGAAGTTTTCGGTCATTATTCCCGTATATAACGGAGTTGAATATTTAGACAGAGCCATGGAATCTGTACTGGGGCAGACCCATGATGGATCCCTTGATGTGGAAGTGATCCTCATTGAGAATGGATCTACCGATGACAGTGCCAAAAGATGTGATGATTATGCGGCCACTTACCATATGGTAACTGCTTTCCACAGGGGAAAAATTGGAGCCTATGCTGCCAGACGCCTTGGTATGGAAGTGGCATCTGGTGAATGGCTTCTTTTTTTGGATGCGGATGATGAGCTTAAGACTGGGGCAGTAGCTGAACTTGACAGTTTTTTGGGCAGTTGCGAAAAAGATAAATTTCCGGATATCATTTTTTACAACTATGAAAGACTCTCTGCTTCAGGAGTCTCACTAAGGACTTTTCCATTTGTGCCCGGAAGACTTTATGAGAAAGCAGATAAGAAGGTGTTCTATGACACCATGTGCCAGGGAGATCTGCTCAATCCCCTCTGGAATAAATGTGTGAGAAAAGAGCTGGCAGCTGCATCATTGGCTGAAGATGAAAATATCTTTTTAAATCATGGAGAAGACCTCTTGCAGACCGCTCAGTTCCTGGACAGGGCTGAAAGAATTTCTTATCTGGAGAAGACTATTTATAGATACAGATGTGATAATCAGGGACTTACCGGGAAATATCATGAAGAGTTTTTACCAAATCAGAAGTATGCCTGGGAAAAACTTGAAGCATATGCAAAAAAATGGGAAGACAAGCCCATGGAATACTCTGATATGATTGCAGAGAGAAAAGCGCTCACTACCTGCATAGCCGCTAAGACGATAGTTATGTCAGACATGAGAAGAAAAGAGATTTCTGAAAAACTCAAGGAGCTTTTTGCAGATGCATTTTATCGTGAGTATTATGGGCGGAACCTTCCAAAATGGGCATCTGAGGAAGACATTTTTTATCACAGTATTCAAACATGTTCATACCCATATAAGATGTTTATGCGCAATGTACTAAAGTGTAGAGTTAAGGCTTTTATCAAAGCGAGGATCAGAAAGTGAAAGTATACGACTGCATACCTTTTTTCAATGAACTTGATATTTTGGAGCTTCGGCTTAATATACTGGACAAATTTGTAGACAAGTTTATCATCGAGGAAGCTACTATGACTTTCTCCGGACAGGAGAAGGATCTGTGCTTTAACGCTAACAGAGATAGGTTCAAGAAGTTTTTAGACAAGATTGTTTATGTGACAGTTGAGGATTCTCCGACAACGGGCACAACTCATCAGAGAGATTATTTTCAAAAGAACCGTTTGATAGAGGGACTAAAAGAAGTCGGAGCAACAAGCGATGACATGGTCATCTTTGGCGATTGTGATGAGATACCTAACCCGATAGAACTGGAAAAGATAATAAAGAGTTTTGACAAGACGAAAGTTTATCACCTTGCTCAGAGGAATTTTTATGGATTTCTGAACATGGAAGAAAAGTCAGGTAAGCTTCTTTCTATAACCAGAGAATTTCCACAGATTGCTGAAAAAGACAGGAAGTGGCTTGGCACAAAGGTAACTTCCATCGATAACATACCTAAAGAGGGAATAGTAAGGCTCCGTGACCTCTGCGCTGTCACTGACGAAAATGCAGTGAGAGTTGCAAATGGAGGCTGGCACTTTGGGTATATGGGTGGAGACCATGAGACCAATCCTGTAAAGAGGATTGGAGTTAAGGTTGAGGCAGCAGCTCATCAGGAGTACAACGAGAGAGAAATAATCCTTGAGACTATGGACAGGCTTGTGCTTGGCCAGGATATCTTTGGCAGGGATGCAAGATTTGAAAGAGTTGAGATCGATGGCAGTTATCCCAAGTACTTAAGGGAACATCTGACGGAATATGGGCATTTGGTGATGCCGAAGATAACTGCTTTCTCAAAGATCTATCACAGGTTCGATATAACAGTTGGAAGATTTTTCAGAAAGGCCATTCGTAAGATCAAAAGGATGATCTTTAGATGACGTACATGATAAACAGGATTCTATCAGAAGAAAACAGAAAAAAATACTCCCAGATACTTTTCTATGTAGCTCTTTCAATTGAGCTTTTTCTTATGATCCTTGAAAAGAGTGAGATTCTTTTCGAATATGAGAGCTATGTCTTTAGGGTAACATTTCTTTTGACTTTTTTAGCTGTGATCATAATGAAGCACGACAGGAAACAGTGGGTGGTAATAGCTGTAATATGGTGCTTTACTACGCTTTGCTATCGCCTGTCTGGGAAGAATGATCTTCTTAGAATTGCCACGTTTATGATGGCAACCAGGGACATAGACCTGAAAAAAGCTATGAAGTACAGTTTCTTTGTCAGCATAGCAGGCTTTTTGGTGATTGCTGCCCTGGCTCTTTTTGGGTTTTTGGGAGACGTAGTATTGATCGCAGATTATGGAAGGGGAATTGCTGATGAGTCAAGACTTGTTCTTGGCTTTGGGCATCCCAATACTCTTCTTGGCTGTGTATATGTTCTTGTTCTTATGTGGCTGTGGATTTATGGTGAAAATGCAAGCCTCATAAAGTATGGTCTTGTTATTATTCTGTCGATATTATTTTCTCTTTTAACAAGGTCAAGAACAGGAATACTCATGCTGTTTATGACGCTTGCTATAGCACTGATCCTGCGTATCACAAAAAATCTTAAAAGTTACAAACTGCCATATATCATTTCTTTTATGGTAACGCCTGTATTTTGCATGACAACTGCTGTGTTTGCAGGATTGTGTGCCGAGGGAGAATACACTACTGGGGGGATTGGGATACCTGTTTGGGTTTGGAGAATGGATGTTGCATTGAATTACAGGATAAGCAATCTCTACTATTCAGTGCCTGAGCATGGAGGAATAGCCAGCAATTGGAAACTTTTTGCCGGGAGAGGTGCTGACGGGTACTTTGATATGGGCTGGGTCAGACTCTTTTACTGGTATGGTATCGTGCCTACTGTGCTCATTGCTGTGGCAGTGGCTCTGGTGATATACGTGTGTTATAAAAAGAAGGACATCTGGTCAGTGTTGATAACCCTATCTGTGTCTGTATATACTATTATCGAGGCAACCTTTGTATCAAGGTACATAGGAAGGGCCTTTTACCTGCTGATCGCAGGGGTTTATCTGTGTAGTTTATTTAAGGGGAAAATAGATGAGTGACAAGCTCAGAAAAAAGCTGTTCTATGCAGTTGCTTTTGTTAATTTCATAATGGTTTCAATCTATGAGTTCCTTACGCCCAATATGTCAGATGATGTCATCTATGGAGACAAGGTGGCGCAGGCTCATAGTTTCTTTGATCTGTTTGTTCAGGAGTATGAGCACTATATGGAACACACAGGCAGAAGCGTAGCCCACATTATCATGAGGATCTTTTTCTTTACTGGCAATAAGGCTGTGTTCAATATCGCTGCGGGACTTGTTTTTGTGGTCCTGTCGCTATGTATCTACCAGTGTGTTGACTTTAAAAAAGAATACGACATCAGGGTATATGTAGGAATATTGATACTTATGTGGCTCTTTGATCCGGCTATCAGCAACAACGTGTTCTGGGAAACCGGCGCCTGCAATTATCTGTTTACTGCCACCATTATGTTCATTTACATTCTCCTGTTCAGGAAGGCCTACAGGGAAGATAAAAAAGGGAGCCTCAGATCAATTATCGGAATGTTCCTTCTTGGAGTGCTGGCCGGCTGGTGCAATGAGAATTCCTCTGGCGGAGTTATCTTTATCGTTCTGCTTCTTATGTTCCTTAAGTGGATGAAGACGAAGAACTTTAAAGGTATCAGAAGTTGGATGGTCTCCGGACTTTTGGGAAATATCATCGGCTTTTTGATAATGATCTTATCTCCTGGAAACAGCTCAAGAGCAGCAGCAGCTGAGGAGGCTCACACAGGGCTTTTGGCAATGGCTGCAAGGTTCCTTAGGGTTACACTTACGCTTAAGGAAAACTATCTGGTACTGATCCTGGTATTTATAGTCATGGTCATAGCCATAGCCTATAGGACTGGTTCTGGTGATAAGTTCGTTCCTGCGGTGTCAGATATGTTTTTGTTTGGAGCTGCATTTTTCGTTACAAGCTATGCTCTTGTGGCAGTTCCGGATTCACAGCTTCGTACCTACTATTGCGCAAGCCTGTTTCTTATGACTGCTATTGCGAATGGCTTTAGCTGGATCATCAACGAAGGTTTTTCTGAAGACCTTATACAGATCTTTGCAACTGGGCTTGCTACAGTCCTTTCAGTGCTCTTCTTGTTTACTTACATTGAAGATGGTGCTAATCTCGCCAGGATAAAGAGAGAGTTCGACGAAAGAGACGCTTACCTTACTGAAGTTTCTCAGGGTGAGGAAATGGTAGTGGAAGCTCCGATGCTGAGGCCGGAATGGGTTAACAGATTTTCAATGGCATATGACTCAGATATTTGTGAGGATAAATTCAACTGGCTGAACCTAAGCTATGCTGAGCACTACGGCCTTTGGTACATCATTGGCGTAGAAAGAGAGAGCTGGACAGGATACTGATAGATAATGGCAGATAGTAGAGAAAAAATAGCAAGTATTATAATCCCTGTTTATCAGGCAAAAGACACACTAAAAACGTGTGTCTTATCTTGTTTAAACCAGAAGTTTGTAGAGCCTGATGAAATGGAGATCATCCTGGTGGATGATGGCTCAACAGATGGCTCATCAGATATCTGTGACGAGCTCCAAAAGGAGTACGGAGAAAACCTCATAGTGGTGATCCACAGCAAAAATCACGGAGTGTCCCACGCCCGTAACCTTGGGATAGAGAGAGCATCCGGAAGATTTCTTGTGTTTGTGGACTCTGACGACCAGGTAAAAGAGACTCTCATAGACAACATGACCAAGTACGCTGACGAGGGAACTGTCCTTGTGGATGAGACCAAAAAGTATGTTTCCCCTCAGAAACTCAGCGGCTTTCAGTATATAGAAAATTCCATACTCAATGAGAATACCCACGTTTGGGGTAAGCTCTTTGACAGACATACCATCAATTACAGGAATATCAGATTTAATGAGAAACTCACCATAGGTGAGGATCTTATATTTTTGATCGATCTTGCTCTTTCTCAGGAGAAGGACCACACCATCAGGCTTATCACTGAGGAAGATTACATATATAACGACAACCAGGATGGAGCCATGGGGAGCGCCTTCAAGGAGAGCTACATGGATCAGTTTGTGTGCTGGAAAATGGCTGAAAAGAGGATCCTGCCCTACAAGAAGCAGGTGTCAGAGTACGCCTTTGTAAGCCTTTCCTGCAGCCAGATAATGACTGCACTTCTGGTGGTTGGCAAGGTAGCAGTTCAGGGGAAAAATGAGAGGGATGATGTGCTTGCAGATCTTGCAGTTTCAGAGGCCATGGATCAGATCGGCCATGCTCTGAAGACGAGAGGAGCCTTTGCGGGGCTGTCTTTCGGCTACAAGATCAAGGTCATGCTGTTCAGGATAAGTCCGAAAGCTTACCTTGATCTATACTATAAACACAAGAAGGGATGAAAGACATCATGAGTATTGATCTGGGAAGACCCATTATTCTGTATATGCATGCAGGATCCGGCAATCATGGATGCGAGGCCATCGCAGACAGCCTTATCAGGATCATTGAAGCGATCAGAGCATATAATGGCGCAGATTCGCGGCTTCCGATCGTTCTGGTGACCAACAGTGCCAGGGAGGATAGAAAGTACCGACTGGGGGATATTGAAAAGAGTGGTCTTTGCACCATTGTAGAAGAAAACCACATAGACAGACATTTATTTGACCACATTATTTATTACGGCTACAGAAAGATCACTGGAGATAGAGAGTCTTTTTTAAGATACAGATTTAAAGATGCATTCAAAGTATATGAGGAAATGTGCGCCGAGGTAGAAGTGCCAGCCTACGAGCCTTCAGAAAATGGCCTTCGGCCACTGGCAGTTTCCATTGGCGGCGACAATTACTGCTACCCTGAGATGGTGGATGATCTTATCCTGGCCCACAATGTCTTTAAGAAAAAGGGCTTTGATACACTTTTGTGGGGATGTTCCATCGAACCTGATTCATTATCAGAAAACCCAAGGCTCCTTGATGACCTGAGGAGCTACACACATATAATCGCCAGGGAATCCATCACCTATGGCGCTCTGGTGGGAGCCGGCATCAACAAGGACAAGCTGGAGATAAGAAAGGACCCTGCATTTGAACTGCTTAAGGATCTAAAGCAGGTGCCTGAAGATATACAAAAGGGTGGTCCTGTGGGGATCAACCTAAGCCCCATGGTCCTTGAAAGGGCCAAGTACCCTGATAAGGTAAGGGACAGCTACAGGAACTTTATCAGGTTCATCCTTGATACCACTGACAAGGACATCCTTTTAGTGCCTCATGTTATATGGGGCCACACAGATGATAGAAAGCCACTTGGGGAACTCTATGAGGAGTTTAAGGATACAGGCAGGATCCAGATGGTTAAGGACAATTCCGCAGAGGTGCTTAAGGGATATATCTCGTGCTGCAGCTTCTTTGTTGGAGCCAGGACCCACAGCACTATTGCGGCCTACAGCACCGGCGTACCAACTCTTGTAATTGGCTATTCTGTAAAGAGCAGGGGAATCGCAACAGATCTTTTTGGAACCACAGACCACTATGTGCTTCCAGTACAGGAAATTGAGGACACACAGTCTCTCATAAATTCCTACAAGTGGATCATGGAAAACAGGAAATAATCTATTGGGGGATTACGAAATGTTAATTGTACAGATTGCAGGAGGTTTGGGGAACCAAATGCAGCAATATGCAGTTTACTGCAAGCTTCGGGATATGGGAAAGGATGTTAAGCTTGACCTGTCATGGTTTGATAAGTCCACGCAGAAGATCATGCTGGCACCAAGGGACTTTGAACTATCACTTTTTAAGAACGTGGACTTTGAGGAGTGCACGGATGACGAGAGGAATTACTTTCTTAAGAGAAATCTCATCCAGAAAATAGCAGGCAAATGCCTTAAAAAGCTTGGCATCTGGCAGCATGAAAATCCAAAAGTTTTTGCAGAATCAAAGATGTACCACGATGAGCTCTTTTCCCTGGAAGATAAGTATATTACAGGGTATTTCGCATGCCAGAAGTACTACGGCGACATAATGGATGAGCTTATAGAGAAGTTTGAATTTCCAGATCACACAGATGAGATGCTCCATACAAGGAACATGGCTCTTGTGGACAAGATGGAGCACGAGACTTCTGTCAGCGTCCACATAAGAAGGGGAGATTACCTGGATCCTCCAAATGCTGCCATCCTTGGCAACATCGCCACGGAGGAGTATTACAGGGGCGCCATGGATTATTTCAGGGTAAAAGATGGATCTACCCACTTCTACATTTTTACCAGCGATCACGAATACGCAAGGGAACACTTCTCTGACCCATCGATTTACACCATAGTTGACTGGAATACCGGTAAAAACTCGGTGCAGGATCTCATGCTCATGAGCCACTGCAAAGGAAATATCTGCGCCAACTCCACCTTCAGCTTCTGGGGAGCAAGGCTCAATAAAAGACAGGATAAGACAGTTATCCGCACATACAAAATGAGGAACAATCAGCCGGTCCAGCCAGATATCATGCATGATTACTGGAAGGACTGGATACTTATGGATGAGAAAGGAAGCATTATCTAAGTCCCATGGGAAGAGTTAAGTCGGCAACAAGAAATATCGCATTCGGATATGTAGGGCAGGTAGCAACTGCTCTTATTTCCTTTGTGCTTAGGACTGTATTTCTGCTGCACTTAAACAAGGAGCTTCTTGGAATCAACTCAACCTACACCAACGTCTTAGCTGTCCTTAACATGGCTGAGCTTGGTATCGGAACTGCTCTTAACTTCAGCCTCTACGGCCCTGTTGCAAGGGGCGAAAAAGAAAAGATAAAGTCCTACATGAGGCTTTACCGCAAGGCATATTTTATCATCGCCTGTGTTGTAGCTGGCGTTGGACTTCTGATCTCTCCTTTCCTTAAATTTCTTGTTAAGAACCCGGGAGACGTTTCGCTAAGAGACCTTACTCTGTTTTACTTTATTTTTCTTTTCAACACAGTCAGCAGTTACTTTGTGGCCTACAAGTATTCCCTTGTAAATGCCGAGCAAAAGAACTACATCCAGACCAACATAAATACTATTACCAAGGTGATCACATCCCTTATACAGATAGTGATCATCGTGGTATTTGAGAATTTTTATCTGTTCCTTCTTACAGATGCCGTAGTTCAGCTTATCCAGAAGATATTTGTATCTCACTTCCTTAACAGAATGTACCCTTACCTCAAGGAGAAGGATGCAAAGCCTCTTTCCAAAGAAGAGAACGATGAAGTCTGGAAAAAGACAAAGGCCCTTGTATTTCACAAGATCGGAGATGTGGCAAGACTTCAGACCGATGCTCTTATCATCTCAAGCTTTATCGAAGTTTCCGTGGCAGGCTTTGTAGATAACTACAACCTGGTGATAAATTCAGTGGCCAACTTCGTAAATATCATCTTTAACTCAGTTATCTCCAGCTTTGGAAACCTTATTGCAACAGAGTCCAAGGAAAGACAGTTTTCCATGTTCAGGGTCTACAGATTTTTTGCATCCTGGATCTATGGATTTTCCTGCGTCGGTTTCATGATCCTTCTAACCCCTCTTATCAGCATCATCTGGGGACAGAAGTGGGTGCTTCCGTCAGCTGCGGTTTACTGCATTCTTACGGACTATTATTTTAAGGGCGACAGGATAGTACTTAGTAACTACAAGACGGCAGCAGGAGTGTTTGAACCTGACAAGTACCTGGCTCTTATACAGGGAGCTGTAAACCTTGTTCTTTCAATCCTTCTTGTACAGACACCTCTGGGACTGACTGGTGTGTACATTGGAACCATCGTTTCAGGACTTATCGCCAACGTCACCAAGCCTGTGATCATTTACGGTACATGCTTTGGGAAAAAAGCGACCGGCTATTTTATAGATACCTTGAAGTATCTTCTCAGCATGGTCTTTGTACTTTTTGTGTGCAGGTTCATAGCTGGATACGTGCTTTCAGAGCTTAATATCATGAGATTCCTGATCATGGTGATAGTGATAACAGTTATTTTTAACGGCGTATACTTCCTTTTGTATGGCAGATCTGAAGAGTTTAAATATGTCTATGCAAGGGTGAAGGAGAAGCTCTCAAAAAGAGGATGAGCATATGGATGAACGCTATATTGGACTAGTAAAAGAGACGATAAGAGAACTATCTGATATCATGAATGTCTCCATAAAGGATCAGTTTAAGGACGCTATAAAAAGCGCCATGGGAAGATCTGTAAGGGCCAAGGATCCCATGTTCTGGCCGGCAGGAATGCTGATGCTGGGGCTTGTGGAGGCAAGAAAGAAGATTTCGGATGAAGTTAGCGCCAAGGACGGAGCTTTAGAAGATGAACCTGGGGGCCTTATTAACAGCATTGACAAGGCCATAGCTGATCACCTTGCACTCTGGAATGATAAATACGGCAGCAGGATAGATTACATCGACGATGCCCTGTCAGGAGCTGCTCTTATCAAGCTTTACTGCCAGCTAAGGAGCGAGGGAAAGTCAGAGGGAAACCTTGCTTCTTCCTGTGAGCAGGCAGCAAACAGGATATACGGATATCTGTCTGCAGCCCCAAGGGACCAGGTTGGCTCCATAGTTTACAACGCATCAAGAAGCAGCAATGTTTTTGCTGACGGCGCAGGACAGACCTCAATGTTTCTCATCCTGTATGGCAATACCTTTGGGGATGACAACGCTGTAGAACTTGGACAGCTTCAGCTCTTAAACTTCATGAAATACGGCTGTGATAAGAAAAGTAGCCTCCCATACCACGGATATGCACTTACAGTAGGTGAAGGCGAGGATGCGAGACTGACTGTTGAAAAGAAAGGGCTCCTGTCCTGGTCAAGGGCAGCAGGCTGGATCATCATGGGACTTAGTCAGGTCAGGGCAGTACCTGAGCTTAAGAGCTGGTATGATAACCTGTCGAAAGTTCTTTTGACATATCAGATGCCTGAAGGCGGATTTGCATGGCAGATACAGGCCACAGAAGGCCATATTGACACATCAGCTACTGGCATGATAGTTTATGGAGTCGGTAGTTCTGACGGGCGACCAGCGGACATTAGTGACACCATCGCGGCTCTTTGGCAGAATATAAGGGATGACAGGGTTATAAACAGCCTTTCCTCCTGCGATGATTTTGGAGTCCATTATCAGAACTATGGACACTTCCCATGGGGACAGGGAGCGGTTTTGGCAGCTATATCTAAATAATATTCTGGAGGCATTTAGTTTTGGAGCAAAGTAAAAAGAGAGGTTCCTTTTCAGGAAAGATCGGATTTGTTTTATCTGCAGCAGGAGCTTCTGTAGGACTTGGAAATATATGGAGATACCCTTATCTGTGCGCCAGGTACGGCGGAGGGATCTTTCTTGCAATCTATATAATATTGGCGCTAACCTTTGGCTACACCATGATCATAGCGGAAACAGCCATTGGAAGGCACACAAAAAAGAGCCCTGTTGGAGCCTTTAGTTCTTTTACCAATAAAAAGCATATGATCTTTGGAGGCTGGATAAATGCTATTATCCCTATCCTCATTGTGCCTTATTATTCGGTTATCGGCGGATGGGTGTGCAAGTACCTATATGAATACATCACTGCAGATGTAAATGACATTGCAGCAGATGGCTTCTTTACAGGGTTTATCACAAATGGTTCCGAGAGTGAGTTCTGGTTTTTGATCTTTTCACTCATCGTTCTTTTGATCATTTTCATGGGAGTAAGACGCGGCATTGAGTCTGTTTCCAAGATCATGATGCCGATTCTTGCAGTGCTTGCAGTTATCATCTGCGTCTACTCAGTTACAAGGCCTGGTGCTCTGGAGGGGGTTAAGTACTGCCTTATTCCTGACTTTTCAAGATTTTCCATCATGACCTTTGTATCTGCCATGGGACAGATGTTTTATTCTCTTTCAATTGCCATGGGTATTCTGATCACCTTTGGATCTTATGTGAAAAAAGAGGTCAGCATCGAGCAGTCAACAGAGCAGGTGGAGATCTTTGATACAGCAATTGCAGTTATCGCAAGCCTTATGATCATTCCTGCAGTCTTTGCTTTTTCAGACGGAAACCCTGACACCTTAAAGGCTGGTCCATCACTGATGTTCATCACCATGCCCAACATTTTTGCCAGCATGGGCTTTGGAAGGATCATTGGAATACTGTTTTTTTTGCTGGTTTTGTTTGCGGCTGTGACCAGCGCCATAGCTCTTTTGGAGAGCGCAGTTTCGACATTTTATGATGAGTTTAAGTGGTCAAGAAATCTTGGAACCAGCGTTATGGGGATCATCATGGTGGCCCTTGGTTCACTTTCATCCCTTGGATATGGACCACTTGCAGGTGTGACTATATTTGGAATGCAGTTTCTGGATTTCTTTGATTTTCTCACCAACTCTGTGATGATGCCTATCGCAGCTCTTTTCACCTGCCTTCTTGTGGTCAGATATATGAGCATTGCCCTTCTGGAGGAGGAAGTTGAGCTGGGCGGACATCCTTTCCGCAGAAAAAAGATGTTTGGCTTCATGATAAAGTATCTTTGCCCGCTGTTTGTGCTGATTATACTGGTCAGCTCCATAGCCAGCGTACTTGGACTTATTCAGATTTGATAAAAATTAAGAGGTGCCAAAGGGCCCCTCTATTTTGTGGTCAAATATGATTTTTTTGAACTCTTACCTTGCACCAGCCCATGTTACTCCATACATCTGCTCCATGAGCTTGCGGAGCTCGTCCTTCATACGACTGCAGGCTGAAGCCTCGTCAACAAAGTTGAGCACTCCGATCTTTTCTTTTTTATCCTGGAAATAAACCATCCATCCATTCTCGGTCTTGTCCAGGCAGATTCTGTTCTTGTGTGAGCCACCGATCTTGTAAAGCTTGGAAGGAACCAGATGATCCTTAAAATATTTCTTAAGTTCTCTTGTATTCATAGCCTCTCCTCCATATATAAACGCAAGTAGTTTTGAAATGCGTTGCACGTAGTTTTTATTACTACATACAATGTAACACATTACTACCTGTAAATCAAGCAAAAAGAGGTGCCTCAAAGGAGGCACCTCTTCAAAGTTTTTGATGATCATTCATGTGATGCAAGATTTTCTACTTCGGCTTTTACTTTCTCCATTGTTTCTGCAAGAGTCTGGGTTGATCCAGAAATATCTTGTGCAGAAGTAGCAAGGCTTCTGATCTTGTCATTTACCTGGGTTACGATATCAAGAAGGTCCGAAGTCTCAACTGTGATGCCTTCAAGAGCGTTCTTGATGTTGTCGTTTGCAGCTCCACTGTTCTGAGCAGTGGTCTTGGAATCCGCTGCCAGGTCATTGATCTCAGTTGCAACAACCGCAAAACCTTTACCTGCATCGCCGGCTCTTGCTGCCTCGATGGCTGCATTAAGAGCAAGGAGGTTGGTCTGGTTGGCAATCTCAACGACTTTCTTGTTGTTTGCTTCAAGCTCGTCCAGATAAGAGGTGATCTGAGTCATGGAGTCGTTGACCTTGTTGCAGAACTCGTTTACATTGGACATTTCGTCGGAAATAGTTGCGCTCTCCTGAGCGTTGTCGCTACTTCCGTTGCTGATCTCCTGCATAGTGGAGTTAAGGGATATGAAGTGTTCATTTATTGTGTTGATAGCATCCAGAATGCTCTGTTTCTGTCTGTCAAGAGAAGCTCTTTCCTTTTCAACAAGCTCCTGAGCATCTTTCTTTTCAATCTCTACCAGGTCCTTGAGATAGTGAACACAGTTGGAGGCGTGGTTAAAGCCGTTGTAGATGGCTGTAGCCATATCCTTACAGGTTGAATATCCACAGCTTGAGCAATTGATCTTGCGGGACTCTGCAGTGGTCTTGTGCATTTCATTGAAGATCTTATCAAGCTCTGCCTCTGATGGCTTTTTAAATGCGCACTGCTTGGACTTGTCAGTGTATTTTCTAAGGTAATCTTCAAGTCTTAGGTGAGCGAACTGTTTGTTAAGAGCTGCAAGTCTCTTTTCAGGAGTAAGTGGCCTGGACCATGGGCTCTTTTTGGTATCCTTCTTAACTCTCTCCTGGATCTCATGGAGATTGTAGAGAGGATCGTCGCCGCTTGTGATCTTAGGATCTGTTCCTGTTCCGGAGATACAACCACATCTGCAGTTTAAGGCGTCGATGAACAGGAATGGAGTCTTGTTACCCTTTATCCTGTCAGCGTTTTTCTCAAGGAAGTGATACATATGCTTTTCGCCCTCGATCTGTCTGATGAAAGCGTCGCTTCCAAGGAGCCAGTAAACATTGTCCTTAAGTCCGCCTGGCATAGGATAGATGGAACCAAGACCATACTCGATCTCATCTGTTACAGGACTTCCAGAGATGTTATGCTCCTTCATATATTTCATCATGTGATTGAAGGTTACATTATATTGAACAAGCCCCTTGTTATTAGGGTCATCAATTTCCATCTTTTTAGCGATACATGGGCTGATAAATGCCAGCTTATCCTTTATTCCCATCTCTTTTCTGGCATAGACCGCAGCGCACATAAGAGGGCTCTGTACCGGGAACAGCTTAGGAAGGAGCTGTGGCAGGTATCTTTCGATATATCCAACTACTGCAGGACATGGCTGTGAGATACCTCCAAGGAAGTTGTGCTTTTGTATGTAGTTGATATATGCCCAGGTTGTGATGTCAGCACCAAAGGATACACTGATCATCCTGTTTACGCCCATTTTCTTCAGGCCGCCAAGAGCTGTTTCGTACTCTCTTGGGTAGTCTGCAAGAAATGCAGGAGCAATGAGAATGGATATTCTTTCGCCTCTCTTAAGGTCCTCGAAGAACCTTTCTGTATCATCGTTATATTCCCTTGCGTTGTGCTCGCAGGCATCGAAACATGCACCGCAGGCAATACATTTGGTGGGATCTACTTGAATCTTGGATACGCCATCAGCATCAGGTTCTCCAGATACGCAGGCGCCCATACAGCTACATGCGCTGATACATTTGTTACATCCAACACAGTTGTCGTTGGTAAATACTAATGATTGTAAATTTTCAGCCATTTTAACAGTCTCCAATCTCCTTTAGAAACATCATTTCGCACATACATATATCATAATACCGATTGAGGGAAAAAGGGTGATGCTTAACTTAAATTAATCAAAATTTAAGGAATGTAAAAATATACAGGGTTTGATAAAATAAAAACGTTTTTGTGGAATCTGCGGAATTTTAACTGTTAAAAATGTCTAAAATGCCAAAAATATCAAAAGTATATTGCCAAACTTGTGTGCATTGTGCTAGTATCTGCTTACAAGTTGATAAAAACGTTTTTATTTGCGATCTATCTAGTATTTGGGAGGCTTTGTATGAGGAATAAATGGATATCGGGAATAAGTGCTTTCATTCTTATTCTTTCTCTCCCTATTTTTAACTGGATCAAGGTTGTCAACCTGGTTACTCTCTTTTCCAGGATTGGCGTGACAAAAGAGATGGCAGGGGATCTCCTTACAGGGTACAACCTGTACAATCTTTTGTCCTTTGTCCAGTATTCAAACCAGGGAGTTCTGGGACTGCCATCCATGGTTTTGCTTATCCTTATGGCGGCTGCGATCTACTTCAACGTAGCCTACATTATCAGGAACTTAATGGCGAGCAGGAACAGGAAGGGGAAGGGTGAGCTTTCACTTTTAGCTGCTGGTAAATGTGCTTTTCTTTTTGAGTTCATAGTAGCTTTCGCAACTATAGTGTTTGTGATCTTTTCCAACGTAAGATTTGGGATGACGGGATTTCTTCCATCTGCAGTGGTGTACATAGAGCTTGTTGTTTCATTGGCAGCTTACATCTACATCAAGGTACTTGAGAGCAGAGAGCGCAAGAAATACCGCGAGCATGGACTATTAGAGGAGATAAAGAGAAACTGGGTACTGTTTGTCATGCTGATACCGACTTTCGTCTACTTCATGATCAACAACTACCTGCCGATGCTGGGTGTATATTTTGCATTCACATCCTTTAACTTCAGGGACGGCCTTTGGTCCAGTCCTTTCACAGGATTCAAGAACTTCGAGTTTTTGATCAAGGCAGATCTTTTCAGACTCACCAAGAACACAGTTCTTTACAACGTAGTGTTCATTGGAATTGGCAATATCCTTCAGATCATTTTTGCAATCCTGGTCAGCAGAGTCACAGTTAAGTGGTTTAAAAAGACATCACAGACACTGATGTTCATGCCATATTTCGTATCATTCGTTATTTTAAAGGTTATTGTTTACAACGTATTTGAGTATCAGTACGGACTTATCAATAACATCATCACTGGCTTTGGTGGTGACAGGATAGACTTTTACAACACCCCAGGCTACTGGCCATTTCTCATAACCTTCTTCTACTTATGGAAGAATATCGGATATGGAATGGTTGTGTACCTTGCCACCATCATGGGAATTGACAACGAGATCTACGAAGCAGCAAGGGTGGATGGAGCCAACGAGCTTCAGCAGATCTGGTACATCACACTGCCACACATCAAGCCAACCTTCATTATCCTATTGCTCTATGCACTGGGAAGCATCATGAAGGGCCAGTTCGAGCTGTTCTACCAGCTTATTGGTAACAACGGAGTATTGTTCAACGTAACGGATATCTTTGATACCTATGTGTACAGGATCACAATGACACAGCCGCTTTCGATCGGCCTTGGAACCGCCGCAGGTCTTTACCAGTCCCTGTTCGGATTCCTGATCATTGTCCTTGTAAACTATGTTGTTAAAAAGAGAAATCCAGAGTACGCACTGTTCTAAGGAAGGAGGAAGACATGGCAAAAGATTTAGACTACGAACCATCAGCCCCAAAGACCATAAAAAAGTCCACCGGTACCAAGATCTTTGAAGCTATAGCTTACATACTGCTTGCAATTGGATCCATAGTGTGCGTGCTCCCTTTCATCATCATTGTTTCAGGATCATTTACAGATAACTCAACGATCCTGGTAAAGGGATATTCTCTTCTTCCAAGGGATTTCACACTATCCGCTTATCAGACGATTTTTCGGTCACCAAAAGATATACTCCAGGCCTACAAGATGACTCTTTACTACACAGTTGTAGGTACAGGCCTTGGACTTATGATGATAACCCTCACAGGTTATGTAATCTCAAGAAAAGAGTTTAAGTACAGAAATACCGTTTCATTCCTTATTTATTTCACCAGCATCTTTGGAGGCGGTATGATCCCATGGTATCTCATGTATGCCAATGTACTTAACTTAAAGGGATCAACACTGGCAATCTGGTTCCCCGCTCTTATGAGCCCGTTCCTTGTAATCCTTATGAGGACCTTCATTGTAGGAGCAGTTCCGGATGCTATCACAGAGTCAGCCAAGATAGACGGAGCAGGGCATTTTACAATCTTTTTCAGGATCGTACTTCCAGTCCTTAAACCGGGACTTGCTACAGTAGGTCTTTTCCTTGCCCTTGGTTACTGGAATGACTGGTACAGATCTTCAATGTTCAGTACCAATTCATCCACCTGGCAGCTACAGTTCTATCTTTACGATCTGCTTAACGCAACAACAGCCATGAAGCAGATGGCAAGTAACGTCAGCATGAAGACAGCTGACCTTCCTACAGAGTCAGTCAAGCTGGCAATGGCAGTAGTAGCAACAGGACCAGTGCTTTTGTTCTACCCATTTGTACAGAGATTCTTCGTTTCAGGAATCACTGTTGGTGCAGTAAAAGGCTGAGAGAACTTCCTTGATACAAGTCCTTAGGGATGAATATAAAAACGTTTTCATATTATAAAAAGGAGGCAAAATATGAAGAAAAAAGTTTTAAGTGTATTGTTGTCAATGGCAATGGTAGCCGGAGTCATCACAGGTTGTGGCGGCGCTGCACAGTCAGCAGCTGATCAGCTTGAGGCTGAGGGAGTAACAGAGATCCCGCAGACAGAAAGCACTGCTGAGGCTACAACAGAGGCTCCTGCGGAGACAGAGGCAAAAGAGCTTGACCTCTCACAGCAGGTTGACCTTGTATTCTACGTAATGGGCGATGCCCCTCAGGATGAAGAGCTTGTTGAGGATGCTCTCAACGAGAAGCTTCTTGAGAAGTGCAACGCTACAGTTGACATGCAGTTCTCAACATGGACAGATTTCCAGCAGAAATATGCTAACGAGATCACAGCACAGAGTGCAGATCTTATCTACATCGCTAACTGGCTCAACTATGGACAGCTTGCAAGTAGCGGAGCTTTCGAAGAGCTTGATGAGATGCTCGACACAGTAGCTCCAGAGCTTAAGGCAACTGTTGGCGACAGCGCTCTTAATATGTGCAAGGTAGATGGCAAGATCTACGCAGTACCTAATACATGGGCTGAGTATGTATGTAACGGTGTTAAGTACAGAGAAGACCTTCGTGCTAAGTACGATCTTCCTGTTCCTGATTCACTTGAGAACCTTGAGGCATACCTTCTTGGTATCAAAGAGAATGAGCCAGGCCAGGGACTTCTTACTGTAACAACAGAAGAGAGCCAGGGATTTAAGACTGGTTTCGATGCAGCATGGGCACTTAACTTCAAGTATCCTTGGGTTGCTAACAACGGTCTTGATTACGGTCTTGCAGCAAACTATGACACACCAACAGATGTTTATGATTACTGGTACTCAGATGATTTCGTAGATGATATGAAGCTCATGAAGAAGTGGGCAGATCTTGGCTTCTGGAGTAAGAGTGCTCTTTCAGACACAAACAACTCTGATGCATACAAGAACGGCCTTTGCGTAGCAGAGGTTGCTGGACAGAACCCTAACAAGCAGGTTACAGCTATCGCAGATTTCGAGAACGCAGGACAGGGCTGGGAGTCAGCATACGTTGCATATGGTGAGACAAACGGCGTCATCTACCCTGGACATGCTACACAGAACGGAACAGCAATCGTAAGAGGCTGCAAGGATCCTGAGAGAGCACTTCTTGTTCTTCAGACACTCCTTTGCGACGAAGAGACAAACGCAATCCTTCAGTATGGTATCAAGGGAACACACTACGATGTAGTCGATGGCATTTACAAGAACCTTCAGGAAGAGGCAGGCGAGACACCTACATTCCCTTACGAAGGCTTCAACACATGGAACATCAGAAACGGCGAGACAAAACTTCCTCAGAAGACAGACGTAGCTCTTCAGGAGATGTTTGACAAGTACGCAGTTCTTGGCGCAAAGACTAAGTTCCCTAACGTAAACATCTATGATGGTTTTGCTGAGAACTATGATTCCTACAGCGCAGAGAGATCAGCAGTAAGTAACGTAATGAGACAGTACCTTGCTCCTCTTCAGGCAGGTCTCGTTGACGATGTTGACGCAGCAGTAGAAGAGTTCAGAAGCAAGATGAAGGAAGCTGGCATTGACAAGTGCCGTGAGGAGTACACAAAGCAGTGGGTTGCATACTGTGAAGAGTACGACTACAAGTAATTGGTGTGTGATATAATGTCTAGATGAAGGAGTAACCTACTTTGTCTAACAAAAACAGAAAAATAACAATTAAAGATGTGGCTAGAGAAGCGGGAGTATCGATATCTACTGTTTCCAACGCCTTAAATAATGTGAATGTCCTTCATCCTGACACCAAGGAGAGGATCCTGGAGGTAGCCAAGAGGCTAAATTATACTCCAAACCTTAACGGCAGGAATTTAAAAGCTGGAGCTACCGGCGTTTTAGGGCTTTTCCTTGGTGCCATCAGAGGACCTTACTACGGTGAACTGTCTGATTCCATATACAACGCCTGCAAGGATAACGGGTATGAGCTGGAGATCTTTTTAAGCTACGACGCCAGACATATCATGGCTAACATCATGGGACACAGAGTTGATGGAGCTATTATCTTAAATGGTGCAATTGGCAGCGACCAGGAGCAGATCCTTAAAAACCAGGGTATTCCAACTGTCTACATAGACAGGATCCTTGTAGGAGACAAGTCATCCAGCGTGGTGTTTGACTCCTACAATGGAGGACAGAAGGCTGCCAGGTTCCTTTTGGAGCTTGGTCACAAGAGATTCATGTTCATAGAAGGTGAATTGACCAACTACGATGCTGGTGAGCGTAAGAAAGGCTTTTTTGATGAGCTTAAAAAAGCAGGCATCACCGTATCGGATGATTATATATTACGTGGCGAATTTGAGAGAAAGGCAGCATACGATTCTGTCACAGAATTTCTTGACTCGGACAAACCTTTGCCAGATGCTGTTTTTGCAGCCAATGACCTGAGTGCTATAGGTGCATCTGAGGCCTTCAGAGACGGAGGCGTAAGTGTTCCGGATCAGGTCAATGTCATAGGATGTGATGATATCGAGCTTACAAGACTTGTAAGCCCATCTATCACCACTATTCGTACCTTCTTTGAAAAGCAGGGCGTAATAGCAGTAGATAAGCTCGTTAAGATGATAAATGGAGAATCTGGCGAGCTGATAACCTTAAACGGAAGGATAATCCCGCGCGAGTCCACAAAAGCAAAGGATTCGTAATGAAAAATATAAAAATTATCGAGACAGATACCAGCAGAGGCCTGTTCTGGGCACAGCAGAGCGCTGGAGAAGTCACTGCTGCTAAGGAAATGAAGCAGCTTGTCATCTATCCCGATGAAAAGGAGACCACCATCAGAGGCTTTGGAGGAGCCTTCACTGAGGCTGCAGCCCATACCTATATGGGCCTTCCGGAGGACAAAAAAGATAACCTCATCGAGGATCTTTATGGAGATTCTGGTCTTCGCTATACAATGGGGCGCATTCACATGAACAGCTGTGATTTTGCCCTTGGCAATTACACCTATATCGATGATGGGGATGAGACTTTAGACACCTTTGATATCTCTCATGATAAAAAAGAGATCATTCCCATGATAGAGGCAGCTACCAAAAAACTTGGCAGGCAGCCAGTACTGATGATGGCTCCCTGGTCACCTCCACCATTTATGAAGACCAATGGAGAGATGAACCATGGCGGTAAGCTTAAAAGTGAGTATAAAGAGCTTTGGGCTAAGTACTTTGTAAGATTTATTGAAGAGTACAGAAGTATCGGAATAGATATTTCTTTTACCTCGATCCAGAATGAACCCATGGCAACTCAGACCTGGGATTCCTGCATATACACAGCCCAGGATGAAGCGGAGTTTGTGGCAGATTACTTAGGACCAGCCATGGAGAAGGCGGGACTTCTTGATAAGATGAAGATCTTTGTCTGGGACCACAACAAGGAAATTTCCTATGTGAGACTTAAAGAGATCCTCTCAAGAAAGGGCGCAGACAGGTATGTATCTGGCTGTGCAGTTCACTGGTATACAGGGGATCACTTCGAAAACCTGAGGCTCATCAAAAAGCATTTTCCGGAAAAAGAGATCTTTTTTACCGAAGGATGTGTTGAGTATTCAAGGCTTTCTGATGCCAGTGATGTACAGAATGCAGAGATGTACGCCCATCAGATGATCGGCAATCTCAAGGGCGGAATAACCGCTATATTTGACTGGAACCTGATCGTTGATTTTCAGGGTGGTCCAAACCATGTTGGAAACTACTGCGATGCTCCCATAAAAGCTTTGGAGTCCGGCAAAGAGTACGAGAAAAAACTCTCATACTATTACATCGGACACTTAACAAGATATATCAGGGAAGGTGCAAGCCTTATCTGGAGCAGCAAATACACAGATAAACTTGATGCTGCAGCTTTCCTTAACCCTGATGGAGTAAGGGTAGTGGTCATCCTTAATAAGACTGGTGAGGAAGTTCCGGTAAATCTCAGGGAGGACGATGAGTGCGTGGAACTGACACTTGCGCCTCACTCTATACAGACAGTATTATATGAGTAAAAGATAATGAACCCTTTGAAATTCGCCATAGCGAAATGACGGTATTTCTTAGGGTTCTGTTATGGATAAGCGATGGTAGATAATAAGGCATTTTACAAAAACCTCATAACGATAGCTCTTCCCATTGCGCTTCAGAGCCTGATGCTGGCGCTGGTTGCAGCCTGCGATGCGCTGATGCTTGGAAGAGTTGCCCAGATACAAATGACTGCTGTATCTTTAGCAACACAGATCCAATTTGTTCAGAATATGTTCCTGTCCTCTGCCACGGCAGCAGGAGCCATACTTGGCGCCCAGTACTGGGGCAAGGGCGACAAAAGAGCTCTGGAGAACATATTTAACATCATACTGCTGTTTTGCGGGATAGTATCTGTTCTTTTCTTTTTGGCCTGCGAGTTTAGTCCACAGGTGCTTATGGGGATATTTGCGGCTGACAAAGATCTTATCAGGATCGGCAGTGATTACCTTCGGATTGCCGGCTGGTCTTATCTTATAACGGGAGTGTCTCAGTGTTATCTTACCATCATGAAGGTCACTGAGAGAGTTAAGGCGGGAGCTGCCATAAGCTCCGCTGCAGTTGTTATCAATATCATCTTTAATGCAGTGTTTATTTTTGGAATGTTTGGTCTTCCAAGGATGGAGGCAAGAGGCGCTGCAATTTCAACAACTATTGCAAGGATCTGCGAGCTGGCGTTATGTCTTTTCATATCGGCGAAGCCCTCCTATATCAGACCAGCTCTCTCAAGGCTGTTTAAGATACCAAAAGAGCTGTTCTTAGATTTCATGAAACAGTGTCTGCCCCTCATGGGAGGGTGCCTGTGCTGGGGCGTAGGATTTACATCATACACTGCCATCATGGGACATATGGGAGTTGATGCTGCTGCAGCCAATTCAATCGCAGCTGTTGTGAGAGACCTTGTATGCTGCATGTGCAATGGTATCGGAAGCGCTGCAGGGATCATCGTTGGTAACGAGCTTGGAGCGGGAAGGCTCGAGCTTGGAAAAAAATATGGTCTAAAGCTAAAGAATATCTCCTTTGTCATTGGTTTTATCTCAACTGCCATTGTACTTGCTGTTACCCCCATTGTGGTGGGCGGCGTTATATTGACTGACCAGGCAAGAGAATACCTGATTTGGATGATGGTGATCATGTCATTTTACATGATCGGGAGATGCGTAAACACTGTAACTATCAACGGCGTTTTAGACGGCGGCGGAGATACTATTTTTGATCTGTACAGCCTTGTGGTGTGCATGTGGATGATAGCGATACCGCTGGCTTTGTGCGGAGCCTTTGTTTTCCACTGGTCGCCGCTTGCGGTATATGCCTGCACATGCCTTGATGAAGTTGGAAAAATCCCCTGGGTCATGCTAAGGGTAAAGAAATATAAGTGGGTTAGAGACCTCACCAGGTAATTACTTGGCAAGATAAACGACTATGAGATATAATTATTTCATAGTCGTTATTTTGTTAATGCTGATCTGTGAAAGGATGCATGTATGCCAAAAAGGACTGAGTTCGAAGAGTGGTTATACAACGAGATAGAGAGCCAGAAGGGACTGTATGTTCCTGTAACAGCCAGTATTTTTGAAAGGCTTCTGATCACAAAACTTCCCTGTGACAAGATCCATCCAAATCCCGAGGATGAATTCTGCTTTCCTGAGATTGGACCGAGTTTTCGGATAATATCCAATTATGTAAATGAGTTCAGGGAGAACGTTCAAAACGGATATCCTGCAATTAAGGAGCCCCTGATGGTTGGTAAGGTTCATCCCAGCGGATACATGCTGATCAATGGTCATCACAGGTGGGCAGCAGCCATGAAATCCGGATTTAAGAAAGTTCCTGTCAAAATCATCAATATGACAACTCCTGCTGACATAAGGCGTATGATCGAAAACTCCAAGCACGACAAGAGAGTTACTATGGATCTGGATGAAGTGGTACTTCGTGATGCAAATGATCCATACATAGAGAAGGTACCGGGACTTAGAGGTGGCGGAAAGAACAACAAGCGTATGAGACTTGGTATTCCTGCTCTTTTCAGGCACTTTAACACCCATGGCTATGATATTTGGGTATACTCAGCCAACTATTATTCAATTGATGACGTTCAGAGGTATTTCAGGCATTACTCAGTAAACGTGGATGGCATCATAGTTGGTACGGCCAAAAAGAAAGTATCCGAATCCGAGGCTGAAAAGAACATGGCAAAACTTATCGCTAATAAGTATGGCCAGACGGTTCATATCGACAATGACATGGTGCTTGTAACTCACGGTGGATCCGGAGATTTCGATGAGATAGCAATCGAGGCCACAGGGGCTGACTGGTCAAAAGAGATAATCGAAAAGAGCAAGAGCTTCGTAAAAACGCAAGAGTGATATCTGACAAGACACGGGGACGGTTCTGCTGACACGGGGACGGTTCGGTTGCTGACACGGGGACGGTTCTGTTGTCAGGTTTTATTCTGATAAAACCTGACAACAGAACCGTCCCCGTGTCAGCAACCGAACCGTCCCCGTGTCAGCAGAACCGTCCCCGTGTCTTGTTTTAAGGTTGGATTAAGGGTTACGTGTTAATCTTTCTTTTGTAGCAAAATAAAACACATATTTTGCGAAAACAGACATTTATTGTTTGGCGGAAGTATTGTAAAATTTGTGCAAAGAAAGAGAACATCGAGGAATGAAAATGAAGAATAGTTTAAGACAGATGCGTTTTGCGCTTCAGAGTTTTTTGATGAGGCTCATGTATGGGCGAAATGGTTTTGATAACATGGCAAGGGCCTGCTATGGAGTATCGATGATACTGCTGGTGGTAAATATCTTTGCAGGTAGTGTGATAATATACTTTATGTGGGTTGGCTTATTTGCCTATTCAATGTTTAGATCTTTTTCCAGGAACATTCCCAAAAGATATGCTGAAAATCAGAAATATCTTCAGATGACAAGAGGCATAAGAAGCAGGGGAGAAGTTCTAAAGCTGAACATGCAAAGTGGTAGCACAAGCAGGTACTACATTTGCAGCGACTGCGGACAAAAGATAAGAGTTCCCAAGGGAAAGGGCAAGATCGAGATAAGATGTCCCAAATGCGGGAACAGATTTATAAAAAAGACTTGAAAAAAATTTAGTTGATTATGGCCATGTAGCCATGGGAGAAGCGTTATGGTACAAGATCCCTACAAGGTTTTAGGAGTAAGTCCTTCAGCATCCGATGAAGAAATAAAAAAAGCATATAGAACACTTGCCAAGAAATATCATCCGGATCTTAATCCTGGAGATGAGGTGGCAGCTCAGAGAATGAACGAGATCAATGCTGCATACGACATTTTATCCAAGCCTCACACAGCAAGACATGCCACAGGAACAGATGGGTACTACAGCAGTTCAGGTACAGCATCAGGTTCTGGCTACAGTAACGGCTATGGAAACAGCTACGGAAATGGCTATGGTGGATTTAATAGCTGGCAGGATAGCAGTGAGAATCCTTTTGAGAACTATGGAACCTTCTTTGGCTTTGGACCTTTTGGATTTTTCCGCTTTGGGAATTTTGACAGCTCCAGAAATGGCGCCTATAGAAACAGTGGTTACAATGCTAATGGCTGGAACACACCATCTACTGGTACCAGCATTCTTGGCAAGCTCTTTAAGTGGTTCATCATATACGAGATTGTTTCAATACTTTTGAGGTTCGTATTTTTCTTTTAACCCCAATAAAAATTTTAAGCTGTCACACCAACATCTGGTGTGGCAGCTTTTTTGCGCTTCATTTTGCAAGTTCCTGTATGTGATTGATTTGCTTTTCTTCGTACATGTTGTCGTCCATGTGCTTTAAGAAGTCGTCCATGGTTTCGCTGTCCTGGTGGAATATGCTGTAGCCCATGGAAAGTGACAGCTTGTATTGTCTTCCCTCTGTTTCATTGAACAGATCCACCTCGTCGTGGAGGCTCTTTAGGACGTTCTTCATCTCTTTTTCAGAAGTCTCAGGGACAAGAATGATAAATTCATCTCCTGCAAATCGTGTAGCAATGGCCTTGTCAGGCTTGGCGAAAATGATGACTCTTGCTACATCTATGAGTGCCTCATCTCCTGCGTGGTGTCCAAAGTTGTCATTGATACTCTTAAAGTAGTCAACGTCGATCATGATACCGCCAACAGTTTTTTTCTCTTTGGAGATGACTTCAAGCTGGTAATCCAGATAGGCTCTGTTGTATAGACCAGTAAGCCTGTCGAGGTATGAAAACTCATTCTGAAGGGACATGTAGATTGCTGTAAGGCCAACGGATATGGACACCCAGATAAGGGAAATGCCATAAAATATGGACTGAAGCAAACATCCTAAAAGGATCGGACCAACCATGAGATAAAGCGGGAAAAACCTTACTTTGCCATAACGTCCTTCAAATTTCTTTAGTATATAGTAGCTCAGAATAACATATCCAAAATCTACAACGTAATAGAGATAGCTAAGAGGAAGTCTGTGGTAGACATTGTCGGTATCTATGGTGTAAATGATTGGGAAGATATTGTTTAAAAGAGCTAAAATTCCCATTATTACTGCTGGTATAAAGGCGTAGGTGTAAATCTTTTTTATCCTGGTCATTGAGTGGTAAAGCTTAAGGTCTTCATATATGCACCAGGAAGCGATAAAGATCGGATTGGCCATGAAACAGAAGGTGTTTCCGGCCATGTTGAGAATACGCATCAGAACACCGGGCTTACCATCACTAAAGAAAACCAGAAAATCTAATACGCACGCTACCATGGTAAGAATAGTCATAGCAGTAAATATCTTATATTCAAAATGACCAGCATCTGCACGACGTATCTTGCTGGATATCAGCATGGCTACGAGAAGCATAAAGCCGATATAGTCTGATGTTGCTACTGCCAGTAGGTTCATAAAATTCTCCCTAAGGAAACAAAAAATAGTCTTACCTTATTATACATTACTTTTTCTAACATTAAAAATATGCTATTCGATGATAATAATGTCCGATTTAATGATTTGTTTATACAATTTATAATCTGTTTAGCAAAGGACAAAAAAGTCCGAACAATTTCTTTTACAATTAGGGAGGTAAAAAATGAAGAGAAGATTTTTATCAGTAGTTTTAACAGCTGCTATGGTTCTTTCCATGACAGCATGTGGTGTTTCAGCACCTGAAGCACCAGCAGAAGCTCCTGCAGCAGAGGCTCCAGCAGCTGAAGCTCCAGCAGCAGACGCAGCAGCAGAGGCACCTGCAACTGAGCCAGCAGCAGATGCTATCACTCTTGTTATGGCAGAGGTTAACCCTCTTGACACAATCGTTGGTATGACAGACCAGAAGTTCAAGGAAGAAGTTGAGTCAAGATCAAACGGATCAATCATCATCGACCTTCAGGCAAGTGGTGTTCTTGGATCAGAGAACGACGTACTTGATTCTATGCTCGGTGGCGGCGGCACAATCGATATGTCCCGTATCTCAGCTTTCGCTCTTACAAGCTACGGCGGACAGAAGTCAATGCTTCTTTCACTTCCATACATCTTCACAAGCCGTGAGCATTTCTGGAAATTCGCAACATCAGACCTTGCTCAGGAATTCCTTCAGGAGCCTTCTGAGAACGGTTCAGGCGTAAGAGGTCTTTTCTATGGTGAGGAAGGTTTCCGTCATTTCTTCACAGTTAACGAAGTTAAGGACATCACATCATTCAAGGGCATGAAGCTTCGTGTTTCTAACGACCCTATCATGAATGGTCTTGTTGAAGGTCTTGGCGCATCACCTACAGTTGTAAGCTTTGGTGAGCTTTACTCAGCTCTTCAGACTGGTGTTGTTGATGGCGCTGAGCAGCCTATCGCTAACTACAAGTCAAACGCATTCCCAGAGGTTGCTCCTTACATGATCCTTGACGGACATACACTTGGTGCTATCCAGGTTATCATCACAGACGAAGCTTGGAACAAGCTTTCAGCAGACCAGCAGCAGATCCTTATGGACGCTGGTAAGGCAGCTTCTGAGTACAACAGATCAATCTCAGAGAGCAAAGAGAAAGAGGTTCTTGACGAGCTTAAGGCTGATGGCGTACACATCATCGAAGTTGATGACATCACACCTTGGCAGGAAGCAGTTAAGCCTGTAATCGAAGAGAACATCAAGGGACTTGAGGACTACTACCAGAAGATCGTTGATTTTGGTAAATAATATTAACAAAACTAAACGCTAGTCTTGATTTTACCGGAGGTATTATGGATTCTTTCTTCAACGCGGTAGACAAGATCAAGCCAGCATATGATGTGACATATAAAGTTGTTTTGTTCGTTTGTAAGCTCCTGCTGGTGGCAGATATTCTGATCACCAGCATGAGCGTACTTGGAAGATACGTTTCTTTTGTACCAGACCCATCATGGAGTGAGGAGATTGTCCTCACTCTCATGTCTTATATGGCAGTTTTATCTGCTGCTCTGGCCATCAGACGCGGTGCTCACATTCGTATGACTGCTCTTGACAGATATCTACCTGAAAAACTATTAAATATATTGGATCTGGTTTCAGATGCATTTGTACTTGTACTTGCTTTTGTAATGCTTATTGTTGGTTGGCAGTATGCCACAACACTTGGAGCTAAGGGTGTGTATGTTTCACTTCCAAAGCTCTCAAGATTTTGGATGTATTTCCCAATCCCGGTTGCAGGTCTTGCCATGATCATTTTTGAACTTGAGGCAATCTACAACCACATCAAGAGACTTTGCGGAAGGGAGGTAAATGCCTGATGACAGTCAATACTACTGCCATAGCAATCCTTCTTATAAGCTTTCTTGTAATGATCTTTTTAAGATTCCAGATCGCTTATGCGGTTGCTCTTTCATCAATCTTTTGTCTCCTTTATCAGGGACTTCCACTTACTACTGTTTGTCAGCAGATGGTAAAAGGTATCAGCTCTTTCTCACTGATGGCTGTTCCGTTCTTTATCACCATGGGCTGTATAATGGGTACAGGTGGTATTTCAGAAAAACTTATTGCACTGGCTAATGCCTGCGTAGGCTGGATGACCGGTGGTATGGCCATGGTTAATATCGTGGCATCATACTTCTTTGGTGGTATTTCTGGATCTGCTGCTGCTGATACAGCTTCACTTGGAAGTATTCTTATCCCTATGATGGTTGAGCAGGGATATGATGATGATTTCTCAACAGCGGTAACAATAACATCATCCTGTGAGGGACTTTTAGTTCCTCCTAGCCACAACATGGTAATCTATGCCATGAGTGCCGGTGGTGTTTCAGTAGGAAGCCTTTTCCTTGCTGGATACATTCCAGGAGCGCTTCTTGCTCTTTCACTGATGATCGGATCCTTCATCATATCAAAGAGACGTCACTATCCTAAGGGTGATCCATTTAGCATTAAAGACTTTTTCAAACAGCTTGGAGTTTCATTCTGGGCCCTTGCTGCTATCATAATAGTTGTAGTTGGTGTTGTTGGTGGTGTGTTCACTGCAACAGAGTCCGCTGCTATTGCTGTTATCTACAGTCTTATCGTCAGCGTATTCATCTACAAGGGACTTGACCTTAAGGGAGTTTGGAAGACACTTGAGCAGTGTGTAGACACTCTTTCAATTGTTATGATCCTTATCTCTACTTCAAGTATCTTTGGATACTGCCTTACAACCCTTCACGTGCCTGACCTTGCAGCTAACGCCATAATTGGTCTTACACGTAACCCTATACTTATTGCTCTTTTACTTAACCTGATACTTCTTGTACTTGGTTGTATAATGGATATGGCTCCGATCATCCTGATCGCAACACCTATCCTTCTTCCAATTGCTACATCAATTGGAATCAACCCAATACAGTTTGGTGTAATGATCATCCTTAACTGTGGTATCGGTCTTTTAACACCTCCTGTAGGCGCAGTTCTCTTTATCGGATCTGCTGTAGGTAAGGTTAAGATGGAAAAAGTAGTTAAGGCTACACTTCCTTTCTATCTTTGCATGATCGTAGTTCTTCTGCTGCTTACATTTATACCTGAGATCAGTATGTTCCTGCCGAACCTGATCAACAAGTAATATTACTGAGGAACACTTTTTATGGAATATAAGTATATGTGCGATGTGAAGGCATCTGACCTTTGGAAGATGGCTATGGTACGCACCTATAAAGCTGCCATTGGGGTAGTAAATATTGTTTTTACAGTTGCCATGATCCTTTTGGTTTTCAGGTTCTGGAAGACGGCTCCTGACATTTTGCGGGTACTGATGATATTTGGGTGCCTTGTCTTTCCAGTTATCCAGCCTCTTGCTACCTATGGTATGTGCGTAAAGCAGCTGGAAAATATGCCGAGGGACATGGAGCTTAAATTTGATGATGTGGGATTAACCGTATCTACAGGCGGACAGTCGCAACTCATCAGATGGAACAAGGTGAAAAATGCCATAAAGCGTAGCAATATGATAGTTGTTATGTCAGATGACAGTCACGGATATATGCTTACCAACAGGGTCCTTGGTAATGAAAAGGAAGAGTTTTATGACTTCCTTTGCAGTAAGATAAGAGGCTAGTTTTAAATAGTTTTTTTATAGAGGCGGCGCTATAATTATTGATATAACTATAACGCAGCCTCTTTTTTAACTTATGAAGAAGATACGTACTTTCTGGGAAACACTTACCATTAAAAACAAAATAAAGTACTTTACCGTCAGCGTATTCATTGCGATACTGGCAGCCATTATGTTTGATGCCTGGATCGTCAAGCTCTTTATGATGGACTTTAACGATATCATGGTGGATAACGCCGGAAGCGGTATGATTGTAAACGCCATTGACAGGGAGACGGAAGTTTTTGACGCCTACGTTCACAGTTCAGACCCTGCGGATTCTGCTGAATGGAATGAAGTTGTAAAGAGCACTCATGATGCCATCTATGGTGTTCCCCTTAGCTACAACCACCTTGGGCCTGAGAGATATGCTATATTGCAGTCGCTTCAGACTGCCTATGAAACCTACTGCAGCTACAGGAATCAGGTGATCACGGACTATCAGTCAGAGAGCATTTATATTGACAAGCTCTATGATGTGTACAGCATGCAGAGCTATTTAGCCCTGTACGCCCAGCGCTTTGTTGATGCCACCATGACTGAGGGCAATGCCAGATACTTGGAACTTACGCCCCTTGTTTTGTCTGTACCATTTCTTGTGGCGGCTTTTGGAATAGTTCTTTTCATCGTGATCATCCAGATCTCCAAGATGATGAACAGATCCATAACAGAGCCGGTACTTAAGCTGGCGTCATCCTCAAGGAAGATCGCTGCCAACGACTTTTTTATAGAAGATGTAGAAGTTCAGAACCAGGATGAGATCGGCGATCTGGTAACGGCTTTTAACAAGATGAAGTTTGCAACCGGAGAGTATATTAAGGCTCTGGAGGAAAAGAGAGAGGCACTGGATCAGCTTCATGCCCAGGAGCTTGAGACTCTGGAAATAGAAAAGCAGCTTGAGACCATGAATCTTGAGCTTTTAAAGAGCCAGATCAATCCACATTTTCTTTTCAACACTTTAAATGTCATTGCGGGAATGGCAAACCTCGAGGATGCTGCCACAACTGAGCAGATGATAGAGGCTTTAAGTTCCCTCTTTAGATACAACCTGAAAACCCAGGCAAAAGAGGCGCTTTTGTCCCAGGAACTTAAGGTTTCAAGGGACTACATGTATCTTCAGAAGATGAGGTTTGGCGGAAGGGTTGAGTTCGAGGTGGACTGCCAGGTGGATGAAAACTCAGTGATAGTGCCAACCTTCACTTTCCAGCCAATTCTTGAGAACGCAATTATTCACGGCATTTCCCCTAAGGTTGAAGGCGGAAGGGTGTTTATAAAAATCCGGCAGGAGGAAGATATGCTCCTTATAGATGTGGGAGATACCGGTGTCGGAATGGATAAAGAGACCCTTGAGAGCATAAAGAAGCAGCTGGCTGGCGGCGAGGACGTATCACTTGATGCAGACATCGTGGGCATCGGCCTTGGCAATATCAATAGAAGAATAAAGGCCATGTACACAGGTAGCAGCTTTGAAATAGAAAGTGAACTGGGCAAAGGAACAATAGTTAAGATAAAACTTCCTATCAAGGGAGCAGGAGACTAAAATGTACAGAATTCTTGTGGCGGACGACGAGCCTATCGAGAGACAGGTAATAAATAAGAAGATAATGGGATTCTTTCCTGACCAGGTGTCTGTATTTACTGCGGAGAACGGCATTGAAGCAGTAAGCGCCTTTGAGGACAATGACTGCCAGATTGCAATCCTTGACATAGAAATGCCAGGCATGAACGGCCTTGACGCCGCTGCCAGGATCAGAAAATCTCATCCCGAGTGCAGCATAATTTTCCTCACTGCCTTTGATGAGTTCAACTATGCGAAAAGAGCTATCGAGGTAAGGGCCCTTGATTACCTCTTAAAACCAGGGTCAGATGAGGACCTTATAAATGTCATTGAGGAAGCCATGAGGCTTGCTGACAGAGAAGAAGATTTTGAGCAGGAGCCTTCAGCGTCGGATGGAACTTTAGCGGGAGATATTTCTTTTGCGGAAGCAGAAGAGGCGCCTGATGGTGAAGAGGTAGCCTCCAACATCATTGTTGGCGAGGTTACAAGATATATTGAGAATAACTATAAGGAAGACATTGCCCTTCAGGACGTGGCTGGGCTTTTTGGCTATTCGGATGTGTACTTCTGCAAGCTCTTTAAGCAGAACTTTGGCAAGAACTTCATTACATACCTCAATGAGTTCAGGATTGAGAGGGCAAAAGAGCTGTTGGCGGATCCGCAGATCAATATCAAGGACGTAAGCGTGGAGGCTGGCTACAGAGATGCCAACTATTTCACAAGAGTGTTCAAGCGCATGGTGGGCAAGACCCCCAGTGAATATAGAAACGGAGTATTGGGATAATGAATAAAAAGTGGGGATACCTGCTGGCAATCCTTATGGCAATAGTCATATTGCTGTTGGCCGGCGGAAGGATATTCTCTTTTATTAATAAAAAGAATAAAGACGTCTCTCCCGAGTATGTGTTTCTGTATGCTGAGAACCAGATTGAGGACTATCCCACAACCCAGGGAGCAAGGCGCTTTGCAGACCTTGTATATGAAAAAACAGGTGGCAGGATTCAGATCCTTGTCAAGTGCGATGCAGAGCTTGGCAGTGAGATGCAGGTAATTGAGCAGATGCGCTATGGTGGTGTGGCTTTCGCCAGAGTGTCCCTGTCGCAGCTTGCGGAATTTGTACCGGATATGAACGTGCTGCAGGTGCCGTACCTGTACACGGATTCAAACCACATGTGGAGAGTCCTTGACGGAGAGATTGGAGATGAGTTCCTGTCAAAGACCCTTAGCTACGACCTGGTGGGACTTTCCTGGTATGATGCAGGTGCAAGAAACTTCTACACCACAAGGCCCGTCAAGAGCCTGTCAGACCTTCAGGGCATGACTATAAGAGTCCAGGAGTCAGACATGATGGCGGACATGGTGTCAGCCCTTGGGGCAACCCCTGTAAAGATCGTTTATTCAGATGTTTACTCAGCTCTTGAGCAGGGACTTGTTGACGGAGCTGAGAACAACTGGCCATCCTATGAGGCCATGAGGCACTTCATGGTAGCCAGGTACTACACCTTGGATGAGCACACCAGAGTTCCGGAGCTCCAGATATGTTCCAAGGCTGTATGGGACATGCTATCTAAAGAGGACCAGCAGATCCTCACAGAATGTGCCAGGCAGTCAGCCCTCTATGAGCGTGAACTTTGGCAGGAGAGGGAAAAGAGCTCCCGTAAGATCGCAGAGAGAAGCGGCGTCACAACCATAGAGCTTTCCCCCGAGGAAAAAGAAAAATTCCGAACCGCCATGGCCAGCGTCTACGAAAAGTACTGTGGCGACCAAATGGATATACTGCAGAAGATAATGGACTACTGATTACGGTAGTCCATTTTTCATGACACGGGGACGGTTCTGTTGTCAGCTTCGGCTCAGCGGCCTACCCCTTCCGGTAGCCCCGGCCTTTGCCCATGGCACGGGCCTTTCGCCTGGGGTGCCGCCCTTCCCCCGCTTAAGCCCGCCACCGCCGTCCACACATATATTCATCTTTTTCCCGGTTTCCATCGCCGATGTTCATGGCCTTCAGAAGGGGCCCCTTAAGTTCTACGGTCCGGCTGCTCCCTGCCCTGGTTTTGCTGATTGTTTTCGGTTTTGAGACATTAGCCGCAAACGCCATTTTCAAACGCTCCATGCAGTTTTTTTATCGCATGCGAGAGAAAGCCAGCAGGGCAGGCAAGTTTTTTCAATCATAATGGTCATACGGTGCGCAGCACCTGCAGGAAATAGAAAAGACCCATATCCAAGCTCGATGAGTTTGGATATGGGCCTTTATTATTTCCTTACCCGCTCGCCACAGCGAGCGATGACCATTATGAGCTATAGTTTTGTGATCTGCCCTGCGTGTGCGGTCGAGTATGCGTAATCGAGAAAAAACTGCAGGAGCGTTTTAGAAAAGTTTCGTTTGCGGATAGCGAAAAACTGGAAACAATAGTAAGGCCGGGGCAGGGAGCCCCTACTCACCGTGAGCAGAACTTAAGGGGACTTTCGAAGGCTCATGAACGAGCGGCTCCCTCAAACGCGAAAAAGTCTGAACATATTGTGTGGACGGCGGTGGCGGGCTTAAGCGGGGGGAACTGTAAACACTTACAATATTTTCCATAAACCAATCATAAAGAAAAAGAGTGCGATAACTGCCATATCTTAAACGATTTCGAAAAAATATTAACGAAGTCTAAAGTGGGAATTAAGCCTTCGTAAAATGACAAAATTTTGGTCAAATATGATGGTTCATATGATTTTGGAGGGTGTAAAGTTGCACTTGTGTTAAACAGAAAACAAAAAAACAAGATTATTTATGAGGTGGATGAAAATGAAAAAGAACAATGTAAAGTCACAGTTGATCAGGGTTGCAGCATTTGGTTTAAGCATGAGCATGGCTTCACAGCCTGTAGTTGCTTTTGCTGCCGAGGAAAATGAAAGCGCTTCCATAGATGACGAAGTGATCACAGTTGATAAGGCAACAGAAACAACTGATGAGTCAGCTGCTGAGGAGGCTGCTAAAGAGTATCAGGAGCAGACAGACGAGGTTGCTGCAGAAGTAAGCGATGTAAACGATGCAGTTGATGAGCTTATAGATAAGAAATACGAAAAAGAAGACAGCAAGATCGATACATACAGAGATGAGCTGAACACAGCAAACGATGCTATCTCAGCAAGCGACAACATCATTAAGAATGACATCGAGGTGCTTGAGGGAATCAACGAAGAGCTTAAGGACGGAACAATCGAAGCTGGAGCCATCGTAGCAGAGAACAGCAAGAGCATTAAGGAAACAAAGGACGAGATCGATGAAAAGAGTGCTGAGATCGATGCAGCTACAGAGGCAATAAAGAAGGCATCAACAGTAGCTGAAGCAAATGCTACATATGATAAGGTAGAGGAGCTTGCAAAAGACGCTGAGACTTCTTATGAGGATGCTGTAAAGAAGTCAGAGGACCTTACTAAGAAGTTTGAGGATGCACAGAAGGCTGTAGAGGATGCCCGGGCTCGCTACGAAGAGGCAAACGCTAAGACTGCTGAGGATCTTGAGACTGCAAAACAGCAGCTTGCTGATGCACAGAGAAACCTTGAGCTTTTACAGAATGAAGCTGATAAGGCAATCGAGAACGCTCAGGAAGAGCTTCAGAACGCAAAGGATGCTGCAGAGGCTAAGGTAGAGGCTGCTAATAAGAAGTATGAAAAGGCCCAGGAAGATGTAAAGAAAAAGAGAGCTGAAGAGCATAAGAAGCAGGTGGCCCTTGAGGAAGCAAGAAGCCAGAAGGAAGCTGCCAAGGATAGGGTTAAAGAGATAAAGGAAGAGATCAAGAACGCTGGTGATCCCGATACTGTAGATGCTCTTACAGTTGAACTTATGTATGCTGAGCAGGTTCTTGAGGATGCAGAGGCTAATTATGAGACTATGCTTGATACTGTAGAGGATGCCCTGGAAGAGAGCAACGATGCTGCAGAGGCTGAGGCAAAGGCTATGGCTGATGTGGAAGCTGCGAAGGCTAAGTATGAGGAGCTTTCTTCTAAAGTAAGTCAGGAGCTCAGGGAAAAGGCTGGAAAGATCCAGGAAACAATTGAGCAGAAAAAAGAAGACAAGAAGCAGGCTGATAAAGAATTAAGCGAAGCCAAGGAGAAAAAAGAGAAATTAACAGATAAGATCGACAAAAACAATGAAAAAATCAACAAGCTTGAACTTAAACTGAAGCATGCAAAAAATAAAAAGGATAAAGAGGATTTAAAGGCCAAGATCGCTGAGCTCAAAGACGAGAACAAAGAGATCAAAAATGAGCGTAAGCAGGTTAGCGATACTGTTTCTGCTAAAGAAAAGGAAGTAGATGGTCTGGATAAACAGATCAAAAACCTAAACAAAGAGTATAAAAAGGTTGCAGATCCTATCATCAAAGAAGAAGCAGCAAAGACTACGCTTGACGAAATGAGTGGGGTTTATGCCCAGGCTATGGCAAATGCTGCAATAAAGAAGCAGGCCTATGGAACTGCCACAATGGAGCTTAAGAACTACGAAGACGGTATGAAGATCCTTAAGAACCATATCGAAGAACTCAAGGAAGAGATTGAGTCTGCAAAGGGCGATACAACAGAGCTTGAAAAAGAGCTTGAGAAGGCAGAAAAAGAGCTTGGTAAGGCTCAGGAGAACGTAGATAAGGCTAAAAAGGCTCAGAAGAAGGCTTCAGAAGCAAAAAGGAAGGCTATAGATCACGCCAACAAGGTAAAGAAAGAAGTGATCGCTGCTAAGCAGAAGGCACAGGCTGATATCAAGAAGGCTGAGAAGGCTTATGCAGCTGAGGAAGCAGCATATAACAACCTCATTGATGAGGCTGATGACGCTCTTTTGGAAGTAGCAAAGGCACAGGCTAAGGTTACTGAGCTTGAGCAGAAGATTGCTGAGCTTGAGAGAACTATGCCTGGTATGTCTGAGAAGAAGAGCATGGACCTCTTTGTGGTTGAGGCACTTAAGGGTGAGCTCGAGACAGCAAACAAGGACCTTGCAGACAAGAAGGTAGATCTTGATGAGATCAACAAGAAGGTTGCAGAGGCTAAGGCTGCAAGAGACAAGAGAGTAGCTGACCTTACACGCAGAGACCGTGATAACGACGATCAGGGCGGAAATGGCGATGGAGACAGCCAGATACCTGTAGTGATCCCTGTAGCTACAAGAACAGTAGCTTCTGCAGCTCAGAATACACAGGTAGTATCAACAGTAGCTACTACAACTACAAGACAGACAAGAAGATCTGCCCAGGCTGCAAACACAGAGGCTAACGCAGATACAGAGGCACAGAACGCAGTATCAGCAACAGAGGCAACAACTGATGTAGTAGCTCCTGTTCAGAATACAGAGACAACAGCTCCTACAACAAACATCGAAGATGGCGAGACAGCACTTGCTGCTGAAGTACCTGCTACTAAGAAGTCAGTATTTCCATGGATCATCGCTGCAATCCTTGCAGTAGTTGGAATTTCTACAGAGGAGTACATGAGAAGAAAGCACCTTGCTGAAAAGGCAAAGGACAATAAATAAGCCAACCTCTAATAAATAATCAAATACATAAAACACAGGAAGGGCGGACCAATTGGGTTCGCTTTTTCTGTTATTATCAGAAGAGTTGTGGTATTATATCAATAATCATATACAGAAAGCGGAAGGTGCCTGCGGGAATAAGTTTCTGCGCAGGTGAAAAGGGAAGCGGGTGCAAGTCCCGCGCGATCTCGTCACCGTGATTCGTTAGCTTTTTTCATAACCACTGGAGAAGTCCGGGAAGGGAAAAACAGCGCTGCCACAAGGCAAGTACGATCAGTCGGGAGACCTGCCCGTCGCTGCATATGGGAAACCAGGCCACGAGGAATTGGCTATGCGAATGGACTTTGGCAAAAGAAATCTCTTTTGCCGATATTTGTGTGTCTATTTACAGCCTCTGCCAAAAGCGGAGGTGTTTGTTTATGTGTCAGTTTCTGTTTCGCGCCTGGAAAAAAAGCCAGTATCTGGCGAGAAATTTGGAGGAAATTATGAAAAAGAAACTGATGACAATTTTACTTGCAGCCGTCATGACCATGAGCATGGTAACCGGCTGTGCAGGACAGACAGCAGCAGAACCTGCTGAGGCTACCGAAGAGGAGCAGGAAGCTGCTACAGAGGAAGCTCAAGAGGCTACAGAACCTGCCACAGAGGCAAAAGAGGGCGCTCTTGAAGATGGCGAATATTCGGCCAAGTTCACAACAGATGGATCTATGTTTCATGTAAACGATGCATATAATGATCTTGGAACTCTTACAGTTAAAGATGGTCAGATGACTATCCATGTATCTCTTACATCTAAAAACATTAAAAATCTCTTCCTGGGAACAGCTGAGGATGCTCAGAAGGAAGGCGCTGAGCTCCTTCAGCCCACAGTTGATACAGTTACATATGAGGATGGCACAACTGAGGAAGTTAATGGCTTTGACATCCCTGTCCCTGTACTTGATGAGGAGTTTGATCTTGCTCTTATTGGATCAAAAGATAAGTGGTACGACCACAAGGTTATGGTCTCTCTTGCAGAAGGTGATGACGACCAGGCTGCAGCTGATAACGTAGCAGATCTCATCGATTCTATCTACGTTCAGAAGTGGGATGAGACAACTGATGAGCGTTGTGCAGAAGCTAAAAAGGCCTGGGATGAGCTCACAGATGCCCAGAAAGAGCTTGTTGAGGGCGAGTTTGCTGATCCTGACTACTTTGGAAGAGATACAGGAGATGCGTCTAAGGATGATCCATTAAACCAGGATGATATCGGTGAAAAAGAGCTCCTTGTAGTAAGCTTTGGTACTTCATTTAATGACAGCAGAGCAAATGACATCGGCGGGATCGAGAAGGCCCTGGCAGCTGCATATCCTGACTACTCAGTAAGACGTGCATTCACAGCACAGATCATCATCAACCACATTCTTGCAAGAGATGGTGAGAAGATCGACAATATGGAGCAGGCTCTTCAGAGAGCAGTTGATAACGGAGTAAAAGAGCTTGTTGTTCAGCCTACACATCTTATGCACGGCGCAGAGTACGACGAGCTTGTAGAGGCACTTGATGGCTACAGGGACAAGTTTGACAAGGTTGTAGTTTCAGAACCTCTTCTTGGTGAGGTTGGCGCTGACGCCAAGGAAGTTAATGACGACAAGAAGGCTGTCGCTGAAGCAATCACAGCAGAAGCAGTTAAGACAGCAGGTTTTGGTTCACTTGCAGATGCTGATAAGGACGGCGTAGCATTCGTATTTATGGGTCATGGAACCAGCCATAAGGCTAAGGTTACATACTCACAGATGCAGTCCCAGATGGAAGAGCTTGAATACAGCAACGTATTTATTGGAACTGTAGAGGGTGAGCCTGAGGAGACAGCCCTTGAAAATGTTATTGAAGCAGTAAAGGCAGCAGGCTACAAGAAGGTTGTTCTTCGTCCACTTATGGTTGTTGCTGGTGACCACGCAAACAACGATATGGCAGGTGATGAGGAAGATTCATGGAAGAGTGGCTTTGAAGCTGATGGCTCTTTTGACGAAGTAACATGCCAGATTGCAGGCCTTGGAAGCATTGAAGATGTTCAGAAGATTTATGTGGAGCATACAGGAAGTGCGATTAAGTGATCATATTATAAAAAGATGCAGGCTCGTTCTTGCAGCAATATTTATTCTGATGCTTACAGGATGCGGCAGAGTTCCAGATGGGGAATATGCCGCATCTGTTACTCTTACGGGAGGCAGTGGCAAGGCTTATATCGAGAGCCCTTGCAGTGTCACAGTCTCTGGAAAAGAAATAACAGCTGATATTGTATGGAGCAGCTCAAACTATGACTTTATGATGGTCGACGGAGTAAAGTATGAGCCTGTAAACACAGAGGGGAATTCCGAGTTTGTGATCCCCATTGTCCTTGGAAAAGAGATGGCGGTTTCCGCTGACACCACAGCCATGAGTAAGCCCCATCTTATAGATTACACTTTGAAGTTTGTGATACTAAAAGATGGCAGTGAAGATATCCAAAGCGCAGATGTTGAAAGCGCTTTGGCAGGCGAAGAGGGCAGATCTGAGGAGATGCCTCCTTCTACTCATGAGGTTCTTGATCTTGAAGAAACTGATGCGGACATACTTAAGTTTATATCTGAAAAACTGGACGTAGGGTACGTGTCTACGGATGAGATGCAGTATGCAACAGGTTTTAAGATATACAGGCTTGAGGATGGTTTTAAACTTATTTCAGTCCGCGATGGCAGATACTATCTGATCATTCCGGAAGGAGCTTCCATTTCAGGGCTTCCAGACTTTGGAGAGGGAATCGTATCTCTTTCGCCAATTGGAGATTCTGACATCCAGCTCGTTGCGATCCATCAGCCCCTTGACAGCATATATCTGGCTGCAAGTGCTGTAATGTGCCAGTTTGACGCTATCGGAGCTGTCGACAAGCTGAGCCTTTCAGGTATTGAGAGGGATGACTGGTACGTGGACTCGGCAGTAGATGCCATGGACAGCGGCGTACTGCTATACGGCGGAAAGTACAGCGCTCCTGACTATGAGATGATGGTTGAAAAGAACGTGGATCTGGCTGTTGAAAGCACCATGATCCTTCATAGCCCCAAGGTCATAGAAAAGCTTGAAAAGCTCAAGATCCCTACCTTCATCGACTGGTCAAGCTACGAGGATTCCATAATGGGAAGGATTGAGTGGATCAAGGTCTACGGCCTTATGACTGGAAAAGAGCCTGAAGCAGAGAAAGCTTTTTTAAAGCAGGCGGAAATGATGGAACAGATAGACAGCCTTTCCCTTAATGGTAAGTCTGTGGCGGTTTTCTCAGTAAATTCAAGGCATCAGATCACTACCAAGAAGGGCAATGACTACCTTGTTAAGATGATCGAAGCTGCTGGGGGAACATATCTTTTGCCGGAAGGCCTCTATGATGAAGACAACAAGTCTCAGGTAACAATAAGTGTTGAGGCATTTTATGATTACGCCAGGGATGCGGATATACTCATTTACAACGGAGTAATCGAGGATGCGCCAGGGACCCTTGATGATCTGGTAGCTATGGATGGGACATTTGCTGATTATGCGGCAGTAAAGGCTGATCAGGTGTACGTCACCACAGGTTCCATGTACCAGCTTGCAAGCCGCAGCGGAGAAATAGCTGAGAGTATATTTGAAGTTCTTTCCGGGAAAAAGGAAGAAACTGAGCATATCTATAAACTGAAGTGATGGGAGAAAAATGGCTAAGAACCTGATGATACAGGGCACCATGTCAGGTGCGGGAAAGAGCATATTGACGGCGGGGATCCTGAGAGTCCTTCATCAGGACGGTCTGAAGGTGGCGCCATTTAAGTCCCAGAACATGGCTCTTAATTCCTATGTCACAAGGGATGGAAAAGAGATCGGAAGGGCACAGGCTCTCCAGGCTTTTGCTGCGGGGATAGAGCCGGATGCCGACATAAATCCCATTCTTTTAAAACCGACAGGTGAGACTGCGTCCCAGGTTATCGTGAATGGTCTTCCTGTAGGTGACATGAGGGCTGCAGATTATTTTAGGAAAAAGAAAGACTATATTCCTGAAATTCTTGCAGCTTACGAAAGACTATCCTCCCGGGCGGATATAGTTGTTATAGAAGGGGCAGGAAGCCCTGTTGAGATAAACCTTAGGGACAACGATATTGTAAATATGGGTCTTGCTCAGATGCTTGATGCGCCGGTGCTGCTTGCGGGGAATATCGATCCTGGGGGAGTTTTTGCGCAGCTCCTTGGAACCGTGCAGCTACTTAGCAGCGCTGAAAGAGCCAGGGTTAAGGGCCTTATCATCAATAAGTTCAGGGGCGATAAAAAGCTTCTTGACCCGGGACTATCTATGTTCAGGGATTATTGCGACATTCCCTTTGTGGGTGTTGTGCCATACGCAGACTTTGACCTTGAGGAGGAGGACTCTCTTTCCAAGAAGCTAAAGGTAAAGAGCGGTTTTAGCTATAGTGGCAGGGCTGGTGAAGGCGGAAAGGGCGCTATCAGGATTGCGGTCCTGAGGTTTCCTTTTATCAGCAATTACACGGACTTTGATATATTCGAAAAGATACCTGGGGTAGAGCTTATCTACACTGATTCAGCTGAAAGCGTTAAAGAAGCGGACATTGTGATACTTCCAGGGACCAAGAATACTTCTTCTGACCTTAGGTGGCTTAGGGAAAAGGGGCTTGATAAGGCGGTCCTTGAAGCTAAAAAGAAAGGGGCTCTGATCATCGGGATATGTGGCGGCTTCCAGATGCTGGGAAGATGGATATCCGGCGAAGGTGCTGCAAATGCAGGTAAGGATGCATTTTGCGAAGGCGACCAGGAGGGGCTTGGACTTTTGCCTGTGGATACTGTGTTTGAGGATCAGAAGACTCTGATACAAAGTAGCGGCACTTTAACAGGTGCTGGGGGCGAATTTGCTGCCCTTGAGGGAATAGCCTACAGAGGCTATGAGATCCACATGGGAGTAAGTGTGGGAGGCGCCCTGAGGAGCGTCAGGGAAAGAGATTTGGCCGGCAGCAGAGGGATGCTGTGCTGTAACGGAAACGTACTTGGAACCTACATCCACGGCTTATTTGACAATGCTAAGGTCACTAAGGCTATCCTTGATATTGTATCTGGCAGGAAAGGCGCAGAGAGCCTATGTGATGGCCTTGAGGATCTGTGGGTCTACAGGGAGCGAGAACTTGATAAACTGGCTGATGTTGTAAGGCACAGCCTTGATATGGAATACATTTACAGAGTGATAGAGGGCAAAGTGTGAGCATTAAAAACATCCTTCCTTCAGAAATTGAAAAAGAGAGCTTCAGGATCATAAGGAGCGAGCTTGCTGCCATGGGAAAAGAAATCCCGGATGAGGTAGAACCTACCGTTGTGCGGGTGATCCATACCACGGCAGATTTTGAATATGCAGATACTATGCGGTTTTCGGAAGGGGCGGTAGGAATAATAAAAGATGCCTTAAGGTCCGGAGCCCACATAGTAACTGACACAAATATGGCCCTTTCAGGAGTGAGCAAAAAGACTCTGGAAAAATTCGGAGGGCAGGTCCACTGCTTTATGGCAGACGAGGACGTGGCAAAAGAGGCTAAAGAGAGGTCTGTAACAAGGGCCTATGTCAGCATGGAAAAGGCTGCAAAGCTTGGAGTCCCCATCGTATTTGCAATTGGAAATGCGCCCACAGCTCTTTTGCGCCTTAGAGAACTCTATGACAATGAGGGATTAAGGCCAGAGGCCATCATTGCAGTCCCTGTGGGATTTGTGAACGTGGTGGAGGCGAAAGACCTTATAATGGAGATGGACGTTCCCTACATAGTGAACGTTGGACGAAAGGGCGGCAGCACAGTGGCTGCGGCCATCTGTAACTCTATACTGTATAACATGTGAGCATACCAGGGAGCATTTGTGAACGAGCTTTACATAGAAAAGGGCGGAAAAAAGTTAAGATGCGGATACACTACCGGAAGCTGCGCTGCTGCAGCTTCTAAGGCTGCGCTCATTATGCTTCTTGACGGAAGCGAAGTAAGGAATGTAAAGATCATAACTCCCAAGGGACCAGAGTATGTGGCGGAGATTGAGGATATTACCCGCGACGCAGAACACCACTCTGTTACCTGCGCCGTTACCAAGGACGGGGGAGATGACCCTGACGCCACAAATGGAATGAAGATATATGCCACGGTTTCGGTTGAACCCAATGACTCATTGGTTGAAATCGACGGAGGCTTCGGGATTGGCAGAGTTACACGTCCCGGCCTTGACCAGCCTGTAGGGAATGCAGCCATAAACTCTGTTCCCAGGAAGATGATCGCAGACAGTATCCTGGAAGTGTTAAAGGAGCGGAGCATCACAGGAGTTAAGGTGAAGGTCCTGATAAGCGCTCCGGAGGGCGAAGAGGTCGCCCAAAAGACCTTTAACCCCAAGCTTGGGATAACAGGGGGCATTTCAATCCTTGGAACCACGGGGATCGTAGAGCCCATGAGTGATGAGGCAATCCTATCTACCATAAAGGCAGAGATCAGCATAAGGCGGGCTGAGGGAAACAGCATATTGCTTATGGCGCCAGGTAACTACGGCCTTAAGTTTTTAGCTGACACCTACGGTCTTTCTGAGGATGCGGCGGTGATGTGTTCCAATTTTGTCTATGATACCCTGTGCTTTGCAAGGGAGGCAGGATTTTCAAAAGTCCTGTTTGCAGGGCACCTTGGGAAGCTTATCAAGGTGGCAGGGGGAGTTAAAAACACCCACTCCGCTTATGGTGACCACAGGATGGAGATACTGTCTGAGGTTACCAGATCTTTTTTGCCAGAGGGCTATAAAGGCAACCTCATAGAGGATATAGAGGGCTGCGTCATGACAGATGAGGCAGTCAGGCTCATCACTGAGGCAGGAATGAAAGATGAGGTTTTCAAAGAAGTTGCAGAGCGCATAAAGAGCAGCATGGAAGGCTGGATGGACGGCCAGATGCAGGTAGAGACCATCGTGTTTAGCAGCGGCTATACAAAGCTTGTTGAAACTGAAGGCGCCGGTGAGATGATGGAGCGCCTTACAGAGGATCAGGGCAGGAAGGCTTAAGGAAGGCAGGAAATATGGTTCATTTTGTAGGAGCAGGTCCGGGAGCTGAGGACCTTATAACCATAAGGGGAAAAGAGCTTTTGGAGAGGGCAGACGTTATCATCTACGCAGGTTCCCTTGTAAATCCCGGGCTTTTGAAGTACGCCAAAGAGGGGTGCGCTATCCACGACAGTGCAAGGCTTACCCTGGATCAGGTGATAGATATAGTTAAGGACGCAGATGGCAAGGGCAAAGAGATCGTCAGGCTCCACACGGGAGATCCCAGTATTTACGGGGCTATCAGGGAGCAGATGGATGCCCTGAATGAGCTTGCTATTAGCTATGATGTAACCCCTGGCGTCAGCTCTTTTTGCGGAGCGGCAGCAGCTCTTAACCTTGAGTACACCCTGCCCACAGTGAGCCAGAGCGTTATTATCACAAGAATGGACGGCCGGACAGGAGTCCCTGAAAAAGAGTCCCTGGAGTCCCTTTCTGAACATGGCTCCACCATGGTGTTTTTCCTGTCTGCAGGGGATACGGAGAGGCTTTCAAGCCGCCTTATAGCTGCAGGAAGAGATAAGGACACGCCCTGTGCCATAGTTTATAAGGCCACCTGGCCCGATGAAAAGAAATTCAGGTGCACCTTAGAGAATCTTCCGGAAGTAGCCAGGGAAAACGGAATTGAAAAAACGGCTCTCATCATCGTTGGAGATGTGGTGGAGCCTTCAGGATATGAGAAGTCAAAGCTCTATGATCCGGGCTTTACTACCGGATTTAGAAAAGGAACAGACAGCTGATGGAAAAAGAAAGGAAGATAAGGAGAATAGTAGTTTTTATAGCCCTTACAGCACTGGTGGTCTTGGGATTTTTCCTATCCATCGCCATTGGAAATGTCAGCATCAGCTTTAGAGACGCATTTTTGGTGCTCACAGGAAATGGGGGCTTAAAAAACGCAGCCATCATCACGGACATAAGGCTTCCAAGAGTCATTATGACCTTTATTCTTGGCGGCGCTTTGGCGGTTTCCGGATTTCTTTTACAGACCTATTTCGCAAATCCGATCGCAGGGCCGTACATCCTTGGAATATCCTCCGGAGCCAAGATGGCGGTAGCGGTGCTTTTGATCGTCATTGCCAGCTCAACAGGCAGGACAACCAGTACCATGCTGGTTCTGGCGGCCTTTGTTGGGGCTGTCATCTCAACCTTTTTCATTATCATTATATCGAGAGCGGTAAGGAATATGGGAATCCTTCTGGCAGCAGGCATCATGATAGGATATATCTGCAGCGCCATCACTGACTTTTTAGTGGCTTTTGCAGATGACTCAGACATAGTCAATCTCCATGGCTGGTCCCAGGGAAGCTTTTCAGGGACAGATATGGGGACGGTGAAATACGCAGCAGTGATCGTGTTTGCGACATTTATTCTTGTTATGCTGCTCAGTAAGGCGCTGGATGCCATGAGGCTTGGGGAAACCTACGCAAGAAGCGTTGGAGTAAATGTTAAGGCCTGCAGAGTCCTGGTAATACTGCTTTCAAGCGTGTTGTCGGCCTGCGTCACAGCCTTTGCAGGTCCCATCTCTTTTATTGGAATTGCAGTGCCATTTCTGGTAAGGGAACTTCTAAAGTCATCAAAGCCGATAGTGCTGGTTCCTGCAAGCTTTCTTGCAGGCTCAGTATTTTGCATGTTCAGTGACCTTTTGGCAAGGCAGATGTTTGCCCCTACGGAGCTCAACATTTCGGCTGTGACATCTCTTTTTGGAGCGCCAATTGTCATCTACATGATGGTGAGAAGGAGGGGAAACCATGAAGCTTAATGGCCTTCAGGCTGGATATGGCAAAAAGATTGTGGCAAATGACGTAACGATTGATATTAAAAACGGCGAAGTAATAACCCTCATAGGCCCCAACGGCGGCGGAAAATCAACCATCATAAAGAGCATAAGCGGAAACCTAAGGCTCCTTGGGGGAACGGTTGAGATTGATGGAAGCGACCTTGGCAAGCTGTCTGTAAAAGAGATATCAAGGAGCATGTCAGTTGTGACAACAGAGAGGGTCAAGCCTGTTCTTATGACCTGCAGGGATGTGGTGATGTCAGGAAGGCTGCCATTTACCGGATCCTTCGGGGTATTTGGCGATGAGGATGAAAAAGAAACAGACAGAGCCCTTGAGCTTATGAATATAAAAGAGCTTGAAGATGTGCCATTTTCTGACATGAGCGACGGACAAAAGCAGAGAACCCTGATTGCAAGGGCAATCTGTCAAAGCCCTGAGTACCTGGTGATGGATGAGCCAACCTCCTATATGGACGTAAGGCACAGGCTTGAACTCATGGAGGTCATAAAGAAACTGACCGGGATTGGGATAACGATTGTTATGTCTCTCCACGAGCTGGAGCTTGCCCTTGAGGTATCTGACAGGCTGCTGCTTGTCTATGACGATGGCCATGTTCTGGTGAAGACTCCGGAAGAGGTTGTTAAAGAGGGACTGCTTAAAGAACTCTTTGACCTTGATGATGAGATGTATGAAAAGGTGATGGCAGGTATTGGTACAGGCCAGGAGGATAAGGATAACAAAAGTTATGAAACTATTGCGGAAAGAAAGCACTGTTCCTATTTTGTAAACAGACAGTGTGAGTACTATCCCTGCCATGAGGTTTCAGATGATAAGTTCAGCTGCCTGTTCTGCTACTGTCCTTTGTACGACGTAAAGGACTGCGGAGGAGAGTATACAGTTAACGAAAAGGGAATAAAGAACTGCAAAAATTGCAGCTTTGTACATGACAGAGACAATTATCCTAAGGTTATAAAAAAGCTAAAGGAGAAAATGTATGGAGAAGGCGGAAGTAGGTAAATACAAGTTAATATGCTTCACATCGAGGGGCAGGGAAGTGATGGAAAAACTCATTGAGGCTCTTAAGAATGAAGGAACAAGGTTTGTTATGAACAGTCTTATTGCAGGCGCCAGAGACAGCTCTTTTAGCGAGGACGACCAGGCAGAGGGCCTTAAGGACTGGACAGAAAGTGTATTTAAGACCGGAAATACTCTTATATTTATTGGAGCCTGTGGCATTGCAGTCAGGGCAATTGCGCCTTTTGTGTCAGATAAGACAACAGATCCAGGAGTCCTGGTGGTTGATGAAAACGCACGTTATGTAATTCCAATCCTGTCCGGACATCTTGGAGGATCAGTGGATGAGGCTGTTAAGATAGCAAGGATACTGGGAGCCCATGCTGTAATGACCACAGCCACAGATGTAAGGGGAGAGTTTGCAGTTGACGTTTTTGCCAGGGACAATGACCTTGTTATCAGCGACATGAAAAAGGCCAAGGACTTTACTGCAAGACTTCTTGAAACCGGAAGCGGATCTTTTTATATAGATAATGAGTTTAGAAAAGAGATAATTACAGGCAAAAATCCTGATAATATCACTTTTTCAAAAGAATCATTTGATATTTATATTTCTCCCTGTGTATTTCGGGGAAATGCACTGAGGCTCATTCCAAGATCTATAGTTATAGGAATGGGATGCAGGAGAGGAAAAAGCAGCGAGGACCTGATCTTCTTTGCATGGAAGTGTTTAAACAGACTGGGAATAGACAAGAGGGCTGTAAAAGCATTGACATCAGCCGATATTAAATCCCAGGAGCAGGGACTTATTGAGACCGCAGAGGTCTTTGGGGCTGAATTTAAGACCTTTAGCGAGGAAATCCTGATGGCTCAGCAGGGAGATTTCCATGGCTCTGAATTTGTTAAGGAGACTGTTGGAGTTGACAATGTCTGCGAGAGATCAGTCATGGCTTATGGATGCACAAGGCTCATCCTCTCAAAGGTTTCAGAAAATGGAATGACCTTTGCAGCGGGAGTCCTGCCAAAAGAACTGACCTGGCGCTGATCATCTAAGCTGTAGAAATACAGCTTTTTATAAAAACAATTGGTATTTGATCGGAGAAAACATGAAGCTTTACGTAGTGGGGATAGGCCCTGGAAGTTATGAAAATATGACAGTAAGAGCTGTCAACGCCCTTAAAGAGTGCGATGTGATCGCAGGCTATACAGTTTACTGCGACCTGGTACGACCACATTTTCCAGATAAAGAGTACCTTTCAACGCCCATGATGGGAGAGGAGAAAAGGGTGAAGATGGCCCTTGATAAATGCCAGGAAGGAAAAAAAGTGTGTCTTATCTGCAGCGGAGACGCTGGTGTTTATGGACTTGCAGGACTTGCTGTATCAATGGCGGAGAACCTGGGTAGTAAAGGACATATGGCAGATGATGGTGAATGTGTAGAAAAGATCCAGGTTGAAATAATACCAGGTGTTACCGCTGCAATAAGCGGAGCTGCCCTTCTTGGAGCACCCCTCATACATGATTTTTGTCTTATCAGTCTGAGCGACAGACTTACCTCCTGGGAGCTTATTGAAAAGAGATTAAGACTTGCTGCAGAAGCAGATATGACTATAGTTTTATATAACCCTGAAAGTAAGAGCAGAGCTGGATATTTAAGAAAAGCGTGTGATATTTTATTGAGGGTCTGTGACGGGAGCAGAGTCTGCGGTGTTGCAGGAGAAATCGGAAGAGAAGGTGAGTACTGTCATGTAATGAGTCTCAATGATCTTAGAGACTACACTGCGGATATGTTCACAACAGTATTTATCGGAAGTTCCGGAACCAGACAGGTTGGGGGCAAGATGGTAACCCCAAGGGGATACGAAAGCGAGAAATAAGGAGCATGCCATGAGGGAGAATATCCTTATATTTGGTGGAACTACAGAGGGAAGGAAGCTGGCAGATGCCCTGTCAAAGGCGGGAGTACCTCATGTGGTCAGTGTCGCAACTGAATATGGAAAAGAGATAGAGCTTGAATCCGGTGAAGAGAACCTCCTTGTTGGCAGGAAGAGCAAGGATGAAATGGTGGCACTTCTTTCAAAGGGTGAGTACACAAAGGTAGTTGATGCAACCCACCCCTTTGCCACTTTGGTTTCTTCTGAAATTGCCGCTGCCTGCAAGGAGACTAAAACTACCTATATAAGGCTCAAGAGGCCGCTTGATAAATGGGATGAGGAGGGCACTACCTCAGTATCTTCCGTATCTGAGGCATCCAAGGTTCTTGAAGAAACTTCGGGCAATATCCTTGTCCTTACTGGTAGCAGGGACCTTTCAGAGCTACTTGCCGGGATAACTGATAAAACAAGAGTCTATGCAAGAGTTCTTCCAAGTATAGACAGTCTAAATAAGTGCCTTGAAGCAGGTCTGTCCGGAAGGCAGATAATCGCCATGCAGGGACCATTTTCCCAGGGGATGAACGAGGCTCTTATAAAAGAAACCGGCGCCAAAGTTATCCTTACAAAGGAGAGTGGCAGTAGCGGCGGTTTTGAAGAAAAGCTGGCGGCAGCAAGGGCTTGTGGTGTAAAGTGCGTGGTGATCTCAAATCCCGAGAAGGACAGGGGTGAAACAGTAGATACATGCAGCTCTCTGGAAGAAGTGATCAAGAGAGTTTGCGGTGGCAACAAGGAGTGCAAGGTTATCACCCTTGCTGGCATGGGGCCAGGAAGCAGCGAGCTTTGGACTATAGAGTTTTTGAATGCTCTTGAAGGCGCTGACATTATCTTTGGGGCTAAGACTGTGCTTGATGAGTTTAAAATCCAAAGAGCGGGCTCTTTAATGGGCACAAGGCTCCAGGGCACATTTAGATCAGATATGGACTGCCCTTTGATAGCCCAGTATGATCCTGAGAAAATATATGAATATCTTGAAGATCATCCTGAGTATAAGATGCCTCTTGTTATCTACTCTGGAGATATCTCTTTATGCAGCGGCGCTAAAAGAGGTGAAAGCTTCTTTTTGGGAAAAGGATATGAGGTCAGAAAGGTATCAGGAATATCGTCGATAGCTCTTTTTGCAAACAGGCTCTCTCTGCCTCTTGAGGATGTGAAGGTGGTAAGTGCCCATGGCAGAAAGTGCAATGTAAACGGATTTGCCAAGATGGAAGAGAATCTTTTCGTTCTGCCATCTGACATTGAGGATGCAAAAAAGATAATAGATGGCCTTGATGAGGGCTATCGCGTAACTGTCGGAGTAAACCTGGGTTCTTGTAAAGAAGACGAAGCTTTTTCTGATCCATCAAAAGTCTCCGTCAGTGAAGCGGTATTTGAGGTAACAGATACAAGCGAGCTTTTAAAATATCAGGGTAAAGTTCTTTTGTATATCCATAACCCTAAAGCCCCGGAGAGGCGAATAAATGCGGGGCTAATGGACAGTGACATCACAAGGGGGAACGTCCCTATGACCAAGGAGGATATAAGGGCTCTGTCCATCAGAAGGCTTGAGCTTAAGAAAAACGCAGCCCTCTGGGATGTGGGAGCTGGAACCGGCTCAATATCCATGGAGGCAGCTCTTTTGGATCCTACCATAGATGTCTATGCCATAGAGAGAAAAGATGAGGCAGTGGAGCTTCTTTTTGAAAACAAAAAGAAATTCGGACTTAATAACGTAACTGTGGTTAAGGGGCTTGCGCCAGAAGCTTTAAAGGACCTGCCAAAGCCAGAGGGCGTCTTTGTTGGAGGAAGCGGCGGAAATCTTGAGGACATCCTGACAGCGGTACTTAGCGCTAATCCTTCGGCGAAGGTCGTGATAAACTGTGTGACCCTTGAGACCATGGCTGAAACTGTGAGCGTTCTTGATAAAAAGGGCATAACAGATGCCAGGATCATCCAGGTCAATGTAAGCCGCTACGAAAAGAAGGGTTCCTACCACCTGGCAGATGCCCAGAATCCAGTATATATCATTAGTTTTTGAGGTTGTTTATGATCAGTGTCAATCCGAGAATCCTCGTATGCGCTCCGGGAAGTGGCAGCGGCAAGACCCTTGTCACCTGCGCTATCCTGCGGCTTCTTAAAAAGAGGGGCTACGATCCGTGCAGCTTTAAGTGCGGCCCTGACTATATTGACCCGATGTTCCATCAGAAGGTCCTTGGGATTCCATCAGGAAATCTTGACCTTTTCCTTGCAGGTAAGGAGGGGGTAATAAGGAGCCTTGTTTCCGGCATGGAAGGCAGGGATATCGCAGTGATCGAAGGGGTTATGGGCTACTACGACGGAATGGGGAAGTGTGAGTTGGAAGGCTCTTCCTACGATCTGTGCGTAAAAACCGCTACTCCCGCCATCATGGTGGTCAACTGCCGAGGTATGAGCAGGTCTGTGATTCCCATGATCAAGGGCTTTGCAGAATATATGACCGGAGGGGAAAATGAAAACGGGGACCTTCAGAAAGACTCCATGATAAGAGGAGTGATACTTAATAACATCTCACCCATGATAGCCCCTGACATAGCTTCTCAGATTGAAAAAGAGCTTGGGCTTCCTGTGGTGGGCTATTTGCCAAAGCTTCAGGGAGAGCTTCTTGGAAGCAGGCACCTGGGACTTGTGATGCCCGATGAGGTGCCAGAGGTTTTAGATATAATTGACAGGGTGGCAAAAGAGCTTGAAAAGAGCTTTAACTTTGAGAAGTTTTTTGAGATTGCTAAAGGCGCAAAGACACTAGAATACGAAGGTAAAGAGATAACGCCTGTTACGGATAAAACTGTGGCCGTCGCCATGGATGAAGCCTTTTGTTTTTACTATCAGGACAATTTAAGGCTTCTTGAAAAGATGGGAGCCAGGTTGAAGTTCTTTTCCCCAATCCATGATAAGCACCTGCCGGAGGCAGATGGGATACTGATCGGAGGGGGATATCCAGAACTTCACCTAAAGGAGCTGTCGGAAAACACTTCTATGAGGGATGACATTAAAAAAGCTGCAGAAGGCGGCGTTCCGATCCTTGCAGAGTGTGGAGGATTCCTGTACCTGAAGGACTCTTTTAAGGACAGGGACGGCTCTGTATATGATATGGCTGGTGTCTTGTCAGGGCAGGGCTTTATGACAGAGAAGCTTTCGCATTTTGGATATGTGAAGGTTACTGCCAGGGAGGATACGAGGTATCTTGGAGCTGGCGCCACCATACGGGGCCATGAGTTCCACTACTGCGACACCACAGATAACGGAAGCGCGTGCACCATGACCAAGCCCTATGGCAGCAGGTCCTGGGAAGGGTACCAGGAAAAGGGAAACGTCTTTGCAGGCTTTGCACACCTGTACTATCCTTCAAATCCTGATTTTATCAGAGAATTTTTGAGAAAGATTTAAGATGCTCACAACAAAGAAACTATTTGAACTTAAGATAGAACCTCCTGATGCTGACATTTACTTAGCTGCAAGGAAAAAATGGGACGGAATCTCAAAGCCCATAGACGGCCTTGGGGATTTTGAAACTGTGGTGGCAAGGATCGCTGCAATTGAGGGAACGATAGACCCAGCAATAGATAAAAGGGCTGCGGTCATCATGTGCGCGGACAATGGCATCGTGGAGGAAGGGGTCTCCCAGACTGGAAAAGAGATAACAACAGCCGTAGCCAGGGCTCTTGGGGCAGGCATCAGCACCGCCTGCACTTTAGGAAGATCCGCCCGTGTAGATATAGTTCCGGTGGATATTGGAATTGACTGCGGAGAGCTGGTAGATGGTGTTTTGGACCTTAAGGTAAGACGGGGCACCAGAAACTTTTTAAATGAACCTGCCATGACCTCGGAAGAAGCCCTTCTTGCCATAGAGAGGGGAATGGACCTGGCGGGAGACCTGGCAAAAAAAGGCTATAAGGCCATAGCTACCGGTGAGATGGGAATTGGAAATACCACCACATCTGCAGCGGTGCTGTCAGCTCTTTTGCAAACTGATAGTGAAGGAATTGTTGGAAGAGGCTCCGGCCTTGACGATGCAGGGCTTCATAGAAAAACTAAAGTGGTTAAGCAGGGGCTTTTAAAGTATGGCTATGGCGAAAAGCCTGATGATTCCTGCAAAGCGATCGATGAAGAGAGCGTTGAGGATAAGAAGAACCGTGCCCTTGATATTTTGTGCAATCTTGGAGGCCTCGATATAGCAGGGCTTTCTGGACTTTGCATTGGATGCGCCATAAACCACATCCCGGTGGTGCTTGACGGGGTTATAAGCACTACTGCGGCTTTGCTGGCAGATAGCCTTGTTCCCGGGATCAGAGAGTATCTTATCCCATCCCACGAAGGCAGGGAGAAGGGAAATCTGATGGCGCTTAAGGCTCTTTTGCTCTCTCCGCTTATAAAGGGAAATATGGCTCTTGGAGAGGGAACTGGCGCGATCATGCTGTTTCCGCTGCTTGACGTTGTCTTTGACTATTTTCGCGGCGGCGCAAAGTTTAACGACTACAGGATTGATGAATATAAGAGGTTTGACTGATGATGACGCTTGTTGTTGGCGTTCCGGACAGCGGAAAATCGGCCCTTGCTGAGTCCCTGGCGGTGGAACAGTCAGAGGGTGAAAAGAGAATATACATAGCCACCATGATCCCCTTTGGACAGGAGGGGCAAAACCGGGTAAAAAAGCACAGAAAGCTCCGGGAGGGCAAAGGTTTTTTCACTGTTGAAGCACCTGTAAATGTGGCAGAAAGCGTAAAGGACCTGCCAGAAATTGGCGATGCCACCTGCCTTTTGGAGTGCGTATCAAACCTTGTGGGGAATGTGATGCACGAGAGAGAGCTGCTGGGGGAAGAGTATCTGGCAGATGCCGGGAATGATGGCGATCTTGTCAGTGATGACTTTGTGGTAGATAGGGTAATTGCTGACATCAAGGCCCTTTGTAGTCTCTGCAAAAATCTGGTGGTTGTCACAAACTCTTTTCCTGGGGATGAAGAATCCTACGATGATGATACAATAAGATACGTAAAGCTGCTTGACCGGGTGAATGAGGAGCTTTTGGGCATTTCTGATGTGGTGTTTGAGCTTAAGGAAGGAGAGTGGACTAGACGTGAATGTCTTTAAGAGCATTATGATCGCTTTTTCCATATATTCAAGGATCCCTATGCCAACCTTTGAGTGGGGGGATGCAGATTACAGGCATTCCATCAGCTTCCTGCCGCTGATTGGGACAGTGATCGGGGTTCTTGTGGGCATTGCGGCCATTTTTGAAGATCTCCCGGCGTTTGTGCTGATGGTGATCTTTTCGCTTATACCGCTGATGGTAACGGGTGGATTTCATCTGGACGGTTTTATGGATGTTTGTGACGCCAAGAGCTCTTTTTCCGAAAAGGAGAAAAGCCTTGAGATCATGAAGGACCCTCATATTGGGGCTTTTGCTGTCATCGGACTTCTCAAGCTTGCCCTTATCTGGGCTGGCGCGCTGTACCTTGTGGTCTACGGATGGAAGACAGGAAGGCACATGGGAGGTGTTTACAGCTACGCCGTCTCATTTATGACAGTCAGGGCACTATGCGGCCTTATCAGCATAATCCTGCCCAAGGCCAAATCAGACGGCATGCTTGTTCGTGAAGCGGGAGATGCTGCCATAAAGGATAAGATGATCCTTGGTGCCGAGCTGATAATTGCAGGCGCCGCCTGGGCCTACGTGGACTGGATGCCCGCAATCTGCTGCGGCACAGGCCTATTTGTCTTTAGCACCTACTACTATCTCATGTGCAAAAAGCGCTTTGGCGGCGTCACCGGGGACACCGCCGGCTATTACGTAGTAATGTCAGAACTGGTAGTCGTTGTGATCCTGGCCGTTACCGGAACGGCATCCTGGATGTGAGCACAAGACACGGGGACGGTTCTAGTGTCTCATTGTGCACAATAAGACACGGGGACGGTTCTAGTGTCATATTGTGCACAACAAGACATGGGAATCATTGCACACAATAAGACCAAATACTAGCATATTCACTGTTGAAAAATGAACAATCTCACAAACCAACAGGGTGTGTTTTGGGAAAATCCCTGTTGGAATTTGAATAATACCAGAAACCAACAGGGTGTATCTAGGAGTTTTCCCTGTTGGAATTTGGATAATTCAAGATATCAACAGGGTTCGCCAGCAAGGTTAGGGTTGAGAATAAAGAAAAATGATACTTGGGCATTTAATTGGATTTACATTAGGAATACTGTTAGACCGCATAATTGGCGATCCGCAGGGCTTTCCTCATCCCATAAGGCTTATAGGGGCGCTTATTGGGTGGCTTGATAAGAAACTAAATAAAGAACCTGTAAGAAACACTGGTTCACAAGACCATGTAGATCAGGAACATGTAAAGGAAGATCAGAGGAAATTGATTGTTTTGGGCGGCTTTACCTGGCTTATTGTGGTATTTGTGACTGCAGTTGTGGCTACAGTTATACTGTTTGTAGCATATAGGTTCCATGTGGCATGTGGGATTGTCGTGGAGGCTGTTCTGACCTGCTACATTTTGGCGGCCAAGAGTCTCTCCGATGAGAGCATGAAGGTCCATAAGGCCATGGAGGCGGCAAATGGCGGCGACCTGACAGAAGCCAGGAAAGCACTGTCCATGATAGTTGGCCGTGACACTGAAAACCTTGATGAAGCAGCCATCACCCGGGCTGTGGTCGAGACCATTGCAGAGAACACATCTGATGGGGTTATAGCTCCTTTGATCTACACATTTCTTGGCGGCCCGGTCCTTGGATTTGCCTACAAGGCAGTAAACACCATGGATTCAATGCTTGGCTACCACAATGACAGGTATGAGTATTTTGGCAGGGCGGCAGCTAAGCTGGACGATGTGTTCAATTTCATTCCCGCAAGGCTCAGTGCCCTGATGATGGTCCTGGCTGCCTTTTTTGGAGGCAGTGATTACAGCGGGAAAAGAGCTTTCGCAGTATTTAAGCGCGACCGTTACAACCACAAAAGTCCCAACTCAGCCCAGACTGAGAGTGCCTGCGCAGGAGCCCTTGGGGTGAGGCTTGGAGGCGACAGCAGCTACTTTGGGAAGCTGGTCCACAAGCCCTATATTGGGGATGACACAAGACCTGTTGAAAGGGCAGATATAAAGCGGGCTGCAAGGCTCATGTTCCTTACTGAGTACCTGTGGGTAGCAGTGCTGCTGGCTTTAGGAATAGTGCTTACTGTATTCGGTTAAGGAAATGGTAATATCATCGTTTTTTGATTTTTGGAAGTGAGATAGATATATGCTGCACGGCGGTGAAATCTACGACAAAGAAATAGAGCTGGATTTTTCTGTGAGTTTAAATCCCTGCGGTTGCCCAGATGAGGTGAAAAGAGCTTTATCTGGGGCTATTTGTGATGTCGATAAATATCCGGATATGAACCAGAGGAAGTTCAGGGAAGCTGTTGCCAGGGCGGAAAGCGGTCTGATAAGCAGATCTGTGAGCAATGCTGGAAGTGCATATGAGATTTTGCCTGAGAACATCATCGGCGGAAACGGCGCATCGGAGCTTCTTGCAGCCATTGTGAATATGTGCAGCCCTGCGAAAGCTCTTTTGCCTGTACCAAGTTTCTACGGATATGTTCATGCCCTCTCCATGGCGACGAAGTGCGAGACTGTGACTTATCAGCTGTGTGAAGAAAAGGGATTTGAGCTGGATGAGGCATTTGTGGATGCGATCACAGATGATATAGACTTGATCATCATTGGTAATCCCAATAACCCAATAGGGAAGTGCATAAGGAAAGAGGTTTTGGAGGTGGTACTTAAAAAGTGCCGGGAGACAGGAACTGCAATTATAGTAGACGAATGCTTCTTCAGACTTTCAGATCATGGTACCAGCGCCAGAGCTTATTTGGTCAGTTATGACAACCTCTATGTCGTTGACGCCTACACCAAGCTTTTTTCCATTCCCGGAGTGCGAGTGGGCTTTTGCCTGTCACAGCCTGAAAACATCGAGAAATTAAGACAATTCTTGCCAGAGTGGAATATGTCAGTATTTGCCCAGGCAGCAGGAATAGCCTGCGCTAAGACACTTTCAGATGATAAAAAAAGCTTTCTGGATAGCACGGTTGAACTGATAAGAGCAGAGCGGGAATATCTTTCGTCAGAACTTGAGAAGCTTGGTATCAAGGTCTTTGATTCCGATACAAACTTTATCCTAATGCGAATGTCAGAAGGCCATGACCTATATCATATGCTCCTAAATAATCACATCCTTATTCGTGACGGCAGTACCTTTGAAGGCTTGACAGGTGGCTTTTACCGCATAGCTGTTAAAGACTATGAATCCAATAAAAGACTGCTACAATTCATGGAATTATGCCAATAATCAGAAAGTCCGGATCGGGGGCGGCGAGCTGGAACACGCAAGCTTTTGCGATTTTTAAACCACGGAGTCGAGACCAATCAATCTTGAGTGCCTATGCACGATAAGATTGATGCTTTGGGCTCGATGGAGTGCTTGGTTTAACATGAGCAAAAATTGTGTGTTTCAGCTCGCCGCCCCGATCCGGACTTTCGGCTATTGCCACAAACCTAGGCTGCAGCAGTTTTTATCACTTCTCAAAGAGGAATCTTTCGGGAAGGGTCACATTGAAGTCCTTAGCCAGGTTTCTGAAATCTGAAGGGGTGATTGTCTGTCTCTTTGTTCCTGTCATGGAAAGAGTTTTTACAAGGATCTCAGCGGACTTTTCAACTGTGTGCATAAGTCCGAAGGTGAGGTCAAAGTCCTCTCCTGCAGCGAACATTCCGTGGTGAGCCCAGATTGCAACGTCATATTTCTCCATGAGCTTACTGGTCTCAACGGCGATCTCTCTGCCGCCTGGAACCATCCAGGGCACAACACCGATTCCATCAGGGAAGACAACAGGGCACTCAGTTGCCATCTCCCAGAGCTCTCTTGTGAAAGCTTCGTCAGTAAGTGGAAGTACAAAGGTAAGAGCAATGGTGTTTGCTGGATGTGCGTGATAAATAACGCGGTACTTTCCGCCAGTCACGCGCTTTTTAACCTCGTGGTTCATAAGGTGGCTTGGAAGCTCTGAAGTAGGTCTTCCGCCGTTCACAAGGCCCCACATGATGCGGTAATTCTCACCTTTTTCGTCAACCTCGATGATGCAGAAGCTGTCCTCTGGCTTAATGATCACATTTCTGAAAAACTTGCCAGAACCTGTAACCATAAAGAACTCACCGGCAAGATCAGGAACAGTAGTGCCAATTGGCTGCCAGTCCCTGGCATTAAGGTCATCCCTTACCATATCTACTTCTTCAGGTTTCATCCTGTAGGACAGGTTTCCGCCGTTTCTTTCATGCCAGCCCTGCTCCCAGCCATCATTTGCCATGCGGATAAATCCTTGTGTAAATTCTGCGTCTAAAACTTTCATTTCTAAAATCTCCTCATATTACAAAATATATTTAGGCTCTCTTAGAGAGTACTTCTTTTTCATATCTTTCAACTTCTGCAAACCATTCACCATCGCAAGGAGCACCTGCGCGCTTGCAGAACTCATTCCAAACATCGCCAAATGGCATGGTCTTAAGTTCTTCCTGGCATACAAGGAGCTTTGTGAAGTTCTGGCTATCCTGAAGCTTTTTAAGGTCAGCGTTTGGTGTAAGAAGAGCATTTAAAAGAGCTTTCTGAGTGTTTCTGTATCCTGTTACCCATGCACCAATCCTGTTGATTGAAGCATCAAAGTAATCAAGTGCCATAAATACAGAGCCCTCAAGGCCGCCGCAGCGAACTATCTCCTTCGCAATCTCTTTTGTCTCATCATCAAACAGTACAACGTGGTCAGAATCCCAGCGTACAGGCCTTGTGATGTGAAGAGCGATGTTTGGGAAGAAGGATAAAAGTGCAGGGATCTTGTCGCTTACGACCTCTGTTGGATGGTAGTGACCGTTGTCCATAAGAGGAATGCACTTGTCCATATGTGTTGCAGCAAAAGCGAGAGTAAACTCGGCACTTCCAACAGTGTAGGACTCAACGCCAATACCAAATACCTTGGACTCTACGCAGGGCTTAACCTTGTTAAAGTCAAAGGGCTCAGAAAGAATCTGCTCGATAGAATCCTTGTATCTGTCACGAGGACCCTTCCTGTCTGCTGGAACATCCTTAAATCCGTCGCCTGTCCAGATATTCATAACGCAGGTCTGGCCAAGTTCTTCTGCAAGATACTGGGAAATCCTGATACACGCCTTTCCGTGATCAATCCAGAACTTTCTTGTCTCCTCATCAGGTGAAGCAAGAGTAAGTGGATCGCATTTTGGGTGAGAGAAGAATGTTGGGTTAAAGTCGCATCCAAGGCCTCTCTCCTTGCAGAAGTCAACCCATTTCTTGAAGTGCTTGGGCTCAAGCTTATCTCTGTCAACCCATCCGCCGTTCTCATCGTCAAAAATAGCGTAGCTGGCGTGAAGATTCATCTTGGCCTTACCAGGGATGAGCTTTAAAACCTCATCAATATCAGCCATGAGCTCTTCGGGAGTTCTTGCTCTTCCAGGGTAGTTACCAGTTGTCTGGATACCGCCTGTAAGGGGCTTGTTTGGGTCTGTGTCAAAGCCTCTTACATCGTCTCCCTGCCAGCAGTGAAGCGCGATCTGCACGTCCTTAAGCTTTTCAATGGCAGCCTCGGTGTCAATTCCGATACTTTTGTACTTTTCTTTTGCCTGTTCGTAACTCATTTTGTAATCCTCCAATCAATTAAACTTTTAAAATGTCTTTATATCAAAGCTTTCAAAGATACAGTTTCTTGCATCTGCAAGGTCTTTAAATATACCGGCTGTTATCATTTGGATAACGAGATTTCCTATGGCGGTACCCTCTATAGGACCAGCGTATACTGGGAGGGAAGTGGCCTTTGCAGTAAGTTCATTAAGGTATGAATCCTGACATCCGCCGCCTATGATGTTGATGCCGGTGATCTTTTTGCCTGTGATGCCTTCAATCTCTTTTATTGTGTCAGCGTAGCACCTGGACAGTCCAAGATATACGCTCTGCATGATCTGCCCAACACTTTCTGGAACCTTTTGTCCTTTTGTCCTGCAGTGATCTTTTATGGCGTCGATCATGCTTTCTGGTGAGAGAAAAGAGCTGTCGTTAACATCAAGTACAGTCTCAAAATCAGAGCATTTTTTTGCCTCTTCTATAAGATCAGGGAAGCTGTAGATTTTGCCAGTGGCGTATTTACTCTTTTTGCCCTTAACATATTCGCTTCCATTTAGCTCTCGCCTTATGGACTGGATGATCCAAAGTCCCATGATGTTCTTTAAAAATCTGTAGCGGTAGAAGGCTCCACCCTCGTTGGTGAGGTTCTCTTTTTGGGCGATATCGCTTGTTATTGGAACCGCATTCTCTACACCCAGAAGACTCCAGGTTCCGCTGGAGAGATATACGCTCGTTTCATCCCTGGCAGGAACAGCAAGGAACGCTGAGCCAGTGTCGTGGGTTGTTGGTAAAATAACAGTTGATTTAAAACCAACAAGATCAGTGATCTCATCGCTAAAGGCCCCAACAGTGGTTCCTGGTAAACTAAGCTTTCCAAAGAGCTTTTCTGGAAGACCGAGTCTTTTTATGATCTCCATATCCCACTCTTTTCCTTCCGCATTTACGAGGTTGGAGGTAGTGGCGTTTGTGTACTCCTGCTTTTTAACTCCTGTGAGCCTAAAGTTAAAGTAGTCAGGGATCATGAGAAGGCTGTCTGCTTTTTCAAGCTGCTCAGGACTTTCTTTTTTAAGAGCAAGTAGCTGATAGATGGTGTTAAAAGGCTGTTTCTGTATTCCGGTTCTCTTGTAGAGTTCCTCTTCGGACAGATATTTTATCAGCTCTTTATCCATATCAGCTGTTCTGCTATCTCTGTAAGCTACCGCGTCTCCCACCATGTTTCCATCTTTATCAAGAAGAACGTAGTCAACGCCCCAGGTATCGATTCCCACAGTTTCGGGAATCATATTTTCTTTCTTGCAGGCCTTAAGACCATCAAGGATCCCATTCCAGAGATTGTCCATGTCCCACACAAGATGTCCGTTTTTCTGCAGCTGTCTGTTCTCAAATCTGTGGATTTCTTTTAACTGCATCTTTCCGTCCTGGACCCATCCAATGATGTGTCTGCCGCTGGAAGCTCCGATGTCAATTGCCAGGTAATATCTGTTCATTGCTATACCTCATCTGATATTTGTAATGTAATGCTGTAACACCCCTTATATCATGTTATAATATAGGACATCAGTGGGACCTTCTAGAACGAAAACTTATCCAAAATAGAACCTTATTTGATATTTTTATCCGGAGTATTTATGAGAAAAGAAATCCTTGACCACATCTACAAGATCACAGAGGAAGAAGAGAAGATCATAGCTGGAAATGCAGCCATTTCTAAGGAGCTTTACACATCAGAGGATGAGTTTGTAGTGGACTCAGCAAGGCTCCTTGAGAAGGGCAAGTTTATCGCCATCAGACCCCACACAAGATTTGCTTACTTCCCTGAACACAGACATAACTACATAGAGATGCTGGTAATGCTCCAGGGGAGTCTTACCACCAGGATCAAGGATGGGGATACCATAGAATTAAAAACGGGTGATATTTTACTTATGAACCGCCACGCAAGGCATGAAATCCTGCCCTGCAGCAGGGATGATCTTGCCATGAATATTATAATCCTGCCAGAGTTCTTTTCCCGAAGCAGCGTCTCTTATGACAGGGAGAACATCTTAAGGGACTTTATCATAGCTTCCCTTTCTGAAAAAAACAGGTACAGCGACTTTCTCCTATACCACGCCAAGGGAGTCATAGCTGTAGAGAACCTTATGGAGAACCTCATCTGGACACTGACAGTCCACCCAAACGACATGAACCAGGTGGTAAATGGCACCATGGACCTTCTCCTTATGAATCTTGCAGCTCTTTCTGCAGATACACTAAAAGATATGAGATCAAAGGGACAGAATACCACCATAGCAGCTCTTGAATATATAGATCACAACTATAAGGATGGAAGTCTTGAGGAACTTGCAAAGAAGACAGGCTACACCACAGCCCATCTTAGCAGACTATTAAAAAATAACACCGGTAATAATTTTAAGCAGCTCCTGCAGCAAAGGAAGCTGCAGCAAGCTGCTTATTATTTAGAGAACACCACTCTTACCACAGAGCGGATAATAGAAAACGTTGGTTATGAAAACAGCGCATACTTCTACAAGAAGTTTGCAGAGAAATATGGATGCCCCCCAAGAGAATATAGAAAAAAGCACCAGTTATCTTAAAATACTATATCCAAAGCTGTTTACAAGGGCATCTATAGGCTGGCCTGCTTTGCAGAGAGGACACTCTGATGGAGCATAGGAGTGGTAATTTGGAATATCTTCTGGATGGAATACGGATAAAACAGGGATTCCCTCAACTTCTTTTACAGCACTAAAAATAGCACATGCTCCGGAAACAGTAGCTCCGTAGTAGCGAACGCCGTCCATAAGACCTTCCAGGGTAAGACCTGTTGCAAGAGAGCCCATGAGGATCAGTACGTTTTTACCTCTGATAGCCAGCTGGAGATTATCCCTGAAGATTATCTGTCCGTTAGGTGCATACTCAGGCGCAAGAACGTAGATAGTCTTGTGAGCGTTGGTGTTAAGGACTCCGGCCTTGGTAAGTTCTTCTGCAAGGTAAGTTCCTATAACTTCAGTTCCGTCAGCGCACAAAATGGTATCAACTGGAGTTCCGAAAGTGTAGTGCATTGCCAGAGCACTGGCCACGCCATGAGCTTCATTACATCTGGTCTTAAGTGTGCCAATTTCCATGTAGTTTGTGATGTGAGAATGGGTGGTAGCGTAGTGCCCGGGAATGATCTTAAGAGCAACATTTGAATTCATTGATGCAGGTATTTTTTGATATTCACTTAGCATAAGCAGATCCCCCTTTTCTTTATATTAATCAGTATAACATAATCCTAAATTCGAAAAAACAAATCCGCATAATCTGAGTATTTTTCCCAGAAAAACATCAAAAAAATAGATAGCACAGCATGATAAATGATTGTATAATACATTTTAATTGTACGTGATTTATTTTTTATAGGAGGCAAAAGAAATGAGTATCAGAATTGGTATCCTTGGTTATGGTAACCTTGGTAAGGGAGTAGAACTGGCAGTAGCTGCAGCACCAGATATGGAGCTGGTTGCAGTTTTCACAAGAAGAGATCCATCTTCTCTTTCAATAAAGACAGCAGGAGTTCCTGTTGTTTCTGTTAATGACGTGGCAGATTACAAAGATAAGATAGATGTTATGATCCTCTGCGGAGGAAGCGCAACAGACCTTCCTGTTCAGACACCACAGTACGCTAAGATGTTCAACGTTGTAGACAGCTTTGACACACATGCCCGCATTCCAGAGCACTTTGCAAATGTTGACGCGGCAGCTAAGGAAGCAGGCAAGGTTGCAGTTATTTCCTGCGGATGGGATCCAGGAATGTTCTCACTTGCCAGAGTTTATTCAAATGCGATCCTTCCAGATGGCAATGACTACACATTCTGGGGCAAGGGTGTATCCCAGGGACATTCTGATGCGATCCGCCGTATCAAGGGCGTTAAGAATGCCAAGCAGTACACAATCCCTGTTGAGAGCGCTCTTGAGGCAGTTAGAAGTGGCAAGAACCCGGAGCTGTCAACAAGAGACAAGCACACAAGAGAGTGTTTCGTTGTTCTTGAGGATGGAGCTGATGCAGCAGCTGTTGAAAAAGAGATAAAAGAGATGCCAAACTATTTCGCTGATTATGACACAACTGTTCACTTCATCAGCGAGGAAGAGCTTCTTAAGAACCACAGCGGAATGGCTCATGGCGGCTTTGTATTTAGAAGCGGAAAGACTGGGGCTGACAAGGAGCACAATCACATCATCGAGTACAGCTTAAAGCTTGATTCAAACCCTGAATTTACAACAAGCGTTCTGGTAGCAGTTGCAAGAGCAGCATTCAAGATGCATGCAGAAGGCGCTAAGGGATGCAAGACAATGCTTGATATCCCACCTGCAATGCTTTCAGACAAGACTCCAGAAGAACTTAGATCTCATCTTCTTTAATGCTTTAACCCGGTAAAAAATGTGGTAAAATATAACCACTTATGAAATCGGAATAATAAAAATTTGGAGGCATTAACAGATGAGTCAGCAGAAAATTGGAACAAGGTGCGTACAGGCGGGATATACTCCGAAGAACGGAGAACCCAGACAGATACCTATTATTCAGTCAACAACCTTTAAGTACGACACCAGCGAGGATATGGGTAAGCTTTTTGACCTTGAGGCCAGTGGATACTTCTACACAAGGCTTCAGAACCCCACCAATGATCATGTTGCAGCCAAGATAGCTGCACTTGAGGGTGGAACTGCAGCAATGCTCACATCTTCAGGACAGGCAGCCAACTTTTTTGCACTGTTTAACATATGCGAGTGTGGAAGCCACATTGTAGCTTCTTCATCAATATACGGCGGAACCTTTAACCTCATCGCAGTTACCATGGCTAAGATGGGTATCGAGGTTACCTTCGTAGCACCTACAGCAACTGATGAAGAGCTCGACGCTGCATTTAAGGACAATACAAGAGCTGTATTTGGAGAGACTATTGCCAATCCTGCTCTTACAGTTTTAGATATAGAGAAGTTCGCAAATGCTGCCCACAGACATGGCGTACCTCTTATCGTGGACAATACCTTCCCAACACCTGTAAACTGCAGGCCAATCGAATGGGGAGCAGATATTGTAACTCATTCAACAACCAAGTACATGGACGGTCATGGAGCCGGCGTTGGCGGAGCTATCGTAGATTCAGGCAAGTTTGACTGGATGGCACACGCAGACAAGTTCCCTGGACTTTGTCAGCCAGACGATTCATATCACGGCATTACATATGCTGAGAAGTTTGGAAAAGAGGGAGCCTTCATAACCAAGGCTACAGCCCAGCTTATGAGAGACTTTGGAAGCATCCAGTCTCCACAGAATGCATTTATCTTAAACCTTGGACTTGAATCCCTTCACGTACGCATGCCCAAGCATGTTGAGAATGGTCTGGCAGTAGCAAAGTTTTTGGAGAAGCACCCTAAGGTTGTTAAGGTCAATTACCCTGGCCTTGAATCAGATAAGTATTATGAGCTTGCTAAGAAATATATGCCAAACGGCGGCTGCGGCGTAGTTTCTTTCGAGCTTGAAGGTGGCAGGTCAGCAGCAGAGAGCTTTATGAAGAAATTAAAGCTTGCTGCTATTGAGACTCACGTGGCAGATGCCCGTACCTGCTGTCTCAACCCGGCAACATCAACACACAGGCAGATGACTGATGAGCAGCTTTCTGAGGCTGGTATTCCGGCAGGACTTGTAAGAATGAGCTGCGGCCTGGAGGACAAGGAAGATCTTATAGCGGACCTTGAACAGGCTCTTTCCTGATCTGTACTGGCAATGGCCTGTGGCGTGGCAACCACAGGCTTTTTTTAGCCCCTGAAAGGAGATTTCTATGGCACAGATTTTTTTTCCAGAAATGAAAAAGAAACTTGCATTTGGCGCAATGAGGCTTCCCATGAAGGATGGCCAGATTGATAAGGCGCAGGTTTGCGATATGGTTGATGCCTTTATCGAAAACGGCTTTAACTATTTTGATACAGCCCACGGCTATCACGACGGACTGTCTGAGACAACTTTAAAAGAGTGCCTTACAAGCCGCCACGACAGAAGCGAGTACACTCTTACCAACAAGCTCACAGAGCCCTATTTTAACAGCAAAGAAGAGATCCGTCCCTTCTTTGAAAAGCAGCTTGCATGGTGTGGAGTTGAATATTTTGATTTTTACCTGATGCATGCCCTTGGCAGAGGCAACTATGACAAGTTCCAAAGATGCGAAGCTTTTGAGGTTGCACAGGAACTCAAGAAAGAGGGAAAGGTTAAGCACGTTGGTCTTTCTTTCCATGATTCAGCAGATTTTCTGGACAAGATATTAACTGATCACCCTGAGGTAGAGGTTGTTCAGATTCAGTTCAATTACCTTGACTATGAGGATGACAGAGTTCAGAGCAGAAAGTGCTACGAGGTATGTAAAAAGCACAACAAGCCAATCCTTGTAATGGAGCCTGTTAAGGGCGGAAGCCTTGTAAACCTTTCTGATGAGGCTAAAAAGGTTTATGACGACCTTGGGGATATGAGCTATGCATCCTATGCTATCCGCTTTGTTGCTGGATTTGACCAGATCGCTATGGTTCTTTCAGGAATGAGCTCAATTGAGCAGATGAAGGACAACATCTCCTACATGAAGGACTTTAAGCCTCTTTCGGAAAAAGAGATGGAGGCAGTACAGAAGGTAATCAGGATCACCAAAGGTCTTGACCTTATCCCATGTACCAACTGTCACTACTGCATCGAAGAAAATCACTGTCCTATGAACATCAGGATTCCTGATCTGTTTAGTTGCCTCAATGACAAGGCAAGCCTTGGAACAGACATAGAGAAAAATACGCTGAGTTTACTGACGGCTTTGGTAAGGCATCTGAGTGTGTTAAGTGCGGAATGTGCGAGGCAGTTTGTCCTCAGCACCTTGAGATCAGAGACCTCCTTGAGAAGGTCGCAGTAGCTTTTGAATAAGACACGGGGACGGTTCTGTAGCTGACACGGGGACGGTTCTTCTGTCAGGTTTTATTTGATAAAACCTGACAGAAGAACCGTCCCCGTGTCAGCTACAGAACCGTCCCCGTGTCTTATTTTTTCATTCTACATCTGCCAGGGCTGCTGCACCTTCTTCGCCAGTCCTGATCTTTACTACGTTGTCCAGGCTATATACGAAGATCTTGCCATCTCCGATGTGGCCTGTGTAAAGAGTCTTTTTAGCAGCTTCGATAACGTACTCAACTGGGATCTTGCTGACAACAACTTCAAGCTTGATCTTGGGAAGGAGCGTGGCATCCATCTCAACTCCACGATACATGTCGCCAGAGCCTTTCTGGACACCACAGCCCATGACCTGAGTAACAGTCATTCCGGTAACTCCAAGCTCGTTCATAGCGCGGCGAAGCTTGTCGTAGCGGGACAACTTAGCGATGATGACAACTTTATGTATTCCTGACTCAGTATGAACAGGTGCTGTAACGACCGGTACTGAAGCCTTTTTCTGGAATTCGGAAGCCTCTTCGTAATCACTTACTCCAAGGTCTGTGTTCTCGTTTACTCCCATTGTAAGAGTGTTTGAAACGTCCATGATAGCGAATCCTGAGTAAGCTGATGCAAGGCCATGTTCTGTTGAATCAAGACCAAGGATCTCTTCTTCCTCAGTGACTCTAAGGCCAAATATCTTTTTGATCGCGAAGAATGTGATCGTGATAGTAACTGCTGTCCAGGCTGCTGTTGCTGCAAAACCTGCAAGCTGGATTCCAAGGAGCTTGAATCCGCCGCCGTAGAACAGGCCAACCATCTCGTTTCCTGCTGCGTCTGCAATTGAATAGCCAGGGGCTGCATTTGTAGCGAAAAGACCTACTGACAGAGTTCCCCAGATACCGTTTAAGCAGTGAACTGCTACGGCACCAACAGGATCATCGATGTGAAGCTTGTAATCAAGAAGCCAAACACCAAAGCATACAAGAAGTCCTGCCACAATACCAATGACGATAGCACCAAAAGCATCTGTTACGTCGCAGGGAGCTGTGATAGCAACAAGTCCTGCAAGTGAAGCGTTAAGACACATTGAAACATCAGGTTTACCATATTTAAGCCAGGTAAAGATCATACATGTAACTGTAGCCAGAGCTGGAGCAATTGTGGTTGTTACAAATACTGATCCAAGCTGATCTACTGAAGTGCAGGCAGCGCCGTTAAATCCATACCAGCCAAGCCAGAGAATGAATACACCAAGAGCAGCTGCCACAAGGTTGTGGCCAGGGAAGGCATTTACCTTAACTACCTTTCCGTTCTTATCTCTTTCGAACTTACCAATACGTGGTCCAAGGAATGCTGCACCGATGAGAGCTGAGATACCACCTACCATGTGAATGCAGTTGGAACCTGCAAAATCGTGGAAGCCAATCTGTGAAAGGAATCCGCCGCCCCAGGTCCAGTGAGCCTCGATTGGGTAGATGATCGCTGAGATAACTGCCGAGTACACACAATAAGATATGAATCTAGTTCTCTCAGCCATTGATCCTGAAACGATGGTTGCTGTTGTGGCACAGAACACAAGGTTAAATACGAAGTTGGACCAGTCAAAGTTTGCATAGCTTGTGAAAATGTCAAATCCAGGTCTTCCGATGAATCCTGCCAGGTCTTCACCAAGAAGAAGTCCAAAACCAATAAGAATAAATACTACAGTTCCAATACAGAAATCCATCAGGTTCTTCATGATGATATTTCCTGTGTTCTTGGCTCTGGTAAAGCCCGCTTCACACATTGCAAAGCCTGCCTGCATCCAGAAAACCAGTGCTGCGCCAATCAAGAACCAGACGCTAAATACGGTACCATCTATAGCTTGTAAGATTTCTTCACTCATACTATTTCTCCTCCTAGTAATTTAGGTGACCTGACAACAGAACCGTCCCCGTGACATGTTGTGCACAATGAGACAGTAGAACCGTCCCCTTGTCACGAAAAAAGACGACGCAACGTGGATCATTGCTGTGCTAGCTGCAGCAGTGATGCCCCATTGCATCGTCTTTGTTTACGCAAGTCGTTATTTACCTGATCACCCAAAAACAAAAAACGCCTTAGAGCAACATGCTGTGCTCTAAGACGCCCTTGTCTTTATGAGTTAGAAGTTTAAATGATAAAAAAATCATTGTCAAGTACTTTGTATACAATCATGCAATTTTATTTATAGATGCTAGGAGTATGCATATTGTTGAGCATCGAAAGCAAATAGACACAGTATTGATTCATGCTGATACCTTCTCTTTTGGCGCTCTCGGCCAGTGACCGATGAAGACTCTTTGGAATTCTAAGCTTGAACTGCCCTGAATATTTCTCATTAATCTCAGGCTCATTTATCCTGATTCCTTCTTCAAGTGCAGCTTCGAACCAGGCTCTTTTGGCGTCCTCAGAATTTTTTATTGCTTCTTCCGCTGTATCACCCATAGTAAGACAACCTGGTAACTCTGGAAATGAGATTACAAATCCTCCTTCATCGGTGTCCTTAACAATCTCCATCTTATATGGTTTTTTCATGTATTCATCAATTGTTTTCTTCATCTGAATCACCTTCCTCTAAAACAACTCTCTTGACCATCTCGACATATACTTTCTTTATTGGTTCGTGCTTTGGGATAGTAACAGGATTTTTTCCAGGTTTTCTAAAAGTGTAATGACTGCTTCCGTTACTTGGTGCATACATAGTGTAACCATATGCTTCCAGTACTCGCCTAAGTTCTTTAAATCTTAAATCGTTAGATAATGAAAGAATTTCTGCAATAAGTTTGTCCCACTTTGACATGTTTGCACCTCAATTTTATTTGACACCATATACGGTGTCAATATTATTTCTTATATTTTATAGAATATTCCTTTTTTGTTTAGCATAAATCCCTTGCATATAGAGGATTAATCCGCTATGATATAACCAACGGTTAGTAATACATTACCGTAACCAATGGTTATTGTCAATAGGAGATTATTATGGACTTTCAGCCAAAGAGACTGATTCAGATACGCCAGAAGCTGGGCATTAACAAGGCAGAGGCAGCCAAGAGACTTAACATGTCTGCTATGGGGTATGGACGTTATGAGAACGGACAGAGGACTCCTTCGTATCAGACGATATGTTTTATTGCCCATGTCTTTAACACTTCACCGGAATATCTTTGCGGAATGGATTCTGATGCTGCAGCTAAGACAATTGTCATAGATCAGAATGAGGCACCTGAACTATTTAGCATGTTAGAGGAACTTGGCTCCAATAGCGACATGGAGAAGAGAATTCTTGGGTATTACCAAAAAATCAAGAATTCTGCTAAACACTAAAGCGCATTTTCGCGCACGGATAGAGGTACATATGTTTTATTTCCTGATCATTCTAATAACAATTCTATATATAGTCGTTCTGGAACTGTCCAAGAACATCCTTATCAGCTGGATCATTGCAGTAGTAGCCTGCGCAGCCATGATCGGTTACAGGGCTTATTGCAAAAAGAAATATGACTCCAGAAGGGGCAGCGTCTTTGGAAATATCCATGGCTACGGCCCAGAGAATAAAAGGCGCGACATGCGGATCCGGGCGATTGGCGCGCTGCTTTTGTTTGTACTTGTGCTTGCGGCGAACTATTTTCTTACGAAGCCCCCTGTTAAGCGGGTTCCGGTTGTTGATAATAAAAAGCCTGATGTTACGACGGTTGTGACTATAGACCAGGGGCAGCTTACAGGCGTCTACAACAAAGATCACACAGTCAGGGCCTATGGCGGAATTCCCTATGCCAAGCCGCCAGTTGGGGAGCTCAGGTTTAGAGAGCCCCAGGCTCCGGATAAATGGGAAGGCGTAAGAGCCTGCGATCACTTTGGACCTATGGCAATGCAGCCCAGGAGCAGCGTCATATACGATTCTCTTGCAAGGATCGTAGGCTACCACGATTACCGACTTCAATTCGGGGATGAGTTTGTTGAAGAGATGAGTGAAGACTGCCTGTACTTGAATATCTTTGCGCCGGAAAAAGAAACTGACGACCTGTTGCCAGTTGTTCTCTACATCCACGGCGGTTCCCTCACTACAGGCAAGCCCTCTTACACCGAGTATCGCGGAGAGGACCTGGCGAAGAAGGGAGTTGTGTACGTAAACTGTGCCTACAGGCTGGGGGTGTTCGGATACTATGCAGCCGAGGACCTTAAAAAAGAGTCTCCAAACGGCACCACAGGTAACTACGGCCTTCTTGATCAGATAGCAGCTCTTAAGTGGGTTTATAACAATATCAAGGCCTTTGGCGGCGATCCAAAACGCATCACCATCGCGGGAGAATCTGCCGGCGCATCCAGCGTCAACGCCATCTGTGCATCACCTCTTTCCAAAGGGTTTTTCCAGTACGCAATTGCCGAATCCAGCTCTGTCCTGCCCAAAGAGCCTTTCCACACCTTCAGGTACTACGAGGATGCCATCGCTACTGGAGACGCAGTCAGAAGCGAGTTCCGGGTAGAAACCTCAGAGGAACTTAGAAACATTCCGGCAAAAGAGCTTGTGACCACCATTACTGATAACTCCGCTATGACAGTTGATGGCTATGCACTAACTCAGCAGCCTTACTTTACTTATGAACAAGGCAAAAACAATGAGAAAGCTCTTTTAAACGGATTCAATGCCAAGGAGGCTGACGCATTTTTGTTAGACGACGAGGCTACAAGGGATAACTACGTAGAACTCCTCGCCGAGGATATAGGAGATTATGCAGAAGAGCTGGCACAGGTTGTCCCGTATAACCTGCCACAGCGTGATCAGCACATAATAATTGACAAGCTCGGAGAAGCCAAGGGAGCCCTTAACGTGGCTTACAGTGCCATGTGGTTTACTTATCCCCACTATGTCTGGAACAACTACCTTGTTAAGCAGGGCATCCCGGCTTATGAGTACTATTTTACCAAGACCAATAACGTCATTACCAACTATCATGCAGGAGAACTGCCCTACGCCTACGGCAATCTCTGGCGTCATCCGGGGCTTTACGATGACAGCGACTATGAACTGTCTGAGATCATGCAGAGCTACTGGGTAAACTTTATTTATAACGGAGATCCAAACGGTAGCTATCGCCAGACAGATGAACCAGGAGATGGTATCTATAACACAGAAGTAGCTGATAAGCCGCTTCCTGTCTGGGAGATGAGAAGTAAAGGGCAGGATAAACTTCTGCAGCTTGATACTACTATCCAGATGATCGATGATCCAAACCTGGAGATCTACAAGGTCATCGACAAGTTCATGGACGAAAAAGCAAAAAGCAGATAACGACATTTATCTGATCCTTACAGGCATTGCATAATTGTATACAAAAATACTTGACAAAGTAATTTCCATCCTTTAAACTTACAATTCATAAAGACAAGGGCGTCTTAGAGCAGAGTTACTCTGCTCTGAGACGCTTTTATTATGATATAAAGACGATGCAATGGGGCATCTTGCTGCGAGATTCATGGCATGATCTCTTTGCGTCGTTTTTTCTTTAGGAGGGAAAAAGTATGTGCGCAATTCTTACATACACCAGGAAAGAGGCTGATGAAGCATATTTCAGAGAGCTTCTTGAAAGGACCGCATCAAGAGGCCCTGACATGACAAGGATAATGAAGGTTAATGGTGGCCTTATGGGCTTTAACCGCCTGTCGATCATGGGGCTTAATGAAGCGGGGATGCAGCCCTTTACCCTGGGAAATAGCGCAGTAGTCTGCAACGGCGAGCTCTACGGCTTTAAGGCATTAAGGACTTACCTTCAAAGCCTTGGATATTCTTTCAAGTCAGACAGCGACTGCGAGATACTTCTTCCTCTTTATGAGAAGCTGGGCAGCAGGATGTTTTCACTGCTTGACGCAGAGTTTGCTCTTGTTCTCTACGACGGGGAAAAAGACAAGTTCATAGCTGCAAGGGATCCAATAGGAATAAGGCCTCTCTACTATGGCTACGACGATGAGGGATACATAATGTTTGCCTCTGAACCCAAGAACCTTACAGGAGCCTGCAAGATGGTCAAGCCCTTCCCACCTGGACACTACTACGAGGATGGAGAATTTATCTGCTACAGGGATATGACCAGGGTAAAAGAGATACAGACAGATTCACTTGAAGTCATCACAAAGAACATCCACGACAAGCTGGTAAGTGGCATTGAAAAGCGCCTTGACGCTGACGCGCCGGTAGGATTTCTTTTATCAGGCGGCCTTGATTCATCGCTTGTATGCGGCGTAGCAGCAAGGATTTCAGATAAGCCCCTTGAGACCTTTGCAATCGGAATGGATATAGACGCCATCGACCTTAAGTACGCAAGGGAGGTTGCTGAATATATAGGAAGTAATCACCACGAAGTTATCATCACAAAGGACGACGTTTTAGGAGCTTTAGAGCCTGTTATCCACGCTCTTGGAACCTACGACATCACTACCATAAGAGCTTCAATAGGAATGTACCTTCTGTGCAAGTGGATCCATGAAAACACTGATATCAAGGTGATCCTTACAGGAGAGATCTCAGACGAGCTCTTTGGTTACAAATATACAGATTTTGCACCAAGTGCCGAGGCCTTTCAGGAAGAGGCAAAAAAGAGGATTCACGAGATCCACATGTACGACGTACTTAGGGCAGACAGATGCATCAGCGTAAACTCCTTAGAAGCCAGAGTTCCCTTTGGAGACCTGGACTTTGTAGACTACGTAATGAGCATCGACCCTGAAAAGAAGCTAAACACCTACGGCATAGGAAAATTTCTTTTGCGCAAGGCATTTGAAGAAGATGAGGTCATACCCCACAGCATCCTGATGCGTGAAAAGGCAGCCTTCTCAGATGCAGTTGGACACTCCCTAAGGGACGACCTGATGGAATACGCAGACAGCGCCTATACCTATGCAGAGTACGAGATAGCTAGAAAGAAATATGACCACGCAACGCCCTTTACCAAGGAATCACTTCTCTATCGTGAGATCTTTGAAAAGTACTACGAGGGCCAGTCAGAGATGGTTGTGGACTTCTGGATGCCAAACAAAAACTGGAAGGGCTGCAACGTAACAGATCCGTCAGCAAGAGTTCTTTCAAACTACGGCGCTTCGGGAGAGTAGAGCTCTTGCCGAGGTATTTTCGAGGCTAGTGCGAACCTCTGGGATTCACTTGATGAGGTATTTTCGAATCTAGTGAATATCCAGTAGCAATGATAAATGTAAATTAAGGAGGAGAACATCATGATCAAAGCAAGCAAACTCACAGAAGAATTTGGAAGTCTTGTTTTCAACGACAAAGTAATGAGGGACCGCCTTCCAAAGGACATCTACAAGGCAGTTCACAAAACGATAGAAAAGGGCACGCACCTTGAGCTTGATGTAGCCAACTGCGTGGCAGCAGTTATGAAGGAATGGGCAGTTGAAAACGGCGCAACTCACTTCACACACTGGTTCCAGCCAATGACTGGTCTCACCGCAGAAAAGCACGACAGCTTCATTTCACCTATGGATGACGGCACAGTTATCATGGAGTTTTCCGGAAAAGAGCTTGTAAAGGGTGAACCTGATGCATCAAGTTTCCCATCTGGAGGACTTCGTGCAACTTTTGAAGCAAGGGGCTACACAGCCTGGGATCCTTCATCACCAGCATTTATCAAGGATGGCTCCCTTTACATCCCAACAGCTTTCTGCTCCTACGGCGGAGAAGCCCTTGATAAAAAGACACCTCTCCTTCGCTCAATGGAGGCTCTTTCAAATGAAGGTGTTAAGCTCCTTCACCTTCTTGGCTATGAAGATGTGGGAAGAGTGAACACAACAATCGGTTCAGAGCAGGAGTATTTCCTTATCGACAAGGACGATTACAAGAGAAGAAAAGATCTTTTGTTCACAGGAAGAACTCTTATCGGAGCTCCTGCAACAAAGGGCCAGGAGATGGAAGATCACTACTTCGGCGTTATCAAGCCCAAGGTTTCAGAATACATGCACGACCTTGACGAAGAGCTCTGGAAGCTGGGAATCCCGGCAAAGACCAAGCACAACGAGGTTGCTCCATCTCAGCACGAGCTGGCTCCAGTATTCGAGACAGCAAACATCGCTGTAGACCACAACCAGCTCACAATGGAAGTTATGAAAAAAGTCGCTGACAGACATAATTTTGCATGCCTCCTTCACGAAAAGCCCTTTGAGGGAATCAACGGATCAGGTAAGCACAACAACTGGTCAGTGTGCACAGATACAGGAATCAACCTTCTTGACCCAGGTAAAAAGCCTGCAGAGAACATTCCTTTCCTGGTATTCCTTACAGCTGTAATTGCAGCAGTTGATGAGTATGCACCGATCCTAAGGCTTTCCGTTGCATCAGCAGGAAACGACCACAGACTTGGCGGAAACGAGGCACCTCCAGCTATCATCTCAATCTTTGTAGGTGATGAGCTTGCTGAAGTTTTAAAGGCCCTTGAAGAGGGCGCTGATTATCAGAGCCAGGGCAAGTCCCAGATGTCCATGGGAGCTACAGTTCTTCCACACTTTATCAAGGACAACACCGACAGAAACAGAACTTCACCATTTGCATTTACCGGAAACAAGTTCGAGTTCAGAATGCCTGGTTCATCAGTTTCTGTAGCAAATGCCAACATCGTCCTCAACACAGCAGTTGCTGAGGAAGTTGCCAAGATCTACGACAAGCTTTCAGGTGTAAGCGAGGCAGACCTTAAGGACAAGGTAATGGAGATCCTAAGGGAAACACTTATAGAGCATAAGAGAGTTCTTTTCAACGGAAACGGATACACAAGCGAGTGGGTAGAAGAAGCCGCAAAGAGAGGCCTTCCAAACCTTAAATCCCTTCCGGATGCAATGCCATACTGGATCGACGATAGATCTGTTGAGCTCTTTACAAAGCACGGGATCTTCACTAAGGAAGAGATCTTCTCAAGATATGAGATCCTGCTTGAAAACTACTCAAAGTCAGTACACATCGAAGCTCTCACAATGCAGGAGATGGTGAGAAAAGATCTTACAGAAGGCCTTGTAGCTTATGAGAAGGATCTGACAAAAGAGATCCTCCAGAAAAAGAGCGTACTTGAAGGGGCTGGATGCGAACTTGAAACAGGCGTACTTAAGGGCCTGGAAGAAGCTTCTGAAAAGATGTGCGCTTCACTTGATAAGCTTGCAAAAGACACTAAGACTGCTGAAGAAAAATCAGAGAGCCTTGAGATGGCAGATTACTACGAAAAGACAGTCCTTGCAGACATGGATGAGCTCAGAAAATACGCTGATGCTGCTGAGGCCCTTATCCCTGATAAGTACTTAAGTTACCCCACATACGGGCAGATGCTTTTCTCACTCAGATAAAGGTAGGATTAAAATGGAAACTTGGATGAACGAAAGAGACGCCTGCGGAATAGGCGCAGTTATAAATATAGACGGAAAGCCTGACAACAAGGTCCTTGACGACGCCCTCTCCATCGTTGAAAAGCTTGAGCATCGAGCTGGAAAAGACGCAACAGGAAAGGTTGGCGACGGCGTAGGTATCCTTGTGCAGATTTCCCATGACTTCTTTAAAAAGGCTGTAAAGGGCGAAGGGATCGCCATTGGAGGCAAAGGAGACTACGGCATTGGAATGTTCTTTTTGCCCCAGGATCCCATGAAGCGCATGTTTGCAAAGCGCATGCTGGAAGTCATCGCAGAAAAGGAAGAGCTGACTGTCCTTGGATGGCGCGATGTTCCAACCCATCCCGAGATCCTTGGAGAGGTGGCAGTAGCCTGCATGCCCTATATTTCTCAGTGTTTTGTGAAAAGACCTGAAGGCGTCAAAAAGGGTATCGACTTTGACAGAAAGCTCTATTGCCTTAGGCGCGAGTATGAGAAGTCTTCTGACGATACTTATATCTGCTCATTTTCATCAAGGACCATTGTATATAAGGGCATGTTCCTTGTAGGGCAGCTAAGGCTCTTTTACCAGGATCTTCTTGACCCTGAGTATAAGACTGCCATAGCCATGGTTCATTCAAGGTTTTCTACCAATACAACTCCTTCATGGCAGAGGGCTCATCCATACAGGATGATCGCCCACAACGGCGAGATCAACACCATAAGGGGTAACAGTGACAGAATGCTGGCTCGTGAGGAGACCATGTCTTCAGATGTGTTTGGGGATGACCTTTCAAAGGTATACCCAGTTATCGCGTCCTCTGGCTCTGACTCTGCAATGCTGGATAACACCCTGGAGTTTCTCTACATGAATGGCATGGACCTTCCTCTCGCCATGATGCTCACTATCCCTGAGCCCTGGAAGCACAACGACTTTATGGCTCAGGACAAAAAAGATTTCTACCACTACTACGCTACAATGATGGAGCCATGGGATGGGCCGGCAGCAGTTCTTTTCACCGATGGAGAGGTGTTTGGAGCCACCCTTGACCGCAACGGCCTAAGACCATCAAGATATTACGTCACCAAGGACGGAAGGCTCATTCTGTCTTCCGAAGTAGGCGTTTTGGATATTCCAGAGGAGAATATTGAAAAGAAATCCAGGCTATCTCCAGGTCACATGCTCCTTGTGGACACCAGACAGGGCCGCATAATCTCTGACAAAGAGTGCAAGGACGGCTATGCGAAAAAGAGTCCCTACGGCGAGTGGCTTGACCGCTACCTTCTGCACCTTGCAGACCTTAAGATCCCCAATAAGAAGATCGATGTCCACAGTCAGGAAATGAGAGACAAGCTCTACAAGGTCTTTGGTTACTCCTACGAGGACGTCAAGGACCAGATCATGCCAATGGCGACGGCAGGCATAGAACCCACAGTTTCCATGGGAAGCGACATTCCGCTGGCTATGCTCTCTGACCATCACCAGATGCTGTTTTGCTACTTTAAGCAGCTCTTTGCTCAGGTTACGAACCCACCTATTGACTCGCTTCGAGAGAAGGTTGTTACCGACACCACAGTGTACATCGGATCTGACGGCAATCTTTTAAAAGAAAAGAATGACAACTGCAGAGTTTTGGAGGTAAATAACCCCATCCTTACTGGAGTTGACCTCATTAAGATAAAGGCTCTCGACCAGCCGGGATTTAAGGTTGAGACCATATCACTTTTGTATTACAAGAACACATCAGTTGAAAAAGCTCTGGAACAGCTCAATATCTCTGTGGACAGGGCAGCCCAGGAGGGCGCCAATATCATCGTACTGTCCGACAGGGGCGTTGATGAAAACCACATGCCAATCCCGTCACTTCTTGCGGTTTCCTCAGTGGAGCAGCATCTGGTGCGGACTAAGAGGCGTACAGCGGTTTCCATCATCCTTGAAAGCGGAGAGCCTAGAGACGTTCACCAGGTTGCTACGCTGCTGGGCTTTGGCGCAAGAGCCATCAACCCATATCTGGCTCACGAGTGCATCGCAGAGCTTATCGATATCGGAATCCTGGATAAGGACTACCACACTGCAATCGCAGATTACAACAAGGCTCTCCTTGGGGGCGTTGTTAAGATTGCAGCGAAAATGGGTATCTCAACCCTGCAGTCCTATCAGTCAGCCAGGATCTTTGAGGCCATTGGCCTTTCAAAAGAGCTTATAGATAAGTATTTTACAGGAACCACCAGCAGAGTAGGCGGTATCGGCATTGAAGAGATCGGCGAGGATGTTGAAAAGCGCCATAACAGGGCTTTTGATCCTTTGGGACTTCACACCGACGAAAGCCTTGACTCCTTTGGATTCCATTCCCTTAGAAGCGGCGACAACATGGAAGATCACATGTACAGCCCAAAGACCATCGTGACACTGCAAAGAGCAGTGAGGGAAGGAAATTACGAGCTGTTTAGGCAGTACACAGACATGGTGGACGACGAGGACAGGCCTCATACACTGAGAGCTCTTTTGTCTCTGGTACCAGGTGGAAAGCCGGTGCCTATTGATGAAGTTGAAAGCGAAGAAAATATCGTAAAGAGATTCCAGACTGGAGCCATGAGTTATGGATCTCTTTCCAAGGAGGCCCACGAGACCCTGGCCATCGCCATGAACAGACTTGGCGGAAAGAGCAACACCGGCGAAGGTGGAGAGCTTCCTGAGAGATTTGGAACTGAGAAAAACAGCGCAGTCAAGCAGGTTGCATCGGGACGCTTTGGCGTATCCAGCAGTTACCTTTTAAGCGCAAAAGAGATCCAGATAAAAATGGCACAGGGCGCAAAGCCCGGCGAAGGCGGTCATCTCCCAGGAAAGAAGGTATACCCCTGGGTTGCAAAGACAAGATTCTCAACACCGGGTGTTGCGCTGATCTCACCACCCCCTCACCACGATATCTATTCCATCGAGGATCTGGCACAGCTTATTTACGACCTGAAAAATGCCAACGACAAGGCAAGGATATCAGTAAAGCTGGTGTCTGAAGCTGGCGTTGGAACTATTGCATCAGGCGTTGCCAAGGCAGGAGCCCAGGTGATCCTGATCTCCGGCTACGATGGCGGAACTGGCGCTGCACCTTCATCTTCTGTTCATCACGCAGGCCTTCCATGGGAGCTTGGCGTAAGCGAAGCCCATCAGTCCCTCTTGGACAACGGCCTTAGAAGCCACGTGGTCCTTGAAACTGACGGCAAGCTCATGACTGGAAGAGACGTTGCCATTGCTGCCCTTCTTGGAGCTGAGGAATTTGGCTTTGCCACAGCGCCCCTTGTTTGCATGGGCTGCATGATGATGAGAGTCTGCAACAAGGATACCTGCCCTGTGGGTATCGCAACTCAGAACGAGGAGCTGAGAAAGCGTTTTAGAGGAAAGCCAGAGCACGTTATGAATTTCATGCTCTTTATCGCAAGGCAGCTTCGTGAGATCATGGCAGGACTTGGCTTTAGAACTGTGGAAGAGATGGTTGGAAGGACCGACTGCCTTAAGATGAGAAGCTATGAGGGTTCGTCTCGTCAGGCAAGGAAAAATGCTGCGGACCTTTCAAGGATCCTGGATGGAAGATATGCAGGGCGCGAAAAAAGCTCTTTTGACCAGAAGGATGCATTTGACTTCGGCCTTGAAAAGACGCTGGATAGCAGGGTTCTGATCCCTGAGTATGAGAAGAATAAAAAGAGTCTGAAGGCAGGTTTTGGCGCTGGTAAAGGTGCTGTGGCTGGTAAGGCGGGCGAAGCGGTGACTTTAGCTGACAAGGGCGCAGATGTGGTCCTTGATATTTCAAGCACTGACAGAAGCTTTGGAACCCTTCTTGGCAGCAGGGTCACAGCGGACTTTGGAGATTCTCTTTCTGAGGACTCCTTTGTGGTTGAGGCTCACGGCGGCGGAGGACAGTCATTTGGCGCATTCCTTCCAAAGGGAGTTACGCTAAGGCTTATCGGTGATGCCAACGACGGCTTTGGAAAGGGATTATCCGGCGGAAAGGTTGTGGTAAGGCCTTCCGGGAAAGCCACCTACAAGGCCCATGAAAATATCATAATCGGTAACGTTGCTTTGTACGGCGCAACAGCAGGAAAAGCCTACATCTGCGGGTCGGCAGGAGAGAGATTCTGCGTGCGAAATTCCGGAGCTGTGGCTGTTGCTGAAGGCTGCGGCGACCACGGACTTGAGTACATGACTGGCGGCCGGGCAGTGATCCTTGGCATGACAGGTAAGAACTTTGCAGCTGGCATGAGCGGCGGAATTGCCTATGTTCTTGACAGAGAGCACACTCTTTATCTTCGCATGAACAAGGACATGGCGTCCCTCTACGAAGTTACGGAGAAGTACGACATTGCTGAGCTTAAGTCGATCCTTGAGGACTATGTGGCCGAGACGGATTCTGAGTTTGCAAAAGAGATCCTTGGCAATTTTGAGGAAAACATCCCTGACTTTAAGAAGATCGTGCCAAACGACTACCAGAAGATGATAACAACAATCGGCAGGTACGAGGAGCAGGGGATAGATCACGAGCATGCAGTTTTAGAAGCGTTCAAAGAGATGGCATAAGGAGCGTTGGGAGATTTTTAGCTATGGGAAAAGAAACAGGATTTCTTGAATTTAAAAGAATTAACAATGGGGATGTACCTCCACTTGAGAGAATAAAAACCTTTGAGGAATTCCACACTCCTTTGGCAGCAGAGAGCAGAAGGCAGCAGGCTGCCAGGTGCATGAACTGCGGAGTGCCATTTTGCCAGTCAGCCATGAACCTGAGCGGAATGGTTGTGGGGTGTCCTTTACACAATCTTGTTCCTGAGTGGAATGATGAACTTTACAAGGGACACGACGAGCACGCCTTTAACAGGCTCCACAAGACCAGCAATTTCCCGGAGTTCACCGGCCGCGTGTGCCCTGCTCTTTGCGAGAAGGCCTGCATGTGCGGGCAGTACGGCGATTCAGTCACAGTCCATGACAATGAGCTGTTCCTGGTAGAAAGAGCTTATGAAAAGGGTTATATCAGGCCGCTTGCACCAAAGGTAAGAAGCGGAAAGAAGGTCGCCGTTGTGGGAAGCGGCCCATCCGGTCTTGCTGTGGCTGATGAGCTCAACCACAGGGGACACTTAGTGACTGTATTTGAGCGTGAAGATGAGATCGGCGGACTTTTGATGTATGGGATCCCCAACATGAAGCTTGATAAGAGCGTCATAAAGCGCAGAAGAAAGCTTATGGAGGAAGAAGGCGTAAAGTTCGTTACAGGAGTTAACATTGGAAAGGACAAGGATTCTTCCGAGATCTTAGATAAGTTTGACGCTGTGGTTTTATGCTGCGGTTCCAAAAAGCCAAGACCCCTTGCTGCAGCAGAGCCTGGCAAGGTTGGAGGCGTATATTACGCAGTTGATTTCCTTACAAGGAACACCAGGGCTCTGATGAAAGCCAAGGACAGAAGCGTTGCAGCCCTTAAAGAAGCTGGCGGCTATGTGGACGCTGCAGGTAAGAACGTTGTCATCGTCGGCGGCGGAGATACAGGTAACGACTGCATCGGAACCGTTATAAGGCAGGGCGCCAAGAGCGTCACAGCCCTTGAGATGATGCCAAAACCTCCAGTAACCAGGGCAGCATCAAATCCATGGCCAGAGTGGCCAGGGACCCTTAAGACCGACTACGGACACGAGGAAGCCATTGCAGTTTACGGCGCAGACCCACGCATCTTCGAGACCACCGTAAAGAGCGTCACCACCGACAAAAAAGGCAACATTAAAGAAATACAGACCGTTAAAGTAGCCTTCAAAGACGGCAAACTCACCGAGGTTCCCGGCTCCGGGAAAAAGCTAAAATGCGACCTTCTCCTTATCGCCGCCGGCTTCATCGGCTGCGAAGACTACACCGCCGCGGCCTTTAACCTAAGGCTCTCTCCCCGCGGAACCGTCGAGCCCATGACAAGACACGGGGACGGTTCTACTGTCTCATTGCGCACAACCAACCATGTGGACGGTTCTTTTAGCTCCAATTCTGCTGCAAACAAGCCATCCAGCATCTACCGCGCCGGCCAAAAGCTCTTTTCCGCTGGAGATATGCGCCGCGGCCAGTCCCTTGTAGTCTGGGCCATCGCCGAAGGAAGAGCCTGCGCCAAGGAAGTTGATGAATTTCTTATGGGGTATTCGAATCTGTGAGTTGATCGTGATTAGTTTTTGCTATTCAAATTGCTATATACAGCAGTGATCATTTTATTGAATTCGTACATATTTTAGGGTATCCAATCCTATTTCAAAAGGATATAATTCCTCTTGGAAAATATCCTTGAAAAGAAACTGGAGGAAGCATATGTCTTTTGACGTAATGGATAAGGTTCATGAGGAGTGCGGCGTATTCGGCATTTATGCCCCCGCTGGAACTGAGGTGGGACGCGACATTTACTATGGCCTGATGGCGCTGCAGCACCGCGGCCAGGAATCTGCCGGAATTTCAATCTCAGATACTCAGGGCCCTAAGGGAAACATCACTACCAAGAAGGACATGGGCCTTGTGAACGAGGTCTTTTCCAAAAAAGATTTCGAGACCCTCAAGGGGAATATCGGCGTTGGCCACGTGCGCTACTCAACCACCGGCGGAAGCTGCATCGAGAACGCCCAGCCAATCGCCATGAACTACATCAAGGGAAGCCTTGCTCTGGTCCACAACGGCAATATCATGAACGCCGACGAGATCAAGGAAAGGCAGATGTACCGCGGCCAGGCTCATTTTACAACCTCTGATTCTGAGGTCCTTGCCTACGAGATCATCAGCGAGAGGATCCGCTCAGCCAGCATTGAGGAGGCTGTTATCAGTGTCGCAGGCACTTTAAAGGGTGGCTACGCCTGCATCATCATGAGTCCCCGCAAGCTGGTGGCAGTGAGAGACCCCTTCGGGATCAAGCCCCTTGTTCTTGGGAAAAGAGATAACGCCTTCATCTTAGCTTCTGAAACCGCCGCAATTGATGCGGTTGGCGGCCAGTTTATAAGAGACATAAAGCCTGGTGAGATCGTTACTGTCACAGAGGATGGGCAGCTTCTCAGCAATGAGTCCCTTTGCCAGAAACATCATGCTCACTGCGTTTTTGAATATATCTATTTTGCAAGAACAGATTCAGTGATAGATGGCATCCAGGTCCATGAAGCCAGGATCAGGGCTGGAGAGGCCCTTGCAAAGAGGCTTCCAGTGGAGGCTGACATTGTTGCGGGCGTTCCGGATTCAGGTCTTGCGGCAGCGGAAGGCTACGCCAAGGCTTCAGGAATCCCATTTGCCATTGCTTTTCACAAGAACAGCTATATCGGAAGGAGCTTCATCAAACCCACTGACGAGGAGAGAAACTCAGCAGTACACATGAAGCTTAATGTCCTTAGGGACGTGGTAAAAGATAAGAGGATAGTCCTCATAGACGACTCCATTGTCCGGGGAACTACCATGAAATACATCATCGAGATGCTCAGGCAGTCCGGTGCAAAAGAAGTCCATGTAAGGATCAGCGCTCCGCCTTTCCTGTATCCATGCTACTACGGCACAGATGTGCCAAGCTCAGGACAGCTTATTGCTTCCGAGCATTCCTATGAAGACATCAGACAGAGGATCGGAGCAGACTCTCTTGCATATCTCCAGATAGAGGATTTCAAGGAAATGCTTGGAGATCTTGAGCTTTGCAAGGCCTGCTTCGACAGCAAGTATCCAGTGGAATGAATAAACATGGACGGTTCTGCTGACACGGGGACGGTTCTACTGTCAGGTTTTATTTTGATAAAACCTGACAGTAGAACCGTCCCCGTGTCAGCAGAACCGCCCCCCGTGTCATGTTTTGGCTACAATAAGAAGACGCCCCGGGCCAAGGCCCGAGGCGTTTTCTTGTGTTATGAGTGTTCTTTGAGAGGAAAAAAAGTATCTTCGCAGGTGCAAGTCAGGTGGACATGTTAACATGTACATCCGGCTTCCCCGCGGAATCGGATATCTGCCGGTGAAAGCTGATACCCGCAGCAGCATCAAAGTGCTGCATCAAGTCTTGCTGCAAGAGCATCTGCTGACATAGCACCTGTCAATGTATCAATAACTTCGCCGTTCTTGAAGATAAGGAAGCTTGGGATTGACATGATGTTGTAATTAGCTGCAAGGGCATTGTTCTCATCTGAGTTAACCTTGCCAACCTTCATCTTGCCGTCATACTTCTCAGCCATCTTCTCAACTATTGGCATCATCATCTTGCAAGGTCCGCACCAGTCTGCGTAGAAATCTACAAGTACTGGGATATCGCTCTTTAAAACTTCGTTTTCGAAATTAGCTTCTGTGAATTGGTATTCCATGATCAGTTCTCCTTTCGAGAGTTTGTATTATTTGTTATTCTGTGTTGTGGTGTAGTGGTTTGTGTTTATTGTTTCTTGATACAATTATATTTAACACAATTTAATTATATTGTCAACAATTAAATTGAATAAATTTCAAATGACCATAAAAAGCGGAAAACCAAAAGGCTGCTAGCCCTGGTTTTCCGCTAAATCTTTTCCTTTTAGGTTCAAGCTCTTTTATACATTGGAATAGTCTGAAGCTTGTGGAGATTAAGTCTGTGGAGGCGGTCAATCTTTTCTTTTGTTGCCTGATCCTCAATCTCCCCTGTGAGAACGTAGTGATCGAGAGCAGCATAGGTAAAGCCAAGCTTGTCCTCATCAGACATTCCTGAAAGACCGTCAGATGGAGTCTTGTGGATGAGCTCCTTGGGAAGACCAAGAGCATCACCAATCTTGAGCATCTCGCACACCAGATAATCTGAGCAGGGGCTGAAGTCGCCGGCTGCATCGCCGTACTTGGTGGAGTAGCCAACCCAGTCCTCTGACCTGTTGCAGGTGTTGGTAACTCGTCCGCCCTCAGGAAGTGACTGCGCAATAGCATAAAGAGTAGTCATCCTGATCCGGGGAGGAGTATTGATGATAGCGTCCTTACCTATCTCTACGCCTGCCGCCCTCAGGGCCTCGTATTCACCCTCAACTGCAGGATTGATATTGACGATAAAGTGCTTTATTCCCAGCACTTCAACAACCTTTTTGGAATCCGCGATATCTTTTTGCTCGCCGTTGGGCATTAGAACGCCAACAACGCGATCCTTGTCAAGGGCCTTACACAAAAGAGCTGCCACGATTGTGGAGTCCTTACCGCCTGAAATTCCAATAACAGCGTTGGCCTTGGGGCCATTGTTTGCGAACCAGTCCCTGATCCAGGCCACGATGTTCTCTATTTCAGCTTCTGCATTGAAGTTTTCTAAACTCATATCTCTTTTCCTCACTCAATAAAAGAAAAATCATGACAGAAGAACCGTCCCCGTGTCATATTGTGCACAATGAGACAGAAGAACCGTCCCCGTGTCTTGTTCAGGTTATCTCGTGCTCCATGCGCCAGTTGATGCAGCGCTGGAGGTAGTCAACGTAGGCGGGGTTCTTGCACATGCCCTTGCCTTCCACGTCGGAGATCTTGGCTACGTCCTGGCCGTTGCAAGCTGTGGTCTTCATGACGATGTTGAGGGCTGGAACCTTGGTGTCGTTAGCGATGTAGGTTCCGATGCCGAAAGCGACCTTGGCTTTGCCGTCGAAGTGAGCGTGGATCTTGCTTGCGCGCTCAAAGTCAAGGCTGTCTGAGAACAGAAGGGTCTTGGTGGTTGGATCGATGCCAAGGCTCTTGTAGTGCTCGATCATCTTTTCGCCCCATTCGATTGGGTCTCCGCTGTCGTGGCGAACGCCGGAGAACAGTGTTGAATAGGTCAGCTGGAAGTCGCGAAGGAAGCAGTCTGTGGTGATGGCGTCGGTGAGGGCTGTTCCGTTCAGGATTCCGTACTCCTTTACCCAGTAATCAAGGGCGTACCAGTTGGAGTATGCTGGGTTGTGCTTGTGGTTACCCTGGCCAACGCACATGATCCACTCGTGGGCCATGGTTCCTACAGGGTTAACGCCCAGTTTTTTAGCTAAAAGAACGTTTGATGTTCCTACAAACTTTGACTTGCCAAGGTTTGCCTCCTTGAGCTTAAGTACTGCAAGCTCCTGAGCCTCAGCGGATAAGCGTCTCCTGAGTCCGAACTCTGAGAAGGCGCCGATATTGTAGGTTCCGTCGGTCAAAAGAGCTATCTTGGCATCGAGTTTTTCCTCGAAGCTCTCCATAAGCTCATCATAGTCATAAGCCATTCTGAAATATACTTCGTTGACAATTGCAAGTGTTGGGATCTCGTACATGGAGGTGTTGAGCCATGTTCCGTTGGTCTCAATGGCAAGCCCGCACTCAGCATCTGTATTAATAGTGAAATCCTCATATCTTGGATGCCAGAGACGAAGGAAATCAACGTAGGACTTCTTGATCCACTTGATGCCTGCAAGGTAGTTGAGCTCATCTTCTGTGAAGTTAAGGTCGCAGTACAGGTAGATCTGCCTCTTTATCTCATCAACCATCTCCTTGGTAAAGTGCACATCCTTATTCCTGCACTTGAAAGACCAGGTTGTGGTGTAGTCCGGGAAGTTGTGGTAGATTGCCTGACCCATTGAGAATTTGTAAAGGTCAGTTTCAAGTAAGCTGTCAATAATTGGATTCATGGGATCCTCCTCAAGTTTTCCTGTCTTACGCAGGTATTGTTCAAAAACAAAATTGATGTCGCCAAGGTGGACCTGGGGGTTATTCCTGATCTGGGTCCCGCTGGCTTTGATCACAGTGCGGTCCACAAGGACAAATTTATGATCCGGATAGATGGGCTGCAATTTCTCCACGTAGGGAGGCTCCCCTGTGTACCAGGTAAACTCGGCGGAATCAGGTTCGATACCTGCGGAGTAAAAGAGCTCTTTTCCCCATGCAACCCAGTTCTCGTGGGTGAAGGTCCCGTCAAGACCGATCTTCTTGTCGTCGATAAGTCCAACGATGACCCTTGGGTTGTCTCTGAATATCTCTTTTACCAGCTTGTAGCGCATGGTGAAAGGAAGAAAGTCCTTGCCACGATCCTGCTGATAGCCGCAAACTGCGATGATCATACGGTCGTTCTCTGCAAGAGCTCTTTCTATCAAAGACTCATGTCCCTTGTGAAGGGGTATGAAACATCCAAAAACAATTCCTATCTTTTCCATAATAAAGTCCTCATCTGCACCCCATTGTGCTTTTTCGAGTATACCACAATTCCAATGACGAAAAAACAATTCATTTCCTATTAATAGGAAGACACAATATCTAGTGCGACTAATTTTTAGCATGTTTTTGAACGGGTAAAACATCAAATCCTCAAACCCGCATAAATACTGGGGTTCTGCTACTTAAATCATAATTCTATAATTCTTTGTTTACACCCTGTTAATCAATGATTTCATATCAAACGTTTTCTTTACAATCCCTTTAGAATCTTCATTTAAGCTTCATCATATTCATTTTCTTTTAAGCTGAATCTACAAAAAATCGGGGGTTGTATGATTTTTTGTATGATTACCAGACATGTACCATATATATAACAAAAGGCAAGAGAGGATAATGCCATGAAAAATACAAAAGGAACATTCATCGTAAAAGTTGACAATTACCAAAACGGCACTTGGCAGGGCAGAGTCATATGGGCTGATGAGAATGTGACTGAGCACTTCAGAAGCACTCTGGAACTTATAAAGCTCATTGACGAAGCGGTAAGTGCACAAGCTGCAAGCATGCAGCTTCCAGGAGACGCAGTCTCAGCAAGTTAAAAATCACCTAAGCAGAGCGTCTTTACGACAATAGTTAGGTTGAGGAGGTACAAGCTATGTTAAGAAAATGGAACAGATTTTTATCATTCTTACTGGCAATAGCTCTTATAGCAACCACTTTCCAAAGTGATCTTGCAACCATAAGAGTATTTGCCGAGGAGGACATCCAGTTAGAGGAGCCTTCAAATGAAGAAAGCCAGCCGGCAGAAGAGGAGGATTATTCTGAGCCTGAAGAATCAGAGCCGGAATATGTAGAGCCTTCAGATGAGGGATCACCTGAAGATGCCTCCGAAGGCGAAAATGAGGGCGCCGGTGAAGGCGGAAGCGAAGATGGTGAAAACCCTGGAGAGGATCCTGAGGAAATCCCAGCAGAGGGCGAAGAGATCATCCCTGAAGAAGAGATAATCCCTGAGGAAGAGATCATTCCTGAAGAGGAAGAAAAGCTCCCTGAGATTAAAGAGGTAACAGTAACCTACAAGGCTGAGCTTGGTGGAAGGGTTTCAAAGTCAAAAGAGACCATCGACATCAATGATAAGGACGCAAAGTTCGAAGGTTCAACAGCCAGCGCAGTAAACAAGTACTATCAATTTACAGAGTGGGTTGACGAAGATGGAAATACAGTAACAAGCGATGAAACTCTTGTTCCTTCTGATATAGATGAAGATACTTCTTTCACAGCAAGATTCATGAAGCTCTCAGACATGCCAGCACAGGACTTCTCAGGAAGTGCAGGCGGAATGGACGTAGCAGTTTCTGCTGACGAAGGAATTTTCCCTGATGGAACATACATGGTAGTCACAGCGATCTCAAGATCAGAGGCTATGGACGCTGCAAGCGATGCTCTTGGATCTGAAGTTAAAAATGCTGTGGGCGTTGATATTTCTTTCTACAATGCAGACGGTGAGAGCATTGAGCCAGCAAACTCAAAGATGGTTCACGTATCACTTTCACTTTCAAACGCTCTTGAAGGCGATTCCTTCAAGGTTATCCATAAAGACGACGACGGAAATTCAGACGTTGTTGCAAACGCCAGCGCAGACGGCGCGGACTTCGAGACAGGAAGCTTTTCTATCTACATCATCGCAGATGACGACGAGATAGTTATTCCTCCAGAAGTTGCAGTTTTAACCTACGAATTCTATAACGGAGAAACTCTTTTTGGCACTCAGTCAGTTAAGAACGAAGAAACACTTGCAGATCCTGGAATTCCAACTCTTGAAGCTGGCGAAGAGTTCCTTGGATGGTACGTTGGAGAGAATAAAGTTGAATTCGGAAAAGCGATAGAGGTAACAACAAGTGCAACAATCAAAGCTACAGCTAAGATCGAAAAGACACTTTACCTGACATTCAGAGGCCTCGACAACGAAGTAGTTCAGATTAAGAAGATTGGCGCAGGTGAAGAGGGTTACCCATATATCTCAACAGAAGGCCCAACAGTTGAGCCTAAGGATGCAGCTCAGGCTTTCAAGGGATGGTCTTATGCTCAGGGAGCAACAAAAGCAGAAGCTTCCATAAACGCAAGTCAGTACTCCGAAGCTTATCCGGTTATTGTAAGTGCTCACTGGATCACTTTTGATAAGAACGACGGCGGAAATGGTGGAGCAAGCTACACAGCTCCCGCATATGTAGAAGCTGGTGAGAAAGCCACAGACGCTGAGCCAGAGCCTCCAGTAAGAGCTGGCTACACCTTCGGCGGATGGTACGCAGAACAAGGCAGCGGCGATGGAGAGGTCGTTGGACCTAAGTTTGACTTTGACAGCACACTTGATGGAAACATAACTCTTTACGCTAAGTGGACAGCAAACTTAACTACCCAGTACACAGTGATCCTTTGGGAACAGAAGATCGATAATGACAAAGATGCAGCAGATTCAGCAAAGACCTATGATTTCAAGGCTACATACACAGAGACAGGACGTACAAACTCTCCATTTAGTGAGTCTGAGCACGTAAATCCTTATAAGGGAGAACACAGCGACGGTTTCCACTACGCAAGATGCGAGTTTGTAAGGATGGAGGGAGAAAACAAGATACCTGTAAGCGCCATCAGGGCTAAGGGCGACTCCATTGTAAATATCTACTTTGACAGAAATCTTATCACAATTTCGTTTCAATACAGAAATAACAATGCATGGCATACTCTCACCCCATTAACTGGCCTATATGGCCAGCCCTTCACCAGATATCCAGAATATACCTGGCCTGATAAGATAGGCAGCAAGTCCTATGACTGGTATACAAAGTATAAAGAGACTTGGGGAGGTTATTCCGGAGCTGGAACACTTGTAACATTCCTTACAGACTTTATTGAAAGTGAGACTCTGTACGGATTTAGTGAAGGTACAGGAAAGTATACCATAAATCATTACAAGCAGGGTACTGACGGACAGTATACGCCTAACAAACCTACAAATTCCACTACAGAAGGTGGCGGAACCTGGAAATTTACCAATAAATACGAAGGTTTTGAAGTTAAGTCTTATTATATAGGTAAGTCGTATCCAAGCAATGACGAGGCTTGGACTGATACTCATAGTGGGGGCAGTGTGGATTTTCAGAACAACCTCTTCATAAAATATGAGAGAAAGAAATTCAGCCTGACCTTCATGGACAACTTCGATGGCACACAGTCTGAGAAAGCTAAGATCGACGGCATCTACTATGAAAAGAGTCTTTCAGGCTATTCTGGACAGGCTCCTCAGAAGGAAGACATGCCAAAGCGTCTTGGCTATGAATTTGCTGGATGGTACGAAGATATAGCAGGCTCAACACCATTTAACTGGAATCAGCCAATGCCTGCAGCTAACAAGGTTGTTTACGCTAAATATACACCAATTACCGTACACATCACCCTTGATCCTAATGAAGGAACACTTCCGGATGGTCAGCCTGCAGAGGACGATCTTCCTTTCCACAGCAAGGTGCCAAAGGATATCATAATGCAGACCACAAGAGAAGGCTATCAGCTAGTTGGGTGGTATGAAGATGGCATTGCTTACGGTTATCCGGAGCTTGAAAAAACCACAGTCCTTAAAGCAAAATGGCGCAAAGTTGGTTCTGTTAGCGTAGCATATGACGCAAGCCCATACGGAAGCGACGCACCAAAAGACCACTTCAAATATGCGGGAGATTCCGCAGTAGTTGTTGCTGGAAAGCCTGGAACCATTAATGCAGAATACACCTTCATTGGATGGAGGATCATTGGAGATGAGACTAATGAGGTCCACTATCCAAACGGCGTATTTGAAATATCTTCTGAATACATAGATGGCAATACAGTAACACTTAAGGCTGTTTACCAAAAGACCGGTGATCCCGGAACTTCAACAGAAGAGGCAACTATTACCTACGACGCCAACGGCGGAACAGGCGGACAAAAGAGCTTTACCTACAGAAGAAATGAAGCTTTCACCGCAAAGACTGCTGCTGCGCTTGAATTTAGCAAAGCGGGCCATAAGTTCCTTGGATGGGCAAAGGATGCGGACGCTACAGAGCCTTGGATCACAGAAGGAACAAAGATAGCAGTTGATAATCTTGGCACCCTTCCAAACACTCTTTACGCAGTATGGAAGGCAAATACAGGTAAGTACCACATCGAGTACTACAAGGGCGAGGTCACAGAACCTTCTGACGAGGATCACTGCCTTGGAGTAACAGATCCTGTAGAGGCAGTTGTTGACACACAGATCACTCTTACAGATGACCAGATAAAAGCATATAGGCCTGACAAAGGGTACCAGGATGGTATTCAGACTGAGAGGCCATACACTGTTAAGGAAGGCGATGACAACGTTATCTACGTTCTCTACAAGCCTATAACGGTAGAGGTAGTGGTAAAAGGTGAGCAGATCAGCAGGGTTTACGACGGAAATACATATTCTGTAAAAGGATACGAGATCGTCAGCATCACCCCTGGTACAGGATATCTGCCGACATACTTCTACTACGACGGAAATCTTGATATCAGCGCAACACACGTTGAAGACTCAGAAGAGATCATTTTAGATCCAGAAAAATTCGTTAACGATAGCTCTTTTGACGACGCAAGTGTTAAGTTCATCATCGGAGACGTAAATAGCAACAAGGTAGAGATTACACCGGCGCAGCTTACAATTGAGACCTTTGGCGCAGAAAAACAGTACGACGGAACTGCACTTACAGCAGGAGGATCCATCAAGGGATTCAAGGGAAGCGACAGCGCAACCTTTACACTTACAGGAAGTCAGACAGAGGTTGGAGAGTCTGACAACACATACAGTCTCGTGTGGGATAAGGCAATAGAGTCTGACTACACCAGGAAAGAGACCATTGGAAAACTTAAAGTTACACATAACCAGTCAGAGATTGTAGTTACAACAACCGGCGGTGTATGGACCTACGATGGAAAAGAGCATGGCGCAACCGTAGAAGTAACCGGCATTCCAGAAGGATACGTGCTTGGCGTACATACTTCAAATGCTAAAGCAAAAGATGTAACGGGTGCAGCAGTTGAAGCGAAATGCGACAACCTGGTGATCACCTACAAGGGCGAGGATGTAACAAAAGACCTCAATATCGAATATGAGAATGGCTCAATTGTTATCAATCCAGCTCCTTATACCATCGAGACCTACTCAGATGAGAAGGTATACGACGGAACAGCTCTTACAGCAGGCGGTAAGGTCGATGGCATTGTAGAGAATGAGACTGTAGACTTTGCTACAACAGGAAAGCAGATAGTTCCTGGAACAAGTGATAATACTTACAGCCTTACATGGGGAACAGCAAAGGCTTCCAACTACAATCTGAAAGAAAAGATCATTGGTAAGCTCACTGTAAAAGAGACTGAGGCTGAGATAGTAGTAACTACTACGGCTGGAACATTTACCTACGATGGAACTCTAAAGAAAGCAAAAGTTGGCTACACAGGAGTTCCGGATGGATACACAGTAACTGAAGCAAGCTCAGATGCACAGGCAACTGATGTAACTACAGGTATCCACGCAAAAGCAGATCACTTTAAGATCCTTAACCCTGCAGGAGAGGATGTAACTAAAAAGCTCAAGATCACATACGTTGAAGATGACCTTATCATAAACCCTGCACCTCTTACAGTAGTTACAAAGGGTGCAACAAAGGTTTATGACGGCAGTCCTCTTACAGCAGAAGGAACAATTGATGGTTTCGTAAACGGCGAGAGTGCTCCATTTACAGTAACCGGTTCCCAGACAGATGTTGGTAAGTCAGATAACACCTATGAGATCGCATGGAACGACGATGCAGCTACAGCTAAGGCAAGTAACTACCAGGTAAAAGAAACTGTTGGAGAACTTGAAGTTACAGAGTTTGACCAGGAAGTTACCGTAAAGACAACTGGCGGAGAGTTCATATATGACGGAGAGCCTCACGGAGCAACAAGTGTAGAGGTTATCGGACTTCCTACGGGTTACACCTACGAAGCAGCTTCAACAACTACAGTTACAGAAGTTGCAGATGGCATCAAAGACGTAACTGCAGATGAACTTAAGATCTTCAATAACAAGGGCGAGGATATCACAGAGGCCATCAGGAAGAAATTCGAAGATGACAAGATCAGGATCAAAGAAAGACCTGTAACAGTCTATATTGAAGGTAATAACAAAACTGCAATGTACAACGGTAAGTGGCAGGAAGTTGAAGGCTACGTGGAAACCGGAATATCCGATCCTCTGTACAAGAAAGACTTCTACCAGGGCCCTGCTGAGGCTAAGGCTGGAAGAATGAAAGTTGGCACAACTGACATGGGACTTAAGGATACTCAGTTTACCAACAACAATACAAACTTCGATGTAACCTTCAAGATCACTGACGGTTTCATCACCATAAGAGACCGTGGCGAGGGCGAGAAGTACAGTATTACAGCTATCACAGATCCTGTAACTAAGACCTACACCGGAGAAGTATTTAAGGACTTTGACTACAGACTTGTTGGCGAAGGACCTACAGACAGCGTAATAGAAAGCGTTACAAGATTTATAAGAGATGGCATTTCTAGACTTACCGAAGGATTTACAATGACAGCTGGTGCTTCTGACGGCAGCAAAGAGCATACCGTTGAGATAAACGGAGTAACCTTCACAGTAACAGGCCTCTACGTTCCGACAGAAAAGAGAGATGCTGGCACATACGATCTCGATATCGCAGGAACAATGGTCATCAAAGATCCTGAGGGCAACGTGGTAACGGATCAGTTTAATGACCTTAAGAAGGAAATCGGTAAACTTACAATCGATCCAATGCCTATACATGTAGAATCACCAAGTGCTACAAAGGTTTACGACGGAAGACCTCTTACAAATGACAAGGTATTTACCGACAAGCCATGGGGCATCGGAGATGAGGTTTACTACTCAGTAACCGGCAGTCAGACAGCAGTTGGATCAAGTGCTAACACCTTTGAGATCTTAGGCGACGGCGTTAACTTTGAGAGAAACTACATAATTGACAAGAAGGAAGGTACACTGACAGTAACAAATGCGCCTACACCTCCTGGAGGCGGTGACGATCCTACTCCTGGCGGCGGAGACCCTACACCTACAACAATTACTGACACTCCTACACCTACAGCAGCTACTCCGGTAGCTACAGCTCCTCCAGCAGCAGTCCTCGGCGCAGTAAGAGACGACGGCCCTGCAGTACTTGGAGCAAGAAGAGCTAAGACCGACGACGTATCCAACAGGGCAGCAAGGATCTTCGCAGCGCTGATCGCAGCCGGCATCGCCGCAGCTCTTTTGGCCACCAGGAAAAAGGACGAGGACGAAGCCTAAACAAGACACGGGGACGGTTCTTTTGTCTCATTGTGCACAATAAGTCACGGGGACGGTTCTAATGTCTCCTAAATTGAAGGGTTGGACCCCGAGAGATTAAATCTTTCGGGGTTCAATCTTTGCATTATTCTCGCAATTGATTATCCTGCTATGTTATACTAAAGTATGATTATCGATTTCTTTTTAAGAAGGATAGAAGCGCGAAAAATGAGTGACTCAAAGCAGATGTTATTTGCCAGAAACCTAATATGCGTTTGCATCGACGACAACAAGGATGCGGATTATCAGGGACTTATCTATCACCAGTATGCTGACGAACCCATAAGTTTTGATGGTATCGCCAACTTGATCCTGGAGATGGAGAATCTTTTCGATGAGTGGGATTTCCCTCAGAGAGGCCTTGCAGAGCGCAAGTTCGACAAGAAAAAAGAAAACCACAAAAGGCCAATTTCTGAGACAGACGGAGATAAGCTCAAGATCGAGATCATCTCTGATGCCCACGGAACCCGCAATGTCCAAAACAAAAAGGGCAAGCTTGGCACCTTTGTGATTCAGGTGGTCTACAGGCAGGATGCGTCCTGGCAGGGACATGTTATTTATCAGGAAGAGAATGAGAAGCTTGATTTTAACAGCGCCCTTGAGCTTATCAAGATAATTGACAGAGCTGTTACTAAATAAAATGTGATTGGTGTCTGAGTTGGAAAAAAAGAGAAGTAACAAAAAAATATTTCTGACCCTGAGTTTATTGCTGGTACTTATTCTTTTAGCCTTTGCTGTGAGCTTCAAGATATATACCAGCAATTATTATGCTACGGATGTTTCTACCGTAACTGATATAAAGAGGCAGGTCAGGGACGAGGTCATATCCTACACTGATGCTGATGCCACAGTATTTCTGCCAACTGATCAAAAAGAAAAGGCAGTGATAGTGTTCTATCCCGGCGGAAAGGTTGAGTTTTCTGCCTACGGCGGGCTGATGTACGAGCTGGCGGCCAAAGGATATATCTGTGTGATCCCAAGAATGCCTGAAAACCTGGCTTTTTTAAAGATCGAGGCGGTGGATGAGATACGAAAGACCTACGCGGAGGACATTACGGCTGTGGGTGACATCGACTGGTATCTGGCAGGGCACTCCCTGGGCGGCGTGGCAGCAGCAAGGTACCTGGCTGAGCAGGCTACAGTAGCTTCGGATGTTGACGAGATCGGTGGTTTTAAAGGCCTGATCCTCTGTGCGTCCTATCCGGCAGACGACCTGTCGGGGCTTGGAATTTCCTTCTTATCTGTAAGGGGTTCCAACGACGGAGTTTTGAACCTGAAGAAATATGAAGAAAACAGGAAATACTGGCCATCAGATTCCACCGAGAAGGTGATAGATGGCGGGATCCACAGCTTTTTTGGCTGCTATGGGATCCAGAAGGGCGACGGAGTGCCGGATATTTCCAACGTCCAGCAGCTTAAGACAACGGCAAAGATAATAGATGACTGGATCGCCGGCAGGTGATTGAATAAGCGCGTTGCGCAGATGTTTGTGAAATGGAGGGTTTTATGGATTTTCAGATTGTAGAAGTGTTTAAGAGAAGCGTAACTGCAGAGCTTGTATCTGACAGGGTATTTGCGCAGGATGCTGAATTTGACGTATATATCAACGGGGAAAAGAGCCTTAGGACTGACCGAAATGTCTTTTCAGTGATGGGTCTTTTGCCTGACACAAGGTATACCATGAAGGTTGAGGCTTCTGATGGCTCTTTTGCCGAAAAAGAGTTTGTCACAGAGCATGAGTCAGTTCTACTTGATGTCAAAGAGTTTGGGGCAAAGGGTGATGGAAAAACTCCGGACACTGCCGCTATCCAGGCGGCGATCAGCTGCTGTCCCAAGGATGGAACGGTATATCTGCCAGAGGGCGACTACTACTGCACACCGCTTTTCCTTAAGAGCAACATGACCTTGTGGATCGGGGAGGACGCCAGTATCCTTGGAGATACTGACAGAAACCACTACCCGGTTCTTCCTGGAATGACAAGGACCACAGACGAAAAGAGCGAGTACAACCTGGGAACCTGGGAAGGAAACCCGCTTGATTCTTTTGCTTCACTTGTTACAGCTGTTGACGCTGAAAACCTTGATATTGTGGGACCAGGAACCATCGATGGAAATGCACAGAATAGCGACTGGTGGAAGGATGTCAAGATCAAAAGGATCGCTTGGAGGCCCAATGATCTTTTCCTTGCAAGATGCAAGAAGGTCAGGGTGCAGAACGTAAAGGTTCAGAATTCTCCATGCTGGACAGTGCATCCTTACTACAGCGATGACCTTGCTTTCCTTAACCTCTACATCCACAATCCATCGGATTCGCCAAACACTGACGGCCTTGATCCTGAGAGCTGCAACGGCGTTCGCATCCTTGGAACCGTGATCTCTGTTGGAGATGACTGCATCGCCATCAAGAGCGGCAAATACTACATGAGCATGAAGCATCATAAAGTCACAGAGAACGTGGTGATCCGCAACTGCAGGTTTGAGCGCGGACACGGCAGCGTTACTGTGGGCTCTGAGATTGCAGGCGGCGTAAAGAATGTGAGGGTTTCCCAGTGCATCTTTGACGGCACGGACAGGGGACTTCGCATCAAGACAAGGCGCGGCCGCGGCGAGAGGTCAGTGCTGGATGATATTCTTTTCGAAAACATTGATATGAGCGGGGTTCACATGCCCTTTACTGTAAATATGTTCTATTTCTGCGATCCTGACGGACATACAGACTTCGTGCAGAATCAGGAGCCGGCTCCCGTCAACGAGATGACCCCTGCAATTGGCACAATTTCAGGACGCGGGATAAACTGCACCGGAGCAAGTGCCTGCATGTTGTGCGCTATGGGCCTGCCTGAGAGCCCTATCGGAAGGCTTGATTTTGAGGACATCAAGGTGGCCTTCCTGCCTGAGGGTGAGCGGGTTCCTGAGCGCCCTGTCATGATGGACAACTTTGATGAGATGAGCGGCCGCAGCATCTATGCCAAGAATGTAAAAGAGCTTGTGCTTAAGAATGTTGAGATAGCTGGCAGCGCAGACAAAGAGCCTGAGCTTATCGGAGTTGAAAAGAAGGTAATGGAGGGCGTTAAGTATGCTGGGTGAGTGATGAAGATAGTGGAAGGCTGTGTTGCTTTCTGGTTGAGATTTAGATTGTGGAAGGTGGCTTATTATGCTGGAGATTCGTGTTGAGAAAAACGGCGGAGATTTTTCTTTTATACAGGAGGCTATTGATGCAGTTCCCTACGAGGAGAGCGCTGTTATAAGGATCGGCGAAGGGGTATTTTGCGAAAAGCTCTTTTGCGAAAAGAAGGATATCACCTTTGTAGGCGCTGGAATTGACAAGACCGTGATCGATTTTGACGACTACGCCAATGAGATTATGGAGGATGGATCCAAGCGCGGCACTTTTAGAAGCTACACCGCTTTCTTTGGCGGAAAGCGCGTTGCGGTCAAGGATATGACCATCAGAAATAGCGCAGGAGACGGTCGCGTTGTAGGCCAGGCAGTGGCTGTTTACGCGGATGCTGATGTGTGCCTTTTTGAAAATGTGGAGATGAACAGCTGCCAGGACACTCTTTTCTGCGCGCCACTTCCAAGGGCTGAGAGGCAAAAGAATGGCTTCATGGGGCCAAGAGTAATGACAGAGAGGCGCCTCACCAGGCAGTACTACAAGAGCTGCATCATTACTGGTGATGTGGACTTTATATTTGGCGGCGCTGACGCGGTGTTCGATGATTGCAGGATAGTCTGCAACGACAGGATGCACGGAAGCAACAGGATGCTTGATGTAATGGGTGCTGCAGGCAGCAGGGTGGCAAAAGTTGGGGCTGGCAAGCTTGATAAGGACCAGATCGACATCACTGAGCGCCTTGTGAATGGGTATATTACCGCGGCTTGTGGACTTTCTGGCGACCTGGGATTTGTGTTTAGAAATTGCACGGTTACTGGCGCCAAGGGCTGCGAAGAAGGCAGCGTATTCCTCGGCCGTCCATGGAGAGAGGAAGCAAGGACTGTGTTCCTTAACTGCGCCTGCGATAAATCTGTGGCGCCAGAGCGCTTCTCTGGATGGGGCGGGATCACCAAGGACGAGCCTTCCACATTTTATGGGGAGTTCGGAACAAGGCTTGTGGATGGTGTAGCTGCCGACGATTGCGGAACTGGTGCGCAGAAAGTGCCAGGTAATGGCGAGCTTGTTGACCTTTCTAACAAGAATCCATGGGTGAAGGACATCGATGAAGGGCTGGCTGTGGAGATTTCCAAGAGGGCTGATGAAGTTATGAAGGCCTGCATGGAGCAGGTAAGATAAGTTGTGAGGGCTTGTACTGCCTAAATTGAAGAAAAGTAAAAAGTAGCAGAAAATGAGAAAAGTGAAATTTAAAAATAGAATACGGCTCATGACACTTATTGTTATGGCGCTGATGGTCATGGCGCTTACCGGTTGTGGCAAGAAACCAACGGATCAGCCAGAAAGTGCGGGTGCTGGCCAGGAGGCTACTGTTGACCTTGCAACCTTTGTGCAATCTACTGAAAGCGGATCAGGCGATGACGCGACGGCGTATGAGAGCTCATCTGTAGGAACTGAAGAGGTGGCGTCCGAGAACACTTCTGCAGAGTCTGACGATGCGACGTCCGAGAGCACATCTGCAGAACCTGACGAAGCGACGGCTGTTACAAGCGCAGATATAGCTCACATTGAGCCACTCCTTGATGAAGACGGCACCTACACCTCCAAGGTAGACGTGGCGCTGTACATCCACACTTATGGGAAGCTTCCTGCAAATTTTATGACCAAGAAACAGGCCAAGAAACTTGGCTGGAGCGGCGGATCACTTGAAGACTACGCCCCGGGAATGTGCATCGGCGGAGATTATTTTGGAAACTACGAGGGACTTCTTCCGGAGGGCAAGGAGTATCACGAGTGCGACATAGACACTCTGGGCAAGAAGAGCCGTGGGGCAAAGCGCATCATCTATTCCGATGATGGATATATCTACTACACAGAGGACCACTACGAGAGCTTTGAACAGCTATACGGAGAATAACGATGGAACAGGTTTTTTACATCGACTTAAAGGGAATATCTACCAAAGAGGAACTACATGCTCTCCTTCGAAAAGAGCTGCCTCTTCCGGAATATTATGGCGACAACCTTGATGCCTTCTATGATGTACTCACTGAGCAGGGTGAAGGCTGGAACCTTATCTTTTACAACGTTGCAACAATAACAAGCGATATCGCGGACTACCTGCCCAAACTTAAGAAGATGTGCGAAAGAGCAGCTTCAGAATGCGAAAATTTAAAAGTCAGATTCTTTTCCTGAAGTGTCTGCATGAGATAATGGCATTTGGACCAATAATCGTTTGACAGCCCCAAATTTTTCCATTAACATATTTGTATTGATGAGAGGGAGTAGCTGGTTGGCACATGTGTCAGCTGTCGAGCCCGTCAGGACGGTGCAGATGCATCCGAGCTCGACATAAGGTTTTTTAGTTTACTGACAGCAAGACTTTTGTCATAGCAAAAGGGGCTATGATAGAAGTCTTTTTTGTTAACATAGAAAATCGGAGGAAAAAAAGAAATTGAAAACACTTGCTATCATTTTGTTTGTACTGATGTACATCCTGATGATCACACTGCCAAAGAGGCGTGCGATCGTGGCAGTAACAACAGCTGTTATTTTTGTGGCCACAGGAATTCTGCCACTTAAGGACGTATTTTTTGCCATCGACTGGAACGTACTGATGATGATCTTTGGTACCATGGTCATCGTTGATTACTTCATCGATTCCAAGATGCCCAATCTCATTGCGGAGAAGCTCCTTGATGTGGCACCAAACGTTATGTGGGTGACGATCTTTATGTCACTGTTCTCTGGAATCATCTCAGCATTCATCGACAACGTTGCTACAGTTCTGATGGTTGCTCCAGTTGGTCTTGCTATTTGCAAGAAACTTAAAATATCACCTGTTCCTATGATCATCTGTATCGCAGTTTCATCAAACCTTCAGGGCGCAGCAACCCTGGTTGGCGATACAACATCAATCATGCTGGCTGCAGCAGCCAAGATGGACTTCAATGATTTCTTCTGGATGGAGGGTCATCCTGGAATGTTCTTTGCAGTAGAGCTTGGTGCTATTGCAACAGTTCCTATCATGATGTGGATGTTCAGAAAGGACAGAGAGCCTGTTAAAAACGAAGAGCACACAACAGTAACAGACTATGTTCCAACAATCATGATGCTGGGACATGTTGTACTTCTCGTATTTGCATCATTCATTCCCAACAAGCCAGATATCACCAATGGCCTTATCTGTATGGTTTGCGGAATCATCAATATAATCTGGGAGATCTTCATCTCCAAGGGAACAGACACAATGTGGAAGTCACTTAAGGCGATCGACTACGACACAATGCTTCTTCTTGCCGGACTGTTCTGCGTAATTGCAGGTATCACAAACGTTGGTATCATCGACGAGCTGGCGCAGTTCATTGCCACAAGCGGAAAGGGAAATATATTCCTTCTTTATACAATTATTGTATTTGGCTCAGTTGTTATTTCAGCATTTATCGACAATATTCCATATGTAGCAACTATGCTGCCTGTGCTGGCATCTCTTTCAAGCGTTATGTCAGTAAGCCCGCTCCTTCTTTACTTTGGACTTCTGATCGGCGCTACACTTGGCGGAAACCTTACACCAATCGGCGCTTCTGCCAACATCGCAGGTGTAGGAATGCTCAGAAAAGAGGGCTACGAAGTATCTTTTGGCGACTTCATGAAGATCGGAGTTCCATTCACACTGACAGCAGTATGTGTGGGATATCTGTTTATTTGGATCGTTTACGCGTAAAAGAAAATCAGGAGGTTTCACATGAGGCAGATCACACTTGGCAAAACTGGCATTACTGCGCCGCAGAACGGCTTTGGCGCACTTCCGATTCAGAGAGTATCTGAAGATGAGGCTGTTAAGATCTTACGAAAGGCCTACGAGGGCGGAATGACCTACTTTGACACCGCAAGGGCCTACACTGATAGCGAGGTCAAGCTTGGCAAGGCTTTCTCTGAAGCCGGGCTTAGGGACAGGCTCTTTATCGCCACCAAGACAGCAGCAACAACGCCAGAGGGCTTCTGGTCTGACCTTGAGACTTCCCTTAAAAACCTTCAGACCGATCACATCGACCTGTATCAGTTCCACATGGTAAGCCAGTGCTACAGGCCTGGTGACGGAACAGGCATGTACGAGTGCATGCTCAAGGCCAAGGAAGAGGGTAAAATCCTCCACATCGGTGTCACAGCCCACAAGCTTATGGTGGCAAAAGAGTGCATAGAATCTGACCTCTACGAGACAATGCAGTTCCCGCTCAGTTATCTTTCTTCTGAAAAAGAGCTCGAACTGGTTAAGATGTGCAAGGAACACAACATGGGCTACATCGCTATGAAGGGCCTGGCAGGCGGACTTATCAATCGCTCCGACGCAACAATGGCCTTCATGACACAGTTTGACAACGTAATGCCTATCTGGGGTATCCAGAGGGAAAAAGAGCTTGATGAGTGGCTTTCGTATTTTGACAACACTCCAACAATGACCGACGAGATCAGCTCTTTTATCGAAAAAGAAAAAACAGAACTTGCTGGAGACTTTTGCAGGGGCTGCGGATACTGTATGCCATGTCCAATGGGCATCAAGATCAACAACTGCGCAAGAATGTCTCTTATGATAAGGCGCGCACCATCAAAGAGCTGGCTTTCAAAGGAGTGGCAGGATGAGATGGCCAAGATCGACACCTGCATCAATTGCAGGGCCTGCACCACCAAGTGCCCGTATGAGCTCAGTACTCCTGAACTTCTAAAGAAAAACTACGAGGATTATAAAAAGGTACTTGCAGGTGAAGTATCAGTGATGTAGAATGGTTTTGCACAATTTATTTTTGACATAGGGCAAATGCCCGCAAACCTGCATTTATCCAGGGCTATAGGAGTTAAAACTATGGGATCATTAAAGGATTTATTCTTTGGTAGTGATACAGAAAGAGAGGCAAGCAACATGGAAAACGAAGAACTTAAGAAAGAGAACGCATCAGCAAATGGCGATCTTGTAGATTCCAGCATGCTGGTTGGCGATATTATTTCTAAGCATCCACTTGCAGCGCAGTTCCTTATGGAGTGCGGAATGGGATGCATCTCATGCCCGGCTTCACAGATGGAGTCACTGGCTGAGGCCTGTGCAGTTCATGGAATTGACGGCGAAGAGATCGTGGATGCCCTGAACGATTACCTGCTTGAGCACAACGCCTGAATAAAAAATAAGCCGCTGACAAGACACGGAGTGGTTCGGTTGCTGATACGGGGGCGGTTTGCTGGGATGAGACACGGGGACGGCTCTGTTGCTGACACGGGGACGGTTCTGTTGTCAGGTTTTATATTGATAAAACCTGACAACAGAACCGTCCCCGTGTCAGCAACAGAGCCGTCCCCGTGTCTCATCCCAGCAAACCGCCCCTTGTATTGTTTTTCAAAAGAAAATGCTACAAAAAAAGACACATCAGTACAAAATTCCTTTATAATAATATTATCGGTTAATTGTTAGCTTTTTTGCGAGGGGTAAGTAGATGGCTTTGAACAATCTGAATGTACTGGACATTGAAGCAAAACATGAGCAGGATTTCAGGCGGACGATCCTGGTGGTGGATGATGAGCCTGTGAATCTGCGCCTATTAGGTAATATCCTCAAGGATGAATATGATATCGCCTACGCAGAGACGGGGGATGAAGCTCTTTTGGAGATCCGCACCCAGAAGGATTTCCTGTCTTTGGTGCTGTTGGACCTGCATATGCCAGGTGGAAATGGCTATATGGTCCTTGACGAACTTAAGAATAACGATGAACTGAGCAATATCCCTGTTATTGTGCTGACTTCAGATAATTCTGCGGAGGTTGAGAGTCTTCGCAGGGGAGCCATAGATTTTTTAAACAAGCCCTATGACAGACCTGAGGTCATAAGAGCCAGGGTAAGGCGCGCAATTGAGCTGTCCATCGACAGAAACATTATTGATGCCACAGGAAAAGACTCGCTGACCGGGCTTCTTACCAAGGATTATTTCTTTCAGTACGCTCGGGAGTACGACAAGTTCCACCCGGAACAGGAAGTGGACGCAGTGGTGGTGAACATCAACAAGTTCCACCTGATAAATGAGCTCTACGGCAGGAACTATGGTGATAAGGTGCTGTGTACAATTGCGGACGGCGTAAGGTCTTTTGCCAGAGGCTGCGGAGGCGTGGCCTGCAGGGATCATGCGGATCGCTTCTATATCTATATCGAGCATCAGGACAACTATGACTATCTGACCAAGACTCTGGCGGACAGGCTGATCGATATCACGGACAAGCACGATATCCACTTCAGAGTTGGCATATATCCGGACATCTACCATTCTGTAAACCTGGAACAGCGCTTTGACAGGGCGCTTCACGCCAGCAACAGTATTTCCAAGAATTCCAGCCAGGATGTGGTGGCGGTTTATGATAACAGCATGCATGAAAAAGAGCTTTATGAGGCCAAGCTCCTTGACAGCATTGAGAAAGCTCTTTTGGATAAGCAGTTTAACGTGGTACTGCAGCCAAAGTATGACATCACTGGGGACGAGCCCAGGCTGTGCAGTGCTGAGGTTCTGGTGAGATGGAAGCATCCGGAGCTTGGGTTTGTGAGGCCTGATTTTTTTATCCCTTTGTTTGAGGAAAATGGACGGATCAAGGAGCTGGACCGCTTTGTGTGGCGGGAAGCTGCCAAGCAGATCAAGCGGTGGAAGGATATGTACGGCGTCACAATGCCGCTTTCTGTGAATGTTTCCAGGGTTGATATCTTTGATCCTGACCTGCTGGATTTTTTGCAGGGGATCTTGGAAGAAAATGGCCTTGAGCCAAAGGACATGCACCTTGAGATCACTGAGACAGCCTATACTGACTCTGTGATAACCATTGTTGACGTGGTGAACAGCCTCCGGGAAGCAGGGTTCAAGGTGGAGATGGACGACTTTGGAAAGGGCTATTCATCTCTTAACATGCTGACATCACTGCCAATCGACGCGCTAAAGCTTGATATGGGCTTTATCAAGGGCATTGCAGAAAACAACAAAGATCTGAGCATGGTGGAATTCATTGTGAACGTGGCAAGGTTTTTGGAAGTTCCACTGATCGCTGAGGGCGTTGAAAACTCTGAGCAGTACCTGCTTCTTAAGAAGGCAGGCTGCGATGTTATTCAGGGATATTATTTTTCAAAGCCTGTGAGCACCAGTGAATTCGGACATTTGATAGAGCGTAGCATTGAGAGGTGACAACACTATCCTGGATATGGCTGATGTTGGGTGAAAATAGACGTTGTGAAAGAAGGGGTACAATTGCTAAGTTGGCTTAGAATTGTACCTCTTTTTGTTTTTTACAATTATCACCTAATTAAACATTTAAATTGTAAAAAAAGATCTATGCAATTCAAGAACAGAACTTTTGAGAATGGTCTATATGGGTGATATGGAAGCAATATTCTAAAGAAGTACAAATTGGTCGCGACAGGCAATGTATACCGCTTTTTGTTAAAGGTCACATTTCACCTTGGCTATGTCAAAATCAGACCGCAAAAAAACGGCTGCCCTCTGGCACCCGCTTTTTGCAAACTATATAATTCACCTACCTACCTTACGCGAACAGGTCGATAGAACTGCCGCTCATTCCATAGCTTAAAGCCTCTGTATTCTGGGAATATCCAGTAGTCATTCCCTGGAATTTGGAAGCCACGTCATTGTACATACGATTTGCTTCCTGGCTCTTTTTAACTGAATTGATTGAAAGCGCAAGTGGATCATTTTCATTATCCGCTTTTGGAATTTCCTGTGCGTTAGGATAAACCACAGGAGGCACGTTCATGATGGCATTTGACATTCCAGTTTCTACAAATGCATCTGATACATCAGCCTCGTTCTTAACGCTATAATTCATCGGCTGAACATAATTCATTCCATATGTATTTCCAATACTTCCGATTGAAAGTCCCATTCTTTTCCCCTTGATGACGCGCTTAAGGGCAACAATTTGGGCCCTCCTGCGCTGTCATCTAAAAAACCGCAAACTATCCATTTACTTAGCTTGTAAAAAGATGGTACATCCTGGGGACTTTTGATTCAATTATGAGAATGGGAAATAACTATAAAATAAACATAAAATCTACTCCGGATCACCCCACGCAAATTCTTAAGAAAAATTAATAATTTTCGATGGTAAATCTTAAGAATTTGCTGCTATGCTTGTGTTTGTGCTGTTCTTGCACATTCTAATGGAACTCATATTGGCGTTTCGCCTTGTTTTTCCAAAAGAACTGATCAAATAAATATAGAAAGAAGGATTAAAGCATGGACATTACTGCACTTATGCTGGCAGAACGTGAAAGGATTGAAGGTGAATTGCAGAAAGAACTTTTTGAGTTTGAGCAATCGAAGTATCCAGAAGGAAGACTCAAGACAATGAAAAATGGAAATTATTATAAGTACTATCAAGCAGTGAACACATCTTCTGGCGTGAAATGGAAATATATTAAGAAAGACAATCAAAAACTAGCAAGAACATTAGCTATGAAAGCGTATAAAAAACGTACTATTTATGGCCTTGAACGCGAGATAAAAGCTATAGATGCCTATCTGGAACTATATCCTAAGCAAACTGCTGATGCGTTGATCCGAGAGGCGCCAGGATTTAAAACACTTTTGGAATCAGAAATCATACCTGAGTTTGATTGCAAGGATTGGGAACTTGAAGAATATGAGCGCAGTACTAATCATCCGGAACAGCTTGATTGTCCTACTTTGAAGGGACCTCTCGTCCGTTCAAAGTCTGAAGCGGCCATAGCAGATGAACTATATAGAAGAGGAATCCCTTATAGATATGAATGGGTCAGAGAATTCGGTGGAAGAATTTTAAGTCCTGACTTTACTATCATGGATCCGAAAACTCTGAAAATATACATTTGGGAACACTATGGTAAAATGGATGATCCGGATTACATAGAAAAATATTTGAGCAAAATGCAGACCTATACTAGAAATGGATATATTGAGACAATGAATCTTATTTGCACATATGAGACCTTGTCTTGCCCGTTTACTTCAGTTAATGCAGTGGAAGTGATTGAAAAATACTTTGTTAGACACTATTGAAACCGAGAGGAGGCTAATTAAGAGTAGTATGCTTTTGGGGGTTATGGCGAATCTGAATGTCATGTTTGAACTTCATTTAGATAATTGGCGTTTTCCATTTGGGTGAGAGGTGAAGATTTTTGAAAAGAGGTATCCGTGATATCTTTGATTTTATGCCTATGCAGAGGGAATAATGGTACAAAAAGTATACCTCTTTTACGAGACTAACACTATCTACCCAACAAATAACGATATAACGTTAATAATTATATAAATTGATATACCTCTTTTTCAAAACGTTGAATTCTCACCCAACGGTACAAAATATGTAATTTGAATTCCAACCCATAAGTGATAATATGAGAAAAGGATTTCACAGACACAGATATAATGGAAAAGAGCTTAGGATAACATGTCTTTTTTTGATAAGTCGAAAGAAAACATAATCGAACACATCCCGGACCTGGACCTTGTAGGCAGAGTCAGAGTCCTCCTTCGCTGGGTGATACTTGGATGTATGACAGGAGCCATAGTTGGCGCTATTGGAGCAATGTTCTCCAAGGCGATCAGCATGGCGACGGCTTTTAGGACAAGTCATGACCTTATAATCCTGGGACTGCCACTGGCAGGACTTTTAATAGTGTTCATGTACAGGCTGTGCAAGGACTATGAAGATAAGGGCACGAACCTTGTGATCAAGTCGATCCAGGAGGGAGAGCACCTTCCAGTGATGAAGGCGCCGCTTATCTTTATTTCAACAACGCTGACGCACCTTTTTGGCGGATCAACAGGCCGTGAGAGCGCTGCGCTGCAGATGGGAGGCAGCATTGGCTACAACCTGGGCAAGCTCTGCAGGTTAAAAGAGGGTAACGTCAAGATCATGACCATGTGTGGCATGAGTGCTGCGTTCTCGGCACTTTTTGGAACGCCAATGACAGCATCGTTCATGGCCATGGAAATAGAAAACGTAGGCGTGATGTACTATTCTGCGCTGGTTCCATGCGTAATATCGGCGCTGACTGCACAGGGAGTTGCAGAGTTCCTGGGAGCAACAGGAGAGCAGTTTGCGGTTAACATTGTTCCGGAGTTTACAGCAACCCAGGGAATTTACACAGGATTTCTGGCACTTCTTTGCGCAGTGGTCAGTGTACTGTTCTGTCAGGTGCTGAAGTTTTCCGGAAAGACATATAAAAAGCTGCTTCCAAACCCGTATCTTCGCGTGTTTGTGGGTGGCTGCATTGTTGTAGCACTTACTTTTTTGTCAGGAACAAGGCTCTACAACGGCGCAGGAATGAACGTTATTGAGATGGCCATAAATGGAGAGGCTCCTGCCTGGGCGTTCTTTCTTAAGATGATCTTTACAGCCCTGACTCTTGGCGCGGGCTATAAAGGTGGCGAGATCGTGCCAGCTCTTTACATAGGCGCTACGTTCGGATGCCTTTACTCGCAGATTTTTGGCTTGCATCCGGCTCTTTGCGCAGCCATCGGAATGGGAGCTCTGTTCTGCGGAGTGACAAACTGCCCGATATCATCCCTGTTTATCTGCTTCGAGCTCTTTGGATTTAAGGGAATGCCATATTACCTTCTGGCGATCGCGCTCAGCTACACCTTCTCAGGCTACTACAGCCTTTATAGCAGCCAGAAGATCATGTACTCCAAGTTCCACAACAAGTACGTCAACAGGGAAACCAAGTGATTTTGGGAAAAGAGATCTATGAAGAAGTTGAAAGAAGCGCTACCCGCTATCCTGGCAGTAGCGCTTATCTATGTAATCTTATATATTGCAGGTATTGGCTGTCCCATCAAATTCCTCACAGGAATTTCCTGCATGGGATGTGGCATGACAAGAGCCTATCTGTCGCTGCTGCGCCTTGATATTGCTGGCGCTTTTCGATATCATCCGCTATTTCCAATTCCGATCATCGCAGCGACGTTATTTCTTTTCAAATCCCGGATTTCGCAAAAGATTGTTAAAGTTTTGTTATTTACAACTATAGTCCTCTTCTCTATAATATACCTGTTGAGGATTTTGGACCCCTCTGACACAGTTGTAGTATTTGAGCCTGAAAGCGGGGCTATTGCCAGATGGTTTAAGGTCTTTAAATGGGTGATTTTACATTTAGGAGGAGATTGAATTAATGTTTTGTGAGAATTGTGGAACCCAGATGGAGGATGGCGCTAAGTTCTGCCCTAACTGCGGAGCTCCAGTTGCCAGTACAAGTGCTAACAATAGCACCAGCAGTGACAGCGAGATCAAGGGTTTTGTATTAAATGAGAGCGCACCAGCTCCTGGGGCAAACCAGACTTATAATAATTACAATAACAACTACCAGAATACTGGTTACAATGCAGGACCTCAGGCATTCATGCCACTTAGAACTGACAGAAGTCTTCTTATTTTTATACTTCTTACACTGGTTACCTGTGGAATTTACCTGTACATTTTCATGTACTACATGATCAAGGACATCAACACAGCCTGCGCTGGAGATGGAGATGACACACCAGGACTTTTAGTATACATCCTGCTTTCATTAGTAACATGCGGTATTTATTCATACGTCTGGCTCTACAAGGTTGGCGAGAGACTTGCCAGAAACTGCCAGAGATACGGCTATACAGTTACTGAGAACGGTACAACAGTGCTTCTTTGGTTCATTTTTGGTATGTGGCTCTGCGGAATCGGACCATTCATCGGATGGAACATCCTTATCAACAACACCAACATGGTATGCATGGGCTACAACAGAGAACATGGCATCGGATAACTGCCAGTACCCACCTGCATTGCACGTTTCACGGATTGCAATCCCCACAACCCTATAATATACGCGAAAACGAACATGAATAAACGTTTATTACATGATTGCATTAATGTTTCATGGAGCGTAGAATTAATTCATAGGGGGATAAACTTCATGCTCAAATTAGCTTATGTGGGGATTGCCTTTTCGCTAGTCTTCTACGTAGTATTTGGTTTAGCGGTTCGTTTCATGGAGCTATCTGACAGATCCAGGAACAAGGCAAGGCTTGGAATTCTTCTTACTTCCATGATCGTTTTTGCAATATCGGGTATCACCGCCGGAGTCCTTAATATAAAAATAGGGCTTATGATTTATGGCGTTGGTTTTCTTCTTTTCTCTTTAGTCGCGGTCGTCGTCGTTTTTTCCATATTTGTAGAACTTCATCAGATCAACCTCAGAGTGCGTATGCGCAGGTTTATGGTTCTGTTTGATATTGTGGACAGATTCATTAATGAAGGTAAGACAAGAGATGAGATTTATGACTATCTGACAGTCAGCCAAAAGCTCTCAAGCAGAGAGGCTTTGGATTTCCTTGAATTCATATCAGACCCGAACAATCATCAGTTCCTTTCTGACGTCAACAGCCAGATCCAGGAAGCCAAGCTGACGCAGAAGGCTGAGAACGACTTCTACAGGTAATTGACACATGACACGGGGGCGGTTTGCTGACACGGGGACGGTTCTACTGTCAGGTTTTATCAAAATAAAACCTGACAGTAGAACCGTCCCCGTGTCATGTTGTGCACAATGAGACAGTAGAACCGTCCCGTGTCTTGTGACTAAATTTCACTTTTTTGCTTTAAAGTATTGACTTTTTACTAATAATAATTAAACTTGAAATATATATATTAAGATTGTATACAAATATACAAATTGAGGAGGAAATGAATTATGAAGAAGTTTAACAAAGTATTCAGTGCTGTTCTTGCTTCAGCAATGGCTGCTTCACTTCTTGCAGGATGCGGCGGCGCATCAGCAGGTGGAAGCAATACATTCAAGATTGGTGCAATCGGACCTCTTACAGGTGCAGCAGCAGCTTACGGTAACGCAGTTGTTAACGGCGCTCAGATCGCTGTTGACGAGATCAACGAGGCTGGCGGTATCAACGGTGTTCAGATCGAGTACAAGTCAGAGGACGACGAGCTCAACGCTGAGAAGTCAGTTAACGCTTACAACACACTTAAGGACTGGGGTATGCAGATCCTTGTTGGTTCTACAACATCTGCCTGCTCAATTGCAGTTTCTGAGAACACCAAGAACGACAACATGTTCCAGCTTACACCTTCAGGATCAGCTGAGGATTGCGTAAAGTATGACAACGTATTCCGTGTATGCTTCTCAGATCCTAACCAGGGTATTGCTTCAGCTCAGTACATCAGTGATCACAACCTTGCAACTAAGGTTGGTATCATCTACGACAACTCAGACGTTTACTCTTCAGGTATCTACCAGAAGTTCGTAGAAGAGTCTGCTGGCAAGAACTTCGAGATCGTTTCAGCAGAGGCTTATACACAGGACAACAACACAGACTTCTCTGTACAGCTTCAGAAGGCTAAGGATGCAGGCGCTGACCTGGTATTCCTTCCTATCTACTACTCAGATGCAGCTCTGATCCTTACACAGGCCAACACAATGGGCTATGCACCTACATTCTTCGGTGTTGATGGTATGGACGGAATCCTTACTGTTGAGAACTTTGATCCATCCCTTGCTGAGGGCGTAATGCTTCTTACACCTTTCGCAGCTGATGCTACAGACGACCTTACAGTTAACTTCGTTAAGAAGTACAACGAGAAGTACGGCGAGACTCCTAACCAGTTCGCAGCTGATGCTTATGATGCAGTTTACATCATCAAGGCAGCTATCGAGAAGTCAGGGGTTACACCAGACAAGACAACAGAGGAGATCTGCGAGGCACTTAAGGGCGCTATGACACAGATCGAGGCTAAGGGTCTTACATCACAGAAGATGACATGGGATGCTTCAGGTGAGCCTAACAAGGAGCCTAAGGCTGTCATCATCAAGAACGGCGCTTACGTTTCAGCTGAGTAGAGCACTTGGTGAGGTCCTTTCGAACCTAGTGCGAACCATGGGCGGACACTTAACGAGGTCTTTTCGAGTTTAGTGTAGCGACCAAGAGTAATCTCTTTTCACCGGGAAAAGAGCTATCGCACAGCGAAAAGAGCTAACAAGCCCAACACAATTTAACAACGACTAAACATTTTCATACAGCGAGGGATGCTGTCACAGGTATCCCTCGCGTTCTGCATTTGTATGATATAGGTGTCATAATACAATATGCATACTTGCTTGCAAGGTATGCATATTGTATTCATGACCCTAACAAACATGAGGAAGTAGGCTGATAAGCCGGATTCCGAATGGTTGTAGAATTGCAAGAGTTGCACGCAACGGAGCAATTCGTATATCATACTATATATAAAATATTCACGGAGGTGCGGGATGAGTTTTTTAACCTATCTCATTAATGGACTTAGTCTTGGCAGTATCTATGCCATAATAGCCCTTGGTTACACCATGGTTTATGGTATCGCCAAGATGCTGAATTTTGCTCATGGTGATTTCATCATGGTGGGCTGCTATATTATCTTTTCTGTAAGCGCAGCGCTTTCAGGCAATTCAGTGGTGGGCATTATCGTGGCTATCATCCTGTGCACCGTTCTTGGCGTCACTACAGAGTTTGTGGCATACAGGCCGCTCCGTGGAGCAGCTTCCCCACTGGCAGTTCTTATCACAGCCATTGGTGTCAGCTACCTTCTGGAAAACATTGCGCTTCTTATCTACGGCGCAGATATCAAGTCATTTACATCAGTCATAACCTGGGAGGGACTTAGCTTTGCCGGCGGCGAGCTCAAGATCCAGGGCGTTACCATCGTCACTATCCTGGTGAGCGTTGTTATTCTTATTGCACTTCAGCTGTTTATCAACAAGACAAAACAGGGACAGGCCATGCTTGCGGCTTCTGAGGACAAGGGAGCTGCAGCTCTGATGGGCATCAATGTAAACCGCACTATCGCTCTTACATTTGCCATTGGCTCAGCACTTGCTGCTGTGGCTGGAGCACTTCTTTGCTCAGCTTATCCGTCCCTTTCTCCATACACAGGCGCTATGCCAGGTATCAAGGCATTCGTCGCAGCGGTACTTGGTGGTATCGGTTCAATTCCAGGAGCCATGATCGGCGGACTGGTACTGGGAATCGTTGAGATACTGTCCAAGACCTACATTTCATCGCAGCTTTCTGACGCCATCGTGTTCGGAATCCTGGTAGTGGTGCTTCTTGTTAAGCCTACAGGAATCCTTGGAAAAGTCATTCAGGAAAAAGTATAAACCTGGCGAGGTCCTATCGAGCCTGGTTGGAACTTTGTTCTGGCGAACGGAGTGAGAGCAGAACTTCATCTTTTTTGGAGGTATTATGAAGAGTAAAATAACCAAACAAAATCTGATCACCTATGGCATCGTCATTGCCTTCTATATAATCGTTGAGATCCTGATGATGACTGGCGTTTTATCAAGCCACATGAAGGGCCTTCTGGTTCCAATGACATATTATGCCATAATCGCCGTTGCCCTTAACCTCTGCGTAGGTATCCTTGGCGAGTTGTCCATCGGACACTGCGGCTTTATGTGCATCGGCGCTTTCACCAGCGCATTCTTTTCAAGGGCAATGGAAAACAGCATTCCAACAGTTCCAAGATTTATCATGGCGTTCATCATCGGAATCGCCTTTGCGGCGCTGTTTGGCTTCCTTATCGGTATTCCGGTACTTCGTCTTAAGGGTGACTACCTGGCCATCGTAACTCTGGCCTTTGGCGAGATCATCAAGAACGTTATCAACTCTTTTTACATCGGAATTGACGGAAACGGCCTGCACTTCTCAATGAAGGACAGCATGAGCCTTGGAATGGAGGCTGACGGCGATATCATCGTCAACGGCGCCATGGGCATCACAGGAACACCTCACAACGCAAACTTCACCATCGGAATCGTGGTCCTTCTGATATCTCTTTTCGTGGTACTTAACCTTGTAAATTCCAGGGACGGCCGCGCAATCATGGCCATCCGTGACAACTATATCGCCGCAGAGGCAACAGGAATCAACATCACCGGCTACAAGATGATGGCATTTACCATTTCTGCTGCAATTGCAGGGGCTGCGGGAGTTCTTTTCTCCCACAACATCACAACCCTGACGGCGTCATCCCAGTACTTTGGCTACAACGCATCCATAATGATCCTGGTTTACGTGGTTCTTGGCGGCATCGGAAACATCAGAGGCAGCGTCATTGCAGCCTGCATACTGTACCTGTTGCCTGAGCTGCTTCGAGGCCTCAACACCTACCGCATGCTGATCTATTCCATCGTCCTCATTGTCATGATGATCGTGAACTGGTCACCTAAGGTAATCGAGTGGAGGAAAAGAACTTTCGGCCGCTTTAATCTTAAACGCGCAAAGGAGGTGGCTTGAACATGGCACTTCTTGACGTAAACAACCTAAGCATTTCATTCGGCGGACTTCGTGCCGTTGACAATTTCAATATATCCATTGAAAAGGGCGAGCTCTACGGCCTTATCGGACCTAACGGCGCCGGCAAGACCACTGTTTTCAACCTTTTGACCGGTGTATACAAACCAAACGAAGGCATTATCAGGCTTGACGGCGAGGACATCACAAGAAAGAGCACCATCGAGATCAACCACGCAGGAATCGCCAGAACCTTCCAGAACATCAGGCTTTTCAAGGACATGAGCGTTATCGACAACGTTAAGGTCGGACTTTCTGAGCACTTCAAGTACAGTGCCCTTGAGGGAATCCTTCATCTGGGCAGGTACTCCAAGGTGGAAAAAGAGATGGACGCTGAGGCAGTGCGCCTTTTGAAGGTCTTTGATCTGGACGCAGAAAGGGATACCCTGGCAGCCAACCTTCCTTACGGAAAACAGCGTAAGCTTGAGATCGCAAGAGCCATGGCGACAGGACCCAAGCTCCTTTTGCTGGATGAGCCTGCAGCAGGCATGAACCCCAATGAGACAAAAGAGCTGATGGACACCATAGCCCTTGTCCGCAGGGAGTTTGATATGACCATCCTTCTTATCGAGCACGACATGAAGCTGGTGTCCGGAATCTGCGAAAAGCTCACAGTACTGAATTTCGGCCGTGTACTTTGCCAGGGCGAGACAAAAGAGGTGCTCGCAAATCCTGAAGTTATAACAGCATATCTTGGAGAGTAAGTTATGAGTTCAATTTTGGAAGTTAAAGACTTAACTGTATATTATGGAGTCATCAAGGCTCTTAAAGGGATCTCTTTTCACGTAGACAAAGGAGAGATCGTGGCCCTCATCGGTGCTAACGGCGCGGGCAAGACCACAACGCTGCACACTTTGTCAGGGCTCATTGACGCAGATGGTGGTACAATTAATTATAAGGGACATGAACTTACCAGGATCCCAAGCCATCAGATCGTGACCTTTGGAATGGCCCAGGTGCCTGAGGGAAGGCGCGTGTTTGCCCAGATGACGGTTCTGCAGAACCTGAAGATGGGAGCTTACACCAGAAAAGACAAGGCGGAGATGGAGGCGACTCTTGCAAACATCTACAAGCGTTTCCCAAGACTTGAAGAGCGTAAGAACCAGCTGGCTGGAACCCTCTCAGGCGGTGAGCAGCAGATGCTTGCCATGGGAAGAGCTCTTATGTCACATCCCGACCTGATCCTGATGGACGAGCCATCCATGGGACTTTCACCGATTTTCGTTAACGAGATCTTCAGCATCATCGAGGATGTCAACAAGGACGGCGTGACTGTACTTCTGGTTGAGCAGAACGCCAAGAAGGCCCTGTCTATCGCCAACAGAGCATATGTTTTGGAGACCGGTTCCATTGCCAAGGAGGGCGATGCAAAAGAGCTGCTTAATGATGAAGCGATCAGAAAAGCTTATCTGGGGGAATAAATTATGAAGCGTAACATAGTCATCACAATTGCAAGACAGTACGGAAGTGGCGGAAGGACAGTGGGTGAGATGCTGGCCAATGACCTGGGCATCCACTACTATGACCATGAGCTTATCAAGCTTGCATCTGAGGAGAGCGGCATCAACGAGAGCCTCTTTCTTGAGACAGATGAGAGAATGAGAAATAACGGCTTCTTTAAGGTGCCTGTGAGAGTATATACTGGCGAGATAATCGGGCCAAACAGCAAGGACTTTACTTCTGAGGACAACCTGTTCGCATTTCAGGCAAAGTCAATAAAAAAGCTTGCTGAGACCACAAGCTGCGTTATCGTTGGAAGGGCTGCAGACTTTGTGCTTAGAGACTACGACAACGTCCTTAGCGTATTCGTTCATGCACCACATGATTTCCTTGTGGAGCAGGCTGCCAAGGTAAAGAGCCTTCCTAAGGATGAACTGGAGAAGTTCATGGCAAGGGAGGACAAGTACAGGGCTTCTTACTACGAACACCACACAGGACAGAAATGGACGAATGCCATGAACTACGACCTGTGCATTGATTCCAGCAAGCTGGGATTTGAGAAGTGCGTAGAGGCAATCAAGGCCCATGCCAAGGTTAGATTCGGGGAAGATATATTTGACTGAAAATATAAGCGGAGACAAAGTTTTTGTCTCCGCTCTTTTTTTCGTGCTTTATTACCTTATTTTTGATCTTTACGAGAAATAAATCTGCTGATTTACCGACCCATGTTGAGCTACGATAAATTTACGTATAGCTAAGCTAAATGGCTCAAAATCAGGGTAGACCCATGCTGGTTAGGTTATTTTAATTGTATAGCTAAAAATATTGCCACAAAACCCATGTCAGATGTGGATTAGTGCTTAATTTGCAAAAAGCATCTACCTAAATTGGAATTTCCATAAAGGCATTTACCAATCAATGTGTGGTCAGGTACCTTTGATTTAAAGGGCCGCCTATGCTAAAAAGTTTTAGCATAGGCGGCCGCACTTTTTCATGTCATATTATTTAAAGAACGCCAAATCCCTCTCCAGCTGCTCTGCAACGTCTTTAAGATCGTTTGCATCGCCAGCCAGAGTTGTAACTGTAGCGGAGAGCTCCTGCATGGAAGCGCCGGTTTCCTGGGAGGATGCTGCGTTCTCTTCGGAGATTGCTGAGAGAGCGCTCATGGTATCTACTACTGCGTTTTTGCTGGTCTCGCACTGGTCAGCGCCGTCACTGATGGTCTTTACGCCGCCAACTGTGGAGTTGATGTCATCAAGCATTCCGTTGATGGAAGAAATGGTTCCTTCAAGAGCCTGCTGCTGATCAATGTTACCCTGACGAACGTCGTCTGCAGCGCTAACTGCGGCGCGAGCTTCTTCAAGGAGGATTTCCATCTCTTTCTTGATCTCGTCAGCCATGACTCTTGAACTTTCAGCAAGGTTTCCAATCTCACCTGCAACAACTGCAAAGCCTTTTCCTGCTTCGCCGGCTCTTGCAGCCTCGATGGAAGCGTTGAGGGAAAGAAGGTTTGTCTGGGTAGCGATGGATGTGATGCCCTCAACCTTGGTTGAAATGGTGTTAACTGCATCCTGTGTTCGCTGGATGGTGGTTGAGATCTCGTCGATCTTGGCTGTCATCTCTGATGAAGAATCTTTCAGGGAAGCAAGGGATGCTCCGGATACTTCGGAAGCCTGTTTCATCTTGCTTGCAAGCTGGTCAAGTTCGCCTGTGGATGTCTGTACGTTTCCGACTGCGTCTCCGATCCTTCCTACATTATCTGCGGCGTTCTGGATCTCGTCAGCCTGCTGGGTTGCTCCGGATGCGATCTCCTGAACTGCGTTTGAAACGTCCTCAGCTGTGTGGGAGATCTGGTCTGCCATGTTGGAAAGCTCTGAAGATGAGGAATTAACTGACTGGGCAGATTGCCTGATATTTGAAACGATCTCTTCGAGAGTATCGATAAGTCCGTTTGTATTTCTTAAGGTAAGTCCAAGCTCGTCATTTCTATCAAGGAATTTTTTAGCCCTGACAAATTCACCGTTAGCCAGGTGCTCAACGCTTTTGTTGATCTCTTCGATTGCCTTGGTCATGCCTGTTGAAAGGTATACAGCCACAAGAATGGAAAGTGCCAGAACGATCACTGCAATCATAACCATGAAGGATACAGACTTTCCGATCTGGGCGTTGACCGCTTCTCTGGAAACGCCTGTAAATGCCATGGCAACTGTCTTTCCGGACTCGTCCTTAACTGGAACGTAGGCAACGAAATAAGCTTTACCAGCAACCTGAGTATTGGTCGATGAGAATGTATTTCCGCCGTTAATAACTGCCTTTATAACTGAATCTGCAGCCTTGGTGCCAATAACAGCGCTTCCTAGGGAGGAATTCTTACGGGTGTCCCCTTCAAACCAGGTAAAATCGTAGCCGGTGTCTTTTTTGAGATTTGATTCAAGCACGTTATCCCCTGCTTCACGGCTTGTGACATTCATTCCGATGTCCTTGTAGGTGTAAGCAGAAGACATAAGTCCTTTCAGAACCTCATCCTCCATACCGGTCTTCATAAATCTTATTCCCGTGATCAAAAGAGCTATTGTGATGACAACAGCTGGAATAACGGTAAATGCTAAGATCTTAAGTCTGACTGAAAAACCTTTCTTCATAATTATGTCGCCTCCTATAATGATATTCACTATATAAATATTCGGTTATTCATAGATTAATTATAGCTTGTTCAGCTTAAGCGTTTATAAATAATAAATTAAATTATCAGACAATTAGCTATCAGAAAAATAAATTTATTGTAAATTTTAGAACACAACCAGATTTTGCATAAACGCCGCTAAAATGGTAAAATTTCAAAGTAAAATTCAATCTAAAAGGCAGTGTTTTTGAGATTTACAGCACTTGCCTCCTGGGGGATACATGTCAGATAAATTCATTCTTATAGACGGCAGTTCCATGCTGGTTACCAACTACTATGGAAACCTTCCGAAAGCTCTTTTGTTCGAAAAAGATCCAGAAAAAAAGAAGACGCTGTACAGTCAGATAATGCACGACGATAAGGGCAGATACACCAACGCCATGTACAGCATGATGAGAACGATTCTCAAGATCATGGCGGAGCAGAAGCCCACCCATATGATGTTTGCCTTTGACCAGACCAGGGACACCTTCCGCAGGGAGAAGTACCCGGACTACAAGGGCAACCGCGGCGATACGCCAGAGCCGCTGAAGGAGCAGTTTGAGAATATGGAGAACCTCCTTAAGGACCTGGGCTTTGTTGTGATGTATGACAACAAGTTCGAGGCTGACGACATTGTGGGAAGCGTCGCTACGCGGTTTGAAAAAGAGATCCCGTCCTACATCATCACAAAGGACCACGATTATCTGCAGCTGGTGTCCGACTACACAAGAGTTTGGCTTATCCAGACCAAGCAGGAGACCGCAGAGGAGCTTCAGAACAAGTACGGCGCAGAGTACGGCTGGAACAGGAAGCTGGTGAGCCTTCCCGACAAGGCCTTTGAAGTTACGCCTGATCTTTGCCTAAAGGAATACGGCGTCCGCCCTGAGCAGATCCCTGACCTTAAGGGCATCCAGGGTGACAGTAGCGACAACATCCCTGGAGTTAAGGGAGTCAGCAGCGCGGCGATATCTCTTTTGGCAAAATATGACACAGTTGAGGGCATCTATGCAGCCATCGACGAAGCGGGAGATGACAAGGCCCTGAAGGCCCTTGCAGCCTCATGGAAAGAGGAGCTAGGGATCACCAGGAGCCCCATGAAGCCACTGGTGGAATACAGGGATATAGCTCTTTTGTCAAAAGAGCTTGCACAGATACGAAGGGATTTCCCGGTCCCGGAGAACCTAAGCAGCTATGAGCTTAAGTTTGACAGGGATAAGGCAAAAGAGCTTTTTACAGAGTACGGCTTCAAGTCGCTTATTGAAAAGCTGTAAGCTGTATGGTATGCGGATTTTGGCGGTGTTGAAATGGCAGCATGAAATGTGATATAATCCCTCGTTGTTGTACATTTTTCAGTTTAGAAAGACATAATTGATGAGCAATTATATTCGCACAATTCTCATAAATCTTCATAGGATCATATATTATGTGGTCAAGACCAGGATCTGGATGCGGCATCCTGAGAGGCACAGCCTTTCGGAGCGCTATCAGATGGCCAGGGAGATGGTTTCCAAGATGAACAAGTCCATGGGCTACAAGACCATCGCCTACGGACAGGACAAGCTCCCCAAGGAGGGAGGATACATCATGTATCCTAACCACCAGGGCAAGTACGACGTGCCAGGAATCTTAAGCGTTCACGACGAGCCGTGTTCCTTTATCATGGATGAGGCCAAGGCCCACATCATTTTAGTAGCGGAGTTTCTGCAGCTGGTTGACGGCAAGTCCTTTGGACTTACGGACGCAAGAGGCGCCATCAGGGTTTTCCAGGAGATGGCAAAAGAGATACAGGAGCAGGGCAGGAAGTTCATCCTTTTCCCTGAAGGTGGATACAAGGAGAACAACAGGAACATCGTGGAATCCTTCAAGGCTGGAAGCTTTAAGGCTGCCCAGATGGCCAAGGCACCCATCGTTCCTGTGGCACTTGTGGATTCCTACAAGGTTTATAACAGCCCTCACAAGGGACCAGTCACCACCTATGTTTACTACCTTGACCCCATCTATTACGATGAGTACAAGGGCATGAAGACTAAAGAGATTGCCAGCATGGTGGAAAATAGGATCAAGGACAAAATTAAAGAGCATCTCAGCGCATGAGAGGCTCTTTTTTTCGGGCCACGGGAGTGGTTCTGCTGACACGGGGACGGCTCTGTTGCTGACACGGGGACGTCCCCGTGTCAGCAGAACCACTCCCGTGGCTTGTTTACATGCAGGTCATGACGGCCTTCACAGTAAATACTCCGTCATTTTGCGTGAAGCTGGCAACACCGCCATACTTCTCAGCAATCGCCTTGATCTGGGTAGTTCCGACGCCACTCTGGACCTGCCTTGTGCTGATGGGAAGGCCGTTGTCACTAAAGGTGGTCTCGACGGCGCAGGGGTTCTTGGTAAAGAGCTTAAGTTTGCGGCCGTCGTAGGAGAGCTCAAACAGCAGAGATCTCTTTTCCTCAGGAATAAGGCGCTGGGCCTCGCAGGCGTTCTCAAGGGCGTTGGCTACAAGGCTTGTAAGGTCAGGGTCCTCCATGGGGAAGTGATCTGGAACTGTCACCTTGAACCTGGGCTTAAAGCCCATCTTCTGGCATCGGTTTGCGTAGATGGACAAAAGCTCATTTACAACCTTGTTGTCGCAGAAGCTCACAGCCGTGACGGTTTCAAGCATGGAATCGAATTCCCTAAGGTAATTGGCGGCGCTTTCGTACTCTTTATTCTGGATAAAGCTGGCCAGCACGCGGTTGAAGTGCTTGACGTCGTGCTTGTATTTTCTGATGGTCAGCTCGTTGGACTCGTATATCTCAAGTAGTCTCTGGAGCCTCTGAGTCCTCTCTTTCTGGTAAAAAGAGATCTTTTCGTCAGAAGCCTTTTTATCGATCTGGTAGGCTGTCAGCTCGTATTCAATGACAGCTGCGGCCATCATCATAACAGCGTAGATAATGGTGTACCACTGGACCATGTTGCTGCCGTAGGGCTGCAGGTAGTTCAGCATCCTGGTGTGGAAGCACAGATAGCTCAGGAAAAAGCCGCTGAAGGCCGCTATGGTGCCGTACACAACCCCTGCGATATAGTCGGTGATAAAGGGCATGGCGAGGATGAAAAGCCAGAAGGCGTCCATTCCGATTGTCCAGTCAACTTCCATAATGAAATGGAAAAACAGGATAAGACACAGCTCGTAAGACCCGAAGATAAGGGTGGTTACGTGGTTGTGGGTCACGTGCAAAAGAAGCATCGCCAGCAAAAAGAGTATGATGATGGCAACATTGGTCACAATGCCGTGAGGATAGCCGCTCTTGATGCAGGGCCAGATTGTTATTAAGGAATAAAAAATAAAGCCCACAAACAGGATCATTGTGGTGTGGTACTTCTGCTGCTGAACGGATTCCTCCAGTTCGAAGTCCATCAGCTGTTTTATGTTGTAGCGGAACCTGCGTCGCAGGTTGTCAAAAGAAGGATTAGTATTCATAGGAAAATTGTACCATATTGAAAGTCTTCAGAAAACGGGCCTTTATGGAAGAGGAGGACTTGGGAATGTTATTTTTGGGTGAAATGGTGATGTTTGAGGAAAGAGGTACAATTGTGTTGCTATCGTGGATTTGTACCTCTTTTTAAATAATTGCATATTAGCCCAAACTGGCGTAAAACATAGGACATTTGGGAAAATTTCACTGATTGTAATAGACTATGGACTGGATCAGTGGGTGAAAACATTGAGGATTTGAAAAGAGGTACAACAGAAGAGAGGGGATGAAATATACCTCTTTGATAAAAGTGTTAATATTCACCCAAGCATTATGAGAACAAGACTTAGAAATTGTTATGACATCATAGATTGAGATTATTATTGGGTGATAATTGCAATTTGTTAAAAGAGGTATACTTGATGCTACTGTATCAGTGGTCCCTCTTTAATAAATGTGGTAAATATCACCCATGAATATAGAATTCTAGAACACTAAATCCAAAAATATAGTATAATAGCAGTAAATAAAACCATATATCTTGTGTTATAAGGGTAACAATACATGTCATTTGATATTTCCAAGCTGACAAGTGCTGTCAACAAATACCTTAATTCAATATCGGAGATCAGCAGCGCTGCACAGCGCGCTCAGCAGGAGATTGCTGACAGGACCCAGTTTTCTACGGAACTCTCTACAGCTATCCAGCAGAACATAGAGAGCCGCATGCGGGACCAGGCGACAATACCTGATATAGGAAGTCAGGTACAGGACACTGTTGAGACTCAGATCAAGCAGGCTGTAAGCGCTATTGATAATACTTTTGAGCAGGTCAATGGAGCCTTTGAGGAGATACGGAATGCTGGCGTGACCAGCGCTGCAGCGAGCGCGGAAAAAGCTACCAGCGCTGTTCAGGATAGTACCAAAACAACAGTAGCATCCTCAGCCAACAAATCTCTGGCGACCCAGATCGCGGCCACCAACACCAACCGCGACGCCTACAGAGGAACCCTCAGCACAGAGGCGCTTCAGGACTTATCCAAGTCCCAGTACTTCTCCGCAAACCTCATCCAGGATTCCCTGTTCAAAGAAGATGACGGCTCAGAAAACAGCAACGCCAACAGCGCAAGCTCCGCCACATCTGCCTTTGACGCAGTATCACTGTCTGACCTCAACACCAATTCCCTGCTGGCCAACGCCCTTACGTCAGGGATTACAAACACAGGCAATACATCAGCATTGGCGCAGGCCATAAACGAGGCCACAGGCGCCACAGGTACCACAGCTGCCTCCGTCAACTCTTCAGACCTTGCCAAGGCCCTCATCAAGGCCTACGCCACCAGTAATACAACAGCGTCACCCACCAGTATATTTGGAGACTTTACCTTATGAATAAAATGCTTGCAATCCTGGCCGCCATTATCTTTATCGCGGGCGTCGTAATATTCACCATCGGACAGCTTAACAAGGACAGCGAGGAAGAGGCTGAAACCTACAAGTGGATGCGCATCTTATCACTCATCGCTGTTATCCTGGCAGCAGTCTGCGCCATCGCAGCAAAAGCCGCCGTGTAAACAAAAAAAGACCCCGCCTTAGCGGAGCCTTCCATCGCTTTTTAATCAAAGATCAAAGCTACCAGTAACGTCGTTGTTAACAACATAGTAAGCCTTGCCTTCTTCTGGCTTAACATAGATGTCAAGGTTCTTTATATCCTTTCCACCATATGCCTTCTTGGCCTTGCTAACGAGCTCATCCTCGCTAACTGCCTTGTCACCAAACTGAAGCTCAATCTTAGTTGTAACCTTAGCTGCCATCACTATTTCCTCCCTTTAAGAAAATTAATGTAAACTATTGGAATATATTATATTCCTTTTTTTGATTAATGTGAAATTATTTTTTGAACAACTCCGGGCAAAAGAAATAATGGAGAACGACACTAATTCATTATAAAATATATTGTATAAAGTAAACGCAACGTTTCTGATACAAGATCAAGAGGTAACTAATGTCAAAAAAAATCACGACAAACTCAGAAAATATCACACTCCACGTCCTTGGCTGCCGCGGCTCCATGCCAATCTCAGGACGAGCCTTTGCACGGTACGGCGGCGCCACCAGCAGCTATTTATATATGACAGACAAGGAGGCCATCATCCTGGACGCAGGCACTGGCATCCTTAACATACCGGACCTTGGCAGCAGGCGCCTTTCGATCCTGATATCTCACGCCCACATCGATCACATTCTGGGACTGCCCATGTTCCTGGGACCTGTCGGGGCAAAAGAGCTATCCATCTATGGGGCAACTCACGAATGCCTCACTATCAGGCAGCAGCTTGATACTTATCTGAAGCGCCCTCTGTGGCCTGTAGGCCTTGACGCCTTTCCCTGCACCATCACCTTCACGGAGGTAAAAGAAAACGCAGAGCCCTTCCAGATCGGCGATGTGACAGTAACTGCAGTTCCGTCCAATCACCCAGGCGGCTCAACGATCTTCAAGCTTGAACATCAGGGAACCAGCGTCGTCTACGCATCTGATTTTGAGCATGAAGAACTTCCTGAAGACCGCAGAGATGAGGGCCTTACGGAAGCAGAGAAGTCACTACATTTCCCCCTCGCCACAGACCCGCTGAAGGCCCTGACCGACTTTTCCCGCGACGCAGACCTTGTCCTCTACGACGCTCAGTATACGTCCCAGGAATACCTAAAGTGCAAGACCTTCGGCCACTCCACCAGTGAAAAGGCCAATGAGCTAAGGACTGCAGCCAATATCAAGCAGATACTCCTGGTCCACCATGCACCAGGCCACACAGATACATTTCTTGATGAAATGGAAAAAGAGATCCACCAGAAATACAACTGCACATCAGATGACATGCTCCTTGCAAAAGAGGGTGACATTATAAGACTGGCATAAGCCATGGGGACGGACAAGACACGGGGACGGTTCTATTGTCTTGTTTTATCCTGATAAAATAAGACAATAGAACCGTCCCCGTGTCTCATCCCAAGAGAGCCGTCTCCGTGTCTTATCCGTCCCCCACACTGACTCACTTGAAATATCATTACATATAGTGCTAGTATTTACGTTACAGAAACAATAACAAGAATTTCAAAAAAGAGGAACACTATGGAAAAACTTGCTATATTTGGGGGAACCCCCGTTAGAACTAAAAAGATCTTTTATGGCCGCCAGTGGATCGGCGAAGACGATATCGAGAGAGTTGCCAATACCCTCAGGGGAGACTACATTACCTGTGGCCCCAGCGTAACAGCTCTTGAGAACAAACTTGCTGAAGTTACTGGCGCTAAGTACGCTGTATCTGTTTGCAACGGAACAGCGGCTCTTCACTGCGCATGCATCGCAGCAGGCCTTGGACCTGGGGATGAGGTCATCACAACACCGCTAACATTTGCAGCTTCTGCAAACTGCGCAGTATATGTTGGCGCAACTCCAGTCTTTGCTGATGTCAACATGGAGACCTACAACATAGATCCTGACTCCATCGAGGCACATATAACTGACAAAACCAAGGCTATTGTGGCAGTAGATTTCACTGGTCAGGCAGTTGAGCATGACAGGATAAGGCAGATCTGCGACAAGCACGGCCTTACTCTTATAATCGACGCTGCTCACGCAATTGGCACCAAATACAATGGAAAGCCCGAGGGCTCAATTGGCGACATGACCTGCTTTAGCTTCCACCCGGTAAAGACCATCACTTCCGGAGAGGGCGGAGCCATCACCACCAATGACCCTGAGCTGTATCACAAGCTCCACCTGGCTTCCCAGCATGGTATCAGCCATGATCCTGCTGAGTACGTTGACAAGAACCCTGAAGGCCCATGGGTATATGAGATGCAGACCCTCGGCTTTAACTACCGCATGACTGACTTCCAGGCAGCGCTGCTTTCAAGTCAGCTCACCAAACTTAAACAGTTCTCCGACAGACGTAAAGAGATCGTAAACCGCTATAACGAAGCCTTCAAGGATGTTCCAGAGATCATTCTGCAAAAAGAGATCCCACAGTCCGATACCACAAGGCACCTGTATATCATACGTCTCAACAAGGACAAGCTCTCCTGCACAAGACGTGAGTTCTTTGATGCCATGGCTGCAGAGAATGTGCAGTGCCAGGTACACTATATGCCTGTTTACTACTTCCCATTCTACCAGGAGCGCGGCTACAAGAAGGGCCTGTGCCCCAACGCAGAAGCCATCTACGAAGGCATCATGAGCATCCCGCTGTATCCTATGATGACTGATGAGGACGTGGAGTCCGTAATTGCGGCAGTTAAGAAAATAGTGGATTACTACAGAAAATAAAAGACAAGATACGGGTGAATCTCGCTCTAAGAGGGAAAGCTTATGAAAAAACCGATACAAAGAGCAGAATGGGATTATTCAAAGTCTATAATAACAGCTGCTTTTGATCGGCAATTTGTTATCCCTGTTCCATTTGTACAATACTAACAAACCGCATAACCAAGCATGTTTCATAGGAAGGGTCACACTTGTGGCCTTTCTTTTTTTGACCCATTTTCGATAAAATAAGTATCACTATACCGAAGGGGCAAAAGAAAACCCGGCGCTTCGGGATATCCCGAACGAAGCGATACTTACCTTGCCAGATGGGAAAAAATAGCGAAGCTTCAGCGGTATTTTAGTACTAATATCAAATTCTTGAAGTATTTGTTTGAGGAAATTGGTAAAATAAAATAGAAGGTATAATTATTCATGTAGTAGGAGAGCAATCTAATGACAAAGGAGGGTTACAAAATGAAATTCTACAGATGTGAAACTTGCGGAAACATTATCACTAAGCTCAATGATTCTGGTGTACCGGTAGTGTGCTGCGGAGAGCCCATGAAGGAACTCGTTCCCGGAGCTGTTGATGGCGCGGTAGAAAAGCACGTGCCTGCAGTAACTGTTGATGGAACCACAGTTAAGGTTCAGATTGGCGAAGTGGAGCATCCTATGATGGACAACCACTACATCCAGTTCATTGCCCTGGAAACAACAAGCGGCGCCCAGATCAAGTACCTTAAGCCTTCCGAGAAGCCGGTTGCAGAATTTGTACTCCCTGCCGGCGAGAAGGCAATAGCAGTATATGAATATTGCAATCTCCATGGATTGTGGGTTAAAGAAATCTAAGACATGACATGGCGGCGGATAAGACACTGGGACGGTTCTTTTGTCTTATTTTATCGGGATAAAACAAGACAAAAGAACCGTCCCCTTTGTCTTGTCCGCCCTGTGTATCAAAAATATAAAAACAGGAGGACAATCTTATGAAGTATGTTTGTAACGTATGTGGCTATGTCTATGATGAGGCAGCAGGTGATCCTGATAACGGGATCGATCCAGGAACCAAGTGGGATGATCTCCCGGCAGACTTCACTTGCCCGCTGTGCAGCGTAGGCAAGGATGAGTTTACAGCTCAGGAATGATTAAAAATCCCTGATCTCAGTAGCCAGGCTAAATGGTATTATCTCCTTATCATTAGTCTTGGTATAGGCTGTTTCCTGGTGCATATAACTGATGATCTCTGAGGCGTTATAGGATTTGAATTTCTCTATAACTTTATTAAGGATCAGCTTTTCTTTATCAGATAAGGTGGCTTCATTAATGTTTTTACTTGGAAGAAAACGATATTTGATACTTTCCCCGTCGGATTCTTCTTCCATATTTACATTTTGAAGACCACCTATTTTGTAGTGACCAATAGGAAGTGCGCCCATTCCTTCATGACGATATACTAAGCCCGTCATGGCGTGACCATACAACTTGTAGCATAGTGAATCAGTGTACCAAAGAAGCTTCATAAGCTTTACTTTGTAAAGTTTATGAATACGGGTTGCTAAATAAGAGATTACAGCTTCTAGTTTATCTATATCGAGACATTTCTGTCCGTTTCCTTCAGATGGATCCATAAAATCAACATATTCGCACTCAAGTGCCTTACGCCCAAGAAACTCTCTGCCATCTGAGCTTAGACTTTCCATGATATGCTGTTTGACCTCAGCTTTTTTTGCATCACTAAATTGGTCTCCATTCTTGCGAAGTAACTCAAGAGCAATGAAAGGATAGTATTGAACAATTCTAAGCATATTGTCGTATGCGTCATCTTGGATTGCTTTGCTTTCATATCTGGAAATTGTTGCCTCGCCCCACCCAAGCATTACAGATAGATCAACCTGTGACAAACCATATTTTCTTCGGATAGATACAATATCGTTGGATGTAAGTAACCCGTGAGCCTTTTTATAAGCGTTACGAGCATTTAGCAAGTTGTCGCTTTCCATTTTGCCCGTGGCGAATTCTCTTTCGTCATCGTCACTATTACGACATAGATGGAACATCTCCTCATAACTTACTAACTCGCCCTTTATCTTTGTACTGGCAATCCGGACTCTCTCTTCAATTTCGTGCTTTTTATTGCAGAGAGGGCATTCCATTGTGATTTTCCTGATGAGCTTACTATCTGCCATTTTTACTCCTTCCTCAAAGAACTATGCTTGTCTGTATGGAAACTCCATTGGGTACATTGCGTAGTGAAAAGATAAACATAAAACCTTTTTGGTATTACCATCTTTTATCTTTAATTTGATGTATACAAGCCTGTCATTGATATCCTTACCAAATACAAATAATAATGGTGGATCATCGTTGTCTTTATCGACTAATGTTTCTGAGTAATCTGCTATGGTTAATTCCTTAAGTCTCTCAACTATGTCTGAAGTATCATACTCCAAGTCAACAAGGGTATAATTGGTTGAATATTCGATTTCTTCCTTGTCAGACTTGATGATTATCAGGTCCTGACCAACATCAAAGTCCGTGGACTGCAGTATTTCATTGAGTTTTGAAAGAAACGCTTTTACAGCTTTCTTTTCAGAAAGAATATGGATTTTAATTGCTAACACCTCCTGGTTACTATCAATTGATAGCATACACCATCAATTGATAGTGTGTCAAGAGTCAGCCGGAACGGTTCTAGTGTGTCAGTGGGGGATCTGGATGAGTTTACAGCTCAAGGACAAGACACGGGGACGGTTCTATTGTCTCATTGTGCGCAATGAGACAATAGAACCGTCCCCGTGTCTTGTCCCGTGTCTTGTTTTACTTTAGCTCCACAACCTTCAGCACCTCAAACCCTTCAGCCTTGCCCTTGAGCTTTACAGTATCGCCCAGAGACTCGGCCACAATCCTATCCCCAAGTGCGTCCACAACGGCGCGGCTTACGTAGATGCAGCCACCTGGGGCGTTGGCTTCGAGGCGGGCGGCGGTGTTGACTGTATCGCCGATGGCGGTGTAGTCCATATGCTTTTCGGCGCCCATGTTGCCAACGATGGCAGGGCCGTAGTTTACGCCTACGCCAACCCTTAGCTCTTCGCCAATCTCAGCCTTGAGTTCGTCTGAGACTCTGGCAGCGCCTTCAATGATATCGACAGCAGTCTTCACTGCATTGTAAACAGCATCTTCCTGTGGCAGCGGAGCGCCCCAGAAGGCCATCATGGCATCTCCCACAAATTTATCAAGAGTTCCCTTATTTTTCTCAACACAGTCGCTGGCCATGGTCAGGTACTTGTTGAGGATATACACAACCTTCTCAGGCGTCAGCCTTTCTGACATTGTGGTAAATCCCCTGACATCCACAAACAGCACTGCAATATCGCAGTTTTTCCCGCCAAGAGACAGGTTCTCAACGCCTTCTTTCAGGATCTCCCCAACGATCTCAGGAGCCACATAGCGCTCAAAGGTCCTGGTCACCCTGACCCTTTCAAGGTAAGCCCTTATGTAGTGGACCGCGATGGCAACGACGTACATGCCCAGCGCCCCAAGTGGCAGCCACAGCGGATGAACAATGATCCCTTGCCCGAACAGCACTATCGACATCCCAAATGTCAGCGCACACACAACCGCTGCCACGATACTGGATGGCGTGAGCTTCAATTTCAGGAATATGGTCAAAAGAACTGCCAGCACAATAAAGGTAACAAGCGCCTGAAGCCAGTCTGCCATCTCGTACTTGTAATCTGCTCGCAAAAAAGCTTCCACCGCATTAGCCTGAACTTCCACGCCGTACATTTTCCGGGCCCGGTCTATGGTGGTGAAATACTCATCCTGAAGCCCCACTGAATACGGACCAATAAATACTATCTTCCCAGCGTAATAATCCGCAGGTATCTTGCCATCAATAAGGTCAGCGATGTTCCAGCCGTCGTCATAAGTCCCCGGAAGAGCAGAGTAGGTGAGATAGTAATGCCCCCTTTTATCTGTATCCGGAAGAACAAGCTCCTGCCCATAAGCTTCTGCAAATGCACTTGCCGCCTCCCAGGCCATGGAATAAACCCGCACCCCATTCACATCGAAATACAAAAGAGCATGACGAAGTACACCATCCAGGTCGTACATGGCATTGATGTGTCCCTGGGTAGATACTTCCTGCAAATCTGCAAAAGGCTCCTCATAGCCCAGAACAAGGTGATCCTGCCTTGAAAAAGAGCCTTTGCCATCCTCAACAAAATCAGAACCAAATTCACCTGCGCAGGCTGTAATGACTCTTGGAAGAGCCTTAACTGCTGAAACAAGATTTGCATCGGCAGCAGGATCAGTAGTTCCGGAGTAGAGAGTATCTATAGCAACTACAGAAGGCATATTTTCTGGCTCTGAGGACAGGGCCCTCAGAGCATTAGCCATAACGTTTCTATCCCAGGTGTTGTAGGGTCCAAGGCGCTCAAGAGAGTCATCGTCAATTCCAATGACAACTACGTCCCCGGTCAGAGCCTGGGGACGCAATAGGATACTGTCCTGTATCCATTTATCAATCCTGTTAAATAGTCCAAGGAAAGCCACCAAAGTGTAGAACAGGGACATTACAAGGACAAAAACAGCTTTACGCAAACTTATCTTTTTCACTGAATCCTCCCAAATTATGGTCCACCTGCCGTTCCTTCATTTCCAGTGTAAGTAACAGGAGTGCCATCGGAACCGACAGCTGTGTAACCGCCGCTGGATGAGCTGCCTTCACTATTTTTGCTGCCACCACTATTTTTGCTGCCACCACCAGAAGATGCAGCAGCTTTCTTCGCTTCTTCAGCAGCTTCCGCGTTGGCCCTGTCTAAAGCTTCAACAAATTCCATATATTCAGCCTGCCTGGCAGCTTCAGCCTGTTCCTGCTCTGCAGCAGTTCCGTAGCGTTTGTCGGTCTCACCAAAAGCCAGATAATGCTCAAGGAGTTTGTAAGGATCAGTTCCAACTTCTGAAACAACATCAGGATTCTGCTCTGCGTAGTAGCCAGGATCAAATGATCCGCCATTTGTCAGGTGCATAACGCCACTGGAGTCCACGCTTGCGACATATGCTGCAGCGCCAGACTTGGAAGTGGTTGCAGCTGTGCTCGCAGCATCGCCTGCGACAGAACCATCACCAGCACCTGCAGTAAGTGCATTTGCAGAACCATCAGCAGAACCTGCATTACCACCAGACACATCTGTACCGCTGTTGCCATTAGCCCCAGAACCATCACTTTCATTGCCGCCATTACCTGTGCCGTCACCACCAGCCGGATCCCCATCACTACCGTCACCAGCACTACCACCAGCTCCAGCACCACCGCTACCAGCACCGCCAGCAGTCCCAGCCTTATCACCACTGCCAGCAGCACTACCAGTGCCATCGCCACCTTCAACAGCAGCCTCATCTCCGCTGCCGTCAGCATACATAACATCGCTGTTTCCGCCATCGGCTATCCCAAGGATTTTCTCCCTGGACCAGCCAGTATCTTCGCAAACCAGCGTAATAAGCCTCTCGCTTTCTGCCAGCCTCTTAACTATGAACAGATCAAGTTCCTCTTCATTGAGGTCATCCTTCTCAAACATGATGCTGTCCACAGTCCTGTCATTGTACAGATATGTGGTGACCCTCTCGCCGGCCTTCACCGTAATAGTCTTAACTTCGCCGGTTACTGGATTTCTGCCAGTGACCTCTACCTGGCCATCTGTTATTACAACAACGTCATTTCCGTTCTTGTCAGTTGCCACATATCCGGAAGTTCCCCTGATCCCCACCACCATGGTGGAAGTCCTGATATCAAAGGTCTCGTCAGAATCCAGCTTTTTTGTCACTTCGAAAAAGAGACTTCCATCAGTGAGGTTTATATCCAGCTTTTTGCCCTTCTGGTCAAACTGGGCATTTGAAAGCTCGTTGATCGTTACAATCTTGGTGTCATCCAGCGCAATGCCTGCCAGGGAAGCATCCCTGGTATTAAGTACATTTCCGGCATTAAGACGCAGGTTGTCGGAGATGGTCTTTTCTTTTTCATTTTCAAAGAGCTTGACCACGCCCTCCGTGCGCAGCATCCTCATGGTGCTGGCAGTCAGCTTCCCGCTGTTGATAAACACCACCACTCCAATGACGGCTGCCACCGCGATCAAAGCACAGATGATAGCTATAGGCTTTTTGGATTTCTTTTCATTACTCATAGCGGTACCTCCTAAGCGCGATAAATTCTTTAGGTTAGAATCGCTGTAAGGTCAAACGAAAAAGCAGCTTGAATTATAACAACAACTGCCCTTTCG
>SVFY01000024.1 GCA_015056625.1 Butyrivibrio sp. | reverse complement strand
TATTCTAGTGTAACAATAAAAGTAATTGATGTTTACAAAAAGTGGTCAAGTGTCTACTTTTACATTACCACTTCAAATATGGCGCCATAATAAAAAGAGGTACCATAGTTCACACTATTGCCGATGGAAATTATCGGTTTCTTGTGACTTTTATGATACCTCTTTTATCATATTATGTTTTTTCACCCAATCAGGCAAGCTTCACAGTTTTACAAGCTTCACAAGGATCTCACTGCTCTGATACTGCTGCCTTGCGGACGCTGCTTACGCCACCCTTAAGGATCGGGCTGAGCTGCTTGTAAACAAGGAATGTAAGTGCGCTGTCTGCTACTCCCTTAAGGAGGTTAAATGGTGCAACTGCAAGAGCACAGAAGGTGAATACATTGCTGATAGCTGGATTGATCTCTGCTCCAGCTGAGATGAAGAAATCAATGTCAACGCCGTAAGCTACTGCATATGCAGGAAGCAGGAAGAATGCGTTTAAGGTTGAACCTACGATCATGATGCAGGCTGTTCCTACCAGGCAGCTGATAAGAGCTGACTTTCTGCTCTTTTTAAATCTGTAAATGACAGTTGCAGGAACGATAAATGCTGCGCCAACAACGAAGTTTGCGATCTCACCAACAAAGCCTGGTGTAGGTCCCTGGATAAGGATGTTTAATGTGACCTTGATGAACTCGATCATAACGCCAACCATTGGGCCTGCAGCAAAGCCGCCGATAAGTGCTGGCATATCGCTGAAATCAAACTTGTAGAATGATGGTGCGAATGGAAGTGGGAACTCAAACAGCATTAATACAAATGCGATTGCTGAAAAGACACCGATGATGGCGATCTTTCTTGTGCTGAACATAGGCTCTGAGGAACCTGTTTCCCTGATCTCTTTCTTTCTGGCAATGGCTTCTGCCACATAGCCAATGACGAATGCCAGGACTATGAGCAGTATAAGTGCCACAAAGTGGTAGGTACTGCTAGCGATTGTTTCAAGTGTTTTTTGTAGATTGTTCATGTCTCCTTCTTTCCCATCGGGGTAAAAAAAATACCTCAGGATATACCTGGGGCACGAAAAAAAACCATCCTTCTCTCATCCAGACTATACTGTCGGTTCTGGAATCTCACCAGATCAGCCACTTTGAATAAAGCGGGTCGCGGACTCTACCGCCGGTTGGGAATCTAACCCTGCCCCGAAGAATTTATTTTATGCAATCATGTTATAACCAGACAGGCTCTGTGTCAAGTACAGTTTGACATCTATTTTATGCATATTTATAATTTAAATATCAGTAACTATGAGGGGTTGCTTACATGAAGAGGGTGCTTACAAAAAAACTTCTGCCAGGAATGAAGCTGGCTAACGATGTTTTTTCTGTGGACTCAAACCTTCGTCTTCTGGACAAGGGCTGCGTTCTCAACGAAAAAGATATCGCAAGACTTGCTTTTTACTCAGTCATAGACGTTCTCATCGAAGATGATCCGATAGAGAGCGTATCCATCAACAGTCCTGAAAATGCAGGGCTTACTTATTCTGAGCGTCTTAAGCAGTCACAGGATTTCAAGGAGTTCAAGGCAGACTTTGAGGCCTGTGCCACAAGATACGAGCACACCATTCAGGATCTGCTTCATGGCAACAAGGATCTTGATCTTGATGACATGATGACCCCTATATATTCCCTTCTCGGTCAGGGAAGAACTGCTTCCAATATTTTTGACATGCTCCATAACCTTAGGCTTTATGATGATGCCACCTACACTCACTGTATCAATGTAGCTCTCATTACTAATATTCTGGCCCAGTGGCTGAGATGGAATCCGGAAGAGATTGAGATTGCTACTCAGGCAGGTCTTTTCCACGACATTGGTAAGCTCCTGATCCCGGACAGCATAATCACCAAGCCCGGTCCACTGACAGATGAAGAATACACCGTTATAAAAACCCATCCCCAGAAGGGCTATGACGCCATGAGGGAACTGAACATCAGCTCCCACGTAAAAAATGCAGCTCTCATGCACCATGAAAGATGCGACGGAACAGGCTATCCCCTCAAACTCCGAGGCCCTCAGATCGATAAATTCGCCAAGGCCGTGGCCATCGCAGATGTATACGATGCCATGACAAGCGCAAGATACTACAGAGGCCCTCTTTGTCCATTCATAGCAATTTCTATGTTTGAGGACGAAGGCTTCCAGAGATACGACCCTGAGATGATCCTTGCCTTCCTTCACAACGTAGTAAACACATACCTGCGCAACACTGTAAGGCTCAACACCGGCGAAGTTGGCGAGATCATCTTTATAAACAGCAACGCCCTCAGCCGGCCAACCATCAAGGTTGAAAACGACTACATAGATCTGAGCAAGTGCCCTGGAGTGTACATCCAGGAGATCATTTAAAACAAGACACGGGGACGGTTCTGTTGCTGACACGGGGACGGTTCTGCTGACACGGGGACGGTTCTACTGTCAGGTTTTATCAAAATAAAACCTGACAGTAGAACCGTCCCCGTGTCAGCAGAACCGTCCACGTGTCTTGTCCCATGTCCCGAAAAAAACAGCTGTGAGATGCATTCTCACAGCTGTTTTATCATGCGTGTTTTAATTTGAACTTCTGGATATCTCTGTCGTCATCCACCATTTCAATCTGGGCGCCAAGCTCACGGAGCTTAACGTCAAAGTCCTCGTAGCCACGGAGGATGTACTTGATATCTTCTACGGTGGAGTAGCCTTCTGCAGTGAGGGCTGCAATTACAAGGGCTGCGCCTGCTCTAAGGTCAGGGGCGGAAACTGTGGCTCCTGTGTAGCGCTCTACGCCTTCGATGATGGCGGTGCTGCCTTCTACCTTGATATTGGCTCCCATTCTGGTGAGCTCATCCACATATTTAAATCTGCTCTCGAAAATACTCTCTGTCACAATACTGATACCACTGGCAAGACCAAGAGCCACTGTGATCTGTGGCTGCATATCTGTTGGATATCCAGGATATGGAAGAGTCTTGACGTGAGTATTCTGAAGTCTCTTGGTTGCCACAACTCTGACCTCGTCGTCAGACTCGTGGATCTGGCATCCCATCTCCACAAGCTTGGCACTTATGGACTCAAGGTGCTTGGGGATAACATTTTTAACTGTAACATCACCCATGGTAGCAGCTGCAGCCAGCATAAATGTGCCAGCCTCGATCTGGTCAGGGATGATGGTATACTCTGTTCCGTGGAGCTTCTCAACGCCTCTGATGCGGATAACATCAGTACCTGCGCCCTTGATGTTGGCTCCCATACTGTTGAGGAAGTTGGCAATATCAACCACGTGGGGCTCTTTTGCTGCGTTCTCGATGATAGTCTTGCCCTCTGCCATTGCAGCAGCCATCATGATATTGATGGTGGCTCCTACGCTGACAACGTCCAGGTAGATATGGCTTCCCACAAGGTGCTCTGCCTCTGCATAGATGATGCCCTGAATGGAGACCTTGGCACCAAGTGCTGTAAATCCCTTAATGTGCTGGTCAATAGGGCGAAGGCCGATGTGGCATCCACCAGGAAGCGCTACACCTGCAGTCTTATACTTGCCAAGAAGAGCACCAAGCAGATAGTAACCTGCTCTGATCTTCTTGATATAATCATTTTCAATTGTATAACTGCGGATCTGCGAAGCGTTGATCTTAACAGAGTGTCTGCCTGTTCTCTCAACATAAGCACCTATGCTCTCGATAGCCTGGAGCATTGCATTGGTATCTGAAGCATCTGGCATGTTGTCGATAACGACAGTCTCATCCGTCATTGTGGCTGCAGCCAGGATCGCAAGGGCAGCATTTTTTGCGCCACCGATCTCAACCTCGCCTACAAGCGGATTTCCGCCTTTAATTATATATTTTTCCATATAAATCTCTTTTCTGCATTCTTGAACAAGTATATGTTATACCACAAGAAAAGATATTTGTAAAACCGATGCTCTAAACCCTTGTCAGTTCAAGTAATTAAGCGGATTTACCTGGGTTCCGTTTATCAGTATCTCGAAATGAAGGTGCGGTCCGGTGGACACACCAGTATTTCCTGAAAGAGCAATCCTCTGTCCCTGGGATACAGACTGGCCAACGCGGACCAGAACCTTGGACAAGTGACCATACCTGGTCTCCCTGCCATCAGGGTGCCTGATGTATACGCAGTATCCGTATCCGCTTCCCCATCCGGCTCTTGTTACAGTTCCGGAAGAAGATGCCACAACCGAAGTTCCAACAGGTGTAGACCAGTCAACGCCCTTATGGTAGGTGCTGGCTCCCCTGGTGGGTCGACTTCTTTTTCCAAATCCGGAAGTAAGTCTTCCGCCGGAAATAGGCTTGATATATGTAGGTGGAACAATAGTTCCTCTCTCAACGATCTTAGGAACAGCCATGTAGGTGATCTCTTCCTTGACGATCTCCCTGCCATCCTCGCTGTTGTCTGTATAGGTAACAAGGGCTACAACCTTGCGGTGTCCTGCAGAAGGCTCCTGGATGACCTTGCTCTGGGTCGTGTACCAGGAATCGTTTGGCACGTACTGTACCTCTGCCTCGTAGTCCTCTTCGTAGTACTCCTGAACCTGATAAACCACAGAAAGCTCAGGCTCCGGAACTGTTACGATCAGGTTATCCTGTACTCTTATGGTGGTGTTCTCGCTTTCCAGTGACTCATTCATGGCAACCAGATCATCTACTGTAAGTCCAAACTTCTGGGCGATAAGTCCCAAAGTATCTCCTGACTGCACTTCATAGATCTGGTTAGTTTCTTTATCCTTGGTCACGTCATCAATTGCTGTACTGAGATCAGAAATCTCGCTGTCAGGAAGATAGCACTCAACGATCTCCACCTTGTCAGCAAAATCCATGGTCTGAAGTCCAAGGTCATAGTCGGAAAAGTCCCTGTCGTAAGCAATGGGCTTGGCGTCATTGACTATCTGTGTGAGCTCAGCCACAAATCCCGCCTGGGGCATGCTGGTACTGCTCTCGGCCTTCTCTTCCTCTTTTTTCACCTCTTCCTTGCTCTGGACCTGAGGAGTCAGCACGTTAACCTCTCTCTCAGTATCAAGGACCAGATCAACGTTATAAAGACGCTGGGTGTCATAGTTGTAAAGAGCTGTTGAAAGAAGCTCCATAACGTCAGCAATACTTCCAAGATTTATGGAAAACTCGTTGATCTTGATGGAGTATGCGCGGTTTAGTGTGCTCTTTTCGCTGTCCTTTAGGACCTTTGCCATGTTGCTGGCCATGCGGGATACGGAGTCAACCTCCCCAAAAAGCACGTTACTTCCATCAATTGTCAGGTCTGCGCGGCACAAAACAAGTTCGTCGTTCCCCTTGGAAATGGAGCGCCTTGCCTCTCTGAGAGCCTTGTACGCATCCTCTCTGGTACCTGCTGTTCCAACCTGCAGGTTATTAAGTTTAACGGAAAAGATATTGTCCCCACCCTTTTCATACTTAACAAAACTTGGCATAAACAGTATCCAAGCCGTAATAATTATGAGTGCAGAGTGAAGAAACCATATCTTGATCTTTCTTCTAAAAACTGTACGAGCTAAATTCATTATCAAATAATACCTAAAATCCTAAGAATATTGATCACAAGATCAGCTGCTGCAATGAGCATGGTTATAACAAGAAGAGGCTTAACACCGCTGCTTCCGGTGTCGACGCCAACCAAAATTGACTCGAGCTTGTTTGAAAGCTCCTTGACTGCCTCCTCGTTTTTTTCAAGTTTCTTTTTGAGGCCTTCAAGCTCCTCAAATTCTTTGTCCTGGCCCTTTTCAACAATGGCCTGGACATTTCTGTATACCTGAACACCAACGTCATGGACTTTTGTATCGGTGTCATCCATTCTCTTGGTGAGATCCTCAAGAGTCTTGCCCATGTCGTCGATAGCTTTTTTGTGCTCTGTCTCCCCAGCCTTGAGCTGCTCCAGCTGAAGTTTGTACTGCTCAGCTTCCTGTCTGGTCCTCTCAGCTTCCATGGCTTCTGCCTGGGCATTGGCCTTGATAATATCACGGGTACCAATCTTCTCAGCTAATTTGTCCATAAAGTTTTCCATGGTAATTCCTCCCCAACATCGGCGTTTAGCAAAAAGAGCTAACGCCATATTTTACATCTAGTCTAGCTTATCATTTATTATGCAAATTAGACAAGTTTATATTGCTTCAAAGGTTTTTATTGGACACTTTCACTATTTGTTCACCGGTCGTTCATAGTTTGTTCATAATTGCCTTGTATATTAATACCATAGCCGCAGGCAATATGGCTAGCTAATTAGAAAGATAGATTTTTTCATAATAGGGTAGGTGCAGCGATGTGCCTACCCACTCCTCATTAATGGGGCTCTTGCAAAGTGCTTCGCGCTGTAGCGATCTGTTTATCACTTCCCAGCTTCCACCGCCAAAATCTCATCATTGAGCTGAAGCATCTTTTCATCCAGGTTTGAAACCATGGTGGCACACTCATGGAGCTCAGCATTGATGTGCTGCGGAGCCTTTCCCTCAAACTTGTACTGGATCTTGTGCTCAAGAGATGCCCAGAAGTCCATGGCAACAGTCCTTATCTGAACCTCCACCTTAACATTCACAATGCGGTCTGACAGATACACAGGCAGGGACACTATCATGTGATAGCTGCGATAGCCGCTTGCCTTGGGGTTCATGATGTAATCCTTGACTGTCAGGACCTGAATATCCTTCTGGTTGCTGATCATCTCAGCTATCCTGTAAATATCCGATGTAAAAGAGCAGATGATGCGGATACCAGCTATGTCGTTGACGTAGCGCACCATGTTCTCAATGGTGGATTCGTAGCCATTTCTTTTAAGCTTTTTTACGATGCTCTCAGGAGCCTTGACCCTGGCCTTAACGTGCTCGATGGGGTTGTATCTGTGAACCTCCTGAAACTCCTCGTTAAGGATCTCGATCTTGGTCTGGATCTGCTTGAGGGCAGAGTTGTAAAGGAGGTTTACTTCCTCCCATGTGTTAATGTCGTCGGATATCTTAATATCAAATCCCGCTAAATCTATTTCCATTTTGTAAAATACTCCTTATTGGAAGAAAAAGCCCTTACCAGCCCCTTTGGAAGTTTCTTGTAGTTCCTTCCAAGCTTGTAGCCCATAAACCTGAAGCCGCACATGATAATGTAGTCAGGGATCAGGTACCCCTTTCCAATACGCCTGAAATGCTGGATTGTCTCTTTTACCATCTTCTTGCCTTCAGTCTCAGACTTAAGGCCGCCAAAGATCTCTGGATGCTCAGTCTGTGAAACCCCCAGGTCAAAGTTTCTGTGGAACTGCTGCATGTAGGTGTAATTGTGTGAGTGGATGACGCCAGCCTCCGGAACATAGCAGATGGCGTATCCATTCTGACAAGCAGTTCCGGCGTACACCATGTCCTCGTTGAAGATGGTCTTTTTGGTGAAGCCTCCAAGCTTGTCAAATACGTCCCTCCTATACATGGCGCACACATTGGAGCAGAAGTAGGTCTTGATCCCCAGTCTGTCAACATCGCCTTGAGTCTTCCTCATGGGCTCGTTTGGATAGTTGAACTTACGGGCGTACCTCTCAGCCAGGTTGCAGTCCGTCTTGGGATACTGTCGGCCATAAGCTGCCGCCACCTGGGGATCCTCAAGAGCCTTAGAGAGACTCGCTATCAGCATCTTGTCCCTTGGAAAAGCGTCCTGGGTCATCATGAGAAAGAAATCCGCCTTGGAAAGACTTACACCCTGATTTCTGGTGTTTCCGTGATCGAAATCTCTTTTCTCCACGTGCCTTACTATTATGTTGTCGTATTTATCCTGTGGATTCTCCGAAGACTTATCAAGAAGCTCCTGGTAGAAGCGCTCCTCGGTATTCATGATGATAATGCTGGATGGGCGAAGAGACTGCCTCTCCAGATCATCGATCAGGCGGAAAAGAGATATATCCGGTTTGTAGGTCGGAATTATGACATCTACTGTACTCATTTTGTTACCTTTGTAAAACAGGGCCAGGCTCAACAAAGCCCAGCCCTTATAGAAAACCTTTATATTATGGTGACCATGGACAAAGATCTATGATCAGCCTCCAATGTACTTGCTAACGTCTGCAGCGATCTTCTCAGAATACTTCTGAACGTCAGGTGAAACCTCGTAGCTAGAATCATCAAACAGGAACTGATGGAGCCACTTAACATTGCTCTGAAGATCCTTAGGAAGTACGCAGCTGCCTGCCTTACCCATAGTGCCTGTTGCACGCATATCCTCGTATGGGAAGCCGTTGTTGTCTACGATCTTGTAGTTAGTGATGTTCTTAAGAAGAGCAAGGATCTCGTCAAGGTCGAAGGATGTATAAGTCTCTCCGAAGGCCTTGTTGGCAACTGTCTCAAGCTGTGAATAGCTCATACCCTGTGCCTTCTCCATGCAAGCCATAAGTACTGTTCTCTGTCTCTCAGCACGCTTGAAGTCATCACCTGCAGTGTATCTGATACGGCAGTAAGCTGTAGCCTGAAGACCGTTCAGTGTCTGCACACCAGCGCTTGTAACAGGAGTGTAGTTGAGCTTGAGCTCTTGAGCCATTGTAGCCTGGTAGTTGTTAAGGTGAGAGATCTCAGCATCTGTAACGTCGATTGTTACGCCGCCAAGAGCATCAACTACGTCTGTAAGTCCTCTGAAACCAATTGTAACGAAGTCCTGGATATCCATATCAAGGTTCATGTTCAGCATTGAGATAGCCTGAAGAGGGCCGCCCTGAGCATATGCTGCGTTACACTTGGTGTAAGTGTCATTAGAAAGGTTAAGGTATGTGTCACGGTAAACTGAGCAGAGCTTGATGTCACCAGTAGCGTTGTTGATAGATGCGATCATGATCGTATCTGATCTTGTATTCTTGGTGAGCTGCTCGTCACGGGCGTCAACACCGAAAAGTGCGATGTTGGTGTAACCTGACATCTCCTGGTTGTTGGCAACTGTCTCACTGATGGACTTGGTGATCTCCTCCTCGTTGAGGTTAACCTTACCAACCTTAGTTACATCTACTTTGAAGAAAAGAGTGTAAGCTACATATACAAGAATGCAGGCTACAAGTACCTCTGCCACCAGTAAAACTATGGCCTTGGTGCTGCTCTTTTTCTTGCCGCCGTTTCCGCCATGGCCATTGCCGCGGCCTGAACGGGACTGAGAACTTCTTGAAGAAGAGCTGCGGGATGAACCGCTCCTTGAGCCCTGGCTGCTCCTTGATGCACTGCGGGATGAACCGCTTCGTGATGCACTGTGAGAAGCTCCGCTTCTTGATGAGCTGTGACCTGCTCCTGAAGCGCTCCTTGAGCTGCCATTTCTGGATGAGCGTCTTACCTCTCTGTCGTCGTACTCATCCTCGTATCCGTCATCATATCTATCGTCGTATCTGTCGTCGTATCTGTCATCGTATCTGTCGTCACGTCTGCGAGATGAACGTCTCTCATCTCTCTCGTAGTATTCGTCGTCTCTATTGGACATGATAAATTTCTCCTCCAAATTCCCAACAAGCTCAAATTAATTCTACTTTCATGCAAAATTGCACCAATATATTTTGCCACAAATCACGCAACATTACAACCTTCATTGTCAAGCCCCTGCAGCAGCGTGTTTTCTCCACTTTCCAGACGCGATCACAAGAAGCGCAATCAACGAGATCAGGGATATGAGTTCTGCAATTCTCCAATAAAATGGCTCTCTGTAGAACACTCTGACATTTCCCTTAAATCCGGCAGGAACGACCACTGACACAGCGTTAAGCTCATCCTTGGTCAGCTCAAGCTTTTGCCCGTCCTCAGCAACAGCCCTGTAACCTCTGTAAAAGAGCCTTGGAACCGTTACAATACCTGAGTTGTCAGTACCATTTTCGCAGTAAAACTTAACTTCTCTGCTGTCTATCGAATAATCAGGAACCCACAAAGATCCGTCCAGATTGTACACGTAGGTGCGGTTTAAGTTTGCAGTATCTGTGCCGCTCGGAACATACTCTCCACCGATCTGGCTAAAGGTGGACATGGCAGCCACATCCACAATGTCCTTTCGTTTTAAGGCCTCAAGATCCGCAGCCTGCTGATAGTAGATGCCATTGACCACTGAAACCAGGATCACTCCAGCCACTGCCAGGCATGTGATCAGCTCATTTTTAACATCCTCAAGACACAGGCGCAGGACAGAGCACAACAGGAACGCAGATCCCAGCACCACCACTTCCATGAATTTCCATGGGAAAAAGAGACTTATCACCATCTCATTTGTAACAGAGAAGTTCTTGAGTGCATCATATGGGAAAATGTTTGTGCACATGAAAAGAGCTAGGCACACCAGGATAAGTGTCACTCCAAGGCCCTTTACACTGAATTTTTGCAGATTTCTTTTGACTCCCAGAATGAAACAGAAAAGGGCTGCAAAAAACGCCACTCCCAAAACAAGATCAACGCAGACCGCCACCTCTGCAAACTCCCCGTGGTACACAGGGCTAAAGAGCCTTCCCACAGGAACGCCTCTTGACTGGATCCTGTAGCCGATCCTGCTTCCATCATTTACAAAGAACTTATCCCCAAAAAGATAATCAAACAGCGGAAGTATGAACCAGAGGTTTAAGATGGTGGTGATGCCAACCACCTTAAGGAGTTCAAAAAATCTCGCTTTCTCAAAGACCTTCCTGATGCACAGGATGCAGAGAAAGATCGTAAACAGGCCAAACACCTCGCAACTAAGGACGTGGGTCTGAATAAGTCCGCTATAACCTGCAACAGCGATAAGCGTGCCCTTCTTAAAGTCCTTGTCCTGTGTGTCCTTCGTGAGAATGAGATAAAGACCGCACAGCACCAGAGGCGCAAAAGCAAGGGCTGAAAACTCTCCGATGTCCGCCCGCTGGTAAACATCCACAAGCCTGTACTGGCACATGGAGTAAGCTGCGCTGCAGGCAAGACCGATCATGGAATTTCCGGATATCTTTTTAAATGCGAAATATGCAAAAAGAGCTGTGAGAAAATTGATGAATATCACATAAGCGCCATAGCTGGTGGTAACAGTAAAGCCGATCATGCGCATGAGCGCTGGAAGCAGCAGCAAAATGTCGCCATAAAAAACAGAGGACGCATATCCGTAGCCGTTCATCCAAAGGGGCTGCACCTTAACAGGGAACTGTCCGGCTGCAAGGCCCTCTCTCAGGCCCTCGATCCTGAACAGGTGATAGACTATGTCGTGACCGTAAGGAACGCCGCCCAAAAAGATAAAGCAGCTTGATGCAAGAGTGATCGCCGCGATGGCCACAGGAACTGCCCTCTCTTTAAGAGGCTTGTCCTTGTAGCTGCGCCAAAGAAGCCAGATAACATCTGCCATCAGGCAAATAAAGAAAAGAACTGCAGCTGCGACGGTGTAAGTCTTTTTTGACTTAGCCAGTGTTATGGCCTCGATCGTAGATGAGACTTCCGCATCTTCGGAAAGCGCCGTGCCATCTGAATTAACAAATCCTGCCTTCAGGTGCTTAAGGGGATAGTCCACATGGAAGGTGAAGTCGTATTCATTTACGCCATCCTCCAGCTGGATGTAGTCTGCTCTCAGGGCCCTCCATGCATCTTCTTCTGCGAAAAGAGCTATAGCCAGCCCAGTTGCGGGTTCTGCGACAGTCACGTGAGCTTTATATATTCCACGTGAAAGCGCATTTTCTCCACTAACGTCAAAGTCGACAGCCAAAAAATCAGCTGTCAACATCATAATAAGCGGTACTATTACAATAAGGATCTGGCACGCCCAGACCCACATCTTTTTCTCAAAAAACTTTTTCACCCTGTCTCCCCTAAAAAATCAATAAGCATTCTTATTAATGAAACCATGTCTGATGGTTCCAAGCATTATCTTAAAATCAAAGATCATGCTCCAGTTCTCGATGTAGTAAATATCGTAGTCAATGCGCTTTCTAATGGATGTATCCCCACGATATCCATTGATCTGGGCCCATCCTGTAAGTCCCGGACGAACCTGGTGCTTGACCATGTACCTTGGGATCTGCTCTTTGAACTTCTCAACGAACTGAGGCCTCTCCGGGCGCGGTCCCACAAGGCTCATCTGGCCAATGAAAATATTGAAGAACTGAGGCATCTCGTCGATGCTGGTCTTCCTGAGAAGTCCGCCGATCTTGGTAACTCTTGGATCCCCCTTGGTGGTCCAGCCTTTCTTTTCCTCAGCCTCGCTCTGAAGCTTCATGGTCCTGAACTTGTACATATTGAAAGGAACGCCGTTCAGGCCGATGCGCTCCTGCTTGTAGATGATAGGCCCCTCGCTGGTTGCCTTGATGGCAATTGCCGCGATCAACATGATAGGCGAGAACAGAATGATGGCGAAAAGAGATCCCACTATATCAACGATCCTCTTAGCCAGCTTGTTCATGGAATTGGTAAGCGGCACATATCTGATGTTGATAACAGGAATTCCCTGCACATCCTCTGTATATGGATTACTTGGGAAAAGAGACGAGTAGTCCGGAATGAACTTGGTGTGGACGCCGGACTTTTCACACTCTGCCACCAGCACCTCAAGCCTGTCGTAATCATCCAAAGGCAGTGTGATGGTGATCTCGTCGTAATTATTGTTCTCAAGGTAGTTGTTGAGCTCATCTATCTTGCCAATGACCCTGACCCCATGGTACTTGGTATCGATGGGCACAAAGTCATCAAGAACGCCTGCAATCTCATATCCCCACTGAGGGTTCTCAAGGATCCTGCTGATATAAGCCTCTGCAGCTCTTGAATATCCCACCAGCAGAATGTGCTTGATGTTATAGCCCTTTTTCCTGATAAACCGCAGGAACTTCCGCAGCAGCCAGTGGGCTATGGTGGTCAGTGTAATGTTAGTTATAAAAAAGATGAAGATCATCTTTCGGGAGAAGTTGGACTGGTGGACCATGTACAAAACAACCAGGAACCCAATGACGCCCATGATGTTGGCCTGGACTATATCCACAAACTCATCCCAGAGACGCAGCGCCCTTCTTGAGGTGTAGAGCTGCACCATATAATACAGAAAAAGATAACAGGGTACCAAAAAATAAAGTGCCGAAAAATAGACCTCCGTTGAAAGACGTCCAACTGGCACTTTATCAGCAAATATAGATTCAAATTTGAGATAATAAGACAACGCATAAGAACCAGCTACAAGTAGCCCGTCCACGATGACGTGTGCCCTATTCAGATGTACCTGATTATCCTTTATCACAATGTTACCCTTATATATATAGGCTACCCCTCCGGTTCGACGGGTGGCGCAGTAAATATGCGCAATTTTTGCTCATGTTAAACCAAGCACTCCATCGAGCCCATAGCATGAATCACTCGTGCATTGGCACTCCTGATCCATTGGTCTCGACTTCGTGGTTTAAAAATCGCAAAAGCTTGTGCATATTTACTGCGCCACCCGTCGAACCGGACAGATAGTCCCAATACCATAAATATTGTATACTATATTTTCTATATGGGCAAATATAGTGTTTATACCAGTAGAAATTTCTGGTTATTGATTTATTTGTGCAATTTTATACAGAAAGTGCACGCCTTGCACAGTTGACCCAGAGTTCAATCTGAAGGCGCAGAGCGGAAAGAATCTCGCGGCCTCTGAACTTTACTCTGTGGTCTGGGAACTTGGCAATCTTCTTAAAGCCGTTACGGAGGCCCTTCAGGTGAGCTCTGCCAAGGCCGTGTTTCGTGTAGAAAGCGTGCTTCACCAGGATGCCGATGATGATCAGCGGCAGATTTATTAGGATCTGCAGGCCTGGCATGTTCTTGTATATAAGGAAGAGGTTGTTTGCTGCGGTGAGCTCAACTTTGAAGGCGTTATAACGGGAGCCGCTGGTGGCGCTGCCTGCGTGGTAAACGATGGCAGTTGGTTCCATGACGTTAGCATAGCCCTTAAGACGGGCTCTGTAGCCAAGGTCCACATCCTCAAGATAGGCGAAGTGCTCCTTGTCGAAAAGGCCTACCTCTTCAAAATACTCTCTTCTATAAATAGCTGCTCCTGCGCAGGCGCTGGTTATGGGCTCTCGGCGGTTGAACTTCCTGTTGTCCGCATCCTTCCCTGGGGTGAATGCCCATCCCAGAGCGCAATACAGATCTCCGCAGTCATCGATGTTGTGAGGCTCTTTTGTCTGGAGCATCTTGGCCTGGGCTGAGAACAATTTCTTTTTCTTGTCCATGACATGCACAAGTCTCTCAATAGCTTCCTCGTCGCAGAATGCATCGTTATTAAGCAGGAAGATGTACTCGCTGGGCTCCTCTTCGCCATTTACAACAGCTGAGGATTCAATGCCTACATTCACCGCATTGGCAAAGCCTGTGTTTTCGGGCAATGCAATAAGCTCAACCTTGAAGTGCGCAGCGTTCTTGCTGATCTTGCTGTCAACTGTACTTGCGGTGCCCGCGCCGCTGCCGACTGGCGGGTTCTCTGCGCACCACTTATCTCTTACAAACTCACAGCTGCCGTCTGTTGAGCCGTTATCAACAACAATCACATCAAGGTCGCAGAAGGTCTGCTTTTTAAGGGACCTTAAGCAATCATCTATGTACTTTTTCCCGTTGTAGTTGGGGATTATTACTGTAACTCTTGGCATGTATCTAACCTCTCTTCGCTGTCCTTGGGAGGATTTTGTTTTAATCAAATATTTGACAGTAGGCTTCCGATGAAAATCCGCCGTCATTCGCAAGTTTTTGGCAAGATTTTTGCAAATGTAGTATTTTCCCCAGTTTGACATGGGTTTTAGAGCAATTTTCTTAGCAAATCAGCTCTTTTAGCCTGATCGACATGGGTTTTCAAAAATAGCAGCTGTTTTTTCTTAGCTATACAGCTTATTTGCGAAGTCTGACATGGGTCTGAGGATCCCACATGATCCTAAGGCCGCGCCCCCGGACTTCAGCTGCGAACTTAAGTGACAGGCGCACCACTTCCTCCTGGGGCAGATTCCAGATTCCACTATCAGCCCCGGCAGATTCATTTTGAGCCGAACCTAAACTGTCATGAATGTCGCCAGCGCCACTTCTTCGCAAAGAATCTACGTATTTCATGCCGGTAACATCTTCAAAAATTTGCACAAGGTCGCTTCTAACTACGATGCATCTGATATCTACTGCGTAGGCGTCCTGCTGCAGTACTGCCCTATGTTGCAGGCCGCCGCTAAAGCCTTCCGGAAGGCCGGCGTATACAAGGCTTCCGTCTTTTCTGTACATTCCGCCGCAGATCCTGTTTTTCTTATCAAGGATCTTGCCGCCGACGCAACCTATGTCTGGGCGTGATCTGAAAAATGTATCGATACCACCATCAGCACTAGCTTCAACCTTCGAGGCATCAAATCTGCCGTCTGCACCTACAGCACTTACACCATCACCTGCACCTGGTGTAGCAAGCCCCTCATATTCCAACCTGTAGAATCCCACATGCTTAAGATGCTCTGCCTTGGCCTTAATGCCATATCTGTCTGCCAGGTCCTGAAGGGCCTTACGGCCAGCCTCGTAGGCGTAGGACTTGCTGGCAGGATTAGCTGCAGTTGAGCCCTGATGGCATCTCCAGTGGTACAGCACTTTGTCGATGTGCTTTATCTGATCCTCTGCAAGAGGCATGGAAAGGCAGGCCTCAGCGCAGGCCCGAAGAAACAGGTCATAGTCCTGAGCGCCATCGTATTCGCCCCTTAGTTTCAGCCTTTTTATCACATCTGCCCTAAGCATGGTGAAGTGGCAGATATAGTTGTTGGAAAAGAGATAATCCATATTAAAAGAAGGCTTCTTGTGGCACTCATAGTACCTGCCCTTCTTATCATCAAACTTATCCTCATCGGAATAGATGAGACGTAGCGGGCAATCCTTAAACTTCACAAGCTTATTTACCTGCATGCTCTTTCGGATCACACGGCTCATCTCATATAGGGCATCAGGCGTAAGCACATCATCGTGGTCAAGAAGTCCAACGTAGTCGCCTGTAGCCTTCTCAATGCCAGGGTTGGTGTTCTCTGAAATTCCGCCATTTTTCTCAAGTCTTATATACTTGATCCTGGGGTCTGCCAGGGAATATTCTGCGATGATCCTGCCAACAGCGGATTCGCCTTTCAGCAAAGAACCTGCTGCACTTGCAGAGTTCTCAGAACCTCCAGCAGTCCCAGCACCACCATCCGCTGGCGAAGCATCGCACAGCACCAGCTCCCAGTTCCCATAGGTCTGATCAATAACAGACTCGATCATCTCCCGCAGATACTTTTCCGGGGTATTAAAAAGAGGCACCACAATGCTGAAACGCAGCAGGCACCCCGATTCTGCCAGGAGCTTATACTCCTGCTTCTGCTCTTTGATAACTGTTTCTGTAAGTGGCACAAAGGTATACTTGTCCCTGCGGTCAAGCTGCACCCTTTCAAGGGCAGCAAAAAATGCGGCCCTATAACCATTGCGCCTTGCGTATGCAATTGTTTTAGAAACCGCATTCAATATGCTCATAAAAATTCCGCCTTATATAAGGAATTTCTGCTCTCGCTCCGCTCGCCGGAACACGTCCAGGTCTTCTTAGCCTACGATAGCCTTAACAGCAGCAGTAAGCTCATCCTGTAATTTAGCTGCGTCAGCGAGATCTTTTCCTTTAACGCCCATGTAGAACTTGATCTTAGGCTCTGTTCCTGAAGGTCTTGCGCAGCACCATGCGTCGTTATCCAGGGCAAAGTAAAGAACATTTGATACAGGAAGTCCTGTGGTTCCCTCTGCTCCAGTAGCCATATTCACAGTCTTACCGGTCTTGTAATCCCTGAACTCCTCTACCTTCCAAGCACCAACTTCCTTAGGAGGATTGCTGCGGAGTCTGTCCATAAGAGCTGCGATCTGCTCAGCGCCTTCCTTGCCCTTCATGGTGATGGAGTACTGGCCTTCCTTGTAGTAGCCGTATTTCTCGTAGATGTCGATCATTGCATCCCAAACGCTCTTGCCCTGCTTCTTGTAGAAAGCAGCAAGCTCACAGAGCATCATAACTGCTACAACGGCGTCCTTGTCTCTTGCGTGGGTTCCTGCAAGACATCCATAGGACTCCTCAAGGCCAAATACGTAGTTGTAGGACTGGCCGTTCTCCTCGAAGAGCTTGATCTGCTCGCCGATGTACTTAAATCCAGTGAGAACTTCGATATAGTGAAGACCATAAGCATCAGCAACAGCCTTAGCCATGTTTGTTGTAACGATGGTTGTAACGAAAGCAGGTCTCTCTGGCATTGTGCCTGTAGCCTTGCGCTCTCTTAAGATGTACTCACCGATCAGCATTCCGGACATGTTACCTGTAAATGGCACATACTCTCCGGTCTTAAGGTCTTTTGCATAGATTCCAAGTCTGTCAGCATCAGGGTCGGTTGCAAGTACGATGTCTGCATCCTTTTCTTTTGCCAACTTAAGAGCAAGCTCAAAGGCCTTGGGATCCTCAGGGTTAGGATAATCAAGAGTTGTGAACTCAGGATCTGGCTCTTCCTGCTCAGGAACAACGAACACGTTCTTAAAGCCAAGCTCCTTGAGGACACGCCTTACAGGAAGATTACCTGTTCCGTGGAAAGGTGTGTAAACGATGGTGAACTTATCAGCCATCTCGTCGATAACATCCTTGTGGATGATCTGCTTTTTAAGCTCAACCATGTACTTGTCGTCGATCTCCTGACCAAAGCTCACATAGAGGCCCTGGGCGATGGCGTCCTCTTTTGACATGGTCTTAACTTCGTGATAGTCAGTTATTGCCACAACTTCGCTGATGATGCCGGTGTCGTGAGGTGGTGTAACCTGGGCACCGTCCTGCCAGTAAACCTTGTAGCCGTTATATTCTGGAGGGTTGTGAGAAGCAGTTACCATAACGCCTGCAATACATCCAAATTCCCTAAGAGCAAAAGAAAGCTCTGGTGTGGGGCGAAGGATATCGGAAACGTAAGCCTTGATGCCGTTAGCTGCAAGGCAAAGAGCTGTCTCATCGGCAAACTCTGGTGAAAACTTTCTGCAGTCATAGGAAATGGCAACGCCCATCTTTGCTGCGTCTGGACCGCCATTCTTCTTGATGTAATTAGCAAGACCCTGTGTTGCCTTACGAACTGTATATTTGTTCATCCTGTTGGTACCTGCGCCGATAACGCCGCGAAGTCCTCCAGTACCAAACTCAAGCTCTCTATAGAAACGATCCTCAACCTCTGCCTCATTGTTTCTGATGGCAAGAAGCTCGTCCTTTGTCTCCTGGTCAAAATAGTCGTCATTTAACCAATACTCAAACTGCTTTGTTGCTTCACTCATGCTCAATCCTCCTAATAATTTGCACTTATGTCCTGATCACCCGGACATATTGATTATATCACTAAAATAGCCTGTTTAGTATGTTACCTCTCCATCATGTTTAAGAAGAGACACGCTTGATACTCCGGATATCTTTGACAGGCTGCCACAAAGCTCTTTTCCCATGGAAGTTCTAAGTTCATAGGCGACGCTTACCTGGCCACTTGCGATTGTTCTTGACTTCTCTTCGCAGTGTCCGGCTTTCTCCCTGAGGATCTCTTCAATTTCAGAGTCTGCTTCACTACTGTCTTCGTAGCTTACAAGAAGAATCTGTGGCGCCTTGGCCTGTGGGATCATGTCCAGGAGCAGTATCACAACTGTAACTGCAAGGGAAGCCACGATGGCAAGTCCAAAAAGTCCTGCTCCGCAGATGATGCCGACAGAAATTGACCAGAACAGAAATACCAGATCCATTGGTTCCTTGATCGCCGTCCTAAATCTGACGATAGACAGTGCACCAACCATACCAAGGGATACTACAATACTGGTCTGGATTGTCAGAATGATGGCTGCTGTGATGACTGCCAGCGCTGCCAGGGAGATGTTAAAGCTCTTTGAATAAAAGCTTTTCTTGGTTACGATCCTGTAAAGGTAATAAATGTACACCGCCATCACGCAGGTCACTAAAATAGCTATGATGATGGTCTTAAAATCCATCTCTGTGTGGGCGTAGTTCTCTAAAAATGACTTCTTTAGAATATCCTTAAAACTCATGATTTAAACCTCCTAAAATGCACTCATTGGCAGCCGTCTGCACAGCTCATACTTGGAAAAAGAAGTGTTTCTCATATTTCTTAAACTCAGCATGTGCCTTAAATGATCAGGCAAAAGAGTGTCATATTTTACTTCTAAAAGATCAAGTCCCGCCGGCATTACAGGTCTTGCCGGGAGGTATTTTTCAAAAAAGCTGTCAAAGCTGATGCTGGATGAAAGATTCCTGTCGATGGTGATCCTGACATTGGAGGGTGCCCATATATACGGTACTCTCTCGTATTGAACGATGGTGACAGGGCGATATCTTTTTGTGATAACAAGAAGAGCAAACTCATTCCAGAGCTTTTCTTTTTCCTTGCTGACCTGAACACTGCCATTTAGAGCATCTTCCAGGTCGCTTCGGGTAATGGATATGCTGTCCTTCCAGGTCATATCCCTGATCTTTTTCTTGCATTCAAGGTGGATCACATTATCGCTGCAGTTGTAACTTCGGATTCTCCACTTTTGCCTTACTCCCACTCCGTCTTCTTTTTCATGCAGGCATGAGTTTTGGGGATCATCGAAATATATACTGCGGATAAGGTAGGACGCCTCATCTCCAAGATGGGGATCCTTTTCCATAATGCCCATAAGTCTTGTATCAAGCATCGCAATGTCAGACTTGCTTAGCAGATATTTTTGTTCGTTTCTAAATCTGTTGCCCATATAAGGTCAATCCTTCTGGCTTAGTACTATATCTTTTGTAACTACTGTCTGTGTTGTAAAGAGCTCATCACCATCATACCAGTCCATGCTGTCCTTGTATATTGGCAGAACCTCACTTCCAATGGTCTCTCCGGTCTTGACGGGTACCACAAGATCAAACCTGCACTCCGGAATGACAAACGTAACCAGGCTGTACTCATCCTCATGCTCATAATATTCATGAAGGGCCTTAAGTCTGTCAGACATTCCCTGCACAGCATCAGGTACAGAAGAAGCATAGCTCTGCGCATATCCATCCCTTGCTTCCTTGGACCACTCCCCTTCATGCCACAGGATTGCATCAGCAGCCACAGAATCTGCTATGCTTTGCTGCCACATCGGTACATCCTCTGTAATGATCCTTGAAAGCTCTGGCTCCATGGTATTAAAAAAGCTCTCCTTCATCCGGTCATGAAAATCCTCATGGGAATCCAGCTGCCTAAGCCACAACACGCCTGATTCATTTTTCTCAAAAACTCTTATGGCGTTGTTGTGAAGAGCCCTTACCTGAAAATCAAGACTCTCGTTCTGAATAAACTGAATGTAGTCGTTTATGGCTCTGTCAAAATCCCAGCCCGGACCACCATAGATTGTAGGGTCATTTTCTTTTACATAGAAAAAAGAACTGGCATACTCAGTGTCGTAATTGGCTGAAATCTCCTGAAGAAGGTACTCCCTTACCCAGGTATCTGCGTCGTAGTAGGAAGACCAGGTCTTGCCATCATCGGTCACTTCACCATCCGGAAGATAAAGAGCTTCTTCCGCCTCCATCACAAGTCCCGACAGGTACGCTAGTTCCTCCTCAGTGATATTGTTTGGAGACTTGACTCTCATGTAGCGGTTTGGAGATTCGAAAACAGTTTCACCCTCGTCCCTTTGCATGGCTTCCAGAACCCCTAGCTCCACCAGATATCCACCTGTGATATTCTGCAAAAGACCTTCTCCCTGAAGGAGACTGTTCTCAGCTTCCAGGTCATTCAGATCACTTAAAGTTCCGCCCTCAATGCCGATCTTCTGTGTCATCAGATAAAGACCATTATACCGGCCGTTAAGGTACACATTGACAAACCTAAACTCCGGAGCATGCTCATCCCCTGAGTTTCTGGCAAGCTGGTACATTATTGCATCTTTCAAAAAAGATCTGTCAACAAATTCAGAGATAAGAAGCCACTTCCTCTGGGCTCCCATTCCAAGGATACTGGCATCTTCCTCCAGGGACAACTGATAGGATTTCTTGTCGTTGTACCAGGAAGTGTTTCCGTGGATGCGAATGCTGCAGTTACCTGCAAAATCCTGCTTTTCAGAATCGTCAAGGATCGTGCAGTAGCCAGTAGCCGTGTTGCCCTTAGTCTCTGAAAGAAACTCTTCGCTGTCATTATACAGCCCAAGATGTATTGATGGAATACCTGATGTACCAATAAATCTGAATGTTCCAGCATATTCACCTACACCTGGTACGCTTATGACGCCCTCTACATCTGTAAGTGCAGGTATGCTAAAAGAGTCACCATTATGGTATTCCACTCCTCCAACTGTAAGAGATATTGCTTCATCACATATTACTTTGATACTATCATCTTCATTCCAGGGGAGATAGACATTATAGAAAATAGTGCCATCTTCATTAAACATAACCCGGATGGTGCTGGCTGCAGTCACTGGCAGCTCCTCTGGGACAAAGCCTACAGTCTCCCATGGAGCAATGTCGTCAAACCGGGCTACTTCAGTTTTCTTTTTATGAATAAATGCACAAGCCACAAATAGCAGTACTGCTGTAAGAACAATTACCAGCCATGCGACTTTTTTTGATATGAACCGGCTCAACTTAATTATCTCCTAAATCTTCGGTTAACCCAAAGCTCTTTTGAAGGGTATTTTCCGTCCAGTCCTCAGAAAACAGCATTATATCTGCCATTTGCCCGTTACTATCCTCAACAAGACCAGTAAGTATCTCCTCACCATTTATATACATACCGAAATTACCTTCATTTTCAAAATATGCATATGTGCCCAGTTCTGTTTCCTGCACAGTTCCGGAGATAGTTGCATTGTTTATAAGGGCTGCCATTCTCTTATCACTGTTCAAAAGAACTACTAACTCACCTTCATTTTCCACCGCCTCAGAAAGGCTCAGGTATCCTCCCAGATCAGTGTCAAACTTCTCAAGAAACGCAGTGTCACTGTCTTTTACGTCTTTTAACATAACAACCGCATTACCGCTAATGTAAGGAAGCGCATCAATGCAGAGATCCCTGTCAGTCAATTCAGCAAAATTGAAATGAGCCTTATAGGTTTTTTCAAGCTTCATTTCCATTGCACGTTTAGATGGAGGAATGACAACTACGCTCAGGGGAAGTGAATCCGTCTTGACCTTCATGCAATCGATATCATCTACAAACAATGAATAGTCATCCTCATCGTCATAAATATGCTCATCTGAACGGCCTTTCCAGAGCCGCCCAAGGATAGTATCTACACCCGTCTCAAGATCAGAGTCATATGAAACCACTTGCTGCTGTGCGTCAGATGCCCTGTAAAGTATAAATCCCGCATCCTCACTGACTGCGCTTACGTCTATATTACATTTTTCCAGAAGCTTTCTATACGCATCATCTTCCAGCTCCTGCCTGTTATCAAATCTGATCACCAGATCAGATACTTCAAAGTCACCATATAAAAGAGTCTGTGTAACAAAAGGATCTTCAGTCCTCTCATTTTTAAGTCTCTCAATGTAAGCATCCATCTGGGAAAGCCTGTTTTCCACATAGGTCTTAAACGTAGAAAGAGAGTATTCCCCTTCAATGTAATTGCCCAAAGGCCATCTGTTCTTATCTCTTATGTATGCTCCGGAAAAGAAAATTTCCTCTTCGTATTTATCAAGAAGGGCCATGATGTTTTCGTTGGACCAGGCTCCCTCTCTTAAAGTGTCATACCTTTCAAACAGCGTGTTGTACGCCTCTTCATCGCCATCAAATAGGAGCCAGTACATATAGCCATCCACAAAAAGATAGCTTTCTTCCGGCAAATATTTGTACATGGCTGTGCTATTATTCTCGGTCATATCAACCCAGACGTTTCCCCATGCCATGTCCATATCCCATGGAATATAGATCGCTCTATGACCTTCGTCTGTCTGTTTCAAAATAGTGTAGTAGTTCTTATGGAGATTGTCCTTACCCTGAATAAGGCAAATAAAAAGATAAAAATCCATCGCATTATCAAGGTCAATCCCGCTCTTTAGATAATCCGTGTCAAAGCAGTTATCCTGAAGGTCAAAATAATACTCGTATATCTTTCTTTTTAGCTCTGCGTATTTTGCTGTTCCCTCTTCTGCCCCCTTGTTCTTTACGTCATAGGTTTCCAGATTGAGGGATTCCTTTTTCTTGTAAAATCCATCGCCAGCTTCATCATTAAGTCCAAGATCTCTCTCATCTGGCGTGTACCCAAGAGCATATAGCCCATAGTAAGTCCCGTTCATAAAGAGCTCTAAATATCTGTACTCAGGGCTTGAATTCACTCCGTAGCTATTGTCATTTCCGCAACTCATGGCCCACAGATTTGAGGAAAAGACATTTCGGATCTTTTCCTGATCATTGTAAGCAGCATAGAGAACCCAGTCGTCGTCACTGCGCATGCCAAGAAGAGAAGCTTTTTTCTGTTTCTTATGATTTCCCGAATCCTCCTCCACCAAAGACAGCTTATACGCAAGCTTTGGATAGGCTCTGGTACTGCCGCCTCTAAGCCTTATCTCTGTGTCTGATGAAAAAGATCTTTTGGCAGCGTCCACTCCATTGTCAAAAAGCTTAAGAAAAGCACTTGAAGGATCTATATCGCCTATCTCCTGATCACAGACTATGCTCATGATCGGAATGGTTGTGCAGATAAGCTTTCTTTTTACATAGTTCTTTTCATTATAAAAAAGAAGCTCCAGCTCTTTCGCTTCTTGAATCATCTGAGGAGTTATAAGGTCCTGTGAACTACTTTCGTTACTGACTAGTGCTACATTTATGCGCTTACTGCCTATTCCAGCCTTTACATAAGGATCGTAGGCATTATCATCTCCGGAAATCAGAGAATAATAGTACTGTCCTGCGGCAGTATCTACCGTAAGTTCCTGGTTCCCAAAATAAAGCTCCGGAAGAAGACTCTCGTCCTCAGCTCTTGAAGCCATGATCGATGTAGCTTCATCCTCCGAAACAATATGATCGCTCAGTTTTTTTCCTGTATCAAGAAACACGCACAGGAATACCACCAGGCATATCGCTGACAGCAATATGATCAGCACTATCTTTTTCTTCATAGATCAGATAATCTCCTAAATCCTTACATTAAAACGCATATCTTCCAGTCTCTTCAAGATCCTTTGAAAAGACTGTGACTATGATCTCATATTTGTACAGCTCCTCCAGGGTTCCTGTCTGTGCCTCTGCACCATTGAAGTAAATACCATAATCAGTATCTGTTCCATAAAAGGCATACTGACCCAGCTCTGTTTCATTGATGCTTCCAGACACATATGGATCAGCCAACAGTTTTCCCGTTCTCCTGTCGCTATTTAAAAGAAATACCAGCTCACTGCTGCCAGCCAGAGCCTCCTCCATGGAAGAATATGTTCCAAGATCAATGTCAAAGGCCTTGAGAAATCTGCCAGCATCTATCAGCTCAGAATTTGTATTGTGGACCTGTAAAAAGATATATCCTCCAAGGTTGTCAATAAGATCCAGAATAAGCTGAGGATACTGGGGAGTCTCGTACATATCATACTGAACGCGGTAGCCATCGTCCATATTGAGCTTAATTGCCCTGTCATTAAATACGGAAGCTATAACAATAGGATCAGCAGTCTCATCAGAGGAGTTAAAGCACTTGATGCCATCTAAGAATATTGTGTAATCCTCGTCGTACTCGTAATTTTCCAGTTCGCTCTCTTCTATGGTCAGAGCACCAAAGGCAGTCTCTGCCCCATCTTCATAGGACCTTGGATCTGCAAGGTAGCTTGCATCCTTTCCGCCAAATCCAGTAACCACATATCTGGTTTCCTCGTCTATAAGTGACAGATCTATGCCAATATATTCAAGAAATTCCTTGTATCTCTCATCATCCAGGATCCATCTGGCACCAATCTCAACAACAATGACAGAGTCCTCAAAGTTTTTGTGGCAGAGGCTCTGGTCTATGAAAGGATTACCATACCTATAGCTCTTTAGCCTCTCCATCAGCTCATCCATAGCCATAAATCTCGCATGGACAAACTCCCTGAAGGTAGCCAGACTGTTTTCTTCGTTATAGTCAGCCTCAGGCCATCTGACCTTTTCCCTAAGATATGCGCCGGAAGCAAAGATGTCACTCTCATATTCATCCAGCATCACATCTATAACTTCATCAGACCAGCCCTTATTTCTAAGCTCGTCATACTTGTCAAAAAGAAGCTTCCAGGTCTCTTCGTCTTCGTTAAACAAAAGCTGATAAAGCCCATTGTCTGTGAAGATCATGTTCTCATCTGCCGTCAGTTTATAATAAGCAGTCTGATTAACTTCCGCAGCAGAATACTCATCACCCCAGGATCGGTCCAGATCCCAAGGCACATAAATAGCCTTCCTGTCCTCATCCTTGCCTGTCAGTAGCACATAATAATTCTTGAGGATGTTATCAGATCCCTGTATCAGCGTGACAAACAAGTTAAAATCAATGGCGTTGTCCATGTCAACCGAGCGCTTCAGATACTCATTGTCTCTGGCGTTATTCTCCAGAAAAGTATAATAGTCATTGATCGGCTTAACATCCACATCGCTTCTAAAACCTGACAGAAGGTAATCCAGTTTGTAGAAGTAATCCTTATCCTGGATATTCTCCCCAAGAGTCTTGGTGTCAGGCTTATAGCCAAGGATATAGAGCCCCCAATACTGGTCATTTACAAGCAGTTCCACGAATTTAAACTCTATACCTGTCTGGAGCCCGTAGGCATTGTCTGTTCCGCAGCTATAGGTCCACAGATTATGGGAAAAGAGATTTCTCACCTTGTCACGGTCGTTGTAGCAGGCAGTAAGGACCCAGTCATTATCGGCGCGCATACCAAGGAAAGAAGTGTAGATATTTCTTTTCCCAGGACCTGCACCCTCATTGAGGTTGAGCTTGAAGGACTTCTTGGGGAAGATCCTTGTGGTATTGCCTCTGAGCCTTACAGTACCGGTAGATGTGGTGTTTCGCCTCTCTGAAGACTTCCTGTTGTCAAAAAGCCTCACATTCATGGAAACGTCAAGGTCTCCGATCTCTTCCTGAGTGCTGATGCTTATGACTGGGAGCGTTGTGCAGATAAGGTTCATCTCACAAAATCCGAAAGCATCATAAACAAGCATCCTTACAGGCTTGCTGGAGGCTATAAGCTCCTGCGTGATAGCATCTTCCACGACTGCGATCTTCGTATCCTTCACAGAGGATTCAACTGAAACCTCCGGATCAAAGGCGGTTTTACTGCCTTCAATAATTGAATAGTAGTAGCTGTGTTCATTTACATCGTAAAAGAGCTTTTCCCCATCAAAATAAATGTCAGGTTCCATATTCTCCCGATATGTTCTTCCTGACATTATCTCCTGCGCCGCATCCCCGCTTATGGTCAGCTCTGAAAAAGAACCACGTCTCTTTTCCCTCTGGGGAATCACAAGAATTGCAAGGATCAGCGCAGTTGCTATTATAATAGTCCATTTGATCAAACGTTTAGTGTTCATAAATTACTGTACTCTCAGACTTGAGTACCCTTCCACATTCAGGCTGTAGTCACTTCTATCCAAAGAGAAGTTTGGGTTGTAGTATGGATCGCCCTTGTCCAGCACTTCTTTCCATTTTGTTCTGAAGTGCTCTGACTCCTTGTCGTAGCGCTCTGCGTTCTTGCCCTCAAGGTCAAGGCCCCTGGAAAGAGACTCGTAGTGATAGAGCTCTGCAAATGGTGTAAAGACATTAAGGTAGCCCTTTTCTCTAAGTCTCAGGCAGAAGTCCACGTCGTTAAGACTGACTGCAAAGCCCTCGTCGAAGCCGCCCACTTCGTCGTATTTCTTGCGGCTCACCATGAGGCAGGCTCCTGTAACTGCACTGACATCCTGGGCGTAGCAAAGTCTTCCCATATAGCCAAGGTTCATACCAGCCTGGCCATAGTGTGAATGGCCTGCGGTCCTGTGAGCACCAAGTCCAAGGACAACGCCTGCATGCTGTATCTTGCGGTCAGGGAAGTAGAGCTTTGCTCCAACTGCGCCAACATCTTCACGCTGAGCGTACATAAGAAGCTCCTCGATCCAGTTGACAGTTATGACCTGAGTGTCGTTGTTAAGAAGTATCACATAGTCGCCTGTTGAGTTCTTGACGCCGTAGTTTACAACTGCGGAGTAATTGAAGCCTTCAGACGGAGCTGCTGCGCTCTGCTTGGCCTTGTCCTGTTCTGCCTTCCAGGCTGTGTAGTCCACAACCTTTACGATGTCCTTAAGGCCGCCATTTTTAAGTTCCTCGTAGTAGCCTCTTATCTCGCTGCCCTTGGAGTTATTCTCAACTACAATGATCTCGTAGTTGTCGTAAACCGACTTCTCATATATGGAGTCGATGCACCTCTTAAGGTCCTCTGCATGCTCGCAGTTAGGGATCACGATTGAAACCTTTGGAGTTCCCTTTACCTCGTAGGTGATCTTGAAAATTGTCTCAAAAGCCCTTGTGCTTGTTATCTTGAAATGATCATAGCCATGACGGCGAAGGTGATCTGCAACCGCACCCTTAGCTGCCTCAATGGCATATGGCTTAGCTGAAATATCTGATGCAACAGACGCTGCATGACTTCTCCAATAGTAAAGAAGCTTTGGCACATGAACAATATGCTCTGCCCTGTCAGTTAGCCTTAAGATCATGTCATGGTCCTGACTTCCGTCAAACTTAGGTCTGAAGAGCTCTGTTCCGTCAAGGAGAGAGCGTTTGAATACACTGAAATGACAGATATAATTATTAGCCCTAAGGTTATCAATTGCATAGTCAGGCTTAAAGTGCATAGTGATCATCTTGTTGATGTCATCATTTTTAAAGGTTGTCTCATCGCAGTAGATATAATCAGCGTCCTGCTCGTTGATTGCCTTAACGTACCAATAGAGGACTTCAGGATGAAGAATATCGTCATGGTCAAAAAGTCCAAGGTACTCACCATCAGCCAGCTCCAGGCAGTGATTGGTGTTGCCTGCAATACCTTCGTTTTTAAAGAGCTTCTGGTACTTGATCTTGCATGTTGCTTCGCTTGCAGCGCCTGCCGCATCACTTCCAGTTATCTGCGCTCTCGCATCCTTTTTATACTCTTCAACAATGCTCTGCACCAGCTCCACATGCTCGTTATCTGAGCCGTCTGCCAGGCACAGCTGCCAGTTCTTGTAAGTCTGATCCAGCACTGACTCGATCATGTCGCGGAGGAACTTCTCTGGTGTGTTATAGAGTGGCACCAAGATTGAGATAAGTGGCATCTTCTCAAATACAGCACTTTCTTGCTCTTTTCTTGTCTCCTCCGAAGGGAAGCTCTCTGTACCATAGTGAGTCATGGCCTTTTTCTCTATCTGCTTGTACTTGATCTTGGCAATAACGCCTCGAAGAGACCCCTGGTTCCTTATCCGGTCTCTTTGCCTTATCACCCAGTGCATAGCGTTTCTTGCTGGTGTAGACGCCTTCCAGATAGGATTGTTCTTGATCCTGTTAAGCTTGAATTCCAGCTCCTGGTTCTTGTCTTCCAGTTCTGCAATCCTTCCAGCAAGATCCGCAGTCTTCAATTTTTCCCGCTCGTATGCGGCCTTATAATCTAATTCTTCTGACATTTATCTCTCCGGTATTTTTATATTTTAGCAAATTAACTGTTTTTGAACCTATGACATGGGTTTCTCCAACAAATTCTTAACAAATCTGCTGTTTCTGAACATCCGACATGGGTTTGCAAATATATTTGCTCAAATTTCTTAGCAATACAGCTTTTTTTGACACCCCGACATGGGTCGCCTTAAAACTTGCTCAAGCTTTTTTTGCAAATTTACTGTTTTTGACCACCCAGCACGGGTTTCTCCAACAAATTCTTAGCAAATCTGCTGTTTCTGAACATCCGACATGGGTTTGCAAATATATTTGCTCAAATTTCTTAGCAATACAGCTTTTTTTGACACCCCGACATGGGTCGCCTTAAAACTTGCTCAAATATCCCGCTCAGTTAGTCGCCTTGATCTTCAGTATATTTGGCACCCAGTTCACTAGCTTGAGCCTGCTGGTCTTGTCGATGGCCAGCATGCCGATCTGGTAGTAGCCAGGTGGCAACAGCCCCTTCTTAATACGAAGCTTGTAGCCAGTAAGATCAACGTTCACCTGATCTGCAAGTCTTACCCTGATGTCCGGGCGGTACCACACGTAAGGCGCAAAGCTGTAAACCTTAGGTCCTACTGGGCCTGCGCCGTCTTCGTACCTCTGAACAAGGCGAAGTAGCAGCCTCTTCTCAAAGCAGGCATTATCAGAACCAATGACAAAGCTGTATCCCTTAAGGAAGTACCCTTCCTCATTACTCTTGGCAGTGACGCCATAGAGCCAGTTGTCCATGGTTCCGTTGTACTCACAGCCGATCCTCAGGCACTGGTCTTCCCTTGCGCCGTGGATGCCACGCTCATGGATGCTTGCCGTGGCATATGGAATATCCTCAGGAGCTGTGTAGTCCTCCTTAGGAATAATTGCAGAAATGGTCTCATCCTCAGTAAGGTGAGGTGAGTAGAAAGGATCCACGTTGTAGAGGTGAGCATGCCTTGTCATAAGGGTGTCGCCCTCAACTGCAAGTCTCTCCATCTTCTTGGGATCAAGGTTATCAAGGCCCCTGGTCAGGGACTCGTGATGTGTGAGATATATGTGATTGCAGCACACATTGTAATAGCCCTTTTCATGCATGCTGTAGCAGAAATCCACGTCGTTAAAGGCAACCTTCAGCTCCTCAGGAAATCCGCCAACATCGTTGAACTTCTTGCGACTCACCATAAGGCAGGCGGCGGTTGCTCCGATCATGTTGTGGATACCGCGGTTGTAGCCAAAATAGTGGCTCTTGTTGTCGTGCATCTTCTGAAGCTTGTGGACAGGGCCGCGACGAACATTTGCAATTCCTGCGTGCTGGATAAGATCAGACTCAGGGTAAATGAGCTTGGCGCCAACAACGCCCACGTGCTTAAGCTGCGCCTGGGACAGCATCTCCCGCATCCAGCCTTCCTTGACGCACTCAATGTCGTCATTTAAAAACAGAAGGTACTCGCCAGTCGAGTTCTTGGCTCCCTGGTTGCACATTGCGGAGAAGTTAAACTCCTGGGTCTTGTAGATATAATTTATCTTGGTAAGGCCGTTCTTTCTCTCGGCGCGGCTTGCATAAACGCCGTATTTAACGCGGTTTGCAGCGCTGCTTCCGTTGTCGATGATGACGATATCGTACTTGATATTGTCATCGCCGGTGGTTTCTATTATTGAATTAAGGCACTGCTGTAGCACCTCCGGATGATCCTTGGATGGAATGATTATGCTGACCGTAGCTGGGGAAAGCAGCATATGCCTTGATGTGTGGAAGCTTCTTCCGTAGAACACGTCCTGCTCAGGGTTTCTGTGGAACAGAACTTCCCTGATGTGACCAATTGGGAATTCGAGACCGGTTCTTTTTCCGAAGGCGTGCTCATGTATTGCCAGCATGCAGAACAGTACGTCTGCAGACAAAAGAGAAGCCTCAAGCCCGGTCTGCTCTACTGACCCCTTCTTGTGGGCAGTTCCGCCAAGCATCCTGACTGCGTTGTCGTACTCTGCGGCGGACTCATGCATCACTGTTGCTCTGCAGGCAAAAAAGCTTCCGATATAGAAAGCATTTAAATATGAATCAGGGGACCAGTCCGGCTTAAAGTAAGGATGGATGTACTTTCCGCCCTTTCCAAGCTCATCCTCATCTCCGTAAACCACGTTGATCTCAGGGTGTGCGATGAAGTACTGCTTAACAGCCTCCGCAGCCTTCTTAACAAGCTTGCCCTTGGGGCTTACAAACAGATAGACTGTTGTCTCATCCTTCTTGTTGTCCTGAACTTCCCAAACCTTGCCGTAGGGCACAACCTTAACAATTGGCTCAGGTAGTTTTTTAGGCACAAGTTCTCCATTTTCAGCAGTCTCGTACTGAATAGGAGCCTCTGCCGCCTGAACAGGCTCTTTTTCCCTTGCCCTCTGCCACTTGTCGTAGGCAGAAGCCTTGGATGCCAAGAGCTTATTGTATTTGTTTGTCTGCTTTTTGATCAGCGTACCCTTAGCAAGGTCTTTTAACATATCCCCTTAATCCCACTCCTCGTCTTTGTAGAAGCGCTCCTCGCGCTTTTGTTTGATCTTTCCTTTTATCTTGCCGATGATGCTGCCACCTTTTTTGTGCTCCCCCTGGGGCTCATCGGTGTGAACTGACTCAGCCACTGCCTGTGCTGCATTTGCAGGAACAAGAGTTGTCAAAAGAGTCAGTTTCAAGTGATTTCTGTCCATCTTCCCCGCCTCGTTTTCAAGGCCGATCTCGATGTTAGGGTCATCACTGTTAAATACAAATGAATCGTCAGATATCCACTGGCCGTTCACCGGATGGATACTGATATTGCAGGTGCTGTCTGAGATTGGCTTGTCGTTCCAGGTTGCATCAAGGATCGTAACAAGGCATGGTGCAAAGGCAGGGTCCACACGGACAGTCCTGCAGTCCCCGGAAATCCTCAGGTCAAGGCTGATCTCATTCTTCTCGTCGTACTGCTCCTCCGGGAAGAAAGAGTCGTCCTCAGAATAGCCCTCTCCCTCGTCCAGATAAACCTGAACACAGTCGTCTGGTCTTGCTGCATCTGCGCCGCCCTGAAGCTCTTTTGGCACAAAGGTCTTGCGGCCAATGCCGCGCCAGATCTCAACCATGGACTTGCGATTTCCTGTGACATATTTCTGGAAGGCGTACTCCTCCTCAAGGAGGTCCTTCATCTCTTTTTCCGTAAGGCCAACCTTGTCGTAAATGGGCTTAACGTCAAAGTGCTCGCGCTTCCTGTCCTCAAGCCTGTAACAGTAAATTGCGCGCCACAGCTGCTCCTTAACAGGAATGCACTTTCCGTAGGTCCATTCGTAGTCAATGATGGTCCAGATAGGGCCGTTGACCATGATATTGGAAAAGATAAGGTCGTAGTCCGAAACCGGATAGTCAGGCTTGTAGCCTATTCTCTTGATGTACTCACCCACCAGAGCATCGAAGGCCTCGCGGTCGTCCCTGTCAATGCACTGATCCAGCAGCGATGACAATGGTACTCCGTTGACAAAAGAAAAAATGGCGCAGCCTTCTGTTTCACTTATCTGGCAGTCGTTGATTTCAAGATCTCCGCCCCTGTACTTCTCCACAAGGCCAAGGTAAGCATCCCTGATGCCAAGGACGTGCTCTTTTGCCGCCTCAGTAAGAGGAAACTTCTTGATGATCCTCCGGCCTGCGCGGTCGATGGCGATGTCGGTCCTTATCTTGAACTCGTCAACTCTGTCGTTTGAATATTTGCTGTAGATGGTATCAAAACCAGGTCCCAAGATAACTTCAAAAGAGTTAGCAAACTCCTGATACATGTTCTCTTTTATAAGCTCTTCGTAAGCTTTTTTCTCGTTGAAAAGAACCATCCTGTCTCGGTCGAAGTTGCGGACATTGTCCTGAAGCTCACCGTAACCAGGCAGATATGAATCTGAGTGCAAAAGAGTCATAAGCTTGTAGTCAGGATATGGATAATAGAAATGGTACTCATTCATGCCACATTTCTTGAAAATGTTGATGAGGCCGTTCCTACTAAAGGTCCTTGCAACGGAATCGGCAGAATAGCCTTCAATTCCTGTAAAGTAGCTGCCAAGGTGATCCTCCGCACAGCCGGCAAAGTACTTAAGGCCCAGTCGGTTCTCAATGGCAATGACGATACGACCGCCTTTTTTGAGGTGCCTGTTAAGCATGCGAAGAAATCTCTCGTAAGGAGTGTCAGTTCCGATGTAGCCCTGACCATACTCAAAGACGCCGATAAGGAAGATGTAGTCAAAATCCTTGGGAAGATCAGGCTCAATGTCCCTGAAATTGCCCACGTGGATAGTTACGTTCTGGCACTCAGAATTCCTGGTGGCATTGATCTCAGAGCGGCGGCGCGAAAGGTCGCAGGCCACAACTTCTCTGGCCTTTTTGCTGAGCATGCCAGTTATGGCACCGCAACCAGAGCCCACTTCCAGCACCTTGGCATTTGGATCCATAGGGATCCACTCCACGATGTTAGCGCGCTTCTCCGAAAGGTGGTACAGGATAGGCCAGCTGTTACGCTCTTCAATGACCTTCTGGTATTCTTCTTTCTTATACTTTTTCACTATCTCAAGAAGGTCGTTCTCTATGGCACCATCGCTGTAGAGATCAACTCCCGAGTAGTGTTTGAAATTAAGGGATACTCCCCCAATCTTGATTTCTTCCTGCATGTATATTTCCTCAATGCTCTGCATCTACTACAGTGCACTTAGTGTTCATGTCATAATATCCAACAGTATTCTTGTCGGAAACTACTGTAACGTTCAAAGCATCATATAGCCTGTGGTATACGGTGAAGTCGTTCTGTTCAAAGCCGGTAACGCCGAAGCTCAGCAAATATTCACCGCCCTGTAATGTCATCTTCTGGGTAAAAGAGATATCCTTCTCGTCGCCGGCCTTTACGGGTTCAAGGAAGGCTTTCTCCACCATGGAGTTGGTTCCTGTGATCTCGATACCCATGATGTTCTTGAAGGTAAAGGCGAAGATGGGCGCTGCAACGTCCCTGCCAAACTTAACGCGCATATGCACGGTAAACTCTGAACCCTTAATAATAGAGTTGGTGCGAGCGCCTTTATCGTCGGTTACGTAGTAATCAGTGATAGTAGCTGCGCCGTCGCCGTACTCAAGAAGATCCGGGTTTTCCTCTTCCGGTTTTTTCTCAACCTTGGCATCAGCCTTGTCAGAAGCCTTAGCTGCGGCCTTTCTGATCTCCTCATCATCAAGAAGGTTCTCGCCCTCTCCCTTAGGAAGTGGGTACTGGCCTACAAGGACCTGCTTGTAGATGTCGATCATCTTCTTGGGAGTGCCCTCACCAAGGAGAACGCCCTGGTTTAAGAGCACTGCCCTGTCACAGTACTTGCTGATGCTGGACAGGTCGTGGGATACGAAGAGGATTGTCTTACCCTGCTTCTTGAATTCCTCAAACTTGTGGTAGCACTTGGCCTGGAAGAAGACGTCTCCAACGGAAAGAGCCTCATCCACGATCAGGATCTCAGGGTCGATGTTGATGGCAACCGCAAAGGCAAGCCTTACAAACATACCACTTGAATAGGTCTTAACCGGCTGATACACATAGTCGCCGATATCGGCAAACTCTAAGATGGCATCAAGTCTCTTTGTTATCTCTTCCTCGGAAAAGCCGATCATCATACCGTTTAGGTAGATATTGTCGATTCCGTTGTACTCCATGTTAAAGCCTGCTCCCAGCTCCAAAAGAGCTGAAATATGGCCATCTACATTGACTTCCCCAGTTGTGGGTGACAGGACCCCTGTTATTATCTTGAGGATCGTAGACTTACCTGAGCCGTTGGTTCCGATGATACCAACAGTCTCACCCTTCTTGACGGAAAGTGTCACGTTGTTGAGAGCAAGATGCTCCTTGTATTTCTTTTTCCGCATAAGTCCAAGGGAGTCCTTGAGCCTGTCCATGGGCTTATCATACAGTCTATAAACCTTTGTCAGGTTTTTTACTTCAATCGCTGTGTCTTTATCCATACATTTCCTATCTATACATACCGCAAAGCGCCATTACAGCACGTCTGCGAAGTGTGTCTTACTTCTCTTAAATATAAGCGTTCCGATACAGAATGCAGCTACCACAAAGATCCAGAAATATGTTGAAGAATAGAAGTGCTCAAAGAACCAGGACTCGCCATAGATGGAGTTCCTGAAGCCTTCAACAATGTAGGTCATGGGATTTAGCTTAAAGATCCACTTGTACCTGTCAGGAACGATATCCAGGTTCCACAGGATAGGTGTTGCCCACTGGAAGAGCTGCAGTCCAATCGATATGATCTGCAGAAGGTCCCTGAAGAACACCACGATGGCGCAGGTTGCATAGCTAAGTGACAGCACCAGTATGAACTCGCATCCAATATAGTAAATGAGCTGCAGCCAATAAATATTGGGATAATAGCCATAAATGCAGGCGATCACCAAAAGCACCCCAGTAAAGAACACGTGAATGAACATGGCTGCAATTATTTTGATAATGGGCAGTATGCTTATTTTGAAAAGAACTTTTTTGACCAGATAGTTGTACTCAAGAAGCGACGTTGTTCCATTAGTAAGCGCTTCAGAAAAATAAAACCAGGGAACAAGACCAGCGGTGAGGAACAGCACATAAGGCACCTCCACACCTCCTGATACCGCCTGAGCCCTGGACTGGAATACCCTGTCAAAAACAATATAGTACATGCAAACAGTGACCACCGGCTGAGCCAGTGCCCACACGATTCCCATATAGGACCCTGCATATCTCTTTTTAAAATCGTTTACAGCAAGCCTTTTTATGAGCTTCCTTGAGTGGAAAAGCTCTACAGGAAGCACGGTAAGTCTGTCGTACCAAAAAAACACCAAAATGCAGCTGATACCAATAAGTACACAGCCGCATATCTTCTTTAGCAAAGCAGTATCCGGATCCTCTAAGGGATTGTTATGAAAAATCAGTAGAAGTGCCAGCGCAAGCGCAAACACGTAGAAACCCCCAAGAAATAGTCTCTTGGAGTTTTTCTTTATTGTACCTTTCAAAACTCCTTGATTCCTCCCCACTTAGTATCTCTGTCTGAAAGATTAAGTGCTACTCCCTCCACAAGAGGCCAGTCAATTCCGATATCTGGATCATTCCAGATAAGACCGCCCTCATCGCCAGGGGTATAAAAATCCGAACATTTATAAGCAAACTCAGCATATCCTGAAGTTACATAAAATCCATGGGCAAAGCCCTTAGGGATAAAGAACTGTTTTTTATTTTCCTCAGAAAGAACAACGCCATGCCACTTTCCAAAGGTCTTAGAGCCGCGTCTGAGATCAACAGCCACGTCAAAAACCTCTCCTCTTATGCAACGAACAAGCTTGTCCTGTGGGTGATTTATCTGATAATGAAGGCCCCTCAAAACGCCCTGACTGCTGGCAGACTGGTTATCCTGAACAAAAGGAACGTCTATTCCAGCTTCAGCAAAGTCCCTTTGATTAAACGTCTCCATAAAATATCCTCTGGCATCTCCAAACACCTGAGGTGTGATGATCCTAAGGCCCTCAATTTCACATGTTTCTACAGTAATCTTACCCATTTTCTAAGTATATCTCCCTACACTTTTTCTTATGTTGATCGCTCGTATGAGCTTTTTATCAATTTATGATCACGGTGTACCAACTGGTGTACCTGTGATAGTCTGATCTGATGGAATGTACTGGCCAAAGCCTCCTGGAGGTGCCTCTGGAATGCTCGTAAGATAGCCTGAAGCTCCGGTAGCGTCATCCTGATACATTGATGGATACTCCGGGTTTGGGTTTGTTACCTGTCCGACAACAGCCATTCCTGCAGGATCTTCAGTTTCACCCTGTCCGCCTGTTCCTGTAATGCCATCATCCCCAACCAGCGCATCGCCACTGGCGGTATCGCCGCTTGAACTTGCATTACCGGCTGAAGTCTTCTTTCTTACAACCACTGATGGTACTTTTTCAGTCTCATCAAAAAAGTCCTCATCAAGAAGAAAGCCGCTTAGATCATCACCAATCTGATCCCCAGTAAAAACTTCCTCCTGGGCAGCATCTTCTGTAACATCTGCCTCGATTTCTTTTTCCTGCCCCCATCCAAAAAGCTCATTGATCTTCTTGGCATTAGTGGCATAGACGATCAGCATCACCAGGATAAATGCACTTATTATGGTCAGTATAGCCATTCTAAAAACGCGTCTGTCCATAACTCCCCCAAAACAAACAATGAAGTTCCGCTCTCGTTTCGCTCGCCGGAACGACCATGCTCACTAAACTCAAAAATACTTCCTTAAGTGATCATAGTCATAACCCGTTTGCAACTTCCACCAGATATTTGCCGTAGTCAGTCTTCATGAGAGGTTCAGCAAGCTTAAGGAGCTGCTCCTTGTTGATGAAGCCTCTCTTGTAGGCAATCTCCTCAATGCAGGAGATGTAAAGTCCCTGTCTCTTCTGGAATGCGCAGACGAAATCAGCCGCGTCCAGAAGCGCATCGTGATTGCCTGTATCGAGCCACGCAAAGCCACGTCCCATGGTCTCAACCTGGAGCTCTCCGCGGCTTAGGTACTCATTGTTGATGCTGGTGATCTCGATCTCACCTCTTGCAGAAGGCTTGACGTTCTTAGCAATATCTACAACCTTGTTGTCATAGAAATAAAGACCAGGCACAGCGTAATTGCTCTTTGGATTCTCAGGCTTTTCCTCGATGCTGATGGCCTTGCCGTTTTCATCAAACTCTACAACACCATAAGCCCTTGGATCCCTTACGTAGTAACCAAAGATTGTAGCTCCGCTCTCTCTGGCAGCAACGGTCCTAAGGAGCTTTGAAAAGCTCTGTCCGTAAAAGATATTGTCTCCAAGTACAAGGGCTACGCTGTCAGAACCAATGAACTTATCTCCGATGATGAATGCATCAGCAAGTCCCCTTGGCTGCTCCTGAATAGCATAGCTAAAGCTCATGCCAAGCTGCTCTCCAGTTCCAAAGAGCTCCTCGAACATAGGAAGATCTCTTGGAGTTGAGATTATAAGTACCTCTCTGATACCTGCAAGCATCAGTGTGGAGAGAGGATAATAGATCATTGGCTTGTCATATACAGGCATCATCTGCTTGCTCATTGCCCTGGTAAGAGGGTAAAGACGTGTTCCGGATCCACCTGCAAGAATAATTCCCTTCATGTATTAACTCCTTTCATGAACAGGCAATAAATCTTATATTATCAGCAGTTTGAGTACATCTTGTCATAGTATTTTTCGTAATCTCCGCTTGTTACATGCTCCATCCAGTCGTGGTTTTCAAAGTACCACTTGATGGTCTTTCTGATGCCTTCCTTGAACATTGTCTCAGGCTCCCAGCCGATCTCTTTTTTGATTTTGTCTGGAGCAATGGCATATCTGCGGTCATGACCCTTTCTGTCTGTTACGTAAGTAATAAGGTCATAGGTCAGATGCTCTTTTCTTGGATCAGAGTCGTCAAGCTCATCCCTTAACACATCGATGATAGTCTTAACGATCTCGATGTTCTGCTTCTCATTGTGACCACCAACGTTGTAGGTCTCGAAAAGACGTCCCTTCTCCTGGACCATATCGATTGCCTTGGCGTGATCCTCAACATAGAGCCAGTCACGGACATTCTTGCCATCGCCGTAAACAGGAAGGTTCTTGCCTGCAAGAGCATTGTTGATGATAAGTGGAATGAGCTTCTCCGGGAACTGGTAAGGTCCGTAGTTGTTGGAGCAGTTGGTGATGTTTGCAGGGAATTTGTAAGTGTCCATGTAAGCCTTCACCAGCATGTCGCTGCTTGCCTTACTAGCAGAGTATGGGCTGTGAGGATCATAAGGAGTTGTCTCATAGAAGTATGCGTTAGGGTCCTCATCCAGGGATCCATAAACCTCATCAGTTGACACGTGAAGGAACTTCTTGCCCTCCTTGAAAGTGCCATCAGGATTTTCCCATGCCTTCTTGGCAGCGTTCAGCATTGTAGCTGTGCCAAGAACGTTGGTCTCTACAAAGATCTCAGGGTTGACGATTGATCTGTCAACGTGGCTCTCTGCAGCAAAATGAACGACTCTGTCGATGTCGTTTTCTTCAAAGATCTTGTTGATGGCGTCCCTGTCGCAGATGTTTGCCTTAACAAATGTATAGTTGGGCTTGCCCTCAAGGTCCTTGAGGTTTTCAAGGTTTCCTGCGTAGGTCAGTGCATCCACGTTGATGATGCGGATCTCGTCGCCATATTTTTTAAACATATAATGAATGTAGTTTGAGCCGATAAACCCGGCTCCGCCTGTAACTAAATAAGTTCTCATAATCGTCCTCTCTTAAAAATAAACATTATCCTATAAAGTATAACATAATCAGCCTGAATATGCCACGACGCCATCACTCTCTGGCCAGTACAAGGCTAAATAATGACAGGTAAAAAAGTCCCATGCTGTAACACATGTATCTTGGCTGCGGGAATATCATGGAACCTGTGACCACACAGTTGATCGCAAGACCTGACATGACCACAAGACCCAGGATCAGCATCTTCCTTCGAAGAGCAACCCTCTCTGAAGACTGCCCTTCAGAAGCCTTTACCAGCCTTAAAAGACTTATCGCATAAGAAATGTAAAGGATCAGGTATACACCATAGATCACAAGAGAAATCTTGATGAGTACCCTTGGACTTATGTTGGCGTTGGAGATTACAAAGGCCTTAAGCAGATTTGCCTTTAGAACATACAACATATCATCTTCCTGCCCCTTGAACGCCCCTGCTATATGAGCCTTTAAAAGTGTGCCAAACAGTTCTTTTTCAATGGCATCTTCCTGAAGACTTGCCATAGCCCCGGAAAGCTCCGGATAGTGCTCCGCCACATATTCATCACACGCAGGAAGAATGATATCAAATCCTATAACGTCATAGCCGTCAGCGTAGTGACTTGCAGCTCCCGCCCAGTCAGAATTTGTGAGAGTATTATGCGCTTCTCTATCGTAATCTGGCGCGTAATCGATAGTCAGCTGCTGCTCCTGACACTCATTCATTATCCTTGTGAAAAGAGCCTCTATCTCCGGATATTTATCGTTGTCTGCAAAAAGCTTGGCATCCTCCATATCAGAAGTATATAAAAGCGTGCAGAGTCCTCCCTTGCTGTTACTGGTATGCCCCGCAAAGACTCCCCTTACTGCCAGGTTATATCCCCTGTCAAAGAATGCGATAGCCACAAATGTAAGCAACACAAAGATCACAGTGTAGCTGAATTTCTGCAGTGAGCGATATCTCTTTACAAAAAGATGCAGTACAAATGAGCAAGCTCCCCACATCAACACCACGATCAGCATCTGCTTCCTGACACTGCTGATAAGACTTGCCAGCAAAAAGAGCTTGATGCAGCTTGAAATCTTATAATCATCAAAGCTCTTAAGAAGAAGTACTGTAAACAGCACAAACAATGGCATTGCCAAAGACTCTGTCATCAGAGACTCAGAGTACATTGCCCCTCTCTTTGCCGCAAAACGGTTCAAAAAAGCTACCGCCACCTGAAGACCTTCGGCAAGAAACATCATAAGTCTTGCCTTTCCCTCAGTCATAGCTCTTTTGCACTGGTCATAAATATAGATCCCGAGCCTATGTATAGCCACCGCCCAGAGTATGCTCTGCAGCACAACTGCCATGGTCAGATACGCCGGAAGTCCATAAGCTTCGGAGCTTATCCCAAGTCTTTCAAACAGGACTCTCAGTCCCATAAGAAAAAGTGGGTATACTGGTTCCCTTGAAAACTCCATGTCCACATAGCTTGGAGTATCAACGCACCACTTGGGCCCGTCTATCAGTGCTATCCCTATAAAAAATACCATTAACAAAACAAAGGACAGAAGCTCGAAAGCTCCTGTTCCTTTGCGCATTGACTTAGCTGCCATTTCTCCTCCATCAGTTGTAGTTGATGTTCATATCAACATTACCTGAAATTCCTGAAATAGATCCCTTGGAAGTGTACTGCCACATATCATATCTTGTAGCAGTGTATGTAACATTGGCTGCATACTGGGCAAGCCAGATCTTATAACTTGTAAGTGATGAAGCGTTCATGTACTGAGTAAACCATGTCTTGTTGGAGTACACACCAGCCCTGTAACCTGCACTCTGGATAGTTCCGCAGAACGCCTTGACATTGGCTGTACGCTGGCTGGCACTTATCTGGTCTCCACGGCCGTGGCTGGCCTCAACATCGATATACACAGGGAAGCTTAAGTTGTAGCTCTTGCACAGATTGATGCACATGGAAGCCTCTTCAACCGCTTCAACTTCATTGACCGCCTGCGAAAAGAAATATACACCAACTCTGATTCCTGCTGCCTGAGCCCCCTGGATGTTAGCCTTGAACTTAGGATCCTCAATAAGAGCTCCTGCAGACGAACCTCTGTATCCGCATCTGATGATGGCATAGTTAACACCTGCGTTCTTAACTGCAGCCCAGTTGATATTACCATTCCACTTGCTGACGTCGATTCCCATGGTTCCTGATGATGAGGAAAGAGCTCCATCAGAGCCAAAGGTGTACTTGGCACCCTTGATAACCTGCTCACCAGTTACCTTGTTACCATTCTTGTCGTAGTAGTAGGTCTTGCCATCTATGGTCCACCATCCCTTACGGACACCAGAACCTGCCTTCTTTATGTAGAAGTCTTTAACTGAAGAATCAAACAGGTCTGCATAGGTAGCCTTTCTGTAGGTACCATCTGACTTAAGTACATAAAGAACATTGCCATCCTTATCTTTTAGCTCAGTCTCTCCTGAAATGACCTTGACCGCAACTGTAGCAGTCTTATCAGCATACTTGGCGGTAATAGTTGCTTCACCTTCAGCAACTGCCTTAACCTTACCATCGCTGTCAACTGTGGCAACACTGGTCTTGGATGACTCATAGGTTGGCTTAACATTAGAATCAGTTGTTTCAATCTTGTAAGTCTTACCAGGTACAAGAGTGATCTTGGATACCTTGAGCTTAAGCTCTCCAGCAGCTTCTACAGTAACAGTAACACTGTGTGGATTGTACTCGTCTTTACTGTCTTTGAATGTGAGCTTGGCTGTTCCTGCTTTAAGTCCTGTGATCTTGAACTTTGCTCCATCCTTTTCAACCTTGACCACATCCTTGCCGTCCTTATCAACCTCGCAGGATAGGTCTGTTGGCTCTGAGAAGGTTATGGTAGTATTAGCATCCTTCGCAAGCTTGATGGCTGTATCAGAAGGACTTACCTTCACGTTCTTCTTGTCTGCAGCAGTAACCTCTATTTCGAATTTAGCATCAGTAAATCCTTTTGCTTTTACAGTAAAGGTCTCTTTACCAACACTTAGCGTTTCAATAGTGATCTTAGTTCCGCTTACAGTCGCCTTGGCAATATTGTTGCTGCTTGCAGGGCTGCAGCTGTCTATAGATGAAGGGCCGCTTACGTCAATTGCACCCTTTTCACCCTTTTTGATAGTAAGTTTACTTGTGCTAAGGGACATTGCCTTAGGATCAGCATCAGCAACACTTACAGAGAAATCTGTGTCGAGGTAGTCGTCATTACCCTTAACTGTGATCTTTGCATCGCCTTTTCCCACAGCAGAAACAGTAATTGTCCTGCCATTTGCTGATACAGTAGCAACACTTGTATTGCTTGAACTGCACTGAGCATCAGATGGTCCTTCTGTTATATGAACTTCCTTGGAAGAATCGCCGACCTTCATTGAAATTGACGAAGCATCAAACTTAATGCTTACCTTCTCCTTGGGTGGCTCTTCCTTCTTGGTTACTGTGACACTTACAGATTTACTGTCTTCGCCAGCTTTTACTGTAACAGTAGCGGTTCCCTCTGAATTGCCTGTGATGGTGATAGTTGCACCATTTGCGCTTGCAGAAACACAACTGTCACTGCTTTCAGCTGTTAATCCCTCTGTTATTCCACTTGCAGTCACAGTTGCAGAAGATCCCTCTTCTACAGTTACTGAAGATTTATCAAGCTCGAGCTTGGCTGGAGCTGATGTTTCAGGATTGGAAGTATTGGAACCATCATCAGGATTACCCTGGTCATCAGTAGCTCTTCCTCTTGCAGCCGCCATTCTTCTTACGCTGCCAACTTTCAGGGCTGAGCCAACAAGAATTCCATCAATCTTGCTCTTGTCGATCTTCTCATAAGTACTTCCGTCACTATTTGAACTGTTCTGGTTAGAATCAACCCACTCAACAGTGTCAGTAAGTGTTGATTCAACAACTTCCTGTACAGCAGTATCTTCCTTGGCTGCGTTGATCTGAGATTCCTTCTTGATCTCATTTGACACATCAACAGCCTTCATCTCAACTGTATCCTTAACAGTAAGAGTCTGCGTAGATGTATCAAGCTTGTAGCTCTCATACTCTGAAGAAAGAGCTTCAGGAGTAATCTTATACTTTCCTGCTGTCAGGTCTTTTTTATAAATGATTCCATCTCTGTCGTGGTCGTCGTAGCTGATCTTAGTTCCATCAGGTGTTACTACAGAAACCACAAAAGGCACATTGGCAACAAGTTTCTTGGTCTCAGAGTTGATGAACTTGATCTTCATATCACTCTTGATCGAAGTCAGGGTCATCTTGATGGTGACGTTAGAAGCTGTGTCAGGAACTTCCTCCTCTTCTTCCTCCTCGATCTCATCAACGAGGCCTGCTGCCATAGCTCTTGCCATCTCTGCATCAGCAATTGCAAGAAGTCCCGATGAGCCCACAACACCATCCACCTGGAGGTCTGCGCCAACTTCTGCAAAAGAGCCAACTTCAGCCGCATAATTTTTAGCCTTCGCATAAAATGACATGAAGGCAATACCACCGGCAAGAAGCAAAACAGCTACCACAACTGCTGCCCTCTCTGCAACAGAAGTATTTCCTAAAAATGCCAAAATCCTAGCTCCAACAGATTCACCCCGGTCTCTGTCATAATCACGATTGTAGTCATCGTCTACATCTCGGTCATAGTCGTCCTCATAGTCGTAGTCGTCCTCAGACTCATAATCGCGATCATAATCGTCTTCAGGATAATCCTCATCCTCGTAGCGATCATCTTCTGGATAGTCTTCATCCTCATAACGTTCGCCTTCATCATCAGGATACTCTTCATCTTCATAGCGATCGTCGTCACTACCTGACTTATATGTTTCCTTAAATGGGATTACGGTAGCTGCGGCGCTCTGGACAGCACTCTCTGCATGTCGAGGTTCCTCTTCGTACCTGTCACGCTCTGCTTCATAGTCGGTATCATAATCCTCGTCAGACTCATAGTCCTCATCAGAGTACTCCTCGTCCTCATAACGCTCATCTTCAGGATACTCATCATCCTCGTAGCGCTCGCCTTCATCTTCCGGATATTCTTCATCCTCATAGAGATCATCTACTTCGTCGCCATACTCTTCCTCGAACTCTTCATCAGGATAATCATCCTCATCATATCCATCATCATAGTTCTCGTCTTCGTAACGATCATCGAAATCCACGAAGTCATCTTCGCGCTGACGCCTTCTGACCTTCTTCTTGTTGAATAAGTTCAAACTTTTTTTCATACCTTTCGGTCTCCTCTATATCTAGTGTCCCAACAATCTAATTTATGCCATATCTAAGGGCAATTTTACCATTTTTAAGAGTTCTTATCCATATATTTATCAATAAGTCCTCGTTCTTTGCATAACGCCGCCAAGTGTGAGTACACATCTACTGCTCCGCCTGCACAATTCTGCATTAGTGCTATAAGCTTTTGCTGATGAATCGCGTAATTGAAGTAATCGTGCGTTATTTCATTGCGAAGCAACATCTCTCCAAGGAATTGTTTTTCCTCTTCGCTTTGATTTTTTATCAGTGTGTCATAGCTTGTGATGCAATACCTAAGCGATGTGCTCTTCCCATTATAGCTTCCCTCTGCCTTCCTGATATAAATCACAATGTCAATAAAAGACTGAACAAAATCATTGAGCCTTGTTTTAACTATGTCTATACAATCTGCCTGTTGATCCACATCATCTGTCTTGAAAAACAATTCACTCTTTGCAACTATTCTAGAGGCACTTTCTTGTAAACGGTCCAAGACCTCTGAGGCTCTCATAATGTTCACAGGCTCTCTATTGTTCTCTGGATTCAGATCAAAATGATCAAGTATACTTTCATCCAATTTCATGTAAGCATGCTCCTTTTATTTTTCTCAAGTTCCCTCTCGCATTGTTGCTCGAAGTCCTTCAATTCTTTTGGGAAATAGTCCGTGAACTGAATCTGTGCACGTAAGGGTGCAATATAAATAGGTGCAGGGACGCTAATATCAATATAAAAAAGATCTACTGGAATACCCTTATTCTGAAAGAAACTGTCTATTGTGAATGACATTTTTTTGTATAATTCCAGGTCCTTAGAATAAACCGCTATATCCACATCGCTTTCATTGTTATACCTGACGGTGGGATAACTACCAAAAACAAACACGTTGTAATCTTTTTCTGAGAATTTGGATCGCAAGTCTTTTTGTAGCACGATGAGGTCTCTGATCCTCTCCTTCGCCGCTTGCTCTCTATCAATAGTAATCTGATATTCAAGCTTATCCTGCACTTTGTCAGAAATAAGATTCACAACGTAAGTGGCTGGTTTTGCCTCGCCCTGCTCCCACTTTCGTAGCGTACTTAATGGTATTCCATATTGCGCAGCAAACTCTCGTTGGCTCATACCTGTTTTATTGCGTAGTTCCTTAATATCTATTCCCATAAGCCTACCTCTTTATGGTGTAACCAATTTGGATACTTACATAAAAAGAGTAACCGATTTGGTTACTCTTGTCAATTCGCATCCCCATTATATAATGGGTTCAAATCACAAATTAAGGAAGCACCCCAATGACAAGACGTATCAAAATACTTTTTCTAATATTAAGCTGCGTTTTACTGGCTATATTTACTGCTCTTTTCTCAAGGAAGGCAAGAACGTCCATACAGTCTCCTATAGTCATAACAGAAGTTTGTGCCGACAACTCTCATGCTGCCTACGACGACAATGCCAACTACGATGCAGACTTTATTGAGCTTTACAATCGCTCCGATTCTCCCATAAATCTCCAAGGATGGGCATTATCAGACGATCCTTCCGCACTCAGGAAATTTGTCTTCCCGGATTTTACAATCGATCCAGGGCAGGCAGTCATTGCATGGTGCAGCCCCAATATTGACGATGTTTCCTGCTATGACGAGTCCTATGTTCCGATCGATATACACGATATCCCCTTCAGTTTGTCTCCCGCTGAGCGCTGTATTCTCACAACTGCCGAAAGAAAAACCGCATCTGAGGTTTTGATCCCAACCGGTATTCCTAATGGTTGCACCTTCAGCACCAGTCTTGATGCCATTTCAAGCTCTGACAGCAACAGCACAGATGGTTTTTCTGAATACTACCCAAGTTTACCGACCCCTCGTATTATATAGTCATACCCATTCTTTACCTTTTCTATAGGTATAGGGTATGCTGTTGAAGATGCTGTGGA
>SVFY01000002.1 GCA_015056625.1 Butyrivibrio sp. | reverse complement strand
CTCCAGGCTATCTAAAACATCTCATGATGTTTTATTCAAAAATCGCTGTTTTTCTATTGACTTTTAATAGTTAGTCTTTCGTGAATACGCTGCCAGTTAAAAATAATAAAAACACTTTTCCTTATTATTATTATTATAGTTCCTTTACAATCATAAAAATCATCATATTCAAACGCAAAAATGTAATTATATTTTATTTTTATGATATTTAAAAATCTGTTAATATATTTCATTTATACACAATGCAATTTCTATTTGGTATACTATTTAGCATACCTATAACAAGTTTTATATCAGAAAGGTGACCATATGTCTGGATCTATATTTGGAAAAAATATTTCAGTTTCAACCTGGGGAGAATCTCATGGTAAAGCTCTTGGATGCGTGCTGGACGGTTTTCCTGCAGGTCTCGATCTCAACGAAGAAGACATTCAAAAATTTTTAGACAGAAGAAAGCCCGGAACTTCAAGCGCTACCACTTCCAGAAAAGAAGACGATCTTGTTGAGATCTTGTCAGGCGTTTTTGATGGTAAGACAACCGGAACTCCGATTTCCCTTATGGTGAAAAATACTTCACAAAAATCTTCTGACTACAGTGAGATAGCAAAGTATTACAGACCCGGGCATGCAGACTACGGCTTTGATCAAAAATATGGTTTCAGGGACTACAGAGGCGGCGGAAGAAGCTCAGGAAGGGAAACCATAGGCCGCGTTGCCGCTGGTGCCCTTGCATCCAAGCTTCTTGGCAAAATGGGGATTGAAGTTATCGCATACACAAAAGCCATCGGCAGTGTGGAAATTGATCCCAAGGTCACTGACTATAACGCAAGGCTGTCAACTCCTACTGCCATGCCTGATATAGAGGCTGACAAAAAGGCCATGGATCTCATTGAGAGCGCCAGACAAAAAAACGACTCCTTAGGCGGAGTCATTGAATGCAGGATCAAAGGCGTTCCTGCCGGTATTGGCGAGCCAGTCTTTGACAAGCTCGATGCCCGCCTTTCACAGGCCATAATGAGCATTGGCGCAGTAAAGGCCATTGAAATAGGCGATGGCGTTAAGGTATCAACTTATTATGGTTCAGAAAACAACGACGCCTTTGAGGCTGTTGGTTCAAAGATCAGCAAAAAGACCAATCACAGCGGCGGTATCCTGGGCGGAATGTCAGATGGAAGCGAAATTGTTTTAAGAGCATATATAAAACCCACCCCGAGTATTGCCTCCACTCAAGAAACAATCAATCAGGATGGGGAAAATATCACAATAAATATTAAAGGACGTCACGACCCTGTTGTTGTTCCAAGGGCCGTGGTAGTTGTTGAATCCATGTGTGCTGTAACGCTCCTTGACCTTATGATATCAAACATGGCATCCAGAGCAGACAGCATCATCTCTTTTTATAAAAATCATTAATCCTCAAGCTTGTGGAATACGATACAGTTAGGTCTTGAAATTGGAAGTTCAGGTCCATTCATGACCATAGTTCCTGCTTCCATATCCACAGTAAAGAATGTAAGCGAATCAGACTCATGGTTTAAAGATACCAGGTGCTTGTTGTCAGGGAAAAGAGCTACATCCTTAGGATACTCTCCTGCTACAGGCAGCTGGATCTTTTTTGTTAAGAGACCTGTCTCTTTATCAACCTTATATACAATGGCGTTGTTCTCACCAGCTGTTGAGCTAACAAGGTAGTTGTAATCCTCTGAGAAAGAAAGCGCACTGCAGGCAACACCGATTGAATCAGATTCCTCAGAGTTGCTGACCTCCTGGATCTTGTTAAATTCAGGAACGCCGTTGTCATCCTCGTGGTACTCGTAAACATCTATAGCACACTTCTGCTCAAGGCATACATAGAGGAACCTGCCCTCTTTTGAAAACTGCATATGTCTTGGTGAAGACTCCTGGTCACAGTGGATGACATCTGCATCCTTGATCTTGCCTGTCTCCATATCAAGAGCATAAATATTGATCCTGTCCATTCCAAGATCTGCAGCAAGCAGATACTTGTTGTCCTTGGACACCTTGACACACTGTACATGAGGAACGTGATTACGTCCTGCTGCTGTTCCAAGGCCCTTGTGATATCTCTCATCAGTAATAGCGCCGATGCTGCCGTCCTTGTTGAGTTTAAGGATTGTAACCTTGCCGTCGTGGTATCCTGCTGTCACAAGATATCTGTCATCCTGGGTTTCGTTTACGTAGCAGCCTCTCATGCCGTTGATAGATGCCTCATTTAAAAACTCAAGGCTTCCGTCCTTTAAGATCTTGTATGATTCTACTCCGTCGTCAGTGATAGAGTACAGTGTTTTACCGCTGTGTGAAATTCCGATATAAGAAGAATTGGTGATTTCAACCTTTTGTTTCTCGGTCATTCTTCCATTCTTAAGATCTACATCATAGATCCTGATTCCGTACTTAGTTCCAAGCCCTGATGTATAGCTGGACACATATGCTACATACTTATCTTTTGCAGCCACCTTCTTATCCTCCTAAAGAGCCATTTTGAAAATCGCTTATTTACCACATTCTATCACAACTAAAACAAACTTTAAATATATCAAAAAAAGTAATTGACACAGTTGTAGGCTCATATAAAATAAAGTAGATTGCTGTATTTTATTAATAATAGGAGAAGACAAAATAATGGGTAAAAGCCTTATAACACTTGAGCATATCTCAAAATCCTATGATGGTCAGCTTATTTTGGATGACCTTAACCTCGACATATACGAGAATTCTTTTGTGACACTTCTTGGTCCTTCAGGATGTGGCAAGACCACGACTCTGAGGATAATTGGTGGTTTTGAGAAGCCTGATCAGGGAAGGGTTGTCTTTGACGGACAGGATATCACATCCCTGGCCCCTAACAAGAGGCAGCTCAATACTGTATTTCAGAAGTACGCTCTTTTTACCCATATGAGCATCGCAGAAAATATTTCCTTTGGACTTAAGATAAAAAACAAGTCTGACAGCTACATCAAGGACAAGATCAAGTATGCTCTTAAGCTTGTTAACCTTGAAGGCTTTGAAAATCGTATGCCAGACTCTCTTTCTGGTGGTCAGCAGCAGCGTATTGCCATTGCAAGAGCTATCGTAAATGAGCCCAAGGTTCTTTTACTTGATGAGCCTTTGGGGGCCCTTGATCTTAAGATGCGCCAGGACATGCAGTACGAGCTTAAAAGGCTCAAGGAAGAGCTGGGTATCACCTTCATCTACGTAACTCACGATCAGGAGGAAGCTCTTACCATGTCTGATCACATCGTTGTTATGAACCAGGGCTACATTCAGCAGGAAGGCTCTCCTGAGACCATTTACAATGAGCCTGAGAACGCCTTTGTTGCTGACTTTATCGGTGACAGCAATATCATCAGAGCAACCATGATCAGAGATGAGCTTGTTGATATCCTTGGCACAAAATTTGCCTGCGTCGATAAGGGCTTTGGAGAGAACAAGCCTGTTGACGTAGTTATAAGGCCAGAAGACGTTGAGCTTGTAGCTCCTTCAGAAGGCACTATCACTGGTGTAGTGACAGATCTTACCTTTAAGGGCGTTCACTATGAGATGGACGTTGAAGCTTGCGGCTACGAGTGGCTTGTACATTCCACCAGGCTCTCAGAAGTTGGAACAAATGTTGGCATCAAGGTAGATCCATTCAATATCCAGATCATGAATGTTCCTGTTTCAGAGGACGAGGAGGCAATAAGTGAAACTATTTAAGAACAGGAAAAGCGCATATATCATGGCTTCACCATATCTCGCCTGGGCTGTGATCTTTATAGTAGTGCCCCTTGCCATGGTGATCTATTACGGCGTAACAGATAATAGCAGCGCTTTCACTTTTAACAATATTGCAAGGATCTCCGAACCAGGCTATCTTAAGGCCCTCTACCGCTCTATTGCTCTGGCCTTTATCAGCACAGTCATCTGCTTTTTACTGGCCTATCCTTTGGGAATGATCCTTGCTTCAATGAAGCTTACAAGAAACACCTATCTTGTAACCTTGTTTATCCTGCCCATGTGGATGAACTTCCTTTTAAGGACCCTTACATGGATGACCCTTCTTGAGGGAAAAGGTGTTATCAACACTATCCTTGAATTTTTGCACCTTCCAACCATAAATATCATCAACACTTCAGGTGCAATCGTGCTTGGTATGGTTTATAACTTCCTGCCCTTTATGATACTGCCTATCTACAATTCACTATCAAGGATAGATGACAATATCATAAATGCCGCAAGAGACCTTGGTGCTGGTCCGGTCCAGACCTTCCTTAGGATCACTCTTCCACTGTCTGTTCCCGGAATCATAAGCGGTATAACCATGGTGTTTATTCCTGCACTGACAACCTTTGCTATTTCTACAATGCTTGGCGGATCCAAGATTCTTCTTATTGGTAATATAATTGAGCAGCAGTTCACTCAGGTTTATGACTGGCACTTAGGAAGTGGATTATCAATTGTTCTTATGATATTCATTCTTCTTAACATGATCATCGAGAGCCTTTCTGATAAGGAAGGAGGTATACTTTGATGAAAAAAGTATTTGAAAAGATATACCTCTCCATTATCCTTATCTTCATGTATGCGCCTATTGTTACACTTATCATCCTTTCATTTAACTCAAGTAAATCAAGAGCTAAATGGGGCGGCTTTACACTTAAGTGGTACACAAGGCTCTTTTCTGATCAGGCTGTTGCAAGCGCTTTGGTAAACACACTGTCCATTGCAGTCCTGGCAACTATCTTTTCAACGATAATAGGTACTATCACCTGTATTGCCATGATCGGACTTAATTCAAAGCTTCGCTCAGTGGTTATGGGCATCACCAATATCCCCATGATCAATGCAGATATCGTCACTGGTATCTCACTGATGCTGCTGTTTAGGTTCCTTCACATTGGAGCTGGCTTTACTACTATCCTTCTGGCTCACATCACATTTAATATTCCCTTTGTAATGCTAAGTGTGATGCCAAGGGTAAAGAACCTAAACTTCTATGTGTATGAAGCAGCCCTGGACCTTGGAGCAACACCTTTATACGCTTTCAGAAAGACCATGCTTCCCGAGATCATGCCCGGTGTAGTATCGGGAGCCCTCATGGCATTTACCATGTCCCTGGACGACTTTATCATCACGTACTTTACCAAGGGGTCAGGTTTTGAAACCTTGTCTACTCTTATCTACAATGAGGTAAAAAGAGGAATTCAGCCTGAAATTTACGCTCTTTCTGCTATAATATTTATAGTTGTGTTATCTCTTTTGATGATCATATACAGATCGCCAAATAATAAAGCCAAGGAGAAATAAGAGGATTATGAAAAAGAGACTATTATCAGTGGCACTTGTATCAGCTATGCTGATCGGATGCCTATCAGCCTGTGGCAGCTCATCCGGCCAGGGAAGCAATGGAAAGCTCTATGTTTACAACTGGGGTGAATACATTGACGAGGATGTTATCGAACAGTTTGAGGAAGAAACAGGAATCGATGTTATCTACGATATGTTTGAGACAAACGAGATCATGTTTGCCAAGCTGGCTCAGGACACTTCAGCCTACGACGTGGTTTGTCCTTCAGATTACATGATCCAGAAGCTCATCGAAAAAGATATGATCCAGCCTCTTAATTTTAACAATATTCCAAATGCCAAAAACATTGGCGATGAGTATTTCAAAAATTCAGAAGTATTCGATCCAGGCAACAAATATTCAGTTCCCTATTGCTGGGGAACAGTTGGTATTCTCTACAACAAGACCATGGTCACAGATCCAGTAAACAGCTGGGATATTTTGTGGGATCCCAAGTACAGCGGACAGATCCTTATGCAGGATTCCGTAAGAGATGCCTACATGGTAGCACTTATCAAAAATGGCTACTCTCTCAACTCAACAGATCCTGCTGAGATTGAGAAGGCAACTGAAGATCTTATTGCGCAGAAGCCTCTGGTTCAGGCCTATGTAATTGATCAGGTAAGGGATAAGATGATCGGCGGCGAAGCTGCTCTTGGAGTTATCTACTCAGGAGAAGCGATCTATACAGTAAGAGAAAACAGAGATCTTGAATACGTTGTTCCTGATGAGGGATCAAATATCTGGATCGATTCATGGGTTGTCACAAGAGGATCCAAAAACGTTGAGAATGCGGAGAAATGGATCGATTTTATGTGCAGAGGCGATATAGCCCTTAAGAACTTTGAGTACATCACCTACTCCACTCCAAACATTGAAGCTCAGAACAACATTGAAGATGAGGATATCAAAGGTTCCAAGGTAGCTTTCCCAGACCTTTCCACAATGAAGCTTGAGGCCTTCAAATATCTCGGAGACTATGGTGATAAGCTCTATAACGATGCATGGATGAAAGTTAAATCAGCCAACTAATAAATAAAGGCAGCTCTATGAGCTGCCTTTTTTAATGCAATAATTTATGGCCAGTCGATCAACTTACCATTAACAGAAACACCAGCAATACCATTGGCCTTCATTACCTCTTTATCTGAAGGAGATATTACAGGAGTAGCATATTCAACGCCAGTTACAAGCTCTATATAATTTGCTCCGCTACTTACAACTCCTGCCTGTCCATAGCTTGCCATATGTCCCTCACCCTTTGTAAGTGAAAATGAAGCCATAGGAACGTTCTTATCATTATAGAGCATTGATACCTTTCCAGTCTGAACAATGCTTCCCGTCTTTCCACGAGCAATCGGAACTGCAAGAGTCTGATTTGTTGGCTTTATATTCTGGACATATACCTCTACGCAATCATGAATATCTTTGTCCTGCACTCTCTCATCACTTACGTAGAAATGGAAGAAAACATTTTTTCCCTGCTCATCTTCACCAATATGAATAACAACATCCCTCGATCCCTGCTTAAAATCACATTCCAGATATGTGGCATCACTTGTGCTTCCTTCGATGAAGTAATTGTAGTCATAAGTAGACCTAAGCCACATCTTCTGCTGCCCACCTGCAGGTATCTTAACTGTTCCAAATCCAAAATCAAAATATTCAGGGATCTCACTTCCAGCGTAAGCCTTGGTTGAAGGCATTCCCAGTGCCAAAGCCACCACTAAAGCAACACTAAGCAATATTTTTATAGTCTTCTTCATAACGTTAACCTCCATAAGGTTTTTTATCGATAACTATATTATATACACAGCTCACGAAATTGCACATTAATTTATTACAAAATAATGTGAACAAAAAGAAAACTCAGGAAAATCACAGGTAGTTTATCAAAAGATCATTTCCATCTGCATCAATGCTTGCTTCTGCGCCGAATACTATTGGCAGCATGGGATCAATGTGTCCAATCTCTGCATCCATAACTATAGGAACAGATAATTCTTTTAGTACATCTGTCACTGCATTATACTGATCAACCCCAAGCATTTCCTGCTTCCATGATGCCCTTGGTCTTCCGATCAAAAAGCCGGATGCAGTATCAAACCAGCCAGCTTCCCTCAGGTTCCAAAGTGTCCTTCTTATTGACATTGGACTAAGATCGCAGGCTTCTAATACCCAGATGATCCTTTTATTGTCAGCCACAAACTCCTTCATCCTGTCAAACCTTGTTCCCACAAGATTTGCAAGTACATCCAGGCATCCACCAAGGAGCACTCCCTGCATGTTAATGTGGGTTTTGTTTGCATTTACCATCTTCGCCCCATCAGGCACAAATGATATCAGTTCTCTTTTAGCGTTAAGACTGTAGGGTGCCCTAAGATACTCATCTGTATATTCTGCTATTTCAGCTTCCTCATCCTGTGGTTCTACAAACATGTTGTAGCCTTTAAAAGAGCTTTTGCTTCCTTCTAAAATAGCAAAAGTATCCTTTTCAGTATCCTCCCAGACCTTGGCATAACCATTTATGCACGGTCCATAGATTCCCTGTACTCCGGTTATTGTCACAAGAGGAAAGATAAAATTGGTGTTGTCTGAATATCCAACATACCATTTTGGCTTGTAATTTTTAAGCTCGTCAAAGTCCACATAAGTTATGGTCTCATTCATGAGCTCTCCGCCGCCTGCAGAGATAATGGCGTCAATATCATCTCTTTTGTAAAACTCCATAAGCTCTGCGCCGCAGAACTTTGGGTCAGTGCTGATACCGATTCCATCACCAAGCCTAGAGGTTTTCCCCTCTGTTATCTTAAAGCCTCTGTTTCTTAAATTGTCTTCAGCGATATCGATAAGTAGGCTGTAGGGCTCTGTGGCAGCTCCAAAAGATGGTGCTGTTATCCCTATAGTATCTCCTCTTTTTATATTCTCTGGCTTTTTAATCATTCTTTTCACCATGTTCTACTGTTTCTGCAAGCTTGGAATAGTTTTTTCTGTAATTGCGATTCATCTTAATGCAGTCAAACAGTGAAAGATAATGTCCCTCACCGTTCCTCATTGCAGCCACATAGGCTATGCAGCCCTTATCAAGTACCATTGCAACTGCTTCAGCGTCATCCTTTGAAGGTCCAAAGCAGTAAGCTCCGTCGTTAGGTACAAACAAAACATTGACCTTTTTCTTGATGTTGTGGTAGATCTCGCCTTCGTTTGAAGGGATCTTAACTGATACACCGATCAGCTGGGCAAAGTCGTCCAGAAGCGGTTTCATGTGGTTAGCTCTTCTTGATACCATCATTACCGCTTCAGACTTGTTGTGAACTATGTATTTAACGTCTCCTCGCTTTGAATAAACCTGCTTGTGTATTGTCTTTACTCTTTCGGGAGTATCGTCAATATCGTAAATGATCTCACCATTTTCAAGATGAGATGAGAACATCTCCTCTACTCCGTGAGGCATATCCATCTTGCACACATCTTCAAGGAAATTCCTGCAGGCAGTTTCCATCATCTCTGCCTCAAACAAAGCTTCATTGGATGTTTCTCCAAGGCATAAGGTTCCATGATTGGACATTATTATCCCATTTGAAGCTTTGAATTTATTAAGAGTCCTTGCCACATTGTCTGCAAGTTGCTGTGTACCTGGAAGTGCGTAAGGTGCTACAGGTATTGTGACATCTTCATCTTCGAAATATGAAAAGACCTTCTTGATACCAAGGGTTCCAGCGCAAGATGCAAATACCTGATGAGTGTGGATGATAAAATCGCAGTATTTTCTTGCCTTGTAAGCAGCCGCGTGAACAAGCTTTTCACTTGATGGCTTGTAGTCACCTTCATAGGACATATCATTAAGGTCAACTAAAACTATCATCTCCGGGGTAAGGTCTTCATACCTTATACCACTTGGAGTAATGAGAAAATGATCCTGATCTATCCTGCAGCTTATGTTTCCCCAGGTCCTTACAAGAAGACCTATTTCATTTAGCTCCCTGGATACATCTATTATGTGCTTTCGTTCATCTAAATACTCTAAACTCATGTTATCCTCTAATCTGCCCTTCTCCATAAATCTGGTATTTGTAGGAGGTAAGTTCCCTAAGTCCCATTGGGCCTCTGGCGTGGAGCTTCTGTGTGCTTATTCCTATCTCAGCACCAAATCCAAATTCAAAGCCATCAGTGAATCTTGTTGAGGCATTGACATAGACACATGCTGCATCAACGCGGTCAAGGAACCTCTGGGCTGTAGTTTTATTTTCAGTAATTATGGATTCAGAATGGCCGGTATTATATCTGTTGATATGCTCTATGGCTTCATCCACATCCTTAACTGTCTTAACTGAGATGATGTAGTCAAGGTACTCTTTTCCAAAATCATCAGTTGTGGCGTCTATTGCGCCATCTATAAAGGATTTGCTGCCCTCATCTGCCCTTACTTCAACGCTGTGTTCCTTCATGGCCTTTGAAAAGAGTGGTAAGAACTTTTCTCTTATATCCTCATGGACAATAAGTGATTCTGCTGCATTGCAGACACCGATCCTCTGGGTTTTTGCATTTATGATAATTGGAATGGCTTTATCAAGGTCAGCTTCCTTATCCACATAGATATGGCAGTTGCCGCTGCCTGTCTCTATTACAGGTATTGTGGAATTTTCAACTACAGACCTTATAAGTCCGGCACCGCCTCTTGGAATAAGCACATCAACGTACTCATTCATCTTCATAAACTCAGCAGTAACCTTTCTGTCTGTATCCTCAATGAGCTGAATGGCATCAGGTGTAATGCCCTTTTTAGTAAGTGCATTTCTGCACACATCAGCTATTGCGATATTGCTGTTTATAGCATCACTTCCGCCCTTTAGAACTACTGCATTGCCAGCCTTAAATGTAAGAGCAAAGGCATCTGCTGTAACGTTGGGTCTTGATTCATATATGATACCTATAACGCCAAGTGGAACCCTTACCTTTTTAAGCTTAAGGCCATTGGGTCTTTCAAAATGCTCAAGCTCTTCGCCATTAGGATCTGGAAGTGCTGCCACTTGCCTAAGTCCCTCTGCTATAGCCTCAATCCTTTTTTCATTGAGAAGGAGCCTGTCAACAAGACCTTCATGCATACCATTTTCCTGTCCTTTTTTGACATCCAGGGCATTGGCCTTAATAATACTGTCACTATTTGAAACAAGCTCATCAGCTATAAATGTAAGTGCATCATTTTTCTGGGTGGTAGAAAGGCTGGCCACTTCGTATTTAGCAGCTTTTGCCTTTTTGCAAAGTTCTGTAAGATTCATGCCATTTCATCCCTTCATTTTAAAACTAAGCCCTGCATCATTTGCAGGGCCTTTAACACACTACTAGATTATCACATATGAACACTGAAATGTCTAGCTTTCATGAGCTTTTAAAGGCAAAAAAGCCCCGGATACCAAAAGGCATCCGGGACACACTTCAAAATTCTATGATCATTCTATTATCAGATTCCTCTGAAGTAGAAATCATATTTTAACTGTCCTTTTCCTGGAAGTCTGAATTCTTCATGAGGTCTTGATCCCCAGCTGTCATCTCCTGCAATTCCCATCTGCATAAGAGATGTTTTTACATAGGTGTAATGCACTTTTGGAAGTTCGTATGGGTGCATTGCATTTTCAAGCTCATGAGGGCTGTATGGCAGTGCACTGAAGTTAAATGGTCTTCCAAAGAACATCATTCCTCTGCCGCGCTTGTCAGTAACCTTGGCAAAGCGAACATCACACTTGTTTCCACACTCCTGAGGAACAAGGTATTTTGCCATGTTGTCTTTTACCTCATTCTGATAAAGCCCCAGCTTACCGCCTCGTTTCCTGTCAGCGTAAGTCTCTTCCGGTCCAAGTCCGTACCAGGATACCTGGTCAAAGTCAGCTGAGAGCTTAAAGATCATTCCAAATTCAGGAAGGTCTGGAAGCTCCTCATTAAGGTCCATATCAAGCTCGCATCTGATGACACCATCACCAAACACCTCATAGGTCACATGGCACTCAGTTTCTGGAGTTGTTGGCATAAAGTAGGTGTATCTGATCGTTATGCTTGTCGGGCCTGGAATAACATCAGGCATTACAAATGGTGCATCAGGCCTTCTAAGTGTGGGATAAAGGCTTGCGATCTTCCACTGGGAATACCTGCTTGTCATCATGTAACCGTTGTCGTTATCAACTGGCGCTCTCCAGAAATTTGGAAGAGGATTTTTTATCATCATTTCTCGGCCGCAGTACACATAGGATAAGAGGCTTGCATTTGGATAGCTGAACATGCATGAGAAATCCTGTCCATATATTCCAACATTATTATTTCCAAGGACAAACTTAAGAGGAAGCTTGCACTCATGCTCCTTAAAGGAGCTTTTTACTACAGTCTGTCCAAATGCTACCTCATGGCCCTTAGCTGCAAAGAGACTATCCTCCTTAAGGACAAAGGATACTGTAAGAACATACTCAGTATTCTCATCCTTTACAGAATTTGCCTCATCCATGACCGATATGCTTTCAAGAATGTCAGAAGGAACATTAAAGCTCTTAGTAGAAAGAGGCATTACTGAAACCTCGATCTTTTCTTTCAACTTTTCAATTCCATTGACAGAAAGATGCGCAAAGCAGTCAAACGAGTCCGTGTTGACAAAAAGATTCTTGTTTATAACCTTGAACTTCTTGCCGCTCTTATCAAACTCTACGGAAATGTTCTGATAGTTGAACTTAACCTCCTGCATCTTTGGAGAAGGAGTTCTATCGCCGTAGCAGATTCCATTGCCACTAAAGTTGCCATCATTTGGTCTTTCGTCAAAGTCACCGCCGTATGCTTCAAATTCTTTTCCGTAGCGGTCCTTCTTAGTTATGGACTGGTCTATGTAATCCCAGATAAATCCGCCTTGATACCTTGGCTCTGTATCAGTAAGATCAGTGTAAAGATGCATTCCGCCGCAGGAATTTCCCATTGCATGGGAATATTCGCAGCAGATAAAAGGCTTTTCTTTATTCTCATCAAGAAACTTCTTAATGGCAGCAGCTGGTGGATACATCTGGCTCTCCATATCAGAAGTATCAGGATATCTTCTGTCATGGAAAAGACCTTCATAGTGAACCAGCCTGTTCTTATCAAGCTCCTTGAAAAGAGATGCCATCTTATGAAGCACAACGCCGCCGTGAGCTTCATTACCGCAAGACCAGATAAGTATCGAAGGATGGTTTTTATCCCTCTGATAGCAGGAATTTACCCTGTCTAAAAGAAGTCCTTCCCAGTCCAGATTATCCCTTGGCACAACGTAGTCCTCGCCCTTGGCGCCTCTCTCAAAAGGCTCCCAGGTTCCGTGGGTCTCAAGGTTGTTTTCAGCAATAAGATAAAGGCCATAGATATCGCACAGCTCATAAAGAGGGGATGCGTCAGGATAATGGCTTGTTCTTATGGCATTGATGTTGTTTCTCTTCATGGTGAGAATGTCAGTTAAAAGCTCATCTTTACTTGGCACTCTTCCATTCTTATTTGAAAACTCGTGTCTGTTGACGCCCTTAAATACTATTCTCTTTCCGTTAAGGAGCATCAGGCCATCTTTCATCTCAAAGCGCCTGAAGCCCACATTCTGCCTTATAACCTCAGTTACTTTTCCGCCTTTATCCTTTACAGTAAGAAGAAGTTCATAGAGGTTAGGCTCTTCAGCACTCCAAAGCAAAGGTCCATTCACATCACAGCTTCCATGAGTGTTTCCACTGTCAGAAAGAGGAATATTGCCCTCAAGTACCTTCTCTCCCTCATGCAAAAGTTTAAGGTCAATAGAGCCGCTGCCCATAGTTGTAAACTCGAACTTAAGGCTTCCGCTTTTTAAGCTTTCATCAAGTACAGGTATTGTCTTAAGGTCATACAGATGAGTTACCGGAATACTTAAAAGATAAACACTTCTGAATATACCTGAGAATCTGAAGAAATCCTGATCCTCACACCAGCTTCCGCTTGTCCACTTAAACACCCTTACACAGAGCCTGTTGTCGCCAGATTGCAGCTTATCTGTAAGGTCAAACTCAGCTGGGTCAAAAGAGTTCTCGCTGTATCCTACATACTGTCCATTGAGCCACAGCGCAAAGCCGCTCTCAACACCTTCAAATGAGATGTGTACCTTGTTTTTACCAAAGTCCTCTGGAAGATAAAAGTGCTTAACGTAGTCACCAACAGGGTTAAAGGTCTGTGGTATTTCAGGGGGTGTGAGGCTCTCTCTTCCATCCCATGGATACTGCACGTTTACATACTGAGGTTTGTCATACCCTTCCATCTGGATGTGGGCAGGAACATGTATCCTGTCCCATCCAAAGGTGTCGTAAGAATTCTCAAAAAAGTCTACTGGTGCATCCTTGATGTTTTTTGAATAGTGGAACTCCCACACTCCATCAAGGGGTATCCTGTAGCTTGTTTTTCCTGCCATAAGCTCTGAAAAAGACTTAAAAGCAATATGATCAGAATGCGCCGGAAGCCTGTTTTGTTCAAATACCTTAGGGTCTCCAACAATGTCATAAACAAATTTTTCCATAACTTTTTCCTCAATCTTTTTATTTAACAGAACCTGTTATACCTTCAGCAAACTGTCTCTGAAGCACGAAGAATACAAACATGGTAGGAAGTGAACAGAACAATACTCCCATCATCAGCATTCCGTAGTCAATTGTATAGCCTCCAGCAAGGTTTGCAATAAGCATTGGCATTGTCTGTGCTCTGTTGTCTGTCATTACGACTCTTGGCCACATATAAGCATTCCAGGAATTCATAAAGACAATAACTGCAGCTGCTGCGTAAGTAGACTTCATTACAGGCATATACATGCGGAAGAATATGGCAAATTCTGAAAGGCCGTCTATTCTTGCTGCCTCCATGATATCCGGAGGGAAATTACGTGAGTTCTGCCTGAACATCATGATCATAAATGGTGTAGAGATACCTGGAAGTGCAAAGCCCCATACTGTATTGAGAAAATGGAACTTACTCATCATTGTAAACAGAGGGATCATGGTAGCAACACCAGGGATCATCATTGCCATAAGAAGTATGGCGAATAAAATGTCTTTTCCCTTGTCATGATAAAGCTCAAACCCATATCCAGCCAGTGAACATACAAAGATACAAAGTATGGTCTGGGCTGTTGAGTAAAGGCATGAATTCCCGAAGGCTTTCCAAAGGTTTGTAGATGCCACAAGGTTATTAAAGTTTTCTACAAGGTGTGTGCCAAACCACAATTTACCTCTTGATACATCAACAGTCATATTTGTTGCGGCAGTAAACATCCAGTACAGAGGAAATACCGAGAAAAATGACGCTATAACAAGAAAAATGTATGTAGGAATGAGTCTTTTTTGTGTAGCACTCTTATTGTATTTTTTCTTAGTCTTAGTCACGTGTATCACCTACTTTCAGGTTTATTGCTGCAAGTATAGCAACAAGGATAAATACAAAGAATGACATGGCAGATGCATAACCAAAGTTGGCAACGCCCTGTCCAAATGAGTTATTGTAAATGTAGTGAGACATTGTGATCGTGGTGTTTGCAGGTCCGCCGTTTGTCAGGTTGACTGACTCATCAAAGAGCTGCAAAGTACCATTTATTGACATAATGAATGTCATAATGATAACTGGTCTAAGGAGCGGTACTGTTACATACCAGAAAGTCTTCCATCCATTTGCACCATCGATCTTGGCTGCCTCATACACTGAATATTCGATATTCTGAAGTCCTGCAAGATAGAAAACCATGTTATATCCTGTCCATCTCCAGATAAGGGCAATAATGATAACGATTCTTGCAGTAGATGTGGTTCCAAGCCAGTTTATTCCCTCAGAGATGATTCCGATCTTCTGAAGGATGATATTTATAAGACCCTGTGTAGCAAAGATCGATCTAAAGATAAGTGAGTAAGAAACAAGTGATACAGCACAAGGAAGGAATATGCATGTGCGGAAAAGTCCCTTGAACTTAAGATCTTTGTTATTTAAAAGCTGTGCAAGCAGAATTGCCAGAACAAGCATGATTGGAACCTGGATAATGAGATAAAGGAATGTATTTCCTACTGATCTCATGAACATCTTGTCCTGAAACATTCTCTTATAATTGTAAATGATTGGATCTGCCCATTGAAGATTGGCTGAAGAGCCCGTTTTAAATGATGTAATAAGGGCCCGTACCATAGGGTAAAAGCTCATAACAACGATCATTGCGGACGCAAGAAAGAGAAAAGCCCATCCAGCAGCTCTTTGCTTGGCAAGGAGCCCCATTTTTTTCTTATTTCCCATTGTTGTCCCCCTTTGTGACATTAAATAGCTTTATTATTTCTAGTAAATAGGGGAATCGGAAGTCCGATTCCCCGTATGAATGTTTTGAATAAATCTCGAATGGTTCCAGATTCATAAGGATGATCATTTGAATGATTCCATATTCATAAGGAAGTTCTGCTCTCGCACCAGAGGTGCTCGCCAGAACGACCTAGCTTACTAAACTCGTGAAAAACCTCGTTAAGTAATCAAGGTCAAAGCCCCATCTCAAATCTAACCTGATCTTCTGCATTCTGAAGCTCTGTATCAAGGTCTGATCCGTTGATAACGTTTGTGATAGCAGCCTGGATCTGTGTACGTGCTGAGTAGTGGAAATCGTTCTGCTCTACTACAGGAACGTTAGCACCCATTGAAACGATATCAGCATAGATTGACTGGCCATTGAAGAAATCAACACCTTCCTGGTATACAGAAGACTTTGAAGCTGAAATGCAGCATGTGATAACGCCACCGTTTCTAAGAGCGTCATCATATGTAGCCATAGCACCTTCTCCGCCGCCGAATGTGTATGCAAGGAATGCCTTTGCAAGCTCAGGCTTTGAGCAGTTGCTTGTTACGTAAAGTGAAGAACCACCGTTAGCTGCGTATCCTTCTTTTCCAGAAAGTGTAGGAGCTGTTGTGATCGCCCACTTACCACTGTTCTCAGATACCTGCTGCATTGTAGGAATGATCCAGTTACCATTGAATACACCAGCAACCTGGTCGCCGATGATTGATGTATCTGTGTACTCTGACCAGTCGTTGCAAAGATAGATAACGCCGTCCTTAGCACCTGTGATAATAACATTAAGAACCTGCTTTAATGTGTCGTTGTTTACGAAGTTAGGCTCTCCATCCTTCCACTGTGACTGGCCTTCAGCCTGCATCATCATGTAAGGAAGATCGTCTCCGTTGTGGTCCATAGAAACAAGGTACTTACCTGTCTTCTCTTTAACAACACGGCCAATCTCAAGCCACTCATCCCAAGTGATTCCTGTTACATCATCAATTGTGTAGCCACACTCTTCAAGAATGTCTGTACGATAAGCAAAAATTGCTGTTCCGTTGTCTACAGGAGCGCCGTAGTGCTTGCCGCCTACTGTAGAGTATGAAAGTTTCTCAGCACCGAAGTCTGACCAGTCAATTCCTGCATCCTCAAGGTCAAGCCATGCATCAGGATAGTTTGTTACGTAGTTCTGGATGTAGTGATCCTGGAAAAGAACTATGTCAGGAAGCTGGCTGTAATCGCCTGATGAAGCAGCAAGTGTGACAGCATTCTCAACGTCTGATGATGCTGACTGCTCAACGATGTTAAGCTTGAAGTCAGGATCTACTGCCTGATATGCCTTCTCAGCAGCCTCAAGTGCAGGGATGTTGAAGTTCTTATCCCAAGCATAAACTGAAAGCTCATGCTCACCCTCAGATGCAACGTCAGCTGTAGGAGCTGCCTCAGTAGCTGCGTCCTGTGCTGGAGCCTCTGCTGTGTTGTCTGCTGTGTTGTCAGTTGTGGTTGTAGCTGTGTCTGCTGCGCCACCGCATCCAGCTAAAAGTGAAAGTGACATAGCTGATGCAAGGAAAATTGATAGTGCTTTTCTTTTCATTTTTTACCCTCCCTAAATGAAAAAATGATTTGCAACCTTTATGTACATTGCACATATGTCAGATGAGTACCTGTGACATAGGCTTATACATTTTGACGGAAACTTGGTGTTTCCGATCGGTTTATGTGTACATTATAACAACTAAGGGTAAAAAAAATACACATTTTAAAGTATAAAATGTGCATTTTCAATCAAATATGTCGAAAATGTGAACAAAAAGTTTTCGTAAACCTTTAAGTAACTTTTGTCACCATCCCTTCAAAGCGTTTATGTTGTAATTAAGGAGTTTATTTTCGTAGTTGTCTTTGTTCTTTTTCCACTGATATGGCGAAGTATCAAGGAATTTCCTGAAGTTGCGGTTAAATGTAGAGAAAGTTGAAAAACCGCACTCAGATGCCACAACCTCCATGGAATGATCTGTCTTATTCATTATCTTACAGGCATTTTGTATCCTTACAAGATTGAGATAGTCAACGGGCGACATATTTATGGTATCAACAAAGATCCGCCTGAAATGGGGCTCACTTATGTTGCAGCTCTCAGCAAGCTCAGATACCTTTATAGGATCAGCATAGTTTTTGTCTATATACTCAAGTGCTGGCCTTATGAGCATCATCGCAGAGCCATCATCTCCATCAATACTCATCTTCCTTGCAGCTTCCTGCTGGCTCTGATACCTGATGAGCATCAGAACAAATGCCTTTAGAAGATTCTGGGTTGTCTCAATGTAGTAAGGCTTTTTATCCCTCATCTCCTCCATGATCCTTTTGATCACCTCGGCCATCTCAGGATGTTCATGCTCGTATATAAGGTCAGCGTTTTTGTCGATTATCTCCGCTGCTTCTCTCTGTTTTGTAGGATTTCCCGGATAGATCATTCTAAGTATCTGATCTACATCAAAGAACAGATACTCCCAGAAATTGGCCACAGGGCTTAAGGTAGTGTGGGGATAATTGGCTGGGATTATGGAAAACATTGAAGTCTCATACTGTCTTATTTCCTCATCCAGTACAAGCTCGCCCTTCCCATTCCTGCAATATCCAACCTCAAAAAGATTGTGGAAGTGAAGATACTTTTCATCAATCCCATAAACCCTTATCCAGCTCTCACCAAGAAGAGCCAGACAATCCTGGCCTTGGGGTACTTCATAAAAACGAAATTCAATTGTATCTCTCTTTTTTCTTCCCATCAGTAAATACTTTCTTCAGTAATTATCATATCTGGCGCAATGTCATAGTCGTTTACAGGTATCTCTCCCTTTACATGCTGACATTCAAAGGCAATCGCAATGGTCTTAAGGTTTCCATGATTTGCCAGATATCTGTCATAGAATCCCCCGCTGTAACCTATGCGGTTCTTCTTATCATCAAAGCAGACAAGTGGCATGATAACGACGCTATCACTTCCTAAAAAGGCTGGCTCTTCATATCCATCAGGTATTTCAGGCTCTCTTATGCCAAAATATCCTTTTTTTAAGTCTTTAATGGAATTGACCCCCAAAAACATCATCACTCCATTTTGCCTGTCGATAACTTTGGGGCAAAAGACTTTTTTCCCTTCAGAAAGCGCATCTAAAATTATCTCATCCGTAATGACTTCGCTTCTCATGGAGGCGTAGATAAGGATGTTCCCAGCTTCTTTATAGGGCAAAAGAGCTTTAAGCTTTTCAGATATGATCCTGCTGTACCTTTTGATCGTATCTTGTGAAAGAGCATCTCTTTTTAAAAGCGCCTCTTTTCTTGCATCTTGTTTAGTCAACTAAAGCCGCCTTTCTTGCAAGAAGCTGCGCGATCCTTATACCATCCATTGCCGCAGACATGATGCCTCCTGCATATCCGGCGCCTTCTCCGCAGGGGAAAAGCCCCTTTATATTTTCAGAATAGCCATCCTGATCTCTGTTTATCCTAACAGGTGATGAAGTTCTGCTCTCAACACCTGATACCAGCGCCCTGTCGTCATTGTAGCCCTTAATGGTCTTTCCAAAGCTCTCCATTCCTTCAACAAATGCACTGTTTAAATCATCTGGAAGAATCTCATGAACATTGGCAAACTCATGATCACCCTTCATCTGAGGGCAAAATGATTCATCTATATGACAACTACAGATTTCGCCTATGCTGTCATTTAAAACAGCTCTTTTAAAGTCCCCATAATACTCTACAGGGATCTTACCATTTGCAAGATCAAAGGCCTTCTTTTCAAGTCTTCTTTGGAACTCCACTCCTGAAAGCACGTCGTCCCCGCCAAAATCCTTGGGATCGACAGTAATGATTATTGCAGAGTTGGCGTTTTTTCCATCTCGTCCGCTGTAGCTCATACCATTGACAGCAAGCATTCCTTCTTCGGAGGATGCATTGACCACATACCCTCCAGGGCACATACAAAATGAATATACTCCTCTTCCTGAGTTTGTTGTAGTTGTAAGCTTGTAGGCAGCAGCAGACAAAGGGCTTATATCTTTTTTCCCGTACTGGGAATTATTGATAAGGCTCTGGGGATGTTCTACCCTAAAGCCTACAGCAAAGGGCTTGGGCTGCATGCTGACGCCTTTGTCCTTTAGCATATAAAACGTATCTCTGGCGCTGTGGCCAATTGCAAGAACAAGATAATCGCAGGGGTACTCCGTCTCTCCGCAGACAGCAGCCTCCACATTTCCATCTGACCCAAGCTTTATGTTTGTTACCTGACTTTCAAAGATAACCTGACCTCCAAGGTCTATGATTTCATTTCTGATACTCTTAACAACGTCCCTTAAGATATCAGTTCCAATATGGGGCTTGGCCTCGTATTTTATCCTGTAAGGTGCGCCATGGGCTGCAAAAATATCAAGGACTCTGTCCAGTCTTCCATCCTTGTCCTTGACCATGGTATTTAGCTTGCCGTCAGAAAAAGTCCCTGCGCCTCCCTCTCCAAACTGCACGTTGGTACAAGGGTCAAGCTTTCCATCCTTCCAGAAGCTGTTTACTATTTCTGTCCTCTTATCAACATCTGCGCCTCTTTCGAGGATGATGGGTTTAAAGCCGTGCTTTGCAAGTTCATAGCCGCAAAAAAGGCCAGCAGGTCCAGCACCTACTATGACCACCTTTTTATCACAGCTAAATGGGCTTATCCCCGCAGCTTTCCAAAAGTCATAGTCTTTTTTATCATAAACAGTTATATTACTATCTTTGACTCTTTTAACTATCTTTTCTTCGCCTGTTTTTACTTTGACCAAAACCACATAAACATCAAATAAAAGAGGTTTCTTTCTGGCATCAATTGAGTGCTTTAAAATCTCTATGTCCGTAATTTCAGAAGGAGAGATTTTTAGCTTTTTTGAAGCCTTCTGCAAGAGTCTTTTCTTTAGTTTCTCCTCATCATATGTGGTGTTTTCATCAATCTCAAGCTTTATCTGTCCAATTTTTATCATGTATCAAATCTTATTCCTTATAGGGAAGATGCACATCCTGCTATGGATCCGCTTGTAAAAGCAAACTGAAGGTTGTAGCCTCCGCATCTGCCATCCACATCCAGAAGCTCTCCTATGCAGTAAATATTTCTGTTTTTGTTAAAAGAAAAATCATTTCCAATCTCAGCTATGCTGACTCCTCCAGCTGTTACCTGAGATGCAGCAAAACCGTAGCTGTCTTTTAGCTTTATCTTTAAGTTTCTGTAGCTATCAAGGATACACTCCGCCATGGAATCTGAAATATTCTTCATCTTCATAGACTTTGACAGCTTCATTCTGCCAAGTATCATATCTGTCACGCCCTGGTTGGCAAATCCAACAAGGAACTCTGATACCGTTCTTTCGTCCTTCAGCCTCAGCATATCCTTTTTAAGGGATAAAAAGTCCTCTTCATCATAATCAGGGAAAAAATCTATGGACGCATATACAGGCTTTTTTTCTTCCACAAATTTTATTACATCTCTTGAAGCCTGCATTACTGGAATTCCTGAGATTCCATCTGAAGTGATCTGAAGCTCTCCCTGCTCGCTTGCTAAGACTTCGCTTCCAAGGATAAAGGAAATCCTTGCATCGCACCTTACACCCTTATCAGGAAGATTTTCTTCCTCCTCAGCCTTAAATCCAACAAGTGCAGGATACGTATCCTTTATGTTCATTCCCAGCTTTTTACAGATGTAGTAGCCATCTCCTGTTGACATGGTACTCTTTACGCCAGATAAGGAGCCAACTGCGATAATGCACTTGTCACTCTCATAGCGGTTTTTATCTGTAACGATCTCTACTTTGTCATTTTCAAGGCCATTAACTGCTTTTAACTGCTCCTTGTAAACAACCTCTATCCCAAGCCTTTGGATCTCATTTTTAAGGGCATCCACAACAGTTTTTGCCTGGCCAGATACAGGATAGATATAGCCATCTTCGCTTTTTACCACAACTCCGAGCGATTTAAAAAAACATATGACATCTTCCGAGCCATACGTTTGCAGCCAGTCTCTCATCCTGCTCCTGGAGGCAGCATTATAACAGTCCTCTCTCATGTCCAGATTAGTGAGATTACATCTTCCGTTTCCTGTCATGGAGAGTTTCTTGCCCAGGCAGTCGTTTTTTTCAATTATGCACACCTGTGCACCATTTCTTGCAGCATATATGGCAGCACACATTCCTGATGCGCCGCCGCCACATACGAATATTTTCTTGCTCAAAGTTATCCCTCATACCGCTCTTCTGTCTGTATCATTGTTGCTATGCCATAAAAGAGCTGTCCTAAAAATACCTTGCGAAGCTCATGGGCTCTTATACCTCTTAGGAAGATCATTGCGATCATGTACAAAACCCAGAATACAACCACGCAGATTATAAGTGTCAGAATCTCTCCGATAAGCCCTGCAAGCAGCCTTCCAAGCATGAAAACAGCTGCACCTGCAATTGCTGATGAAAGCAGAGGCATCAAAAATGTCTTAACATACTCCTGCCTGTTTGAAAGGATCTTGGAAAGCTCCAGGAGATTAAGGATATCGTAAATAGCCGCTGCTACTATCACAGAAAGTAGTACCCCGTAGATCCCAAGGCCCAGAACCGGCACAAATAAGATCATAAATGCCACGTGGCAGGCAAGGCACACCAAAGTGTTCAGCATTGTAAGAACTGACTTTCCCATGTGACTTAAAAGCCATGAGAACATAACCATATAACCCGCAAAATATATAATGAGCGAACCAAGCATCAGTGATGAATTGGCAAGGTCACTGCTCTTTCCATAAACTGAGGTCATCAAAAGATCACTTGCTGCAAATACAAACACAGCTACAGGAATAAAGAGCATATTAGAAAACCGCATAAATCCCCTGAATCTCTCTCTTGAGCCCTCATGCTCATCCCTCTCAACTCTAGCCATGATCCTGTTTAGAGATTTGATAAATGGAATGGAGCAAATGAGCACAAAAAGAGCCGTCAAAATCTCAACTCTTCCAAAGGCCATTCCATAAACGGTCTTAAAATCAATATCATCATGTGCTTTTCTCATGTATAAGGAGTAAAAGCACTGATCAAAGATAAGGGCCAGAGCAGGCGCACAGTAAAGAAGCATGATAGGCCTTATCCCTGTTATTACATCATTTTTATTATCAAGATATCTTGGTGCTCCAGTCTTAACAAAGCTGGCAATCTCATTTTTCCTTAGGTTATAGCTTATTACTGATTGTATGAATCCTGTAAGTGAACCTATGAATATTCCTGCCATCATACCAACAGATCCATAGACTGAGGAGAATTCATCCACATGGAACAGATCATTTACCTTAGTACCGTATTTATATAGGATTCCGGATATAATGATCCCTGACACAAAGGAAACTATCGCCACAAGCATATCTGCGATCACTATAGGCTTGGTATAGCCAATTCCCTGAAGGTATCCGCGAAGGACGCCCTGTATTCCCAGGAAAAGAACGCTGGCTCCGGCTATTATGATCTGAATATAGCCTCTCTCTGTTCCAAATCCCTTGGTAGAGATAAAAAAGCATGAAAGAATAAGAAGTACTCCTGCAAAAATCCCTGCCAGAGAAAAGATCCTCATGGACCTTTGCATATTGGCCTCAGCATTTAAATACTGTGACCTTCTTGCTCTTAGCCTTACCATTATATAAACAGCTTTTTGAACCGATAGAACAAGTCCAAGATAAAAAAGCAGATATATGGACAATGGGCCTGCAGCAAAATACATTCCCTTATCTCCAAATATCTTTTCTGATATGATAAAAAAGACCATGAGAATACATGCAGAGATATAAACTGCTGCTGTAAGAATATCAGGTCTTATTCGCTTAGCTTCAGCATACGTCTTCACTTCGGCGTTCTCCCACAACAATACTAATAAATACTAAAGTTCTCAGTCCCTTGTGATGCCAAGGCTACTTAGAACCTCCTCCTGCTTTTTTTCCATAACGGCAGCCTCGTCCTTATCTATGTGGTCATAGCCACAAAGATGAAGCATTGAATGTGCCACTAAAAAAGCAAATTCCCTCTTTTCACTGTGACCGTACTCCACTGCCTGCTCCCTGACCCTCTTTTCGTTTATGACAATGTCCCCAAACATTATCTTTCCTGTGTCAGGATTTATAAGATCAATCTTCTGGTCAGATTCAAAAACACTAAAATCCCCGGCAGTTTCATAGCTTACGTTGGGAAAAGATAAGACATCTGTTGGCTTATCAATATCTCTGAACTGGCTGTTAAGCTCTTTTATACCATCATCATCTGTGATGGTAAGTCCGATCTCCACGTCGTGGTCGCACCCTTCTGTTTCAAGAACCTTACCAGCAACCAGTATGGACAGCTCTTCTATATCAAAATCAAACTTTGCATCCACTTCGTTCTCAACGTAAAAAGTCATAGTAAAGCTTCTCTTTCTTTAAAATCGCCCTCATCCTGTCATATTCCATGAAGGTAACCGCATAATCTTTTAATTCGCCGCTGGCCTCTTTTTTGTCAAAGAGATTATCAATAAGCTTGTCATAATCTATTTTAGCATCTTTATTCTGTTTGATAAGATACATTATTGAGGCGATAACGGTCTCTGACAGCTGAACTGCCAGCGCCTCTTTTGACTTGACGCCCCCCTTGGGAGGCTCGATATATTCGTGAAGGAATTCCACCGCCTCTATAGGGAAATTGTTGTCTACATAGTAGTGCTCAACATCAGCCCACTTAAGTCCGCCATCCAAAACACCAATCCTGTGATAATAAGCGCAGGCCTTTACTGCTCTGTCATTAAATCCTAGTCCCAGTGCAATCCTTTCTGCAAGGTACCCTGTGTGGATCGCTCTGAAGTACTCATCCTTATCCTTTTCCTTGAGCTTAACAAGCAGCGGATATGCCACATCGTTTATCTCCATGTACATGTCATTAGATTTTCTGATCACATAAACTCCAAACATGTTGAGGAAAACCAGGAGGATTATCAGGTTCAGCATAAGGTTAAGGATTGGAAGTATCAGGATGTTTATGGAAAAAGTCCTGTTCTGGAAAAGCACGTTATAAGCAATAATAAGCACCGCCTGCGTCAAAAGTGATATGAACACAGGCAGGCCAATTGCGGTGGTCTCCTTAAGGTCACGAAACAGCGCTATGGCAACAGCACCTGCAAGAACATACATAAACAGCTCCCCGTAGCTGCCGTTTTCCTCAAGCATGACTGAGATTGTGGTAAAAGAGATACCAGCTATCATTCCAATCTCACTGTTTGAAAAAAGTGCCAGTATCACAAAAAGAGACATATATGGCCAGAACTCATTAGGAACAAGTGACAACACGCATGAAAGAACAACCATTCCGGCAAAGACTACAATAAATCTTGATTTCCTGTAATAGTTATCGTAGGAAAAGCCCTCTGGTCCCCTTCCCATGGCGTCTTTTATCATAAAAAAAACTGTTCCGGAGGCGAGCATTGAAACTACTGTATTTCTAAGGATAGCCTCATAGCTTTTTCCAACCACAAAAGAAAAAGCAAAAACAAAGATACCTGTAAAAATAAAAAGTCCTATGTAGATCAGATTATATCTGGCTTTTGTCTTATCCCCTTCCATTTGACCTTTGCTTCTCCACCTTCTGTATTTTTTTCCTGGTCTGCTTGTTTGCTGCTTTCTTTTCGTAGTCCTCGTAGGCTTTGACTATCTTCTGGACAAGTGGATGTCTTACTACGTCCGCACTTGTCAGGTTGCAGAAAGCTATATCATCAATTCCCTTAAGGACATTCTCTGCAATATCAAGGCCAGACTTTGCGTCTGGTGCAAGGTCCTTCTGAGATGCGTCACCAGTAATGATCACCTTTGAGCCAAAGCCAATTCGTGTAAGGAACATCTTCATCTGAGCAGGAGTTGTGTTCTGGGCCTCATCAAGAATGATAAAGGCATTATCCAAAGTTCTTCCTCTCATGTAGGCTAAGGGTGCAACCTCAATAAGTCCTTTTTCCATGTTTTTTAAGAAGTTCTCAGTACCCATTATCTGATAAAGAGCATCATAAAGGGGCCGAAGATATGGATCCACCTTACTCTGGAGATCTCCAGGCAAAAATCCAAGTTTTTCTCCCGCCTCAATTGCTGGCCTTGTAAGTATTATCCTGCCTACCTCTTCCCTCTGGAATGCGGTAATGGCCATTGCCATAGCAAGATATGTCTTGCCGGTACCTGCTGGTCCCAGGCCAAAGACGATCATTTTATTTCTTATGGCATCAATATATTTCTTTTGCCCAAGAGTCTTGGGCTTAATTGGTTTACCATTTATCGTATGACATATAACATCAGTATCGATGTAGGATAAAGTATTCTTTTCCTCATCCTCAGAAAGTCCCATTTTCTCTTTATCCTTCTTAAGAGAAATGGCATAATCAATGCTCTGCTCCTCGATCATAGAGCCCCTTCTTGATAACTTGACAAGATCCCTTATGATCTGTGATGCATTGTTGACACCTTCTCTGTCTCCAATGATGTGCAGCTCACCATTTCTGTCGATTATCTCTACAGAAAGGCTCTTTTCGATTTTCCTTATGTAGTTGTCATTGTCCCCAAAAATACTTCTCTCATCCTCTGCTGTAAGTGAGAGCCTAAGTTCTGTAATCTCGCTCATATAAAAAATCTATCCCCATATTACTTGTGATAAGGCTCTCCGTTTGTGATACGAAAGCCTCTGTAAATCTGTTCTAATAAGATCACTCTCATCATCTGATGAGGAAATGTCATATCTGAAAAGCTAATGGCCATATCTGACCTTTCAAGGACACTTTTATGAAGTCCCAAAGATCCCCCAATAATAAACTGGATGTGACTGGTCCTGTTTGCGCTCTCGTCAATAAACGAAGCAAATTCCTCGGATTTAAAGCGCTTTCCTTTGATCTCCAGTGTACAAACAAGGCCATCATCTTCAATCTTTTTAAGGATCTTTTCAGCTTCCTTCTTTTTTATCACATCGCACTCTGGATCAGATGCACCTTCCTTAGTCTTTTCATCTGCAACTTCGATCACGCTTAGCTTGCAGTACCTGGAAAGCCTCTTGGAGTACTCTGCTATGGCATCTATCCAGTATTTTTCCTTTATTTTACCAACACAGATAACGCTTATCTTTATCAAATCAATATCCTTTTACGTTTCCGCCGTAGATAATGCCTCTTACGCCGTTGTTTTTAGCGCCTTCCAAGGTCATATACAGATGGCGGTCTGAATCTTCTATCTGTGAGAGATATGGGATCTTGCCCTTGCTGTCCACTGTAGTGTAAAGGACCTGCTCCCATGATCCCTTTTTGCATGTTCCTTCCCACTCAATGGTCTTCTCATCCTTGTCCACAGTGATTATATACATCTCTCCGTTGTAGAGCCCGTCAGAAAACTCACCAATAGCATTCTGAAGGTAATAGTCAGCTGTATTCATGTCGGCATAGTTATAATCATAGTGCTCCTGTCCCTTGCCATTTGGAAGGTCATTAGCCCACTGTCCTGTGAATAGGTGCTCAGTCACAACATACTGACTGTATCCCGGGTAAAAAGAGATCCAGGTTCCATCGCCGCTTCTTACACCATCAGACCACTGTCCATAATAGTACTGATCATCTCCATATACAGCCAGTCCTGTGCCATTTGGCTTGCCTTCACCATTTGTCTCGCCGTAGTAGTAGAAATCATTGCTGCCACTAAGCTGATATGACATAGCTTCATATCTCTCAAGGTGAACAAGGTCTCTCACAGCAGTCATATTGTCACTTGCCCAGTATGAGCTAAGCTCTTTAAGCTGCATATCCACATCGATCTTAAGGTTCTTATAGACATTTTTTAATGTTGCCTTATCAGTAGCATAAAAACTGTTTCCTGAAACTGTCTCCTTGGCCTTTTCCATACCTGCAGTAGTTGTAAGTACGTCTGTGCTGGAAGAATCTGAAGCGCTGCTACTCTCCTCTTTTTCATCTTCAGTTGACTGGCTGCTTGAAGCCTCTTGGGAAGCAGTTATGGCATCTGTGATTGAAGCAAGGCTGGCTGCCCCCTCAGCATATTCCTGAATGTTTTCATTAAGCTTTTGTTCATCGCCACTGTCCTTGGCGCCTGAAAGCGTTAGAACCAAAACCAGTATCAGTAAAATAACTGCTGCAATACCAGCAGTAATTGCAATTTTTATCTTTTCCTGTTTATCCATTATTTAGTCTCTCTCCATTCTCACAATCTTTGATATTATACCACACCTTGGTCATCTATAATATCTGTTACCCTCATGTTAACAGCAAATTCTTAAGATTTACCGTCGAAATTTCTTAAGATTTCTTAAGAATTACAAAAAAAGAGCATAGGTCAGATCATATCTGATCCTATGCTCTAAAAGCCTTAAAGATTTTTACATGCGATCATTTATTGGAGAGATACTCGTCGATACCCTTAGCTGCAGCTTTACCTGCACCCATTGCAAGAATAACTGTTGCTGCTCCTGTTACAGCATCTCCACCGGCAAATACACCTGCCTTGGATGTCTGGCCTGTCTCTTCATTGGCAACGATGCACTTTCTGCGGTTTATCTCCAGGCCCTTGGTTGTTGATGAAATAAGAGGATTAGGTGATGTTCCAAGAGCCATGATAACTGCATCGCATTCAATTTCAAACTCTGATCCAGGAATCTCTACAGGGCTTCTTCTGCCTGACTCATCTGGCTCTCCAAGTTCCATACGGATACATGTGATGCTCTTTACCCATCCGTTCTCATCCTCATGGATCTCAACAGGGTTAGTAAGAAGGTCAAATATGATACCCTCTTCCTTAGCATGATGTACCTCTTCCTTACGTGCAGGAAGCTCTTCCTCACCACGTCTGTATACAACATGAACCTCTGCTCCAAGACGAAGAGCTGTTCTTGCTGCGTCCATAGCAACATTACCGCCACCTACTACTACACACTTCTTAGCTCTCATGATAGGTGTAGTTGAGTTCTCATCAAATGCCTTCATCAGGTTGCTTCTTGTGAGGTACTCATTGGCTGAGAATACACCCAATGCCTGCTCACCAGGAATATTCATAAATCTTGGAAGTCCTGCTCCGGAGCCAACAAATACTGCCTCAAAGCCTTCCTTCTCCATAAGTTCATCGATAGTAACTGACTTACCAATAACAACGTCTGTCTCAAGCTTTACTCCAAGAGCCTTAACGTTCTCGATCTCCTTTTTAACAACAGCATCCTTAGGAAGACGGAATTCAGGAATACCATAAACAAGTACTCCGCCTGCCTCATGAAGTGCTTCAAAGATTGTTACGTCATAGCCCATCTTCGCAAGATCTCCGGCACATGTAAGTCCGGAAGGACCAGAACCGATAACCGCTACCTTTTTGTTCTTTTTCTCCTTGGCTCCCTCAGGAACGATGCCCATCTGCCTTGCAGTGTCTGCAACATATCTCTCAAGCTTACCAATTGAAACAGGATCGCCCTTGATTCCTCTTACGCACTTTCCTTCACACTGGCTCTCCTGTGGGCATACTCTTCCGCATACAGCTGGAAGTGCACTTGACTTGCTGATGGTCTGATAAGCACCCTCTACATTGCCTTCCTTAACCTGCTGAATAAATGCGGGGATATCGATTGATACAGGACATCCTTCTACGCACTTGGGATTTTTGCAGTTAAGACATCTTGTTGCTTCATTTTCAGCTTCTTCTTTGTTGTAGCCAAGACAAACTTCCTTGAAGTTCTTGGCTCTTTCTTTTGCATCCTGTTCGCGAACAGGAACTCTTACAAATCCATCCATATCGTATCTCCTATTTCAGATTATTAGCAATTACCGCAACCGCCGTGATGTGTGTCACCTTCCTGGGCTTTAAGCATGAGCCTTCCTTCTTCTGTCTTGTAGAGTTTCATTCGATTCATAGCCTGATCGAAATCAACCTTGTGACCATCAAACTCAGGGCCATCTACACAGGCAAACTTAACTTCGCCGTCAACAGTAAGTCTGCAGGCTCCGCACATACCTGTTCCGTCAACCATAATAGGATTCATGCTAACTACTGTAGGAATACCAAGTTCCTTGGTGAGCTTGCACACAAATTTCATCATGATCATCGGTCCAATAGCAACACAGTGATCATACCTGTTGCCCTCGTTCCAAAGATCCTGAAGCGCTACAGTAACCATTCCACTTCTTCCGTAGGAACCGTCATCTGTTGTGATATGAAGGTTACAAACCTCTTTAAATCTATCCTCAAGGATAACAAGATCCTTGTTCTTTGCGCCGATGATAACATCGCAGTCAACGCCATGTTCCTTGAGCCACTTAGCCTGAGGATATACTGGAGCTGTACCAACACCACCTGCGATGAATACGATCTTCTTTTTCTTTAGTTCTTCGATGTCTTCATAAACCAGATCTGAAGCCTTGCCTAAAGGTCCTACGACGTCAGCCAGCTCATCACCAGCCTTAAGCTTTGAAAGCTTTAATGTCTCAGCGCCAATAGCCTGAACTACAATTTCTACTGTCCCCTTTTCTCTGTCATAGTCACAAATTGTGAGAGGTATTCTCTCGCCATCTTCGTGAACACGAATGATCAGAAACTGTCCTGGTAAACAGGCACTAGCCACACGTGGAGCCTCAACAATCATCTGAAAAATGTTTGTTGTCAGCTCTTTGACCTCCAAAATCTTGAACATAGTAATCCTCCTACCAATAAAATATTGTTCCCCTAAACAATTTTGCACACTCAATTTAATAATAATAAACGATGGCCAATAAAATTTCAAGCGTTAAACCTTTAAACTGCTAAAGTATCACTCACCTGTTTGATATTGTGATAAGGGTATATTTACCGCTTGAATCATAGCCAAGCCTGTTTACTGCGCCGTCATGAGTGTTGACAGCATACATAAGTCCAGTAGGTGCCACAGTGCCATCGTTAGATACGTGGTTTTCAACTACCACATAATACTCACCTGCACCCTGGATCTCTATCACAGAGTTGTATATATACTCATTGTGTCCCGCTACACCTATGGCTTTTCCTGAATTGTCCAAAAGATAGCCAAGTCTTACCAAAGTGTTTACCAGGTTATTGACTGCCTGCTCTGTAGATACAAGTCTCGTATACACAAGATGATACTGCCTGTCCACTATTTCACTGCAGTTGCCGTCGTTGTCATAGGCAATAAACCTGAAGTGGCTGGTTCCAACAGGCATGGTGATAGGAGAAACATACTGCTTAGACTCCATGGTTGGATCGCTGCCATCAGTGGTGTAAAAGATAGAAGTTCCAGCCTCAGCAACGGCTACTATCATGGTGTTCTGATTATAATCACCACTTGGTTCCATTATCTCAGGCTCTGCAGGGGCTCCTTTTTCCACAATATACTCGCACTCTGACACAGGACTTGATATTCCATACTCATTGATGGCAACCGCTTTGATGTTATAAGTTCCATCGCCATCCAGCACTATCTCATTGTCATAGAGAATGCTTCCAGAATCCGGTTCGCCGTCATTGACTGTGTAATAGATCTTGTTTGAGGTTCCCTCAAGTAGCTTAATGTCCACACTTACTTCTGTATAAGTTCCAGAACCAGGGCTCATGACAGGCATTGCAGGCACAAACCTCTTCCTAAGGTCCTCTACAACAGGATTATCACTGCCGCTTAAAACTTCTGCGATCTTATCATACTCTCCACTTTGCCTGTAGATGGAGATGATGCTCTCATAGGCGCTTAAAACCTTTTGATCTGGGAAGTTTGTTCCATCTGTGATCAGCTTTAAGCAATCAACTGCCTCATCAGTCTTTCCTTCCTCCAGATAATAGTCTGACATTCTGAATATTATATCCGTATTATTTGGATGATCGTCATGTCCATTCTTAAGTATCATGATAGCATCCTCAATACTACCGGAGGTCTTTTCACTTTCAGCAATACTAAGGTAGTAGAGCGAAGACTTGTTGTTGAAGGCAAAAAAGTAAAATGCCGCACAGATCAAAAGAGCAAGAACAAGTACAGAAACAAGAATGATCTGCCATTTTGAAGTAATGGCGCGGATAAGCTTCTGTCTCTTCTTTTTCTTCTCTTCTTTTTTTCGATCCTCTTTATTTAGTTCATCTGCCATTCCGGACAATGTGGCGTTGATCTCATTTTCAACCTCAGGCTCAAAGTCTGGTACGAAATTGATCTCAAGGCCACAGCGGTCACAATACATATGTCCATCCGGAATCTCAAGGCCACAATTAGGACACTTCATTTAATCTCCCAATTTATGTGATAATGCAGCTTCGTAGCAATTATTCATAAGCATGGCTATGGTCATAGGACCTACTCCTCCTGGAACCGGAGTTATAGCACTGGCAATTTCAGAAACCTCATCAAACTTTACATCTCCGCAAAGTTTTCCGTCATCTCCTCTGTTGATGCCAACATCGATCACCACAGCGCCAGGTTTAACATGGTCTTTTGTGATCACCCCTGCCTTACCTACAGCTGCAATTATTATGTCAGCTCTTTTGCACACCTCTTCCAAATTGCGGGTCCTGGAATGTGCCACAGTAACTGTAGCATTTTCCCTTAGCATCAAAAGAGACATTGGTTTACCAACAATATTGGATCGTCCTACAATGACACACTCTTTTCCAGAGATGTCGTATCCTGGAAGTCCTCTTTTAAGAAGCTGGATAACGCCTGCAGGAGTACAGGATACGAAGCCCTTATCTCCTACCATCAGTGCTCCGACATTCATTGGATGGAATCCATCCACATCCTTGTCAGGCCTTATGGCATTTATGACTTTTTTCTCATCCATATGGGCTGGAAGCGGCATCTGTACCAGAATACCATCCACATCACTTCTGTCATTAAGCTCATTTATAAGCTCTAGAAGCTTGTCCATAGTGGTATCTTCCGGAAGCTCATAGGAAAGAGAATTATAGCCAATATACTCGCAGGCTCTTTTCTTGTTCCTTACATATACCTGGGATGCCGGATCACTTCCAACAAGGATAACAGCTAAAGTTACCTCTATCCCCTTGTCCTTAAGCGCCTTGCATTTCTCCTTAAGCTCGTCCTTTATCTGACCTGAAATAACCTTACCATCAATTAAAGTAGCACTCATAATAGCTCCTTAGAATAATCCTACGATCTTGCCTTCTTCGTTGACATCAATATCAAAGGCTGCTGGTCTCTTGGGAAGACCTGGCATTGTAACAATTGCGCCTGTCAGAGCAACTACAAAGCCTGCTCCTGCAGATACATATGCCTCACGAACAGTGATGTTATAATCTCTTGGTCTTCCAAGAAGTGCTGGATCATCAGAGAGTGAGTACTGGGTCTTAGCCATACATACTGGAAGCTTTCCAAATCCCATCTCTTCGATCTTCTTAAGCTGGCGAAGGGCTGCTGGTGCAAAGTTTACACCATCTGCGCCATATATTTCTTTTGATACGGTAGTTATCTTATCCTGAAGAGACATATCATCAGGATAAATTGGAGCGTAATTAGATGGCTTGGTGTTTATTGTCTCGATAACTTCTTTAGCGAGAGCTTCTCCACCTTCTCCGCCCTTAGCCCATACTTCTGAAAGGGCAAATTTGCAGCCTCTCTCCTCACAGAAGGCCTTTACATAATCCATTTCTGCCTGGGTATCTGTAAGGAATGCGTTGAGAGTAACTACTACAGGAACACCGTATTTCTGGATGTTCTCAATGTGCTTTTCAAGATTGACGATACCTTTTTTAAGAGCATCGAGGTTCTCTGTTCCAAGATCAGCCTTAGCAACACCGCCGTTGTATTTAAGGGCTCTTATTGTTGCAACAAGCACAACTGCATCAGGCTTAAGACCTGCTATCCTGCACTTGATGTCAAGGAACTTCTCAGCTCCAAGGTCAGCACCAAAGCCTGCCTCTGTAACAGTATAGTCTGAAATGCTAAGAGCTGTCTTGGTTGCTCTTACTGAGTTACAGCCATGGGCTATATTAGCAAAAGGTCCGCCGTGAACAATAACTGGTGTGTGCTCAAGGGTCTGAACAAGATTAGGCTTTATTGCATCCTTCAAAAGAGCTGCCATAGAGCCAACAGCATTTAAGTCTTTTGCTGTTACAGGCTCGCCATCTCTTGTATAAGCAACGATTATTCTTGAAAGTCTTGCCTTTAAGTCATTCATGTCGCTGGCAAGACAAAGAATAGCCATGATCTCTGAAGCAACTGTTATAACAAAATGATCTTCTCTTGGAACGCCATCAGCTTTGGCGCCAAGACCTACTACAATATTTCTAAGAGCTCTGTCGTTCATGTCCTCAGCTCTTTTCCAGATGATCTGTCTGGTGTCGATACCAAGTTCATTACCCTGCTGTATGTGATTATCGAGAAGTGCGGCCAAAAGGTTGTTTGCAGCAGTTATTGCATGAAAATCTCCGGTAAAGTGGAGGTTAAGGTCTTCCATAGGAACAACCTGTGCATATCCACCACCTGCAGCTCCGCCCTTAATACCAAAACATGGTCCAAGGGAAGGCTCACGAAGTGCAATTACAGTCTTGTAGCCAAGCCTGTTAAGTGCATCTCCAAGTCCTACGCTGGTTGTGGTCTTGCCTTCACCTGCGGGAGTAGGATTGATCGCAGTTACGAGAATAAGCTTGCCCTTCTTATTCCCCTGTACCTTTGAGAGGTATTCTTCCGTAAGCTTTGCCTTGTACCTGCCATAGTACTCAAGATCATCCTCAGTAATAGACAGCTTTTCTGCCACCTCTCTGATGTGAAGCATCTTAGCTTCCTGTGCAATTTCGATATCACTCTTTACAGCCATTTACTCTCCTCCGTTTAAATAAGATTCAAACTCCGCTTTTGACATCAGTACTTTTCTGGGCTTGGTCCCTTCCTCATCTCCAACTACTCCGGCTTCGCAAAGCTGATCCATGATCCTTGCGGCTCTGTTAAAGCCAATCTTGAATACCCTTTGCAGCATTCCGATGGAAGCCTTTTCTTTTTCTATGATTATGTTCCCTGCCTGAACAAAGTACTCATCTCTGCCTGAATCCGGATCAGAAGAACCAAAACTTCCGCCTCCTCCACCGGACTGGCTCTGCAGACTGTTTATCTGCATCTCAATTTCTTCGCTATATGAAGAGTCAATTCCCTGGTTTTTCAGGAAATCAGTAACTGCCTGTACTTCCTTGTCTGAAACAAACGCTCCCTGAACTCTGGCCGGTTTTGTGTAGCCTTGCGGGTAAAAGAGCATATCACCCTTACCAAGAAGCTTTTCAGCTCCGTTAATATCAAGGATAGTTCTTGAGTCAACACCACTTGACACTGCAAATGCTATTCTGCTTGGCATATTGGCCTTGATAAGACCAGTAATAACATCTACTGATGGACGCTGAGTTGCGATTATCAAATGGATACCTGCAGCTCTGGCAAGCTGTGTCAGTCTGCAGATAGCATCCTCAACCTCGTTGGCTGAAACCATCATAAGGTCAGCAAGCTCGTCCACTATGACTACAATCTGTGGAAGCGGTGGATTGTCTGGATCATTTTTCTCAGCAAGAAGCTTGTTATAACCCTTTAAGTCCCTGACTCCTGTATCAGCAAATTTCTTGTATCTGCTCGTCATCTCTGCAACTGCCCAGTTAAGCGCTGCTGCAGCCTTTTTAGGATCTGTCACAACAGGGATCATAAGATGTGGAATACCGTTGTACACTGAAAGCTCCACTATCTTAGGATCGATCATGATCATCTGTACATCCTTTGGATCAGCCTTATAGATAAGGCTCATGATGATAGTGTTGATGCAGACAGATTTGCCTGATCCTGTAGCACCTGCAATAAGAAGGTGCGGCATCTTGGCTATATCTGTTACAACAGTCTTGCCCGCAATATCCTTACCTACTGCAAAGGCAAGCTTTGATGAAAAGTTCTTGTACTCCTGTGACTCAAAAAGGTCTCTTAAGGCAACTGCCTGGTTCTCTTTATTGGGAACCTCAATACCAACTGCAGCCTTACCTGGAATCGGAGCCTCTATTCTGATATCGCTGGCAGCAAGATTCATCTTGATGTCATCAGCAAGGGATACTATCTTATTGACTCTCACTCCCGCTTCAGGCTGAAGTTCAAACCTTGTAACTGCAGGGCCCTGACTTATATCAGTGACAGTAACATTTACTCCGAAGGTCCTGAGTGTCTCCTGGAGCTTAAGAGCTGTCTCCTTTAATTGTCTTGCTGTGTCAGTGTTTTTATTCTTGACGCCCTTTTCAAGAAGAGTCAAAGGCGGGAATACATACTTCTTATTCACCGCTTTTTTATGCTTCTCAATCTCTTTTTCCATGCCAGGGCTTGTGGTGTGAGGTCCTGGTCCCAAAGAGGTTGTAGACGCCTTGGAAGCGCCATTTATGCTGGTATTTGCCCCGTATGAGATGGACAAGTGGTCCTGGGCGTGAACTACATATTCACCATTCATGCCATTACCAAGATGCTCTGCGTGAATCGGTACATCTGGAAGTGGATCATGGTCGCTTTCCGGTTCATCTGCGCTCCTTGCAACAAGTTTAATAGGAGCATTCTCTGTCTTAGTCTCCTCTTCCTCTTCACTTTCCTCGACATAAGAGTCTTTAACAGAGCTTTTATAAGAGTCTTTATAAGATGAATCTTCGTAAGACTCTTCGTAAATGTCCTCGTCAGCACTGCATATCTCATCGATTGCATTCTTTAAAGTGATCTCATGAATGTCGTCGTGAAACTCATCTTCATCGGGGATAAAGAGATTATTATCTGACTTGTCATCTTCTCCGTGGATCTTGATCTTTTTATCAGGCTGTTCCTCATCCTCTTCTTTTTTGAGCTCAGTATCCAGCATGACGCCAGCAACTTTTTTCTCCATGCGAAGGATCTTCTCATCTTCTTTTTGCTCAAGCAAAAGTCGTCTTTCCTCCTCCACCTGGGCTCTTCGCTGTTCCATCTTTTCCCTTCGTTTTTCAGCGTAGTCCCTGTAGTTGTCAGCTTCCTGACGGGTTCTGTCTATAATGCGCCTTCCGCCCTTTTTAAGTCCTCCCACAAAGGAGTGCTGGGTAAATACCACAATTGCAGCAATTGAAAGAAGCAGGATAAGCAAAACAGATCCCACAAGTGAAAGATATTTGTATGAAAGATAGGCAAGAGAACCGGCGAAAACACCTCCGCCATTTCGATATTCACTGGCCTGAGAATAGATCATTTTTATATCATAGGATTCAGCGGACTGAGGACGTCCTGACAAAAGCTCCGCAATGATCCCAACAAGGAAGAAAAGAACTATTCCAGATACGACCTTCCTTGTTGATGCGCTGGAGCCAAAATTTGCAATAGATATCACAACTGTGCCAAGAATTACAATAGGTGCAATATAGGCTGTAAATCCAAACAAGCCAAATAAAACGCCACTTACAGCGTTTCCAAAAGCACCACATATGCCAAAATTACATAGGAATAAAAAGATGGTAAGTGCCACCACTCCAATGACCACAAGCTCACTCTTTAAGGAGTAGTCAAGGATTTCTTCCTCCTGAGGTCTTGCCTTTTTTGATGCACTTTTAGACCTGGATGAGCTCTTTTTTTCAGCTCCCCTGGTTGAATTTCCCCTGTTATTAGTAGCCATTTCTTACCCGTTACAAAACTTTCTCTAATACTAAATCTGAAAAGCCAAGTCTCAGACTTTAGATAGTATATCATTTTTAAATTCTTTATGCTATACTAACAACTGATTTATAGGTAGTTACTTACAAACAGACAAGGAGAACGCAATGGAATTTAAGCAGGAATTGGAAACCGGCACTTTTAAGATGATCGGCAACACAGAAACCTCCCTTAAGATCAAGGAAGTTGCTGAAAAATGTCGTCTTGTTAAAACTGATAACGGTGTCAAGGTAGAACTGGCTTATACTGGTCCTAATGCCAGCAAATATATGCAGTATGTTGAGAAACACAGAGAAGAACTCACCAAGTTCCTTATGAACCCTGATGAGGCAGATCTCTACGAGTGGATGGATGCTTCTCACCAGACTCCTACTACTTTGAAGAAGCACGAGAAGGAAAAGCTCATCCTCTATGTAAACTTTGATCCAGAGAGCCGCATCGTTCAGACAGGTATCGCTGATGAAAATGTTACAATGAAGCTTGGTGCTCCACTTATGGAGATCAATGTGGATCAGCTCAGTCGTAATGAATTCAAGTTAAAGATCTATGATATGCTCCTTCTTGCAGATGAAATTGCTGTAAACATGGGCAATGCAGATCTTCGCAAGATGTCCAACATCCAGATAGTCAAGACATATCTCACTGAGATCTATGACAAGTACCATGAAAATCCATAACTAACGCGAAAAAGTCGCCAAAAAGCGACTTTTTTATTAAGATTTTCAATTTAACACTTTAAAATATAAAAGAAGGAAAAACAAAATGGCTGTAAGTAAAAAGAGAATTGTGGTAAAAGTCGGTACTTCTACCATCACCAATGAAGAGGGAAATATAGATATCAGAGCACTTGATCATCTGTGCAGGGCTTTAGCTGGTGTTGAGAACCTTGGTTATGACCTTGTGCTTGTCTCCTCTGGTGCCATTGCAGTTGGTGCAGGAAAGATGAGACTTTCACAAAAGCCAAAAGAGATCAGGTTGAAACAGGCCGCTGCTGCTGTTGGTCAGACTGAGCTTATGCACCTGTATGACAAATTCTTTAGTGAATATGGCAGAATGGTTGGACAGATCCTTTTGGACAACGGAGATATTGCTGATCCCATCAGAAGTGAAAACTTAAAAAACACCTTTGATGCCCTCCTTGAAAACCATATCATCCCAATCGTCAACGAGAATGACTCCGTAAGCCACACTGAGATCGAATCAGAGAAAAAACTCTTTTCGGATAACGATATGCTCTCTGCTGTTGTAGCTGTGTTCTGCAACGCATGCAAGCTCATTATTTTCTCAGATATTGATGGCCTTTATGATGGCAATCCCAAGACAGACAAGAATGCAAAAGTGATCAGCAGAGTTGAGGAAATAACTGAAGAATTAAAGAGCCTTGCATCAGGATCAGGGTCAAATCGCGGAACCGGGGGAATGATCACCAAGTTAGAAGCTGCTGAGCTTGCAACTTCACATGGCATTGACGTTCTTGTTACTAACGGAAAAAATCCTGAAAAACTCTATGACATCATAGAAAAGAAAAAAGTTGGAACATTATTTGTTGCCAAGGAAATATAAACATAAAAAAAGCGGCTCAACTTAGCCGCTTTTTTTAGTGGATTAGGCGGGAGTCGAACCCGCGTCCAAAAATTCATCCCCTGTCCTTCTACTATCATAGCCTGTTATTTCGGAATTCTGCATTCCTGTTCCATCACATCTTCAGTAATAGGCAACCAAAAATGATCTGTAGCCCCTTATACGACCACAGCCTCGGGGCACTTGCCATGTCGTTTCCTACAAGTTTTGACGCGGATACTTAAATATGTAGGTGTACTTAAGTCCACGAGCTGCCCTTAGGCAGCAAATGCTAAATTATCTTCAGCGTTTAATTTTAATTTGAGGTTTAACGCACCGTCCTGCGGATAGCTTCTCCAGCTTCAAAATCCCTGTCGAAACCTTTACTAACCCATATTTAATTTGCTTTTTCAGTATATACATAAACACAGATTAAATCAATAACCTGTCGGTTTAGCTTTTTGCAACCTGGAGTGCAAAGAATTGCGAAAGTTTTTCAAGAAGTTCTTCCTTCTCGATGTTCTTTAGGAAATATCCTTCAGGCTTAAGCGCTACAACTGCAAGTACACTCTCTTTATCACTCTTACCAGTAAGGAACATAACTGGAATAGATCTGGTCTCCTCATCTGCCCTTAACATCTCAAGAACTTGTGGGCCTGTTGTTACAGGCATTTCATGATCGAGTAAAATAAGATCAGCCTTATTTTTTCCAAGCCACTTGATAGCCTGAAGTCCTGATGTTACTACTGATACCTTGTATGTGTCCTTAAGCCACTCTCTTACAAGGCCCAGATAATTGGGATCATCATCGCAAACCAGAATGCTCTTTTTAAACTCATCCATTGAGTTTTTATTGAAGAACTCAGATATTACAGACATAAACTTGTCATTATCAAGTGGTCTTGGAAGAACCTGATAGAGAATGTCATCTGGAATATCGTCATTTAAAAACCTGGTGTCAGCAGGGTCTCCTATAAGGATCAGCTTCTTTTCCTTGTCTTTAAGTGTATCTACTATAAACCTTAAGATACCGGGCTCTATCACCTCTCCGGAGTCCATATAATAAACAGCAATATCAGCTTCGTTAATATTCCTGTTGATCTCATCGACCGTATTCTGAACATACTTTGTCTGGATCATGCCATCAAGCATCTTTTTGATAAGTACCTTGATAAAGAATGATTCCTTTTGTCCTATTACAATTGCTCTGTTAACAGCCATCGATACACATCCTCCGGGGTGCAGTATATTCATACTACTATTGTAACAGCTTTTCTATTTCATCCCAATCAAATTGTAACAATTTTCTGTTAATTGTTTCAATTTTCTCCTGATCAGCTGGTTTCAATTCGTAAATAGCAAGTTCATCAAGGATCATTCTGATGGCATCCACATCCATCTGCGCAGCAAAGCTTTTTAGCGCTCCATAGGCATCAAGTAAAGCATCATCTGAAATAGGTTCTTTCTTCATGAGATCTTTTTCAACTGGAAGACTTGCAAGGTTTTCTTTATATCCTCTGAACATGGTAAGAAGCTCATATATATGTTCATCAAATGTTTTTAAGTCCCTTTTCTTACCCGCTTCTTCCAGCTTCTCAGCAAGCTTTGAAAGCTTCCTTGCTCCTATTATCCTGGCTGTGCTCTTAAGTGCATGGACTTTTATAGTACAAAACTCCATATCGCCATTCTTGTAGGAGTTTTCAATCTCGTCTGCCTTATCCTCTAAAGTGGTATAAAAAGTCCTCAGAAACTTAAGATAAGCTTCCTTACTACCTGTGTACCTTATTCCATCAGCTGTCTCAACCTGTTTTAGCTGATCTAACCATCCATCTTTATCTTCAGGCATGATCGTAGTTATATCCTCCTTAAGTCAAAGGTTTATTTGAACCTTTGCTTAAACTCTTTTTCAGCCTCTCTTTGCTGATCCTTTTTAGCCATATCTGCACGCTTGTCATAGAGTTTTTTACCCTTGGCAAGTCCTATTTCGACCTTGACTCTTCCATTCTTAAAATACACCTCTAAAGGTACCAGTGTATAGCCCTGAACCATTTTCTGCTGGTCAAGTTTTCTGATCTCAGCCTTATGGAGCAAGAGCTTTTTAACACGAAGCGGATCTTTATTGAATATATTTCCCTTCTCATAAGGACTTATATTCATACCCATGATAAAGGCTTCACCTTTATCTATGCTGATCCATGACTCCTTGATACTGCACTTACCTTGCCTGAGCGACTTAACTTCCGTGCCAAACAGTTCAAGTCCCGCTTCATACTTTTCTTCGATGAAGTAGTCGTGATATGCTTTTTTGTTATTTGCTATTAGCTTTCTTGCCTTATTATCTTCTGCCATTGTTATCTCTTTTTCCTGGATCTGCCTTTGCCCTGGGCTGTTCTTGCAGCCTTGCTGGTGGCAGATTTCTTGTATTTATGTACCTTATAAACTTTTCTTGTGGACTTTTTCTTATCTTCTTTTGCTTTGCTGGTAGTTTTCCTGCCAGAGCCGGGATCAGAAGCTTCTCTGTCATCAGCTGCTTCCATGGAGAGTCTTCTTATCTTGTTTGCTCTTTTCTCTACAGCTTTGCGTCCATCAGAGTATTCAACGAAGTCGTTGGTATCATCTTCAGGGTCATCACTTGCAAGCTTAAAGTCTATGGTCTTGGTAAGCCTGTCAGCTCCCACTACCTTTATCATGACCTTCTGGCCGATGGTGTATTCCTTGTGATATCTTTCGCCCACAAGCTTCATTGATGTCTCTTCATATACGTAGAAATCGTCTTCCATTGAAGCTGCTCTGACCATTCCCTCACAGCTGTTTTCAAGCTCCACAAAAAAGCCATAGGCAGTTACACCTGAAACAAGTCCCTCAAATCGCTCTCCCACATGGTTTTCCATGAACTGGGCTTTTTTGAGCTTGTCAGTTTCCCTCTCAGCTTCTTCAGCACGTCTTTCTGTCTCCGATGAGTGCTTGGCCACCTCATCAAGGATCTCCCTGTAGTGATCAGCCTTTCTTTCATTCATCCTGCCCCTCAAATGATCCTTGATGATCCTGTGTATCTGAAGGTCCGGATATCTCCTGATGGGGGATGTGAAATGACAATAATAATCAAATGCAAGTCCAAAGTGGCCTGTGCATTCAGTGCTGTATTTAGCCTGCATCATGAATCTTAAAGCCATCCTGCTGATCACTGGCTCTTCCTTGGTTCCCTGAATACCTTTAAGGAGCTTTTGAAGCTCTTTTGGCCTTACACCATCATCCTTGCGCACCTTAATGTGATGACCAAATTTTGATACAAATGAAGATAAAGATGCAATCTTCTCTTGATCAGGCTGCTGGTGCACTCTGTATACGAAGGGACTTTGCATATAATAAAAATGCTCAGCCACTGTCTGATTGGCAGCAAGCATAAAGTCCTCTATAAGCCTGGTTGCCACATTTCTCTCATGAGGAACAATATCAACAGGATTTCCTTCCTTATCCAGTATTATCCTGGACTCAGGAAAATCAAAGTCGATGGCGCCCTTCTTCTCCCTCTTGCCTCGAAGGATAAGCGAAAGCTTAGCCATATCCTCAAACATAGGAACAAGCTCCTTATACCTTTCAATGGTATCAGGATCCTTATCCTCTAAGATCTTGGCCACATCAGTGTAAGACATGCGCTCATTGACATTGATTACAGACTCAACTATATCGTGGTCAATAAGGCCGCCATTAACATCAAAGGTCATAAGACAGCTTAGAGCAAGTCGGTCCTCACCGTGATTAAGTGAGCATATACCATTTGACAGTCTGTGGGGAAGCATAGGTATAACCCGGTCTACAAGATATACGCTGGTGCCTCTCTTAAAAGCTTCCCTGTCAAGAGCAGAACTCTCCTGCACGTAATTAGTCACATCAGCTATATGGACGCCAAGATGATAATTGCCTTCTTCATCAATATGAAGGCTGACTGCATCATCCAGGTCCTTGGCATCTTCGCCATCAATTGTGACCATTGTCACATTCCTAAGATCTGACCTTCCGTACATGTCCGCTTCGCTGACGCTGTCAGGGCATCTGTTTGCCTGGTTTATTACCTTCTCAGGAAACTCATAGGGTATCCCGTATCCCATGACTATTGAAATGATATCTACCCCTGGATCATTGATATTGCCAATAACTTCCTTCACCTTGCCCTCTGGCTTGCGGTGAGCAATAGGATCGCCATAGTCAGTTATTGTAACTACCACCTTATCTCCGGTAACAGCTCCATTTGTGTGTTCCCTTGGAATAAAGATGTCGTTTTCTATCTTGTTGTTATCAGGGATCACAAAGCCAAAGTTAGTCTCCCCCTGGAAGGTTCCAACCACCTCTTCCATGCCCCTTATGAGGATGTTTCTTATTCTGCCTTCCTGCCTTTTTCCAGTGCTCTCTGGCAGTATCTCAACCTCAACAGTATCTGTGTGGAAAGCCCCGTGGACGTACTCTTCAGGAATAAAGATATCCTCATCTCTACCTTCCACTTCCACAAATCCAAAGCCTCTTCCACTTGATACGAACTGTCCTGTTATGTAGTTTTTCTTTTTATCTCTGCCAAAAAGCTGCTCATCCATGCGCTTTAGGCTCTTATTTTTACTCATATCTTTATAATACCATAAAATATGGGCACCCCAACTAACCTTGTAGTAGAGTGCCCAGAAAAGTTAATATGATTTGTATTTTCTATTAAAAAATACCCATGTTAAGAACAATGCCAAGAATGATAAAAGCAAATGAAAGAGCTACTGTCACTTTCTTAAGGATACCCTCTCTTGAACGGCCCTTATTCTTGCCCCAGTATGTGTTCTCAACTGTTCCCTGAATAGCACCAAGTCCCTGGTTCTTACCTTCCTGTGCGAGCACAAGTGTGCAAAGCGCAAGGCAAATTATGATAAATACAACTCCAAAAACGTAATCTAAAACGCTCACGAAAAAACCTCCAAAAAAGTTCAAAGAATTCTAAAACACGCAAAAAGTAATATAGCACATTCAGGACCAGTTAGTCAATTATTTCTTGATAAGAAGACTCTTTCCTGTCATCTCAGCTGGCTGCTGCTCTCCCATGCATTCAATAAGTGTAGGAATGATATCTGCAAGGCATCCGCCCTCTCTAAGAGTATATGCAGGATCATAGTTTACAAGGATGAATGGAACAGGGTTAGTTGTGTGAGCTGTCCATGGCTCGCCTGTCTCATAATCGATCATCATATCAGCATTACCGTGGTCAGCACAGATGAACATTGTGCCATTAACTGACTTAACTGCATCTACGATCTTACCTACGCACTCATCAACCACTTCGATAGCCTTAACTGCTGCTGGGATAACTCCTGTATGGCCAACCATGTCAGGATTTGCAAAGTTGGCAACTACAACGTCATATTTCTGTGAACTTATCGCATCAAGGATCTTTTCACAAACTTCAGGAGCACTCATCTGAGGCTTAAGGTCATATGTAGGAACATCCTTAGGGCTGTTTACAAGGACTCTGTCCTCACCCTCATTGGGTTGCTCTACGCCGCCGTTAAAGAAGAATGTTACGTGAGCATACTTCTCTGTCTCAGCGATACGTGCCTGCTTAAGTCCCTTAGCTGCAAGCCACTCACCAAAGGTGTTGTTGAGAAGAACCTTCTTGAAAGCAACTTCCTTGTTAGGAATAAGTGGATCATAATCAGTAAAGCATACATAAGTTACATCAAGGCGCTTACCTCTGTTAAACTTGTCAAACTCATCATCACAGAAGCAATGTGTGATCTCTCTTGCTCTGTCTGGACGGAAGTTATAGAAAATGATTGAATCTCCATCCTTGATAGTAGCTACAGGAGCTCCGTTCTTCATGATAACTGTAGGAACAACGAACTCATCTGTCTTGCCATCTTTGTATGTATTAACCATGCACTCGTGAGCAGAATTAGCCTTGTTGCCCTCGCCCTTTGTAAGCGCATTGTAAGCGATCTCAACTCTGTCGTAGTTGTTATCTCTGTCCATTGCATAGTAACGGCCAGAAATTGAAGCGATTTCACCAATGCCAAGCTCCTTCATCTTGTCCTCAAGCTGCTGTACAAAGTCAATTCCACTCTCAGGAGGAGTATCTCTTCCATCAAGGAAGCAATGAACATATACCTTCTTAAGGCCATTCTTTTTAGCAAGCTCTAAAAGGCCATAGATATGTGTGATGTGGCTGTGTACACCGCCGTCAGAAACAAGACCGTACATATGAAGCGCACTGTCTTTTTCCTTACAGTTGTTTATAGCGCACATAAGTCCTTCATTGGTAAAGAAATCACCATCTTCGATAGACTTGGTAATTCTTGTAAGCTCCTGGTAAACAATTCTACCAGCGCCCATATTCATATGACCAACCTCAGAGTTACCCATCTGACCATCAGGAAGACCAACAGCAAGTCCTGAAGCATATCCCTTTACAAAAGGGTAATCCTTCATAAGGCCGTCCATAACAGGAGTCTTGGCCATTGCGATGGCATTTCCCTCAGGGTTCTCGTTGATCCCGTATCCATCAAGTATTAAAAGAACTGTAGGTTTTGAACCTCTCATTATTTATATCCTCCATTCCAAGCTATAAGCTTAAAACAATTATTACAATTTCCTTGCATAGTATATCTCATAGGCAGGCTAAATGACAAGCATTTAACAAAACCTTTATAATTAGTCATTGTAAAGGTAATAGCCACTATAACTTACTGAATCCAAAAGCCCATCCTCTGTCACCTCAGTGTCAAGGTCATAGATATATAGCCCCGCTCCATTTTCAAGAGGTATTACTTTATCGAGAACTTTTCCCTTTTCTTCAAAACCAGCATCCTCTTCCTCCAGTTTTTTAAGCTCAAGGACCATATCCTTTATATTGACTGTCCCAAGAGGCTTTTCCCTGTCATAGTGCTCATATACAGGGACCTTGGTAGGATCTGTTTCACTGTTATATATGGATATATCCGCATTTTTGAGGTATTTATATCCTTCTATCTTTACCACAGGATTACTGATATTTGCATAAATTACAGTTTTTACTCCCTCGTCATAATTTACTTCATAGCCAATGGTGTTTATGGACTCAATAAGTTCCTGAGAGTACTTCCCCTTCAGCTTTTCTACATATCTCATGCCTTCAATGCTTCCCTGAGTTTTTATAGAGTACAAAGCAGACTTGGCTGACCTGAAATCCGAGGTTTCCTCGCCTTTTGCTGAAGCATCAAGATATCTTTCAATTACCTTTGACTGTGAATTTGTAATCGCCGAGTACGCATTGATACCGGGGATCAGGTAGTAGATAATAAAAGGCGCTGTAAGCATCACAAACAAAAATCCGCCTACTCCCCTGCCCTTAATTCTGCAAACTCCATAATATGCCACATATACGATCTCAAAAACAATGAGCAGTATTCCAAGGTACCTGCTGCTTGTTATGCCATACTGCCTTATCCTCATGGATAGACATATTATCTGAACAACTATAAATGGTGAAAAGACAATTGGGAAAAACAAAAGGTACTTGTGCAAAGGATCTTCTGTGCAGCCCTGGGCTGTTGTCCAGATAAAAAGCCCCGCCACAAATATACCTGTCATAATGGAAAACGCTTCATTTGAAGGCATAGTCCTTACAACGATTATCTTGATAATATAGATATACACAATAAGACATGCTATGGCCACTATTGCAGGCAGTACATAGCCCATAAGTACTTTTGAAAACTTGCCAAGACTCTCTGATACCTTTGAAAGTCCAATGACAACTCCTGGAAAAAGAACTGCTCCAAGAATAGTAAGTTCGATAAGAGTTTCTGCCGGAATATCAAACAAAAGTGCATTAAATGCATAGATAAGAAGAAGACTTCCTACAGCTAATACTCCGTATAAGAATCCAGCCTTAACCACGCCAAGAAATGCCCTTACACTGTACTGTTCAAGAGAGAGGCCACAGTCTCTATACATCCTGTAAATACTAAAGGCAATGGTAATGACCAAATATACGATCACAAGCCTTTCGATGTATGTATATGGAACATAAAGACTTCCCTTTTTATGTACTGCTTCATCGTATTTAAACGACAACAAAAAGGCATAGCCAGCACACAACACACAGGAAAAGATGATCGTTATAAGATACGGTATCGTCTTCTTGATATTAAGCTCTTTTAATGAGAAATGTCCTGTCTCCACAGCTAAAAAACAGGGGGTTATCATAAACAGAAATATAAAGAGAAATTTAAGGATTTCTCCGATATAAAAATCCTCATGTATTCCTGCAATGACACAGGCTATAAAAAATACAGTCACAGATAAAGGGTGTTCCTTAAGCACACCCTTTAGATCATTTTTTAACTTATTTACCCACAACATATTTTTTCATCTCCCCAGATTATTTTTCCTTTTTATCTACCGTTATATCATAGCTATATTCTTCACCTATCTCCCTGAGCCTGTACTCTAAAAGCTTAACAAGCTCATCATCAGCCATCTTGTACCTGTAAGGCACTTCCAGATCAAACTCCACAATAGGCTTCTCCCCTTCTTTTCTTACAATCCTAAGGTCGTGGAACTGAATAGATGGATCGATCTCTTCAATGTTCAGAGTGAGCCAGCTCTTTATAGCCATAGCTTCTGAATCGCTGCTGTCAACAGGATCCATATGGATAACGGCAGTGCAGTGGTATTTTTGCCGAAGCTCTTTTTCTATCTCGTCAATGATGTCGTGTATAGTAATGAGATTCTCATCTGAAGGTACTTCCACATGAAGAGACATCATAACTCTGCTGGGTCCATAATTGTGGACCACAATGTCATGTACTCCCAGCACACATTCATGAGTGAGCACCGTTCTTTCTATTTCCCTTAAGAATTCTCTGCTAGGAGGTTCTCCCAGAAGTGGATTTATCGTATCCTTTGCAGCATCTATGCCTGTTTTAAAGATAAAAAGCGCCACCACTATACCTGCGTAACCATCTACGTTTATTTTTGTAACTTCAAATATGATAAGAGAAACCAAAACGATGCTGGTTGAAAGTACGTCAGACAAAGAATCCATGGCTGCAGACCTGATTGTGGCACTGTCTATCAGTTTCGCTGTCTGCATATATGAAGCAAACATTATAAACTTGATAAAAATGGAAACCACAAGAATAAGAACGATGACAAAAGAAAGCTCCACGTCCTCAGGGTGAATGATCTTCATAATAGAACCGTTTAGAAGTTCCACTGCCATAATAATGATAAGAAGTGAAACTATAAGCCCTGCTACGTATTCAAGCCTTCCGTGACCAAAGGGATGTTCCTCATCAGCATCTCTTCCAGAAAGCTTAAAGAAAATAAGGGTAACAACAGAAGATGTAACATCAGACAGATTGTTCAAGGCATCTGAAAATACCGCAATGGAGCCACTAAGTACTCCTGCGATTATCTTGAAAATAACCAGAATAATATTAAAGGCAATGCCAAACGCTCCACTGAGCATTCCATAGCTTTGCCTTACAATAGGTGAATCCACCTGTTTATGATCTTTTATAAAAAATCTCGCAAGAAAACTGATCATTGTCCCCAGAACACCGTTATCAAAAGCGTTCCATCCTCTACGGTGATCTCTGCCTCCTCGTCGATAATAAATTCATTACTAACGCCAAGCGGAAAATCATTGGTCAGATTAGCCTTTTCAAGGTTGTACATAAGCCCTTTAAGGGTCACGCCTTTTGATACCTCAGACAGTGAAAAGACTGAGATCATGCCTGTATTTCCTCTATGGAAACGGATGGTCTCATTTTCAGCAACCATCAGCATAGTATCCGCTGTCATTATATATCCTGTGCCGCCATTTCTTTTGATGAACAAAAGAGTCTGTATGTTGGCCAGAGAATGATCAAGGCGACTGCCTCCCAAAGCGCCATAAAGATAGAATTTCTTATAGCCCTTTGACAGTCCGATCTTAACAGCACGAAGCGTATCAGTGTCATCCTTTTTTACATCCAGCTTAACAATCCTGTCTGGATCACTTAGGGCGATCTCTTCTATTCCCCTTGTGACGTCAAGGCCTGCTGCTTTTGCTGAATCAAAATCTCCGACAATAAGATCTGGAAGTATCCCAAGCTGCTGAGCATATTTAAAGCCAGCGTCACAGGCGATACACAGATCCCCTTCTCTTAGGTCTATTTCAATATTAGGAAAACTACCTGCAGATATAATAACGCATTTTGGTTCCATAAAAGCCCCGGTTTATGCCTTTATCCTAGACTCGATGGTTTCAATATCCATTGTCCACTCATTCTCTCCACCCCAGTCACCTACGATAGTTTCGATCTGATCCCCATCCTGAGTAGTAACTGTGGTATCAAGCCTGTAGTTCATCTTGGGAACCTTAGTAGCCTTACCAGATGTAATATAGCTGTACAGGTAAGTTACAGAATACTTGGTGTGTGGATAATAGTTATCTTCTATAGACTTAGGTTCATAGGAAATAGCATTCCTCTGAACACCGTCATCTTCAAAGAAATTAGCCCAAAGGGTTATAACTCCATCTGTAGAAGGATTCTCTTCAAAATTAAGGAATCTGTAGGACCACTGTCCCTCATTGTTGTTGAGGATAATGGCCTCCCTGCTGATAGGTACGTAAGTTGTGTTCTCCTGAGGTGTTGGCTCATCTTTGAGGAATATATCCCTTAAGGCGAGGTACTCATCTGAAACAACGAAGCTTCTAAGCTCATCAACATTTCCAACATCAAGCTGTTCAAAGATATCACTAAAGATTCCAAGGACATCAGAAGCATTAGTTAAGCAGTCTCTCATGGAAGTAATGGAATCACTTCCTGAAACTGTGCTCTCTATAGTTGCCAAAAGCTCATTGTAGCTTGCAGCATCTGAAACAGAGATGGTAAAAGAAATGTCTGAAGGTGTAGCATATTTAAGGATCACTTCCTTAAGTTCATCACTTGGAGAAGCACTGTAAATTGACAAAAGCTCTTTTACAAAGGCCTCATATTCCGCATATGTGAACTTGGCACTACCCTCAGCGCTGGTGACACTGTCAGGCCTGAAAAGTGCATTCACATCATAGCTGTATGCATCGTCAAAGACTCTTGAATAGGCTGAATCAAGAAGTCCGATCGCATCGCTGTTATTGTTATCTTCAGAAAGAACCTTCTCAACAGCAAGCACAGTACTCATATCAGCCTGCTGGTCATTGATCACCCTGACAGCCTCATTCATGATGACAGCATGGTAGTTGTCCAAAAGTCCCTCGTTCTCAGTTTCAATAAAGCCATTGTAAAGTGTCTGCTTGGCAGATTCATAGTCGTCTATGCTAAGATAAGCACCTGCCATATTGCTATAAGCTGTGACAGAATGGCTGTCTATCTCTATTGCCTCTGCGTATGAATCAATGGCAGCCTCATAGTCAGCATCCTGAGAATACTTATCTCCAGCTGCGATAGCCTTATTGACCTTAACTACTGGAAGATGGCTGTAGATCGCATATCCTGCAGCAGCAGCCAAAAGGGTTGTTGCAGCAATGATACCGATCTTCCTTATATTTACTCTGCTTCTCTTCTTTCTCTTTTTTAATTTTACGTTTCTGCTATAGCTCCTGTCAGAGGTCCTATAGCCTGTAGTTCTTGCAGTACTCAATTCTCTTATCCCTTTAAAAACAAAAAAATAAACCTGTGATAGTATACCACGAAATCATCTTGCATTAAAGTAAAAATTAAGATTTGATTAACATGTTTCACGATTGAATAAAACCTTGAAAAAAGCACACAATCGCCTTTATTTCGTAGACAATAAACAGGCATAAATATAAAATTATTACAGAAATAAGTACTTATTATAAAATGGAGGTAAAGGTTAATGAAAATTGCTCTTATTAACGAAAACAGCCAGGCTGCCAAGAACGAGATGATCTATAAAGCCCTTAAGAAGGTTGCTGACCAGCACGGCTTTGAAGTATTTAACTACGGTATGTACTCTTCTGACGATGAGGCACAGCTTACATACGTTCAGAATGGTATCCTTGCCTGCGTTCTTTTAAATTCTGGTGCTGCTGACTACGTAGTTACAGGCTGCGGTACTGGTGAAGGCGCAATGCTTGCATGCAACAGCTTCCCAGGCGTTATCTGCGGACACGTAACTGATCCCCTTGACGCTTACACATTTGCTCAGGTTAACGATGGCAACGCAATTGCCATGAACTTTGCTCTTAAGTCAGGCTGGGGCGCAGAACTCAATCTCGAGTATAGCTTTGAAAAGCTCTTCTCAGAAGAGAGCGGACAGGGTTATCCAAGAGAAAGAGCCGTTCCTGAACAGCGCAACAAAAAGATCCTTGATGAAGTAAGAAAAAAGACCCTTGTACAGGATGTTCCAACTATCTTAAAGAGTCTTGATCAGGACCTTGTAAAGGGTGCCTTTAAGGGTGAGCACTTCCTTGAGTACTTCGATGCCAACTGCAAAGATGATGCTATCAAGGCATGTGTACACGAGATCCTGGGCGCATAATAAAAAACAGCCCATTTGGCCATGTTAATGGCATCAAAAAAGCACATTTCATTTGTTTATAGCAAATGAAATGTGCTTTTTAATTACTCATTTAACAATTCAAAAGAATTATTTGCAAAGTGCGTATGTATCTCTTGCAATAGCAAGCTCTTCATTGGTAGGAACTACCATAAGTGTAACCTTGCTGTCATCTCCAGAGATGATCTGCTCTTTTCCGCGAACCTTGTTGGCCTCTTCGTTCAAAGTAGCTCCGATAAATGACAATCTTTCGCAGATGAGCTTTCTTACAAATCCGCTGTTCTCACCAACACCAGCTGTAAAGCAGATAGCATCAACACTTCCCATAGCAGCCACATATGCGCCAATGTATTTAAGAACTCTGTAAGCAAAAGCATCTACTGCTCTCTTAGCTCCTGCATGTCCCTTTACATAAGCATCCTCAAGGTCTCTAAAGTCTGATGAAAGCTCATCAGAAAGGCCAAATACTCCAGACTTCTTGTTAAGAAGATTTGTTACATCAGCTACTGTAGAATTCTCTTTTTTCATAATGAACTCTACAACTGAAGGATCGATATCACCAGTTCTTGTTCCCATGATAAGTCCTTCAAGTGGAGTAAGACCCATTGATGTATCAACGCACTCACCGCCCTTAACTGCAGATACAGAAGCACCGTTTCCAAGGTGGCATACGATAACATTAAGGTCCTTAGCGTCTTTTCCAAGGATCTGCGCAGCTCTCTTACTTACATAAGAATGGCTTGTTCCATGGAAGCCGTATCTTCTGATGCCGTACTTCTCATAGTATGAATAAGGAAGTCCGTAAAGATAAGCCTCCTGTGGCATTGTCTGATGGAATGCTGTGTCAAATACAGCCACCATAGGAACACCTGGCATAGCCTTCTGACAAGCTCTGATACCAATAAGGTTAGCTGGGTTGTGAAGTGGAGCAAGGTCAGAAACTTCTTCAATAGCCTTTATAACTTCATCTGTTATAACAACAGACTTGGTGAATTTCTCTCCGCCGTGTACGATACGATGACCTACAGCTCCAATCTCGTCAAGGGATACAACGCCGTCTTCCTTGTTTGTAAGAGCCTCAATAACAAGCTCAATAGCTCTGTTATGATCTGGCATTGGAGTTACCTTTGTGATCTTATCTTTTCCACTTGGAGTGTAGACGATCTGGCTTCCATCAATTCCGATCCTTTCGCAAAGGCCCTTGCAGATAACTGCCTCAGTGTCTGAATCGATAAGCTGAAACTTAAGTGAAGAACTTCCACAGTTGATAACTAAAACTTTCATTTTAAATATTCCTCTTTTCCAATTTGAGTATTTCAAAAAACTTCCACCACTATGATACTTTATATTATAATTTAATAACAAGGAAAAAATTGTACAAAAGGTGCTGAAAAATGAAAACAATCGGTATAATTGCTGAGTTCAATCCTTTCCATAACGGCCATAAATACCTCATCGACAAATGCAGAAAAGATCTCCATGCAGACAGAGTCGTTGTGGTCATGAGTGGTGATTACGTTCAACGAGGAGCTCCTGCTATTATCGACAAGTTTACAAGAGCAAAGTGTGCTGTAAATCTGGGAGCTGACCTTGTCATTGAGCTTCCAATCTATTACAGTCTTGGAAGTGCTGAGTATTTTGCAAAGGGCGCAGTTTCTATTCTTTCAGGTCTTGGATGTATTGACTATCTTTGCTTTGGCAGTGAATTCCCGGATGTAAATAAGCTTTATGAAATATCAGATATCATTTCAAATGAGCCCCCTGTTTATAAGGATGTTCTTAGCACCGGTTTAAAAGATGGGCTTTCTTTTCCTGCTGCAAGGGCCAAGGCCCTTAATGAGCAGCTAAAAAACACTTCAAAAGGCTATGATCAGGCAGAATATGAAGATCTTTTATCTTCTCCTAATACCATACTTGGAATTGAATATCTAAGGGCACTTAACAAGAAAAACCGCTTCATAACCCCATATGCAGTTCAGCGTGTTGGCAGGCCTTTCCACAGTGAAGAGCTTGGCAGCATTCCTTCAGCTGCCGGCATAAGAGCAAGGCTCCTTTCAGGCCTTAGCGACAGAGTAAAGCTCAACGCCCCATTTATCCTTGATGGTGTAATGCCCAGAACTTCAATAGAATCAATTTCCGGTTATGAAGGCAGATTTATGCAAAGTAACGACTACTCTGCTCTTTTAGGGTACAAGCTGGTCCTTGAAAAAGCTGAAGGTTACACCAAGTACCTAGACGTAACCAGAGATATTTCCAACAGGATCATTTCAAATCTCGATCACATTGATGGTTTCAGCACTTTCTGCAACCTCTTAAAAACCAAAAATCTTGTACATACCAGAATCAGCAGGTGCCTTATGCACATTCTTTTAAATATCACAGAAGAAAACATGAGGCAGTACAAGGAAGACGACTTCACTGCCTACGCCAGAGTTCTTGCTCTTAGATCTTCTTCCTCCGACCTGTTAAAAGTCATAGCAGAAAACGGTTCAATTCCTGTTCTTAACAGACTTAAAGATGCTGACAAGATGCTGTCTCCTCTTCAAAAGAGATTGCTTGATGAAACACTGATTGCAAGTCAGATATATAATTCTCTCTCCTGCAATGGAATTTCTTCAGAATACAGTCTAAAACAGCTTGTCTTGTGATTATAATGCTTGAAGTATGCCTCTGAACGTAATAACATATATATTAGATGATTATATCGTCATGGAGGTCTTATGGGCATTCTTAAACTTGAAAAAGGTCAGATACTTCATAAAGCGGGCACAGATGAAGTTAATTCCATTGAAGTCGTCATAAAAGGATCAATAAAAGTATCCAGCATAAATACTGATATAAAGCTTACAGTAGGTGGTTTTGCCGGCGCTGTTGAAAAACCGGGAAAGCCCTATATCTATACCTATGAAGCACTAGAAGAATCTGCTGTCTATTCATATCCCTTTGAATCTTTAGACGATATTCCTAACATTATCCGAAGCAATCCCAAAATAGCTCCTATACTGGCAAGCACAGCCATAAGCAGTGCTACTTCTGTTTGCGCTGTTTTTGACCAGGAATACGACATTGCCATTGGTGAATATGAGAAGCTTATGGCAGACTATGCTGATTACCCAAGTCTTTGCATTAAGGTTGGCGAACCAGAAAAGCCATTCCCTGAAATGGAGGAAATAATTGCTCCTGAAAAGCCCAGAAGGATTCCTGAGTGGGCAGTAAATTATTGCCGCAGTTTAAAGGACAATGAAGCATCACTAAAAAAGGTCTTCTATCCCTTAAGCATGGACATAGCTGTCGGAATAGTCATGACTTCTTTCACCATTTACAATGGACTTTCAGAGGATGTTCAGGAAATAAATGCCTATAGAAAAACCTTAAACAAAAAGACCACAGCCTTCAGGCAGACCATGAAGATGATAAGGGCAAAGCTGGATGACCTTGAAAGATCAGAGTCTGGCGGAGAGCCCGCTACTACCATCGTCAATGCCCTTACAACTATTTTGAACTACTCTGCTGTTCCACCGGAAACAGCTGCTAAATTCGAAGAACAGATATCAGAATTTAAAGCTAACGAAAACAGATATGACTCATCCGATGAAGCCAGAGCACTTAGAAGGAATATTACCACTTCATTTTATGAGATCTTCACTCCATGCTTTTTAAAGAGTCTTACAGATGAAAACCTTCCTATAGAGCTTAAGATGTTCTTCATGTTTGGTTTTGTTGATGAAGAACTGGCAGGAGAAAAAAATACTACCATCCTGTGCAACATGGCAAAGTCCTACACTCCCGATCCTGACGGAAATGTACTGCTCTTATACGAGTGGCTCAAAAAGGTCTATATGCTGGAAGCTGATCCATCCAAGAACGAATTTGATCAGGACTGGCCCACATACCTAAGGGAGCAAAAAACCAGCGGGTCAATAAATGAAGCACAGATGGAAGCTATGATGAACAATTCCATGAAGCGTCTGGAATTCGAGATCCATAATCTCTTTTCACTTGGTAACAGAATGACCTTCGGAAGGATCTCATCCTTTGTTCCTGTGTTTGACTCCCAGAACGTGCTTCGCCCTCTCGATATGGCATACCTTACATCAAGCAAGGTAAATGGCTACTTTGAAATGATAAGATCCATTGATTACAGCGTATTTTGCAGGCAGGCTGTATTTTCAGATCCTGAGATCGGGATCACACAGCTCTACTATGACGATGATATAACTCCTTACATGATCCTGATGCCAAATGTAGGAAGCAGAGCAAGTCTTTGGCAGGAAATAAATGGCAAGAACAGAAGAACCAAAGCAAGAATGATCGTTTCTATCTTCAATACAGAAAACACCGAAGAGTCCATGATAAAGCTCTTTGGAGAATTCAGATGGGAAATGTGCAAGACAGTTCAGGGCGTTCACTGGAACGATGTCACAGATCCGTCCCTGACCTCCATGTACTGCGATTATCTTCAGTTCTTTAAAAAGAACTCTGCTCTGTCTTCTGAGAACAAAGAAAAGCTTAGAACAGACCTAAAAAAGTTCTCTAACAACTACAAAAATGTCTTTATTGGCGATTATCTTGCCTATATAAAATTTGAGTCAAACAGTTCACCAAGGCTCAATAAAGTTGCAAGAGAAATTCTGTTTACCTTCTGTCCTTTCTCAAAGGAAGTAAGGGAAAAACTAAGCGATAACCCTCAGTACACCGAACTCATAAACCACTACGTAGCCCACATAAACAATGTTGCCAAGCCTATAAGCAACGCTATACATAAGCTCAAGAAGGATGAGATCGAAGTTCCAGATGTCCTGACAAAACAGCTTGAGCATCTGCAGAAATGATAAAAGCCCCTGACATTTAAGTCAGGGGCCTGTTTTTATGATAAGGAAGCTATCACATCTTTTATACACTTAAGGGACTGCGCTGCTGTTTCAGGCTTGGTATCTTCTAAAGTTGCGTGAATAAAAGGCTTTTTCTCCAGTGCGAATTTTATGATACTGTCATACTTCATCTCACCAAATCCGCAGCCGACGCTCTTTACGCTATCCTCCATAAGGATCGAATCCTTCAGGTGTATCATGGCGATATCCTTCCCAAGAAGGTCTATGGCCTCATCAATAACTTCATATCTGTTTTCATAGTTGTCGGTCCAAAGAAGGTTTACCGGATCAAATATTATCTGAAGATTAGGTGACTCAATCCTGTCAAGTACCTCTCTTGCCCTTTTTGCATCATAGACTATGTGTCTGTAAACTGGCTCGATGGCAATGATCACGCCCATATTTTCAGCACACTTTACAACAGGCTTTAAGCCTGTAATAAAGGTTTCCAGAGCCTCTTTTGAATGGCAGGCCTCCTTGTCATAGGAATATGCTTCATTTGGAGCACCAGTCTCTGTTCCCACCATGCCACATCCAAGGATGCTGGCAAATCGCAGGTGAGCAAAATACTTCTCCTGAGTCTTTTTAAGGGCTTCCTGATTGGGATTTGCAAGATTAAGATAGCAGCCAAGAACTGCCACATCCAGGTCAGCCTTCCTGAAAGCATTTCTCAAATACATTGCATAACCAGGATTAAGTGCGTCTGTATCGGCAGTAAAACCAGGTACCTTTGAAAGAGCTATATGAACGCAGTCAAAGCCCTGATCTTTGATACTTTTAAGTCTGTCTTCAAATGGAATCTCTTTTGTGTCGTGAAATCTTATTCCTAATTGCATCATTTTGTCATCTCCATTCTGTAGAATATTCCCTTTTTATCCATGAGCTCTTTAAAGCTTCCAACCTCAGCAATGGTGCCATTATCAATAACGATTATCTTGTCAGCCTTTTCTATGGTTGCCAGCCTGTGGGCCACAATGAAGGTTGTACACTTGCTTGAAATATGGTCAAGGGCGTAGCTGACTTCTTTTTCTGAGATAGCATCAAGAGCTGATGTAGCCTCGTCAAGCAGGATTACCTTGGGGTTTCTTATAAGGGCTCTTGCTATAGAAATCCTTTGTTTTTGTCCTCCGGATAGCTTATCGCCGTGCTCTCCTACCACAGTATCAAGCCCAGCAGGAAGCTTATCTATAACGCTTTTAAGCCCGGCTTCTTCAATGACCTGGGAAAGCTTTTCCTCAGATATATCACTGGCTCCATAAAGAATATTATCTCTTATTGTCCCTGAAAAAAGAATGGTGTTCTGAGGAACAACTGCAAGCTGTTTTCTGTAGCTCTGAAGGCTTATATCCTTTATGTCCCTGCCATCAATAAGAAGTTTACCACTAGATGGCATTCCAAAGCCCACAAGAAGGTTCATGATGGTACTCTTTCCTGCCCCGGACTCGCCAACAAAGGCAACAGTTTCTCCAGGATTTACGTGAAATGTAAGCCCTGAAATTATCTCATCCTGGCTGTCAGGATAAGCATAGCCAATGTTTTCAAAATCAAACTCTCCCTTTAATGGGCCAATATCGCTTTTACCTTCTGTGTCTTCAACATAGGGTGACTCTAAAATCTCGCCAATACTTGTAACTGACTCAAGGCCCTTTGAAATTATTGGAAGAAGTGTCAAAAGAGATGATATCTGACCTACGATGGTAGTGAAGTAGCTCTGGTACAGGACCACATCTCCAACCTGAACCTTTCCTTTTACAGACAAAACAGCGGTAAAGGTAAGGCAAAGAACCTGAGCTATCTGGAAAATAGCCCAGCTTACAGCTCCGAACTGCCCCTGTATGATATCCAGGGAATAGCCAGCCTGGGCAATTAGATCCACCTGGGTATCCATCCTGCTTATCTCTTCATTTTCAAGACCGTGGGCCCTTGTTACAGGAACCAGCTGCACCATCTCCATAACCTTGGCGCTGGTTTCTTCCATCTCTTTTCTGAACTTCTGATTGTGCTTCTTTATTGGCTTTTTAAAGCCAACAACCAGTACCGCAGCAATAGGAACTGTAAACAGAAAAAACAAAAAAACAATAATACTCTTAGAAATAGTTACAGAAAGAGCAACGATCACGTTTATGAATATATTGATAAGTGATACAAAAAGCTGATCTGAAAGTGTCTCCACAGACTCCACATCCCTTATTATCTTGGACTGAAGTCTTCCTGAGAGCATCTCCTTTTGATGTGGTATGGATAAAACCTGGATCTTATGAACAAGTGCACTTCTAAGACCTGCTTCAACTTTCCTTACCGCTCTGCTCCTAAAATGAATATGAAGCTGATTCATTGGAACGTTTAGTATCAAAAGAATTACCATCAAAACAGCATCCAGGGCAATTATCCTGTAAACATTAGGATCAGCATTTGTGACACTGTTTATGATGTTTGCAGTAACTATTGGAAGCACCCATACAGGGCTGTGCTTTATTATATAAAAGAATGTGGACCAGAAGAAATTGGAGTACATTCCTTTATATAGCCCAATAAGTATCATTAAGGGCTTTCCTTTGTGTTTTTCATAGCTTTCAAAATATACCGATGTATCATGATTAGTATTTCCCATGGTTATATTAAATCCTCGTACTTTTCATGATGAAAGAACGCTGTAAGCTCTTCTGCCAGGCGAACTGCATACATGCCAACAAGCGCACCTGTAAATCTCTTGCCCTTTTTAAGTCCCTCATCACAAAGATAATTTACATTCTCAAGTGTTACATGTATCTTTGCATGACTGGTTTTTCCACTACTCAAGGTACTATATGACAGCACCCTTGTAAAGTAATCCGTGTCCACGTTAAAGCAGACAGCTTCTGTAACTTCAGGTATTGCAGCATCACTGATAATAGTCTTATCCCGATCGCCAATATGCTCATTTGAGTAAACATAAATGCCGCCTTCTTTTTTCATTATTCCAAACTCGAAAAAAGTATTCTCATCGTAGTAACCTGTTATTCCTGCGCTCTGCCCTTCATGCATTTGCGGAATATCTAATAAAACGCTATATCTGAATTTAAAAGAGGTCTGCCTTCTTAGCACAATATTTCTGCTTTCCACTTTTGAAAGTGCATGTCTGCTACCCCTTATAGCATAGCTTCTTATAGCTGTTCCATTTTCATAAGTCACACTGCATTTTACCGCACCATCTTCAAAAGGTCTTGGTGTCATGTGATCCAAAAATAGTCCGCAAGGGGAAATCTCGGACGTGTTCATATTTTCAGCAGCTTCAATTTCTGGAAATGGCTTTTTCTGCATAGCAGACGGACCCTTAAGATCATTAACTAAAGGCCAGCCATCAGGCGTCCAGGTGACAGGATCAAGTGCTGTTTCTCTTCCTAAAACGCTGTATCCATCTCCTATCATCCTGCCGCAAAGATATACCATGTACCATCTGCCATCAGGGGTATCCACAAGATCACCGTGGCCACATCTTTGAAGGGCTGCTTTATCGTCCTTTTGCCTCATTATGGGGTTATAGGGACAGGGAGTATATTCTCCAAAAAGCTCTTTTGACCTTGACACAGTCACCCTGTGGCCTGGGCCTGTTCCGCCCTCTGCCTCCAAAAGGTAGTAATAGCCATCCTTTTTATAAAGATGGGGGCCCTCAGGAGCTCTCTTATGGTCTCCATAAAACAAAAGCGTCGCGTCAGATATCTTTTTGGTTGCAGTCTTATCAAGCTCAAATATCCTGGCTCCTCTGTTTAGGAGCATGTATCTTTTCCCGTCATCGTCATTAAAAATACTGGGATCGATGCCATCTTCGTCTATGAATACAGGCTCTGTGTAAGGGCCCTGTGGTTTGTCTGAAGATACCACGATCTGGCGCCTATACACCGGTGGAACATCGTTTAGCCTGTAGGTTGCTGTAATATAAAATCTTCCATCATGGTAAGAAATATCAGGAGCCCAGTAGCCTCGTCCACCTTCCAGCTTATCCAGATAAGCCCACTTTGGATCAGTGATGGCATGACCGATTATTTCCCAGTGAACAAGGTCCCTTGAGTGAGAAATTGGAATACATGGAAAAAAGATAAAGGAAGAATTTACCATGTAGTAGTCACTTCCAACTCTGCAGATTGAAGGATCCGGGAAAAAGCCTGTTCTTATGGGATTTTTGTAAAATTGCTCATATCCTGCTTTAAATCTCTCTTCCAGATACTTATCGATCTCTGGAAAACTGTCATGGACAATATCCCAGCAGGTAATAAGATTTTTATCCCCCTCAAGAGGGTCCATACCGCACTTTTCAACAAGATATTTAAATAGTTCCAGATTTCCTGACATAGCAGCATAAAAAAGCACATGTCTGTGGTCACTGTCATATTCATTAAGGCTTATCCTTGAGTACTCAACAAGATACCTTACAAGTGGCAAGTCTCCTGTTTTTGCCGCTGCAAAAAACAGGTCCGCATCAATCAGGTTAGGGTCATCTATAAGGATCTGCCTTACTTTCCCAAGGTCCTTTTCATCAATATATGAAGCAAGTCTTTTCTTTTGGAATTGTTCCATATTTCCCCCGAAAGCTCTTTACAATTCATTTACAGTCACATAGTGAAAATCAGCAAAGCCAGGATCCTTAGCTACATTTTTAGAAAGCGCAAATATACCGATCTTGGCTCCTACCCAGGTGTGATCTAATGGTTCAAAGTTCACGGAAAGATCCTTTAAACCGCCATCAGGAAGGATCAGATACATGGACAGATGCGGATTCTTTCCGCTGTAGGGAACATTTACATCCTGATAGTAAAGATCAACTCCGCTTACTTCTTCATCATATCCAAATCTCATCCTGATACTTATATCTTCAGGATCCTTAATTACCTCTTTAAGCAAAAAAGAGCTAAAGACTTCTTCTTTTTTATCGCCATCACCGCCTACAGACTTTGCAACCTTAAGCTCAAGATCGCCATTTGTTCTTTCGACATAGGCTGTGATATACTGCCCTCCAGTCATGCATACCCCTGCCCTGTCTCCATCCTTAAGATTTAAGACTCTAAAGCTTATGTCACAATCAAATAACGGATATATTATCTTCTGAGTCAGAACATTGGCGCTTTTCCAAATGACTGGCTCTTTCTCCTTTGAAAGATTAAGAGCATATAGGCGAAGTCCATTTTCTTTATCAGTTTTCCCATAAAAAGAGCTATTGTGGTTTCCAAGCCACTGCCACATAAGTCCATATTTTCCGCCTTCAAAGTCATCTGATGAAGATAGATATGTCCTCTCATAGCCAGCATCTCTTTTTACAGGAATATCCATCTCATAAACCGGTTCGCCGCAGCCGGTTCCAGTTTTATCGTCTCCAACTACCGGCCATTCATCCTTCCAGGAAACCGGCTGAAGGTGGCATATCCTGCCGTAGAGACCTCTGTCCTGAAAATGCAGGAAATACTCTTTCCCATCCTCAGTATCTACAAGACCTCCCTGATGAGGTCCATTTATAACGCTGCGGCCCTGGTCTAATACTGTCCTTATCTCGTAAGGGCCATGAATATCACGGCTTCTAAGCACAACCTGGTATCCAGGTCTTACACCTCCCGCTGGAGCCCAGATATAATAATATCCATCTCTTTTATAGATCTTGGGGCCTTCAATTGTAACTGCAGGATGTTTTGGGTCATTACCATCAAAAATGAAATGATCTTCTGAAACAGCTTTAAGTCCATCAGGACTCATTTCAAAGATTCCAAGAATGCTCTTAAACCCGATCCTGCTCTTGGCATAGCCATGTACAATATAGGCTTTTCCATCATCATCCCAGAAGGGACAGGGATCTATAAGTCCCTTTCCTTCAAGAACACAAACCGGCTCATCCCACTTACCAAGGGGATCTTTAGTTCTTACTACGTAGTAGCCTTCGTCAGGCATTCCATAGTAAATATAAAACATATCGTCATGAAATCTTATCGCCGGAGCCCAGACTCCTTCTGAATGCCTTGGGATATCATATCTTTCCTCTTTGATATTATCCAGTGCATAATTAACAAGCTCCCAGTTTACCAGGTCCTTTGAAGTAAGTATTGGAAGACCTGGTGTGTAGTTGAAGCTGCTGGCAGTCATGTAAAAAGTATCAACGACTCTTATTACGTCAGGGTCGCTGTAATCTGCAAAAAGCACAGGATTTCTAAATCTGCCATTTCCAAGATCTGATAATCTCATATTCCTACCGCCTTATCCATTTGTTTCTATGTTCATGGAGCCATCAAGAATAACCTTATCCGCAATAAGGCTCTCATAGTGGTCTCCAAGATCCACAAGTTCCTTTGCTATCATTCCCGCATACAGCATTGCTCCCTCGTACTTAAGATGGGAATTGTCAGTAAGTCCTTCAGGAGCCCACTTAGCTTCACCTTCTTTAAGATTCATGTAGTACTTTCTGGATTCTTCATCTCCGCATTTTTCAAGAAAGCTTCGGCTCATAGTAAAAAGATCCACCACCGGGACATTAAACTTTTCTCCAGCCTCCTTCATACCCTTTACGTACTCTGTATGTTCTGAAGGCTTAAGCTTTCCCTCTTCATCAAAGAGCCTTCTCTCAACAGATGTAATAAACACTGGATATGCTTTCTTATTTCTCGCTACATTTACAAATTTCCCAAGATTTACGATAAACTCACCGTGGGGGTCAGTGTATCTTGTGGGGTCATTTATCTTTTCATCATTGTGACCAAACTGGATAAAAAGGTAATCACCTTCAGTTATGTCATTGTAAATAGCAGCCAGCCTGCTCTCGTCAATAAAGCTCTTGGTACTCCTGCCGTTGACTGCATGGTTGACTATAACCACGTCTTCTTTTGTATATCTGTCAAAAGCCTGAGCAATCCCGGTCTGGGGATATGTATTAAACTTATTGCAGGCAACTGTTGAATCTCCTGCCCAGAAAATATGTCTCATAACAAGCTCCTAAATTACATCTTTTCAAAATAATAGCCGCTTAGGTACCTAAGCGGCTTATCATTTGAAAGAATTGATCACTCTTTTACAGCACCAACATTAACACCCTTTACAAAGTACTTCTGAAGGAAAGGATACAGAAGCATGAAAGGAAGGATCGCACATACGATAGCTGAGTAATAAAGTGTACTCTGAGATACCTTATATGCTGTAGTTGGCGTATCACCATCCATGACCATAACTCTCAGAATATACTGGAAGTTAACCTGATCACGATTTGTGATGTATATCTGTACTGTTGAATAGTCATTCCATACTGTTACTGCAAACATAAGTCCGATTGATGCAAGAGCTGCTTTTGAAAGAGGAAGGACGATCTTAAAGAAGATTCCCATCGGAGAACATCCATCGATCTTGGCAGCTTCAAACAGTGATCCCGGAATGCCTTCAAAGAAGTTTCTCATAAGAACCAGGTTATAAACATTCATACCATGCTTAACAACCAGGATCCACATTTTATTTACAAGGCCAAGCTGCTTCATTACCAAGTACTCAGGGATCATACCACCTGAGAAGATCATGGTGAAAAGAAGGAAATACGCAAGGGCATTTCTTCCTGGCATATCATACTGAGAAAGTACATAGCCTCCCAAAGTACTCATTACAAGTCCAAGGAGTGTTCCAAGGATAGTTGTAATAACTGAGTTTACAAATGGCTGATAAAGCTTGGATGTATGGATAATAGTACGATATCCGTCTAAAGTAGGCTCATTTGGGAACAGCTGGAATTTGTAAACACCAACTGCGTTAAAGGAATCAACTACTACCTTCCAGATAGGAACAAGTACTATAAGTCCGATCAAAATAAATACTATGTAGTTTACTATGTCAAATGCATCGGTCTTTTTCTTGCGACCAGCTGCAAATTCTACTCTTTTTGCCATCGTCAGCCTCCTTAAATGATTCCATGTCCGCGTACTTTCTTACTAGCTCTGTTGCAGATAAGAACAAGTGCGCATCCTACAATTGATTTGAAAAGACCAACCGCAGTTGAATAACCATAGTTTGGAATAGCTGTCATAAAGGTCTTACGGTAGATGTATGTAGAGATAACGTCAGATACCTCAAATACACGGTTATTGTACATAACGAATACTGACTCAAACAGGTTAAGAACCTTAGCAAGGTTGAGGATCAGTACGATGATGATGGTATTTAAAAGTTCAGGAACTGTTACATACCAGATCTTCTGAAGTCTTGTAGCACCGTCAATATCAGCTGCCTCGTAAAGCTCAGGATTGATACCTGAAAGAGTTGCCAGGAAGATGACAGTTCCCCAACCGGTTTCCTTCCAAATATTTACAAGGTAGTAAACAGGTCTCCAAAGAGCGGTCTCGTGCATGAAGTCGATGCTCTCTTTTATCCATCCCCAGCTCTTCAAAGTCTCATTAACGAAACCTGTTGAAGATGTGGAAAGGAACAGTGTGAAGATGGCTGCTGTAACTGTCCATGACATAAAGTGAGGAAGGTAGATAACTGTCTGCAATACCTTTTTAGCAAACAGATTTGCCATCTCATTGATGAATACAGAAACAATTACGGCAGTACCTGTAGTTATCAGGAGCTTTATAATAGACAACTCCAATGTATTGATAAAGGCCTTCCAAAAGTCTGCATCCGAGAACATCTTGGTAAAGTGCTTAAGGCCAACGAATTCAATTTTCTTTAAGGTGTAGTCATAAAAAGCATATCTTACACCCAGCATAGGCCAATAGTAAACTATCAGCACATAAATCAGTACAGGAAGAAACATCAAATAGAAGCCTCTGTGGTTCCAGATTCTCATTCCAAGTGGTTTCTTATTGAGAGTTTGCCCTGTGGACGTAACCTTTTGTGTTTTACTCATTCTCTTGCCCCATTCATTTTTAAAACTTGGATTTTTGTTTGTTGATTGTTTGTTGATCGTAAAGCGAAAAAAGATTTTTAGTTCTACATGGGCACCGCAGCTGCGGTGCCCACATAGTTTATAAGAAAATTTTAAGAAAGAACAAAAAACAGAAATTACTCAGCGCTGTTGAGCTCTTCAAGAATTGTGTTGATTGTATCGCCCCACTTTGACTGGTAGTCAGCGATAGCATCCTCTGCTGTCATCTTGCCAGCTACTACGTTGTTAAGGTATGTAGTCTTGTCTGTTGCAAGATCAGCCTCAACCTCTGTAAGTGTCTCTGATGAAGGAGACTGAGGTGCGTCTACACAGTTCTCTGTGAAGAACTTGTTGCCTTCTGTTACAAGTGGATCGCTATCAACGAAGCCGTTTGTAAGAGGTGCAATTACAAGTACTGGATCGAGGTGATTCTTCTTCCATACAGCGTTAGGATCGTTAGGAGACTGCTTAAGGTGGAACTCACCCTCTGCATACTCGTAATCCTTCTTCTTCTCAGGATCATCAGGGTTAGTTGTGAATGACTCAGCGTGTGTTGACCAGTGAACATCCTCAGCACCATATGTCCAAAGTGTCTGAACCTTATCACCGTCAAGCATTGTCTCGATAAGTGCATCGAAGATAGCCTGCTCACGAGCATCGTTTCCGTCGCCATCATCTGTGATTACCCATACAGGAGCCTCACGGTTGAGGTATCCGCCCCATGTATCCTTGATCTCCTGGATAGGAGCAAGCTGAACGAGTCTGTCATCACCAAGATCTGCATCTACATCGTTCTTGTCAAGGTTATCTGTAAGTGTTCTAAGCCATGTTCCAGCCCAGTATGTGAATACACCTTCAGATGTTGTCTGGTCGTTTGAGAACCATTTCTCACGAGCAACCTTAGTTGTTGCTTCCTCTGTATCCTTATCGATTACGCCATCAGCGTAGCCCTGTGCAAGTCTGTTAAGAGCATCGATTGTAGCCTGCTCCTGGAAACCGTCAACCCACTGTCCATCCTTCTGATAGATTGCTGGGTAAGCGCCCTGCCAGAACTCAGGCATGTAGTTGATGTAAGGAGCCTCGTCAAGCTTACCAAAGCCTGCTGCGATAACACCTGTCTGGCCATCCTTTGTGAATGCCTTGAGCATGTTGTAATAGTCATCGAATGTCTTGATGTCTTCAATCTTAAGACCAGCTGCATCAAGCCATGACTGCTTAACATAAGTAACACATCCGTTACCATATGTAGGAGCAAATGCATAAAGCTCGCCGTTTGCTGTCTTCATGTTCTCGTTGATTGAAGGAAGTGTAATCCTTGACTGGAACTCAGCGTTCTCATAAGCATCAGCCATGTTCCAAAGGATTCCTGTTGTCTGATACTGCTTGTACATTGTTGCACTCATGATAAGAGCATCAGGATACTGTCCATCACCAGGCTGTCCTGTTGTAAGAAGCTGAGCTACGTTATCCTTGTAGCCAGAGTGCTCAGGCTGGTTGATGTGAAGTGTGATTGGGTGACCAAGTTTCTCAGATACAGCCTCTTCCCACTGCTCAACGAATGCGTCCTGTCCGTTGTCAACGTTAGCTGTAAGTGTTCCATCTACTGTAATGTAGAGGTCAGTAAGCTCGTAGTCTTCTGCTGCTGCGTCTGCTGTCTCTGCTGTCTCTGTAGCAGCTGCATCACCTGACTGAGCTGTAGTGTCAGATGACTGTGTGTCTGTGCTTCCTGTGTCAGCTGCAGATCCGCAAGCTGCTAAAGAAGCTACCATTGCTGTTGAAAGAAGTAATGATAAGACTTTCTTTTTCATTGTAATTCGTTTCCTCCCTATGAATTAGTTTTGAAAGAAAAATGTAAGCGTTTTCACTTACCTATGTACGTACTGTATCATGTCTTAAAAACCTTTGCAAGTACGAATTTTGTAGGATTTGTAACAATCTTGTCATCTTTTTTCCACAAATGCCGTTTTTAAGGCATTTCAGAAAGCTCTTACATATCTAAAATTAACAATAAATTTTTAATAAACTATGTCTAAAATGCTAAAATCATAAAAAATTGACCAACGGTTACCAAAATTTCATAGGTTTCCGTTGGTCAATATGTACATATGGGTAATCGTTCTTTATAAGATTTGCCAAGAGGCTTTTTACAGAGTTACACCTCTCTTCCAAATTGCCATGTCATGGAAGCCTGCAATTTCACTCTTAAGTTTCTCTCCAGATGCTGTTCTTACAATTTTTTCAAAGAGTTCATCTGTAAGCTCTTCAAATGTTCTTCCATCCAGTATTTGTCCGGCACTAAAGTCGATCCAGCCTGACTTTTTTGATGCAATTGTGTTATTACTTGCAATCTTCATAGTAGGAACCGGGCATGCAAAAGGTGTTCCTCTTCCTGTTGTAAAAAGAACAATCTGAGCACCTGCACTGGCAAGAGCTGTGGCTGCGCAAAGATCGTTTCCTGGAGCACAAAGAAGGTTAAGGCCTGTAACATCAGTTCTTTCTCCATATTCCATGACATTCATTACCGGGTAGTCACCAGATTTCTGTGTGCAGCCAAGGGACTTATCCTCAAGGGTTGTGATACCACCTGCCTTGTTTCCAGGAGAAGGATTCTCATAAATAGGTTCGCCCTGCTTGGTGAAGTACTCCTTGAAGCCATTTATCATATTTACAGTGTCGTTAAAGGTCTTTTCATCCTTGCATCTGTTCATAAGGATTGTTTCAGCACCAAACATCTCAGGTACTTCTGTAAGTATGGATGTTCCGCCATACTCAATGATCCTGTCAGAAATGCGGCCAACAAGAGGATTAGCTGTAATTCCTGAAAATCCATCGCTTCCTCCACACTTAAGTCCGATAACAAGTTTAGAGAGGTCAGCTTCCTGTCTTTCATCCTTGGAAGCCTCTTCAATAAGCTCTTTAAGAAGATTTATTCCGTCTTCCATTTCGTCATCAGATTTCTGGCATACAAGGAACTTAATCCTCTTTTCATCATAGCTGCCTAAATAAGGCATCAGTACGTCGATGTTGCTGTTTTCACAGCCCAGTCCCAGAACCAGCACTCCGCCTGCATTTGGATGATTGATCAGATCTGAAAGGATCGTTCTTGTATGCTCCTGATCATCTCCTGTCTGGGAACAGCCGTAGTTGTGAGTAAATGCCACAACCTCATCTATACTTCCCTTGATGTAAGCATTTGCCTCCTTGGCAAGGGCTGTGGCTATATTGTTTACGCATCCAACTGTTGGAATGATCCAGATCTCGTTTCTGATACCAACCTTGCCGTTTGCCCTTACAAATCCCTTAAAGGTTCCCTTTTTAGTTGCCATCTGGGATATTTTCTTTTCAATATCAGCTGTATCCGGATTATACTTGTAATCAAGGATACCCTCAAGATTGGTCTTGATATCGTGGGTATGCACCCATCTTCCCACTGTAATATCCTCTGTAGCATGGCCAATAGCGTAGCCATATTTAACTATATCTGATCCGCTGTTGATATCCTTTATAGCGATCTTGTGACCTGCAGGAATGTCATCAACTGCAGTTACTGTCTTCCCATCTGAAATATTTAAGGTCTCACCTTTTTTTACCTCCTCAAGACATACAACAACATTGTCCTGTGGATGGATCTGTAAAAATCTGCTCATATACCCTACCCCTTCTAAAACAAAAAACACGATTAACTGTAAGCGTTTACAATAAAATCATATATTCAATGTGCCACTAAGTCAACGAATTTTTCTATTGTATTTGGCTCAGGGCTCTTGTATAATACAATTTGAAAAAAATATGAAAATGCTTTCATGAATTTATTATGTGGAGGGTATAGCGATGAAAAAATTTATGGACAGAGATTTTCTTCTCCAGACAGAAGCTGCCAAGGTTTTGTACCATGATTATTCAGAGAACATGCCAATCCTTGACTACCACTGTCACATCAGTCCTAAGGAAATAGCTGAGGATCGTCATTTTGATACTATCACTCAGGTATGGCTCGGGGGAGACCATTATAAGTGGCGTCTCATGCGTGCATTTGGCCTTGATGAAAAGTATATGACAGGCGATGCTTCTGATAAGGAGAAGTTCCTTATGTTTGCAAAGTGCCTTGAGAAGGCTGTTGGTAATCCTCTTTACCACTGGGCACACCTTGAGCTTCGCAAGTATTTTGGATATGAAGGCGTTCTTAATTCAAGAACAGCTGAGGAAGTTTATGAGCTTTGCAACAAAGTTCTTCAGTCTCCTGATATGAGTGTAAGAAAGCTCATTAAGATGTCTAATGTAACTCTTATCTGCACAACAGATGATCCTGTTGATACCCTTGAGTGGCACGACAAGATCAAGGCAGATACTTCTTTTGATGTAAAGGTTCTTCCAGCATGGAGACCTGACAAGGCCAAGAATATTTCAAAGCCTGAATTCACATCATATATCAAGACTCTTTCAGAAGTAAGCGGTGTAAATATCGACTCTTTTGATGCCCTCAAGAAGGCTCTCAGAATAAGACTTGATTATTTCGCTGAAAAAGGCTGCAATGTAACAGACCACGCTCTTGAGTATGTTATGTACCGCCCTGCTTCTGACGATGAAATTGAGGCAATCTTCAAAAAGAGACTGGGTGGTGAAGCAATCTCCTACGAGGAAGATTTAAAATACCAGACAGCATTCATGCTCTTTGAAGGTGAAGAGATTTCAAAGAGAGACTGGGTAATGCAGCTTCACTTTGGTTGCAAGAGAGACAACAACACTCCTATGTACGAAAAGCTCGGTCCTGACACAGGATTTGATACAATTGATGCTTACTATCCAATGGGTGAGCTTGCTGATTTCCTTGATGCACTCCACAAGAAAGGATCTCTTCCTAAGACTATCCTTTACAGCCTTAACCCTAACGATAACAAGATCATCAACACTACCCTCAACGCTTTCAACGAGGCTCCTACTGTTGCCAAGATCCAGCAGGGATCAGCATGGTGGTTCAATGATACCAAGCTTGGCATGGAGCAGCAGCTTGAGTGCGTAGCTGAGTCTGGAAATCTCTCAGGCTTTGTTGGAATGCTGACAGATTCAAGAAGCTTTACTTCATATACAAGACACGATTACTTTAGAAGGATTCTTTGCAATTATCTTGGATCACTTGTAGAAAACGGTGAATTCCCTGAAGAAGAGCTTCCCGTTCTTGGTGAAATAGTAAAAGACATATCCTATAATAACGCAGTAAGATATTTCAAATTCCCATTAGAAACGAGATAATTTATGAGTAACCAGATGACGATCTATGACATCTCTAAAAAGGCAGGCGTATCTATTGCCACTGTTTCCCGCGTACTTAACGGAAGTGCCAATGTTAAGCCTAAGACCCGCAAGAAGGTCATGGACATAATTGAGCAGTACGGATATAAACCAAATGCATTTGCCAGAGGACTTGGTCTTAATTCAATGAAGACCATTGGTATTCTTTGCGCTGATGCTTCCGATCTTTACCTTGCCAAGGCCATCTATTTTATCGAGCAGAACCTTCGTGAGAGTGGTTACCACTCTGTCCTTGGATGTACTGGCTATGAGCTTGAGGGCAAGAAAGAATCATTAAATCTTCTGCTGTCCCAGCACGTTGACGCTGTAGTAATGATCGGTTCAAACTTTATCCTAAACAATCCTGAAGACAATCAGTATGTCAGAGACGCAGCAAGTCAGGTGCCAATTATGCTCCTTAATGCTGACTTTGATTGCAATAATGTCTACTGCACTCTCTGCGATGACTATAAGGCAACACAGGATGCAACTGAGCAGATGCTGCTTAATGGAGCTGCGAATATCCTGTACCTTTATAACTCCAACTCATACTCAGGTCTTAAAAAGCTTGCAGGTTATCAGAACGCTCTTCTGACTCATGATGTTCCACTAAAGAAAGAGCTGATGCAATGCTTTAAGGGAAGCCATGAGGATATCGACGGAGTTAAGGGCTTTGTTGAAGCCATCGTCAAAAAAGGTGTTAAGTTCGATGGCATTGTAACAAGCGATGACTTCCTTGCAATAGGCGCTATGAACTATGCGAGGGCCAATCATATAAAGGTACCTTCAGAGCTTCAGATTGTTGGCTACAACAACTCTATTCTTGCACACTGTTCAGAGCCTGAACTGTCTTCCATAGACAACAGACTTGAAGACATGTGCATCCAGCTGGTCAAGACGCTTATCGGTACCCTCTCTCAGAGCGAGATGCCTCAGAAGACCATCTTTTCCGGCGAACTTGTAAAGAGAGGTTCAACCAGTTTTTAAACACACAATTAAATCCCACACCATCTACGGTGTGGGATTTTAATTTTAAATGCTTTATCTCATCTTCTGGAGCCTGGACGCTGTGGCGTACCCATAGTTCCTGCATTAGCAAGACTGCCAGGGACATCTCTTGTCAGTGAAAATCCTGGCTCCATTCCACCTGCAACGTCACCAAGCTCTTCTTCCTTTAATCTATCATTCTTTATCTCTTTATTCTTATCTTCAGTCATATCAAAAACCTCCAAATATTTTCTTTATAATACATTATACGAACATATTTTAATTGTGGCAAAAAATTCTAAAAAAATATTACAGCCAGGTGATCTATGGTAGTTCGCCATTTTATTGCTGATGACACGTTAATGTGATAAAATCTTTTAAGTGTATGAAAAAAATAAATGGAGGAAAAAACAATGACAGAAAAAATAAAAGACGCAGCTGGAAAAAGTAAGGGCATTGCAGGTGAATTTCGTGAGTTTATCATGAGAGGTAACGTCCTTGACATGGCAGTTGGTGTTATCATCGGTGGAGCTTTCCAGAAGATAATCTCCTCTCTTGTTGACGACATTATCATGCCACTTATCGGACTCCTTACCGGAGGCGTTGACTTCAATAACAAGTTCATCGTACTTGATGGCGGATCCTATGCAACACTTGAGGCAGCCAAGGAAGCTGGAGCAGCTACACTTAACTACGGAACCTTCATAACTGTAGTTATCAACTTCATCCTTATGGCACTTGTTATCTTCTTTATCGTAAAAGGAATGAACAAGCTCTCAGCAAAACTTGAGAAAGAAAAAGAAGAAGCTCCAAAGACAACAAAGATCTGCCCCAAATGTAAAAGTGAGATCAATATTGAGGCAACAAGATGTCCTCATTGCACATCTGAGCTTTAACCCGGGATAATAAAAAGCCACCTAAATGCCTGTCAGATGCGGCATTTAGGCGGCTTTATTTCTATATTATTTTTCAGGTAAACTGCATTAATTCTCAAAAAAATTATCAGTCTTTCTTTCTATAATTTTCTATCATATCCGTGATTTTTAGAGCAGGTCTCGTCAAAGCACTTAAGGTTTCGCCTTTATTCATCGTATCTATAATGGCAGCGATATATCTGTTCATGCTGACACTATAATAGTAATCCCTCTTAAGAAGCTCAGGTTTTTGGTATATAAGGTTAGTCGTAAATATCCGGTCAAATTCCTTTTTTTCAAAAGATTCATCGAACTTCTTAAAGCCGTTTGTAAACAGACCAAAAGTAGAGAAAATAAATACTCTCTTAGCTCCCATTTTCTTTAGCTGCCTTGAGACATCAAGCATACTGCCGCCTGAAGAGATCATATCATCTATTACAATACAGTCTTTTCCCTCAACAGAAGCTCCACAGAAATCATGAGCGATAATAGGATTACACCCTTCTACGATCTTGGTATAGTCTCTTCTCTTGTAGAACATTCCGATATTGACACCATACAAAGATGCAAGGAACACTACCCTCTCTGTGGCTCCTTCATCTGGTGCGATTAGCATTAAATGGTCAGAGTCAAGCTGTATATCCTCATACTCAGTAAGAAGCGCCTGGGTAAACTGAAGCGCCGGAGATATGTTCTCAAGGCTTTTTAAAGGAGTCGTGTTTTGCATTCTGGGGTCGTGGGCATCAAAGGTAATGATCTCGTGAACCCCCATATTCTCCAGTTCTCTTAGCATCACAGCACAGTCAAGGGACTCTCTTGTGGTCTTTCTATGTTGTCTTCCTTCATACAAAAAAGGCATTATAACAGTGATCCTTGCTGCCTTGCCATTGCAGGCTGCTATGACCCTCTTAAGGTCCATGTAGTTATCATCAGGCGACATGCGGTTTGGCTCACCATCCATCTTGTAAACAAGCGAATTGTTAAGAACATCAACTATGATGTATATGTCCTTGTCCCTGACAGACTCTCTCACAATTCCCTTTCCTTCGCCGCTTCCAAACCTTGGACACTCACAGGGTATAAGAAAATCATCTGCCCCTCTCCAGTGCTTCAAGATCTCGTTAACCCTATTTCCAATTGAAGAAGCTGACTCCAGAGCTATGATTCCAAGTTTATGCTGCATAGTTGTTCTCCTTTTTTGTTCTTAATTCCATTATCGCATGAAAAAAGCTTGAAATAAACACTTACATTAACTACAATAAATAAGTGGCTTGCAGGATTAGTACATCGGTAGTATGTTAGCTTCCCAAGCTGAAGAGGCGGGTTCGATTCCCGTATCCTGCTTTATAACGAGCAATGCAAAAACATAAATGCGCTGAATTCGTACAAGTATACTTGTTAAGACTTCAGCGCATTTATGTTTTTATAGTGCGACAAGCACGGACAAGATTTACGTAGTAAATCTTGTATGCATTGCTCGTTATAAAGCAGCGCGACTGCGCGGACAAGATTTGCGAAGCAAATCTTGTATGCATCGTTTGAGTAAGCAGTTTTTGCATTGCTCGTAGCGCAAGCAAATTTAAACCTTACTATAGTGCCTGAACTCAAATCCAAGCATCGTCATATCATCAAACTGGTCAGCTTTTCCTTTGAATATATTTACGCTTTCCGTGATAGCCGGAAGTGTATCCCTCATGGTCTCATTTTTCACCAGGTTCAATGCCTCGATCATTCTTTCAGTGCCATACTGTTCCACATTCTCATTGATAGCTTCTGGTATTCCATCAGAATAAACAAACACCTTGTCTCCCGGCTCAAGTTCTATATCATACTGCTTTGCTTTTAATCCATCCATCGCTGCAAGCGCCAGAGAATGCTTATCCTTATATAGCTCATACTCTCCTCCTGCCCTCTTGATAGCAGGATATTCGTGGCCTGCATTGGCACAGGTTAAAAGACCTGTTGGCAGATCAAGTATTCCGATCCAGGCTGTTACAAACATCTCAGCGTCATTTCCTTCGCACAGGGCTTCATTGGTCTTTTCAATGATATCTGCTGGAGTTCCACCTTCCTGTGCGACAGTTCTTATTGCAGTCTTACTTCTCATCATAACAAGGGCTGCAGGAATACCTTTACCTGAAACATCAGCAATAACAAAGGCCATTCTGTTGACGTCCACATGGAAGAAGTCATAGAAATCACCACCAACTTCTTTTGCCGGCTTCATGGTAGCATAAATCTCTATCTCATCCCTGTCAGGGTAATTAAAAGACTTTGGAAGCGAAGAATCCTGGATTATCCTGGCAAGTGTCAGCTCCTGCTCCATTTTCTTTTCCGCAGCACTGATATAGCCTTTAAGAGCCATTACCGTCTCATTAATATCGTCAGATAACTCGGCAAACTCTGAAGAGCTTCTTACATCAACCACCTCATCAAGGTTCCCGTTTGTAATCCTGGAAAGGGAACCATTTATCTTCTGAATGTTATTTACGACGATCATATTAACAAGATAAGCTATGAGTACGTAGGTTACTGTAAACAAAAGAATGCTGGAAAGCCCGGTTTCATAGGCCTGTGCATCTCTGTACCAGTAGACCTGTTCATTGGTCATTGATACCACAAGAATATGCTCAAGATCAATTGTTTCTACTCGCAGCAGGGATTTTTTCCCAAGATATGTGCGTTTAACAGTTTTCCCTGCAAGGCTCTTAAGAGAATTAACCTCATCTGCTCCAACAGTCATACCCTTATGAGTTCCATTGTTTATATATCCATCTGCAAGGATCATGTGGTCAAAAGAAACATCTGCCTCAGGCTCAATATTGTTATTGCCATCAAGTATTCGCTGCTTGATATGCGTTGCACTTTCTTCAATTGTGTGGATGCTGTCCTGATACTCTGAGCCGGTCTGCAGATAGTAGGAAAAGAAAAATCCGGCTACAAGGACAAGAAAAGTCACAGCAAAGAGCCATCTCTGGAACCTTGTAGAGACAGGAACCTCTTCTGATTTTTTCTTTGCAAAAGGATTTCTCCATTCCCCTGAAAGGACCTGCAAAAGATATGATGACAGTGCAAGGCCGATTCCTGTGAACATGATCATTGGAACCGAACAGATCTTCACCACCATGAAAGCACTGCGCAGGTCATCACGATGAGTTATGAATACCACATACATGTGGAACACTTCCATGAAGGCTCCCATAAAAAAAGCATACACAGGAGAAGGCTTCTTTCCCTTAAAGACACGAGCATTCATTCCCATAGCAACAAAGCCTGCAACAGAAGTTGCCACGCTACATGCAACTCTTGTGTATGAGCCGACGCCAAAATATGTTCCGGCAATATACCTTTCGATGCCGCCAATTAGTCCTGCGATAATACCTGATACAGGCGAAAAGAAAAGTCCAGCAGAAAGAGGGCCTAAATCTCTCACATTTATGATCATGCCCTCGTAAGAAATACCATAGTGAGTCGACAATACAGAGCTAAGTCCAAAAACCAGCCCTATAAGCACTTTCCATGGATTCGTGATCTTTTTATCTCTGGTCAGCCGCCACATTGCTACTATCAAAAGGATATACAGCAATGTAACAGCTGACATTTTTATTATCATGATAAAAGTATGCATGATTAAATTATATGCTACTCAAAACAAGCATTCAACGTCTAATCGGCTAATAGCATATGAAAAATCAGTAAAATCTAAAGATAAAATTAGCTGTTTTCGTTGACATAAATGCTTACCCGGCTCTGGATTATATCAGCAACCTCTTTTGCAGTCTTCTGTCCCCCGAAAAATGCAGCCACCTCTTCATTTATAATGTTATAAACGTTCTGGTTTGCATTATAGACATTTGAGTCGTCAAGAGAACAAATAAAGCCCTTAACATATTCTACGTCTTCTTTTGTAAGAGGCTGAACAGTTATCTCCTGATCACCGATCCAGTATGTGTCATCCTCATAGTGCTTGGTTCCATCATCGTCAGTCCAGAAGGAGCGTTCCATGGACTCATCAGCCAGCTTGTCAAAGCTTGACTTTCTGATAGGAAATTCGTATTCAAACTCGTCCTGATAATCCTCCATAAGGAACTGTCTTACAAGCTGCCAGCATACGTCTGAATACTTTGTCTTGGAACTTACACATATCCTCTGAGAAGGAACCAGAACTGAACAGTTTCTTCCCATGTTGTTAGGAAATCCTATGAGGGTAATAGGCGCGCCAAATGTGCCATCAACATATCTTCTGTAGGATCTGAAGCCATTGAGATATGTAGAGGAAAAAAGAGAATCTCCCTCAATAAAGCAGGTTTCCTTATAATCCATCCAGGCATCTTCAGGCAGTGTTTCAGGGAAGTTTTTCACAAACTCGATGAACTTTATAAACTCATCGCTGTCAAAATGGCAGGTCTTGTTCTCCCAGTCTATAAATCCGCTTCCTGCTGCAGTTATTCCGGCATCTAAAATGTTATCCCTGGTTACAAGTCCAAAGGAATCAGAATACTTGATACCCTTAGCTTCCATCATGTCTATAGCATCATCTAAAGACAATACCTGTTTACCCTGAAGGTAGGATGACTTGGTGGAGAATGTGTTTATGTAATAAGAAGGAACAAGCTGGTATACCTTATCTCCAGTCATAAAGGCTTTAAATACATTGTCTACAAATTCAACATTTGATAACTCAGGATCATTTTTGATAAATGGTGCAAGGTCCAAAAACAGCCCTTTATTGATGTAGCTGTCAACAGGTGACTCTGTTGAAAAATACATGATATCAGGAATGTTTCCTGACACAATATCAAGGTTAAACTGGTTAAGACCTGCATTCTCATCTTCACTGTTATTTACAGATGAGTAATCAACAAGCTTTATCTTGTAATCCTGGTTTTCTGAGTTGAATTTATAAACCTTTTGTCTGATCCTGTAATCAATGTAGTAGCCGCCCAGGGTTATGACTGTTCTATCCTTTACCTGATCAGCAGGAACTTTCGTAAGTCTGACGAGATTATAGTTGTACTCTTCATCCGGGAGATTTGCAATAAACTCATTATCGCTTATAGCTACAACAGATGAAAGAGAGTAGCTGGTACTCAGGTCAGAATCCATGTAGTCGAGGATCTTTGTAAGTTCATCCTTGCCGTAGTCATAGCCATAAAAGCCATCCTGTTTTGACACATAGATGTCATATCCATTTCCGCCAAAGAAAGCAAAGTCCTCATAGGTTTTAAACTGTTCAGATTTCTCACCAAACTTACCTGTAGAAGCGTCAAAACTCATGAACTCCATTCCAGTATCGCCCCACATGGATGCAAAGAGCTTACCTTGGAATCCTCTGTAAATATTGATTGCGCCCTGATAGGAATTAGGGTCACTGTCAGACGCCGTCTCAGTAATGAGCTTAAGGCCAACATTGTCCTCGTCAAATTTAAAGATGCCTTTATTGGCGCTTATAATGAGGCCTTCCTTGTCATCATAAGCCATACCATAGACGCTGAAGTAGTCATCTTCGTCTTTTATATCCTGCAAAAGATCAAGCCTTAGTACTTCGTTACCTGATGCATCGTACTTAACAAGGTACTGTTGCTCATCCACTGACTCATCAATGAATTCGCCCGGATCCTGAGGATCAGTATCAGCAATGATCTTCTCAGTTTCCCCGTTTGTTTCAGAATTTTCTTCCACTACAGCATCTTCTGCAGAAGGCTCCTCAGTCGTTGTTTCCTCAGTACCCTCAGTGTCCTCAGCTAGAGCATCCACCTGAGCTTCTCCATTCATGATGTGCATTTCGCCATCATCTTCTTCATAGTTACTGTAGTCATAAATATTGAGGGTGCAGTACATTTCCCCAGCTTCATTAAAGGTCATGTATCCATGGCCTTCATTTTCTGCCTCTGAGATCTTTACTGATTTCAGATCACTTCCATCAGGATTAAATGAAAAGATCGTGATGTATCCGTTATCAGAGTAAGTAGTCGCATAAACCCTGTCACCAGCAAGGGAGAGACTACTGCAGTCATACTTGCCTCCTAAATCTATCATCTCCTGTCTGAAAACATAATCCTTGGTATTGCTGCTGGCCTTATCCACAAGACTCTCGCCGCCCTTTTTTCCGCATCCGGTAAATGCAGTGACAGCCATAAGTCCGCACAGTCCAAGGCCAAGCACCCTGCTTTGCATCATCCTTTTTTTCATAATTTCTCCTCTCTGCCTTCACTCATTGTCGGCACTATCTATCATCTTTTGGTCTTTTTTCTGTTTATGTGCTGCTTCCAGATCATATTTTTTATCTGAAAGATATTTAACTATTCCTCTAACAGTCCACTTCTTGTGTCTGTAAAGATTTACGATGGCTATTACTGCTATTACCAACACAATCAAAAGAGCTATCGTCCTTACAAGAAGTATAAGTGCAAGGATGTCCTCATATCCTCTTGCCACGTTTTCCCAATATGGATAAAAAATGGCTTTGCCCCACATACTTCTGGTAAAAAAGCTCTTAAGCACTGCAAAAAGAGAAAAAGTAGAAAACCTGTCTGTATTGTCAATTGCAACTACTACGTTTTCATTAGACACAAGACTTTCTTTGGATATCTTAAGCGCCAGTCCATTTATAGGATTGGGGCAAAGAACTTCCACACAGTTTATTCCGCCTATATTGGCCGTGGCTCCATCCTCGGAAATCTTCTTGTTTTCAATAACTCCGCTTAAGATATTTCCATATCTTGAAAGGGAGTCATAGGACATATAGACATAGCTTTTTGACAGCCCCGCGGCTTCATAAAGCTTACCAGTTTCTTTTTTCACAACTCCTGTAATATAATGCGGAACTCCTGATATCAAGACGCTCTGTCCGATAATATCTGTGGAACCAAAGAGCTGCCAGGCTGTATCTTCGTCAATTACAACCTTGTCCTTCATGTCGTCATCGCCGCCAAAGTATGTTCCGCTCACAAGTGTAAGTGGGTGAAATATAAAGAAATCTCCTCCAACCCCAATGGCTGCTGCATTCTCCAGAATTCTATTTTCAAAAGAAAGAGTTGCTGTTCCCTGGGCACAATAGGCTACGGTATAAAGATTTCCTATTCCATCATCTTCCTCATTGGTTAGCTTGGGGCTTCCATACATCTCATCAATACTAATGGTGTCAATGATCTTAGGTCCTGACAGCGTATCTTCCTTACCATCAGTCGAATCTGCAACTCCGGCATCAAGAAGCTTTCGCTCAAGGATATACTCAAATCTTTTGATATCATCCTCGGTTATCTTCTGATCCTGGGTAAGGAAAAGAGACACCTGAGCCATCCTCATATCATCAGACCACCTGTCAGCTCCAAGCTGATCTGGTAGTCCGGATATTATGTGGCCACTTACAGCTCCCAAAATAGCAAAAACAAGCATCAGTGACAGGCACACTGCCCATAAGGCCACTTTCTTTTTGTCTTTTATGAAGGCAAGTCCAAAGCTTTTAATATTCTCTTTTATCCTGTCAAAAGAAATCTTAAACTTCATTACTGCTCTGCAAGCCTCACCTGATCTCCCGGTTTTATAAGTGTTGTAGCTGTTGTCACTACGAATTCATCTCCGTCGATGGCGCCTGTAATAGCGCTGTTGTTGTCGTCGCTTGCAAGAACATTTACATCTACCCTGGATGTGATGTATCTGTTTCCAAGAGGGCTTGACTTACTGTTCACAACAAGAATGAATTTGCCGTTACTGTCTGTTTTTATGGCACTGTTTGGAACAACAAGGTCATATTCCACGGACCTTTCTCCAATGGAAAGAGAAATGGACTGACCAGGTGTTAAGTCTTTGCTCTCCAGCTTAAAGGTAAGTAGCTTTTTATTTGCAGGGTCTGTCTTATCATTTTTAATTGATGTTAAAGTCGCCTTAAAGTCTTCCCCAAACTGCCAGATATTCTGAGGTCTTGCGCTGTCTCCAACCTTGAGCTTCTGAGCCTGGGAGTTGGTTACAGAAAAGCTTGTAGTCATATCTTTTCCATCAACCTGAATAACTGCTATGGTCTCATCAGCTGAGGTGGACTCTCCAGCAACCTTACTTACACTTGATAAAGTTCCTGCAACTGGTGCTTTTACAGAAGCTCCAACAGATTCTTCTTCAAGCTTTGCAATCTTGTCCTTCTGCTCTTTGATCTTATCTCTTTGCTGGCAGAGGCTTATCTCGGTCTTTATGCTGGTTAAAAGCTCTGTTTTTGCCTTTTCAGCCACCTTAAGCGCAGCCCCTGTCTTGGCCTTTTCCTGATTTAAAAGTGCAAGCTTCTGGTCATAGCTAAGGCCCTGCTGTGACGAGTAGTTTTCAAGCTGTGACGAAGCGCTGTTGAGCTCTGCTATCTGCCTATTGATCTCATCAACTCTGCCATCGTCGCCATTTTGCTGTGCCACCACAAGCTCATATTGAAGCTCAGCTATGGTATAGGCAGGTGTCGAAGCGTTATATGTATTTCCTGCTAAATCATAGCTGCCCTTCTGGGTAACAAAATCAATTGCAGCCTGGGCAGCATTGTCAGCATTCAGCGCATTGTTGTAGTCATCTGTCACCTTGGCAAGCTCCGCCTGATATGTATCAAATGTAGTATTTCTGCCACTTCTTACATTGCTGATAACATCGTTTGGCACATCTCCTGAAAACAGTGCCTGCTCGTAAGAAAGCTCCATGGTATCCAGTTTTTCTTTTGCCTCAGAAAGTTCTGAAGACTCCTTGTCTTCAAGATAGTAGATAACATCTCCTATCTCCACGTGAGAGCCCTCCTTAACAGCAACACCTGAGATCTTTCTGGTTTCCTTGACTGTAACATTATATGGATCTTCAGCACTTACAGTTCCAGTTCCCCTTATCTGAGGGCTTATGCTGCCACCCATGATCTGTCTGGTTGCCACCTGGGGCAGCGAATAATTCATGATAGTATTGGAAAAGAAAGTAAGAACAAGCATTACGGATAAAAACCCGATAGCAAAGTTCTTGACCATGTCCTTTCTGTTTTTTGGAGGCTTCTTCTCCCCATCCTTTAATTCGATTTCATTTTGCTCTTTTACTACGATTTCTTCTGACATATTACTCTCCCAATATTATCCCTTTATTCCTCCCTGGTAGGAAATTCCCTCTACCAGATAATCCTCTCCATAGAGGAAAATTAGAAGTGGCGGCACCAGATAGATTACAGCCACAGCAAACGCGAGGCTGATCTCTCCTGTATTAATCTTGGATAAGAACACCGAAAGTGGGTGCTTATCCGCATCTGGCAATAAGATAAGTGGCTGCTCAACCATATTCCAGTAGTCAAAAAATACTAATATGGCGATTGAAGCTAGACCCCCCTTACAGAGCGGCATACAGATCCTTGAAAAGATCATCCACTCGTTTGCTCCGTCGATGGATGCTGCTTCCATTACCTCTGTAGGTATCCTCTTCATAAACTTGGTAAGAAGGTACACCGCAAAGGGTGAGAAAAATCCCGGAAGAAGTATGGACCAGGCACTTCCATAAAGGCCAAGGGATTTTGAAACCAAAAAGTTTGGAACCAGTGTTACCTGATACGGCATCAGCATCATTACTATATATGCAAAAAAGATAGCTCTTTTAAGCTTCCCGTCGTATCTTGCAAAACCATATGAAGCAAGGGTTGCTATTCCCAGCTGTACTACCACGATTGGTACTACATATATTACTGAATTCCAGAATTTAAAAAGATATTCCGGACTCTTAAACAGCACTGTAATATACTGCCCCAAGGTTATCATATCAGGTATAAGCTTTAGGTTTACGGTCTTTGAAACAAAGACTTTTCCACCCTTATCTGTTGTGGCAAATATGCTTCCGTAGTTGGCACTTATCTCCGACGCTGACATAAATGAATTGGTAAAGGTAAGTATTATTGGAAGCAGGAAAACTATCGCAAACAGTACAGCCATTGCTGTTACCGTAATTGTCTTTAGCTTATCTATCCTCTTTCTTTTTTGCAGGATGCGAAGTCTATCGCTTCCTCTGACCATCATCCCCATTAGCCTTCAAGGTCCTTTCCATAGAAATTTTCAACCTGATACATCACATAAACAAGGGCCGAGACCACAATGAACATGATTATGGCTGCTGAAGAGAGTTTCTGGTAATCAAGGGATGCAAAGGTATTATTCATAAAATGCTGCATCATATAAAGACTGCTATAAGGGTAATCTCCTGTCATAAGGTAGATTTCTCTGAAAACCTTAAATGAATTGATAAGGGACATAATGGCCACAAACAGTATCGTAGATGACATGAACCTGACCTTTACATACCAGAAAATCTGAAATTTGCTGGCATTTTCCAGGGCTGCCACTTCCATAAGCTCCTTGGGAATACTTGCAAGAGCTGCCATAAACAGGATCATGTTATATCCAAGGTTCTTCCATAAAAATAAAACTACGATAACGATCTGGGCTTTATCCGACTTAAGGAAATCTATCTTGTCACTTCCAAAGAACTTAAGAACATTATTTATGATCCCGTTGTAGTTAAATAAAACCTGCCATATAAGTACCACAGAAGCTGTAGGCACCATAAGGGGACTTAAGAAAAACGTCCTGAAATAGCTCTTTCCAGGGATCCTCGATTCCATAACTGCTGCAAGGAAAAGAGATAGAAGTACTGCAAGTGGAACCGCCAGAAGTGAAAACTTTAAGGTGTTTATCCCCGCCTGCTTAAATGCTGCATTGTTCCAGACGTTTACAAAGTTTTCAAAGCCCACAAAGTTTCCCTGAATTGGGTTATCTATAACAGAGTAATAGATGACAACAAAGAATGGAGCAACAAAAAATAATGTCACTCCAAGAAGTGACGGCAAAAGAAAAAGCCAGGAAATCAGGCTTTTTCTTTTATTTGCTGTCATGCTATGTTTTCTTTTATCAGTTAGTATCCTTAACGACAAAATCAGGAACCTTTCCCTTTAAAAATGTATAGTAAGCTGTATCATATTTTGATCTGTCATCATTTGTATATATCTGAGCACTGTACTGCTGATTATTATTGTTGTAGTTATACCAGGGATTCCAGAAATCTGTGGAAATAACAGCCCCAAGAATCTCTTCCATCTTGTCCTTATCAGTATATGACATCTCTTTGTTTTGAGGGGCATCAATATTTATATATTCCCCATCTTCCATCTGCTCAAGGTCATATCCTGGATAATAGTTTATAACATTGATCTTTCTTATGTCATCTACTGTTAATTTGTTATCAGCATATATTCCATACTCTTTTAAAAGAGCAATGGTATTGCTGTAAGTGTCATAAACATCAAAGGACCCATATACATAATTTCCATCGTTTACTTCATATTCAACTGAGCCTATTGGCATCTTATCCTTCATATCCTTGAAACTGTAAAAGTTTAGTATATCCTGCCTGTAAGCATCACTAAACCTTGCATAGTCGAAGTTTTTCGTGTCTTTACTCTCAAGCGGTGTCACATACCTCAGTGTACTGTTTGATGCCAAAAGAGAATTTTCTCTGATATAGTCATCCTGGAATACTTCAAAGTTTCCAATTTTATACTCTTTGCTGGAAACAATTCTATCAAGGCTGTCATCAACTGTGTCGTAAGGAATTGTTATGTATCTGTAAATATCCTTTCCATTCTTCATCCTGTAAAGGATACCCACCTGATAGCCAGAGTTTATATAAAGGCCTCTATTCTCGCTATCTTTTGTTTTTTTCTGTGTCTCCATTCCCACTTTTGCAAGCTCTATGAAGGATTCTACATCTGTAAGCTTCATAAACTCGTTGCTGCTAAAGCGGCTCTCACTATAAAAGCCGTTATAGAAATTGAAAGTTCTTTCACCATTTAAGATGGCACAGCTTTCAACTTTATCAGCAGAAGGAACAAAGCTGTCAAATCCAAGAAGGTCTCCCCTGTAGATCACAAATGTGAGTATTACAAGTGCTATTGCCATTATTGTCTGAGCCATTCCCTTGAACATGCGCCTTATATTGCCCTCAAGAATCACTTCTATGATGCAGCCTGCAAATATAGTTGCAATTACCATGATAGCGCACATCATCACATAAAGCTTGCTATTCCATACAGAGCTGTAGAGCAGATATACAAAATAGCCGCTTCCAACACCTACAATAGCGCTGGAAATAACCTTGATGAACCATCTGAAAGGTCTAAAGGGAATGCTCTTTCCAGCCATCTCCGCCTGGCGGAGCTTTGCAAAAATAAGAACTGCTACAAAAGCTATGAATCCAACAATCAGGATATCAATTTCCTTGTCGATGATACAATCTATACACTTAGTAATATATCCTGCTTTAAGAAGATCATCCTTAGTTACAGTGATAAGATGGCTCATCGCAGAAATTCTGTCATAGATTGGGGAAAGATATACTCTAAAAGGTTCTTCGCCATAAAATGTCGAATAGAAAATACCTTTGAACAGAGCTATTTCTCCAAATATGATAACCGAAAGAAATGTAAATCCCGCGGTTATGAGTATGGCTATGGGAAGTGATCCACTGAGCATCACAGCAAGAACTGTCATATTATAAAAGGCAAAAAACAGTACTATTTCTCTGAGTGTTTCAATAAGGGCTGACATAAGAACATTCCCGTTTACTGCTCCCATAGCTGCAGCGATTATCAGTGCGACAGCTTCTGTGAAAACATATATTGAAATGAATGTTCCAAAGGCATTAAAATAGTTTTTCTTTATCCTCTGGGCTCTTGTGGTGGGCTGACTTAAATAAAAGTCCATCTGACTTACATTAAATACATAGGAAAAGCCCTGAAGTGCAAACATTATTGCCGTGCCTACTACCAGGATCCAGACAATTGAGCCAAAGCCTACAATATTGGCCACAGCGCTGATCTTCTCCATATGAAGCTGCTCAGCTGTCTGATGATATACATTTGCGTAGTTGATGGATCTTGAGACCATCATGATAACGCCAAGGATAAAATATGCAGCATAAAATGGAGTAACCACAAGGCTTGTCCAAAGCGTTCTGTTTAAATATGTTCTTCTGTTTTTAATTTTCTCACCCAAGGACAAATTTGCGGATGTCATACCCAACTACCTCCGTTTCACTAATAAATATCTCTTCCAGTGAAAGTGCCAAAACCTCAAAGAATACTGGATTTCCTCTCTTGAATGCGCTCTCCACTTCCTCTCTGTCCCCACGGATCGTATAGGTGGAAAGCCTTCCTCTCCTCTCATGAAGGAGTACTTCAAGGCCTTCTGTTGCAGCCTTTTCGTCCTCTTCATTTTGGAATACGCACTGTACCTTCTGCATCCTGAGCTTCATATCCTCGATATCCTCAGATAAGATAACTCCTCCCTGATGAAGAAGTCCTATATGATCACAGATATCTTCAAGCTCTCTTAAGTTATGAGATGCAATTATTGGTGTAAGACCTCTGTCTGACATATCTGCCGCAAAAAGACTCTTAACGCCCTGACGGACTACCGGGTCAAGACCATCAAAGGTCTCATCGCAAAGAAGGTACTTGGTTCCTGCACACAGTCCAAGGATTATTGAAACCTGCTTTTTCATTCCCTTGGAAAAAGTGCTTATCCTTCTTTTTGTATCCAGTCCAAATCCAGTACAAAGCTTATGGAATCTAAGCTTATCAAAGTTTTTGTAGATCCCCTCATAGTAGCTTGCCATCTCCTCCGGAGTTGCTGCTGGCAAAAAGTACTGATCATCTGAAATATAAAAGATATCACTCTTAACTTCCGGGTTGTCGTAAACTGGTCTCTTGTCCACAAGAACAATTCCGGAATCCGGTTTAATGACTCCTGAGATTATCCTAAGGATAGTACTCTTACCTGCGCCATTGGTCCCCACCAGGCCAAACACCTCTCCATCAAGGACATTTAATGAGACACTATTAACAGCTTTTACGTCGTCAAAATCCTTAGACAGATCTAAAAGTTCAATCATTCTTTTTCTCCCCACTTTCTATCCTTGCAAGATGCTCTTTGATATCAGATACCAGTTCGTCAATTGATAATCCGATCTCATGAGCTTCCATAAACAGCTCTACAATCATCTCCACAAGCTCTTTTTTCTTGTTGTCTTTTAAAAGAGCATCACCCTTAACAAAGTTACCCCTTCCTTTGACGGTGTAAATAAAGCCCTGTCTCTCAAGCTCTGCATATGCTTTTTGAACAGTATTGGGATTGGTGGACAGTTCCACAGCAAGGCTCCTTACAGATGGCATCTGATCGCCCTCCTGCAGGATTCCTTTATACATCTGCATTTTGAAATTCTCGACTATCTGTTCATAGATAGGCCGGCTGTCTTGGTAATTGATCATACTCATAGTGTTCCCTCATCAGCTCCCGCTGCACTAAATTCGAAAGAACCTCATTCAGTGCACGTGAGTGGTTCGCACCAGGTTCGAAAAGACCTCACCAGGTGCTCTACACAAAAAAAGAATACAAAGTGTACTATTAGTATTAGTACACTTTGTATTCTAAATCAACCGGATAAATGTTGCAATACTTTTTTAAACTGCTTCTACATTTCTTGTAGCGATAACGTCAACGCCGCATCCAGCAACGTCTTTTACAAGGACATCTCCGATATGGACTGGAGCCTTAACACATGCTGCATCGATATCCTTCATAACTTCAAAGATCTTGCTCTTTGGAATATCATTTGCAGTTTTTACAGATACTCTCTCCTTGTCACCGCCCTTAATCTTAACTGTGCTAGTTACGATCCTTGTGGGATTAACGACTTCTTTTCTTGCGTAGATGTCACCCTTTGCACAGGTATTGCCCTTCACTTCGGTGACTTCACCATTATCTAAAGTAACTGTAAGAAGGCATCCCATAGGACATCCGATACATGTAAGTTCTTTTGTTTCCATCAGCTTGTCACTCCTTTTCTATCTTTACAGTTATCTTCTTAAGATTTGGATACTCATCAAGTTTCTTTTTCTGAAGAATGATCTGCTCCATCTCACCAGGTGCAAGTATCCTCTTTTCGTTGTGCATTACTCTCTCATCATCAAAGTAAACACTTACGAAAGAGTTCTTGTAAACATCGCCAACTCTGAATCTTACAGTGAGAAGGTCATCCATTCTTGATTTGTTGATAGTGCTGGGAACTGTATATCTTGCTCCATCAGTAGCAAAGAGCTCAATAACATCGCTTCCATTTTCATCCTTACATCCATCTGCAATGTACTTAACTGCGTTCTGTCCTGCTCTCTTAGCTTCCTCAGAAACATAGTCAACCAGGTCATGAACATGAAGAACATTGCCGCAGGCAAATACGCCAGGAATGTTGGTCTCAAGAGACTCGTTAACTACAGGCCCGGATGTAACAGGGTTCATTGTAACTCCTGCTGATCTTGAAAGCTCGTTCTCAGGGATAAGTCCGCAGGAAAGAAGAAGTGTATCACAGGTATATCTTTCTTCTGTTCCAGGAATTGGCTTTCTGTCAGGGCCAACCTCAGCGATAGTAACGGCTGTTACATGCTCTTTTCCCTCAATATCAACAACTGTGTGGGACAGCTTAAGAGGAATGCCATAGTCATCAAGACACTGAACGATATTTCTCTTAAGTCCTCCGGAATAAGGAAGAAGCTCAGCAACTACCTTAACCTTGGCGCCCTCAAGAGTCATTCTTCTTGCCATGATAAGTCCGATGTCACCAGATCCAAGGATAACAACTTCTCTTCCTGGCATGTAGCCTTCGATGTTGACAAGTCTCTGGGCTGTACCTGCTGAGAAGATACCTGCAGGACGGTATCCAGGAATGTTTAAGGCACCGCGGGGGCGCTCTCTGCATCCCATTGCAAGGATAACTGCCTTGGCAGGGATCTGGAACATTCCGTCTTCTCTGTTCATTGCTGTTACAGTCTTGTCAGCAGCAATGTCCATTACCATTGTATTAAGCTTGTACTCTATACCAAGATCAAGAACCTGCTTGATGAAACGATAAGCATATTCAGGACCTGTGAGCTCTTCCTTGAAGGTATGAAGTCCGAAACCATTGTGGATACACTGGTTAAGGATTCCGCCGAGCTCGTGATCTCTTTCAAGGATCAAAATGCTGTCATTTCCAGCTTCTTTTGCAGCTACAGCTGCCGCAAGGCCAGCAGGGCCGCCGCCTACAATTACGATATCATATGTCTTCATGACCCGCTTACCTCCCCTTTTGTTCTCTCAAGTACAATATTGGAATTGCCGCCACTCTTGGTAATCTTCTCATAAGGAATACCAAGTTCTCTGTGGAGGATCTCCATTGTACGAGGTGAGCAGAAACCTGCCTGACATCTGCCCATTCCGGCACGAGTCCTTCTCTTTACGCCGTCAAGGCTTCTTGCGCCAAGAGGTCTGTGGATAGCATCCAGGATTTCTCCCTCAGTAATGGACTCACATCTGCAGATGATGGTTCCATATGCAGGGTTCTGTTTGATGAGTTCATTTCTTTCTTCAATGCTAAGGCCTTCTGTTTTCTTAACGCCCTTACGAGTGCTGATCCAGTTAGCCTTGGGCTTAAGGTCCATCATTTCCTTCATCATGTTTCCAACCATCTCGCCAATAGCAGGACTGCTGGTAAGACCTGGAGATTCAATTCCTGCGCAGTCAATGAAGTTCTTGGCATCGTCAACTTCCTTGATGATGAACTCGTGGTGCTCCTCATGGGCACGAAGTCCAGCAAAGGAGGTGATGACATTCCTGATAGGAAGATTTCTTACATGATCTCCTGCCTTTGCAATAAGATCATCGATGCCTGCTGCTGTAGTATTGTTGCCTTCCTTGTTCTCAATGTCAACAGCTGTAGGTCCAACTATGAGGTTGCCATGTACTGTAGGTGATACAAGAACGCCTTTACCAAGTTTTGTAGGCTGTGGGAAGATAGTATGTTTAACATGACCTCCAACAGTCTTATCAAGAAGGCAATAATCACCTCTTCGCTCGATGATGTGCATCTTGTCTGCACTTACCATATTGTGGATCTTATCAGCATAGACACCAGCTGCATTGACAACATATCTTGCAACATATTCGCCGTTGTTAGTGCGAAGGTGCCAGTTGCCGTCCTCGCCTTTTTTAATATCTTCTACTTCTGTGTTAAAGCGGAAGTCAACGCCATTCATATTAGCGTTTTCAGCCATAGCAATATTGAGTTCGAACGGACAGATGATTCCACCTGTTGGAGCCCAAAGTGCCCCCTCTACGTTTTCAGAAAGGTTAGGCTCCATCTCAAGAGCTTCCTCTCTGTTTAAGATCTTAAGATCCTTAACGCCATTTTTTACGCCTCTGTCATAGAGATCCTTAAGTCCATCAAGAGCTTCCTTGTGGATGCAGACAACCATAGATCCATTTCTCTTAAATGGAATATCCAGGTCTCTTGCAAGGTCATCCATCATTTCATTGCCGCGGACATTAAGCTTAGCCATAAGTGATCCTTCAGCAGCATCAAATCCAGCGTGAACGATGGCAGAATTAGCTTTAGATGTTCCCTCACAAACATCTTCGCATTTTTCCAGTACGCAAACATCAGCTTCGTATTTTGAAAGCTCTCTTGCGACTGCAGATCCGGTAACACCGGCTCCGATCACGATCACATCGTACGTCATAATCTTCTCCTTCAAAAAAATAGGCGAGAGAAAGCAAACTGTGTTCCCCACAGATAAGTGCTCACTCTCGCCTCCGCTTCAATATCAAGTTAAATTAATAATACTACTATTTGGTCTTTGTGCAAGCACAAATCATATTTTATTAACCAAACATATGAGCAGCTGCAAGTGCATTGTAAAGAAGAGATGCAACAATACCGCCACAGATAGGTGCTACTGCAGGGATCCAGCCATAGCTCCAGTTACCATTCTTCTTGCCAAAGTTAGGTGCAAGGCAGAGGTATGCAAGACGAGGAGCTGTATCTCTTGCTGCGTTCATAGCGTATCCTGTAAGTCCACCGAAGGAAGCGCCACAAGCAACGATTACGCCGTAAACGAGAGGCCATACAACACGGTCTGTTCCAGCAGGGATCAGAGCAAGTGTAAATACAAGAACGAATGTAGCTACAAACTCTGAAAGGAAGTTCAGAACCTGGTTAGGAATAGAAGGTGCTGTGCAGAAGCATCCGCGAACAACATCATCATTAGCTGTAGCCTTGATGTGATCTCCGTAGAGAACCATAAGGATAGCTGCGCCAAGGAAGCCACCGAGCATCTGAGCTACGATCTGTCCAGCAACTGTGCTCCAGTCACCGCTTCTGATAGCAATACCAATTGTAACTGCAGGGTTAAATGCTGAAGGGCATCCTGTGAAATTGCTCATTGCAAATGCAGGAACCATAACTGCCATACCCCATCCAATAAGGATGTGAACAGCTCCGCCGCCCTTGAAGCCTGACTTCTCAAGGCTAACGTTACAGCAAACGCCATCGCCAAGGAGTACCAGTAACATTGTTCCAATAAACTCACCTAAATAAACACTCATTTGTTTTTACCCCCTTTTGAGTATATGTAAATTTTTTTCCTCACTAATTTAGACTTGCTCTGGATCAGTCTTTTGCCCATCCAAGAGTTGTGTTAACAGCTTTCTTCCAGCCTTTAATCTTCTCTGCACGAGCTTCATCAGTCATCTCAGGATGGAACTCTTTATCGATAGCCCAGTTCTTGATAACGTCGTCTTTGCTTGCCCAGAAGCCAACTGCAAGACCTGCAAGATAGGAAGCACCCATAGCTGTTGTCTCAACACATACAGGACGATGTACAGGAGCATTGATGATGTCTGACTGGAACTGCATGAGGAAGTTGTTCTTACATGCACCGCCGTCAACCTTAAGAGCGTTGAGCTTAATGCCAGAGCCCTGCTCCATAGCGCCGAGAACGTCGTTAGTCTGAAGTGCAAGAGACTCAAGAGTTGCACGGATAATGTGTTTCTTGTTAACACCACGTGTAAGTCCTACGATTGCTCCACGTGCATATGGATCCCAATAAGGAGCACCAAGTCCTGTAAATGCAGGAACTACGTAGCATCCGTTTGTATCCTCAACCTGAGTTGCGAAGTACTCTGAATCAGGTGATGTATCAACCATCTTAACCTCGTCACGAAGCCACTGGATAGCAGCGCCTGCTACGAAGATCGATCCCTCAAGAGCGTACTCAACCTTTCCATCAAGACCCCATGCAATAGTTGTAAGAAGTCCGTTGTTAGGGAACTGAGGCTTTGTTCCGATGTTCATAAGCATGAAGCATCCAGTTCCATATGTGTTCTTAGCCATACCTGACTCGAAACATGTCTGTCCGAAAAGAGCTGCCTGCTGGTCACCAGCAACGCCTGCAATCTTGATAGGTCCGCCAAAGAACTCAGGATCTGTCTCGCCAAACTCTGTTGAGCTTGAAGGAAGTGCCTTAGGAAGCATGCTCATAGGAACTTCAAGCTGTTTGCAAAGCTCGTCATCCCAATCAACTGTGTTGATGTTGAACATCATTGTTCTTGAAGCATTTGAGTAGTCAGTTGCGTGTACTTTGCCCTTTGTAAGCTTGAAGATAAGCCATGAATCAACTGTACCAAAGCACAGCTCTCCTTTTTCTGCCTTTTCACGAACGCCTTCAACGTTGTTTAAGATCCAACGAAGCTTTGTTCCTGAGAAGTAAGGGTCAAATACAAGACCTGTCTTGTTGTATGCTGTATTGTCGATTCCAGGATACTTGTTAAGGAGTTCTTCCTTCATATCAGCTGTTCTACGGCACTGCCATACGATTGCGTGATATACAGGCTTACCTGTAGCTCTTTCCCAAACGATTGTGGTCTCACGCTGGTTAGTGATACCAATCGCAGCGATATCTGTGTAAGTTGCCCCAACCTTCTGCATTGCTTCACGAGCAACTGAAAGCTGCGTCTGCCAGATTTCATTAGCATCATGCTCAACCCAACCTGGCTGAGGATAATACTGTGTGAACTCTTTCTGAGCTACAGAGCACATCTCACCTTTCTCGTTGAAGAGGATACATCTGTTACTAGTTGTACCTGCATCCAATGCCATAACGTACTTTGCCATTACTAAACCCTCCTTTTTTCTTGTGAAAAAAATTATTTAAAGCGCTCTCGCTTTAACTTCTCTTTAAAGCCCCCAAACCGTCTCATTGGTGGTTGAGATTGCAAGCGCTCCGGCGTCCAGAGCGTTCATAACATCTTCCTTGTCAGCTATAAGGCCCCCTGCAATTATTGGAACTCTGCTGACCTTGTTGATCCTCTTGATCATCTTGGGAAGAACTATCCCCGGTAAAAACTCTATGATATCCGGTCTTACCCCTGGGCTCTTTGCCTGCTTTTCAATATTCTGAAGTGCCATACTGTCCAGGATAAAATACCTTAGTACTGTATTGAGCTCCAGTTCCTTGGCATGGGCTATGAGGTTGCTCTTTGTTGTAATGATCCCGTCTGCCTCTGTGTTATTCTTGATAAAATCAAGACACACATCCTTGGAGTTATTAAGACCTGTTATAAGGTCCACATGGACCATGGCCACCTTACCGGCCTGTTTTATCTTTTTTACTATTCCTGGAATCGTACATATATCCCCGTATAGAACGAAGATGATCTCCACATCCTCTGTAAGTGCTGTTGCAAGTCCTTCATCATTTTTCACTGCAGCGATGATAGGATTTATCTCAATCTTGTTAATAAATTCACGATTTTTCATACCTATTTAGTCAAATAAAAAAGAGAGCAAACAAAGTAAAATGAGGTTCTCCCTCATTTAACCCTTACTCTCTTCTCAAGGCTCTCTATAATTTTTAAATAATGACTGATCATATTGCCACCGTTAACTTTCCAAGAATCCAAATATAACAATCTCGACTATCGGTCAGTTCTTAACGACAACTTAATCATATCCCCTCTTTGTGCAAAATGCAATAGTGTTGTTTATAATTATTTTATTTTTTGTACTTATTAACAAAAATCTTGTACATATTTTGTCTGATTATCACACAAAAAGTATAAAATATGCACAACTTGCTTTAAAGCAGTAAAGTAAAAATGTACATATGTGACATTGGTGATGAGAGAAAAAACAAGACACGGGGACGGCTCTGCTTTCCTGACACGGGGACGGTTCTACTGTCAGGTTTTATCTGAATAAAACCTGACAGTAGAACCGTCCCCGTGTCAGGAAAGCAGAGCCGTCCCCGTGTCTTGTTTATTACATCACATTTATCTGGCAGGAGCGCATGGTTTCAAGAGCTGCTTCGTGTTTTTGTGGTGTTACTCCGGCGCAGCACTTTGAGTCCAGAGATATCTTAACTTCAGGCATAACAGCCTTTAAGATAAGCGCATTTGAAACAACGCAGATATCTGTGCAAAGTCCCACAAGCTCTATCTCAATCTCCTCTTTTGCAGCAATCTGAGCTATCTCATCAGCAAGGATGGTTGATCCAAAGGTAGGCTTATTGATGATGGTTGCGCCTTCAAGGACCTTGGCTACTTCCTTATCTATCTCCCATCCTTCAGTTCCCTCGATGCAGTGAGGTACTGGAAGATTAGCTCCCTCCTGGGTCTCCATATAGTTTTCCTGGTGGGTATCTCTTGTGGCAAATACGTCACCAATGTCATAGCTCTTTATCTTCTCTACAACAGCTGGAACAATAGCCACTGCCTCCTTAGTGCCAAGAGCTCCGTCAATAAAGTCCTTCTGCATGTCGATTACCACTAATAACTTTCTCATACTAATATCCTCCATAATGCCAATATTTTATTCTTTATCTTTATTGCCAGCCCATTTAACTATCATCCACACAAGATGGATAACAAAAATGCATGCAAGCATGAATAAATGTGTATAAAAGATACCCATTATAAAGTAGTTCCTCTCAAGGAAATACCCTGCTCCAAAGCCAAAAGCACACAGTGCCCCTGTAAGTACCAGGCTAAGAACCATATATGGCAGGTTAAAGAACATATTTTTTAAAGCTTCCAAAAAGTCTTTGAAGGAAGCATCAAAGTAAACAAATCTACCTATCATCAGTCCGAAATAGTACATCATAACCGGGCTGTATTGGCTTTCATCCCCAATGTAGTTAAGGTACACAAGAAGGATAATGACATAGAACATCGCCAGCATCCTCATGGTAGCCTTTTCCGCCTTGGACAGCTTCTTTAAGGGAATGATCAGAGAATCCAAAATAGTATTGATCACACAGGATAAACAGATGAGCAAAAGAAGCACGAAGTCCTTGCCCTCTGCCCAGGCCTCAATAAGGCGCTGTTCCATAGGCGTCAGATTCCCTGCTACCCCGGACTGTACTAGCGTATTTATATGGTTGATGATAACATATGCGCAGGAAAAAGACATAACGGAAGTCCCTGCAATTATCATCTCAAAAAATCTCTGTACCTTGTCTTCCAGTGCTCCAAGAACTGCCTGTTTCCTGTTCCCCACCGGTATATCCCTTTCAAGAACAAGAAGTGATACCAGATATATAAAACCTATTCCGATACCTAATAAGGCAGCTGTTACTAAAAGAAATAAGAGCTTCTTGCCTACTGTAAAATCCGGATTTAAATATGCTTCTACGCTCATGATAAGTCTCCATTTGCTGTCACAGTCTTAGCATTTTCCTTGAAGGGCTAAGTCTTTGTCTGAAAAAGGACGGCCCAAGACCGTCCTTCTAATTCTATAAAATTCAGTTTTTCAACCTATTACCACACTTCCCCAACTGTCAGAAGGCACAAGCCCTATATAAACCTTGCCTCTGTTGATCATAAGCTCTGCTCCGCCCGCGTCATAAAAGTGGGTAAATCCTGTCTCACTTCCCTTTGTCCAGGTAATGGGAATAGCGACGCCGTTTGAGATATAATATCCATTTCCAGATCCCACAACGTTATAGGTCATATATCCATTCTTATCAAGCAGGTTAAAAGAAACTTCCTGAAGGATAACATCTTTGAAACTAAGAGTCTGGCCATCTTCTGCGTCCTGGTGAAGAGCGCCATATTCTGAATAGTCATAGGTCCTTGTTTCCGGATTGAATGTAAGTATACTTCTGTTGTGTGGAAATACCCCATTAAGATCAACTGTGCCTGCAGGTGCGCCTTCCCTTACAACGTCAGCATCGTTGAAAAGAAAATGCGTAGGCCTCTCTAGTCCGTAAGTATATGTAGTTGGAAGTCCAGCCTTAGCAAATCTTGAAACAAGCTCAGAGCCGAAGCAGTACTCTGTGTACTCAGTAGGCTTGCCATTCTTGATCCTTGAAAAGCTGCCGCTTAGGTGGGCTGCATAATCTTTCGCCAGATATGTCTTAATATATTTTGGTCCACCGTCATGAACAAGAACAGCGTTATACTCTCCTGTCAGCATGACATTGGTTGTTCTTGCACTTCTTATGCTGCCTGTCTGGCCAAGGTTCTGCCAGTCCTTATAAAGGCACATAAGTCTTGTGATCCTGCCGTTAGCTGTGCTGTTCATCATCTCATATACAATATCAGCTTCCCCGGTTCCGAAGTGTGCAAGTGCCTTCTTTTCATTGTCAACCATGATAGCTACAGGTCTTTGGGCCGCTATGGAATCATCCACCGGAAGGCCTGTAAGTTCATTAGTTGCTGCAAATACTGTAGTAGAAAACATCATAGTGCTGATAGCACCAAGTAAAGCTGCTATGATCAACCTGCGTCGCATATATAATTCTCCTTGAGCAAAATAATTTTCGTGCGGTATGTCTATGATATCATATTTAATCGCACCTGCGATAAAGTTCTTTTGGCTTAATGCCATTTGCCTTAGCTCCCTTTGGCCAACCTAAATTGGCAGCGAGCATATACAAAAATCTTGGGAACTTGTGGGCATCAGCATAAATATCAGAAATAGACGTTCCGACTTCAACAGCCCTTGCTACCTCATCAATTCCTAGGGTCACATTTCTTGCAGGACCTTTAGAAGGATCTGGCATTTTCATCATGCTGCCCACCATCTCTCCGGACCCAATTGCAAGACCGCCACAGTAGGTAAATCCAGATTTATCAGCCCATTCTTTGACCATGCTAAGAAGGTTTCTTATCTGATGAGACTCATAAAATCCCATATTGGCTATGCAGTAGATCTTCTTATCAGGATCTTTACCGGATTTTTCAAGCATTTCCATAAGCCGAAGAACTTGTGAAGGAATTCCGTCCACATAAAGAGGCATAACAAAAACGACCTTATCTGCAGATGAAACGATCTGTGCCAGTTCCTCATATTTATTTAAATAAGACAAAAGATTAAAAGAAACTGCAGCGTCCCCAAGTTTTCCAGAAAGCCTGTCCATAAACTTCTTAGAATTGGAGTTATCACCTCTTAGGCTACCGTTAATAAGAACAGTTTTTCCGCCGTATTCTCTTTGTCTTTCAAATAAATTTACAGTCTTACTTTCGATGCACTCTTCAAACTCCACTTTCTTTATGATCCCATGAAAGTTTCTGCAAACAGCCTCTACGTACTGCCTGGCATGGGCTTTTTCTTCTTCAGAGAAACCACTTTTCCTGAAGATAAAAGAGATCTCTTTTTCCTCTTCGTATCTCTTTTTATGATGCATCTCACCATCCTTGATGAACATAAAGGGAAGGACAAGTCCGATACTCCTGTCAAACAAGTTCTTGACAAAGCTGCTAAAGCCGCCGTAGGTGTATCTGCTGATCACCACCACTTCTGAAGCCTTGTGGATCAGCTCTCCCATTCTGCTATATCCATCGTCTATAAGACACTTCCCCGGAGTCTTAAGCCAGCAGCCAAAACATCCAACACAAGGCTTAATTGTTCCATTATCAGATATTACTTCATAGCCCTCGTAGCTATCTGCTACTTCTTGCCATTCCTCGTCACTTAGATCATGAATTAATAGTTTCATCTGCTCCCCTTTTTTCACATAAGTCTCTTGTAAATATCAAGCATGCTCTCCATCTGGTATCTAAGTAGCCAGGAAGCGCTGTTGTACCTTGGCGTTGCCTTAAGCACAGCAATGAGCTTCGGGTAATATTCCTCTGTTTCTTTTATCATCCTGTATATCCTATCCCTGCTGAGGCCAAAAGACATTGTGGTTAAGTTATTACATCTGTCCAGGCACTTTACAAGGCAGGCCTTTGGATTTTTCTCCATCTCAGAGTAGTAACGCCTGTTGACCTCATCCCTCTCTTTATCTGAACATTTTGGACGAGTCATCAGCCTTACTATCTCTTTTGTATCATCATCCACGGGAAGGTCAGATAGCTTAACTCCGCAGTCCTCCACCACATCGTGAAGCATGCAGGCCGCTATCACATCGTCCTCTTTTATATCCATGGAAAGAGCGTGACATGCAAGATTAAGCGGGTGATAGATATATGGGATAACAGACCTCTTTCTCTTTTGTCCCTCATGGGCCTCCACCGCAAAATCCACAGCCTTAAAGGCATTTTCAAGGCCCAGGTTCTTGGCTGAAGTCTTAACGTAGGTCTTCATGTGTTCCCAGTTATAGATAGCTTCCTTGGTCTTAAAGGCTTTGTGCTTCTCCTCAAGAATTGCTGACACAGAAACATCAAACACCTCAGCAAGCTTAATGACTCTGTCAGTGTCCGGCTTGTACTCATCCCTCTCCCAGGATGAAACCGCCTGGAAGCTAACACCAAGAGCTTCTGCAATCTGCTCCTGGGTAAGTCCTCTTTCCTCACGAAGTCCCTTGATATTTGTTCCAATGCTCATTTGCATACCCTCCTTATGCCCTCATCATAAAGAGAAACCTAAGTCCATTCTAGCTAGTATGGATTTAGGTTTCAAGACTAATTTCAAGTATAACTTGAGCTATATAATTTTACTCACTCTCCGGCGGCGTTGCCAAAACCGTTTCGTTTCATCCTTTATACGATCATTTGCTATTGGGCGACATTTTACTGATAAGCTCAGAAAGCGCTTCGTTCTGAGCTCTTATCTCATCTATGGCCTCAGCAAGATCTTCCTTAGAAACTTCTTCAAAGTCCGCTATTTCGATTCCTTCAAGCATATTGACGTCTTGGACCTCCGGTAATAACGAGCTATAGTCGCTTGTACCATCGATCACATTCTGCATCATCATAGCTGCAGCTGTCATTTCCTGATGTCTTATCGTGGTATCTGTATAAAATTTACCAGATTCAAATGATGGCAGGAGGTCTTCATTTGCCAAAGTCTGATGCTGCTCATACATAAGAGTCATAGCCTGATTCAAAAGCTCTTTATTCTCCGCTGCAAGGCGGTCAAATTCCTCTTTTGATACTTCATTTGAAGTTTCTGTCTCTGTTTCAAGCGCCTTGGCGTCCGTTGTAGTACTAACCTCTGTTCCAGAGTTTGTTTCTGCCACATTTTCTTTTCCGCAGCCTGCAAGAAGCAGCGTCATAAAAAGCACAATACCTGCTATATATTTTTTCTTTTTCATAGTATTAATCCTCATTTGGTACATTTAATGTAGGAGTCTGATATTCAATTTCCTGCTGACCTTCATACTGATCAAGAGGCCCTGAGTAATCATCACGGTTAAAGTAGTCAGTAGATCCTGTATATCCATTTTCTGTTTCAATATCTGACTCTTGTACGTAGTTTATGTTTCCACTTACCGGACTGTCTGAACCTGCAATCTGAAATACGACAGTATTATTATCCATAACAGATAAAAACGTAAAGTACACATATTGATGGGTATACCAGTCGCCTGCAGGAAGATCCTGCTTACATACACGATTCCAATTATCATCATAGAGAGACACATGATAATGGCCATCTTTTATCCATGTTTCACACATTGTCGGAATCATGCCCTTTATTGGTGGCACATCTCCGGTGATCTTCTGAGTATAATACGGATATCCTTCCCGATACTGCGGGGTAGCTCCTGCATTCTCTCCAGATGTTTTGCTGTCCTCTGCTCCTTCCCCATCTTTAGGTTCTTCCTCAGTGTTTACCTGTGTTATCTTGCTTATGGCATCCCTGTGCTGGCGCATTGCTTTATTAAGCGCATTTATCGTAGCCTCATGGTCATATAATGCCTCGCTATATTTGATGGTCATTTCCGGGTATTGTGAAAAGATAACTTCTGCACTTGTAATGTTATTGGCCACAAGAAAATCATAGTCCTCCTTGGTAAAATACCAGAAGTCCTCTTTGCATTCGCCATCTCTCATCAATTCAGGCTTAAAATACTGGATCTTCAAAGCATAGAAAGCTTCATCAGAGTATCTTGGATGAACAACAGTTGGTATCTGTCGATCAAGATATCGTTGTGGTGGCACAGTTGAACCCTTTTGATAATCCTTACCCAAAGGTATCTCAAATCTCCAGTTTTCAAGATCTTTGCAGTCATACCACATCCGCATATAGCTTTCCTCTGAGCCATCCCCTATTACTGGAGTGTTATTATTTTTTTCATGCCATGCCGGAGTATCGTAGTCATACATGTAACATATATCAATCTCTCCATCCTTAAGCGTCGTGTGACTTTTAAGATAGAGTCCTGACTGATATAATTCTCCGTCATTTTCAGCTATTGTTGAGGAAATATAGGTTTCCTGAATCTGGCGCTCTACGTCTTTATAAGCTATAGCCCCGGGCTTTTCAAGAGGTGATACACTTAGACTATAGCTTCCATCTTCATATAACAATGGCTGGATATCACCATAAGTAGTATATGATATATCTCCGTCCTCTTCTGCAATCATCATCTGATAGACAAGGCGCTCTCCGCGAATAAAATTATAATCCGAACTAAAACCATACGTGCAGATCAAATTACCGGCATTGTCAGTTATTTCATAGTATGGATATCCGTATTTTGTGTTCTTCACAGGACGTAATCCTTCTACCTGTGGACGCATAACAATTTCAGGATTTGGCCGAAGATCTACTGCGTAATACTCGGTCACCTTATAGCCACCTTCAAGCTCTTTTTCCATTTGCCATCCAATATCTCCATATGTACATTTTTCAAAAGGGATTGGGACAGGTTCATATGTCTGCGCTGTGGGATTTGGCAAAACATAATACTCACCCTTTTCATTTTTAACCTTGAGATTGTTATATTCAGCAGGAACTTTAATTCCATCTCCAACATCGATCATTTCAATCTCACAGGTTTTTACTTCTGCATGGACTGTCTTTGGTGTCAAAAGAAATATTGCCCCTGCAAACATTCCAAATAGCATATATTTAATTGTGTTTCTAATTGCTTTTTTCATGATTTTTCCTTTCGCACTATATTTTTAATGAAAATAAGCTCAGAGCCACGTCCTGAACATAAATTCAAGACCTGTCTCCGAGCTTATTACCAACTTGTCATCCCTGAGTTGGTGCTCCGCCCTGGCCACTTTCAACCATCATATTGATAGCTTCCATTGCAACTTCATAAATGCCTGCCATGTCTTTGGCGCCCTCATCGTCTTTTTCTGCAAGCTTTCTGTACTGAACTGTAAAGTACTGTCTTGCCTGCTCTATTGTAGTCTTATTGATCATGTGACCATTGGTGAAGATAGTACCACTATCTGAATTATATTTTGTGGCAACATACTGATTTTTCTGGGCCTCTCCGCCAACACCCATGGATTTTGCAAGTGAATGGATAAGATCTTCTCTTCCGACTGTCATTTTGTTACCTCCCAATAGTTTCTCATAAGTAGTTCTTAACTTTCTGTTTTTCGAAGAATTCGTCTATATTCGCTATCAGCTCCGCTGGTGGCATCGTTTTCAAAAGATATTTCTCAGGCTTAAGTGAAACCACCTTCATGACGCTTTCCTTGTCACTCTTAACTGTAAGGAACATAACAGGAATTCCGCTTGTTGAAGGTTCGCTTCGCAGCATTTCAAGAACCTGTGGTCCTGTTGTAACTGGCATCTCATAGTCAAGGAGGATAAGATCCACCTCATTTTTGGCAAGAAACGTTATGGCCGCCATTCCGGAATTTACCATAAATACCTGATACTTTTCTGATAGCCAGCTTTTTATAGTCCTTAGCATTGTGCCATCGTCATCAACAACAAGGATCCTCTTTTTCTGAAGGCGAAGATCCTCTTTTTCTACCACCTCTATCATCTTCTGACCAAGCTCTTTTACGTTAACAGGTCTTTCAAAGATCGCAGAAATCTTGTCCCTGTGGGCAGAGCCGTAAATCTTTTCCATCTCATCGTGAGAACCTATAACGCTTATGGATAAGTCGTCCTCCACTGTCCGATCCCTGAGGTACACAAACAGTTCCATCATATCCTCTATGTCATCTACATAGATAAGATAAACAGATGGCTTATTCTCTATCCTCTCGATTTCTGTTACGTCAGGCTGAGCTGTTATAACTTCAAAGCCTTTGCTTTTTAGTTCATTGGCTATAGAGGTGACCATAAAGCTCTTTCCACCACCTATCAGCAGAACCCTTTTATCCATACGTTAAGTCTCCTTTATCTGCTCATAACAGCTCTAAAAGCGCATCTCTGTCCACTGCCGCCATAAGCTCTTTTACCTTAAGGAACTTCTCTTTCTTGCTATCAGGGATCTTGTAAGTTTCTAACATATCCATGATACCATCTGCCGTGTCAAAATCATATGCCTCAAGCAGCTCTTTCATGTCAGAAAATGCACTTTCAAGTTCATCCTCAGAAATAAGTTCCTTGTCATCATCTGATGTTTCATCTTCATTTGCTGCAGAAAGCTTGTCCTTGTAGCTTCTGTAAAGTGCTAAAAGATCCGGTGTTTTAGCATCTATCTCCGCAGCATTTTCATCATTGCCACACTTCTCTAAATATGCAGCATCCTTGGAAAGCTTTGTTGCTCCCACAAGTCTTGCAGAGCTTTTAAGGGCATGAACTGCAACTGTATAATTCCTAAAGTCCTTATCATTTGCGAAGCTTTCAATGTCGCTGGATTTCTTATCTATGGATATGAGGAATTCTTTTACCACGTCCATCAATATCTCACGGCTTCCGCAGTTTGTAAGTGCCTCATTAAGATCAACGCCCTGCAGTCTTTCAAGAAAATCTCCTTCGCCCTGCTCGTCCTTAGAAGGCTCAGGCTCATTATCTTCTTCCATTGTCGCATCTGACTCTGAAGCTGCAAGAACCTTTCCATCTGGCAGATACTCCATGAGCATTCTCTCAAGCACTTTTCCATCCACAGGCTTTGAGAGATAATCATCAAACCCTGCAGCAATATACTCATCCCTGGCGCCAGATCCTGCATTGGCAGTAAGGGCAATACATGGAGTGTCGGTATTAAGATTCCCCTCAAGTTTCTTCATTGCAGCAAGGGTCTCAAGACCGTCCATCTCAGGCATTCGGTGGTCGATGAATATGCAGTCGTATTTCTTTTTTGTAACCTTGGAAAGAGTCTCTTTTCCACTCTCAGCAGTATCAACCTTAAGCTGTGTGCTCTTTAAAAGACCTTTTACAACAGTTAAATTGATGGCTGTATCATCCACCACAAGGATCTCAGCATCAGGAGCTGTAAAGGATTCGTGATACTTTTTAAGACTCTTTAGATAGAGCTTATATTTTTCTTTAAAGTCTCCGATTTCTTCTGCGCTTACGACTTTCTGTCTTACTTCAAAAGAGAAATCTGAGCCTTTGCCATATTCGCTTTTAACCACCAGCTTGGTATCCATAAGAGCAAGAAGTTTTTTGACAATGCTCATGCCAAGGCCAGTACCTTCAATGGTCCTGTTTCTGATCTCCTCGATCCTCTCAAATGGTGAAAAGAGCTTTGAAAGGTCCTCTTCTTTAATTCCGATACCTGTATCAACAACCTGGAATTTCAGGTAAATATTGTCATCTTCTTCGGCTTTTCTAAAGCCAACGTTTAATGTGACAGTGCCTTTTTCAGTGTACTTAACAGCGTTAGTTAAGATGTTTGTTACACACTGTTTGATCCTGACCTCATCGCCAAAGAGCTTATCCGGAGTCTTCTCATCCACGTTAACAATAACTTCAAGGCCCTTGTCATCGGCCTTTACTGATATCATGTTCAAAAGGTCATTGACCATGGAGCTTAAGTGGTATTCCACATTGAGGATATCCATTTTACCGGCTTCGATCTTGGAAAAATCCAGGATGTCATTGACTATACCAAGAAGGGAATTGCCTGCGCTCTTAACGTTCTGGGCGTACTCCTCTATCTGTGGGTCATTATTTTCCCTAAGGATCATTTCGTTCATTCCAAGAACAGCATTTATAGGCGTTCTGATCTCGTGGGACATATTTGAGAGGAAGCTGCTCTTAGCCTCACTGGCCTTTTTCGCAACCTCAAGATCCATCTCAAGCTGCTGCTCCTGCTTGGTTCTCTCGATATAATCCTCTATGGAATGGACCATTGCCTTGGTGGATTCTGAAACAACATGTATCTCATCTTTTGAGAATGTGCGGATCTTGTCCACCTTTTCTCCCACCAGGAGCTTTTGATCGTCATCTGCATTGGTGTATTCATACATAAAGTCAGACAGAACTCCAAGAGGTCCACCCACTGTAAACTTGATATAGAAGTTGGCAATTCCGCCAAGTGGAACACCAATGCACAGCATAAGTAGCACCATCTTGATATCGTAGGTCAGTGCGTAATTATCCATGACGAAGTTCATATTTTCAATATATTTTATTGTTAGATCACTGTCTCCATCTTCGACATCTTCTTTAATGCTTTCTACAACTTCCTGTCTGTGGTCTTTGATGTTATTGACCAGCATGTCCTTCATATCCGGGAAAAGAGCTATCATGAAAACTGAAACTGCAAGGCCCAGCATAAGCTCAATACCAATAATTATGGCCGTGATCTTAATGCTTATCTTGGTTTTCCTGACACTCCTTTGGATCTCAACGTCCTTCTGGTAGGCGTTTGTGTAGCCAACACCAATTGGAAATATCATCTTTATGATATCCGGAGCTTTGGTGTAAAAAAGATAAAGAATAAAGCCAATACCAAATATGATCAAAATCTCTTTTAATAGAAACAGCGGATAGTTCTTGATAGACTCTTTGTTAAACTCAGACGCCGCCAGCACAGTGACACACCAGAATTCCACAGATGAGGTGACAAAAAGAGTTATAAAAGATGCAATAAGGGTCTTTTTTACGGTCTTAAAGAAAAAGTACTGGGAAAATAGCGCAAAGCATGTAGTAGCCGCCAAAAACACCGCCATACAATAAGCCGTCTCCATCTCAAATAATATGGCACAGGTAAAGCTTATAAGAAACGAGACAAAAGAAATGACATATCCATATAAACCGCCAAGCAAAAGATATGGAAATAGTATAAAAGCAAAATCCAGATCTCCAAAGACACTAAGTGTCATATTTTCCCCATGGAGCGCAGAATATACACACATCCTTGTCAGTGCCAGCCAGATAATAACCTGCAAAGCCTTAAATATTACCCTTGTCCACTTCTTTCTCTTTTCCAGATTACCACTCTCATTTCCCATAGCCATCTCACCACTTAATCACCAATAAACCACCTTGTTATCAGTATATCACACTCTTTTACACACAATACTAAACATATTATAAAGCTTTCATGACATGGGGACGAGACACGGGGACGGTTTGCTGACACGGGGACGGTTCTACTGTCAGGTTTTATTTTGATAAAACCTGACAGTAGAACCGTCCCCGTGTCAGCAAACCGTCCCCGTGTCTCGTCCCCGTGTCATGAAAGTTGCATACATTACCCTTCGCCAACAGCTTCATAGGCGGTGTAGAAGGTCTCAACTCTGTCAAAGCGGTAGTAGGCGTCGCCCTTAATGGTGGCGGCGCTTCCGGGATCTAGACAGACCTCATCGGTGTTTTGAGGGATCATCCACATGCAGTCCACAAGCTCTGAACCGTCGAAGAAAAGGACGTAGGCGTCGACTTTAACTTTTCTGTCGCTTTTATTTTCTGCTGTAAGAAGGGCTGATGAGCCTTCGGTTGCTGTGTAGACAGATACAAGATTTGCCATATCTTCTTCATAGGGTTCACGCTTGGTGATTGAGAATTCGTAGGAATCCGGGATATTGCCGCCTAAATCTCTTTTATCAAAACGACCTTCAAACACAAAGAGAGCTTCATTTCTTACTACTTCCACAGTTTTTTCTGATGTGGCAAGTTCTTCACCATCTTTGTCTCTGGCGATAAATCTGCACTCGTACCTTACAAGATCTCCAGTCTTATTCTGAAGCACAAGAACAGGATTGCAGTTGTGATCATCCTCTCTAAAGTACTGAGCTACCAGCATTGTTCCAACAGGAAGTCCTCCATAGGATGGCATGTTGTCATCTGAGGGCGCAATGCTTACGATCCCGCCTTTGTTTTTATCCTCTTTCCGGATGCTGTCAAGACTCTCAAAGATACTGCCAGAAGCACCACTATCTGCTTCTTCCTCAGCCTTTTCATTCTTATCTTTTAGTCTTGCAAGGGCGCTCTCTAAGTTCTCGCCAGATGTTGCAGAAGATGCAGCATCATCCAAGTTTTCAGCATTTGCAGCTTCATCTTCTTGTATAGGCGCTTCTTCAGCAGACGCAGTTTCTTTAGGTTTTTCTTTTCCGAAGATATCGATCCCAAGATTTCCATAATTAGTTGCAAGTATGGTAGAAAAAGCGCTTCTGTCACTATCATCCTGGTAGGGAAGGTGAAAGCCGTATGTGTTTAAATACATGATGATTGGCAGGATGACACCTGCAGCCGATATGGCAATGATCCTGAGGTTCTCTATGGTCTTCTCTTTCAGAAAAAGATATATCCCAAAGCCGAGGGTAGCCGCACAGATAACGCCTCCCACTAAAAAGGCAGACGCCACAAGCCCCAGTATTGCTAGAAGTAAAGCTATTGTAGTCATATGCATGAAAATCCCCTTACATTTCTGTGCATATTTTACAAAAACACTAAAGAATTAAATGTCAATACTTGTATATAAAAAATTATAAACTACAATATATTGTAGTTAAAGACATTTTTTAACGGTTATGTGTTATGTTTTTTGAGGAGGTATGAAAATATGACTGATGTTGCTACTATAGAAGCTCTTGATATAAGTGTTATCCGCAACATTCTCCGCTCAATGGTCAACGAGCACTGGTCAGTGTCTGAGGCCCTTGACGAGTATGATATCCCTGAAGAGCTAAGGGGTGAATACGAAGAGCGCATCGAACAGTGCTTTATCGACTGATCTTACTCTATTAGATCCAGTCCCACATCATAAACCTTACCATCGGTGGCATCCTTAAGCCACTTTGCCATAGTTATCCCATTTTGAGAAAACAGCGTAAAATGGGGTTCACGGACGGATGTGTGTACAGTGCCACCCATGGTTATCAAAGGTATCTTCCATTCATTTAGGAATATTCCAAAGTGCGGTGTAAGCTTTTTAAGCTCAGCCACCATCTCCTTTAATTGCCTGTAATACTCTTCCTGAACCAGGCTGTCACTTACATATCTCTTATTGATAATGTCATTGTAATAAGCACTTAATAGATAATCCCTTACAGAGCTTGAATAAAGGTATCTAAATCTCTCCCCATTCTTTTCATAAAGATCTTTATACCAGTCCAGGGTAATATTTCCTGTGTGAATTGGTTTCCATATTGATTCCTTGCACTGCCATATATTTTTTGCTGTCTTTCTCCAGTTCTTGTATAGGAGCTGTCCAGAGTCTGAAAACAAGGTTATATTCCGGACTTTGTCATAGTAATTATCTGCTATTTCACCTGCAAGGGCTGGTACTGCAAATGCGCCAGCTGAATTACCTGCTATAAGTATCTGCTTGGGGCTTGGAAAAAGATCTTTTGCTACGGCCATACTCTGGAGAAAATTCACATAGCCGTGGAAATGCAAAACCTCATCGTTGCCATCCTCTGCCTTGTACGGATAATCGTTATTGCCCACGTGAAAATCACCGGTAGCATAGGTTATCACCACAAAGCTCCAGTCCTTAAAGGGATTCTTTTCACTGACAATATCAGTTATTCCCACATTGATATTCATGATCTGGGTAAAAGGTCTTAAGTTGTTCCAGTAGTAGTTGGGCTGACCAGCTGCCACCTTACCTCCTGTCACAGGGCGGGCTGCAGTGTACTCGTTCCAGGCCACTCCCCCTCCGGAGAAAAATACGCACAGCTTATCAGGGTCACCGAGCTTTACATAGATGTAATACTCGGACCCATCTCCAGAAAGCCCCCTCTCAAGGGGAACTCTGTACCAGGTCATTGGCTTTGGATTTTCAGGCAGGTCTTCTGCCTTACGACCGGAGTTTTCTATGGCTTTTCCAATCCTGTTTTCTACAAAGTCTCCCGCTCTTGAAGCGAACACAATACCTGCTTTTAAGTTTCTCTTATGCCTGTTAGTAAGACTCATAGATTGAACATTTTCTCCGAAGCATTTTTAAGATCCCTGAATCTGAAAATGACCAGGGCTGCAATGAGGATCAGGTAGAACATAATACTGCTAGCAGCTGGCCAAGGCAGTGTGTTCATGCCATTTTTAATGGTGATGATCTGGCAGAGCGCCATGATAAAATCAAAGACTATATAGAGAATGTACTCATCAAGCCTAAGCTTTAAAATAAGTGCTGTAACTATAGTCACTATGGCAAGTCCAATAAGCGTCATAGGAATCATCCAGTTGACGCTCCAGCCATAAAAGCCTGTCTTTATGTCGATGTAGAAATCAACCACAATTGCAACCAGTACCTCAAAGGTTATCACCTTGATCAGATTGTTCCTCAGATACATGGTGGCGTAAATATCTATCCACGCAACCAGTGCCCCCAGCATAATGGGGCCGATAAAAGGATACTTTCCTTCCGTCATGATGTTTATGGTGCCAAATACGATCTCCATGGTTATGAAAATAAAAGTGCAAACTTTAAAGAAAGTAATGCTTGTGATCTTTCTCTTTTCAAGAACAGGAAATGCTGCATTCTCATCTCCCTCTGCCTCAGAAAGTTTTCCCTGGCAAAGGGGGCAGCACTCCTTTCTTCCTCTAATCTTTATGTTACATTTCTTACAAACCTGCATTAGTTTAAGCCTCTATCCTTATTTGTTTTTCTCATGCTCATCGTAGTCGTTGGTTCCAAGCTCGATCTCAAGCCCCTCCTGAGTCAGGCACCTGAAGAAATTAAGCATGGACTTGTGGGTCTTAAAAGGCGATACCTCTCCAAACACCATCTTGTCCTTGAAGGAGCATACACATACCTGCTGCGAGGAAGCAGTCATGAAGGCGCTGAACCTTTCTATGTAATCCGAAACCTCAGCAGGCATCTTGATCTGCCCAAGGTTAGACATTGATGTTGTAACGCCCTTCTTCGCTGCCCTGTCAAAGTGTCCTATCACAAGGTCCTTAATCGGAAGCGGAACCATCTTGATAGCCAGGTTATGCTCAAGGGTTGAATAAGAGTTCATGGTCTTTTCAATGTTCTCAGCAGAGAGCTTGTCCTTAAAGTCCCTGGCAACCGGGTCTATGATGCTCTTAAGCTCACCATTATAATCAGCTGGGTCATACTCAATATTTATGACTCCAAAGAAGTTCCTTGCTGTTCCGCTCTTATAGAACTGACGAAGGTTAACTGGGACGCTGACCACTATAGGACGCCTTTTCTGGAATCTGTTCATTCCCTGAATGATGGCCTTAATATAAAGAGCTACGCAAAGCACTCCAACTGTGGCATCATACTTGTGGGCCAGCTCGATAAACTTTTTGGAAGATACAGTTCCTTCCAGAAGATGGGGCAAAAGATTGTCATCCATCTCTCCTGTTATCTGGTAGGCCTTTACTGCCTTCATTTCATTGAGCTGACCAAGGCCCTTTTGTTTGTTGTAGTTGCCGGTAAAAGCATCCTCATTCTTTTCCTCAACGGAAAACTCATCTACCGGCTTGATATCGTGGCTTAAGTCGTACTTTATCTGCAGATATCTTATGATCAGCGACTTAAAGAACATAAAGGCGCCAGTTCCATCTGCAAGTACGTGGAACATCTCAAGATTTATCCTCTTTTCAAAGTAATTCACCCTGTAAAGAAGATTCTTTTTCCCCGGAATGTAAAGTGGAAGGCAGGCCGGCGTATGTTCCTTTTCCACCACCGCCTTAAGGTCACTGTCCTCTAAGTAGTACCAGAATATTCCTCTGTGAAGAACACAGTTAAAAAATGGAAATTCCTGCACTGTATCGTCCAGCGCCCTCTGCAGCATATCCTCGTCAACTTTTTCTGTCAGCTCGCAGGTAAGCCTGAATACCCTGGTATTTGCTCCTTTTGCTGTAGATGGTACTATCTTGGCTGCATTATCAAGCTCGTACCAGTTAGCTCTTTTTTCCATAAACTACATTTCCCTCAACAAATTCATTTTCAGAGTTTTTCAAGTCTCTCCGTGACTATATCCATACCAGCCTTGTTTATCCTGTAGATAACATCCTCAAGGGATATAAACTTCTTGTTGCGGATAAACTTAAGATACTTGGTAGTAAAGCGCATCTTAATGCCCTTTGGCTCTATGCCTGAGTTCACCTTATCCTGGATGGTGCTGCAGGTATCAGCCGGGTCACTGGCCATGTTCTTACTTAGAATGCAAAGAAGTGTTCCTGCAGTCCTTACAAAGCCCTCACAGTTGTGGTCATCAGAAACATCGATGGACTGAAGCGCACCAACAGACCACTTCCTTAAGCTTCTGTAAATACCGTACTCGCAGTCAAGCTCCACAAGCTTATCTGCATTTCCATCATAAAGCCACACTTCATTGCCCTTTACAAACATGTCCCTCACCTGGAAAAGAGATCCCTCGTAAGGGAAAGAAATTCCGGCGTCTTCACATCCTGTAAGCATGATGTTGGCATTTATGATCTCAGGCTCATCTCCTGGTTCAGGAATATCAGGCCTATCTTCAAAAGCCTCCTTGCTTTCAACTTCATCATTTACAGTTTCTTTATCCTTTGGCTCTGTGTACTCCTGCCAGGGGCCTTCAATCCTCGGGTTATCCCTGCCACTTATCCTGTAGGAGCCAAACTCATCTGTAACAGTAAACCTGTCAGTGTTGCACTCCTCAAATGGACCTGCCACTGGATGCAGCCCCCTCTTTCTTCCAAAGTAGTCACTGTCAAACATGATGGGACTTCCATCAGGGTTTTCAAATCTTTGCTCAGGCTCAAAAGCAATACCCAGGCTCTCTGTGTTAATAGGCATTGTAAAGTTCCTTGGAAGGTACTCATAGAGGTTTGTGTGGATTGTGTATCTTCCATCGGAATTATCAAGATACAGGCTTATCTTGTGATCCTTATCCACATGGGCTGCTATCTCTGTATCACAAGGTCTTGCGCCGTTAAAATATGCATTTCCACCTGTATATACAGGAAGGCGGTCATAGTAGACGTCATTGGATCCATATTCAGCAAAGACGTTTTTCTTAAATCTTGCAAAGTACTCCGGCGCAGTGGGGAACTTGTTGTATGGACAGGTTCCTGCTATGAAATTAGCCTTGTCCAGAGTATCTATGTTTTCCTTAGTACAATAATCCAAAAGATCCTGACGCACCTCTTTTTGTATGAAGATGTTGTTGTAGAATCTGGCATCTCCGTGGAGGATGGTCATAAAGCCTGCAATCTTTGTTGAATGAGGCAGATGATAAGGCGTATATCTGTCTGATGGGAGCTTTTGGGTGCTGTTATCAGTTCCAGAGCCCACCCAGGTAAAGGATCCTGCTATGAGGTTATGCACAAATGCAATTCCCTGAGTGCTGATCCTTGCTGCCATCTCCGAAAGAAGAAGGTTATGATCTATAAGAGTAGGACCATGGGATACTTCAATAAAAATATCCTCCCCAAGTGAAAGACCATCTTCAATGATAGTGCCTTCAGGCGGAATATTGTCGTGTAAAAAGTTCTGGGATACCCTGGTGCCTTGCGCCTGCCAGTCAAGCCAGATTCCCCTTGTGCAGTGATCAATGTGATTTCGCCTTATGATGGTATCTACCGCAGCGTGGAGTTTGATGCCTCCAATCTCCGCTCCTGCCAGATTGTGCTTGTTATTTATATGATGAATGTGATTATCTTCGATAACTGAAAAGGCTCCGCCCATATGACCAACAATACCGGTCTGGCCACAATCGTGGATGTCACAGCGCCTTATTATATGGGAGCCCACAGTCTCTTTATCCCAGCCCTCATTAACAGCCTGGCAGACTGCATCCCTCTGGGTCTGGGTTCCATCCTTGACAAAAGTCATGCTCCACTTGTTGTTGCTGCCCTTTTGATAATACTTGCCAAGGGATATTCCGCTGCACTTTGACTCATAGATATCACAGTCCTCTATGATCCACCCCTTGGACCAATGCGGACCTATCATACCAATCTGAACAGCAGTAGGCGGAGCCCACTGAGTGGCAGCACATCTTACAGTAAAACCTCTTAAGGTTATATTATTTACGCCTTCCTTTTCTGGATAGAAGCAGGCGCGTCTTACAGCAAATTCAACGTTTTCTTCATTGGGATCTTTATCGCCAAAATTAGCGTAGATAACAGTATCACCGCTCTCCTGAGCTGTGAACCACACATACTTTGTAAAATCGGGATCCCAGGACCTTTTGTCAATCTGCGGGTGCATACAAACAGAGAGGTCAAAGACCTCGTACATGGATCTGTTATCAATATAGATTTCGCCAGTGTGTGGATTGTTTTCAGATGTAAAAAACCAGTCGCCGAAAACTACATCTGTATAGGGATTGTAATCCCCAAAGAAACTATTTGGAATGCGAACACGCCAGATGTTTTCAAACCTCTCCCATCCATTTAAGCGCTCGGCGCCGGTTATGACTGCCTCGCCCTTTACCATGCTCACATATTTGATCCGTTCACTTTCTGTGCCTGAAAAGACTGGTCGTACCCATTCTCTATAGATACCAGGTGCAACAAGTACCTCATCCCCAGGCTTTGCAATAAGCGCTGCTTCCTGGATCGTCCTGAAAGGATGCTCAATGGATCCGTCACCACTTCTACGCACATTCCCAGATACATAAATCTGCATACCTATGCCCTCCAATCTACCTTCTGCTGTGCATATAACGCAAAACCAGCTATAATATAATATTATCACAGTTAAGCTTCTTTGACGCATGGGCCAAAGAATTTTCGGACAGGAGGAGCCTTTATGGGAAGAATGAAATATATATATGCGATAGCAATCCTTGCTGCTTTTATTCTTGCAGGACTGCTTATAAACTTCGTTAATTCACTGTTTTAAGTGGCATTTAACTTTTTGTTCTGATACAGGTCTGAATCAGCTCTTGCAATGAATGTCTGTATTGATACAGGAGCCTGATAATCGTACTGGGAAATACCCACATTTACATGGATGTCATAGGGAGCCAGATCAACATTTGTGGCCCTCTTGACTTCATTCTTTATCTGATCGGCAAGCCATGCCGCCTCAGCTCTATAAGCCATCTCAGCCACAACCACAAACTCATCTGCTCCATATCTTGAAACAAACATCCTGCTGCGTGATCCCTGGCAGGCATCCTTTATTGCTCTTGCTACTCTGTTGAGCGCTCTGTCACCCTCTGCATGACCATAGGACTCATTGATATCCTTGAGCCTTTCTATATCAACCATGATAAGGAAAAGACTCATTCCCTGCTCTTCCTGTCGCATCTTCTGAACAAGATACTTGTATAGCTGATTCCTGTTATTGGTCTGTGTAAGGGGATCTATAGAGATAAGGTTGTCCTGAGTTGTCAGGTATACATAATAAACTGCCGCAACTGTTCCATAGCACAAAAAAGGAACGCGCCAGTAGATAGCCTGCATTGCTCCAAGAATGATAGGTGCAAAAGGAAATACACCGATCATAAAATAGATATTCCTGTCAACATATCTGTCCTTGTTGGCAAATCTGCTGAAGGCCTTAACTGATGAGGCAATAAGGTAAGCAAAAGGAACAATGACAAGGATAACGTAAAAGCTTCCGTTGACCAGCCTGCCATTTTCATCCACATAGAAAACAAGCCCTGTCCTGTATGCAGTAATAACAAGAAGAGCTGATACAAGAACGGGAGTAGCAAGAAGTCTTCTAAGGACTGTGTTCTCAATGAGCTTGTCCCTTTGAAGGGCCTCTGAAATGATGTACCAGTAATAGGCTGCAATACTTATTAAAATGTAGGTGAAAATATTAGAAAGATAAAGCATTGTTGGTTCAGGGCTTACAACTCCTCCATCAACAAGTGCCCAGAAAATCTCTGCCAAATAGTAAAGCATCAGTGTAACTACCAGATTCCCTAAATAAATCTGTGATGCCTGCTTGTTAACACCCTTTACTATCTTATAAAAGACTATAGATAGCAAAAGAATACAAGCTATATGTGCCTGAACGTAGTAGAAAACGTATGTCAAAGCCAAGAGCCTCCCCAAATTCGATACGTGAGAAATATTTTAGCACAAAAACCTCAATAATACTCTATGTTTTAGGCAGTTTATGAATAATTTATAATTTGCCGCAAACTAAAAGGAAGCTCCAGGCTTCCTTTTTATCATGCCCCACCAGCTATAGCTTTTAAGGCTTCAAATTCAGAATCATAAACACCGCCCATGGCTTCAACCTCTTCCCACGTGTACCAGGACCCCGATAGCTGCACTCCTCTGATTGAAACATCTGTTGCAATGACCATGAATGGTTTATGGTTCACTACAATGTAACAGGTTCTGTTAAGACCAAAGGGAGTGACAAACACATGCCCGGTGTCTATCAAGTGATTCAACTGATCTATAGATAAGTTTTTAGATAAAGGTACAGTTTTTAACATATCTTTCCTTCCCTATAGAGTCAATTATACTATCTACTGTTTTTAGTGTAAATTCGTTTATATTTATTTTAGATTTTCGTCACACGATTGAATAATTACGTTCTCCAAAAATTCCTGTGCCAACTCTTACAAAGGTAGCTCCTTCCTCTATTGCAACCTCATAGTCCCCAGTCATTCCCATGGAAAGAGTATCCATATTAACTCCGGGGATATTCATCTTGTTTATATCATCCTTAAGCCTTCGAAGCCCTGCAAAATAAATCCTGTTGCTTTCAGGATCATCAGTGTAAGGCGCGATAGTCATAAGTCCTCTAATGTTAAGATGAGGAAGGGTGCTTATTTCTTTTACAAATGAAGGAACTTCGGAAGGTGCAAGGCCAAACTTGGTATCCTCTCCTGCCATGTTGACCTCAATGAGCACATCGATATTCATATCAGCCTTGGCAAACTGCTTCTCGATTTCCTGTGCAAGCTTTACATTGTCGACAGAGTGGATCATTACTACCTTCCCGGGAAGGTATTTTACCTTGTTAGCCTGAAGATGGCCTATCATGTGGAAATCCACATTTTCCTTTATCTCCTCTGTCTTTTCCCTGATCTCCTGGACCTTGTTTTCTCCAAAGACAGTAAGTCCTGCCTCCATGGCCTGTCTGATATCAGATACAGGTTTTGTCTTGCTCACAGCGATAAGAGTTACGTCTTTTACGTCCCTGCCTGCTTTTTCACAGGCCCTTTTTATGTTTTCCTGTACTACACCTATGTTTTCTTTTATCATACTCCGCTCCATGTTGTAGATTTTTTTCCACGTGTAGTATATCATAAAATATAGCGTATAAGTAGAAGCTATGGGGGTAGTATCTGATGAAAGTCAGCGAAATTGCTAATGGTTCTGCAGTCAAAATTCATGCAAGCATAAATGGCCACAACATAGTTCTTATGACAGAGGCAATCTTTGGCGTATCTGCCGGACTTTTAGTAAAGCCAATGGAATATTTCGGAAAATACATGCAGTTTCTCGAACCATCTAACGTTCAGATCCGCAATAAAAGAGATGGCAGAGTATATAGTTTTATGGCAACCACCATCACTCCCGTCAAAACCAGATATGGATATTTTCATCTTATCAAAAGTTCTTCCATGCTTCAGCCGGAAAATTCCAGGCGAGCTCAGCGCTTCAATATTGAAAAGCTTGGTGTCATGTCAGTAAACGGTGACAATCAGAATCTTAAAAACTGTATCGTCTACGACATTTCCATGCGTGGCATGGCTCTCATACTGGATAATTACACCCGATTAAAGGTTGGGGACAGCCTCAATGTTCGCTTTACATATGGAGCAACACTTCATAGCTACGAGGTTTCTTCCGTTGTTGTAAGGCTCTTTGACATTGATGGCAAAAGAGCTGTTGGCTGCACTATCTCTAACCTCAATGTGGACCTTATTGGTCTTCTTGATACAAAGAGAAAGCAGCAGTTTACAGAATCTGAGACCAATCTCAATCCGGCAATTTCCCAGCAGGAGCAGGTTAAAGAGGTTGAGGAGGATATCGCAAAAGATGAGACTCCTTCAAGTCCACGTACCATCACTATCTCCGGCAATCCTCTTGATCCCGGCAATTTAGAGCACGTAGAAAGAAGCTCAATAAGACAGAGTAAAAAAGATGAAAAAATGGCCCAGCAGGCTAAGGAAATCGCAAACCTGCTGGACCTTAGAGATATTTAAAATCTGATCTGTTTTTCAACCATACGAACAAATTCCACATTGTTTCTGGTCTTTGAGAAGAGATTGATGCACTGATCAACTGCATCGTCAGCCTTCATGCTGTTAAAGCCTTTTCTAAGGCTGTTGATGGCTGCCAGCTCCTCTGGCGTAAGAAGGAGATCTTCTCTTCTGGTGCTTGACTTAGGAATATTGATAGCAGGGAATATTCTCTTCTCCTGAAGCTTCCTGTCAAGAACCATTTCCATGTTACCTGTTCCCTTAAATTCCTCATAGATAACATCATCCATCTTGGAACCAGTCTCAATAAGAGCTGTTGCAAGAATTGTAAGGCTTCCGCCCTCTCTCATATTTCTCGCAGCACCAAAGAATCTCTTTGGCATATGAAGAGCTGCGGGATCAAGACCACCAGAGAGTGTCCTTCCTGAAGGAGGAACTACTATGTTATAAGCTCTTGTAAGTCTTGTGATAGAGTCCAGGAGGATTACCACATCCTTGCCATGCTCAACAAGGCGCTTTGCTCTCTCCATGACCATCTCAGCAACTCTCTTGTGGTGCTCAGGAAGCTCATCAAAGGTTGAGTAGATAACCTCTGCATTTGGTCCCTCTACCTCTTCCTTGATATCTGTTACTTCCTCAGGTCTTTCATCAATAAGAAGAATGATGAGGTGAATGTCGCTGTTGCCCTTAAGGATAGATTTGGCAACTTCCTTAAGAAGTGTGGTCTTACCGGCCTTAGGAGGAGATACGATCATACCTCTTTGTCCTTTACCGATGGGGCTTATAAGATCCATGATCCTCATGGCAACACTGCTGCCTGGCTGCTCAAGTCTTATCTTTTTATTAGGGAAAATAGGAGTCATCTTCTCAAAATCCCATCTTCCCATAGCAACCTCAGGCTTGTAGCCATTGACAGTGTCCAGGCGAAGAAGGGCTGCAAACTTATCTGTCTCCTTCTTGGCTCTGCAAAGACCATTTAAGATATCACCAGTCTTGAGATTAAACTTTCTTATAAGTGAAGGGGCAACATAAACGTCGTTCTCACCTGGAAGATAGTTCTCACATCTGATAAATCCATAGCCATCCTGCATCACTTCAAGAATTCCTGATGCCTGATCTCCATCTATTATCTCAGCTTCAGCAGGCTCTTCCTTGCTGGCAGCTACTTCCTTTGCATTTTCATCAGCAGGCTTTTTAACTGCCTCTTTCTTGTTCTTTACTGCAGCATCTCCTACCGGCTTTGCGCTGGCATTTCCTGATGCTACAACAATTTTTTTCTTTGGCTTTTGTGAAGATGCTTTACCATCCTCCTTGTCGCTGTCATTTTGAGGCTGGACAGAACTCTTGGCAGCTGCTTCCTTTTCATCAAGTTCGCACATAAGATCAATGATCTCAGACTTTTTCATGCCTGTTGCTCCCTTGATGCCTCTTTTCTTCGCAATTTCACGAAGGTCATTAAGTTTAAGTGTCTCGTACCTTTCTCTCAAGTATTGCTCCTTATCTGTGCCCACTAAGGCACCAAAAAATATATTACATATAAAAAATCATCTGTGGGAATTAGTAAACGACTGCAAAAAATGCTTTGTTTAAAGAACTAATACACAATAAATCTTACATAAGAAAAATACAACATCTTTTTCCAAAAATCAACTGTTTTTTATATCACAATGCAGCATAAGAAAAACCCCGTACATAAACTGTACGGGGTCGGTAGTTTTTCAGTATCAGTCAAAGCTGCCCATGAGGATCTTGGCAAGCTCAGAGTTTTTATCAAGGACAATTGTCTTATCGCCCTTCATTGAAGCCTTAAGAGCATCAAGGCCTCTTAAGTAGCTGTAGAAATCTGCCTTTTCCTCTGTATCATAAGCCTGTGAAAGAGTCTCCATGTAGGAAGCTTCTCCTTCAGCCTCAAGGACTGCTGCGTCCTTCTGGGCCTGTGCTGTTACAATTGCAACCTGCTTGTCTGTCTGGTTGTGTATCTTTTGTGCTTCCGCCTCTCCCTCAGCCGTGAAGGAAGCTGCGATGTTGTTTCTCTCAGAGATCATTCTGTCATAGACAGCCTGTTTGTTGTCGTCAGGAAGATCAAGGGCCTTGATCTGAGCCTGGACAATTGTGATGCCATAGCCTGTCATGTCAGCCTCTGCCTCTTCTGTGATATGAGTAGTAAGCTGCTCTCCTCTTGCTTCAATAACTTCATCCTGAGTCATGGATGAAATGGCATTCTTGGTGGCATTGTAAACAGATGCCTCAATTCTCTCTTCAGCTCTTGCCTCGATGGCATTAAGTGTCTGAACATACTTACGCGGGTCTGATACCTTCCATAAAACGTAAGTATCTGTGATCATAGACTTCTTGTCCTTGGTTATTACGTCTGATGCAGGAATATCATAAAGCACAACCTTGGCACTTATTGACTGGGTATCATCTACAACAGGAACCTTAAAGTGGAGTCCCGGCTCCTTCTCAATTGCAATGATCTTGCCAAATCTTCTTACTGTCACGTATTCATTCTGGTGAACTACATAAAACCCTGAGCTTAAAACCATAATAGCTATAACTACCAGGGCAATTATAAATACTTTTAGGAAACTTCCCTTTTTCTGCTGTTCCATATGCTCCTCCCTTAGTTATTAAAGCCTTCCAGCGGCAGAAGCTGCTGGGTATTGCCATCAGTTACTATCACCTTAAGATCAGGAAGGATATCTTCCATGGTCTCATAGAATAGTCTCTTTTTGGTGATATAGGGTTGGAGCTTGTACTGCTCATACATCTCATTAAATCTGGCTACCTGTCCCTGAGCCTCAGCTATCCTTGCTTCCTTATGAGCCTCTGCATCCTGGACGATCTTGTCCGCGTTAGCCTCTGCCTTTGGAAGCTCTTCGCTCTGGTACTTTTTTGCATTGTTAACTGCTGTTTCTTTTCCCTGCTTGGCAGTCTCAACAGACTTAAATGCCTGTACGATCTCTGCTGTTGGTGGCTCGGCATCCTGAACAGAAAGGTTGACTACTGTAAGACCTATGTTCTTGTCAGTAAGTTCCTTTTGGAGTTTTTCTTTTACTTCTGACTGGATCTGACCCTTAGCTGTTGTGATGACATCATCAACAGGGTAATTGACAACTGTATTCCTGATGCTGGCAAGAGCCATATTCTTCATGATAAGATCAGGGTTCTCTGAATTATAGTATGCAGCAACAGGATCACTTACCTTGTACTCCAGATAAAAGTCGATATCTACAAAGTTAAAATCAGAGGTTATCATGATCCCTTCATCTTCAACAGTTATATTCTGTCCATTTTCGATGGTATAACCGATCCCGATTCCATGGGTTGTCATATCTACCTTATGGACACTCTGAACAAAAGGAACCTTGAAATAAAGACCTGCTGTATCAACCCTGAGGACCTTTCCAAACATTGTAAGGATTGCCTGTTCCTGCTCCCTGACCTGATAGTAGCAGTTATTGACAAACACTAGAGCAAAGATAACAACAAAAGCGATGATAATTGCCTTCTTGCCCTTTTTCAGAGGGTTCTCCCCCTGGGTAAAAACCTTTTGCTTTTTCATAAAAGCTCCCATACACATTTCCTCCTAAAAAAAATTATGCCGGCACATAAAGTCACCGGCAAAACTATCACACCCTGTTATCTGTTAAATATCCTTGCAATAGCGTAGACAACTGAATATATATTGTCGTAAAACTCAAAGAGCACGTGAGCAGTCAGGGAGATGTAGATATTCCTTGTAGCCACATATGCTATTGTCACAGGAAGAGCCATGAGCATCCACTCTGCTATTCCAAGAAGTCCATGGGCTCTTGATAGCGCACATAAAACAAGACTCAGAACAGTAAAGGCTATAACCTTCTTTTTACTGCCAAACTTGATAAGAGCCTTTCTGTAAAAGAGCTCTTCCGCAACAGGCTTTATCACTATCATCATCAGAGCATAGATAATTGTTGGGAATAATTCATTGTGATAGATTATCTGAACTGTTCCATCCCTTACCCCAATAAACTTATAGGGAATTATCTGTACCTTTATATAGTTTGCAATGTACAGTCCGGCAAAGGTAAGTGCCACCGGAATCCAAAAGGTCACAATGCGCCCAAAGTTCTTTTTGAGCTTTCTAAATGAAAACTGCTTGTAAAAATAATAAAAGTAGTACAAGATTCCCAGATAGAAAACGAAGAAAAGATACAGGGTATATTTAGGCCAGTGGATTGTCGTTATAATAAACAAAAGTTCCCATAATAATGGTATATATAAACGATTCAAGGCCGTATGTCTCCTTATAAATGCTTATAGAATCTCATTTATTATATATTCGCGTACTATTTCGGTCAATCTGAATTTTCCGAAAGCTCCTCCCACTCTTCGTACAAGGATGATAGTTTTTCCTGGATTTCTGTCTGCTCATCTGTAAGGGCACGGAGCTTTCCAAGGTCTGTTCCAACTGAAGGGTCAGAAAGAGCCTCTGTGATCTCCTTCTCCCTCTCTTCAAGCTTTGCGATGGTTTCCTCGCACTTTTTTAGGGCAGCCTCGAGCTTTCTTTTAAGAGCCTGGGCTTCCTTCTGTGCTTTCCAGTCCCCTGCTCCGCCTGTGGCCTTTGGAGTATCTGTAGTGGCATCTGCCTGGGATCTGTTTTCCTCATATTTGTAGCTTCCGCTTCCAAGAAGAGCGTTTCCCACGCCACTTGCACTGTCTTCCCCAAACAGTCGCTTTGTCCTGTCCTCCACATGCTCAAGGTAGTAGTCGTAGTTTCCGATATATTCAACCACCTGACCCTTTGTAAGATCAAGGATCCTGTTGGCAGTCTTGTTTATAAAGTATCTGTCATGGCTTACGTAAAGGACAGTTCCCTCATAGCCTGAAATTGCTGACTCAAGGATCTCCTTGCTGGTGATATCCAGGTGGTTAGTAGGCTCATCCAGGATAAGAAAGTTTGCATCAGACAGCATGAGCTTAGCTAATGATACTCTTCCCTTCTCGCCTCCCGAGAGGTCCCTGATCCTCTTAAATACGTCGTCTCCTGTGAAAAGAAATGCTGCAAGAGTGTTCCTTATCTCCGTGTTATTGAGGGTTGGATAGGCGTCAGATATCTCATCAAAAAGCGTCTTGTCGTCGTGAAGAACGTGGTGCTCCTGGTCGTAATAACCAATATGGACCTTGACGCCCAGAGTTATCTTGCCATCGTCCATCTTCTCTATTCCATTTATTATCTTTAAGAGAGTGGTCTTACCTGTTCCGTTGTCGCCAATGATGGCCACATGCTCACCCTTCTTGATCTCAAAGTTAATATCTGAAAAGAGCTTCTCATCTCCGAAGGACTTTGACAGCCCTTCCACAGAAAGAACATCGTTTCCGCTCTCGCACACAGGCTTAAGGCTTATCTTCATGCTGTCATCAATAGTTGCAGGCTTGTCCAGAACCTCGATCTTATCCAGCATCTTTTCTCTGCTCTCAGCCCTTTTAATGGATTTTTCCCTGTTGAAGGACTTAAGCTTTGCTATGACCTCTTCCTGGTGCTTTATCTCAGCCTGCTGTTTGATGTAGGCATTCCATTCTACGATCCTCTTTTGTTCTTTTTTCACAGCATAGTCACTGTAATTGCCCATAAATGTTGAAACTTTGCAGTTCTCAACCTCAATGACCTTATCTGCGATCTTATCAAGGAAGTATCTGTCGTGAGATACAATGATGACTGCTCCCTTGTAGTTAAGAAGGTAATTTTCAAGCCACCTTATGGAATTCATATCAAGATGGTTTGTGGGCTCGTCAAGGATTATAAGATCAGGGCTCTGCAAAAGAAGCTTACCAAGAGCCACTCTTGTCTTCTGGCCTCCTGATAAGGTGTTTATCTTTTTATCAAACTCCTCTTCCAAAAAGCCAAGCCCCTTAAGAACACCGTTCACTTCGCTCTGCCAGGCATAGCCTGACATTCTCTGGTACTCCTCGTTCATACGGGTGTACTTATCAAGGAGTGCCTCAAGCTCTGCGCCTTGAAGGTGCTTCATGTCATACTCAGCCTGTCTTATATTTTCCTCAAGCTCGATGGCATCTTTTTTAACTTCCTTAAGCTCATCATATACAGTGTTGTCTGTATCAACGTTCTGATTCTGGGCAAGATATCCCCAGGTTATATCCTTGGAAAAAGTAATCTCGCCGTCATCAGGAATAAGCTGTCCCACGATCATTTTAATGAGGGTTGTCTTTCCTGCTCCGTTGATACCAACAACGGCTACTTTCTCATTTTTTTCCACATGAAAAGAGGCATCCCTAAGGATGTCCTTTCCATCAAAGCTTTTATTTATTCCGTGTACCGAAAGAATCATCACTAAACTCCAAAACTAAAATCTCTGCTTCAAAGTATAGCATATTCCTGCGCTATTGCATCTAAAAACTCTTCGCTTCCCATCTTTACTGGATTTGGAAGTGATGTGATAAGAGCAAGGTCTCCAGTCATGCGACCAGACTCAATAACTGAAAGAGTTGCCTTTTCCATCTTATCAGCCCACTCCACAAGTCCGCTTATGCCATCAAGCTCGCCTCTCTTGCGAAGCGCTCCTGTCCAGGCAAAAATAGTTGCTACAGGATTGGTAGATGTTGGCTCGCCCTTAAGGTACTTATAGTAGTGCCTCTGAACTGTTCCGTGGGCTGCCTCGTACTCATATACACCAGTTGGTGAAACAAGAACTGATGTCATCATGGCAAGTGAACCAAATGCAGATGATACCATATCACTCATAACATCTCCGTCATAGTTCTTGCATGCCCAGATGAATCCGCCCTTTGACTTCATTACTCTTGCAACAGCATCATCGATAAGGGTGTAGAAGTAAGTGATACCAGCCTTCTCGAAATCAGCCTTAAACTCATTTTCATAAACTTCGTCAAATATCTCTCTGAATCTTCTGTCGTAGGTCTTTGAGATAGTATCCTTTGTTCCAAGCCAAAGCTCTTTTTTCTCTGAAAGAGCATATTTAAAGCAGGCTCTTGCAAAGCTCCTTATTGATGAATCCTTGTTGTGTATACCCTGGATGATACCTGGCTCATCAAACTCGTGGATGGTCTGACGGATCTCTTTTCCATCCTCTCCTGTAAATACAAGCTCAGCCTTACCAGGTCCCGGAACTCTGATCTCCACATTCTTGTAAACATCGCCGTAGGCGTGTCTTGCAAGAGTTATAGGACTTGTCCAGGTTCTTACATTGGGCTCGATGCCCTTTACCATGATAGGTGTTCTGAACACTGTTCCATCAAGGATAGCCCTTATGGTTCCATTTGGGCTCTTCCACATCTTCTTAAGATTGTACTCTGTCACACGTTCATTGTTAGGTGTTATTGTTGCGCACTTTACAGCTACTCCGTACTTTAATGTAGCGTTTGCGCTGTCGATTGTAACCTGGTCGTCAGTCTCATCTCTGTGCTTAAGACCAAGGTCATAATACTCGCTCTTTAGATCAATGTAAGGAAGAATAAGCTTGTCCTTGATCATCTGCCAAAGGACTCTTGTCATCTCATCTCCGTCCATCTCTACAATAGGGGTGGTCATAGTAACTTTACTCATTGCTCTTCTCCTTATAATTTACTTTTGCTTAGTCGTACATTTCTAAAAGTCCCTTGTCCACCATGTTCTCAAATGCGTTTACCATATGCTGGTTGGCAAGTTCTTCAGCCTTGTCTGGATTCTTTTCCCTGATGGCTTCCATGATGTATTTATGCTCAACATTGGATACAGCACCTCTTCCGCTTGAAAGAGTCTGCTGTCTTACGCGCCATACATACTGATGATAATCCTTTAAAAGGTGCTCAAGCATCTTGGAGTTGCATGACTCGTAAAGGATAGTGTGGAACCTGTTGTCAAGCTCAGCCATCTGCTCCATGTGGCCTCTGGCAGCGTGGAACTCTGCAAGGTAAATAACCTCTTCCATCTCCTCAAGCTGCTCATCTGTAATATTGTCACAGGCCCATCTTGCACACAATCCCTCAAGCCTTGACCTTATCATATAAATATCCTCTATATCCTTGGCCTTGATGCCTGTTACATATGCTCCCTTGTTTGGGATGATCTGAATGAGGCCTTCAAGCTCCAATTGTCTGAAGGCTTCTCGTACAGGAGTCCTTGATACTCCAAGCTCATTGCCGATGGCAACTTCTTTAAGTTCTTCGTGATCTTTATACTTACCGTTTAAAATGTCTTCTCTTATCCTGTTGAAGACTCTGCCTCGCAGGGAGTACTTGTCTGTGACTTCCTGTTTTAAATCGCGATTTTCCATAGTATTTGTGGATTACTTTAAAGTAACCACTTCTCCTTCCTTAACAACGATGCCCAGTTCTTTTGATACTTCATCAATCTTGGCAACAAGCTCGCCGTCTGTCATTACAGTTACACGGCCATTTTCGTACTCTTTATCTACCCAGTCCTTGAGTTTTAAAACAAGCTCTGACTTCTTATCAAGAGCATGTTCTTCTCTAAGACCGTAGTGCACGTTGATCCAGTGAGCTATTCCAGCAAGGCCTGAAGTGTTGGAGACAGCACTTACAGGGGGCCTTCTTAGGAACTTTTCAGTATCAAAGATGTTGTAGATCTCCTCGTTTTTAAGAAGTCCGTCAGCATGGATTCCTGCTCTTGTTACATTAAAGTTCTTACCAACAAATGGTGTGTTGGCAGGTACAGTATATCCGATCTCTTTTTCATAGTACTCAGCAAGGTCTGTGATGACCTGAGTGTTCATGCCGTTAAGGTGCCCCTTAAGCTGGGCATATTCAAATACCATTGCTTCAAGAGGTGTATTTCCTGTTCTCTCACCGATTCCAAAAAGTGATGTATTTACTGAAGCACAGCCATAGATCCAAGCAGTTGTTGAGTTGGTAACTGCCTTGTAGAAATCATTGTGGCCATGCCACTCAATAAGCTCACTTGGAACTGAAGCGTTTGTATTGATAGCGTAAATGATACCCTGGACACTTCTTGGAATAACGGCACCTGAGAAATTGACACCATAGCCCATTGTGTCGCAGGCTCTTATCTTGATAGGGATCTTGTACTCCTCCTTGAGCTTCATAAGCTCAATGCAGAAAGGAACTACAAATCCGTAGATATCTGCTCTTGTGATGTCTTCAAGGTGGCATCTTGGACTTATGCCCTCCTCAAGACATGACCTGATGATACTAAGATAATGCTCAAGCGCCTGTTTTCTGGTCATCTTAAGCTTTAAGAAAATATGATAATCAGAGCAGCTTACAAGAATACCGGTCTCTTTCATTCCGATCTCTTTTACCAGCTTAAAGTCCTCTTCACTGGCCCTTATCCAGCTGGTGACCTCAGGGAACTTATATCCCCTCTCCATGCACTTGTAGACTGCATCTCTATCGCTCTTTGAATATAAAAAGAATTCGCTCTGGCGGATCATTCCGTTGGGACCGCCAAGCTCATGGAACATGTCGTAGATCCTTACGATCTGCTCTGTGGTGTATGGTGCTCTGGACTGCTGTCCATCCCTGAATGTGGTATCTGTTATCCAGATCTCTTTTGGCATGTTGTGAGGAACGATCCTGTCGTTAAATGGAATCTTAGGGATCTCCTCGTACGGAAACATGTTTCTGAATACGTTAGGTTTGACAACGTCATCAAGAATATACATGTGCTCTTCGATCTTGAGCAGGTTATTCTTTTCATTCATTGTCACAGGTCGATTCTGAAAAGTAGTCTGATCACTCATAGTTAAGCCCCATTGCCTTTCTATAAACACACTTTGGTATAATTGTATACAATCATACCAAGACTGTCAAGGCAATAAAAAAGACACAGGATAACCGTCCCTGTGTCTTTTAATGTCAGAATTTACTTTTTCTGTTAAAGAAGTTCTTAAGCTCTTCTATTGGCTCAGGCTTTGCGTAGTGATAACCCTGGATATAATCAAATCCCTTATCAACCGAGAACTGCTGCTGGGACTCGTCTTCTACACCCTCAACCAGTGTTACAAAGCCATTCTTTTTAAATACTTCTATCATGTAGGTAAGGATATCATCCATCCTGTTGTCGTCAAGAGACTTGTAAAGAAGTGTCTTATCAAATTTGATGGTCTTAACAGGACAGTTGATGACTCTCTCAAGAGATGAGTAACCTGTTCCAAAATCATCAAGATATAGCTGGATTCCTTCCTTGTCGAGAATCTCCATATTTCTCTGAGCCATATCATAGTTTTCAAACATGGCTGTCTCTGTGATCTCCATACGGATCTTGCTCATATCTATGTCATACTTTTCGATAATGTCCAAAAAGTCCTGATACATTGTAGGGTTAGACAGCTCTTTTGATGAAATATTGACCGAGATCGCATCAAAATCGTAAAACTCAGAAAGCTGTTCAATGGCCTTGCAGACCTTGTTTATCATGATGCAGGAAAGCATATGTATGCATCCCGACTGCTCAGCAATCGGAATGAATTTATCAGGAGAAATGATACTGTCGCCAATCTTAAGGCGCATAAGGGATTCAGCAACCCTGAATGAATCTTTTTCAACGCTATAGATTGGCTGTGCATAAACTACCACCCTGTCATCATCTTCGTTTTGGGAATTTCTGATATCCTTAAGAGCTTTGCTGATCTTATAGTATTCTTCAAACTCCTCAAGGTCTTCTCTTGTGGTGGTGTAAAAATAGCTGTTGTTCATGTCTACAAATCTCTTGGAAATGTAGTCATAGAACTGTCTGACCTTAATTGGATCATCCAGCTCTTTATATACTTCTCCAAAGATCATCATGTAGTTAAAGGGCATGTATATCTCAGCCTTTAACCAGTCAAAGATTCCTCTTATCTGGTTGACATAGTTTCTGGCTTCTTTGTCGCTGCACCTTTCAATTACATCCACATACCTGTCCTCAGCTCCCTGGAACATTCTGATCTTGGGACTTATAGCTTCAACAGACCTGCAGGCCTTAATGCCTTTAAGGGCTAAATTCATACCTTCATCTACCAAATTGCCGTTACTTGGGAAAATGAAGTACACATACAGGATATGAAATTTCTTTTTTCCGCAAAGCTTGCTTATATACTGATTGAGTGCATTTATTCCCTGACACCCGGATATTTCATCATACTTCTCAGCATGGAACAAAAGATATGCCAGCATAAACACCAGCGAATAAGAAAGTCCTGTAAATATCACGTGACTTTGAAGAAGGAGAATCTGGATTCCAAGGAGTACTATCTCAAAAGCTACTACAATACAAACTGTCTTCCATACAATCCTTGAAATATCTTTTCTGTTGGTAACTGATGCATAAAGACAGATGATAGAGCAGACAATACCAGCAAATGAATAGAATCTTATAAAATGCGACAGATCTATGCCATTAACCAGCATGATATAGATCCTGCCAGAGGCAATCTCAATTATCGCGCCAATGGTGTACAAAAAAGCCAACACCGTGTACATAAGGAAAAACTCTTTTCTCTGTCCACGTCTGTGTATGGACATCATATCCACATAGGAAAATATAAGAAACAAGACTGCATTATATGCTATGAGAAAGCCCAGGATCAATGCCATGAACCAATACCGGTTGTACAGGTGTTCAGGATCATTGGCAACCTTTAAGATAATGATCTGCAGTGCAGACGAAAGAATAGACCAAAAAAGACCTGCTATGATAAAGCGAAACACAAAAGTCTTCCTTGGTTTTGAATAAAAAATAGTAACCAGCGCAAGAATACTGATCATTATGCTGGCATACTCACCTGTATAATTATAGTGGATAAAAGTATCTGTCAACATACTATCATGTTATCACAAAAGCGTTTATTCATATATTAAATCAATATAAACTTTTGTTAACATTAGTCATCAATGAAATAATAAATAAAAACTCCTTCAGAGCCTATGCTCTGAGGGAGTTTCTATAATAGTTTACATTATTCCTCTGCGTTAGCAGCGGCAACCTTATCAGCTCTGTCAGCAACCTCTTTTGCCTGGATATCAGATGGAGCCTGCTCATATCTTGCAAACTCATACTCGAAATCACCAGCACCACCAGTCATTGAGCGAAGCTGTGTGCAGTATCCAAACAGCTCCATCATAGGAACCTCAGCTTCAATGACCTGCTTGCCTGTAAGAGAAGGATTCATTCCAAGAACTCGTCCTCTTCTCTTATTGAGATCACCCATTACATCACCTGTAAAGCTATCAGGTACAGTAACCTTTAAGGATACGATAGGCTCAAGAAGTACTGGAGAAGCTTCCATGAAGCCCTTCTTGAATGCGCCAGATGCAGCAACCTTGAATGCCATCTCGGAAGAATCTACCGGATGATAAGATCCATCGTAAAGAACTGCCTTAACACCTACTACAGGGTAAGCTGCAAGAGGACCTCTTTGAACCGACTCCGCAAGTCCCTTTTCAACAGCTGGGAAGTAGTTCTTAGGAACTGCTCCACCAACAACTTCCTGCTCAAATACGTAAGGTGTTGTGTCTTCTCCTGAAGGCTCAAAGCGCATCTTAACGTGTCCGTACTGGCCATGTCCACCAGTCTGCTTTTTATACTTGTACTCAACGTCAGATTTCTTGCGGATAGTCTCTCTAAATGCAACCTTTGGCTTGGTGAGGTCGATGTTAACCTTGTAAATATTAGCAAGCTTACTCTGTACAACCTCAAGGTGCATATCACCCATACCATAAAGAAGTGTCTGACGGTTCTCAGCGTCATTGACTACCTTAAGAGTCTGATCCTCAGCAGAGAGCTTAGCCAGTGACTGAGCGATCTTGTCGATATCAGCCTTGTTCTGTGCATGATATCTCATGTATGTATAAGGCTGGGAAATATCCATCTTAGCATACTGTATAGGATTAGCCTTGGTGGAAAGAGTATCTCCTGTAGCAATATCAAGCTTCTGAAGTGCTCCAAGGTCTCCTGCGTGAAGCTCTGGAACTTCTATAGCCTTATTGCCCTGAAGGACATAGAGCTTACCGATCTTAACATCTGTGTCTTTTCCAGCGATATACATCTGGTCATCGCTCTTAAGGACACCTGAACGAACCTTGATAAGTGAATACTTACCAATGAAAGGATCGATCATTGTCTTAAATACAAATGCTGTCTTAGGCTTGGAAAAATCGAAGTCAGCTTCGAAGATCTCGTTAGTATTGGTATTGATACCAGCCATCTTGCGGTTCTCAGGGCTTGGCATGTACTTTACGATATCGTCAAGGACTGTGTAGATACCCTGGCATAGAGTGGAAGATCCCATCTCGATAGGAACGATGGATCCATCACATACATTACTGCGGGCTGCAGCTCTGATCTCAGCCTCTGAGAATGTATCTCCATTAAAGTATCTGTCCATAAACTCCTCTGATGTCTCAGCAACTGTCTCAAGAAGAGTATCTCTAAAGAGTTTGAGATTAGCCTCATTGTACTCAGGAACAGGGCACTCAACTACTTCTTTTCCTTCCCATCTAAAGCCCTTCTCCTGTATAACATTTACATAACCAACAAACTTCTCATTCTCACGGATAGGAAGATTAAATGGAGCCATCTTCTTGCCATACTTGTCTGTAAGGTCCTGAACTACCTGTCTGTAGGAAACGTCGTCAATATCCATATCTGAAACAAAGAACATACGAGGTATCTTGTACTTCTCACAAAGCTCCCATGCTCTCTCTGTTCCAACTTCTATTCCAGCCTTGCCAGAAACAACAATGATTGCGCCGTCAGCAACGCTGATTGCCTCTTCTACTTCACCAACGAAATCAAAGAAACCTGGTGTATCAAGAAGGTTGATCTTATGTCCATCCCACTCAAGAGGAATTGTTGTTGTGCTGATAGAGATGTGTCTCTTCTGCTCCTCTTTATCAAAGTCGCTTAAGGTGTTTCCATCCTCTACCTTGCCCATACGTGACGTAATGCCTGCGAGGTATGCCATTGCTTCAGCAAGTGTAGTCTTTCCAGCTCCACCATGTCCTAGCAGTACTACGTTTCTAATCTTGTCAGTCGTGTAAACGTTCATATCTAGTCCTCCAGTCGCAACTTATTGTGTATTTTTGATAAGACTGACTAGGTCCCCCAAAAATCTCATAACAATATTTTACTAAAAACAATGTACCTGCACAAGCTTTTTAGGGCTAATTGCACAAATATCTGAGAGTTGTTTTTCGCACATTAAAGTGATATAGTGTTAATAATAATGCTTATTTTTGAAAGGTTTTCCCATGGACAGTTTAACTTACGGCTTTATAGGTCTTGGACTCATCGGCGGTTCCATAGCCAAGGCGATCAAAAACGCTGATGAAAGCGCCAGGATCATGGCATATACACCTCACAAAGAAACCGTTGATAAGGCACATGATGAGGGCATTATAGACCTTCCGCTTTATGAGATCGGATCCGAATTTGGAGACTGCGATTTTATCTTTTTATGCGCACCAGTGGAGCTTAATAACGAAAACCTCAAGGCTCTTGTCCCCTATTTAAGCCCTAAGACCACTATCACAGATATAGGAAGCGTCAAGTCCAGTATACATCAGGTGGTAAAAGAGCTTTCATTAGAATCCCAGTTTATAGGCGGACATCCAATGGCCGGCACTGAACGCATAGGCTATAGCAATTCAAAGCCAGGGATCCTTGAAAATGCCTACTATATAATCACAAAAACTGATTTTTCCACCCAGGAAAGGCTTGATGCATACACAGATCTGGTCAGGATGATCAAGGCAATCCCGCTGGTGGTACCCTATGAGCAGCACGACTATATCACCGCAGCCATAAGTCATGTGCCTCACGTGATATCAGCTTCCCTTGTAAACCTTGTAAAAAACAGCGACAGCGAAGATCAGCTCATGAAGACCATTGCTGCGGGAGGCTTTAAGGACATAACCAGGATCTCCTCATCATCTCCCATCATGTGGAAACAGATCTGTATGACCAATTCCTACAACATCTCAGATCTTTTGGGTAGCTACATAGACAGTCTTATCGACATCAAGCTCGCCATCGATGAAAAAGATGAAGATAAGATAATGAACTTTTTTGAAAGTGCAAGAGCATACCGCGAGTCCTTTATGGATATGGCATCAGGTCCTATCAAAAAGGTATTTACCATCCACGTTGAGATCGATGACAGGCCAGGTAACCTTGCAAAGGTTGCAACGCTTCTGTCTGACAACATGATCAACATCAAGAATATCGGCATCGTCCACAACAGAGAATACGAGCGCGGAACCTTAAGGATAGAGTTCCACTCAGCAGAGGATCAGGACAAGGCAAAAGAGCTTCTGACCGGGAGCGGCTACACTCTCTACGTAAAATAAGATAAATTGGAGAAACTTACCAGATGATCTCATTAGAAAAAGCAACAAAGCCTTTAAAAGGCGACATATTTGTACCAGGGGACAAGTCCATCTCCCACAGAAGCATCATGTTTGGCGCTCTCTCTGAAGGTACCACAGAAGTAACAGGTTTCCTTCAAAGTGCAGATTGCCTCTCTACCATTGACTGCTTCAGGAAAATGGGGGTTGAGATTGAGCACACAATCCGCCCAACCAACGGCGTTCCCACCATCACAGTTCACGGCAGAGGTCTTCACTCTTTTAAGGTCCCTGACTGCACCCTGTACACGGGAAACAGCGGAACAACAACCCGCCTTATGTCAGGAATCCTTGCGGCCCAGCCCTTTGATTCCATGATAACCGGGGATATGTCCATTGAAAAAAGACCTATGAAGAGGATAATGACTCCTCTTTCCCAGATGGGAGCAGATGTGATCTCAGTAATGGGCAACGACTGCGCTCCTCTTCGTTTTACCGGCGGAAAGCAGCTTCATGGCATCAATTACAGAAGCCCTGTTGCTTCAGCCCAGGTTAAGTCCTGTATTATTCTTGCAGGTCTTTACGCAGACGGAGATACAGTTGTATATGAGCCTGCTCTTTCAAGAAATCACACCGAGATAATGCTCCAGGCCTTTGGAGCTGATATCCATAATGAAGTTGCCAGAAATGGTAGCGCCGCTGCTATCCTTCACCCTGGAATGCACCTTACCGGACAAAAGATAAATGTTCCGGGGGACATTTCATCAGCTGCCTATTTCATAGCTGCAGCCCTTATCGTTCCAGGTTCTGAGCTTCTAATAAGAAATGTTGGCATCAATAAGACAAGATCCGGTATCCTGGCTGTTTTAGAGCAGATGGGCGCAGACATAACACTTCTTAATGAGGATAAAACCAGTGAGCCCAAGGCCGATATCCTTGTGAAATACTCTGAGCTTAAAGGCGGCAGCAACAATCAGTTTGTGATAGGCGGCAAGGTGATCCCCACCATGATAGATGAGCTTCCTGTCGTTGCTGTGGTTGCTGCAACTGCTGGCTTTGATACCATCATTAAGGACGCATCTGAGCTTAAGATCAAGGAATCCAACAGGATAGATACTGTGGTAGAAGGTTTAAGAAAGATGGGCTGTGACATAGAAGCCACAGACGACGGAATGATAATCCATGGAGGAAAGCCTCTGACCGGTGCTGACATCGACTCCCACTCAGACCACCGTCTTGCCATGAGTTTTGCTGTTGCTTCTTTAGTAGCAAGCGGAACCACAAGGATAATCGACGATGAATGTGTAGGTATCTCCTACCCCACATTCTTCAAGGACTTCCAGAGTCTTTTATAACCTGCTGATAACATTATTTGCAATCAAAAAGCTGTACATGTGATACATGTACAGCTTTGTTTTGTCTCATTCGTTTCTAAAAAGATCTCTTGTATAAACCTTATCAACCACGTCTGAAAGCTCGTCCGTAAGACGGTTTGCAATGATGACGTCGCAGTCTCTTTTAAACTTATCAAGATCTCTTTCAACTCTTGAATTAAAGAAATCATCATCCTTTAAAGTTGGCTCATATACTATGCACTCGATACCACGGGACTTGATGCGCTTCATGATGCCCTGGATGGCTGACTGACGGAAATTGTCTGATCCAGCCTTCATGGTAAGTCTGTAAACGCCTACCTTCTTGGGATGAAGAGCCCAGATCCTGTCAGCGATAAAGTCTTTTCTTGTCCTGTTCGCATCTACTATGGCAGTTATGAGGTTGTTTGGAACGTCCTCATAGTTTGCAAGGAGCTGCTTGGTATCCTTAGGAAGGCAATATCCGCCGTATCCAAAGGAAGGATTGTTGTAGAAATTACCAATTCTTGGATCAAGACAGACACCCTCGATTATATTTCTGGTGTTAAGTCCTCTTACTTCTGCATAAGTGTCAAGCTCATTGAAGTAAGATACGCGAAGAGCAAGGAATGTGTTGGCAAAGAGCTTAACGCACTCAGCCTCAGTGTAATTCATATATAGCACATCGATGTTCTCTTTGATGGCTCCCTGCTTAAGAAGTCCTGCAAAGGTTTCTGCTTTTTCTTTTGCCTCCTGACTCCTGGTATCAAAACCAACGATGATACGTGAAGGATAAAGGTTGTCGTAAAGAGCATGACCCTCTCTTAAAAACTCCGGAGAGAACATGATATGATCTGTCTCATACTCTCCGCTTATCTCCTCGGTAAATCCAACAGGAATTGTTGATTTGATAACGATGAAAGCGTCAGGGTTCTCTAATCTCACCTGATCAATTACGCTTTCTACTGATGATGTATCGAAATAATTAAGCTTCTCGTCGTAGTTAGTTGGAGTTGAAACTATTACAAAATCAGCATCCTTGTAGGCATATGAAGCATCAAGTGTAGCTTCCAGCCTAAGGGAATCCTTTTTAAGGTACTCCTCTATCTCCTTGTCTACGATTGGAGACTTTCTGTTGTTTATCATATCTACCTTCTCAGGGATAACATCAACGCAGACCACATCGTTGTTTTGTGATAAGAGGATGGAATTGGACAGTCCTACATATCCAGTTCCTACTACAGCAATTTTCATTTATTTTCTCCTGCGAGCTTGGCTTTCTCGTCTTCCACAAGCTCATATACGTCTATTCTCTTTTTTACATCTTCTGGCATTCCAATGAAGGATCCGCCATAATGGTATACATCACCATCTTTTTTAGCCCTTACTATTTGAATGAACACATGGAGAACCTCCTTGGTCCAGATAGTTAGATTGGCTTCATAATTATCCCCAATAGTGAGCTGCTTGTCAGTTGAAAAGCCTATACCAGCACTTGAAGCATCAGTTATCTTGATCTCACATGTTTCAACTGAGTTACCGCCAAGCTCTTTGATAAGGATCTCACCAGATAAATCCAGTCTCTTACTTCTTCTTCTGTCTTCCATAATAGTCCCCCTGATAAATGAAATATAGTTAAAAAAACAGTTCACTACTTATCATAATACCCCATAAAAAGGGTGCTTTCAAGAAGGCTGGGCATATGAAGGACATCTAAGCTGATATTATTTAAAAAAGCATGCATCTCCGAAGGAAAAGAATCTGTACCTTTCTTTTATTGCTTCCTGATAAGCATTAAGTACATGTTCTCTTCCAGCCAGGGCTGATACCAGCATAACAAGGGTAGATTCAGGAAGATGGAAGTTTGTTATGAGCTGATCCATCACTTTGAACTTGTATCCCGGGTAGATAAAGATCGAAGTATCGCCGCTGCATTCAGAGAGTCTTCCATTTTCATCAGCAGCACTCTCAATAGTCCTGCAGCTTGTTGTTCCAACACAGATGACCTTGTGGCCGGACTTTTTAGCCTTGTTTATCTTGTCAGCAGCTTCCTGTGTTACCTGATACCACTCTGTGTGCATGTGGTGCTCTTTTACATTGGTAACCTTTACAGGTCTAAATGTTCCAAGACCAACGTGTAGGGTAACAAAGGCCATATCTACGCCTTTTTCCTTTATCTTCTCCAAAAGCTCATTGGTAAAGTGAAGACCTGCAGTTGGAGCTGCAGCTGATCCCTCAAACTTTGCATATACCGTCTGGTACATGTTCTTGTCCTCAAGCTTATGGGTAATATACGGAGGAAGCGGCATCTCTCCCAGTTTATCAAGAACTTCTTCCCAGATGCCATCATAGTAGAATTTTACAAGTCGGTTTCCCTCCTCTACTATGTCCAGTATCTCAGCCTTTAAAATACCTCCGCCAAATGACACTCTTGCCCCAGGGCGAAGCTTTTTACCGGGCTTTACCAGTGTTTCCCATACGTCTGCTTCCTTTCTTTTTAAAAGAAGGATCTCAACAGCCGCACCGGTCTCCTCCTTTTCTCCAAGAAGTCTTGCCGGGATAACCTTGGTATTATTAAGAACCAGGCAGTCGCCTGGCTCTAAATAATTAATGATCTCATTAAATTTGTGGTGCTCAGTTGCACCAGTTTCTTTGTCCACCACAAGAAGCCTGCACTCATCTCTTTTCTCCATGGGGTCCTGAGCAATAAGCTCCTTGGGCAGATCAAAATAATAATCAGAAGTACTAAGTCCTATTTCCATGATCACTCGTTTCTAAAATCCATGTTCTGAAGGAAGGATACATATCCTCTCTTTGCCTCGTAAAGGTCAGCCTTGCTGATAACCTCCCAAGGTGCGTGCATGTTAAGTACTGCAACTCCAGAATCAATAACGTTCATTCCATAAAGTGCAAGGATGTAAGCGATTGTTCCGCCTCCACCAACATCAACCTTGCCAAGCTCAGCTGTGTGATAAACGATCTTATCCTTGTCAAAAGCCTTTCTGATCTCAGCAATATACTCAGCGTTGGCGTCGTTGGATCCACTCTTTCCGCGGCTTCCAGTGAACTTGTTAAATACCAGTCCGCCTCCAAGGAATGCAGCGTTCTTCTTTTCGAAGCTGCCAGCATATGATGGATCAAATGCTGCGCTTACATCTGAAGAAAGCATGCAGGAGTTGGAAAGACACCTTCTAAGAGCAAGGTCATTAAAACCTTCCTTAGTGAGGTTCATAAGCTCAGCTACCGCATTTTCGAAGAACCTTGACTGCATACCTGTAGCACCTACAGAACCGATCTCTTCCTTGTCCACAAGGATGCAGCATGCGCATCTCTTAAGATTTTTTGCCTCTAAGATAGCCTTCATTGAAGGGAAAGCACATACTCTGTCATCATGGCCATAGCCAAGGATCATAGATCTGTCAAAGCCGGCATCTCTTGCCTTACCAGCAGGTACGATCTCAAGCTCTGCAGAGAGGAAATCCTCTTCCTCAATTCCATAGAGATCATTGAGGATTGCAAGGATTCCGCGTCTTACGGCTCCTGATACCTTACCGCTTGCAGCCTTTTCTTCCTTTTCAGCCTTTATCGCGTACTGCTCACCAGCTGAAAGCTTTGTGTTTTTCTTTTCAGCCTTTTCTTTTTCATCGCTCTCAATTACAAAAGGTCTATTACCAACTATAAGATCAAGGGCCTCACCCTCGATAACATTTGAAGCCTTCTTGCCAAGCTGATCCTGAGCAAGGTGGATAAGAAGGTCAGAGATGAAAAATACTGGATCATCCTCATCCTCACCTACATTTAGCTGTACTGTTGTACCATCCTTCTTAACGATCACGCCGTGGATAGCAAGAGGAATAGTTACATACTGGTATTTCTTGATTCCTCCATAGTAGTGGGTATCAAGATAAGCGATACCGCCATCCTCATAAAGAGGATTCTGCTTAACATCAAGACGTGGTGAGTCGATATGTGCTCCAAGGATGTTAAGTCCTGCCTCCATTGGATCTGACCCCAGCTGGAAGATGATGATGGATTTGTTCATCCACACGCTATAAACCTTGTCTCCCTTCTTAAGCTTGGTCTTGCTGCCTACAAGAGTATTAAGCTCTCTGTAACCAGCTGCCTCGATCTCGTTGACAATTGAGTCAATAGCTTCCCTCTCTGTTTTAGAGTTATCAAGGAAAGCCTTGTACTCATCAGCCAGTTTCTCAACTGCCTTAAGTGCAGTTGCATTGTATGTTGTCCATGCATTTATTCTATTCATATAAGCTCCTTTCGAGAATTAAAATAGTCATTGCTGTTTAAAGCAATGACTATTCTATCACCTGCTTGAGTTTCAATCAATCTCAGCTACGGATTTCTATTCCCATAGTAAATGAAAGCTTTCTGAGCATCTTATCAACAAAGCCATTTATCATCTCATCTGTAAGTTCCTCTTCTTTAGGAGTAAAGGTTATGGTAAATGCCATACTCTTCTTGGTTGGAGGAATAGGAAGTCCCTCGTATACGTCAAAGAGCTTAACATCTGTGACATACTTGCAGGAGCCATAGATAGCATCCTCAACTTCGCCGCAGGTAACTGTCTTGTCCATGATAAGAGCAAGATCACGCTTAACTATCGCGAACCTGCTAAGTGGCTCAAAGTTTGGAGTTCTGCCATAGTACTGACTAAGCGAAGAAAGGTCGATCTCGCAGATATACGCAGGGATCCTCATATCAGTTTCATCCTGGATCTCATAGGTTATCTGTCCAAGATATCCAACCTCCTGACCCTCGCAAAGGATCTTGGCTGTTCTGTATGGATGAAGGAATGTCTTAGTGCCCTGCTCATACTTAAAGCTTATGTGAAGAGCATCTGCAACATTTTCTGCAAGTCCCTTTAATGTGAAGATATCCTCTCCCTCTCCGAAAATACCGATGCAGAGAGTTGCCTTTTCATCAGGATAATCAGTAAGTGGCAGAGACTTTGGAATAAATCTGTTTCCAAGCTCAAAAAGCCTTCCCTCTAAAGTTCCCTTCTTCTGGTTTCTTGCAATGGCATGGATCATCTGAGCTGCAAGGGTCGTTCTCATTATTGAGAGGTCCTCGTTGATAGGGTTAAGGATCTTAATAGCCTTTCTCTCCAGGGCATCCTCTTCAAATCCCAAAAGATCAAGGTCACTTGGTGAAAAGAATGAGTAGTGCATGCACTCGTAAGCTCCCTGAGAGCAGAGAGCTCTCTTGATCCTGAGCTCAGTCTTTTGCTGCAGGTTTCTGCCGCCCATTGTTACGCAAGCATTCTTAAGGAATGTAGGCTTTACATGATCATAGCCATACATACGGATAAGCTCTTCTGCAATGTCAGGATAATCTTCCATATCCTCACGGTAAGCAGGGATCTTGATCGTAAGTTCATCCCCGTTTATTACAGGCTCAAAGTTAAGATTTGTAAGAATTCTCTTTATCTCTGACTCAGGAACCTCAATACCTAGAACTCCGTTTACTTTTTTAATAGATGCCTTCATCTCTTTCTTCTCAAGGCTGTTTCCTGTGTTGATATCCACATGAGTCCTGGAAACCTTGCCTGCTCCGAGCTGTTCAATAAGGTGAAGGGCTCTCTTCATAGCGATAACAGTTGTATATTCGTAGACACCCTTGGCAAAAGCTGCAGATGAATCAGATGACTGACCAAGGGCTCTTGAACTCTTACGGATATTGTCGCGCATGAACTTAGCTGCTTCGAAAGTAACTGTAGTTGTTGTATCGCGGATCTCAGAGTTGAGACCTCCCATGATACCGGCAAGAGCTACAGGCTTAACACCATCACAGATAACAAGGTTGTCCGAAGTAAGCTCAAACTCGTTCTCATCAAGTGTTACGATCTTCTCGCCATTTTTAGCACGTCTTACTACGATCTTGTTGCCTTCAAGATAGTTTCCGTCAAAGGCATGCATAGGCTGGCCAAGCTCTCTCATTATGTAGTTTGTGATATCTACAATATTGTTGATGGAGTTATTGCCAACCATGGCAAGTCTTCTCTTCATCCAAAGAGGGCTCTCTGAAAGCTTTACATCATAAACGTAGTGGCCAATATATCTTGGACAAAGATCTGGATCTTCAACAGTTACACTAAATCCTGCATTCTCTACATCAGTTTCAGTATAGGAAAGATCGATCTCTTTTAATGGCTTATCAAGAGCTGCTGCAACCTCTCTGGCAAGTCCGTAAATGCTCTGGCAGTCTGGTCTGTTTGCTGTGATAGAAACATCAAAGATCCAGTCATCAAGGCCAAGGATTGGCTTAACGTCAGCTCCAACCTCTGTATCCTCTGGAAAAACCAAAAGTCCGTTATAGCCTGCTCCAGGGTACATATCCTCAGATACTCCAAGCTCAACTCCTGAGCAGAGCATTCCCTCTGAATCATAGCCGCGAAGCTTGCCCTTTTTGATGGTTGCAACACCAATAACAGTCACATGGTCTCTTTCTGTCTCAATAACTGTTGCTCCAACAAGTGCAAGAGGATACTTGCCACCTGCCTGAACATTGTCTGCACCGCAGCATACCTGGAAAGTGCCATGTTCTCCAGCGTTGACAGTACATACATGAAGATGTGTATCAGGAATAGGCTCGCAGGTCTCAACCTGTCCAACTACTACGTTAGAGATGTCTTTTCCGACTTCCCAGCACTCCTCAACTTCAAATCCGCAATCGAAGAGCTTCTTCTCAAGCTCCTTTGGTTCTAAATCTATATCAACAAAATCTTTAAGCCAACTTAAAGGTACTAACATTTCGTTCTCCTCCTATATTATTCGTAGTGATCTATCTGCTTAAGAACGTCAAGGTCTGACTCGTACAAAAGCTTAATGTTGTTAATGCCATATTTAAGCATAGTTGCACGCTCAATACCAATACCAAAGGCAAAGCCGCTGTACTCTTCTGAATCGATCCCACAATTCTCAAGGACCTTCTTGTTTACTACGCCGGCGCCAAGAACCTCGATCCAGCCAGTACCCTTACAGAGGTTACATCCCTTTCCTCCGCAGGCAAAGCAGCTGCAGTCAACCTCTACTGATGGCTCTGTGAATGGGAAGTAGGAAGGACGAAGTCTTGTTGTGGTTCCCTCTCCAAATATCTTCTGGGCAAAGGTCTCAAGAGCCCCCTTAAGGTCGCAAAGTGTAATATTCTTGTCTACTACAAGGCCTTCCATCTGTGAGAACATTGGTGAGTGAGTTGCATCATCATCTGAACGAAAAACCTTACCTGGTGATAAGATCTTAATAGGTGGCTTCTTGCTCTCCATTACATGGATCTGTCCTGATGAAGTCTGTGTTCTTAAGAGGAACTCAGGGCTTAAGTAGAATGTATCCTGCATATCCCTTGCCGGGTGATCCTTAGGAGTATTAAGAGCAGTGAAATTGTAGTAGTCATTCTCAATCTCAGTGCCTTCATAGATCTCAAATCCCATTCCTGCAAAGATGTCTATAAGTGTTTCTCTCATCTGAGTTACAGGATGAAGGTTGCCCTGATAGCGCATCTTGGCAGGCATTGTAACGTCCTGCTTTTCACTCTCATATCTGGCCTTTAACTCTTTTTCCTTCATCTTCCTGTCCAGTTCATCAAACTGTTCAAGGGCCCAGGTCTTAAGTTCGTTGACATTTTTTCCGTACTCTGCACGATCCTCTGCAGCAATGTTCTTCATCTCCTTCATAAGAGCTGAGATCTTGCCGCTTTTGTTATCCAAAAAGCTCTTTCTAAGCTCATAAACAAGCTTAGAGCTGTCCAGCTTCTCAGAATTTGCTTTGATTTCTTCACGGATTGCTTCAATCTGCTGACGTAATGCGCTGTTTTCCAAATTTTCTTCCTCCTGATCTTTTAATAAAATAGAAAATCCCTTGTGTAGCGCAAACTACACAAGGGACGAACTGGCCGCGGTACCACCCTTATTCCCGGCACAAAGCCGGACACTCATTTTAAACGTATGCTCCAGTGCGAAATTTCCGCATATAGCCAAATCTTATGGAGCTTCCAGCCCATGACTCCAATTCTCTAAACTACTTCCAAGCAGGCTATAGCATCTTAAGGGCAAGCCTTACACCATCAACGCATTTATATGATTACTGTTTCTAATTCTATTTACCAACATCCCATTTGTCAACCAAAAATAGCTGTAAACAGAGAGATAAAAATCTAATAAAAGCTTTTACCTTAAGGGAATAAATGGTATTATAGTAATGTTGTAATTTTAAAAAGAGAGGTTTTAAAGGATGAGTTTCGTATTAAGCTGCTGCTCTACTGCAGATCTTACTGCTGAGCACTTCAAGGAAAGAGATATTAAATATGTTTGTTTCCACTTTAATATTGATGGAAAAGACTATCCTGATGATCTTGGTGTTTCATATCCTTTTAAGAAGTTTTACGATGATATGGCCAAGGGTGCAATGACCAAGACTTCACAGGTCAGCGTTGGTGAATATATCGCTTATTTTGAAGAGTTTTTGAAAAACGGTCAGGATGTTCTTCATCTTACACTTAGTTCAGGTATTTCAGGAACACTTAACTCTGCTACTATCGCAAGGGACCAGCTCCTTGAGAAGTACCCGGAGCGCAAACTTTATGTTGTAGATTCCCTCGCTGCTTCTGCAGGCTATGGTCTTTTAATGAACAAACTTGCTGACCTTCGTGATGAGGGAATGGGCATAGATGATCTTTATGCCTGGGTTATTGAGCACAGACTTGAGTGTCAGCACTGGTTCTTTGTTACAGACCTTACTTACCTTATAAGAGGTGGTCGTGTATCCAAGGCTGCTGGTATCATTGGCGGAGCCTTGAACATATGCCCTCTTCTAAACGTTGATTATCAGGGAAGACTTATCAACAGAGCCAAGCACCGCGGACTTAATGCAGTTATCAAGGCTCAGGTAGCCAAGATGGAAGAGCTTGCTCAGGGCGGACTTGATTACGATGGAGACTGCTACATTTCAAACTCTGACTGCTATGACAAGGCTAAGGCTGTTGCTGATCTTATTGAGTCAAAATTTCCTAAGTTAAAGGGCAAGGTTAAGATCGTAAGCATTGGAACAACAATCGGAAGTCATACAGGTCCTGGAACAGTTGCACTGTTCTTCTGGGGATCAAAGAGGATCGACTGATTCAAATCAAAAAGCATCCGCAGTTTGCGGATGCTTTATTTTTTAGTTATAGGAGCCTTTTACAAGTCTCTTTTCGAAGTCTTCCATCGGCATAGGATTGTCATACAAAAATCCCTGAACCACATGACATCCAACGCTTTCAAGGAGCCTTGTCTGGTCTGGTCTTTCCACACCTTCTGTCACAACGCTTATTCCAAGCTCATTGGCCATGGAAACAATGTTCTTAAGAACTATCTCATCGCTCTTATTAAGCTCTTCATTGTTGATAAAGGATCTGTCAATCTTGATCACTGAAACAGGGAAATCCCTGAGTGTTGAAAGAGATGAATACCCGGTTCCGAAATCGTCAATCGCCGTTGCTACCTGCTGCTCTTTTAAGGTGGAAAGGAAGCTTGTCATCAGTATCCTCTCATCCTCACTGGCAGTTTCTGTAACTTCTATTTCAATGAGATTTCTGTCTACATCGTAGCTGTCTATTATGTCTGTTATCTCTTTTGCCAGGTTCTTATACTCAAGGTCCTTTCTTGAGAAATTAACAGAAACCTGAACAGGTTCAATTCCCTTATCTATCCAGTTCTTAATGTATTCGCAGGTCTTTTTAAGGACGTAGAGATCAAGGCTTACAACCATGCCCTCCCTCTCAAGGATGGGAACAAATTCTGTTGGATAAAGAACTATTCCGTTGCAGAACCATCTTGCCAGGGATTCTGCTCCAACTATCTTGCCATTAGTGGTATCGACCTTAGGCTGAAGATATATCCTGAACTCATCGCCAGCCAGCGCGTCTTCAAATCTGTCTTCAATCTGTTTCTGCCTGTAAATTCTGGTGCTCATTGCCTTATTTACGAATACATAAGGCTTATTTGCTACATTTTTGGCGTAGTTGCAGGCCATAGAAGCTCTGGAAATAGCCTGGCCAGGAGCCTTCATTGACTCATCAATGGCATAAACTCCCGCTACAGCTGCAATGTTTATCTCATCTCTCTTGTCATTCTTCATACCATAAACTGGTATAGAAGATATATACTTAAGGAACGCCTTAGTTCTTTCCTTCTTGATAAGGGCAGTGTAGTTATCGCCTCCGAAATGAGAAATGATCTCGTCATCTTCTTCAAACTCTCTAAGTTTGGAAGCGTATCTTTTCATGATCTGATCGCCTTCAGCAGTGCCATAGCGCCTGCTGATAAGGCCAAAGCTCTTCAGATTAAAATTGATGGAGTCATATTTCATGATCTCGCCACTTTGAAATTTCTCTGTGACGAACTTGATAAATCCGCCGGAATTGGGAAGACCTGTGAGGAACTGTGTCATAGCACTGGCCTTCACGTCACTTATCAGTAAGAATCTCTCCATATGGAAGGACAAAACATCAACAATAAAAGAAAAGCTCTTGTACTCTTCGTCAGTCCACTTCTTGTCCTCGAAAAGAAATACATGATACATGACCACTCTGTCACCAGACATGTTGCTCTTAAAGACATAAGCTGGCCTTGCATCAGTTATTACAGGTCCAAAAAGCGGGATGATCCTTGGCTTTTCTGAAGCCTTGTCTGACTCTGGTTTGTAGGAAATAATAGATAAAACAGAGCGCACAAAAAACTCCTTGGAAAGATCGGCCAATGCGCTTGGCGATACTTCAGGAGTTATCTCTTCTTCAGATAATATCTGGATGAAATTTTCAAAGCTTCTCTCAAATACCATATTAATATTTTATAAAATTTTTATCATTTTTTCAATCAGTATTTCCAGGCATGAAAAAAGCTGCGCTAAGCGCAGCCTTTTCATATAGTTAAATTATTTCTTGTTAACAAGATCCTTAAGAGCCTTACCAGCCTTGAACTTAGGTGCTACAGAAGCAGGAATCTTGATAGCAGCGCCAGTCTGAGGATTCTTACCAGTTCTAGCAGCTCTCTTAGTTGTCTCGAATGTACCGAAACCAACAAGCTGAACTTTGCCCTTCTTCTTAAGCTCCTTTGTTACTGTGTCTGTGAAAGCGTTCAGTGCTGCAGCCGCATCCTTCTTAGAAAGTCCAGCTTCCTTTGCGATTGCATCGATAAGTTCTGTCTTATTCATTTGGTTTTCCCTCCAAAAAGAAATTATTTACTACATTGCCTATTCTACTACTATTTGCGTCCACAAACAACCTAAAAATGCCGAAAAAAAGGGATTTTTTATAAAAAAATTAAAAAAACGTGCGATATTATCTAGATTTCATAGCTATTTCGATCATTTTACTCAAATATGTCAGGTCTGTAATGTCTGATTGAGGGAATTTTCTTGATAATTCTCTGGTATTGTAAAGCGCAATAAAGCCTTCATATGGCACATCCTGCATCTTGTACAGTATCGCGTGCCTTATATCGTGCTCAGAAAAGAACTTTTTAGGTTCTACTGTATTTTCAAGCATAGCCTTTGGTGAATCAATGACAAGGATGCCATTGGAATTAAACTTGTTCTCAAATCCAGGCTCAGCTATATAAGAAAGGCTTGATACGCTTTCTGCGAGTTTTTGGACGTTCCTCTCTGCATTTTTTCCAGATTCAGCTACTCTCTTGCAGCCATAGAAGCTCTTATTTATATCCTTGTAAAAGATATATGCCTCATCAAGGCCAAATGTGGCTGCGATCTTCAAAAGAAGCTTTGGCACTGCCTCATTCATATTTCCAAAAAGGCCATCAATGGTCTCTAGTACCAGCTTGGTCTTGTCCTGAGCTGTGGCCTCGCTAAGTGCCACCACATTCTCATCCAGCTCACCATTTACAAGCTTTCCATGGATGTCCGGATTATAAATGACGTATCTGTTCTTTCCTCTGTTTTTAGCTCTATAGAGCATCCTGTCAGCAAGATTAAACAGATCTTCGTAATTGTCCACATACAGAGGGAAAGTTCCAACACCCATTGATACCGTCACAAGAGGTATACCGCTTTGATCTCTATGAGATGCCTCAACTCTCTCCCTGATAGCCTTAAGATAAACGCGAAGTTCTGTCTTTTCCTCGACATTTTCGATGATCACCATAAGCTCATCGCCGCCTATCCTGCCTGCTTTCCCGTCTTTTCCAAGGACTTCACTTATGATGGCTGAAACTTCCTTTAATACTTTGTCTCCATAGGAATGGCCGTAGCTGTCATTGATATATTTGAAATTATCTATGTCGATTATGCACAGATTAACAATATCTGTCTTCTTTGCTATAGCCTTTTTGGCAAAATCAGTTATAGCTTTTTTATTCAAAAGCCCTGTCAGGTAATCTGTTTCAAGGGCCTTGTTCTCATTTCCACCACTCTCTATATCATGGAACATGATACAGATATTTCCATCAGTTGCCCTGATGCACTCTGCCTTAAACCAGTTATAATCCTTGTTTTTATTGCAGATACGAAAGCAGAGGGTCAAAGCGCTTTCAGACTCCAATCCCTCTACCATCTCATACAAAAGATGCTGATCATCCGGATGTATATTTGCGAAGATGGTGCTGGCACCATCTTCGCATACATACCCATGATATCCGTCATCAGCAGATATAATATTCAATTCTTTGTCAGTTGTAACTAATCCATTATTTAGAATTGTCATTTTATTCCTTCGCTAATGAATTAATAATTACAGAATATCCTGGAACCCTGGTCTATAAAGGTGCCTTGGAATACCATCAACCATGATAGGTCCAACATCACCCTGGATAAGAGGTCTTACATATGTAATAAACTCGTTAGTTACATATGTGCCATCCTTGTTGATCCACTCTCTTGGAACAACTCTCTCATCATTGGCAATCTTGTGAACATCCTTAACCTCTGTTCCTGCCTGATAAGGATCATCAGAAAGTCTCTCGATTACAACCATCTTTCCGCTGTCGCCTTCATCAGCAGCCTTCATTGCTGCACCACCAACCTCATATGCCTCAAGGATATCAACACGGGAAGCACAGTGGCTTGCTGCTCTCTGAAGAGTTGAAAGCTCGATAGGACGTGTCTTGCAGCCACACTCTTTTGCAACTACGTCGCAAAGGTATCTTGCAGTACCTGTAAGCTGCTTGTGTCCAAATGCATCAACATATTCGATTGTGCTGCCAAGTTCGCTGATGTACTTGCCATCTTTTGTCCTGATACCCTCAGATACAGCAACAACAACAGAAGCCTTGGTCTTAAGAAGACCTTTGATCTTCTTGATAAATGCATCCATATCAAATGGAAGCTCAGGAAGATAGATAGCATCCGGTCCATCACAGTCCTCGCCCTTTGCAAGTGCTGTAGCGCCAGTAAGCCATCCAGCGTTTCTACCCATAACTTCTACGATGATAACCTGTCCGCTTGTAGTTTCAAGTGACCAGCTGTCTCTGATGATCTCTTTTACAGATGTACCAATGTATTTGGCTGCGGAGCCGTATCCAGGTGTGTGATCTGTAAGAGCCAGGTCGTTATCAATAGTCTTAGGGCATCCAACAAATCTGATGGATGAACCAGAGATGATAGCGTAATCAGATAGCTTTTTGATGGTATCCATTGAGTCGTTACCACCGATGTAGATAAAGCAGTCTATCTCAAGTTTATTGAGGATTTCAAAGATCTTCTCATAAACTTCTTTGTTTTCAAAAATCTCAGGAAGTTTGTATCTGCATGACCCCAGATATGCAGAAGGTGTTCTCTTCAAGAGCTCAATATCAAGTCCTGACTGGATGTGATCAGAAAGATCAACATATCTTCCTTCCATAAGGCCCTGAACACCATGGATCATTCCGTAAACTTTCTTGTAACCACGGTCAATCGCTGTTCTGTAAACGCCTGCCAGTGATGAGTTGATAGCTGCAGTAGGTCCTCCAGACTGTCCAACAATTACATTACGTTTTACCTTGTGTACCATTTTGAATACTGTCCCCTTTCAAAGTTCTTTTTAGAAATACCTAACTTCTATTATATTCAATTAAACGTTTACTGTCACGAAAAATAAAGCGACTCTTAGTCTTTTTTTTGACTAAAAGCCGCTTTTTTATCATTTGAGTTTAAACTTCAGTATTATCGGATTGTGATCAGATGTTACAAAAGAAAGATCATCTGTCTCAACAGACTCCACCTCCACATTGGAGGATGTGATAAAGCCATCTATGACGTAGTACTGAAAGCCCTCAGGTGACTTATCGATAGCTTTATCCAGAGCTTTGTCCAAAGATCTGCATGTAGGAACAGAACTGTCAGTATAGAATGTAAGGTCTTTATTAAACTCCTCAACCTCAATCCTTCCAGCCTCCCACATACCCTTATGGACAGGGTAGGCGCTGACATCTGTGTTTGAAAAGACCTGATTATAATCTCCACTTGCTATGACGTAATTACCTTTTTCTACCTCAGCATCCAGTACCTCTTTTAGCATTTTTGCCTGAGCAATCTTGCCCTCTCCCTGGTCGTAAGCTTCAAGGTGAAGGTTTATGATAACAAGCTCTTTATCTGACCCTTCCACAGGAAGCCTTACTACTTCAAGACATCTTTTTAAGTTAAATGTCCTTAGCGGCCATTTAAACGGGCATGGAAGCTTAAGTCTCTGGGCTGAAGAAATATCATACCTGCTAAATACCATAAGGCCACTTAAGACCTTTCCGATCGGCGGAACTGGAAGTGGTATGAAAGCCACCTTCAGATTGGGAGCAAAGACATTTTCTCCATGCAATACATTAAGTCCCGAATTAGACATGAAATATTCCACTTCATCGACAAAGTGTGACCTGTCTGAATTGCGGTCAGTCTCCTGGGTACAAATAATGTCAGGTGATATTTTAATAAACTCCTCAATATCCCCATCCAGGTTTGAAAACACCCTCTCCTTGTCTGCGGTATAAACCATTTTGCCGCCGTCCATGAAAAAGTCCGCATTATCTCCCAGCGCGCCATAGCCCAGGTTCCATGAAAGAAGAACTACGCTTTCTCCGGTCTGTATCCTGTCTGTGGCATCTCCATTTATCTCAAGGGATTCAATGTCTTTTGGCTTATACTCATCCACTGTGAGAAACCCTATTACAGTCCCCACCACGGAAAGCGCCATAACAAGCAGGACAGCTGCTACTCTAACTGCTCTTTTCATATATTACTCCAAAAAATATGAGAGCCTCCGTAAAAGAAGCTCTCACAACAAATGTTTAAGTCTTAAAAATCTTCTTCCTCAAAGGCAAGTCTCTCTCCATGAGCCTTTCCGATCCCATATGCAATACCTGCTACTACTATCACCAGACAGGTTGCTGCAACACACCCAATAAGGAGCTTTTTTCTGTCATCCTCAAGATCATTCCAGAAAGCAAGGACCTTGTCTATCTTGTCCTTTGAAAATTCTATGGCGCTATCAACATAACTCATAATATCCATAATGCTACCCCCCTTCTCATACTATATATTGTACCTCTTAGCTTTTCTTTCCTCAAGTTTTTTTATAACATAATCTTTCCACACAAAATCGATGATGGCTGCAAAAGGAATCGCAAACAAAATGCCGACAACTCCAAACAGTCTTCCACCTATTATGATGGATATAAGTACCATGAGGGCTGACACGCCAAGACTTTCACCAAAAAGCCTGGGCTTTAAGATATATCCGTCAACAGTCTGAAGGATAATAGTAAATATCAAAAACCAAAGAGCATACCATGGATTTACCAAAACCAGGATAAAGGCTCCTATTACAGCTCCCACAATTGGTCCAAATGTAGGTGCAAGATTAGTGATTCCAACTATGACTGAGATCAGAGCTGCATATGGCATTCCCATTATGATCATAAACAGGAAATTTACAACACCAACTGCTATTCCATCTACCACATCAACACCGATATATCTGATAAGTATCGCGTTGCATCTGTTTAAGAAATCTGCCCACTTGTTGTAGCTTTCATCCTTCATGAGGAGGGAAAGTAATCTCTTAACACCAGCTGTTATTCTATGCTTGTCCAAAAGGAAATAGATTGCAAGGATAAAGGCTATCACTGCATCTAAAACTCCCTTACCAATCGATGAGCTTGTCATCACCACAGAGTCCATATTGTCCTTGAAATAATTGGCAACATTTTCAAGGAGTCTGTCACCAAAGGTAGCAATTCCTGAAAAATCAAGACCAAAGAGTTTGCCTGTACTGCCTCCCTCAAAGCTCTTAAGCAGTTCCTGAAGGGTCGCAACATACATTCCCATGTTTCCAATAAGCGTTGATACACTGTCTGCCAGCTGCGGGATCAGGGCGAAGCACAAAAGTGTTACTCCAAGAACCAGCACAATAAGCGCAAAGGCCACAGATAATTTCCATCTGGTCTTTTCATTCTTAAGTTTATTAAAGACCTTTCTGTCAAAAAGATTAGCCAGTGGATTAAATATGTAAGCAACTATAATGCCGGATATAACAGGCTTAACTATCTTAATAATAGCAGACAGCGCCCCTAGCAAAAATCCCTGGTTGGAAAGTAAAAGATACAGCACAACTGCCGAGCAGGTCGCAATCGTATATGAAACCCATTTCTGTTTAAAAAACTTTTTGTTGAACTTCATTGTCTTCCCCCTTATCCAAACTCGCTGTATTTTCTAGGCTTTCTAAGCTGCCTTTGACTCTTTTTCTTAACTCTCTCTTTTACCTTGTTCTGATGGTGATCATCATACAGGACCTTAACAGCAGGATGGAAAAACCTGTTTATAAAAGCTCCTATCATGAAGATGTAGATACAGATATACAGCCAGATCATCATGATCATCAGCGTTGCTATGCTTCCATAAACAGTAAAGTACCCTGACAGGTCTACGTAAAGTGAAAACAGCCAGGAAAAGATATACCAGACAACTGCTGAAAAGATCGCTCCAGGAATCTGATATACAAAAGTCATTTTAGCACTTGGTACAAAAGTATATATAAGTGCAAACAAAAATGTTGCCACCAGGATAACCACTATAAACTTAAAATACGCTGACAGGGATATAAGGAACATGATCCCTGGGAAGTGACTTATGGCTATGGTCTTGACGATGTTCTCAAATACCATGAAAAGAAGCATGACCATCACTATTACTATCATAGCAACAGTATAAAAAGCTGCAATAGCCCTTAAGTAAAAATAATTTCTTCTCTCCTCTACATCATAAATTATGTTAAGGCCTCTGATAATGGACATCATGCCAAGAGCTCCGGACCAGATAGTTGCCAGCGCCGATATAGAAAACACCGCAACTGACTGTTCATAGGCTTCACTTATAAGCCTAAGGGCAATATCATCAGCAAAATCAGGGGTTATCTCAGTGAGTGCTCTTGAGAGATCAGCAGCAGTTAATGCTGTATAGGGCAAAAGAGATGACATAAAGATGAGAAGTGGCACTATGGATATCATAAAAAAGTAAGCACAGCTTCCTGCATAGGCAGCAATATTCTTTTTTTGCATCCTGAAGGCGAAGTCCCTGGCCAAAGCCAGCAGCTGCTGCTTTACAGTCATAAGTTCTCCTCATACGGAAAAAGCAGCCACCATTGATGACTGCTTTTATTTCCTGAATAATCCCAAAATGCCGTTTCCTGTTATTTGACTCCTAGCTATCGCCAGGTGGGTCACCGCAACCTAAGATCCTGTCTTCCTCTCCCGTAGCTGGTCTGCGTATACGCAGGGCCGAAGGCGTGACATTCAAGTAGGTAATGTAAGAATCCCGTTTAAAGTAATGTAGGTTCAAATTACACAGGAGGTGTCGGTCATCCCAGGAGAACCATCTTGTAGTTCTATATATTATTATATCCAAAGAGTGCATATTTTCAAGCATTCTGGGATATTTTAAGATTCTTTTTACTTTTATTTTATCTCTCTTGTAGCTTCTTTTAACCAGCCAAGAACAGCCTCATCCTCAATGAGAGGACTAACCTTTTCATAGACCATTTTGTGGTAGTCATTTAGTGCCCTGATATCGCTGTCATCCATGTATCTGGTATCAATTGCCTCAAGATCGATAGGAGCATAGGTAAGATGAGCAAAATGAAGGAACTTCCCATACTCATTTTCAACTCCCTCAACTACCTCAAGGATGTTCTCGATCCTGATACCATGGCTTCCCTCAATATATACGCCAGGCTCATCTGATACTATCATTCCAGGAACAAGTGGCGCCTCATTCTGTCCAGGCGTAAAGCGCCATCTGATGTTCTGTGGTCCTTCATGGACATTAAGGATATATCCGATTCCATGGCCAGTTCCATGTTTGTAGTCTATTCCCGCATTCCAGAGTGGTCCTCTTGCCAGGATATCAACATTTTTCCCTGTGCACCCCTCTAGAAAATTAGCATTGGCAAGTCTTAACATACCGCATACTGTCAGGGTGTAATGCTTCTTGATCTCCTCTGAAAGTTCACCAACCACAATAGTTCTTGTGACATCAGTTGTTCCGCCCATATATGTTCCGCCGGAATCAACAAGTAAAAGTCCCTGTTTCTTTACCTCTGCTGCGTTGTCCTTTGTAGCCTCATAGTGAGCCATGGCAGCGTTTGCGTTATATGCACTGATGGTTGGGAAACTAAGTTCAATAAATCCTGGAAGTTCAGCCCTCATTGAATCCAGCTTCATAGCTGCAGTGTACTCAGTAACTGTCTCTTTTCCAACAGTATTCTTGACCCAGTAAATAAACTCTGTGAGCTTGGCACTGTCCTTAAGATACACATCTCTGATATTCTCAAGTTCCACATCATTCTTGGCAGCCTTAAGATCCTCTGTTGGGTCCTTGGCATTGATCAGCCTTACGTCCTCTTTTTTGACCTTATCAAGAAGTACCTTGAAGGTAAGGAAGTTGGTATTTCTCTTGTCGAAAAGAATATTGCCCTCTGCCTTCATATCTCTTACATGATCAAGAACCTGTCCGTACTCTTTAAGAACTATCGATGACTTTTCACAATAGCTGCGGACTTCATCTGTGATCTCTTTTTGCTGCACAAATAAAGTGAAGCTGTCCATTGTGATAACTGCATAGGAAAGAGCTACAGGATTGCACTCAACATCATCACCCCTAAGGTTTGTAAGCCACATGATGTCATCGAGCTTACTTAAAAGATAAGCCTTTGTTCCATACTCTTCCATCTTAGCTCTGACCATTGAGAGCTTATCTTTAAAGCTCTTTCCGCAAAGCTTGTCAGGAAGTACGTACATGTCGTGACATGGAAGAAGTGGCCTGTCTGTCCATACGGTTTCTGCCAGATCCTTGTCGATCTTAAGAGTTACCCCCTTGGCAGAAAGCTTCTTTTCAAGGTCCTCTCCAATACTTGTTGAAATAACTCTTCCGTCAAAGCCAAGGACCTGCCCCTTTTCCATATTGGCAAGAAGGTACTCAGAAATGGTAGGCACGCCTACTTCCAGCATCTTCATAAGTTCTACGCCTGTGCCCTTCATCTGGTTTTCAGCCTGGATAAAGTATCTGCCATCTGTCCACATTTTTGCTTCATCCCTGCTTACAAGCAGTGTTCCGTTTGATCCGTCAAATCCGCAGAAGTATTCCCTTACTTTAAAAAAGTCTGCAGAATACTCAGAATTATGAAAGTCAGAGGTGGGCATCATATAGTAGTCGATACCATTTTTACCCATCTCTTCACGCAGTCTTTTGATTCTTTCTTTTATAGCTGTATTTTCCATTTTGGCTATGCTTCTCCTTTTACCAAAAATTATTAACCAGAAAGAATTGTACCACATAATCCTCGGGGCTGTGATATAATTATGGAGCACTATTTATTTGTTTTTAAGGAGAAAAATAAAATGGAAGAAAAAGAGATACTTGGCCTTATAGACCACACACTTCTTACTGCAGACGCGACCTGGGAGGGAATCGTTTCCCTTTGCGACGAGGCTGTAAAATATGGAACAGCTACAGTTTGCATCCCTCAGACATATTTAAAAAGAGTACATGACAAGTATGGTGACAATTTAAAGCTCTGCACCGTAATTGGTTTCCCTCTTGGCTACAACAGCACACATTCCAAGGTTGTTGAGGCTATGGATTCAATCGCTGATGGCGCATCAGAGATCGACACAGTAGTCAATATCAGTGATGTCAAGAACCACAGATATGACGAAGTAAGAAAAGAGCTTGCAGAGATCAAGAAGGCTTGCGGCGACAAGCTTCTTAAGGTCATCATCGAGACCTGCTACCTCACTGAGGATGAAAAGATCGAACTTTGCAAGATCATCACAGAAGTAAAGGCAGACTACATCAAGACTTCTACTGGTTTTGGCAGTGCTGGTGCTACTCTCGCAGACATCGAGCTCTTCAAAAAGCACATCGGACCAGATGTTAAGATCAAGGCAGCTGGCGGTATCCGCACTATCGAGGATGCTCTTGCTTATGCTGAGGCAGGCTGCAGCCGTATCGGATCATCAAAGGTTGCTCCTTTGATCGCAGCTAAGTACAACCTGTAATATATATTTAAGGATAGTCAAAACAAAACCCTTGCGGCATAAGCCACAAGGGTTTTTTATTGATCTGATCTTATTGTCTTTCGTCCATAGGAACATAATCCTTGCGGGGCTCAATAGCCATATATGCAGGACGGATTATCTTACCGTTGTTGGCAAGCTCTTCCATTCTGTGAGCTGACCACCCTACGATTCTCGCTATAGCAAATATCGTTGGATATAACTCCTCTGGAAGATCCAGCATTCTGTAAACGAATCCTGAATAGAAGTCCACATTGGCAGATACGCCCTTATACATGGTGCGCTCTCCGCTGATGATCTCCGGAGCCAGTCTTTCTACCATTTCATAGAGCGCAAGCTCATCCTCTTTGCCCTTTTCAACTGCAAGCTTCTCTACAAAGCTCTTAAGTATCATGGCACGTGGATCAGACTTGGAATAAATGGCATGTCCGATTCCGTAGATAAGACCTGACTTGTCAAAGGCCTCCTTGTTGAGGATCTTGTCAAGATAAGCTCTTACCTCATCTTCATCCTTCCAGTTTTTGACATTTGCCTCAATGTCATCAAACATGTGCACAACCTTGATATTAGCTCCGCCGTGTCTTGGTCCCTTTAGGGATCCAATAGCTGCAGCAATTACAGAGTAAGTATCTGTAAGAGATGAGCTCACAACGTGGGTTGTGAAGGATGAGTTGTTACCACCACCGTGCTCCATATGAAGTACAAGACAGATGTCAAGAAGTTTGGCCTCAAGCTCTGTGTACTTGCTGTCAGGCCTAAGCAGATACAGTATAGTCTCTGCGGTAGACAGCTCCTCCTTTGGCGGATGGATTATCAGAGAATTACCTTCATGGTAATGGTTATATGCATGATATCCATAGATAGCAAGCAGTGGGAACATACTGATAAGCTGAAGTGACTGCCTAAGGACATTTGCCAGGGACACATCATCAGCAAGATCGTCGTAGGAATAAAGAGTAAGTACACTTCTTGCCAGAGTATTCATCAAATCACGGCTTGGAGCCTTCATGATGACGTCTCTCACAAAGCTGGTGGGAAGACTCTTATATATTCCCAATAGTTTTTCAAATTCAAATAGCTCTTTTCCTGTAGGAAGCTTGTCAAAAAGCAGAAGATATGCACATTCCTCGAAGGCAAACCTGTTCTCTGCCACAGCCGAATCGATCAGCTTATGAACATCATATCCCCTAAAATATATCTCCCCGTCTGCAGGAACTTCTTTTCCATCTACTGTCTTTTTTGCAATAATCTCTGAGATTCTTGTAAGTCCGGTAAGAACACCCTTACCATTTAAGTCTCTAAGTCCTCTTTTTACATCGTACTTAACAAAAAGTTCATTCTCAATCAGATCTGCTTTCCTTGAAAGCTCGGAAAGCTCAATAATCTCAGGTGTGTTTTCTGAATAATACCCCTTACCTAGATCCATACGCACCTCCCATTATTTAAATTTTTGCAAAGTCAGTACCTTTCTATTTTAGCATTAGATCAGATGCCAAGAAAAGACTTAACTGCACTTTCCATCTCTGTTTTTTCAACTACTGTCTTGTGTCTTATCTCTGCATTTCTGATGGATGTTACAGCATCTGGAATAGCAACACCTGAAAGAGCACAAAGCTCGTCAGCAAGTGCAAAGTCATCCTTATTGTCATCCCCCTTTGACAGTGCATTCATAACGCTTCTTGTGAACTTATATGGGCTTGCAGTAGAAGCAATGACGGTAACAGTCTTATCGCCTGTCTCTTCCTTGTACTTGTTGTAAACAGCTGCAGCAACTGATGTGTGAGTGTCGATAAGATATGAAGCATTGTTAAACAGATCAGCTATTGTCTTATAGGTCTCTTCCTCAGTAGCATATCCGCCATAGAAGTTCTTAAGCTGCTCTCTCATAGCAGGAGTTATCTCGTACTTTCCGTTATCAGCCAGCTCCTTCATGTACTTTGCATCAGTCTCTGAGCTGTCGCCTGCAATGTGGTATATGAGCCTTTCAAGGTTAGATGAGATGAGGATGTCCATAGAAGGTGAGCTTGTAAGAACAAACTCACGGTTTCTGTCGTACTCACCGGTCTTAAAGAAATCGAAAAGAACCTTGTTTGAGTTGGATGCGCAGATAAACTTGGCGATAGGCACTCCCATCTTGCCAGCATAGTATGCAGCAAGGATGTTACCAAAGTTGCCTGTTGGAACAACGACATTTATTGGATCTCCCTCAGCAATCCTGCCCTCTTTAAGGAGCTTGCCATAGGAATAAACATAGTAAACAATCTGAGGAACAAGTCTTCCAATGTTGATGGAGTTAGCTGATGAGAACTGGAATCCCTTGGAATCCATGTATTTTGCAAGCTCAGGATCTGTAAATATCTTTTTAACACCAGTCTGGGCATCATCGAAGTTTCCTTCAATACCGATAACACAGGTATTCTGTCCTTTCTGAGTAACCATCTGCTGCTCCTGGATAGGGCTTACTCCGTGCTTGGGGTAAAAAACAATGATCCTGGTTCCTGGAACTTCAGCAAAGCCCGCAAGGGCTGCCTTACCTGTATCTCCACTTGTAGCTGTAAGGATAACTATTTCATTCTGGATGGAATTCTTTTTGGCCGCTGTAGTCATGAGATAAGGAAGAATGGACAATGCCATATCTTTAAAAGCAATTGTTGCACCATGGTACAACTCAAGGAAATATGCTCCACCAGCCTCTGATAAAGGAGCAATCTCCTCTGTATCAAACTTGGAATCATAGGCATGAGATATGCAGTACTTAAGCTCTTCCTCTGTGTAGTCTGTAAGAAGCAGCTTCATTACTTCATAAGCTGTCTCCTGATATGAAAGGCCTGATATTTCTCCAAGTGTCTTTTCCAAATGAGGAATATGATCCGGAACATAGAGACCCCCGTCTGGCGCAAGCCCCCTTAAGATTGCCTGGGACGCCTTGATGCAGCCCTTATCTCCTCTTGTACTTGAATACAAAACTTCCTTAGACATTTTCTCTCCTCCGTTTTGACACTGATAAGTTATTTCATATACAATACTCTTATACACGTTAATGTATAAAAGTAAATTTTGATAAAGTATACCATAATACCAGTTCATTTGGGGGAAAAATGAGCAAAAAAAAATATGTTGGGGTATATTCCACAACTTTAAAGGATGGAACGCCATCTTTTCGTGCATCTATCACATATTGTGGCAAGCACATCGCTCTTGGAAGCTTTTCTGACGTTAATTATGCCTCCAAAGTTTATAAGGACGCAGCCAGGCTCCTTGATGACGATAGCATTACAGTTTCATCTTATACCAGTGACATGGCTCTGCCCTTTGAAAAGTTTGTAAGCCTTATAAACTTCAGAGACAAGGGGATGTATATCTCAAATCCCATTTACCTTGAAAAGAAGTATTTCCTGTACTATCTTTCACCTGCAAAGATACTCAAGTTTGATATAGATGACCTTTTCTACTACTCATCCCACAAGATAATGCAAAGAGGAAATCACCTGTTTGTGGCGGACTACGGAAGCCAGATCTCCATACTTTCCCGCTATGGCATAAAGAGCTATGCAGTTGAAGGCAGGGACTATATCTTTGCAAACGACGATCACAATGACCTTCGTTATGAAAACATCATCGTTCTTAACAGATACATGGGGGTTCGTCAGTACAATTTCAGAGGCTTTATCAGGTACAAATCAATCATACATATAAAGAGCAACTACGTGATCGGCAATTACAGAACAGAATACGAGGCTGCCATCGCCTACAACAAGGCTGCTGATATCCTAAAAAAGAACGGGATCAAAAAGAATTTTGCGCAAAACTACATCGAAGACCTATCTCCTTCCCAGTACGCTGACCTGTATATGAAGGTTGATATATCAAAGACCATATATGAGATAAAACCTTGAACCCAAGGCTTAATGATGTATACTTAAGCTAAATGAATGTCATTTTGGAGAACTTATATGGAATCAAGCGCTATGAGCAAATACAATCTGAAGGAAGCTCTGAAAAAGGATGTTGTACGCTTTGTAGTAGTGATCCTTGCTGCTTTTGTGATGGCGGTCAACATTAATTCCTTTGTAAATGCCGGAGGCCTGTACCCAGGCGGTGCCACAGGTCTTACCATCATAATCCAGAGAATTGCCCAGAAGTTCTTTTCTATTACAATTCCCTTTACTCCCATCAATGTGATCTTAAACGCTGTACCAGTCTACATCGGATTCAGATTCATAGGTAAGAGGTTTACGCTGTTCTCCATGATAATGGTCATCGTCAATGGTCTGTTTGTCGACCTTCTGCCTTCTTATGCTTTTACAAACGATGAGCTTTTGGCGGCAGTATTTGGCGGACTGTTAAATGCCATTGCCATAACCATGTGCCTAAACGTTGATGCCACCAGCGGAGGAACAGATTTCATCTCGATCTTCTTATCCCAGAAAAAAGGTATCGATGCATTTCCATATATCCTTGCAGGAAACACAGTTATCCTCACGATCGCAGGACTTTTGTTTGGCTGGGACAAGGCTCTTTATTCAATGATATTCCAGTTTGTTACAACCACTGCCCTCCATACTCTTTACAGAACTTATCAGCAAAAGACTCTTTTCATAATCACCGATGTTCCTGATCAGGTATGTTCGCTGATATATGATACCTGCGGACATGGTGCAACTCTTATTGACGGAGAAGGCTCTTTTGCCCACAAGAATAAAAAGATCGTCTACTCAATTGTCAGCGCCTCAGACACCAGAAAGCTGATTCCAAAGATAAAAGAACTTGATCCTGGCGCATTTATCAATTCTGTAAGGACCGAAGAGATAACTGGTAACTTCTACATGAGACCAAGGGACTAAATATTTTGGCAATTAAAAAAGCTGTTCAAGGGAACAGCTTTTTTATTGGATATTTAGTTTCCTGATGATATCTCATTTACTCTGTCTGCATATTTCACAGTATATATACGCTTCAAAGATTCATTCAATCTGTCCTGACTTATGGAGCCGCTTGAAACAGCCTCAAGAACAGCGTTGTAGGCTTCTGTAAAGTCCTCAGGTATATAGATCATATCTGCACCTGCCTTGATGGCAGCCACAGCAGCCTCTCCTGAAGTGTAATACTCTGTTATGGCACCTTCGTTTAATGGAGCTGTTATAACTATTCCATCATAGCCAAGAGTTCCGCGAAGTTCCTCTGTGATGATGATATCTGATAAAGATGCAGGAGTATTGTCACTTGTCACATTGGGAAGTGAAACGTTAGACACCATGATCGCTCCAGCATATCCGGAGTCAATCACGTTCTTAAAGACCTCGTACTCATTTAAAACCAGGTCGTCCTTGTTCTTGTCACTGCTTCCCATTCCTGACAGGGTATCGCCTTTTAGCGGGAACATGTAGCTACAGGAAAGAATTCCTGATTCAGTAAGTCCCTTGGCAAATCCTGCTGCAGCGTCCTTGGCAAGATCGATATCCTGGCTGAATTGCCCCTCCTTCGTCATATCTACAAGAGGTGCAACGGTGCTGTTAAATCCATATTTAAACAGTTCTGATCCAACCTGTGTCCCGACCTGGTATGCTGTTTCGCCGTCTGTAATGTCGATATCCGGGCGAAGGGCCAAAGTGTCTTTTACTGAATCTGACATATTACCCTGCTCAGAAAGAAGTGTGAAGATCGGATACTTGCTCATGGATACTGTATCATCAAGCATCTCCTTGATCTGATCAGTAGTCTTGATATTCTTGGATGAATAAACTATTCCGCCCACTGCGTAGCTGCTGAGGGCTTCCTGGGTGCCAGATCCGGCCTTGACCGCTGTATCTACACCTGTAAGCTGCTCCGGAGTTATGATAAACAGCCCGGCTACCTTGTCCTCAAGGGACTGCTCCTCAATGACGCTTCCAACTATGTCACCAAGCATATCTTCCTCTGTATATTCTTCAGGTTCCTGGACCACTTCCGGAGTCTCTATCACCTGACTTACTTCTTCCTCTGCCTGCTCTTCTACTGCAACAGGCTCCTGGGCCTTTCCGCCGGTTTTGATCACTCCGTTTAAGAAGTAGATAAGCACTGCGCATCCGCCAAATACCACAAGACACGTAGCTGCCAGTATTATATACGCAATAAGCTGGCTCCTTTTCCTTCTCTGTCTGCGAGCCAGCCTCTTTTCATCAAAATCCTGTTCTTCTAATCTTGCCATCTGTATATTCCCACCATCAAAACTTTTTCTGAGCAATATAATACCACAAATGATCAGATATAGACATACAAATAGGGCAGAAGCTTCATCGATATTACCTGCTTCTGCCCTTATGCCGAGTACTCATCTAATTCAAATGTTATTACGTCCAACGGACCTTCCTCCAATTCTCAGCCTCATCTTTCCATTAACTTTTGCATTCATATGCTTGTGGTTGCAAGTTCACGAATTTTTACTTGTCCGAACCACTTATCATGTACTTGAAGTGCTGTAGTGGTATTACTTGTAAATCTGGTATAACTGGTATTACTTTAAAACTCTTTTATAAAACTGATCTACTTAGTTTGGTGGACCGTACCATCCTTTCTCTGAATATTTTAATTACCTATCCCTTTGGAGTGTACCTGCCTTTCTTTCTCCCCCGGCTCTGTTTGCTCTATATACCAAGTGGAGAAGTAATTGGATATCTTATAAGTATCTCTTGATGGTTTTATTATATTTATCCGCAAGTAATTTGTCAATACATTTTCAATAAATCTTTTATTTATTTTGAATATGGCACTTAAATTATCTTATATTCTGTTATTTATTCTAATTGTTTATTCATTATGAACAATTCTGTATATTTATTTTGCACTGCACCAACTCCACATAACACCTGTATTATAAATGTTACAAATTTTGACACATTTCATTTTGGGGTCAAAAAAGTTCCTTCAAAATTGACAGAATTTTCTCTTTGAACCAATAAAAAAGGAACCGGAAATCTGCTTTCCGGTTCCTTAGATCATCATAATATATCAGCTTAATCAAGAGGATATTTGTCTGTGAGCTTCTTGATGATCGCTCTGGCTTCATCGTTCTTTTCGCCCTTGTTCTTGATAACAATTGCGATAGCCTCAGCAATCTGATCCATATCTTCAGTGTTCATGCCTCTTGTTGTTACAGCAGGTGTTCCAAGTCTTATACCACTGGTAACAAATGGAGACTGTTTTTCATTAGGTATTGTATTCTTGTTTGCAGTAATGTGTGCATCGTCAAGCCATGCTTCTACTTCTTTTCCTGTAAGTCCAAAATTGGTCAGATCCACAAGCATAAGGTGGTTGTCTGTACCGCCTGATACGATCTTGATGCCTCTCTTCATCAGGCCTTCGCAAAGAGCCTTTGCATTGTCAATGATGTTCTGGGCATATACCTTAAACTCAGGTGAAAGAGCCTCTTTAAAGCAGATAGCCTTGGCAGCAACAACATGCTCAAGTGGTCCGCCCTGGATACCAGGGAATACTGCCTTGTTGAACTTGAACTTATCCTGAGCTTCCTGATTCCAGAGGATCAGTCCGCCTCTTGGTCCACGAAGAGTCTTGTGAGTTGTTGTTGTAACAACATCCGCATAAGGAAATGGACTTGGATGAAGTCCTGCAGCTACAAGACCTGCTATGTGTGCCATATCTACCATGAGAACTGCGCCACATGCATCAGCAGCTTCTCTGAATTTCTTAAAGTCAATAGTTCTGCAGTATGCAGAAGCACCTGCGATGATAAGCTTAGGCTTGTGTTCTACTGCAAGCTTGTACATATTGTCATAGTCTAGAATGCCGTTGTCATCAACTCCGTAAGGAACAATATTGAAGTATGTTCCTGAGATGTTAGCACTGCTACCGTGAGTAAGGTGTCCACCCTGCTCAAGGTCCATACCCATAATGGTATCTCCTGGCTTAAGAAGTGCAAACTGAACTGCAAGATTGGCCTGAGCTCCTGAGTGTGGCTGAACATTTGCATAATCGCAGTGAAACAGCTCTTTTGCCCTGTCTCTTGCAATGTTCTCAACCTTGTCTACAACATAGCATCCGCCGTAGTATCTTTTCCCCGGAAGACCCTCAGCGTACTTGTTGGTGAGAGGACTGCCCATGGCAGACATAACTGCCTTACTTGTCCAGTTCTCTGATGCGATCAGCTCAATGTGATTGTTCTGACGCTCAACTTCCTCCTCGATGAGAGAAGCGATCTCTGGATCAACCTTTCTTACTTCTTCCAATGAATACATACCCTATCCTCCTGAAAAATAGTTATAAAACACATTTACAGTTTAATGTATTAAAGCAACACACTTCGCATATCGTAACATAATCCCTTAAAAAAATCTAGATAAAAAAATGGACAATACCATCAATATGATATTGTCCTTAATTGTTATCTAATTCATAAGCTTAAGTTTTTCTTTCAGGCACTCAAAGGTGATGTTATCCGACTTAACAGATACCTCTCCGTCAGTGTGTACCCACATGGGTTCTTCGCATCTTACTGTTGCCTTGGCAGTGACATAATGGCCAATCCCCTTGATCCAGTAATAGTTTCCAAAAAAGGAAAAAGGAAGCGCGAACATCATTCTTGCAGGAGGCATATCTCCCGCAAAGCACAGGTCAAACTTGCCATCTGTAAGGTCAGCCTTAGGGGCAAAGTTAAATCCACCGCCCTCATAGTGATGTATCATGGCTGCAATAAATATAAACCTGTTAAGATGAATAGTCCTGCCATCATCAAGTTCTATATCACAGGGTACCTTCTGGGCCTTTAAAAGCTGTCTTATTGCTATCATGCCATAGGTTAGCTTGCCAAGACCGATCTTGTTAAGAAAGTTCTTGGTTCCTGATGCCAGAGCCTCTTCACAGACAGCTGCATCAAACCCGATCCCTGAGCTGACATCAAAGATCCTTGAGGGCGAAGCGCTTTCATCATGGAGCCTGGACATAGGACCTGTCATTGAGTTAAAAGTAACCTTTCCAAGGTCCAAAGCCCTGACCTTTTTGCCCTCTACTATCCTGTCAATGAGCACATCAATATTCCCAGGGTAAGCCAGATCCCTTGCAAAATCATTGGATGATCCTATTGGGATATACCCAACAAGGGTCCTTTCAAAGTCCATGATACCATTCATGACTTCATTTAAAGTGCCATCACCGCCCATAACAACAAGCTTTACAGGATGATCGCTATCAGTCCCTGGATTCTCTGTAAGCTTTTTCGCAATTCTTGTGGCATGCCCCGGTCCCTTGGTGAGATGAACCTCGTATTCAAGGTTTTTCTCCAAAAGCTTGTACTCAAGCCTGTTCCAAATGTCTTTTCCCTTACCCGACCTTGCGGAGGGGTTAACAATACAATAATACATACGTAACCTCACAAAAACCTCAATTACTTAATAGTAATTGAGGTTCTTATATTATATCACATAAGTATTTAGTTGTATCTAAGAGCAAGCTTCTCTTCCTGACCTCTGCAGAAATTCTCAAGCATGGATGTGTGATAGAACATGATGTAAAGAACTATCGCCATTATAAGGGCTGTAACCACATCGTAAACTGAATGCTGCTTGATGAACATTGTTGAGAGGATGATGGAGATTCCAATAAGATCACTTACGATCTCTCCAGCTCTTCCAATCTTTTTGGAATGATGAACTGCTATCATGGTTCCTACAGAATTATATACATGTATGCTTGGCCAGAGGTTGGCTGCTGTATCATGGCTATAAATGATCTGTACAAGTCCTGTAAAGAAATTGTCCCTTGGAAGCACTGCAGGTCTAAGCATGTGCATGTTAGGGAACAGGGTTGATATTACAAGGAACACTGTCATACCTGTTGCCAGGAATATAAAGTTTTTGTAGTAGCTCTCAATATCAAGTGAAAACAGGAAAAACAAAAGCGTAACCGATACGTACAAAAACCAAGTGTAATAAGGTATTACAAAGACCTCCTGAAATGGGATCATATCATCTATTGCTGTGTGGATAACAGAATAGTGAGAAAATGTGTGCTTCTCTAAAAATATGAACCAGATCATGTAGATCGGTGCATAAATCAGGATTGGCATAGAAAGCCATAAAAGATCTCTCCCAAGGCTCTTGTCCACTGCCCTTCCTATCCAATTTTCATATTTCTTTTTCATAATCTTCCTCATTTTTCAAGCAAAAGAACTTCACGTTGAAAAATATTGTAACACTCAAAAAAATAAAGTAAATGACAATTCTGACAATAAAATTATCGATTTTACGCAAATTTTGATAAAACCATCCAAAATCATCAGTTAAAATGGAATATCTTCTGGAGAAGCTTGTAGCCAGCCAGGGTGATCTTACGTCCTCCCTTTCCAGGAAGATATATATATGTTCCCTCTATGCTGTATCTGATCTTGCAGTATAACAGGAAGTTCTTTTCCTTGATGTACTCAAGAAGCTCCTGGCGTTTTCTCAGGTTCTCCTTGGTGTCCTCAGTAATTAAAAGAACAGATGATATTGCTGTAATGATCTCCAGATAGTTGAACATGTACTTATGTCTCTCCTTCTGGGATCTGATCATGCCATAGTTCTCTACATAGTAATCAACCATGATCTTGTTGACGCGAAGCTGCTGATCGATCCTTGAGAGCATGATCTTCTGGTTTACAGACTGGTCTTCTCTTCCAATGTAGTAGTAATAGAAGTTAACATCCAGATAATACATGTTCTTAACAAAAGGAAGTGGGTTAAATACATAGATATTATCTACATAGAAGGTATGCTCAGGAAGCTTGAGTCCGCACTGCCTAAGGAGCTTGGTTCTGTAGATAACTGAATGCATCAAAAGGTAATGTCCCTTTGGTGTTCTCTTTACATCTTTCCATGTAAAGATCTGCTCGATAGGGAACATTGTGTTATAGCGCATAACCTTATGGCGCTTTTCGCCAACCTTGTTATAAACAAAGTTACTTATAAGAAGATCAAGCTGTACATCTCCGCCAGCAAGTTCAGCCAGTGTACTGAGGATCTTCCTGTATGCGATCTCTTTTACCCAGTCATCTGAGTCAACAACCTTAAAATACAGTCCTGTGGCATTCTCTATTCCAGCATTAACAGCTGAACCATGCCCTCCGTTTGGTTTGTGGATAGCCTTACAGATCGTTGGATATTTTTTTGCATACTCATCTGCAATCTCAGCTGTCCTGTCCTTAGAGCCGTCATCGACAATAAGGATCTCCACCTCTTCTCCGCCCACAAGCAGAGAATCGATGCACTTACTCATATAATCCTGTGAATTGTAGCAAGGTACTGCAATTGATAATAGTTTCATTATATTAACTCCTTAATCTGGTACTTTCATATTTTTCCATTGTAGCAAGGCAGTTTCTAAGGTCGTTGTATCTGTCATAAACATCGCCTTCATTGATGACAACTCCCACTGAAAGAGCCATGATATCAATCATATCATTTGTTATTGTAGGACGAAGTTTGGATAATATCTCGCCTTTTTCCACAGCCAGATCCGCGTCCATAAACTGGATGACCAGCGGATCAAGGTTAAGCTCTGAGGCTTCCTCATCCACAGTTTTGCTCATGACCTCAGATGAGGATGAGTAGTCTTTTTTAAGGCTCTTTTCATCAAGCTCAAGTCTGACTGGTTTTGAGACTGAAGCGCTGCTTTCTACTTTTGATGAAGGTCTTACCACCTTCTCTTCACTATCTGTATCCTTAAGATCAACCTTTTCAAATCTCATCTTCTGGGATACATCCGGATATTTGTCTCTGTCGACCTCTGACATGAACATATCAAGTGGTCTTACATAGACCTTGTAATCTCCATAAAGAGCCTGATATACCACCATCTCTTCTCTTGTCTCAGAATGGATGGCAATGGTCAGTACCTGATACATATTGCCCTTAAAATGTCTGTAAATCTCTTGTGGTCTTGGTCTTTCTCCCATATTTTCCCCTTTTCAAAGCTTTTAACATCTGTATAGTATAAGTCAACAGATACATTATTTCAAATATGTCATACCGCTTTGCCGATGGATGTGCACTTTATTATCACCATCTCGACGCTGATGACATAGTCAAGTTTGCCGCTTTTAACTGCCTCGTCATTGGAGGCGCACAGCTCCAGAGCCTCTCTTAGCTGCTGAAAAGAAAAGCTTCTTGCCCAGGCCTGATATTTGCCCACAAGAAATGGCGCTATCTTTACAGCTGATGCCATCTGAGCCTTGTCCCGCCTGTTATCTGTCATCTCCTTGATCTGGAGCATGATGTTGAACTGTCTTGTAATAAGAGCAAGGATCTTGGCCGGGGGTTCTTTTAAAGCTAAAAGATCATAGTACAGCTCAATTGCCCGCCTCTGGTTCTGGGAAGATATAGCATCTGTCATATCGAATATCCTGCTGGTAAGATAATTGGCACAGACTGCATTTATATCTTCTTCTGTGATCTCGCTTCTGTCTATGCAATAGCATATGAGCTTTTCTATCTCCGTTGCCAGATTGGACATATCGGTTCCTACCCGGTCAAGAAGAACTGCCTGGGCTCTTGGAGATATCTTTTTCCCCTCTCCCATAAACCTTGATGCTATCCAGCGCTTTAGCATCTCGTCGTCCTGAGTGCTGCAGTCTATCTCAAAGCCAGACTTGGAAAGAGCCTTGAATATGTCCTTTCTCTTATCTACATCCTTTTCTACAAATATGAGGATCGTGGTCTCTGATGATGCCTTCAGGTACTCTGCAAGTTCAGGGCATCCATTTTTAAAAAAGCCGCTGTTTTCCACGAGAATGGTCCTCTTGTCCGAAAGAAACGGCATTGTCTCAGCCATATCGATTATCTCAAGAGGATTTATATTATCTCCCTCATACCTGTTAAAATTCATGGAGGATTCTGTTCCTCCCAGGGCCTTCACCAATTTGTCCCTGTTCTGATGACGAAGGTAAGCTTCATCTCCATATATAAGGTAACAGCTCTTAAAAGAGCCTGATGATAAATCTTCATTAAATTGTTTCTGCTTAGCAGGAAAATCCGATGTCTTAACAGCCATACAAAAGCACCTCGACTTATATGTTAACATATAAATGATGTTTTTTGATATACTATATCTGCCCAAAAAGTTATGAGCATTTCGAAGGGAGACACAAAATGTTGATACATGGTCTGCAAAAAATGACTCTTCTTGATTATCCAGGACTTGTTGCCTGTACTGTATTCTTAAATGGCTGCGACTTTAAGTGCCCGTACTGTCACAACTATGAGCTGGTAAATGGTACCGCTCTGCCTTTAATGGATGATGAAGAATTTTTTTCATTCCTTGGCAAAAGAAAAGGTCTCCTTGACGGCGTATGTATAACAGGTGGAGAGCCTCTGCTTCATAAGGACATTGATATTTTTATAAGGAAGATCAGAGATATGGGCTACAAAGTAAAGCTGGATACCAATGGCTACCATCCGGATCTTCTCAAAAGCCTTATAGATCAGGGCCTTATTGATTACATAGCAATGGATATCAAAAACTCTTTTGGCAAATATCAGGTAACTACGGGGTTTGGCGCCATAGATACCAGTATTATCAAAAAAAGCATATCAGTCATTATGAATAGTGGCGTAGACTATGAGTTCAGGACAACTGTTGTTGGCGGAATGCACAACAAGGAAGATTTTGAGCAGATCGGCAAAATGATACATGGGGCCAAGGCCTACTATCTGCAGCAGTTTACCATGAGGGATACAGTTCCTGACAGAGAGCTCTATTCCCCCAGTAATGAAGATATGGCGGCCTTTCTGGCCACAGCAAAGCAGTATGTTGATACGGCGCTACTTAGAGGTGTATCCGACTGATAAGGCCCGCTGTTTTACTGCTTTTAAGCCATGGTTTTTTCCCGAGGAATAACGTACGCTATAATGATAAGCTATGGTCTTAATATTTTCATACCACTATATCTTGTGTCTGATTAAATATCACCATCTATATATTGACGAGTAACCCCTCTTGTGATATCTTATATTTATATTCATCGTATGTATTGTAAGGGGGGTTTTTATGTACCAGGTTGTCAAAAGAGATGGCACTATTGCGGAATTTAATATCGCAAAAATTTCTGCAGCCATCACAAAAGCATTTGTCGCTCTTGAAAAGGATTATCACTCAAGCGTGATAGATCTTATCTCTCTTAGGGTAGCTTCAGACTTCGAATCTAAGGTTAAGGATGGCAAGATCACTGTCGAGGAGATCCAGGACAGTGTTGAGAAGGTCCTTTCCGAGTCTGGATATTCTGATGTTTCCAAGGCTTATATCCTATATCGTAAACAGCGTGAGAAGGTGCGTAACGTTAACTCTGCGCTTTTAAACTACAAAGATATCGTTGACGACTATCTTAAGATCAACGACTGGCGTGTTAAGGAGAACTCCACAGTTACTTATTCAGTAGGTGGACTTATTCTTTCTAATTCTGGCGCCATCACAGCCAATTACTGGCTTTCAGAGGTTTATGACGACGAAATAGCAAACGCTCACAGAAGTGCTGCTATCCATATTCATGACCTTTCCATGCTTACAGGCTACTGCGCAGGCTGGAGTCTCAAACAGCTTATCCAGGAAGGTCTTGGCGGAGTTCCAGGTAAGATCACATCTTCACCTGCAGGACATCTCTCCACTCTCTGCAACCAGATGGTAAACTTCCTTGGCATTATGCAGAATGAATGGGCTGGTGCTCAGGCATTCTCTTCTTTCGATACCTACCTTGCACCTTTTGTCAAGGTTGATAACCTCTCCTATAAAGAGGTCAAGCAGTGCATCCAGTCCTTTGTTTATGGCGTCAACACCCCAAGCCGTTGGGGAACTCAGGCTCCATTCTCTAACATTACCCTTGACTGGACTGTACCTAACGATTTAAAGAACTTAAACTGCATCGTCGGCGGAAAAGAGCTTGATTTCACCTATGGCGATTGTCAGAAGGAAATGGATATGGTCAACAAGGCATTCATCGAGATCATGATCGAGGGTGATGCCAACGGACGTGGCTTCCAGTATCCTATTCCAACATATTCTATAACACGTGATTTTGATTGGAGCGAAACTGAGAACAACAAGCTCCTGTTTGAAATGACAGCCAAGTATGGCACTCCATACTTCTCAAATTACATCAACTCTGACATGGAGCCTTCAGATGTAAGAAGTATGTGCTGCAGACTTCGTCTTGACCTGAGAGAGCTTCGTAAAAAATCAGGTGGTTTCTTTGGATCAGGCGAATCTACTGGTTCTATCGGAGTTGTAACCATCAACATGCCAAGGATTGCTTACCTTGCCAAGGACGAGGAAGATTTCTATAAGAGACTTGATCACCTTATGGATGTTGCTGCAAGAAGTCTTCACACCAAGAGGCAGGTAATCAACAAGCTCCTTGAGCAGGGTCTGTACCCGTATACCAAGAGATATCTTGGCGGATTTGACAACCACTTCTCTACTATCGGACTTATTGGTATGAACGAAGTTGGTCTTAATGCTAACTGGCTTGGCGTTGATATGACTAACCCTAAGACAGTAGAGTTCTCAAAGCAGGTACTTAACCACATGAGAGAACGTCTGTCTGACTACCAGACTATGTATGAAGGCGAGCTCTTTAACCTGGAGGCAACACCTGCTGAGTCCACTACTTACCGCTTTGCTAAGCACGACAAAGAGATGTATCCAGATATCATAACAGCCAATATGAATGGAACTCCTTATTACACCAACTCTTCACACCTTCCTGTTGGCTATACAGAGGACATCTTCTCTGCCCTTGATATTCAGGATGAGCTCCAGACCCTTTATACATCAGGAACTGTATTCCATGCATTCCTTGGAGAGAAACTTCCTGATTGGAAGGCTGCTGCAAGTCTCGTTAGGAAGATTGCTGAAAACTACAAGCTTCCTTACTACACCATGTCTCCTACATATTCAGTATGTAAGGAACACGGATATCTCTCCGGAGAACAGGCTGTCTGCCCTCACTGCGGTGCAAAGACAGAAGTTTACAGCCGAATCACTGGCTACTACCGCCCTGTTGCCAACTGGAATGATGGAAAAGCCCAGGAGTACAAGGACAGACGAGTTTATAACATTGGTCATTCTCACCTTACTCACGAAGGTCCAAAAAAGATCAGCTTCGTAGAGGCAGCTGTTAAGAAATCAAACACCGAGTCCAGCAATAGCGGTGCAAATGTTACAGGCAGCACAGTAATGCTCTTTAAGACAACTACCTGTCCTAACTGCAAGATCGCTGGATCTCTCCTTGATAAAGCCGGAGTGATCTACAAGACACTTGATGCCAACGAGCATCCTGAACTGGTTGAAAAGTTTGGTATCATGCAGGCTCCTACTCTTGTAATCCAGGAAGGAGATGCCTTCCAGAAGATTCTTGGTGTATCAGACATCAAGTCCTGGATCCAGAACAGTCAGGTATCATAAACTAAACCAAAATGGACTATGAATGACCTTCATAGTCCATTTTTTCTATTTCAAATACTGCTCTATGGTAATCTTATTTTTATCTATAGCGACACTTATCTCCCCTCCTATGTCAGTTCTATATATGTTTACGCCGTAGCGCTTTAACCTGTCTAAAAGCTCTTTGTGGGGATGGCCATAGGAATTGTCTTTTCCACAGGATATCAGCGCAGCGTCTGGAGAAGTCATCTTTAAGAACTCTTCATCTGTAGTGTACTGTGATCCGTGATGGGCAACTTTAAGAAGGGACAAATCCTTATATTTCTCAGGGTCTGCAGCCATAACATGTTTTACATATTCAAGACCATTTTCTTCTACATCTCCAGTAAAAAGTGCCGTAAATCGGCTTCTGCTATCCTTTTTATCTAATATCTTTTTTTGATACTCCATAAATAGTACTGTTGAATAGGCATTAGCGCTTTGTGTACTCATCCCAATTTTGGGGTTAAGGCAGGTAAAATGCGCATTCCCAAGTGTAAAGCCCTCGCCTTTATTGATATACAGTACCGGAATGGACAGATTTTTTGCCCTGTCCTCTAACTGCCTATAGGCTTCTTTCCTTGAGTCCTCAGATACTTCTGGAAGGATCAGTTTTTCGATCTTCATTCCTCCTTTTTCCATATCGTCCATAACTTCCAGTATTCCGCTTAAGTGATCCAGATCCTCATGGGTGAGTACCACAGCATCAAGCCTTCCAATGCCCTTGTACTTAAGAAAAGGAATGATCTGGTATTTCCCAACATTCTTTTTGGAAGTACTGCCTCCGTCAATGAGCATATGCTTTCCCTGACAGGAGATCACTATTCCATCCCCCTGGCCAACATCTATCATATTTATCTCAAGTTCAGGAGAAGTCCTAAAGGTCAGTACAAAAATGCCAGCTGCAACAATGATAAGTCTTAATGCGTCCAGTTTTTTCAAGGAAAGCTTAAAAGCTTTACCTCCGATCCTGATCTCTTTCTCACATAAAATCACGTTTGAAATGACCAGAAATCCCACTATCATCACAATGTACAAAACAACCTGGTAGTTTTCTGAGTGTCCCATATACCAGGTAAAACTCCCATTTACAGTCTCTACAGAGCTTATTACCTTAAAAAAGTACAGTATCCCAGATACAAAAAAGCCTGGAAAATAACCAAGAAAAGGAATGATAGCCCCAAGAAGCATTGCCAGAATCCCAGCAAGCATAAGGATCGTCATAAGAGGTATTACCAAGAGGTTTAAAAAGATAGAATGCAGCGGATAAGTGTAGTAAAACATAGCGTAGACAGGCAGCGTTGCCAGCATTATAGCTATTCCAGTGCAAAGAGCATCAAGCAGCTTTAAGGCATAATCCGTAGCCAAGGCAATGCCCATATTCCTTTCCCTGTCATCCACAAACCTTATCCTGTCTTTTGTGTAACTGGCAATTGGCAAAAGAGCTGGCTTTATCACTGAAATTCCTACTACTGCTCCAAAGGAAAACAAAAAGCCGCTATTATACAGATAAAGGGGCTGATCTATAAGAAGCAGTATCGCCGCCACTGAAAGTGCACTTAGAACATCATAGGTCCTTCCTGCTATGGGCGCAAGCAGCCTTATTACAAACATACAGATCGCCCTGAATGAAGAAGAACCCATTCCGCACATTATGCCATAGGAATACATTACAAGGATTGCTATTACTGTTGGCAAGGTTTTCCAGAGGATATAAGGGCTTATCACCCTTTTCCTTCCTGGCAGTTTATCATGGAAAAAATCCGATGCTGCCTCCATAAGTGCCATTAGAAGCCTGTATAGTCCCATACCGATGATAGAAATATGAAGTCCGGAAACTGCCAGCGTGTGCATTATGCCGCTGTTTTTATACATATCCCTGGTCTCTTCGTCGATAAAGGCCCTGTCACCTAATAGCATCGCTTTCATGATAGAGGCATCCTGGGAGGGCAATATCATATCCAGCACACTTTCCAAAAAGAGCTTCACCTGAAAAAGGCTCTCCTTATACAGGCTTTTCTTTCCTCCAGTTTCAAGGACAAAAGCCTCTGTTATCCTGTATGAAATTTTTAAAGTGGAATAATACAGGTAGCTGTCGAATTCCCCAGGATTGGTTGGATGAGAGAATGTCTTTACCTTGCCTTTGACTTTCACATACTCTCCTATAGATGGGATCAGAGTTTTAGATGGATCCAGATAACACTGGACCATCTCAAAATCCCTATTTTCCAGTCCAATTGGAATAAGATAGATTACAAAAATGTCATCGCCGTTAAAGTCCTTTTTGCATTCCTTGTTATGGACTTTTCCAACAAGCTCCACATGGCTCTTGTCGGCCACAGGACTTTGCTCATAGACATTACTTTGTTTAAAGATATTTAGAAAAAAAGCAGCTACCGTCACTAGAATTGCCAGAAAGCACAACGGTCGTTTCAAAAAAATAACTCCTATATCAATTAGAGTCCTCAATTATATCCAGATTTCTCTCATAAGGCCCTGAGATTGAGAAATCCATAAAGGTAAAGGCGGAATTTCCATTTACTGAAAACGCCACTTTATTGACATCAGAGAACTCTGCGATTGTATTTACAAGGGAATAAAGAGCCACCTGCGCAGTGACATTATAAGGCTCACTTAAAAAAGCTGCGTCAAAGTCTATGTAGCAGACTCCATCCTTGACGCTTATGCTGTTTATTTTGCTGTCCTTTGAAATAGTCGGAAAGCATATATCTGTGTTAGGTCCGTTTATTATCTGCTCTACTGCCAGTCTCTCCATAGAGATATTACTGTTATATACAACAGATCTGTACACAGGGACAAGCTTATCTCCTGTTTCATTGGCAAAGTACAGCTTAAGCTCAACCTTCTCATAGGTATTTATCTCATTACCGACGTTGAAGATAAATGTATCAGCTGACATATTGCCAATGATATTTCCATAGTGATCCGTAAGGGGAGCCCCCTCAACCTGGAAGCTGACATATTCAATGTCATCAAGCTGCGTAAAAGTCCTTACTATAGCTGCCCTGTCAAGGACCTCCACAGTCCTTCCTATGTCCAGGTATCTTGTATCAAAGTTAAGAGTAAGGAGCTTGTCGGCAATCGTATACCCAATAAGATTAACCTCACCAGTAAGAGGAGCCTCGTACTGCCTTCTCTCACTCATGGTACCAAGCTGCTCGATCAGCTCTGAAATAACCTCATCGATATCAGACTTGTCACTTTTTATCTCATAATCAACAGCCATGATACCAGTCTCAGAATTGTTGACATAGAAGATCTTAAACGCGTCAGGATCTTCTACTTCCTTTTTCTGACAGCCTGTAAGCACAAGGCATAGCAAAGTAAGTGCCATGGCAAAAGAGATTATTCTGTTTTTAATACCATTTGCAAATCTCATAATTCTTCCGTTCTAAATCATCACTTGGCAAGAGCCAGTGTACTTGTAAGCGGGATCTTAACTGTAAAGGTAGTACCTTCGTCAACTACACTTGATACATCAATGGTTCCTCTGTGCATGAGCACAGCATTTCTTGCAATGGAAAGACCAAGGCCTGTTCCGCCGATCTCTCTGCTTCTTGATTTATCTACTCTGTAGAATCTCTCATAGATATGATCAAGGGACTCCTCAGGAATTCCGTAGCCTGAATCGATCACCTTAACATAGAAAAACTGGTGGTCTGCATCAAGTTCAACCTTGACCCATCCCTCGTCCCTGTTGTACTTAATGGCATTCTCAACAAGGTTCATAATGACTAAAGAGATCTTGACCTCATCTATCTCTGCTGTTATAGCTCTTTTGCTCTCAAGGGTCAGCTCAATATTGTGCTTCCTTGCGATAGGACGAAGTCTCTTGAGCACGATCTCAGTAAGGTTGACCACATCCACAGAAGTTATAGTAAGGCCAGAAGCTTTTTTGTCCATCTTAACAAGCGCAAGAAGGTCATTGATGATCTTGTCTTCTCTGTCGATCTCAGCTCCTATGTCAGTCATAAACTCTCTGTAGACTTCATTAGGAACATCCTCCTGCGCCAAAAGAGAATCCGCAAGGACTTTCATTGAAGTGATGGGAGTTTTCAGCTCATGAGAGACATTTGAAACAAATTCCTGCCTTGAGTCATCCAAAACCTTCATTCGTCTGAGCAGAGCGTTGAAAGCATTGATGATCTGTTCAGTCTCAAGATAGTTAGGTCCCACAATAGGTTCATCTGTATAACCAGCCTTAACATCATTGATGGCAGTTGTGATCCTGTCGAAGGGCCTAAGGAGCATGATTGAAACCCAGGCTGCAAACAAAAGGATTATTAGAATAATAACTACTTCCAGTATCTGCGCTCTTCTGCTAAGGATTTCCAAAGTCACAGCAATGGTCTCAGTTGAAACGCTGGTGAGAAGTACACCTCTTACCACCTCGCTGACCTTTCCGGAAACTGATACGTCCTCTTCCTCGATATCTTCACTCTCTATGATGGGAGTAACAATCTCAATATAGCCATTTGCCTGGTCGTACTTGGATACTGTTCCCTTGGAGCCTGTTTTTAAGCAGTTTACCACCTCTTCTGAAATGATGGTCTTGCCCTGGCTTATGTTGTAGGTGTCCTTAACAACCTTAAGGTCGTCATTTATAACGATCACACGCCCATCATAAAGATTGGCCAGCATATCAAGCTCAGCATTAATAACCTCAGAAGAAGTGTCCTGAAGGTAATTGGAAACAATGAGGTGATTGGCAAGAATACGCAGCTGCGTCTGTGCCTCAGTTGATTTGACATTGACAGCACGATTCTCATAGCTGTCAAGAATGACAGAATGCATAACAAGACAGGATATCAGCCCTGTCAGGAAAACTATCACAAAGAATCGCACTCTAAGACTTTTATATATACCACTTATCTTAAAACCACTAGTTTTGTCCATAATCACGCCTGGAAATAGTATCCAGCGCCCCACTTGGTACGAACGTATCTTGGTTCGCTTGGATTATTCTCAAGTTTCTCTCTAAGTCTCCTGATGTGAACATCAACGGTTCTCTCATCACCGGGATAATCACTGCCCCAGATGGTCTCAAGCAGTTCCTCTCTGGAATAGGTTTTACCTGGTGTGGACGCCAAAAGTTCAAGCAGCTCATACTCTCTGCTTGTAACGTTGATCTCTTTATCCTTAACAAATACTCTTCTATACTCTTCGTTGAGTTTAAGATCACCAAAGGTCATGACCTTGGCTGTATCAGTAGTTCTCACTGTTCTTCTGATGATTGCCTTGATCCTTGCCTTTACTTCTAGGATGTTAAAGGGCTTGGTTATATAGTCATCAGCGCCATACTCAAGGCCAAGGATCTTGTCCATATCATCGCCCTTGGCTGTGAGCATTATGATAGGAACATTTGAAAACTCCCTGATCTGCTGACATACCTCAAAGCCTGTAAGCTTAGGCAGCATAACATCCAAAAGAATAATGTCATATTCTGTGGCCCTGGCCATATCAAGCGCTTCCTGTCCGTCATATGCACAGTCAACAACTATGTCATCCTGTTCCAGACTGAACTTGATCCCTTTTACAATTGCCTTCTCATCATCAACAACCAGCGCTTTTTTACTCATAACATCACCATTCCATCTAATCAAACCGTTATATGATCCTTGATCTTGGAAAAAAGCTTATCCTTGATCCCGGAAACGTTCATGATATCCTCTATCGACTTAAATGATCCGTGCTGCTCTCTATAACTTACTATCTTTTCAGCAGTACTATTGCCAATTCCCGGAAGAAGTGTAAGTTCATCTTTAGTAGCGAGATTTATGTTTATAAGTCCGTTACTGTCTTTACCAGTGCCTTCGTCAAAAGAGCTGCCGCCTTTATCAAAGCTTTCTATCTTCCCGGTAGCATCCTTACTGGTTTCCTCAACTGTGGGAATAAAGAGCTTAATCCCATCATCAAGCCTGGCTGCCAGATTCACATAAGTCCTATCTGCCTCGTCTGTAAATCCGCCACTGACATCAACTGCATCCACAATGCGGCTGCCTGAAGGCAGTTCATAAACTCCAGGCTTTGCAACAGCCCCGCAGACATATACAAATATGTTTTCTGGCTCCTTATGAATTTCTAAAGAAGGAGCAGGATCATCAACCACGGATCCTTCCTCACTTTCATTGGCAGTTCCTAAATAACCTGCTTCATCCAAAACAGATGTACCCTCTGCCGCATCTGTCAGAATGATCTCTTTTCCTGATGGCGCACATCCAGTTAATATAAGCGCCAGAATTATAACTAAAAATACTTTCTTTTGCATGATTCCTCCTAAATCGGAGGGCCCCATCCATGCTTATCTATTCTATTAAATTAAAAAGAATAATTCAATGATTAATCATCATCTTCTACAAGTCCCGCGGTGATAGCCTCATCATCAGGATCCGGGATCGTAGTCTCTGTATACTCTGTTCCGGTGATCTGAGTCTTGATACTCTCAGAGACTGCCTTAAGGGTAGAATTACAGTCAGCACCATTCCAGATATTGGTAAATGCGATCTCAAGTTCCATCCAGAGATTGCTGGTCTCTATAGTCTTGGGCATTGGAACTGAATCTGCATAAACTGAAACAAAAGTGTTGAGCCTTGGATCCTCGTAGTTAACACCATCATGAGCTGCAAGCTTATTGCTGAGCTTATAGATATCTCCTGAATTGTCACCGCAAAGATACCTTGCAACCTCCTCAGCTTCACTGGAGTTTTCAGAATATCCATTGACTACCAGGCACTCAGTAACAGACATTGTCCTTGAGCCAAAGTCATCAGTAAGTCCAGGCATATCTGCAACCTCAAATTCAAAGTCGCACTCTCCTAAAGCCTTGGCATCTTCAATCTTTTTCATGATATCTGTGGTTGCTATTGTAAATACAGCCTTGCCATCAATGAAGTCCTGAACAATAGTGTCGTAGTCGATCTGCTTGGGATCTATGGCAAAGAACTGATTGAGCTGCTGATAAATCTTCATGCAGCTGATGGTATCAGTGTTGTAAATATCAAAAAGTTCCAGGTCATCACCGGCGTCTCCGCCTACATTCATATAATTGCCTACAAAGAAATAGTTGTAGAAAATATCCGTTACATCCCACTCAAAGACAGCCTCAACCTGCTCTGGAGCGTTGTAGTTCTCGGCAAATTTAAGAATATCAGAAATGTTGAGAGGAAGACTCTCTGCCACTGCCTCATCGATCATACCCTGGGTGATCTCTGAGCTTGTATCCTCCACTTCCAAAGCCTCTTCTTCAGAAGGTTCTTCACTTTCAACAGCATCAATTTCTGCCTGTGCAGCCTCGCCTTCCTGGATATCGATCTCTGACTGAAGGTTCTCAGTGGCCATGTTTTCAAGATAGGTCTTGTTGTAGATCAGTGTGCTGGTCTCAAAGTAAAATGGATAAGCCACTTTCTTGTTTTTGTAGGTCACAGAATTAAGTGCTGCAGCAGGGAAATCTCCCTTCAGCAAAAATCCATCGTCTTCTATCTCTTTTGCAAGACCGGCAAGATAGGCTTTTTCAAGAGAATCGTTTGTTATTATATATAGATCAGGGAAGTTATCTTCGTTTGCAGAAGCCTTGCCAACTGCCTCCAGATACTCGAGGCCGGAAACAAGGACAGGCTCTATTCGAACCTTGCTGTTTAACTCAGAATAAGCTACCGCCTTACTCTGAAGGTAAGGCGTCAAAGAATCATCAGTATACCACAGTCTGACTGTAGTCTTATTGCGGGAAAAGAAAGAATAATCCTCAAAAATGCTCCTGTCTGAGCGGGCATAAACATAAGTGCCCGCCAGGGCCAGTGCAACAAAAATTATAGAAATGATACGAACACGCAGTTTCATAAAGACTCCAAACATGAATCCAGTATGGATATCATGTCATCAACATTCTCCTTAGTAATTACAAGCGGTGGAACAAATCTTATTATATCAGAGCCTGCGTTAATAAGGATAAGTCCTTTTTCAAGTGCTTTACCAATCACATCAGAAACATGTCTGTTAAAAACAAGTCCCTGCATAAATCCCATACCACGTCTGTCTACGATAAATTCATATTTGTCCTTAAGCTCGTCAAGGCGCTTCTCCAAATATGGAGCCACCTGATTCACATTATCTATTATATTGTCCTCTTTGAATAAATCAAGAACTTTGGATACTGCTGCACAAACAAAGGGATTTCCTCCATAAGTAGTACCATGATCACCTGCAACTAAAGAAGCTGACCCGACTTTTTCTGTCATAAGGAATGCTCCCACAGGGACTCCGCATCCGAGAGCCTTGGCAGTGGTCATGATATCTGGCTTAATGCCATATTTCTGCCATGCATACATATATCCGCATCTGCCCATTCCGCACTGAATCTCATCAAGGATAAGCAGAATATCTTTTTCATCGCAAAGCTTTCTTACTTTTTTAAGGAAGTCTTCAGTAACCGGATGAATTCCGCCCTCACCCTGCACTGTCTCCATGATGATGGCACATGTCTTATCAGTAACACAGCTAAGTACGCTGTCAAAGTCATTAAGGTCAGCAAATTTAATATTACCGATCATTGGCTCAAAGGCTTCTCTGTAGTGTGGATTGCCTGTTACAGACAGGGCTCCGAAGGTCCTTCCGTGGAAGGAATGATTCATGGCAATTATCTCATGATCATTTTTTCCATCCTTTAAAAATGCATACTTCCTTGCGGCCTTTAATGCTCCTTCAACTGCCTCTGCTCCGCTGTTTGTAAAGAATACCCTGTCCATTCCTGAAGCTTCTTTTATCTTTCTGGCTGCCTCAATTGCAGGGACATTGTAGTAGTAATTGGATGTGTGAAGTAGCTTATCGATCTGTGCCTTAAGAGCGTCATTATAACTCTTGTTATTGTATCCAAGCGCAAAAACAGCGATTCCTGACACAAAATCAAGATACTTTTTACCATCAATATCATAGAGATATACCCCATCTCCATGGTCTAAAACTATCTGGTACCTGTTATATGTGTGCAAAAGATCCTTTTCCGCTTCATCAATATAATTCTGCATCATTTCACTCATTACAGTAATCTCCTCTTAAGCCCCGGCACTTGCCAGGTCATCATTGTCAGCCATGAACATTGTTCCGATACCTTTGTTAGTAAAGATCTCAAGAAGCAGGCAATGTGCGATCCTTCCATCAAGAATATGGACTCTGTTTACGCCACCTCTTACAGCATCTGTACAATTAGCAAGCTTTGGAAGCATTCCTCCGCCAATATTGCCGCTTGCTATAAGGGCATCTGCCTCTGAGCAGGTAAGTCTTGAAATGAATGTTGATGGATCCTTGATATCTTTGTAGACTCCCTCGATATCTGTGAGGAATGCAAGCTTGTCAGCACCAACAGCCTTTGCTATGGCACATGCAGCGTCATCTGCATTGATGTTATAGGTATCAAACTTGTCATCAAGTCCTATCGGAGCAATGATTGGAAGGTAGTCGTTGTCTAAAAGATCGTATAGAACCTTGGGATCGACCTTATCTACTTCACCAACATAGCCTATATCCTGGCCCCCAGACAATTTCTTTGTGACATGGAGAAGTCCGCTGTCCTTGCCGCTGATACCTATTGCCTTAACACCCAGCTCCTGAACCATGGTAACCAGCTGCTTGTTAACTCTTCCAAGCACCATCTCAGCAATTTCCATGGTCTCTGAGTCAGTAACCCTGAGGCCATTTACAAATTCAGCCTCTTTGCCAACCTTGGAAACCCAGGAGCTTATGGCCTTTCCTCCGCCATGCACGATAATCGGCTTAAAGCCTACCAGCTTCAAAAGAGTAACATCTGTTATCACATTCTTTTGAAGTTCCTCATTGCTCATAGCGCTTCCGCCATACTTAACAACAATTATCTTTCTGTTAAATTTCTGAATATAAGGCAGAGCCTCAACTAATACTTCAGCTTTTTTAAGTACATCCTGCATATCCTTGTCCATGATAGTCTCCTTAGCTCCTGTAATCTGCATTTATCTTAACGTAGTCATAAGTAAGGTCACATCCCCAGGCTGTAGCCTCTTTACTGCCTTCATGCATGTCCACAAAAACAGTGACCGCATCAGCCTTCATGATCTCAAGTGCCTTATCCTCATCAAATACAATAGGTGTTCCCTTATCAAAAACCTTAAGCTTTCCATTTTGACTTTCGAAGAAAAGCTCAACGTCATTCTGGTCAAAATCTGCTCCAGAGTAGCCCATGGCGCAAAGGAATCTTCCAAAGTTGGCGTCGCATCCAAAAATAGCAGCCTTTGAAAGGTTTGAGCCAACAATAGCCCTTGAAAGAGTTCTTGCATCTTCCTTGGTCTTGGCATTTACAACCTTCGCTTCAAAAAGCTTGCTTGCGCCCTCTCCGTCAGCTGCCATTTTCTTTGCAAGGAAAGTGCACACATACATAAGGGCTTCCTTAAAGTTTTCGTAGTCCTGTCCCTTTTCTGTGATCTCTTTATTTAAAGCCTCTCCATTAGCCATGACCAGAAGTGTGTCATTGGTGGATGTATCGCCATCTACGGTTATCATGTTAAAAGAGTCCATGACCACATCAGAAACAGCCTCCTGTAAAAGAGCTTTACTTATAGCAAGGTCTGTTGTAAGGAAGGCAAGCATAGTGCACATATTGGGGTGTATCATTCCAGAACCCTTGCTCATTCCTCCCAAAGTAACATGGGTTCCGCCAGCTTCAAAGGTAACAGCAACTTCCTTGTTGACCGTATCAGTAGTCATTATTGCCTTGGACGCATCTGTTCCTGCCTGGATGCTGCCAGCAAGTGTACTGCTCATTTTTTCAACTCCAACTGTAAGTTTTTCAACTGGAAGCTGCATTCCTATAACACCTGTAGATGCAACAGCCACTGAAGAAAAAGGAACATTGAGACACTTCTCAACAGCTTTTGCAGTCTTTTCACATGCGTCAAACCCTTCTTTTCCTGTGCAGGCATTGGCAATTCCAGAATTGACAACAACAGCATGAATGGGTCCCCCTGATGCAACTATTTTCTGATCCCACTGTACACACGCAGCCTTAACCACATTTGATGTAAAGGTTCCTGCTGATACGCAGGGCTTCTTTGAAAAAACCAGGGCCATATCTGTCCTGTCTTTATATTTGATACCAGCTTCGCAGCATGCAGCTTCAAAGCCTTTTGCAGCTGTAACACCACCTTCTATGATCTTCATGTAAGCCTCCTGTTTATTTAGGATTATTTGTTAAAAATAGTCAGATTTTCAGTATTTAATACGTAGTCGTAATAGTTCATATCATCTCTGAGAGTCCAGTCCATCTTTTGCCAGAACTTGTTACCTACAGTATTGGTAACAAAGGCGTTAAGACATACCTTATTGATCTTTTCCTTTTTAAGCTGCTCGCAGCAGAAATTTACCATTTTCTTGCCTATGCCATGCATTCTGTACTCTTCGCTTACGCATACGTGATACAGACAGGCTCTTCTGCCGTCATGGCCACATAAAATAGCACCTACTATCTTTCCATCCTGCTCATATACAGCACTTGTGGTTGGATTTCTCTTTAAAAATCTCTCGATTCCTTCTCTTGAATCGTCCATAGACCTGATGCCAAATCCATGGATGGACATCCATAGTTTATATACTTCATCATAGTCTTCACATGTCATTACCCGAACCATAACTAATCCTCTTCATATAATAAGATCATTTCCTCATCACGGGAAAAGTGGAACCAGTGAAAGTCCTGTAGCTTCATCAAGGCCAAATAAGATGTTCATATTCTGAACAGCCTGTCCAGCAGCACCTTTTACAAGATTATCGATGGTGCCCATCATAATGACTCTGTTTGTTCTTTCATCGATCTTAAATCCGATATCAACGTAGTTACTGCCCTCAACCCATCTGGTCTCTGGATATACGCCGTCTGGAAGTATCCTTATGAATTTCTCATTCTTGTAATACTTTTCATATGCAGCTCTTATATCTTCCTTAGTAGGAAGAGATCCGTTCTTTTTTACAAGAGATGCATACTCAGTAGCAAGGATTCCTCTGTTCATTGGAACAAGATGGGGAGTAAAGTTTATCACCATCTGCTTCCCTGCTGCGTAAGACAGCTGCTCTTCTATTTCAGGAGTATGTCTGTGATCTGCCACTCCGTAGGGCTTAGCAGATTCATTGACTTCACAGTAAAGATTTGCAACCTTTGCTCCTCTTCCTGCCCCTGAAACTCCGGAAAGTGCATCTACAATAAGTGTATCCGGATCTATGAGTCCCTCTTTTACCAGTGGGTATGCAGTAAGGATCGAACAGGTTGTATAGCAGCCTGGGTTTGCAACGATCCTGGCATTCTTTATCTTGTCCCTGTTTATCTCACAGAGGCCATAAACAGCTTCTTCTATATACTGTGGTGCCTTGTGCTCGATCTTGTACCACTTTTCGTAAACGGAAACATCCTTTAATCTAAAGTCTGCTGAAAGATCAATGATCTTGGTATTCTTAAGGATATCTTCATTAACAAGTGATGCGCAAAGCCCTTGAGGTGTTGCGGTAAATATCACATCTGCCTTTTTGGAAAGCTCATCCATGTTGTCATCCATGCATTTACCATCTACAAGTTCAAAAAGATTTCCATATATACGACTATAATTTTCATCAATGTAGCTTCTGGACCCAAGCCAAACAACTTCAGCCTCTGGATGCCCCTGAATAAGCCTCACAATCTCAGCTCCAGCGTATCCTGTAGAACCAATAATTCCAACCTTTATCATACTTTCTGCCCTTCTTTCGAACTAATAACTTGTTTCAGTATAAGTCCAAAAAATGAATATTGCAATAGAAAACATAAATATTTATGCATAAAAAGATTGCATTTTAAATATTTATGCAAATTCCTATTGCATTTTATACATTTTGGGTTTATATTATCTTTCAGAGCGGCGATTGATATATTTTAATCTGCCACAAACAAAAGTATACCATAATTCATTTATTAAAAATCAATTTATAAAAGAAAGAAGAGGAACCTTAACATGGCTAAAGAAAAAGTAATCCTTGCGTACTCTGGTGGACTTGATACTACTGCTATCATTCCATGGCTCAAAGAAAACTTCGATTATGAAGTTGTTTGCGTCTGCATTGACTGCGGACAGGAAGAGGAGCTTGATGGGCTTAATGAAAGAGCAATAAGCTGTGGTGCAAGCAAGCTCTACATCCTTGATGTTGTTGATGAGTTCTGCGATGAATACGTTGTTCCCTGCGTAATGGCTCACGCTGTTTATGAAAACAAGTATCTGCTTGGAACCTCAATGGCTCGTCCACTTATTGCCAAGAAGCTTGTAGAGATCGCTAGAAAAGAAGGCGCTGTTGCAATCTGCCACGGTGCTACAGGTAAGGGTAATGACCAGATCCGTTTCGAGCTTGGTATCAAGGCCCTTGCTCCTGACATTAAGATCATCGCTGCATGGAGGAATGACAAGTGGACAATGGATTCCCGTGAGTCAGAGATTGAATACTGCAGGCAGCATGGCATCAATCTTCCATTCTCAGCAGATTCAAGCTACAGCCGTGACAGGAACCTCTGGCATATCTCCCACGAAGGTCTTGAACTTGAAGATCCATCTCTTGAACCTAACTACAAGCACCTGCTTGTTCTTGGCAAGACACCTGAGGATGCTCCTGATACACCAACCACTGTTACTATGACATTTGAAGGCGGTATTCCTAAGTCTGTAAACGGAAAAGAGATGAAGGTTTCCGATATTATCCGCACCCTCAACAAGCTTGGCGGTGAAAACGGAATCGGTATCGTTGATATCGTTGAAAACCGTGTAGTTGGAATGAAGAGCCGCGGCGTTTATGAGACCCCTGGTGGAACCATTCTCTACGAGGCACATCAGCAGCTTGAAGAGTTGATTTTGGACCGCGATACCTATACAATGAAAAAGGATATGGGCAACAAGTTTGCTGATCTAGTTTATGAAGGAAAATGGTTCACTCCTCTTCGCGAAGCCGAGCAGGCATTTATCGAGTCCACTCAGAAATATGTTACAGGTGAAGTAACCTTCAAGCTTTACAAGGGCAATATCATCAAGGCTGGTACCAAGTCTCCATATTCTCTCTACAATGAGAGCATCGCTTCTTTCAAGACTGGAGATCTCTATGACCACCATGATGCAGAAGGCTTCATCAATCTGTTTGGCCTTTCATCAAAAGTTCGTGCAATGAAGATGCAGGAAGTAGCCAAAAACAAATAATAAATGAAATCCATCTTCTATCTTGCAGGATTTTTAATAGTAATGAATATCATAGGGTTTGCCTCCATGGGGATCGATAAGAAAAGAGCTCAGCGCAGCGCTTTTCGTATCCCCGAGGCAACCCTTTTTGCTATTGCTCTTATCGGCGGAAGCTTAGGATCCATCCTTGGAATGAGAGTTTTCCATCACAAGACTAAACACTGGTACTTTAAATTCGGAATGCCTCTCATCCTGATCCTTCAGATCCTTGCCGCTGTACTACTCCACTTCAGTCCTTTGGAATTCAAATTCATGTAAAAGGGAGATATCTATGCATTTAGCAGTTTGTGATGACAACATTGCTGACAGAAAGCAGACAGAGAGACTTCTTGGCCGTCAGTCCGACCGCATCTTCAAAGAAACTGGTGAACGCATCTACATTGATTCCTATGGCAATGTAGAGGCTTTTATGCAGCGTCCTCAGATGTACCACGGTCTGTTTATAGATATGACTGATGAAGCCTTCAATGGTTTTGAGGTGTTAAAAAAGCTTCTGGCAGTGGGAATTGTGCGCCCCATAATCATGTGCTCTTCTTCAATAGACTACAAAGAGCTCGCCAAAGAGGCAGGCATCACAAACTCAAACGTCTACTATCTTGATAAGCCCCTTAAGGTAGCAGAGCTCACAGCCATGATCGACACCATCAAGGAAAAAACAGGTGTAGTCATCCCAACAATAGAGCTAAGGGGTCAAAAAGAAACCATCTATGCAAGGGGCGATGATATTATCTGCGTCACCAGAACCCAGACTTCAAAGTCAGAGCTTGACGTCTATCTTACAGAAGGCCGTAAGATCTCTATAATCGAGGATATCGTAAACTTCTATGACCAATGCGTCGACTTTCCACAGATGTGTCCTGTCAACGATTACGGAATAGTAAATGTTAACCACGTAAAAAAGACTTCCTTTGGCAAAGTTACTCTTGATAATAACGTTACCCTGAAAGTCTCTTTTACTTATAGAAATTCTATTGAACAGACTAGATCTCTTTTACGCTCTCACCCTCAATAAGATGTCCTTCCAGGATCATAATGCCCTGGCGATAGCGCTCCTTACTGATCTTGCGGATCAGATTAAGGACTGCATTTCTGCCCATCTCATAGGTATCTATTCCATAGGTGGTGATCTTAAGATCACACATTCCTGGATAAACAAAGTTATCAAAACCGACAACTGATATATCATCTGGAACCTTATAGCCTTTATCGGTAAGCTTCTTGATCAGAACACTGGCAGTAAGATCGCAGTTGCACACAAATGCCGTGGGCATCTCATCGGGGAGCCTTAAGAATCTGGAAGAATCCATAGGACCATTATCAGTATCCCTGTCATCAATGATCCAATCCTGTCTAAACTCCACACCATGCTCTAAAAGCGATTTTCTATAGCCAAAATATTTGTCGGTGATGGCGCCAGATGCCATTACTGTTCCAACAAAGGCAATCTTTTTGTGGCCCTTTTCAAACAGATAATTGGTCAGGCAGTATGAACCATTATAACTGTCGGAAACAACTGCATCCTCATCTCCAGTGTGGTTACAGAAATCCAGATAAACCATTGGTATACCGCTCTGGCTTTTGATTTCCCTAAGGTACTCTTCCTTAAGTCTTCCAATGACCAGAATACCCTCAACCTTTTTGTCCAAAATGATCCTTGGAATCTGCCTGCTTTCCTGAGCTGAATCTGAAACAACTTCCAGCATGGTAAAGCAGCCCCTATCCATAGCCAGCTGTGAAACCTGCTGATGGAGTTTATTATAAAAGCCGCTAAATTCACTCATGTACTTCTCAGCAATGATCACACCAATAGTGTAACTCACCTTGGAACTGTCAGTTTTTCGAGATATTGAAGGAACATATCCCATCTCACTGGCAAGGGAATGTATCTTCTCTCTTAATGCATCGCTCATTCCCTTTTGGCCTGAAAGAGCCTTGGAAACAGTAACTGTACTTACACCAACTCTCTCAGCAATGTCTCTTAATCTTACGCTTTTTGCCATAAACAGCCCTCTTGTAGTAAACTTATTCGTTGTAGCTTAAAATATAAAAAAGCACAATTAAATTATAGCCTATTAATTTGAATAAAAATACAACTTTTTTAGGATAAAAATAGATTTTTTACCATATGAACAGGATATAAAAGATCAAGGAGAAATAATGATAGCAATAAGAGTATCAAAGCAAAGGAATTTCATGGCAAAACTGCTTACCAGCGAGCTTTTCGACAATTATCTTACAGAGGAGGTTGTCATCGATACCTATAATACATTCACCATAGATGGACGGGTCCATAAGGAGTTTTATAAAAATACAAACGAAGAGGATAATGCATGTCCCATAGAGGAATTTTCAAAATGGGAAAAACTTCGTCCTATCTGCTTAGAACTCATAAAAGGCAGACAAACTCCCCTTGGATTCAAATTCATCCTTCGTCTTAGCGACCAGCAAAAAGCTTCTCTTTTTGAGACAATTGACAGCGATATTTCCATGGATCAGGTGTCTTTTGGAATAAATATTAAGTTTTCATCGGGCGAAGTAGTGATCACGACCGGTGTAAACTACAGTATCTTTACTCTGGATAAAGAAGCAGAAAAAGCCTGGGACAACTATGTCCCAAGCTTCCTTGAATCAAATGGTATAGAAACAGATATATTATGATCAGCCGCTGTATTTGGTCAAAATAGTGATTAGTTCATCATATTTTGGCTTTATCTGATCATATTTTTCCTTGTAGCCCTCCATGGAGCCAGCTCGTAGTATCTCCGTAAGCTCACAGACAGGAGTAAGAAATCCCTTAAGGCCAAGATTTGCTCCAACACCCTTAAGGGTATGAACTGCCTTGAAAGCTTCTGAAACATTGCCCTCAGCCAGGTACTTAGTCAGGTCATTCATGTTCTGATCTGCCAGGAACTTGAACATAAACTTGGCGATAAGATCCTCGTTGCCCATGAATCTGTCCAGAATCTCATCCCAGTCAACCCCCCATGCAATTAATTCTGACTTAAAACCAGCGTCCATAAGCCTCCATTAAGATCACGCAGTTCAGCGCATAAATCACATGTTATATATTGATTGTACACCATATAAAAATACGCTTCAACAAATAATTTTAATCAATCCGCCATCTGCAGCAGTTTCTCTGCCTGATCTGCAGCGATGAGTCCATCGATTATTTCATCGATATCCCCGTCCATTATCTGATCTATCTTATAAAGCGTAAGACCAATGCGATGGTCAGTAACTCTTCCCTGATGGAAGTTGTAGGTCCTTATTTTTTCTGACCTGTCGCCTGAACCTACCTGGCTCCTTCTTAGCTCTGCCTCTTCCCCGTGCTGCCTCTCCTGCTCCATCTCATAAAGCTTGGCTCTTAATACCTTTAATGCCTTGGCCTTGTTCTGCTGCTGGCTCTTTTCATCCTGACAGGATATTACGATACCCGTTGGAATATGAGTAAGCCTTACTGCTGAGTCTGTGGTATTTACACACTGTCCACCATTTCCAGATGCTCTGAACACATCAAATTTACAATCGTTTAAGTCTATCTCTACAGCCACATCCTCAACTTCAGGCATAATAGCAACTGTTATGGCTGAAGTATGGATCCTTCCGCCAGATTCTGTCGCTGGGATCCTCTGTACTCTGTGAACTCCACTCTCAAATTTAAGCCTTGAATAAGCTCCATTACCCTTGATCATAAAGCTCACATCCTTGATTCCGCCTATTCCAATATCCTCAAGGCTCATGGTCTCGATCTTCCAGCCCTGTCTCTCGGCATATCTTGTATAGAGCCTGTACATATCTGCAGCAAAGAGTGCGGCTTCATCACCGCCTACTCCTGCTCTGATCTCTACAATAACGTTCTTTTCGTCGTTGGGATCCTTGGGAAGAAGCAGTATCTTAAGCTTTTCTTCCATTTTTGGGAGCATCTCCTTGGCGTCAGACAGTTCCTGCCTTAACATTTCCTTCATCTCAGGATCGGATTCCTCGTCAAGAAGAGACAGGCTCTCGTCTATTGTCTGCTTGCACTTTTTGTATTCTGTAAAAGAGCTGACAATTGGTTCAAGGTTCTTCTGCTCCTTCATAAGATTCCTGAATTTTTCCTGATCTGAGACCACTGACGGGTCCACAAGCATCATATTTATATCTTCGTATCTTCTGATAATTCCTTCTAGTCTGTCAAACATCTCTTTTCCTCCAAAATGATCATCGCCTGCTGTTTTTGCCTTGTGCCGCTAATAGAAACAAGCCTTGATCACTCTGTCATTGCCTGAAAAATCCTTGACCACTTCAATTTCATGATAGCTTCCGTTTTCTTCTAAGAGCCTCCTTACAGCTTCCGCCTGATCGAACCCTATCTCCATAATGAGATAGCCGCTGGAATAAAGGTATGATGGAGCTTTGGCTACTATCCTTTTATAAAAACTTAGCCCGTCCTCATCCCCATCAAGGGCAAGCCTTGGCTCGTAGTCCTTAACTTCCGGGGCGAGAGTCTCAATGACATCACTTGCTATATAGGGCGGATTTGAGACAATAAGATCGAACTTCTGAACCTCTTGTGGGAAAAGATCTGTCTCTAAAAAGCTTGCTCTCTCAGATATCCCAAGCTTTTCTGCATTTTTTTCAGCGATCAAAAGAGCTTTATCCGAAATATCAGTACAGGTTGCCCTGGTATCATTGGTAAACTTAAGGATACTAAGGGCTATACATCCTGAGCCGGTACAAAGGTCTAAAATATTCATACCATCCTCACAGTGCCTTAGCGCCTCTTCCACAAGAAATTCGCTGTCCTGCTCAGGGATCAGCACATCTCCTGACACGTCAAAGGAAAGTCCCATAAACTCCCACTGGCCAAGGATGTAAGCAACAGGCTCTCTCCCTGCTCGTCTTGAAACAAACTTCTCGTACTCTGAAAGCTCTTTATCCGTAAGTTCCTTGTCCGGGTGTGCAAAGAGATCGCTGTGATCAGTACCACAAATGCGCTCTAAAAGAAGCCGGGCATCAAGCTTAGCTTCAACAATCCCGGCTTTCTCAAGTTCATTTATTCCAAATTCATAGGCACATTTATAATTCATAAGTGGCCTTTTTCACTCCTTAACCTCTTCTCCGTCCTCAAGCCAGCTGTCATCTACCTCGTAGCCAAAGGAGTCCTGTAAGAACTCCTTCCAGTCAAAGACAGCCTCAACTGATTTGATGGCAACACGGATCATGTCCTCATCTGGTTCCTTGGTAGTAAGTCTCTGAAGCCACAGCCCTGGAGCTGATATGATCCTTACCAAAAAGAAATCTGTCTTACCTGCAAGTCTTATGATCTCGTAAGAGATACCTGATATTACTGGTATCAAAAGTATCCTTATTGCAACTCTCCAGATGTAGGAATCTACTCTGATAAAGAAGAACAGTACTATACTGATTAGCATTACAAATAAGATAAAGCTGCTTCCGCATCTCTTATGAAGTCTTGAGCTGCGCTTAACGTTGTGTACAGTAAGTGGTCTGCCCTTTTCAATGCAGTTGATGCACTTGTGCTCAGCACCATGATACATAAAGAGCCTCTTGATATCCTTGATCCTTGATATCAGAAGTATATATACAATAAAAATCAGGATCCTGAACACGCCTTCAATGATGGCCACAATAGACTCGTTCCTTGCATACTTCGAAATAAATTCTGAAAGAACATATGGAAGTACCATGAAAAGAGCTATTGCAAATATAAATGAGATAAGTGTTGTAACTACCATAAGGAATGTGTCCTCATGGCCACTTGAGACCTTATCTATCTCTTCATCCAGTTTGCTTGGCTTTTCATCAGTTTCCTCATAGAAGGATGATGAATAGTTAAGAGACTTAAGTCCCAGGATAAGGGAATCAATAAATACAAATACTCCCCTTACAAAAGGTATATTAAGAAGCTTACTGCCATAGGCGATGCCATGATACTCATCAACCTCAACAGCCACGTCGCCATTTGGCTTTCTTACAGCTACAGCATACATGTCCTTATTTTTCATCATAACACCTTCTAAAACCGCCTGTCCGCCGATTCCGGAATAGTGTCTTAACTTACGTTTCTTCATAGCTTTCCTCAACTTGAATTGTAAAAAAAGAGGTCGAGGCTATTGCCTCAACCTCTAAAGTTTCTACTAAACTTATGAACCTTGAATTACTTGTTGTCCATGCCGTATTTCTTGTTGAACTTATCAATACGTCCACGAGCAGCTGTAGCCTTCTGAGTTCCTGTGTAGAAAGGATGGCACTTTGAGCAAATTTCTACGTGGATCTCGCTCTTAGTTGATCCAACAGTGAATGTGTTACCGCAGTTGCAAGTAACTGTTGCCTGATGGAATTCTGGCTGGATGTCCTGTCTCATATCTTCTCACCTCACTATATCTAAATTATCATATCTGTTTCCGACAGATATCTCATCAGTACACTTAAGTACCTGACGCTGTGATTTGCAAAAATCAACAATAGTTACCACTGTTTTACAACAGCTATATAAATATAGCATACAATCACCTGCAAAGCAAGCATTTTTTATTTGAGATACTTCTTGAGTTTTGCCCTTACTCTCTGCATGGCATTGTCCGTAGATTTCTCGTCTCTGCCTAAAACTCCAGCTATCTTTTTTATGCTCATACCGGTTATATAAAGGTCAAGAACCTGCCTCTCCAGTTCGCTTAGGTCCTTATCGATGTTTTCTTCAAGGATCTTTAGGTTTTCCTGGTCAAGTACGTACTGCTCAGGGATAAGGTTTGAATCTGATTCAAGTATCTCTTCAAGAGATACATCACCTCCCTGGTCAGAATCCTCTCTACTGGCATATATTGAAATATAGCTGTTAAGGGGCATATGCTTTTTTCTTGAAAGAGACTTAATAGCAGAATACATCTGTCTGGATATACAAAGATCGGCGAAGGTTGAAAAGCTGGCATCCCTGCCAGCATCATAATCTCGTACCGCTTTAAAAAGCCCTATCATCCCCTCCTGGATAAGATCATCTCTGTCTGCTCCAAGGATGTACATAGATGCAGCTTTTTTTCTCACAAGATCCTTGTACTTGTTCATGATAAAGTCAACAGTTTCATTGCTTCCTCCATCATGTATCTGAATGATCAGCTGTTCATCATCCATGCTGTCAAACCTTAAATCACTCATCAAAGGCTCCTTTGTCTTACCACCTCAAAAGCAAGAACTCCTGCAGCTACTGACGCGTTCAGTGAATCGATATCACCCTTCATGGGGATGGATGCGATCATATCACACTTTTCCCTGACAAGTCTTGATACTCCACTGCCCTCATTGCCAATAACAAGTCCAATAGGTCCCTTAAGGTTAAGGTCATACATTCTTGTGCCGCCCATATCCGCGCAGGCAAACCAAAGGCCCTTATCTTTCAAAGCTTCTATAGTGCTGGCAATATTGGTAACCTTCACAACAGGAGTGTAGTTTAGCGCTCCAGCAGAAGCCTTGGCAACGGTTGCTGTAAGTCCTACTGCCCTGTTCTTTGGAATGATAACTCCGTGAGCACCTGAAAGATTGGCTGTTCTAATGATAGCACCGAGATTGTGGGGATCTTCAATATTGTCCAGAATAAACACAAATGGATCCTCGTTCCGCAGTTTTGCCAGGTTGAAAATATCTTCCATCTCTGAATACTTGTAGGCTGCGGCTATAGCGATGACTCCCTGATGCTTGCCAGTTTCTGACATCTGATCAAGGCGCTCCCTGCTTACAAACTTTATGAGAGTCCCGTTTTTCTTGGCCTCTCTTCTGATGGTTGAAACAGGACCGTCCTGACATCCATCAAGTATATATATCTTATCTATTGTTTTTCCGGAACGATAAGCCTCGATAACGGCATTTCTGCCCTCAATCTTCTCTTCGTTCCCCTGAATGTTCATTTCTTTTTCCATAGGATAACCTCAATTTACAAACTATCTGACAGATCCGCTCTTTCTACTCCAAGAACTATTAGTTCCATTATCCGGTCCATGTCGCCCCTGAGATACAAAAATCCCAAAACCGCCTCAAATCCGGTAGCTTCAAGATACTCTATAGCAGATGCATTCTTTGCCTTGGTGTGAGGCTTGGAGTTCCTGCCCCTTCTGAAAATATCTCTTTCCTCCTCGGTCATGTCATCCATTATAGCTGCTGCAATCTTTGACTGAGTGGGTGCTTTAACAATAGCGCTTGCTTTTTTATGCAGATTGTTCACCGCAGTATTGCCCTTGTTCACTAGAACGGACCTGATAATAAGGTCAAAAACCGCATCTCCAATATACGCCAGCGTCAGAGGTGAATAGGTTCTTATATCCTTGGACTCAATACCAAACCTTAAATTGATATACTCATTTAAACTATCTGCCATTTAACTCCTTCGCGGGTATCCTTGATCTCAATACCTTTTTGCATAAGCTCATCTCTTATGGCATCAGCAGTTGCAAAGTCCTTGTTCTTCTTGGCCTCAGTTCTTTTCGCAATCTGCTCTTCGATATATTTAAGAAGCTCAGCATCTACATCAGAAGCGCCTTCTTTAAGCTTTTTAGCATGATCTATAAGGTCTAGTGAAAGAACTTTATCAAAGCTCTCCACAAGTGCAAGCTTTGTTGCATCATTGGTATCAGCCTTGAGAGCATCATAAAGGACAGTTATTGCCATTGAAGTGTTAAGATCGTTAGAAACAGCGTCAAGGAACTTATCTTCTAAGCTCTTCTTCACAGCTTCATCAACTTCACCGCCATCCTTAAGCTCAGCTACGCGCTTAACAAGCTTATCAAATACTGTAGCTGCCTGATCAAGAGCCTCAAATGAGAACTCAAGTGGCTTTCTGTAGTGGGACTGCAGGCAGAAGAATCTGTAAACTAAAGGGTCATAGCCCTTCTCCTGAAGAACTGACACTGTAAGAACAGCGCCCTTTGACTTACTCATCTTACCTGCTCTGTCATTTAAGTGGTTTGAATGGAACCAGTAGCTGCACCACTTATGTCCGAGGTAGCTCTCGGACTGAGCTATCTCGTTGGTATGATGCGGGAACATATTATCTACGCCACCACAGTGGATATCGATGTATTCCCCAAGGTGCTTCATGGAGATACATGAGCACTCAATGTGCCATCCAGGATAGCCAACTCCCCATGGGCTGTCCCACTTAAGAGCCTGATCTTCAAACTTTGACTTGGTAAACCAAAGTACAAAGTCAGTCTTATTCTTTTTATTGGTATCCTCTTCTACATCATCCCTGACACCAATTTCAAGCTGTTCCTTCTCTATCGCAGAGGAAAAAACATAGTAATCATCAAGTTTACTAGTATCAAAATAGATATTTCCACCTGCCTGGTAAGCATAGCCTTTATCCAGCAGCACCTCGATCATATGGATAAACTCAGGAATACAGTTGGTTGCAGGTTCTATAACGTCTGGTTTTTTATTGCCGACAGCCGCAAAATCCTTAAAGAAAGCATCTGTGTAAAACTTCGCGATCTCCATAACAGACTTGTGTTCTCTCTTTGCTCCGGCAAGCATCTTGTCTTCACCAGTATCCGCATCAGATGAAAGATGTCCAACATCAGTTATGTTCATGACTCTCTTTACATCATATCCTGCATAGCCAAGGGCCTTCACAAGGACATCCTGCATGATGTAAGTTCTGATATTACCGATATGAGCGTAGTGATAAACAGTTGGTCCGCAAGTGTACATGGAAACCTTGCCTGGTATATGAGGTACAAACTCGTCAACATTTCTTGTAAGTGAATTGTAAAAACTAAATCTCTCAGCCATTTATATTACTCCTTGCAATCTTTTTTCCTACTATCATCCTCTATCACAGCCCTGACACCTGCTACAGCCTGGTTCATTATCCCCGTAAACTGCACTGAAGGCATCCATTGGACTTGTCAAAAGACATATCGCCTGAGAGGAAATACCCTCTCCTGATCCGGTAAATCCGAGTCCCTCCTCAGTAGTGGCCTTGACATTGACCTGAGATAAAGAGATCCGAAGTGCCTGAGCTATATTGATCCTCATCTCATCAATAAAAGGTCTCATCTTAGGTGCCTGGGCAATTATTGTAGCATCAATATTCTCAATAACATAATGCTCCTTGTCTACAAGATCCGCAACTTCCTTAAGAAGCATTATGGAGTCAGCTCCCTTGTATTTAGGATCGGTATCCGGGAAATGCTTACCAATGTCCCCAAGAGCAGCTGCTCCTAAAATTGCATCCATTATAGCATGAAGGAGGACATCCGCATCAGAGTGCCCAAGAAGTCCCTTTTCATAGGGGATCTTCACACCTCCAATAATAAGATTTCTGCCCTCAACGAGCTTATGAACATCGTATCCCATTCCTATACGCATATCATTTTCCTCATTTCTAAATTATGATCATCACGCATCAGTGTAAAAACAGTTCTACCACAAACGCAGCAAGACAAGCAAAGCCTGCCACTGTCAGAAGACTCTTTTTATTAAAAGCAAGTACAAGTGCTACCAAAAATCCTATCAGTGATGAAATAAGATAATCTGTGGCATTTAGTATAGCAGGAAATGTCATTGCTGCAAGAGTGGCATATGGCACATAATGCAAAAAAGATCTAATAAACCTGCTATTTATCTCTTTCCTTATAAGTGTAAGAGGAAGTGCCCTTATGAGATATGTAACACCTGCCATTAAAAGGATATAAAGATAAACTCTGCTCACTTCTCTATCTCCTCCTTTTCTTCCCAGACAGGTGCAAAGTATGCTGCAAAAGCAGCCACAACAACTGTTATTATAATGATCCTGAACCCTGATGAAATAAAGCCTGCGATCACAGGAACATATGTAAATATGCTAGAGAGAGCCATTGCAGAAATGACTGTCCATAAAACCGCTTTGTTTGTCCTGGTATCCGGGATTATGATAGCGATGAACATTCCATAGATAGCCAGTCCCAGACAGCTTATCAGTCTCTCCGGAAGTATCTGGCCGGAAAAAGCACCAAGTACTGTCCCAAACACCCATCCAAAAACAGAAGTTATTATTAGTCCGTAGGAATAGAGCGGATCCAGACTTCCTTTTCTAAAAAAGCTAAGAGCAAAAATCTCATCTGTTACTCCATAACTGATACCCAGTCTTTGAAGGGTTCCCACCTTAGGTGAGAGCTTTTGTGAGAGAGCTGTGCTCATAAGCATATATCTTAAGTTGATAATAAACTGTAATATAGCAAGTTCTATAAAACTTCCATTTCTTGCTATAACGTCAAGGGCTGAGAACTGTCCTGCACTTGTGACATTAAGAAGTGAAGTCATCGCTGCCTGAAAAGTTGTCATGCCAATCTTGGAGGCCTCTATTCCAAAAGCAAAGGATACTGCTATATATCCAAGACAGATTGGGATAGCATTATGGCACCCCTCCATAAATTCATTTTTAGTAGTGCTGCTCATATTAAAACTCCTGACACCTGTTAATTACTGCATTGATATCATTGCAGCTTATGCTTCCCTGGATCATAGGACTGTTTCCGCCGCCCTTTGCTCCAAATTCATTAGAAAGCATCTTCTGCACATCTCTGGCATCCCTGTTATCTGTACCAGAAGCTATGATATATCTGTATCCTTTTTTGTCATCACCTGAAAAAACTCCGCAAAAGCCCTGGTGCGATGCAGCAAGCAGGTTAACAGTTTTTCTCATTACATTCTGGTCTAAAGAAGCCTCTTTTACCAAAAAGACATTCTTAAGATCCTCATCTATTTCCCTTATCTCATATTCAAGGAGCCTGTTTTGAAGCTCTGCCATCTGCCCCTTACAATCTGACAGATCACTTTTTAGCTTTTCCACAGATGCTATGATATTGTCCTGACTGGTGGTAAATATCCTTACAAGATCATCCACAATGCCATGTTCCATAGAAAGATATTCAAGGGCTCTCTTACCGCACAGAATGCTGACCCTGGTACCGCCTTTATAGTTCTGAGCCTTCACTACCTTCAAAAGGCCAATCTCACCTGTCCTTAGAACATGGGGAGCGCAGCATGCGCAGACATCGAACCCCGGGATAGTTACTATCCTGATAGCCCCTGTCAACTCTTTTTTACTCCTGTAGTCTATCTCAGAAAGCTCTTCATCTGAGGGAAATGAACAGATAACTTCTACATTTGCCCAGATAGCTTCATTAACTAATGCTTCCACCTTACCGATCTCATCATCTGTCAGCTGGCCATTGTAATCCATGGTCACTTCACTGTCGCTTAGATGAAATCCCACATTGTCATAACCAAAACGGCTGTTTACTATCCCCGAAAAAATATGCTCTCCGGTATGCTGCTGCATATTGCTGAATCTGTGTGGAAAATCTATTACGCCATGCACATTATCACCTGCTTCAATGGCACTGTCCAGAACATGGGTGATAACTCCATTCTGAATAGATACATGTGCAACGGCATGCTTTTTTCCGCTACTGTCAATTATAACGCCCTTGTCACAACTCTGCCCTCCCTGTTCAGGGAAAAAAGCAGTCTTATCAAGGCACACAAAAAAAGAGCCATCGCCGCCCTTACTGCAGGATATGACAGTGGCATCAAATTCCTTTAAATATGCACTTTCGTAGTATAGTTCTAAAGTATTCGCCATAGATTACATTTTACAAAAGACAGTTCTTTATTGCAACCAAAAAGAGCGTGTTTGCGGTACTTATGAGCATAAAAAAAGAGACTGCATCAAGCAGTCTCAAGTGGTAACTGTGAAAGTTCCGAAAGAACTCTGGATTTTATGTCATCCTTCTCGGTTTTAAGTGCAAATGCAAGCTCTGTGTATAGGAGCTTCTCAGCCATAAGAAGATGCTTCTCACTTAAGGATGCAAACTTCTTGCCTTCAGCCTCCCTTGTTGCCTTGATCTTGCGAAGAGATTTAACCAGACTCATCATCTCGTCTGCAACATTCCTCTTGATAACTTCCATGATAGCAGGCTCAGCCTTCTTGCCTTCAGGCAGATCAAGCTCTGGTGTAAATTCTATTTCATCGATGAGCCCTTCCGCATCAGCCTTGCTGATAACCTGACGTATCTTGTCTTCTGCACCATCAACCGGAACATAGAGAACACTTCCTGCATCTACCGCGGAAACCATCTGATAATACTGTTTTTCTTTTCCCCTCTCAAGGAAAGACGGAACCAGTATATCACGAACACTACACAGACCGTGACTGCCGTAAATTACGCATTCTCCAATTTTTAACATATGTTCCTCCTTATATATTTACACAACAAAAAACAACCTATTGGAAGCGCTTTCAGTGTATAGATTATAACATAATATTACTTTTTTTGTAATATTTAATCTTGAAAAAAGTGTGACTTTTTTATGTTCTCCCACTCCTGAGCAGTAAGCAGATTCATGTGCTCAACCCTTGTTTCTTTCAGCATCAGAACCTTGCAGGAGTCATTAGTGTGGTGGTATTTAAAGCCGCATTTTTCTTGAACTTTTTTACTCCTGTCGTTTCCTTGAAAATAAGCACAGTAGATACTTTTAAGATTAAGATCCTCAAAGCCATGGCGGATCATCTCTTTTGCCGCCTCAGTTGCAATTCCCTGGTTCCAAAAAGGAACTCCAACCCAGTACCCAAGCTCAGCTTCATTATGTTCTAATGGTCTTTCGGGACTTCCTTTAAGAGTAAGGCCAATACTGCCTATTGGCTCCTCTTCCATTCCCTTAAGACATATAGCATAGGTCTCGGGGTTTGAAAAAATAGTCCTTATTACCGCCCTTGAGTAGTTCTCATCCCTATGAGGAGGCCAGCCTGCAGATGGTCCCACCCTCTTATCCGAGGCATATTTAAAGAGGCTGGAAGCATCTTCATCTTTCCAGCCTCTTAGTATTAGTCTTGCTGTCTCTAAGATCATTTTCTTATCCTTATCAGTTACTGATGTAATTAAAGCCGGTCTTACTTGTGAAGGCATCAAAGGATTTTTTGAAGAGAATGAAATAGGCTTCTTCTTTATGTTTTGCCTCATGAGTCAGATAATAGATAACCTGACCGCTCTTTATGTCATACTCAATGTCGTGGATTGGGTCAAGAGCGTCAATATCTTTGAAAGAAAGGCCATACTTTTCCCTGCAGAAGTCGTCTCTATTATCAAGATCCATAGCCTGTTCAATGATCTTCCCCTTAAACTTAAGAAGTGTATCAAGCTGTTCAAGCATTATCTGCTGAACGATGTTTAATGAGTTGATCTCATACCCTACCAGCCTCATGTCAGAAATGATCCTGTCAAAATCTACGCAGCACTGTGCAAATGGGTCGATCTTATTTTCTCCGTAAGAGAATACTGCATCATATAGAGCCTCGTTCATTGTCTTTCTCCTTTCTGTGCCTTAAGAAACTCAATATATTCGTTTTCTGGTATCGGTCTTGAATAATAAAATCCCTGTAAGTATTCTACACCTTTTTCCACCAAAGTTTCAGCCTGTTCTACAGTTTCTACACCCTCTGCAAGAATATGGAGTCCATAATCTTTAAGGAAGCTTATAGAGTACTCAAGCATGCGCTGATTCTCAGGTTTGCTCTTATCAAGACAGTTCCATACAAATTCCTTGTCCATCTTAACAAGCTTATAGTCCATCTTAAGAAGCTCAAGAAGGTTGGAGTAGCCTGATCCAAAATCGTCCATTGAGAAGGTACTTCCCATATCTTTTAGCTTTTGGACATTTTCCTTAAATGTGTCATCGTTATTGATATACGCTGTCTCAGTGATCTCAAAGTTGATGAACTTAGGAGGAATATGGTATTTCTCCATCTTTCCAAGGAGCCTTGCATAGGTCTGTTTATCTACAACTTCATGGCCTGAAAGATTGACTTCTACTGTCTTTACACCGTAGCTTGAAAGGTTTTCCCTTGCGATGAAGGAACATACTTTTTCAAATACCAAGTCGTCGATATCCTTGATAAGGCCGCATTTTTCAGCGATAGGAATAAAGTCTTCAGGGGAAATGTAGTTCTCTGACTTGGGGCGTCTAAGTCTTACAAGAGCTTCAGTTGATGTAAATCTGCCTTCCTTGACGCTAAGGATCGGCTGATAGTACACATCAAAGGCCTTGTCGATGACTGCCTGTCTCACCACATCTTCTACGCTGTTCCTGTATACCATCCTGTCAACGATTGCCTTGTTGATAACAAGGTTAGGAGCTGACTGGGTATAGACATATTCACCTGCAACATAAGAAAGTATCTGAAGCGCTTCATCGACATTTTCAGTGCACTTTGGAACTTCAAGAACTGAATATGTCAGCTTGTAATTATTGGTGTTGTCCTTGTAATTACCTATCATGGACATTAAAGCCTCAACCTTCTTGGGCTCTTTTATCACAAATGAAAGAGCATTCCAGTCGGAAAGATAAGCATCTATTCCAAGCTCTAAGGAAGCCTTGCCTGCCACTACAGTCTGCAGATCAATAAGGTGCTGTCTGTCTTCGCCAGATAACACTGAAGTTCTTCCAGTAAAGATAACTGAAGTGATGAAAAAATTCTGTTTAAAGCCAAATTTCTCGACCAATGTCTGGGTAAATGCCTCTTTGTTCCTGACATTGAACATATTCTTTTCATAAAATTCCTTGGGGTTTTCCATGGCCAAAAACAGGATAAGAGCCATCAGCATGATTCCAACTGCAGAAACCTGGAACCCATGGACTGTGAACTGAAAAAGAGTAAGTACCAGCCATACAAGAAGTCCAACTGTGATCGCTCTGAACTCTTCTATGCGTATTCTCTTTCTGTTGGCTATAACATAGATCAAAGTGGTAACAATATAGAAAAATCCGACAATATAGCAGATAAGGATTGCTGGTCCATAGCTGTAATACTGGCCTGAAGCGCTTCTGGTGTAGTATATCTCGCCAAAAACTATTGCTATGATCGCCACTATTCCTGGTACTGTCATAAGCCCAATGACAAGCTTTGAGATCATCCTTCCGAGAGTCACCTTAGCATAGACATACAGTGTCATCATGTTGACGCATAGGATAAGCGTTCCAACATAAAAACCCTGAGTAGTTCTTCTAAGTACTCTGAAGGATGAATCAAGATGAGTAAATACTGCACATTCGATGATCTCGCTCACAAGGCACAGACAAACTGAGATAAGAAAACAAAAAAACACGCGCGTTGAAAAGACCTGAGGGATGTTTTTCCTCAGGTAGATCACCATAAGAATGGTCAGTACTAAAATTGCAATAATAGGTGTACGTATTTCCATAAATTGATTATATAACAATTATTCTGTCACAACAACTTATTTGCTCTGGCTAGTTTCACATAAAAACTGGTTATGGGCAAAAAGCTCTGGGCAAAGTTCTTGGTAGCTCCCTGTCCAACCAGGACAGAGTCCTCTACAATGCGCTTACTTCCTGATAATGAGTGGGATTCGCCATAGGATCTTCTAAATGTTTTTTTGCCATGATCAAGATACTTCTCATCACCTGTAAGCTCATAACCAATAGCCATAGCTTCCAGCAAAAGAGTATTTGTGCCATTTCTTGAAAGGCTGGGAAGCTCTTTATAAACAAATATCCCCTGGGGTGTCATAAAGTTTTCAGTAAGATCATCAATGGCCCTTATCATCATTTCTCTTAACTTTTCAGAGGGGAATACCCTGTAATAGCGCATAAGTGAACCCACTGCCACAGAGATCATAAAACCAACTCTTATGGTAGTGTTGTCTGTATAGGGCGCAAGCCACCCTCCGTATCTCTCATTCCATGCCTCGAACTGAGAAACTATCCATTCACACTTTGAAAGCCACTTAGTGTCATGGGTCTCCACAAAAAGAGCTGTCAAAGTCCTGAGCGCCCATCCGGTCTCTCTGGCGCTGCTCTCTCCTGCAACCTGATACATAGGCGTCTCCAAAAGTCTAAGAACGTTTTCTCCTATGCCAATAGCGGTATCAAGGGCTCTTTTATCTCCAGTAAAGTGATACAGGTCAATAAGGCCTTCAACCCACTCATGGCTGCAGACCATCTCGCCCTGAGAGCCCGCTCCTGCTTCAGAGCCTCCTGTATGGCGCCTTGTGTGCTCCCACTGGCCTCCTATCCTTAACGGGTCACTTGAGTAGTGGCACACATCAACATCCATCCAGTGCCAGGCAGCCACGTTGGCATAGTCGAAAAAGCGCCTTACGCCGCTTCTTGCATACATCATATACATGGCATGAGGATAATCATACTCGTTGTTTGTCCAGACAAGGTTTCCGTTTCCCCTGCCCTGTTCAGTGTATCCAGGATCAGGTGCATCGCCAAAATTCAGCATTCCGTAGCATCTTGCATGACCGTCTGCTTTTTCAATAATTGAGATCTCTACATCGTCATCTGCTTGGTCACGATCCAGGAAGATGTCTGGCATAACATCTGCTTTTTTAAATACTTCCGGCAAAATATAGGGTTCATCAGGCATCTGATAGATGATGCTCCTGTTATCAAGCTCATATATCGGCGTGCTGGCCTCATGAAAATGCAGCAAAAATCTCTGTTCTCTTGCCATTCCAGATGCAAATACCACAGGAGAAGCACTTGTTTTATCAGCATTTTTGTACTGGTCGGGTAAAAGAAATACCACAACACCGTTTTTATCGCTTCTTACTGCCTTGGGGAAATTCTGAAAAGCCTGAAATACCGTGGCGCAGACTCCAATATTCTCTGAAGGATCTGTATGATCAGCAAAATAAGTGCCAAAGAAAACTTCTGCAAAATGCTCATTGGCTATCTTACTTACTTTTTCAGCTGTGATAGTGCTGTCAAGCATGCTGCCACTTTGACTTATCACAAAATCAGTCCTGTAGTTGGAGCTTGCAACAATAGTCCTTGGTGAGCCTGATCTGGTCTCCTTTGAAAAATCGTATCTGTGAAGGTCTTTAATACCTGTTGTTCTTACAATACCACCTGATACGTCTGTCTTTTTTGTATCTCCACAGCCGGTAGAATCTACCTTCTCGCTGATATACTCAGGGCTATCCAGTAAGATGTCTCCGTTTGCAGATGCCTTTACTGCAAATACAATATCATCTGGTTTTATATCACCTTCAGTTGCATTTATGAAACGAAATCCCATATCCATCCAGGGTTTTCCTGCGGTAATGGAAATTCGCATTTCGAACCTTATTCCTTCTCCAGAAAATGAATTTTTGCTGCCAATGCATCTTCCTTTGCCCTGAAGGACTGAAAATACAGCTCCTTCCTTAACAAGCTTCCACTCATCAAAGACAGTCTTTAATCTTTCACCGCCTATTGTCACAAATGGTCCTACAAACTGGCTCTTATCAAAGACCTTCTCTTCAAAAGAAAAAGTCTCAAAAAGATGCTCAGAACCATCCTTTACAGACAGTTTAAGTGGTCCGTTTTCGATGAATATCCTGGCATCCTCATTTTTTGCACAGACAGCGTCCTGCAGGCTGCTTTCTTTAGCGCTTTTTGCAAGCTCAAAATCTGCATCACCCTTGTAGGTCATCAAAAACTCTTTTTTGTCATTCCCCGGAAGGTCTGCCAAAAAGTGCGTGTAGATATAACGAACAGACCCGTCGTCCCAAGTGGAAGTAAGGTGTGTCTGGGAAGGGACTTTCCTGTCAACATCAAGGATCGTCACTGAATCAAGGTCATTCACATTAAGTGCCCCTTTGCTGAAAGGAACACATATACCACATAATTCTTTTTGTCTGTTATCCTTGTAGAGCTTGTCAAAATAGATCTTCATTCTATATCCCTCCATGATCCTGATAACTATATTCTATGTCATCAAGTCATTAGAAACTAATAGAATAATGTGGTTTGTCAGATAAAAATAATGAATATTTGCTATGGGCCAGAATTGCTTACGCTCTTATTTAAAATGGCCTCAGAATATATGAAGTATATCCAGGTATCTCAAGACCTCCGCCAAAATCAACTTCTGTGCCGGTTATCAGGTCTTTTGCCCTTCCGGCCCTGGCATCAAAGTGGGCATGATAGGGATTTTCATCTGCGTTTATCACCACCATGACCCTGTCATCAGCACTCTCTCTTTCAAAAATGCACTGTCTGTTAGTAAGTACAAGGGACTTAAAGCCGCCATAGTTAAGTGCCTGTGCCCCGTTCTGGGCCTTGCACAAAGCTGCTATGTGGTCAGTAAGCTCATTCCACTGTGGCTCATCAAAGCAGGGTCTTAGTGCAGGATCCCCCTGGGATTTGTCTGCTTTTTCTCCCCACTCGCTGCCATAGTATACCGTTGGAATTCCAGGCATTCCAAACATGAGAGTATAGATGAGCTTAAGATGTGCTGGATTGTTTAAAATGCTTGCAATCCTTGATACATCATGATTGTCAACAAAAGATAACAGGTGCTTTCCTTTGTAGAGAGTCCAGTTTTCAGGACCAAACTGACGAAGCAGGGAATGAATGATTTCAAACAGATTCATGCTGTTAAGTGCTGAGAACATTCCCTTATAGCACTCATAATTTGTGGCAGAATGGCAGGTCTCATCTCCCATGATCCTGTTGTAATCTCCACCGATCATCTCACCCATAAGGAAGAACTCATCCTTCCAGGTTCCTGTCTCATACCTTAGTCTCTTAAGGAAGTCTGTATCCACACAATAAGCAACATCAAGCCTCAGTCCGTCAATACCAAACTCGTCGATCCAGAACTTAACACTCTCCATAAGGTAGTCTGTAACAGCAGGATTTCTAAGGTTGAGCTTTACCAGATCGTAGTTGCCTTCCCAGCCCTCGTACCACAATCCGTCATTGTAGTTACTGTTTCCATCAAAGCTTATATTGAACCAGTCCTTATAGGGTGAATCCCACTTTTTCTCCAAAACATCCTTAAATCCAAAGAAGCCTCTTCCAGCATGGTTGAACACTCCATCAATGACAACCTTTATGCCCTCCTTGTGCAGAGCATCGCACACCTTCTTAAAGTCATCGTTAGTTCCAAGCCTTACATCGATTTTCCTGTAATCCCTGGTATTATACCCATGGGTATCCGACTCAAAGACGGGGTTGAACAAAACCGCACCTACACCCAGCTTCTTAAGATGAGGGATCCAATCTATAACCTTAAGTATCCTATGCTCTAACTTTCCATCATTCTCAAAGGGTGCTCCGCAAAATCCCAAAGTATAAATCTGATAAAAGCTCGTTTCATAAGCCCACATAGTATTTCCTCCTATCTAAAAACCGTATATATCTATTCTACAACATATTATGGAGGCTTAAAACTGTGGTATACTTAGGACATGAAAATACTGATAACTGGAGCAAGTCAGGGAATCGGGCTTGCATGCGCAAAAAAATATGTAGAGATGGGCCATGAGGTCATTGGCTTTGATGTCAAAGAGGCTGGTTTTAGTGCAGCCTCTTATAGACATGAGATTGTTGATATTAATGGAGAACTTCCAGAAATTGGAAATATCAATGTGCTCATCAATAATGCAGGGATCCAGGAAGGTCCTTTAGTTATTGATGTAAATTTAAAAGCTACTATCAGAGTTACAGAAAAATACGCTTTTAAGGATGAGATAAAGTCTGTACTATTTATGGCCTCTTCCAGCGCATCTAATGGCGCCGAGTTTCCAGAGTACGCAGCAAGTAAAGGCGGCGTAGTTACATATATGAAAAACACCGCACTTCGTCTTGCGAAGTACGGTGCTACATCTAACAGCATTTCCGCAGGCGGCGTGTATACACCACTCAATGCCCATATCATGGATGATCCTGAGCTCATGAAGAAATGTCACGACGAGACGCTTCTTGGTAAGTGGGCATCGGCAGAAGAAATCGCTGATCTTTGCTATTATCTTACAAACATCAATAAGAGCATGACCGGTCAGGATGTTCTGATCGACAATGGTGAGCAGCTTAAATCCAACTTTATCTGGTAACAGCTGCTTCCTGCTTTTTACTTTTCTCAAAATGAGTAAGTTCATAAGGAAGGCTTCTCATGCTCACTACAACAAGCACAATGGCGATGAGCTTATCTACATAGTCTGTAACAGCCTGAGTAAGGAATGCTCCGCCAAAAAGCTTAAGTGCAGTCTGTGAAAGAGCCTGGATGATAAAGGTTGTCACAACTGCTGATGTGATACCTCCAAAAAGGAAGGTCTCAATGCAGGCTGAAAGAGCTGATGCAGGCAGTGTAACTATAAGGCACTTCCAGAAAAGAGAAGGAATAGTATTTTTCTTTTCGTGGAAAACAAGTCCTGCGATCACTCCCATCAAAACGCCGCTTATGGAGAAATAGATGGCGTAAATATCACCTAAAGCTCCGTTTATAAGTCCGCCTACAAGTGCTGTAAGTCCTCCTGCTACTGGTCCAAGTGCAATACCTGCAAGCATTGTTCCTATGCTGTCTAAAAAGATAGGCAGGCTAAGAAGCAGAGCTATCTTGCTTCCTACAATGTTAATAGCTACAGAAAGAGCTATAAATGTCAGTTTCTTTACGTTGTTACTCATTACTTTCTCCTTTTATTCCTAGAATTCTTGGCAAAAACAAATCCCAAAATGCTTTTTCATTGACCTTGGTGTAAATAAGAGCATTACTTTCTTTTCGGTAGAATCCCATTGAGTCCACAACTGTCTGGCCAATGGATATTCCGCCGGTCTCCACATCCGTAAATGCACAAAAGCCTGAGAGAATAGACGGATCGATAAACTGGGCAACAGCCAGAGGATCGTTGATAACACAGCCTCTTATATGCTCCCACTCCCAGTGGAACTTAAAATAGAAGTTCGTGATCTTCTCTACGAAATCCCCAACCAGCGGGTTCTTTTTCTTCATCTCATCAAGGATGTCGTAGGTAAGCACGATCTTCCTGGTGACGTCGAGACCAACCATCTCTATCTCCCGCCCTGCCTCATACATGGCATTAAATACCACCTTGGCGCTGTCAGGATCTTCCCAATAGTTGTACTCCGCAACCGGGGAGCAGTTCCCATGGCTTCTGAAGTTTCCGCCCATGGACACGAGTCTTTTGATGGATAAAAAAGCTTCTCTGTCCCTGTCAATAAGGTCAGCCAGGTTCGTGAGAGGTCCCAGAGCTATAACTGATACATCTCCCCCTCTAAGGGCGTCTGCCATAAACTCTGAAGCAGATATCTCTGGGATCATCTGACCAGGAACTTCCGGCAAAAAGCTCTCTCCCAGCCCGTCCTCTCCATGGGTATCAAGGGCATTTACGTATTCTCTAACTCTTGGCCTGTCTGCCCCAACATATACTGGGATATCCAACCTTCCAAGGAATTTAAGGACTCTCTTGGTGTTCTTAAATCCAAGTTCGGAAGGCGAATTGCCAGCCACAATGGTAATGCCAACGACCTCCACCTCCGGACTGTTTAAAGCCAGCATTATAGCGAGGCTGTCGTCTATCCCGGGATCACAGTCAATAATGATCTTCTCCATCAGTTCATCTCCAAAAAAGGCAACAAAAAAACTCTGCGGATCGCAGAGCTACATAAAAAGACAAAAGTATTCCATGTAGTCCTGGTTTTGTTTAGCGACAGGAAGGTACAAATGAACTGTCGTTTAATGCGCTTATGGATTGTACAATACTTTTTTTAAGAATTCAACAACTTTCTTAAAGGGCCAGTTAAGAATCAATTAATAATTACACAAGAGACAGCTTAAGACTTAGCAGCTGGCTTTGAAGTAAAGTATGGTCAAGGCAAACGTAAACGATTAAGTAAAGGGGAAAGAAAATGATTGAAATGATAAAAGGTAAAAAGAAAATAATACTTATATCTTCCGCTATAGTCGCAGTTATTGCTGTAGGAGGTATGTCAATAAGCTCCAAGGCTGCCATGTCAGTAAGTGCATATCAGGTCGACAGAGGTGCCCTTGAAAGCGAGATCGAAGTAAACGGAACTGTTGAAAGCAACACCGACAAGATCTACTACTGCGATATCGATGCAAGGGTTGGCGATATCCTTGTCAAGGAAGGTGACTTTGTAAAAAAGGGAGATCTTCTTATCTCCTATGACCCAGAGGAGCTTGAAAGACTAGAGGCGATGGCAAACCTCACTGCAAAGGCTGACCTTGGCAGTTTCGAGGGTTCCATGCAGGCATCAGGAAGAACTGCTGGCTTATATAACGAAGCAAAGACAAATCTTGAAGTACTGAATCAGCAGATAGCTGAAACAGAGGCTCAGATCACTAAAACCCAGACCAGTCTTGCACAAAAGAAAGCTTCCCTTGCTGACTTTGGTGCAAAGCTCCAGATTTCCCTTATAGAATGGGAAGATGAACCGGATTCAGACGAATATGAAAACTTAAGGATGCTGATCCAGACCAACGCCTATGAACAGCAATACGCTCCTGAGATCGTAAAAATGCAGCAGGACCTTAACTCCTTAAACCTTCAGCTTGCAGACCTTAAGGAGTACAAGGCAGAAATGACAAGCCAAAAAGCCAGCACAGTAAACGGGATCATGACAAAGGGCGAAAAAGAAAGACTCCAGGCTGTAAAAGAGGCAAACGAACTTACAAGCAGCGAAAAGCTCTCCTATCTTGCTGCTGCCAAAGACGGCGTAAGGGCTGAATTTGACGGGATCGTCACCGAGATTGGCGCCACTAAAGGGAGCGACATTCAGAGAGGCTCCAAACTTCTCACCCTTAAGTCTATATCTGATGTTGTTATCAAAAGCAGTGTGAATAAGTATGATATAGTGAATATTGAAGAAGGCCAGACTGCTACTGTCAACATAAAAAACAAGGACTACACCGGAAAAGTTTCAAGGATAGAGAGAATGACCAAAGATTCTGGAACAGGCTCAGGGATTGGTATTGAGATCACCTTGGATGCCCCAGATGATGCCATCATTCTTGGACTTGAAGCCAAGGCAAAGATAAACACAGCAAGCCTTGATGAAGTTATCCGCATTCCTTTGGAAGCTCTCAGCGAAGACGAGGAAGGAAGCTACGTCTTTGTTGCAAATAACGGGAAAGCCACCAAGAAGTTTGTTGAGTGCGGCGTAAGAAACGACGACATGGTAGAGATCAAAGATGGCCTTTCGGAAGGCAGTCTCGTTGTATGGAGAGACACCGAAGAAATAACTGACGGAATGGGCGTAAAGGTGAACAAATAATGAATCTTCAAAAAGAGAAAATACTAATTGCAAGTGATCTGTCCAAGACATTTTCAAACGGCTCAGTGCAGCAGCACGTTTTAAAGAACTTAAACCTCTCTATCTACAAGGGTGATTTTACAGTAATAATGGGTAATTCCGGCTCCGGAAAGAGTACTCTTTTGTACGCTCTCTCCGGAATGGACAGACCCAGCATGGGCACGATCACATATTTCACAGAGGGCGAAAAAGAAACCGAGATCTCCACATACAATAACGATAAGCTTGCTATGTTCAGGCGCAACCACGTGGGATTCGTATTTCAGCAAAACTATTTAAATGACAGCATGAGCGCACTTGATAACGTAATGGTCTGCGGACTTTTAAAGACCACTGACAGAAAAGCTCTTGCAGAAAAGGCAAAAAAGCTATTAAACAACGTTGAGATCGGAGAAAACGATTTTAGAAAATTCCCAACCCAGATGTCTGGAGGTCAGCAACAACGTGTAGCCGTTGTAAGAGGCGTCATAAACTCACCAGAAGTTCTTTTCGCCGATGAGCCAACTGGAGCTCTCAACTCCCAGAACACCGAAAACGTCCTTAACATACTCTCTGACCTAAATAACGAAGGTCAGAGCATAGTAATGGTAACCCACACCATCAAAGCCGCTGAGAGAGGTAACAGGATCATCTACTTATCTGACGGAGTGATAAGCGATGAGATCGATCTTGGCCCCTATGCAGGCGACTACAAGGATGAGTCAAATCCTGAACTTGAAACAGCAAAAAAGCGCCACCAGAACCTAAAAAATTTCCTTCAGGATATGGGCTGGTAATCCTTATCTATCACTTGAAAGGAAAAGAAAAATGTACAGATTTTTCTTTATCGCAAAAAACAATATAAAAAAGCAAAAAAGTGACATGATCACTTTCTTTATACTGTCTATCCTCTCTTCGCTCTTTATCTTTATCAGCGCGTCATTTCTTGCAGACACAGGAAAAGTTATCGACACAAACATGGAAAAGATAAATGCCGCTGACATTTTTATCATTACAGGCTACTCTGAGCCTGCGATCGAGAAATTAGAAGAGATCATAAAGGGCAATGTTTATTTTAAAAACTTCGAAGTTGAGGAGTATCTTGATTGCAGCTCTAAATACAGATTAAAGGGAAATAAGGATTATATTGAATATCCTTTCTTTGTCAGCAGCTATGAAAAGCCCCAGACAATCCAGACTATGAGTATCGATGCATCTTCATTTAACGAAAACGACGTAGTGATCCCTATATCCTTATGTACAACCTTTAAGATCGGATCAACCTTTGAACTCAAGATCGGCGACAACGTCTATGACTTTAAGGTAGCAGGCTACAACGAGGATAATCTCTTTTGTTCCCCCATGAACATGGGAACCTACAAGCTCTATGTATCTGACAGGATGTATGAAACTATCCGCTTTGAAAACCCAAAAGGCGCTTTCGACAGCAGATATGTTAAGACCCAGCTTACGAACACTGCAAAAAAGAAGCACATAGATACAAATAAGCTCTCTGATTCCATCGGAGATGAGCTCATGACCTGGTACAACGACTACTCAAGAAAAAATCCTGACTTTTCAATGCCAAGTACCAATGTTCTTCCTGCTGAGCTTATGAAGACAGGCTCCATGATACTTCCACTTACATTTGTAGCGCTGATATTTCTTTTCGCTTTGATCATCCTGACAATAGCCATTGTCATCATCAACTTCAGCGTAAAGAACTTTATCATGACCAACATGAAAAACACAGCCATTATGGAGGCTTCAGGCTATACAGTCAGGGAACTTGTGCTGATCCTTTTGTTCCAGCTTCTTATGATATCTGGACTTGGTGCTGTAGTTGGAATTGTTATCGGAACACTTCTTCTTGATAAGATCGGCATAATAATCCTTATCACACTTGGACTTATGTGGAATCAGCCGGTAAATACTTCTGTAATATTTGCAGTTTTCCTTGGCTTTGGTCTTGTTGTAGCAATCCTTACTCTCCTTCTTGGACGGGAATACAGTAAGGTCAGTGTACTTTCTGCCCTTAGAGGCGGCGTTAACACCCATAACTACAAGAAAAATCTCTTTTCTTTTGACAAGACTAATTTCCCAATTGCCATTACTCTGTCCCTTAAGGATACCTTCGGAAGGTTCAGAAATCAGCTTGGAATCATCTTTATCATGATGATCCTTGCTCTTTCATCGGTTGTTGCCTTCGGAATGACTGATACCTTTGGCAATGACGAAGGAGTTCTTAATATCGGCGGTTTTGATGTGTATGACGCGTTTTTTTCTGGAGATGCCAGCATGGAAGAAACTGTAGCATCCATGAAAACTGTTACGGACACCAGGCGCGAGATCTGGATGGGCGTAAACTATTACCACAAAAAGAACAAACAGTCCATAACCACCAGATGCTTTTCCGACACATCAAACATTATTGGAGGTTCCATAGTAGAAGGCAGGTGGCCCAAGCACCCTAACGAGGTTATGCTTGCAACTAACGCTGCCAGCAGGCTCGGAGTTTCCCTTGGGGATGTGGTGACAGTAAGAAATGACATGGCTGATGAGTCCTTTATCGTCTGCGGTATCAGCCAAACCATGAACAACATGGGAATGATGGCCTTTATGACACTCGAGGGCCTTGAAAAAGTATCTGCTGTTCCTGACACAATGCAGATCTGTGTACATCTCAAAAATGGCGCGACTTTCGCAGAATTTGAAAAGGAGTTTAAGGATATTTATCCAGAAGTGACCGTAACTGATTATTCAGTGGCAGCCCATCAGACTGTAGGTCTTATCACCACCGGGATCAAGACCTTTGCATACTTTGTCAGCCTCCTTACGATCCTGATCGTGGCCTTTGTTGAATCGCTGATAGTTCGCACCAACATCAACAAGCAGTGGAGAAACCTTGGTGTCAGCAAAGCTCTTGGATTTACATCAAAAGACCTTTCCCTTCAGGTGATGCTGTCCAACATGCCTTCTGTACTTATAGGCGTAGCTTTAGGGCTTTTGCTCTCTCCCACCCTTGGAAGCAATCTCATGGTCAGCACCTTTATCATATTTGGCTTTAAACAGATTGATTTCAAAATTGCCCCAGTATCATACATTCTTACAGCTATGATCATTCTTGGAGTTGCTCTCATAACTTCCGGGCTTATTAGCCGCAGGATAAAAAAACTTGAGCCCGTTAAGATGATCACCGAAGAATAGACTATTTATGTTACAATAATCCATACGGAGATAACCTATGCATTATAACTGTCTTATTGTGGATGATGAAATTGAACTTGCAAAAATGACGGCGGAGTATTTCAGGATGTTTGACGTATCAACCCAGTACGTCGACAGCGCCCAGGCCTGTCTTGATTTTTTCAAAGAGGGAAATACCGCTGACCTTGTCCTTCTTGATATCAACTTAGGTGACGGCTCAGGGTTTGATGTATGTAAAAAGCTCAGGGAAGAAATGCAGCTTCCTATTCTTTTTATCAGCGCAAGGCAGAGCGATGACGATGTACTCATAGCTCTTTCCATAGGAGGCGATGACTATGTCAAAAAACCATACAGTCTCTCTGTCCTTCTGGCCAAGGTAAAGGTAAACCTTAAGCGTATCAAACAGATGCAGGACGCTGGAAACTCCGGCTCTGTATCCCCTTCTGAGGAATCTGAAAACGAAGGAAAGAATTTCTACATGGACTATCCCACCATGTCCGTGGTGATAAAAGGAAACAATATTCCTCTTAAAGCCAAGGAATATGCTCTTCTTGACTGCCTGTACAAACACCACGATACCATCGTCAAAAAAGAAGTACTTTTTGATGAAGTGTGGGGCGATACATTTTTCAGTGACAGTACCCTGAACGTACACATCAGGAAGCTTAGGGAAAAGATCGAGGAAAATCCCAATGAGCCAAAGCTTATCAAAACAGTCTGGGGAACAGGATATATTCTAGAGCTATCATGAAAAGTTTAAGACGGATCCTTATTTCTTTTACCATATTCATGCTGATCATTCTGGTATCCTTCTGGCATATGAGCCGCGTTACCTCCTATGCCAAAAGAGATATCGTCTATTATAATGACCTTCTTTATCAGGCGGAAAAAGACCTTGAAAACGGAATGCCCGAAACCTTTGCAGAAGAAAAATACTCCTGTCAGATCATCTTTTCAAAACAGATAGAAAACGAGGAGCTGGCCTATCTTTATTCCAATGGTGCTCTTGTTATGGACCTTACGCTGAATGGCGATTACGTAGGTAAGATTGCCTGGAACGATAAGGAGGAAAACTTTGAAAATACCAGGCTCATATTCCTTAAAACTGCCATTTTTCTGTGGGCAGCAGTTCTATTTGGCGGCTATCTTCTGCTCTTTTACATGTACAGAGTCTTTTTAAAACCTATAAAAGAACTTAAGGATTTTGCAACTGATATTGCAAAGGGTGATCTGGACAAGCCCCTTCCCATCAGAAAAACCAACATGTTTGGCAGCTTTGTAGAAGCCTTTGACATGATGCGCGAACAGATAAAGCTATCGATTGACAGAGAGCGCCAGGGAGAAATCGCAAGAAAAGAGCTGATCCAGGGTCTTAGCCACGACATCAAAACTCCCCTGGCTGTAATAAACGCGACCTGTGAGGTTTTAGATCTCAAGTATTCAAGGAAACTTAAAGAGGTAAGCGAGGAAGCAGCTAAAGATTGCTCTGACACTTTGGATAAGGTTAAGACCATTGCTTCCAAGGCTGACAGCGTAAGCGCACTTATGAGCGATGTCATGCACGCAAGTCTTGAAGACATTGAAAAGATAGAAGTTACAGTCAGTGAAGAAAGCTCACTTATGATCGAAGAGAGGATAAATAGCCTTTCTTCCTTTGGAAATATCATCCTGGAAAACCACATTCATCCCTGCCTTGTCTACATGGACAGACAACGAATGGATCAGGTCATCGACAACGTGATCAGTAATTCCAGAAAATACGCCGGTACAGATATCACCGTGTCTTTTTCAGAAACCGAAAACATACTTATGGAAGATGGCAAAAGTGGAAGCTTTATAAGGATCAAGATCCGAGACGAAGGCCCTGGTGTTTTGCCAGATGACCTTCCTCTCATCTCAGAAAAATACTACCGTGGTAAGAATTCATTAAACAAGTCCGGATACGGACTTGGACTGTTTTTGTGTAAGACCTACATGAACAAGCAGGGCGGCGGAATGGAATACTACAATGACAATGGTTTTGTTGTGGAGCTGCTTCTTCGTAAAGTCTGATCTACTTATGATGGTCAGTGAAAAGAAACTACTCTGTCGTAGTCATATCCCCTGTCCGCTGTGAGATTTCTTTTTCTGATGGTAAAGTAAACTACTCCGTTTCTTCTTACAGTGAGGGTTATGGCTGCTCTTCCATCTACAGGCGCTACTATGCTGCTTTTAACAAGTGGGTAGGCAGCGCTTTTTATCAGCTCTGTTTCCTCTTTGGTTGGATAAGCAGGCTCTCCCAGGTCATGCCAGAGCTTTAATGGATTGGTGGTTTCTTCATCCACAGTCTTTACAACAAGAGTCTGCTCTGTCCCAACAGGTACCATTAGCGATATCTCTTTTTCCATATCCTCTTCATCTATGTTCCACAGGATTCCTGCATAGCCCTTTTCACCCTTTATGATCACAGCGTTGTCATCCCTGTAGATACACTGATCTCCAAAGAGCTTCAGCTGCTTGTAAAAGTAGAAGGTCCAGAAGGTTGGCTTTGGGATATTTCCTGCAGCCACAAGACCAAAACCTCCATGGAAAAGAGATGTTGGAACTCCCTGCTCCTCAAACACATCTCCAAAGGTCCAGTAGGAGTATGCTTCATTCACATCCCCAAGCCTTGAAAGCTGGCCTGCAAGGTAAGCTGCATTTATGTTGGTGTCATGGATAACACCCTTGGGAGTATAGGAAGTACTAAACTCCGTAAGGTGGATCGGAAGGTCTTTAAATTCCTCGTAGGAATCAACGATGTCCCTTGTTACCTTGAGACTGTCAAAGCGCTCGTCGGGATCCTGAAGCCTTGAGTAGTCATAGTGTCCTACCCTCTCAGGAAAATCTACAGTGTAGTGGTGCCTTGTAATCCTGTCAGGGCAGATTCCTTCTCTTTTGCAAAAATCAAGAAATACCTTGATCCACTCAGCATCTTTCACTCCGCAAATGGCAGGTCCACCAATCTTAAAGCGCTCGTCAAATGCTTTGATGGCAGTGAAGGTTTCTTTAAACAGCTTAAAGTACTCCTCCATGTCAGCTTCATACCAAAATTCTGGAAGATTAGGCTCATTCCAGACTTCTATGGGCCAGGTCACCACTTCTTCGCCGTACCTTGTCATTAAGTGGGACAAAAGAGCTATCACCATATCTGTCCATTTTTTGTAGTCCTTGGGAGGTGTTGTGTTGCCCTTCCAGTAAAATACAGTCTGGGTGCCACTTGCAAGCTCTTCCGGCATAAAACCAAGCTCTAAGTATGGGCGGATATTGAGCCTTAAGAAGCTGTCAATGATCCTGTCAATGTAAGTGTAGTTGTACTCTACTTTTGTTACTCCATCTTCCTCATACTCGTGATAGATTGAAACATCATCGCAAAAAAGTCCATGACCTCTTATATAAGAAAAGCCGATCATGTCCTGAACAAACTCAAGCTCTTTTAAATATTCCTCTGTCAGTGCAAGGCCAAGACGCCCTGTGCCTACGCAGTAATCCACATTGTTATTGAATGGTACGTTTGTGTTTTGATCTACTATGATCTTTTCTGTTTTCATGAAATACGCTCCAATGGATGAGATTTAATTCCTCTATTCTCGGATTATATCTCATTCAGTGGAGCGTTTCTGCCCAGATATTGCACCAAACTTCTCACTTTAAAGAAGCCTTTATCATCTGGTACTCATCGCCTGTCAAGCCGTATAGTTCAGCTATCTTTTTATCCAGGGTCTTTTCTATTTCCTTCTGAGGTTTTTTAGCTTTAATGATCTTTTCAACATAAGCTATGATCTCTTTTTGTTTCCTGTCATCTGCAATGGGTATTGGAATCTGCTCAAGGTGCGAACGAAGTACCTTGACAGAGCCAAACAGCTTGGAATAAACAAACTGTGCAGCACTGGAATTGAGGACTGCCATCACATACTTTATTGAAAGTCCCGGGATCTGCGGAATCAGGATGTTGCAACTGTTTAATGACAGCGTTCCCTTATCGTCATAGGCAAATGCCAGGTCACTGCTGATAAATTTATACAGGAGTTTTTCTTTTGCCCTGTAGATGTGCTCTGGCGCCACTTGCTGGAACTTTTCTGGGGTAAAAGAGATAAAGTTCTCCGCTGCATTATACCTGTATTTTTCTATATCAGCCCCCTTAAACACGGGCTCATTATCAGACGTCTTGACCTGCGATATATATCTTTTGTTGTCTCCTGTCACGATTCCAAGACCAAAAAGCGCGTTACCCTTAAGTGTAGCCTTGTTTTTACCATCACTTAGCTTTTGGATCAGAGCGTACTCTTTGTCGGTCATCTTAATGCTTAATGAATCTGCGGAAGCGTCGCGATCAGTGTCTATAGTAAACACTCTTCCGCCGTCATTAACTACAAGGCCTTTTGTTGTAAATGATCCCTTTGTAAGTTCCACGTGCAGAATTATAGACGGACACTGAACCCCATGGAAGGCTTCTCCAAGGAACTCCACATACTTAGGTCTGCAGGATGACATCATGAACTCCCTGATCTTCTTATGGGATTTTACACCAAGTATGGACTCAGGAAGCACAAAGGACAGATGTCCATTTTCCTTAAGGTTTTTTAATGCTCTTTCAACGAAATCGTCGTAGGGAACTTCGCTCCCCCAGGGGGGATTCCCCAGGATAATGTCATATTTCTTTTCACCATTATCAATGAGAAAATCAGACTGAGTAATGTGACTTATGACCACATCTCTGTCACTGATATCGTACTTAAGAGCATAGTTTATCCTTGCCAACTTTACGCTTATATCATCGATATCATTGGCATAAACATTTTCACTTTTTACAGTCTCTGGGAGCTGCAGAATAAAGTTACCTGTACCGCAGCAGGGATCGATTATCTCTTTTGATGTAATGTCTTTTCCGGAAAAGAGATTACTGATAAGGCTGTTCACAACCTCTGTAGGTGTGTAATATGCGCCTTTTTCTTTTCTGTTTTTCAGGCTCCTTAGAGAGATGTAGAGAAGCCCCAGGGTATCCTCTGTGGAAATGTACGTGTAATCTGCGCAAAAAAGATCCGGGTGAGCCGTTGAGATTTGGGCTACGCAATCTTTATCTCCATCAATGTAATTCATTTGGCAACGGGCGCCCTTTTCTCCTTTGTACTTATCTTTTATAAGTTTACCCGCACAGTCAGAAAGAAGTGCTAAAAGTATATCTTCTGTCACTTCAACTTCATTATCTTTTATATAATTAACAATATCTGATACCGCCCTGATGTTTGGAGAAGATTTTGAGACGTAGGATTCGTATAAGCCAAAGCCGGATTTATATTTCTTGTTCCTGCGGCTCTTAAGTGATGAATTGTTGCAGGCCCCTAAATCCTTTTTTAAATTAGTTACATATGAAATGCTAAACTGTGGTACTCCAGAGTCGCTATAAGTGGGAATGATCTTACCAAGTCTTAGCCAATTTCTGCCTGTTGCATAAGATATGGACAGCTCTTTGCACAGCTGTGACAAGGTCAATTGTTTCTCTTTCATACTCAACTCCCACCAGTGATTCTTATAGATAATACTATCACATGATGTTGTCGAAATGAAAAGGAATTAAAATCGTAAATTAGTTGTTGACAATATGGGTGGTTTCGCGTTATATTATCTTAGTCGGCTCCAATGAGCAGGCACTTATGGCGAGGTAGCTCAGCTGGCTAGAGCACGCGGTTCATACCCGCGGTGTCGAGGGTTCAAGTCCCCCTCTCGCTACTACAAAAAAGGAAAGCTTTTTTGAGCTTTCCTTTTTTAGTTATCTTCTTATTCTCCTTCCGGCTGATTTCCGGTATCGCCCTCAGACTGACCAGATGATTCTTCTTTTTCAGTTTCCTCACTGCTGCCCTGTCCGCTTTTATCCTTGTCTTCCTCTTTGGATTCATCTTCCTCTGTTTCGGACTTTTCTTTTTCTTCTTCAGCCTTCTTTCTTTCCTCTTCTTCAGCCTTCCTTTTTGCTTCCTCTTCCTCAGCCTTCCTTTTTGCTTCCTCTTCCTCAGCCTTCTTTTTAGCTTCCTCTTCTTCTGCCTTCTTTTTTGCTTCCTCTTCTTCTGCCTTCTTTTTGGCTTCCTCTTCTTCTGCCTTCTTTCTGGCCTCCTCTTCCTCGGCCTTCTTTTGGGCTTCCTCTTCGGCTTTCTTCTTTTCTTCCTCTTCTGCTTTCTTTCTCTCTTCTTCCTCTTCTATTAGACGCAGTTCCTCTTCTGTCAACTCACTTGATTCAGTACTTGAATCTGAGACAGCCTGACTTTCTGGAGTTCCAATCATCATATCCATAAGATCCTGTAGCTTGTCTTCGTCAATTCCCGATTCATCACCCATAGTAACCTTGATCCTGTTTGGATCAGGCTTGATATACTTAACTACATATTTGCCCTCATCAGATATTTGAGGTACAGGATGCTCTACTATGTACCTGAATATGGCCTCACATCCCTTTCCGGAATAATGAAGTCCGTCACCGCCGTTGTACTCAGACTTAACCTGTCCATCAGAGCCTTTAAGAATTTCTGCGATATCGAGATAGAAAATATGCTTCTCCTTTGCAGTTTCAAGCAGAAAATCATTGTACTTGTCTATCCATGCATTCTGGACACTATTTTTATAGATCCCGTTATCATCCACTGGACCTATAGCCACAAGTACAAGATTAGAATTAGGTGCCATCTCAGCCACTTTGTCTATTAGCGAAACAAAAGTATCACGATAATGGGTCTCACTGGGATCATTGATACCGTTTACTCCCAAAAGAATATAAATAACAGGAGCCTGGTGAGATGCCAGATAAGTTTTTAAAGTATATTCTTTACCGGCATTGTTAATGAATGTATTGGATGCAAATGCCGGATGTGATATGCCAATCTGCGCCAAAGCGGCATCATCATTGAAAAAGCCATAGTTGACCATTGCAACTGTTCTTGAATCGCCAAGAAATACGCACCTGTTAAGGTATCCGTCCTTCGCACCTTCTTTTTTGGCAAGTACAGTTGTATCCGGAGTTGACTCTGTCTTCATCCCCTCAGTTGCTGTCTCGATAACGGGCATATCCTCCTCGGCCGCAGTGGCGTTTTGCGCTTCTTCGCCAATAGCTGTTTTCTCACTTACACCCCCGTTGGAACCTTTTATGAGCGCCATGACCAGGATGATTACAAAAGCAGTCGCAAAAATGGCAGATGAAATGATGATCATCTCCCTTTTACCAATGCGCTGCATTATCTTTTCAAACCACTTACTCATTGCACCTCATCCCCGTCTTTCAAATACAATTTCTGTATCATCTGAAAGATCTTCCCTGTATATATAGCCAAGTCTGTCAAACTTTCTTATTTCTTTTGGATCTGTGATCTTATTCTCAGCCATGTATCTGACCATTTCTCCTCTTGCCATCTTGGCATAAGTCCCTTTGGTCACAAGCTTTCCATTTACCATTTCTCCAAATGTAACTGTAATGTAGCAGTCATCTGAACTTAAATACTTTTCAATACACTTTGAGTATTCCTTCGAGGCAAGATTAATGATCACTTTGGAGTCATCTTTTACTTCATTATATAGCTTTGACCCCCAGAGTTCATAGAGATCCCTGCATCCACTAATAGCCGCTTTTGCCTGCATTTCAAGTCTATAAGGCGTTACTCCATCCATAGGCCTTAGTACACCATAAAAGCCTGACAATATGCGCAGATGTTCCTGAACATAATCAAAACAGCTGTCTTCAAAAACAGCCGGTGCCATGTACTGATATGCAATGCCTTCATACGACAGTATCGCAGGAGTAAGTCTTTTGCGGATATCCATTTCTTTTATGCGCTTAATATTCTGCTCCGCAATCTTGTCATTACATCCCCAGAGTTTCTGCAAATCAGTAGCAGACTGTTTTCTTAACCAGTCAAGAATCTCCTGTGTCTCATCAAGAAAAACCGGAAGCCCCTGGTATTCAAGCGTATCAGTGTCAACATTCATCTTCTTGGCAGGGGAAAGTATTATCCTCATTAAAGTTCTCCCAGCATCTTTTCAGGATCGTCAGCTGCCTTAACCTTATCATTTGCTCTTATGATAATACCATCCTCATCTATAAGGTATGTTGTCCTGACAACACCCATGGATACTTTCCCATAGTTCTTCTTTTCTTTCCAAACATCGTACGCCTCTATTACCTTGCGCTCCGGATCAGCAAGCAGGGTAAATGCCAGGCCATATTTTTCTTCAAACTTCTTGTGGGAAGCAACAGTATCTTTACTTACTCCAAGTACCACTGCACCCTTCTCTGTAAATTGGGGATATCTCTCAGAAAAACCGCAAGCCTGCTTGGTGCATCCTGATGTGTTATCCTTTGGATAAAAGTACAGTATTACCTTCTTGCCCTTGTACTCTTCCAAAGAGTGCATTACTCCGTTCTGATCAGGCAGTTCAAATGCAGGTGCCTTTGTTCCAACTTCCAACATAGCTGTTTATCTCCTTTTTAAAAATCCGGACAGGATTATTTCCTGTCCGGATTGATGTCGCAATTACATATCAATCTACAATGCCATATTTCTTATAGAGTTTTTTCCTTTCGGCATCTGTAGCGTTCAAAGCCTTATCAAGATCCTTACTTCCTGGCTGTATTGCCTTGAGGAGTTTAGCAAGCAAGTCTGCTCCTTCAGCACGTCCTTCTGCTCTTTCATCTTCAATTAATTCCTGTAATGCCTGACACACTTTTACTTGCCCTCCTTTCGCATTTTTTGTAGAAATCTTCGTACCAATATAGGTATTGATCATATCCACTGTGTTAACGTGAATACTTTCGTTTCCTCTTGCCTTAATTATATCACGAAGCTTTTCCTTGTCATCTGAAATGTGTATGAACTCCATTACTGCACCAAGTTCCGAGGAAAACTTTTCAAAATCTTCTATTTCATCGGGAGTTATCAGATTGAGTCTATAGTCATCAACGTACTCCGCTATCCCTGGATGAACTTTCCCAAACATATCGAAAAGAGATCTTGGTGCAACCCATTTTTTCTTATCAAAACAGATGCAAAGAGTTATTATTGGAATGATATGATCTTCTTTTGAAAAACCTGATAGTTTCTCATCTCCAGTCAAATCCCCAATTTCTTCATGCCTCTTTCTGATATCCTCAACCTATATTAAAACGCTGGGAAATTGTTTTGACAGTGGCAATACCGCAAGGAGATGTATTTGATATTTTAGAGAGATTGCCGAAGTTGTCCGTAGATTAAAAAACGAACAAATAAAACACCTGTCTTACTCTCACACGGAGTAAAACAGGTGCTCACTGTAATTATCAAGTTTTTACTTTATCAGAATATCTCGTTAATGCCTTTTTCTTCTAGGATAGGATCTAATATAAATCCTCTTCTGGTTAAACACTTCATGAATTAAAATTGAATCTTTGGTTATCTCGTACACCAATGTATAACCCTTATAATAAGCTTCTCTGAAGTTCTCAAGCCCAAGTTCAGGTATTATCCTTCCTTTCCTAGCATTGCCACATAAATCTCTGGCAACACTCCTTAACTGATCAATAAAAGAATCTGCATCATCCGGGTCACCTTCCCAGGCTATTGTATCCCAGATTTCATCCAAGTCATCAAGTGCATCAGGAGACCATTCAAGCTCATACTCCTGCATACTGCCTTCTCTTCTCCTTAAAATGCTCGTCCAACTCGGAATCTTTTATTGTTCCTTCTTCTTGACATCTCTTACGGCTATGCTCCAATCTTGAAAGCATGTAAAGCCTATCAATCATCTGATTTTCATCCATGTCATCTGACATGTTATTAACTCTGTCTATTATGAGTTCTTTCGCTGTACTCATAAAATCTCCTTTCAGGCCCCACCCTGTAATATTATTATAACATCTTTTCAACAAATTAAAAGCAGCCCTATCTCTTTCTGATCATCTTCCTTATCACTTATCTCGACAGGCTTCTCTGCAGTTGCCGAATCAGCTCCGCCGATTTCTCTGGTGCCATAGTAACTTATAGCCTGGAAGCGGATTCCTGAAAATGTGCCAAAACTTCCGGTATCTTCCCAAAACTTTGCACCTGCAAATGTTGTTGCATTCTCTACCGGCTCAGGAGAAATACCATTACCCACACCTGATGTCATCATAACTTCCATCAGCCTGTTTATGTGAGAAAGAAGCTGCTCTGCTCCAAGTGTACTTACTCCCATCATCTGAAAGTTGTTTATGGAGCCATTCAGCTCTGACAGATAATTCTTTTTCTCAAAGATATCATAAGGGGCTACTCCATCTACTACCTGCATAGCTTCATCAGCAATACCCTCAGTGTCACGGATATACGAGCACAATGCGGCAAATTCTGTAAAATCCGAATCTGTCGGATTCACTTTATAAGGATCGATCTCTTTTGAGAACTCATTGCCGTTTTCATCTGTTCCGGTTGCAGTATATTTCCTGCTGTCTCCCATCACATCAATCCTTATCTCAAACTTCTGCATCACGCCTTGATAAGAATAGGCTGTTTTGCCATCAGCAAGTTTCGTTGATGTCATTCCTGAGTTCCACACATTTGCTGTTATAACTCGTGTATATCCTTTCTTTGCAGGCTCTTCTTTTGCCAGGGCATCTACTACTTCAGAGGAATCTTCATCTTTTTTGATGACAGTACTCTGGAAATCATTGTTTCCGAAAGTCTGATTCGAATAATAGTGGGCACTCTGTACAAATGAACTCTGTGAGTAATAATAGTTTCCGTTTGTTATTGTATTGGACATAAGTGTTCCTTTCTACAGCTCATCTGTCGTTCAGAGCTGTTCCACTCTCCTGAAAGGACCGAGTGGCTAATTGATTATCAGTTGCGGCGCTTTGCTCTTTACTTTCACCTTCCTTCTTAACATAAAAAAGCCGAATATCATTAGATTTATCAATCCATTGATATCCGGCAGTTCCATCCTAACCTCTCTATATATTATCGGAATAAGTGCTTTGCTCCTTAAGTGCCATATAGCATTTTTCTATGCTCGATAGCCTTTTCTGTCAGCTCTTTATTAAGATCCTGCCTTTTCTGATAATCCTCAAGCTGTTTCTTCTGTCTCGCTGCTCTCTGAGCCCGGCGTCTTGCTTTATCATTATTGTTATTTCGCCTGCTCCTTTGAGAGCTCTCACTGCGTATTTTCTCAAGGACTTCATCCAGCTTTTCAGCAGCACTCATAAGTTCTGATTCACGGCCTTTAATGGCTAAATCAACGTGCTGGATGGTCCCTGCAGTCCCATCCTCCTTTAGAAAGATTCCCGTCTTTCTCACTTTCCCATCTAAAGCCCCATCAGCACCATCAAGAGTAAATTCTGTGTTTTCTGATCCAAGGAAGATAGCTCCAACACCAGATTCCTTTAGTGTCCTAAGATCATCTTTTCCATCATCAGATTTACTCCAAACTTTGAGCTTATCAAAGACTTCATCATTTTCATCAATCCAGCCATTACCATCTGAGTCGTAATTGGCAAGATCCTTAAATCCATCACCGCTCTTTACTCCAAACAATTCAGTGCCGTCATTTACCTTGCCGTCTCCATTCTTATCAAGAACAAGGAATCCACTCCCTGATTTTGTCATGGATATTTCGTCCTGCATGCCGTCCGCATCAAGATCAAATTTAAATTTCGTATCACTTAAAGAAGCTGTCTGACTTCCAGTATTGATTATCAATGGATCAAAAAGATTATCAAGTGGTGACGATATCGGTATGAATGTCTCATGTTCCTTTTTGCGAGACATGCTTACGTCCACATCAACATTTATTTCTCTTCCATCTTCTGTTTTGATATTACCTGTTGCCTGATAATCAGTTTTTTCCTTTTCTACATGTTTTTCTACTATTCCGGCAAAAAATCCGCCTGTCCCTGCGCCGCCACTACTCAAATCCTTTTGATAGCTGTAATTTGAATTAGAATAAACATCACTACTTGCTATCTTCATATGCTGTTCACCTCATAAATTTGCGCATTTAAGTTCTAAAACCATCTTGAAAACATTGATGACAAGAATGAATTACCATATCCTCCAAAACTACTATAACCACCCAAAAAGTTTCCGGTATTGTATCTGCCATTAGATCCATAAATGCCCGTATTCATTGAATATCTGCTTGATGTGATGGCTGCTTGCGATGTTAAAGATGCATTGTTTCTAAGCCTTTGTCCGAATGATCCGGCTCTGTTTCTAACTGTGGTGCTTGTAGTGTTTCTTGCTCCACTGTTGACATCATTGTAACCATCTACAAAATTCTTTACAGTTTTAAGCAGCTGATCTGTGTTCTTTTCTTCATAAATTTCACTGTTTGCAAGTTTCTTACCGGCGCTTTCCACTTTTACAGCTCCATCAGCAACTGTATCTGCTAATCTAAATATAGGTCAGATGGCTCATTGAAAATTCAGTCACTTATGACTCAAAATAATGTATCC
>SVFY01000001.1 GCA_015056625.1 Butyrivibrio sp. | reverse complement strand
CTTTCCTGACACGGGGACGGTTCTTTTGTCAGGTCTAGACCTGACAAAAGAACCGTCCCCGTGTCAGGAAAGAACCGACCCCATGGCCCTGTATAGGAGGAAAACATGGAACTTAAGCAAATATCTTTGTTTGAAGCGCAGATAAACAACATGCCCGCTACTATGCCTGCTGAGGGGAAAAATGTCTTTTGGTACGGCCTTAGTGATGAAGGGCAGTATAAGGGCTTTATGGAGATAACTGAGAGTGATGGTATCAGTGAGATATCTTTTTTCATGATACCAAGTCTGTATCAGGGACACAGATACGGAGATATAATGCTTGAGCTCTATCTGGATCAGTATATTCCGGAGTCTGAGCCTTCCAGTATGCTCACAGCTGTGTTTGAATATAACGGTGATCACGGACTTGAGCTTAACAGGCTCTTTTCAGATCATGGGTTTGATATAAGCCTTCGCCATTTTCGTGAGTGCCGCCTTCCCTTTGATACAGTACACAAGAAGCTTGCATCGAAAAAAACCGGAAGCTACAGCGGAAGAATGGTCAATCTGGCCAGCGGGATAAGTGCTGTTTTAGACAATATAAGACAGATAAAGGACATAGACATAACCGCAAGGGACGTCAGCGAGGCCAGTGTAGAGCTCAGCGTTGCAGCCCTTAATGAGGAAGGAAAGCTTGAAGCGCTTCTTCTTGCTGACAGGGACCAGGGACAGAATGAGGTCCAGGTAACACATCTTTTCACTGATACTGATGATCCCACGATCCTTCGAAGGTTCCTTTCTTTTGCGGTTGAGAATGCCAGGCAGAGTATGGATCCACCTAAGTACATTACTTTTGTGGCAGCAAATGAAAAGCTTGAGAAGGTAATGGATTCATTCTTCGACGAGCCGGAGACAGCAAAGCTTATTATGGCCGATGCAGAATTTAATCTTGGTAAATATCTTGAGCAGCTGAAGGTAAAAGAAATCATTAAAGAGGTAAGAGTATGATCGATAGAAACTTGCGAGCAATCAAAACAAATAAAACCGACAAAGTCCTGAATCAAAAAAAGAACAGCGTTTCTTCGAACATTACTGATCAGACTAAAATCCTGGATGAGTCCAAGCTTTTAAATAATAAGGCAGTTAAGTCCGGCCTCAGGCAGGAGGACATTATTGATTACGGCCATATCAAGGATATGGATCTTAGCAAAGAGGATCTCTGGACCTATGAAAAACTTCCAAAACTGCGCCTCAAAAAAGAAAGAGCTGAGCTTACAAAGGTGCCGGCTCATTTGAAGGGCTGTAAGAAAACCTTTGCAAGGTCCAAATGGACAAAAAAGCAGAAGGGCAGAATTAGTAAAGCTGAGAAGGAACTTAAGATCCACAATGCCAGGCTTAAAAAATTCCAGGATTTTAAATTGGCTAAAGAGATTTATGCCATGCAGGATGCTGAGTATGCTAAGGAACAATATGCGGGTCAGATGGCAGATGACAGTGCAGAAATGCTTGGAAAAGTAAACGAAAGTCTCACGAAGCACTCAATGATCGATATTTTGGATGCCTACAATGAGACCATGTCAAGCGCTGACAAGGTACTTCTCTACGAAAGCGACTCGCTGCTCAAACTTGAAACTGATGTAAAAGATTTTAATTTTGAGAACAAGACAGACATTAAGGATATTGCAGCTTTGTTTAAGAGCATTCTTAAATACAGCGAGAATCCTTTTACAAAAAATGTACAGGACAAAGAAACTGGCAAGATCACAGTAGAGGACCTTAGTGCAAGCCGTTATGAGGATATCAGGAAATATGCACAGCAGGTTCTTGATGTTGCAAATAAGCTTAGCATACCTGTTCCACAGGAGCTTGGCTACATCCTGGATATAGACAATGATCTTTTTGTGGGAGTCAAAGATGAGTTTGATCCAAAGGCCCACGCAAATGAGGCCTATATCCTGCTGATGGCTTCCGTTTCCAAGGTGTACTATGAATCTCTTAACAGACTTGCAGGATACGAAGCGTTTGATGGAATAAACAAGTACAACGATGGAAAAGATAAAGAAAGGGATATCAGGAACTTTGATATTTTAAATTCTGACCTTATGGTCAATATCCGTAACATGCGTGATATGACCACTGTTTATGCTGCAGAGATTGCAAAGAACAGACTTGAGATCTTTAAAAAGACAGCTACTAAAGAGCAATTGGCTGAGCATAATCTCAATATCAATGTGCGTCTTGCAAAAAACGCACAGACCATTGCAGTGGATGTTAAGAAGTCTATGATCGGGGAAAAAGAGGCCGATCTGGAGGAGGTTTACAAGCAGTGGGAAGTCCTCATCAAGAATGATATCCGCAGCGTCAAGGCAGTAGACACAAAGGACATGAAGCAAAAGCCCTGGGTAATTGGGGATAAGGAATATGCTGATAAGGTTTTGGAAATAATGAAGGCAGATCCTGATCTTTATCATCAAAGCGGCACTGAGATAAAGCGATATCTCATAAGTATTAATGACAATCTGCATCATAACCTTCTGCAGCTTAAGGATGAGCTTCCCAAGACTTCTGTAGGGGAGCATTTCTGCTATGTTCCAAAGATGAGAGATTTCTTTATCGAAAAGGTAAAGAGCGAGAGATTTGGAATGCTCCTTAAGCCAGGCATAAATTTCAGAGACCTTCTTAAGGATAACAATGTCCTTCAAGACATCTTTGATGCCCCGGAGTTCCACGCTATAAAGAACAGACAGAAGGCCATAATGAAGACCATAAACGAGGCTCTTGGTATAACATTTTTTACCGATGCCAGGTCCCTTGAGAGTCTGTGGGCCAACAATGATATACAGGCTCTTTTGACAAAAAAAGCTTCCGGAATCTTTACAAGATCAGAAGACTACGGAATCAGTGATAAGAGCTTTAAGGAGTCCCTTGCAAAGATCAAAGCAACTGTCATCAGCAACATAGCTATCATTGACAAAAAGATCAGCATGATGGGAGTCTGCGATACTGCAAAAGCACTGCTTAAAAGAAGTATCGTTAAGTCAATGGGTGGAGAATACCTTCTTGGCTACAATCTGATCGCAGAAGATATTGTCGAGTACACCATCGACAACATGATGAACTACGATGGCCATGCAGCTTCCATTCAGAGGGCATGGGATAAGAAGTTTAGTAAGACAAATCTTGCAGGAAGACTTAGCAGTAAGATTGAGAACAGAGTTGCTTCCCTGGTCAATAAGAATGATGAAAACAAAGAGTACTACCTAAGACCACAGGGATTTAAAACTTCAGAGGAGTACAACAAGAAGTGGGATGAGGTAGATAAAAAGACCGACAATGTCCTTGCCAATATTAAAAAGCTCTATAACAGTAATGTTGCGAAAATCTTAGAGAAGGCTGCTGCTGAAACAAAGCTGACAAAAGAGCAGTGGAATGATATTGAAAACAGTTTTGAAGATATATGGCTTGATGAGCTTAAGGATCTTTATGGAGCTGACAAGTACTCTGCAAAAAATCTTGAGAAAAAAACTGCTGAGATCGAGAAGAAAGTCAAAAAGTCTATAGATGAGCAGATAAAGGCTACAACCAAACAGCGTGAAAGCCTTTTTAATGATGGGGATTTTGCAGCCCTTGATGATTATAATGCCACCCTGGTTACGAGAAATGAATTCCTGGATGGACTTAAGAACAACCCTGTCATTACCGTAGACTTCAAACAGCCTGTCATAAACCAGGATATTGAGGATCACATTTTTAAAGATGCTGTCCTTAAAAATGCCCTGAAGGTCAAGGAAGATAAAGAGCTCTTTATGGAGGTCTTAAAGGAAGAACTCCTTGATGAAAAGAGTCTTCTTCACGCAAGGTATCCATACCTTGAGGGAGTTAAGAGTATAGAGCAGCTTGCAAATCTTGGAGTTGTGGATTATGCGCAGTTCTTTGCTGATATTAAGCTTAGCCTGTCGGCAGTTGGAAGCATCAAGGATGATAAGGCTGCAGATGGTCTTCTTTTAGACGACTGGAAGTTTTGCGGCGTATATGGCCTTAAGAAAAAGCTTATGAAGGACTTCCTCACTCTTCAGATGACTCCAGAGCTCTTTAGACAGAGGAAAGAAGAGCATACAAAGGTCATGGCCGGAGAGGAAAGTGTCAACAGAATGCGCCTTGATGCTATGTTGGCAACAGACTTTGATCCTAACAACACTTACCTTAAATTCAATTACCTGAATATTCAGGGCAAACAGGTGAATCAGGTGGCGAGGATCAAGAGGATCAACTTTGCCGAGACTTTCTGGAAGAACTTGGCAAAGAGCGATGAGACCCAGATTGCGCCTGGGCTGCACCCTGAGCATGAGGATAGATTCACCAAGCTTATCCAGAAGTTCCTTGCTACTTTAAAAGAGGTTCCGGCTGATAAAGTTAAAGACAGGATCAGGGATTTTGGTACTTTCATTAAAAAAATGGAGATCACCAAAACATATGAGGAAGGTACAGGTGCTGCAAAGTGGGTTATTGATAAGAACTCTGAAAAAGAGCTTAGTACATACCTCGGAAAAGATCATGGAATTCAGGAGATGGATCTTGAGACTCTTTTTGCAGTGAAGGCAATATTTGCCAATGTCATAGCAGCAGATTCTTCATCAACGAAGCTTGAAATGGCTGACTGTATGGGCGAATTGCTTTTGTTTGGCTGCGGCAAAGAGTACTTTGGAGCAGGCGGCGTCGGAGAGAATGCATTCCTTGATTCTGGAGATGATCAGTACTACGCAGATATTGTAGAAAAGAGTAGAGACTTAATAATCAAGAGACAGCAGCTTACTGCTATTTTACAGGGACAGGACCTTAAAACCGAGGAAGTTAGTAAGATCCTTAACAAGTTAAAACCTGTAATTGCGGGACTTAAGGTCACTCACAACAAGAAAGACAGAGAAGAAAACGTCAGAAAATATGGAGTTGAAGACCTTCTTGACCTTTCCCAGAGGCTTATGGACATCTATGGCAGCGACGATAAGTGCGTTAAGGCGCGCAAAGAAAGTGAGGAGATCGGAAAGCTCTACTTACGAAGAAGAGATTACATCGATAATTATGGGGATCCCAGAAAAAGACAGGATGGCAAGTTCAAGGTTGTAAGAGACCAGATGATGAAGGATCCTGAGATCTATAAGAAGATCATGACTACCACCGACAGCGAGTTTGAAGAGTTCATGAAGCAGCTGGATGCAGAGATCGGTGTGGGCCTTGATGTTATGTCCAGTAATGACTTCAGAGGATCTATGCCCATTAACGAGCAGTATGTCATGGAGAACTGGCAGTCCTTCAAGGGCAGGAAGAGCTGGGACAAGGATCAGTGGTACACCTCTATAAAGAACTACCATGACGGATTCTATCTTAAGGAAATAAATGGAAAGAGCGTCAGAGACATACTTAACAATGTCCAGGAAAGAATGTGCTCAGCGGGCATTGATAAATCATTGGCTTCTGGCACCCTTCTTATGAAGCTGACCTACATCCTTGGTGCAGATCCTGCTTCCTTCGCGCTTTTGTACAGTGAAGACGATATGTTTGAAGCTGTTAAAAAGATAGAAGACCAGTACAAAAAGAACATGCAGTATCTGGATGAGACCATGATGGTCATCTATGACAAAGCCCAGAAAAATAAGGCCTACACAAGTGTCAAAGAAAATGATGATCTGTACAAAGAGGCAGCTAATGTATTCACATTAGGCGGAGCGGTCAAGCAGAAAAAAGAGCTTATGAGTTCTACGAAGATCTTAAGTGATCTTGATGCAAAGAGGGAGATCACAGAGGAAGATAAGGTCTTTGCAGACTACAGTCTTCTTATGCAGATCATGAATCCAAAGGCGTACCTGCTTAATGAAAGTGAGTTCAGACATTCATTCCTTGATAACCTGAAAAAGTACAAGGAAGCCCTTGGCCTTGACAGAAATAAAGACATCTATGGCGACAGGACTGTGCTTGATACAAAAGAGAAGATCCGTCTTGGTATTGAGATAAGAAAGGGCGAGGGAAGACTCCTTCAGAGAAATAAGGAAGAGAAGTACAACGAGTTTGTTGAAAAGAAGCAGTCCCTGGGCACAATAGGTCTTTTCGCATATAATGCAGATCCAAAACTTGTCACACAAAAGGCTATCGATAATGCGGCAGATTTTGTATATATCCATTTAAGTGATAACTATGGCAAGGCAGATCCTGAATTCATAAAAGGACTTCTTGCAGAGAGAGTTATTGCCTATGGTAAGGTTGAGGAAAAGAAGCTCTCTGACTACATTACAGCAGACAAGAAAAGGCTACTTACCCTTGACGGCGCCCTGCGCGCCCATGGGGGACTATCTGAAGATGAGATCAAGAAGGCAGTTGTATTTGCCTTTGCTCAGAATGCCATAAGAAAAGAGCTTCCATTAGATGGCACAAACGAAGGCGACGTAAAAGAGATCCTGGATGAGCTTAAGCTTAGGAATGAAGCACTTGATATAGCTAAGCCAAAATCTCTTTTGGCAAAACGTGAGTATGATGAGTTCATGGAAGAGATGAACATGGCTCGCTTTACCATGAGCAAAGAGGACTTCCATGAAATCTGCAGGGAAAAGAAACAGTACTTTGAACTTGCAGATATCTGCTGCCAGAAGATAGAACAGGTAAGTAAAGACCTGGGCGTAAGACTTGGACTTTTTGATTACTTAAAGAAGGATATCTTTGAAAACATAAACGAAGATGGAAAGCTTGATATCAGGAAGTTTACAGATAGTATAAATGACGCGGTAGATAAGCTTGTTGGTGATCAGGTCAAGGCAGAGGGAACTCTTTCAAAAGAGAGCACCCAAAAGGTCGCCCTTACCTATCTTCCTGACTCAAAGGCTCTTATGCAGCATGTTTCAAGTAATAGTGTTACGGCTGCAGAGAAGATGAACTCTTCTGTAACTTATACAAGGGCTGATGTTGAAAAAGAGATCGCCCTTACCGGCAGGAAGGAGCTTATAAATGAGTATAACAACCTTACCTGCGAGGAGCAGAAGGTCTTTGCACTGGTTCTTACATTCCCTGAAATGGGACTTTTGGATTCCAATAAGCTTACTTCCAACTCTGTAATGGTTGACAGGGATAAGCAGATCAGCAAAGAGGTAGAGCTCCAGGAGCAGCTGGCTTCCTATATCTATGGCAAGGACTTTGCTCCTAAGATCGATTACAGCCTTGTTATGAGTAAGCTCCTTAAAACTGACAGAAAGACAGGTCTTCGCAGAGTTTCCAAGACTATCTTTGACAAGGCAATGACTTACACAAAGTACTGCATAAGCAAGAAGCTGGAAGTTATGCCTAAGGATGCAAGACTCTCAGATGGAAGATACACCGCTGAGATCGGAAGAGAGCTTGCAGGAAAGCCCGGGGAGTACAAGATCGTTCAGGATGCTCTGGATACAGGAGCTTTCTATGGCGCCAAATCCTTCAAGGAGTTCTTTACTAAATATGCAGATTCAGAGATGAAGATTGATGAGTCTGTGGGCAAGATTTCAAAGAAGCTTGGCAAGTACAACGACACACAGATGTACATGCTGCTCCATATCCTTCAGGATAGAACAGTAGTTGACTATACAACCAAAGACTGGAAATGGGATGCGTTTATGCTCCGTGGAGTCCCATTTGTAAATGAGGAGAAGAGGAATGCCCTAAAAGAATCTCTTTCAAGCTCTGAAGGTATGGACAAGAATATGATCGCACAGCTGTGCACATCTGTGGATAACCCTATGTATGCAAAGGCAGCAGCTACGCTCTTTAGCTTCCAGCTCAAGGATAGCATAGATCTAAGCCAGAGTGGTGTTTCAGCAGAAAGCTTTGCTAAAGGTGCACTTAAGCGTGCTACCAAGATTGACTGGAAGCTCCTTGAAAGAGCCATGGATATGGTGGATGAAATTGAGGCTGAGAACTTAAAGATCCAGGTTTGCAGACAGACTGTGAGTCACACCACAGACAAATCAGCTCCTAACAAAGAGGCTGCAGTTCTTTATAATGAAATTGACAGTAAGTTTAAGGAGAAGGACTTCAACCAGTTTGATTACTTTAAGGACTTTCTTGTCAGAGAGGCCAAGAAGAATCCAAAGGAGGCCATGCCGCTTATTTCTGCATTCTATGGAATGTCCGACAATGAGCAGATGCTGGTAGTTCACGCTCTTAAGCATAGAGATATACTGGATGTTTCTACCGACAACAATATCTCTACTGCCATTGGCATGAATGAAGACAAGTATGTAAATGAAGCTGGAAGGGACAAGCTGGCGGATTACTACATTGAGCACCTGTCTGTACCGGGAGCTAAAAATATCCTGGCCACCAATCAGCAGGATATCCATGAAGCCATGCAGTCACTGGTTTCAACACAGGTTTCCGATAAGAGAAATCCACAGAAGAAGAAAGATTTTGTGGACCTTATGGTAGGTAAAAAGATCTTTAACTGGGCATACATTGGTGCTGACAGAAAAACTGGCATTGACTGGGGACTGTTTGCAAATGCCCTTAAGTTTGTAAGAAGAACCGAAGGCGAGAGAAAGACATTTGTAGGCGAAGCAGAAAACTACCGTGCTACCGGTAATGTAGATGAGTACGGACGTTTCATGTACAATTACAAGTTCCTTAGAAAGAATCTGTACCGCTCAGGCAACAGACTCACAAGGTTCATTGGCAGAAGAGTCCGGGCAGAGCTTGAAGGGGCAATCCCAGGTTATGCAGTAGGTCAGAGGATCATGATGGCTTGCCTTAGCCCTCAGATGAGAAACAAGATGCTGAGCACCGGAATTGTTAAGCCTGGAATTACCAAGAATACTGCAACTGATTATCTTGGATATGCTGAAATCGGTGGTACAGTGACCAAGTCCACATCTGCAGTGCTTCAGGTGGTCGGCCAGGCTGTTCAGACCGGCTTTGCAATAGGCGGTGAGAGCCTTGAGCAGACAGCCAACGGACTTATGGGAATCTACAACATCTATCTTGATGCCAAGGGTATAAAAGAAATCCGTAAGCCTGTGGAGAATGAGGAAGAGCTAAAGAAGCAGACTGAGAAACGCATGGAAGAAGGCAAGAAGCGCCAGACCAAAGAACAGCAGCTGGTTACAAAGGACAACCAGCTCAACAAGGAATGGATATTGCAGGAGGTTTCAACTGCTGCAGGAACTGGAGCCAACGCCAGGGATATCATTGAAACTGCAACTGCCTGCGTCAACGTCCTTTCTGGCAGTAGCATCGGTATTCAGGCTATCACTAACTTCTTTGTTGGCGGTATCAGGATGATCATCCAGGAGACACTTGAAACTGCACGCTTCATCACCAGTGTGGTAACTGATAAGGTTGTGATGGATAAGTATTTTGCAGATAACGGACCTTTAGGTGAAGAGATAAAGAAACTCAGGGGCGACAACGTAAACAAGATCATAAGCGACCAGACCGGCAGAAAAAATACGGGATCAAGAGACATCATGGATGGCTGTGAGCTTGAAAAGAAAGAGACAGAGTTCATGGGTGAAATGAGCAATGCCGAGCTCTTCAGGAAGGCCTACGGCTTTAAGGACTTTAGTGAGCAGGCCTCCTTTGTAGGATGGCACATCGTTCAGACACTGCTCCAGTGTGCAAGTCCTTTCGGCGTTGATGCAAAACAGTTCCTTAGAGCATCACTTCTGCTTGCAGCTATCGGCTGCAAAGACGCTGTTGGTAAGCAGGACAACGAAACAGCCCAGAGAGTTTACAACAGACTCATGGGCCAGGATATAAGGTAACAATACAGGGGTGGACCATGGGGACGGGGTTAGTGTGTGGACCAGGGGGACGGGGTTAGTGGTTCATTTGGAGTCATCCAAATGAACCACTAACCCCGTCCCCCTGGTCCACACACTAACCCCGTCCCCATGGTCCACCACTGTCGCAAAAGAACCGTCCCCGTGGCTTGTCAGATGTTTGAAATCTCTTCCTGGGTCAGGATCTTAGCACCTTTGCCAAGAAGCCTTGCCTCGGCAGCCTTGGTGTCGGCTACTCGGAAGATCATTACGGCCTTGTCAGTGTCTTTTCCGCCTGGGAAGGCATACATATATTCTATGTTTACTTCTGCTGCAGCAAAGATTTCAAGGAGCTTGTCAAGACCGCCTGCCTCGTCAGGTATTTCGATAGCAAGAACTGGTGTAAGGCTTGCCACAAAGTCGTGTTCTTTAAGTGTATTGACGGCGCTGATGGCGTCATCCACAATGAGTCTTGCTATGCCAAAGTCCTTGGTCTCAGCAAGGGATGTGGCTCTCATATCTATTTTGTGCTCTGCAAGAACCCCAGTCATCTTCTTGAGTGTTCCGGGTTTGTTTTCCAAAAAGACGGATATCTGCTGTACGCTCATGGTTATCCTCCTGTGAATAATGTTGTTGGTGGATATAATAATTATATCAAATCTTACGCTTGTCGATAACTCTGACAGCCTTGCCCTCAGACCTGGTGATGGACTTAGGAGCAAGGAGGGATACCTTGGCCTTTATGCCAAGCATTGACTTAAGGTCTGCTGAGAGCTTGTTTTGTCTTGCCTCAACTTCACCAAGGTTATCGTTGAACATCTCAGGAGTCATTTCAACCTGAACGTCCAGGGTATCAGTGTTGTTAACACGGTCAACAACTATCTGGTAGTTAGCTGCATAACCGTTGTTCAAAAGAACTGTCTCTATTTCGCTCGGGAATACGTTTACACCACGGATGATGAGCATGTCGTCGGATCTTCCCATAGGTTTAGCCATTCTGATAAGAGTTCTTCCGCAGGAGCACTTTTCTCTTGAGACTCTGCAGATATCTCTTGTGCGGTATCTGATCATTGGGAAAGCTTCTTTATCTACAGCAGTAAATACCAGCTCGCCCTGGCTTCCTTCAGGAAGGACTTCCTCAGTTTCAGGGTCAATGATCTCAACGATGAAGTGGTCTTCATTTACATGCATGCCCTTTTGCTCGCTGCACTCAAAAGCAACGCCAGGACCAGATAGCTCTGTAAGTCCGTAGATATCAAAGGCCTTGATGCCCATGGTCTTTTCGATGGAGTGTCTCATTTCTTCGCTCCAGGCCTCAGCTCCGAAGATACCTGCCTTTAAAGGAATATCATCAGGGCCATATCCCATTTCCTGCATGCGCTCTCCAAGATATGCAGCGTAGCTTGGTGTGCAGCAAAGGATAGTTGCCTGAAGATCCTGAATGAACATGATCTGACGGTCTGTATTACCGGAACTTATTGGAACTGTCATACAGCCAACCTTGTGGGATCCGCCGTTAAGACCTGCGCCGCCTGTGAAAAGTCCAAAGCCGTAAGATACCTGGCAAACATCTTCCTTGGTTCCGCCAGCTGCCATGATAGCTCTTGCGCAGCAGTCATCCCAGAGGTCAATGTCATGCTGTGTATAGTAGGCGATGACTCTTTTTCCTGTGGTTCCAGAAGTGGAGTGGATCCTTACAACCTGGTCCTGAGGGACAGCAAGAAGTCCCTTTGGATAGGTCTCTCTAAGGTCAGCCTTGGATAAAAACGGAAGCTTGTGAAGGTCATCAACTGACTTGATGTCGTCAGGAGTAAGTCCCTTTTCTTCCATCTTTTTGCGGTAGTGAGGCACGTTATCCCATACGTGCTTTACCTGTTTTACAAGCTTCTCTGACTGAATTTCCTTAAGTTTTTCCACTGGGGCACATTCAATTTCCGGTTGAAAATACTGCTCCATAGTTTCTTCTCCTCCTTTACAATGTGGCATCGCCAAATATTAGTTCAGTAGTTAGTTGTTCTTACCAAGCTCAAAGGCTTTCTTGTTCATGTCAAGGAACTTGGCTGGTACGTTGGCTTCAAGAGACTTCATCCATGCTTCTTCCGGAAGGTCAAAGTAGTGGGAGAGTCTTCCAAGGAGCACGATGTTTACTGCCTTGGAGCTACCTGCCTGCTCAGCCAGTGACAGGCAGTCAAGGGCATCAACCTTGGCACCTGTTGCTTTGAGTTTTTCAACAAGGTTATCAGGGTACTCTGCGGCTCCTGTGATAACTGGCATTGGATCGATCTGCTGAGTGTTGGTAACGATCTGTCCGTCCTTCTTAAGGAAGGGAAGCCATCTTGCAGCCTCAAGGAGCTCAAAGGATACGATGTAGTCGGCCTGCCCCTTGTCGATGACTGGTGAAAAGACCTTGTCGCCGTATCTTACGTAAGTTACAACTGAGCCGCCTCTCTGGCTCATTCCATGTACTTCTGAAACCTTTACGTCATAGCCCTGACTCATCAAGAGATGTCCAAGGAGTTTACTTGCAAGAAGTGAGCCCTGTCCACCAACGCCCACGATCATGATATTCTTTGTTTCCATCTTCAGGCCTCCTTTCCTGTAACCATACCCTCAAATGCTCCAACAGGGCACAGCTGGCTGCATACGTTGCAGCCGACACAAAGTGTGTTGTCGATGTTTGCCTTGCCGTTCTTCATGGAAATAGCAGGGCATCCGATCTTCATACAGGATTTGCAGCCAACGCACTTATCGTGGTTAACGGTAAGCGGAGGATTGTGCTTGACATACTTAAGAAGTGCACATGGACGCCTTGAGATGATAACTGAAGGAGCCTCAACAGCAAGCTCTTCTTTGAGAACTTCGTCACACTGCTTAAGGTTATATGGATCCACAACTCGTACTCTCTCAAAGCCCATAGCTTTGCAAAGGGCCTCAAGATCGATCTTGCCTGCAGGGTCGCCCTTGATGTTGTAGCCTGTTGTCGGGTTCTGCTGGTGACCTGTCATACCTGTTATGGAGTTGTCTACGATGATGATGGTGGAATTACTCTGGTTGTAAGCTACGTTAGCAAGGCCAGTCATTCCGGAGTGCATAAAGGTTGAATCTCCAATAACGGCCACAGTCTTTCCTTCAGACTCTTTTCCTCTTACCTTGTTAAAGCCGTGGACAGCGCCGATTGATGCGCCCATGCAAAGAGTCATCTCGATGGCACCAAGAGGTGGAACAGCGCCGAGAGTGTAGCAGCCGATATCTCCAAGGACTGTGCAGTTATTCTTTTTAAGTGTGTAAAAGAGTCCTCTGTGAGGGCAGCCTGCACACATTACAGGTGGTCTCATTGGAATGTTGTCAGAAAGAGCAAAGCTGTCGGCTGTATCTTTTCCGAAGGCCTTGGCAATGAGATTCTGTGAGAACTCATCGCATACTGGAAGAAGCTCTTTTCCTGTAACAGTAAGTCCAAGGGCCTTGACGTGATTCTCGATTATTGGATCAAGCTCCTCAACAACAAAGAGCTTGTCTACCTTGGCAGCAAAGTCCTTGATGAGCTTCTCCGGAAGAGGGTTGGTCATTCCAAGCTTAAGGACTGAAACGGAATCGCCAAATACCTCTTTTACATACTGATAAGAAGTAGAACAGGTGATGATACCAATCTCAGTTCCGCCCATTTCAACCCGGTTAAGAGGGCAGTTTTCTGCGTACTCGATAAGCTTTTTTGTGCGCTCTTCAACGATAGGGTGACGCTTTTTTGCGTTGCCAGGCATCATAACGTATTTAGCGATATCTTTTTCATAAGGAAAATCTGGAACCTGACGCTCGCCCACAGTAACCAGGGACTGGGAGTGGGCAACTCTTGTGCACATCTTAAGAAGTACTGGAGTGTCAAACTTCTCAGAGATCTCATAGGCAAGCTTGGTGTATTCAAGTGCCTCTTCTGAATCTGATGGCTCGATCATGGGAACCTTGGATGCAATGGCGTGGTGCCTTGAATCCTGCTCGTTCTGGGATGAGTGCATGCCTGCATCGTCGGCTACAACGATGACCATTCCGGCATTTACACCGGTGTAGCTCATGGTGTAGAGAGGATCAGCAGCCACGTTAAGTCCAACGTGTTTCTGAGCACAAAAGCTCCTGCGTCCTGCGAGGCTGGCTCCAAAAGCGGACTCCATGGCAACCTTCTCGTTAGGTGCCCATTCACAGTAGATCTCATCATATTTAGCAGCTTCCTCGGTAACCTCAGTACTTGGGGTTCCGGGATAGCTTGAAATAAAGCAGACACCGGCCTCATAAAGACCACGGGCAACAGCCTTATTGCCCAGCATGATCTGCTTGTCTTTGTTGTCGTTCATTGCAAAACCTCCTACTTTTTACAGAAAAATATTTAATATCAGGACTGATTCTGATCTTCAACAATATGCGCTCCGGCGTAGATCTCGCGAAGCTTTGGCTTGTCAATCTTACCGGTTGCGTTTCTTATGACATTTGCGAAAATGATCTTTCTAGGTCTCTTGTACCTTGGAAGATCTACGCAGAACTCATCAACTTCTTCCTCGGTCAGTGTCATTCCCTCTTTTACCTGGATGATGGCAGCTGCAATCTCGCCAAGACGCTGGTCGCGAAGACCGATGACAGCGGCGTCATGGATCTTGTTGTTCTTCATAAGGAAGCTCTCGATCTGAACAGGATACAGGTTCTCACCGCCGGAGATGATGACGTCTTTCTTTCTGTCTACCAGGAAGATGAAGCCCTCTTCGTCCTGACGGGCCATGTCTCCGGTAAAGAGCCAGCCGTCCTTAAGGATCTCTTTTGTTGCCTCAGGGTTCTTGTAGTATTCAACCATTACGCCAGGACCCTTGACGCAGAGCTCTCCGATCTCGCCCTGCTTAACAATGTTTCCTTCTTCATCTACGATCTTGGTCTTCCAGCCGTAGCCGGGAACACCGATGGCACCAACCTTTCTGACATTTTCCATGCCAAGATGTACGCAGCCTGGGCCTGTGGACTCTGAAAGTCCGTAGTTGGTGTCGTATTTATGGTGTGGGAAGTACTCAAGCCAGTGGCGCACCAGTGATGGTGGGATAGGCTGAGCTCCGATGTGCATAAGTCTCCACTGTTTAAGGTGGAAGTCCTCAAGCTTGAGCTTGCCGCTGTCAAGAGCTGCAAGGATGTCCTGAGCCCATGGCACAAGGAGCCACACGATGGTGCATCTCTCCTCGGACACTGCTCTGAAGATCGCTTCAGGTGAATTGCCCTTAAGAAGGACTGCGCGGCTTCCGGTATAAAGAGATCCGAACCAGTGCATCTTAGCTCCTGTATGATAAAGAGGCGGGATGCACAGGAAATTGTCTGCGTGAGTGGTCTCATGGTGCATGGCCTCCATCTGAGCTGACTGCATTAAAGCTGTGTGGATGTGCAAAATAGCCTTAGGAAAGCCTGTAGTTCCTGATGAAAAATAGATAGCTGCATCATCCTTGTCCTCAATAAGGATCTTGGGAGCCCTTGAGGATGCGTTGGATGCATATCTGTAGTAGTCATCTGCATAGGATGGGCACTGATCGCCTACAAATAAAAGAAGCATCTCTTTTTTCAGCTTCTGGGCGATGTCCTCGATCCTTCCGATAAATTCTGGTCCGTAGAACAAAACATCTGAATCTGATGCCTTGAGACAGTAATCAATCTCCTCTGAGTCAAAACGGAAATTAAGAGGAACTGCAACGGCGCCGGCCTTAAGAACACCAAAGTAGATTGGCAGCCATTCAAGGCAGTTCATAAGTAAAATGGCACATTTCTGTCCCTTTTTGATTCCTCTTTCGATCAGCATGTTGGCCACGCGGTTTGCCTTCTCATCAAACACGGACCAGGTGATCTGTCTTCTGTAATAGTTGGTAGATGTTGGCTGGATGAGTTCATATTCCTTCCAGGTAACACGTTGTTCTTCCTTTATCTCAGGATTGATCTCAACAAGCGCAACTTCATCTCCATATAGTTTAGAGTTTCTCTCTAATAAATCTGTAATTGGCATAATATAATTCTCCCCCGCTTTAAAGTGCTAAAGTAAAGTATACCTTCTTTTCTTTTAAAAAGCAAATAAAAAGGAGGAAATAGTCAGACGCTGAAAAATGTTAGAAAAAATTATGATTATCTTATTTGTTGGACAATTGATAAACGACATTCCGTGTATTAATATAGTAGTATCGCTACTTTTTATGGCTAATTTTCAAGAACAGGAGATGGTAAAAAGTGAAGACAAAAAGAGGATCCCTTAAAAAGACATTACTTACCAAGATCATCATCTATTCAGCAATCATTATCGTTGTTATAACGCAGCTTAGTATTAAGCTTGCGGTTGATAATATCGAGCCTCTTACTTACAACATTTTGGCCAGAGAGTCTCTGACATATGCAAGTGAAATACAGAGCTGGTGGAGCGGCGTTCAGGAGAGAGTTGCTCAGACTGCATCTGTTATCAAAAAGTCGCCTTCCATGTCACAGGAAGACATGAGAAATCTTCTTCTTGCTCTTACAGCAGAAGATCCTGACTCCCAGGATATTTACATGGCTTATGGAAATGAAAATGTATTTCTTGATGGTTCGGGATGGATCCCTGACGATACCTTCGTATTTACAGACAGACCATGGTATCAGGGAGCTATTGCTGCAGGTGGAAATGTCTTTTCATCAGAGCCTTATGTAGATGCCTCCACAGGAAAGACCTGTCTTGCTTGTTCTGCAATGATAAGCGATGGCACAGTTTTAAGCAGTGACATCAACTTCGATAAAGTGGCAGAGAAGGTCAATGGTTTTAACTCCTATGCACCTGACGCCAAGTACTACATCATTAATAAGGATACAAAAGACATACTGATAAGCAATGTGACTGAGAGTGTTGGCCAGACTCTTGCTGACACAACTGATCCGGTAGCAAAGGGACTTTCTGCTATATATGATACTTTAAACACCTCCGCTACAAGTGATGGCAGCAGAGTTAAGACAGCAAAAACCGCTGCAGGCTCAATGATGTTTGTTGCTACAGATATTGCTGGCACATCCTGGGTTGTAGTAAGTGCTGTTTCTTCAGATATCCTCAGCGGTGCCATCGTCAAGGTAATGGTACTGACAATGGGAATCGGATTGATACTTATTATCATTATGGCTGTGCTCATGTACTTTACTATAAAGAAGTCCATTGGCCCTGTAACCACAGTTACAGAGAGGATTACAGACATCAGCCAGGGCGACTTTACCGTTGCACTTGTTCCTGAAGGAAACAACGAGATCACAACTCTTAGTGAGAGCTTAAATACATATATTGAAAAGATGAGGACAACCCTTAACAGTTTGTCTGGAATTTCTGGAGAGATGAGCAGCCGGGCAGGGGAGTGCTTCGATATCTCCCACAGCCTTTCAGATGCCAACCAGAATCAGGGCGAGTCCATTGAAAAACTCAACAGCACACTTAATGCCATGACTACTTCCATCGAAGAAATTGCAGATGCTGCCAATGAGCTTGCTTCCACATCCAGCCAGCTGGCTACCAATGCTGAGGATGTAAGAGCACTCTGCGATCAGACCATGGATGCTTCCGGTAAGGGTAAGGGCGAGATGGAACTTATGACCAAGAATGTTACAACTCTTGGGAATACCATCAACGAGCTCACAGACCTCATCAAAGTTACAGCCAAGTCAGTTGAAGAGATCACAGGTATCACAGAGGCTATCAATGCTATTTCCGCTCAGACCAATCTTCTTTCACTTAATGCATCGATTGAAGCTGCAAGAGCAGGAGAGATGGGTAAGGGATTTGCTGTAGTAGCACAGGAGGTCGGCGCACTGGCAAATCAGTCATCTGAGGCTACAGACAATATCAGAAGACTTATAGAAGATGTAACTAAGAATATCGAAGATATCAACAGCAAGGCTGATATCTGCGTAAAAGATATGGAGGCCTGCATAAACGGTGTTAACGAGGCCAACGATTCCTTCAACACGATCTACGAAGATGTCAGCAAGGCTACAGAAGGCATCGTAGAGATTGCCAGTGGAATTGAGAGGATCAACGACGTTGCATCCGGAAATGCAGTCACCACCAAGGAACAGGTTTCCAATATCAGCGAAGTCCTTGGCCTTAGCGATGTGATCGTAACTGAAAGCAACAGACTCCGTAAGGAGACTGAAAATATCACAACCGTATCCGAGAACCTGAACAAGTACTCAGACGAGATCAATTCAGATCTGTCACAGTATACGCTGTAAAAAATGACAAGGGGACGGTTCTGTAGCTGACACGGGGACGGTTCTTCTGTCAGGTTTTATTTGATAAAACCTGACAGAAGAACCGTCCCCGTGTCAGCTACAGAACCGTCCCCTTGTCTTGTTATCGCTGCATTTTGTTCAGCATGTTTCCTACAGGATTGTAGTGGACCTTCATGGCGCCTACCGGACAGAACTCCTGGCAGCAGAAGCACTTGATGCACTTGCTTCGGTCGATCTGCGGAATGTTGCCGGTACCTTTTGGGGATGCACCCTTTGAAGGAACCATGGTGATTGCCTTTGCGGGGCAGGTATCGTGACACTTTTTACAGCCTATGCACTCGTCCTTTTTAACAAGGGGCTTGGTTGAGTAGGCCAGTTTTACGGCAATTGATTTTATCCTGTTAAAAGCGCTTCCGCCCTCAAAGGTAATGCTCTGATGGATGGTAGCTCTTTTGAAATCTTTTATTACTGCATCGGAAAGGCTATAGCTTCCAAGAATGCTAACTTCATTTATATCCTTGGGACCAAGGCCTCTTTCATTTGCCACGAGCAGTGTCTGAACATCATTTATTCCCATTCCGATCATATGAGCGCAGACCATATCAAGGCTGTAGGGCCTTTTGGATGCAAGGATGGCGCCGATATGTCTCTTTTCGCCGGCTGTAGGGCCGTTGCCTTCCATTCCGTCTATGGCATCCACGATGTAGAGCACAGGCTTAAAGAATTCATTGAGGTCCACCATGACGTTGGCAAAGGCCTTCTCCTCTGGGAATCTCATGTGGTAGTCGGGCTTGGTGGTTCCGGGAATGCAGCCAAACATATTCTTTACAGCGCAGCTCATGCCCATCATGGCGTGAGTCTTTAATTTGGAAAAACCTATGATGGCGTCCACGTCATCGAGCCAGCCTGTGTAGATGAAGCTCTTAAGGGATGCTGCATCCGGGAATTTGCCGTCCTTTATGGAAAAGTCGGTGTTGAGGGTAACGGAAGGATCTGGCGCGCCAGGGATATCGTTATCCTGTCCTTTGATACTTTCAAGCTCATAGAGTCCGCATGCCTTGTATATGTTTTGGACAAAAGCCGGGGTGTAGAGACCCCCGGGGCTGTCACCGATCACTACGCTTGCGCCTCTTTCTGTAAGGAGCTCGCACAGTCTTCTTAAAAGTACCGGATGAGTGGTGATTGCTTTATCTGCAGAGGAGCCTGTAACCAGGTTCGCCTTTATACCGATCTTCATGCCGGGCTTTACAAAATCCAGGGCATCTATGAGATCAAGGCTCTCGTCTAAAGTTCTTTTTACCTCTTCGTATTTATAGTTGTCGCATTTAACTAGTGCTACTGGGGTATTTGACATTAGAGATAATCCTTTCTCGCTTATAACAAGAAGTTTTCAATAGTACTCTTTATTATATTTGATGCAGGTGGTACATGTGAAGACTCAAATGTAACTATCATGTTTTTTCCTGCAATATAATGACAATTTCTTTAAGAAATGTGGTTAAATGAATAAAGTGAGGTAACGACATGCCATTTTTATTTGAGAAAAAAGAGCATAAAAAAGATGCTCATGAATATATAGAGATCACAGGCTATGAGGGGGCAGTTAGCGATCTGGTGGTGCCAGCGCAGATAGAGGGACTACCGGTGGAGGCCATAGGCAATCACTCGTTTTCAGGGCGACAGGACTTAAAGAGCGTTGCGCTCCCTGAGACCATTAAGACCCTTTACGGCTTTGCTTTTCACAACTGCAGAAATTTGAAAAAGATATCTCTTTTCGACAGTATTGATGATTACTACGACGGAGTCTGCAGGCAGTGCGACAGCCTTAGCGAGATCGATATTACCATAAACAGGAGCTGGTTTGAGGTTATAAGGAACTTCCTGGCAGACAACGACAGGACTTTACACTTTACAGTTAGGTTCAGGCAGGAAGAGGACTTTAGGGAAAAAGAAAACTCACAGAAAACCTCCTGCGAAGGATCAGCATCTTATGTAATAAGCTCCCTGACTTTCCCTGAGTACGTCTACGACTTTAACGAAAACACCATGGCCCGCACCATACAGTTTTCTATAGCAGGCTCTGGCATGTTTTACAGGGAGTGCGTGGACAGGCGCAGTATCAACTACCGGGAATACGACAAACTCTTTGAAAAGGCCAAGATCGACGGCGGAAGCATATCGGAGGATATAGCTGTTGGAAGGCTTATATTTCCTGTGGAGCTGGATGAGAGGTACAGGCAGATGTACGAGGAGTATGCAGCCGGATGTGGCTTTTCTATATTGAAAAGATATATCGAAAGCGCCAAAGAAAATCCTGAGGCCATAAATACAATTAAGGAGCTACTAAAATACAGCAGGGAGAAAGATCTATTTTCAAACGACACCATAGATAAGGCAATTTCTTACTCGGTAGAGCTGGAGCTTACACAGGTAACTGCAGTCCTTATGGAATCCGGAAACAAACCTGTGGCAGATAACAGCGCTATAATGAGATTTGATTTTTGATATTTAGCATAAATCATAGAAGAGTAGCAACTGGGACAAAATTTTGATAATTGAATATTTGACGATAGATGATATAATCTTCGTTGGCTGTTTTTGCAGTTAGAATTTAAAGCGTTAAAGGATTATTTGTTATGAGTGAAAGAAGCAGAGATGGATTCGGGTCACGTCTTGGATTCATTTTAGTCAGCGCAGGGTGTGCTATCGGAATCGGAAATGTCTGGAAGTTTCCTTATGTGGCAGGGCAGAACGGTGGCTCTGTCTTTGTTTTGTGTTACCTTTTGTTTTTGATCATCATGGGTGTGCCTGTAATGACCATGGAGCTTGCTGTTGGAAGAAAGAGCAGACTCACACTGGTCAATGGCTACAAGTCCCTTGAAAAGAAGGGCACAAAGTGGCATCTTCACGGCTGGGTGTCAATGATAGGTAATTACCTTCTTATGATGTACTACACCACCGTTGCAGGCTGGATGTTTGACTATTTCTACAAGTTCGCCACAGGTGAGTTTGAGCATCTGGAAAATGGCAGCGCCAAGGCCACATTTGACGGACTTATGGCAGACCCTGTCGAGATGGGTATCTTTACAATAATCACTGTCATTATCGGATTTTTGGTACTTAGCTTTGGCGTCCAGAATGGACTTGAGAGGGTCAACAAATTCATGATGCTTGGGCTTCTTTTGCTTATTGCAGTTCTGGCGGTCCACAGCGTAATGCTTCCTGGAGCAAAGGAGGGGCTTTCCTTCTTTCTTTTACCAGACTTTGGCAAGGCAAAGGCCATTGGAATACACAAGGTTCTGGCAGCTGCTATGAACCAGGCATTCTTTACCCTGAGCATTGGTATGGGATCAATTGAAGTCTTTGGAAGCTACATGTCAAAGGACAGGGCTCTTAGCGGCGAAGCCATGAGGATCAGTGCGCTGGATACCATTGTTGCCATCCTTTCAGGGATCATCATTTTCCCGGCATGCTTCTCTTTTGGAGTTGAGCCTGAGCAGGGACCATCACTTATTTTCGTGACTCTCCCTGAGCTATTTATCAACATGCCCCTTGGCAGGATCTGGGGGACACTTTTCTTTGTATTCATGAGCTTTGCAAGCTTTTCTACAGTGACTGCGGTTTTTGAAAACCTCATTGTATGCCTTGTTGACAACTTTAAGCTTACAAGGACAGCATCTATCGTGATAAACTGTATCTTCATGCTCTTTGCATCCCTCCCATGTGTCCTTGGCTTTAACAAGTGGAGCGGCATCACTTTCATTGGCGGCAAGAATATCCTGGACTTTGAGGATTTCTTAGTAAGTAACCTTATCCTCCCTATCGGAGCGCTGGTTATCCTCCTGTTCTGCGTAACAGGTCTTGGCTGGGGCTTTGATAACTACCTTGAGGAAGTAAACACCGGAGAAGGCACAAAAATGCCTCGCTGGATAAAAAACTACCTTCGCTTCGTTCTGCCGGTCCTGATACTTATAATCATTATCAATGGACTTGTTTGATGAAAAGAAATTACGGCTACCGCATGATCACTTTAAGCTTGCGGTAGTCTTTTTTAATAGCCATAATAGGGTGTATGAGAGAAAAGCTAAATGACCTTGGGCTTAAGGTGCTTAATGCTGCAAGGACTGAACTTTATATGGATATGAGATTCATGGGGGCAGCGCTAAACAGCCTTTCCTATGAGATGGATCTTTCCACCACCAGTGTTGGCACGGATGCAGTCAGCATTCGTTTTAACCCTTCATATATATTGAGACTTTTTGTGGAGGAGCCTGGGAAGCTTAACAGGACCTATGTACACATGCTGCTGCACTGTATCTTCAGGCATATGTATACCTCTGAGAGGTACGAAGATACACGGCTCTTTGACCTGTGTGCGGACATTGTAGTGGAGTCCATTCTTGATGATATGGACTATCAGTGCATCTACCGGGTCAGCAGCGACTTTCGGGACCGCTGGTATTGCCTTTTGACAAAAGAGCTAAAGGTACTTACAGTGGAGAAACTCTACCGGTATTTTTCTGAAGAGGCAAATATGCCAGATGAGCCGGAGTATGAGAAGCTTGAGAGAGAGTTCTTTTTAGACGACCACGGGTTCTGGCTAAGGATGGAAGATAAAGAAGGTGATGATAATTCCAGTGATGACAAGGAAAAGCCTGATCTTCCAGATGATATGGATACTCCAAACGGGCCAGATGGCGATGGCAAGAAGACGGAGAAGTACATAAATCCCCGCCGCCTTCAGAAGATAAAAAACAGACAGAAGGACTGGAACAAAGAGGCGAAGCGCCTTGAGACTGAGATTGAGACCATTGGAAAAAACCAAAGCGACAAGATAGGTAAGCTCTCCTGGATCCTTAAGTTTGAAAACACAAACAGGCGCGACTACAAAGAGTTTCTTGAAAGATTTAAGGAGCTTCGGGAAGAAGGCGGGATCGATCTTGACTCTTTTGACTACGGAATGTACGCCTTCGGACTTGATACCTACGGCGATATGCCGCTTATTGAGGAAAATGAATTCAGGGAAGTTAAGAAAGTGCAGGAGCTGGTGATCGCCATAGATACTTCTGCTTCCTGTCAGGATGAGATGGTCCAGAGATTTCTCAATGAGACAGGATCGATGCTTTTATCCTCCGAGAACTTTTTTCAAAAGATAAAGATTGTGGTGATCCAGTGTGACGACCAGGTTCAGAAGGTGGACACCATCACATCTGCAGAGGACATGGAAAAGTATGCAGATAGTATTCGCGTGGAAGGGGGCTACGGCACGGATTTCAGGCCGGTGTTTGAAAAGGTTGAAGAGTTGCGAAGGAGTAGCTATTTTGAAAACCTTAAGGGCCTTATCTATTTTACCGATGGCTACGGGACTTTCCCCGAGAAGCCCACGGACTACGACACAGCCTTTGTTTTTATAGAGGATTCGGATTACGAGGATGACAAGGTGCCTGACTGGGCACTTAAGCTATACATGTAGGATTGGAGATAACATGAATATTGATCAGGCAAAAGAGGAAGTTAAAAACGCAGTAAGAGCCTACCTTTCAAAGGATGAGGCCGGACAATACGAGATTCCTGTGGAGAGGCAAAGACCCATACTTCTCATGGGACCTCCCGGAATAGGAAAGACCGCCATCATGGAGCAGATCGCCCACGACCTGGGGATCAACCTGGTGGCCTACACCATAACCCACCACACAAGGCAGAGCGCCATAGGCCTTCCCAAGATATCAACAAGAACCTTTGGGGGAAAAGAGTATTCAGTTACCGAGTACACCATGAGTGAGATCGTGGCCAGCGTTTACGACCAGATTGAAAAGTCCGGGGTGAAGGAGGGAATTCTTTTCCTTGACGAGATAAACTGCGTATCAGAGACTCTGGCGCCTACCATGCTTCAGTTTCTGCAGTACAAGACCTTTGGAAGTCACAAGATCCCCGATGGATTCATTATTGTAACTGCCGGAAACCCTGCAAGGTTCAACAAGTCTGTCAGGGACTTTGATATTGTAACTCTGGACAGGGTAAGGCAGATCAATATCGAAGAGGACTTTGATGCCTGGAAAGACTACGCTTATAAGATGGGGATCCACGGCGCCATCCTTGCATATCTTGAGATCAAGAAGGACAATTTCTACAGCATAAAGACTGATGTTGACGGCAGAAGCTTTGTGACAGCAAGAGGCTGGGAGGATCTTTCAAGGGTTATGAAGGTCCATGAAAAGCTTGGCATTGTCATCGATGAAAACCTTTGCAGCCAGTACCTTCAGAATACTGATATTGCAAGGGACTTTGCCACATACTATGAGCTGTATCTTAGATATAATCAGGTTTACAGGATTCCGGACATCTTAGAAGGCAGGTTCCCTGAGGATAAAGAGGGGCTAAGGAAAGGCTCTTTTGACGAAAAGCTAAGTGTAATTGGGCTCCTTACTGACGCTCTCATGGGAGAGTTCAGGGACTATGCAGGGCAGCAGGCGGTCCAGAAGCAGCTCTTTGAGACCATAAAGGCTGTGGCTGCAGAAGGCGCTTCAAAGGCAGCAGAAGGTGGTGAGACAAGCGCCGGAGGAGAACTTGCTGCAAGGCAGGCAGCGCTTCTTGATGAAGTTAAGAACAAGAAAGATGCTGGCATGATAGACAGAGACAGCGAAAAGAATATGGTCCTTGCGGTTGAGGCCATGGGAGAGTGCATAAAGGTGCTGACAGAAGGTGGCCTGAACGGAGCGTCATGGGAACAGCAGCTGGCAGAAGCCAAAAAGTGGTTTACAAAACGGGAGGATAGCAGGCAGGAAGCGATAAGGCGCACGGGAGAACACCTCTCCAACAGCTTTACATTCCTTGAGGAAGTATTTGGCGACAGTGAAGCTCTGACCGGCAGCCAGGAGATGGTAATATTCTTAACCGAGCTGTCAAGTGCTTATCACAGCCTTAAGTTCGTAAGAGAAACAGGCAATGAGGCTTACTACAAGTACAACAAGCTCCTTCTTTTGTCAGACAGAAAACAGGAACTAAAAGAAATGGCACAGCAATTGGTGTTTTAAAGACTATGAGAGTCAGTGAGGGATAACCTACACTGGCTCTTTTATTAATTTTCATCAAAAAAAGTGATTAAATTCACCATGATGTAATTGTGCAAAATTGTGGTATGATAATAACCATCAATAAAAATGATGAAAATTATCTAGCGATTGTATTAATTATCAACTAATCCATATTAAAAATATGTCGACATAATTAATAATGATCAATCAGTGCAAAGGATATGAGATAAAAATTCATCAAATACAGAATCGAGGAGCAAATATGAAAAACGTAGAGAAATACCAGAGACAGTACTTCATGCCACCAAAGCCTTCTTATGACTGGGTCAAGAAGGACTACATCGATCACCCACCCATCTGGTGCAGCGTAGATCTAAGAGATGGCAATCAGGCCCTTATTGAGCCCATGAGTCTTGATGAAAAGCTGGAATTCTTTACAATGCTTGTAAAGCTTGGCTTTAAGGAGATCGAGATCGGTTTCCCTGCAGCTTCAGAGACTGAGTTTGAGTTTGCAAGAACCCTTATCGAAAAGAACATGATCCCTGACGACGTTACTGTACAGGTTCTTACTCAGGCAAGAGAGCATATTATCAAAAGAACCTTCGAAGCAGTAAAGGGTGCTCCAAAGGCCATTATCCATCTGTATAACTCCACATCTGTAGCACAGCGTGAGCAGGTGTTTAAAAAGAGCAAAGAAGAAGTCATGAAGATAGCCGTTGACGGAGCAAAGCTTCTTGATAAGCTGGCAAAAGAGACAAACGGCAATTTCTCTTTTGAATATTCACCAGAGAGCTTCCCTGGAACAGAGGTAGACTATGCTGTTGATGTCTGCAATGCTGTTCTCGACGTTTGGAAGCCAACCAAGAAAAATAAGGTAGTTATCAACATCCCTACAACTGTTGAGATCGCAATGCCACATGTGTTTGCAACTCAGGTTGAGTATATCAGCAAGAACCTTAAGTACAGGGATGCAGTTACTTTATCGCTCCATCCACACAACGACAGAGGATCAGGTGTCAGCGATGCTGAGCTTGGATGCCTTGCAGGAGCTGACAGGATTGAGGGAACTCTTTTCGGAAACGGAGAGAGAACAGGTAACGTTGATATTGTTACCCTTGCTATCAACATGTATTCCCACGGCATTGATCCAGGCCTGGATTTCAGCCATATCACAGAGATCGCTGAAACCTATGAGCGCCTTACAAGAATGCGCATCTATGAGAGACAGCCATATGCAGGACAGTTGGTGTTTACTGCATTTTCAGGATCTCACCAGGACGCTATCTCAAAGGGATTCTCCTGGCACGAGCAGAAAAAGGACGGCGGAATCTGGTCAGTTCCTTATCTTCCAATCGACCCCAAGGATCTTGGAAGAGAGTACGACGGAGACGTTATCAGGATCAACTCCCAGTCCGGTAAGGGCGGCGTAAGCTACATCCTTAAGACCAACTATGGCATGATGGTTCCAAAAGAGATGCAGGCAGATATCAGCTATACTATCAAGGATATCTCAGACAGAGAGCATGCTGAGCTTTCACCTGCAAGGATCTATCAGATATTTGAAGATAAGTACGTTCACAACGACAACGTATTCCGCATTCCTGTTGTACACTTCAAGCAGATCGACGGAATTCTTGCGGAAGTTACAGTAAGTCACGGGGATAAAGAGCACGTGGTTGAGGCAAACGGTAACGGACGCCTTGATGCTGTAAGTAATGCCATCAAGCAGTACTTCAACATCAGCTACGAGCTTTCAACCTACGAGGAACACGCTCTTTCAAGAGGATCATCCTCAAAGGCATGCTCATACGTTGGTATCACCTACAATGGCCAGAAGTTCTGGGGTGTTGGAATTGACGAAGATATCATCAAGTCTTCCATCAATGCTCTTGTAATTGCTGTAAACCAGATCGACACTGTAAGGAACATCAAGAACAACAAGGACGAGAGGATCAACTCCATCATCAACTACATCCAGGAAAATTACCTGACTGTAACTTTAGATGACCTCTCAAGCCAGTTCTATCTTTCAAAGCCATATCTGTCCAAGTACATCAAGGAAAAGTCAGGCATGACCTTTGGAGAGAACGTAAAGAGAATAAGGCTCAACAAGGCCAGCACGCTCCTTCGAAACGGCAACATGAAGGTTGAGAAAGTCGCAGAGGCAGCAGGCTATCAGAACGTTGAGCACTTCAACAGACTCTTTAAAAAGAAATACGGTATGACTCCGGTTCAGTACCGCAGCAGCACCAGATAAAACAAGAAAAAAGCCGGCTCGTGGAGTCGGCTTTAACTTTAAATATGAATATTTATTTGTATTATTTATTGTACTCGTAGAATCCCTTGCCCTTGTTGATACCGGTCTCGCCCTTGTCGATCTTCTCTTTTAAGAGCTTGCCGATCTTGTTGTAGATATTACCCTCTTCCTGAGCGCCTGGCTTCATCTGGTTGATGTTGTAAGCTGTCTCAAGACCTACAATGTCAAGGATCTCGAAAGGTCCCTTTGGAGCGCCAGTTGCAAGACGCCATGTAAGATCGATGGTCTTAGGATCTGCAACTTCGTTAGCCCACAGAGCCTGCGCTGCTGAAAGGAAAGGAACCAGCATGGAGTTAAGGATGTAGCCTGGCTGCTCCTTGTGAAGCTCAAGAGAAACCATGTTGATCTCACCAGCAAATGCAACGACTTTCTTGTAGATCTCAGGATCTGTTCCAGGATGTCCCATAACCTCTGCAGTGTTGTTCTTCCAGATAGTATTAGCAAAGTGAAGTGAAAGATACTTCTCAGGTCTTCCTGTGTGCTCAGCAAACATGCTTGGAAGAAGTGTTGAAGAGTTAGTAACAAGGATGGTCTTCTCATCGAGAAGATCTTTCATCTGCTCGTATACATCTATCTTGGCATCTGGATTCTCAGCCATTGATTCGATAACAATATCAGCGTCGGCAACAGCCTTAGCCATATCAAGCTCGATATGTACGTTGTCGGTCATATTCTTTTTACCCTGCTCAATGAGAGCATCGATCTGCTCAGCTGTGATGCCTTCCCACTTTGTGATAAGTCCCCTTGGATAAAGAAGAGCACCTAGCGGATTGCCAATCAGATTCTTTGCTGCTGCAAGGTCATCCAGCATAGCCTTTGAATAAAGATCGATCTTGGGCTGTGTCCTTCCTATAGAAGACTCACTTCTAAGCCAGAAAGTAACGTCATGCCCAGTATAAGCGCACATGAGTCCAATCTGAGTTCCGAGTACACCGCCGCCAGCAACTACTACTTTGTTCATAGCCATAAAAAACATACCTCCTAAAAATGTAAAATTAGTAACCCTGTTAATATTTTATCAGATGCTCGTATAAAAACAAGACAAGACACGGGGACGGTTCTACTGCGACAGGGTGGTCCATGGGGACGGGGTTAGTGGTCCATTGGGAGTTATCCCAATGGACCACTAACCCCGTCCCCATGGACCACCCTGTCGCAGTAGAACCGTCCCCGTGTCTTGTCTTGCTTTTTTAGTGTACGTTTACCACTGTGCCAATGCCCACCATGTTGAACAGCTCTTTTGCTGCATCGTGGGAGAGATTCACACATCCGTGGGATCCGTTGGTCTTGTAGATCTCGCCGCCAAATTTCTTTCGCCAGGTGGCATCGTGAAGTCCGCATCCGCCTGGAGAAAACGGCATCCAGTAGTCCACCCAGTTCTTCCAGGTCGGGCCTGTCAGGTACTGGCCTGGAACGTGACCGTAGATAGCATATACTCCGGTGGGAGTCTGTCTGTTTTTTGATACATCCCCTGATACACAGTCCGTTTCAAAAGCTACGTTGCCATCAAGGATGTAGGTGACATGCTGCTTTTCTAAATCTATATCAATATAGGTGTTAAGGGGCTTTCCTTCAGCCTCTTCCTGAGCGTTCTGAAATCTTCCCTCATATACACCAAAGGTGGTGTAGTGGTTTATCAAAGCCTTTTGACTTGTGCCTACAGCTGCAGCTACATCAGGATATCTTTCTGCGTAGTAGACAGGATCAAAAGCAGCGGCTTCTGCTCTGACTGGAATAGCCAGCATCACCACTAAAGACAACAATAATACTGATGATATTTTTTTGAACATACGACATTCCCCTCATTATTAACCGAATTGACGTACTATCATTATACTCAATTATTTCTAAAAAGTGTATAAATATGTGTAAATCAAAGGCTTAAGCCATTATAATATATACGTAAAAGAAGGACGCTTGCACTTTTTCCAAGGTGTGTTATAATGTCTTTCCCATGTGAAAAAACATGGCGATGAAAAGTGCAACTTTGGCAGAGTATTTAAGCCTGCCAAACAGTTTGGAGGAATTTATGGCAACAAATTATGACGTGATAATAATCGGCGCTGGCCCTGGTGGCATTTTCTGCGCTTACGAACTTATGGAAAAGAGACCTGATCTCAAGGTCCTTATGATCGAGAAGGGCAGATCCATCGAAAAGAGGAACTGCCCTAAGAGAATTACCAAGACCTGTGCAGGCTGTCAGCCATGCTCTATTACAACAGGTTTTGCAGGAGCGGGAGCTTTTTCAGATGGTAAGCTCTCTCTTTCTCCTGATGTAGGTGGCAATCTCCCTGAGATCCTTGGATATGACGTGGCAACACAGCTCATCCACGAGTCTGATGAGATCTACCTTAAGTTTGGTGCTGACACGAATGTATATGGCGTTGACAAAGAGGCAGAGATCAGAGAGATCAGAAGAAAGGCAATAAACGCAAACCTTAAGCTTGTAGAGTGTCCTATAAGACACCTTGGAACTGAGGAGGGGTACAAGATCTATTCCCGCCTTCAGGAGCACGTTCTTTCAAAGGGTGTGACAATAGAGTTCAACACCATGGTAAAAGACATCATCGTAGAAGATGGAGTGGCTACCGGCGTTGTTACAGACAAGGGCGACACATTTACAGCAAAAGAGATAGTAAGTGCAGTTGGACGTGAAGGCGCCGACTGGTTCAAGGATAAGTGCGAAGAGATCGGTATCGAGACCAAGCCTGGCACAGTTGATGTGGGCGTAAGAGTTGAGGTAAGAGATGAAGTTATGCAGTTCCTCAATGAGAACCTCTACGAGGCCAAGCTCATCTACCACACACCAACTTTTGACGACAAGGTAAGAACCTTCTGCACAAACCCATCAGGAGAGGTTGCAACTGAGTACTACGAAAACGGACTGGCTGTAGTTAATGGACATGCTTATAAGGGAAAAGAGTTTAAGACTAACAACACAAACTTCGCCCTTCTGGTATCCAAGAACTTCACCAAGCCTTTCAAGACTCCTATAGAGTACGGCAAGAAGATCGCTGAGCTTTCAAATATGCTCTGCGGAGGCAAGATCCTTGTGCAGACCTATGGCGATTTCAAGCGCGGCAGAAGAACAACAGAGGAGAGACTTTGCAGGAACAACCTGATCCCAACTCTTAAGGATGCAGTACCTGGAGATCTTTCACTGGTATTCCCTCACAGGATCATGGTTGACCTTGATGAGATGATCCAGGCTCTTGATAAGGTTACACCAGGTCTTGCTTCAGATGAGACACTTCTTTATGGTGTAGAGGTTAAGTTCTACTCCAACAAGGTTATAGTAAATAAGGATTTCGAGACCAGCATCAAAGGCCTTCGCGCAATTGGCGACGGCGCTGGTGTTACCAGAGGACTTCAGCAGGCAAGTGCCAACGGACTGTCTGTTGCACGCAGCATCATAAGGGCTTTGGAGGCATGAAGAGACTGACGCGTATTGCTGCCATAGCTGCAGCGCTTATGGTATCCATATCAGGCTGTGCTCCCGCCCAGATACTGGACCGCAGGATCGTCTTTACCACCGGATTTGATGACGGCGTAGTCTTCAGGATCGAGGATGTGTCCTGCACTCTCACAGAAGCTTTGGTATATCTTGTGAACACCCAGAAGGGGTACGAAAAGACCTTTGGCTCCGACATCTGGGAAAAAGAGACTGATGCAGGCACTGTGGAAGAGAGGTTAAAGGAGTCAGTTCTTGCCAAGGTTGCGCAGATCAAGGTAATGAACCTTCTTGCTCTGGAAAATGGAATAGCGCTTACAGAGGAAGAACACGACCTGGCAGCAAGGGCTGCAACTGAGTACTATGAGAGCCTTTCTGATGCTGATAAAAAGGCGATGAACGACGTTACACTGGAAGATGTCACCGGCATAATGGAGGAGCAGGCCCTGGCCAACAAGCTCTACGACTACATCATAAGGGATATCAATCCGGAGATAAGCGACGACGAAGCAAGGACCATTACTGTGGAGCAGATCCTCATTAAGACTTATACTCTTAATGGAGCAGGGCAGAAGGTACCTTTTTCAGACAGGGAGAAAAACGCAGCCTACAACAGAGCCCGTGAGATACTTAAAAAGATCTGGGCTGATGAGAGCTTTGAAGAACTCATGGCTGAGTACAACGAAGCTGACGAGGGAACAATCTCTTTTGGCAAAGGCGGAATGGAAAGCGTCTATGAGACAGCAGCCTTCAATCTTGGGACAGATGAGGTCAGCGAGATCATTGAAACCTCAGAAGGCTACGTTATCATTAAGTGTATCAGCACTTTCAACAGGGAAGAGACTGAGGCAAACAAGGTAAAGATAGTGGACAAGAGGAAAAGAGAAGTCTTCGGAGCCCAGTACGACGCCTTTGTAGCCACACTTACCAAGCAGCTCAACGAAAAGTTGTGGGACAGCGTCACCTTGAATGAGGACCAGCAGGTTTCATCCACCAATCTGATGGAAGTTTATTCAAAGTATTTCGATTAAAATAGCATAATGACGACTTTTTGGCACTTGTGTAAAAGCAGGTGCCATTATTTTTGTGCAAAATGCATATAAAATAATAACAAAGAGTAAATTTTATGTTAAAGAAGTAAAAAATGTGCTACCAAATGTAAAAGAAATCCATTAATTATCTAAAAGCCATGGAATATATTAATTTTAACGAAAAGGTTATCGTAACTTAGAGGTAATCAGTATGAAAAAAATGATCATAGAAAAAATCACTTTGGGGATAACAGTTGTATCGATGGTGGCCATCCTTTCCGGATGCGGAAACCACAAGGAGGAATGGGCTTATTCACATGATCCTGCAGAACCTGTTATTACCCTGTCAGACAACGGCAAGTGTACTTACAAGGGGAATGAGTACACTTACAGCCAGGACGATACTTTTATCACCCTCAAGGATGATAAAGGTGGGACCATCAAGATGCGTTACCAGATGGATGGGGATCAGATGACCCTGTATGAAGAATCAACATATGAGCGCTACGGAGAAAACACCGATTCTGTAGTTGGTGTTTGGAAGCAGGACAACGGCTGGTCCTATCAGTTCCTTCCAAATGGGGAATTTGCGGAAGAGAACATTTTCCATGGACATTACAGCGTTGATGAAGACAAGAGTTGTATAAAGCTTATGTACGATGATCCGATTGAAGACGCATACCTGTACTACGCTTTAAACGACAATGAACTTACGGTTGCTTATCCATGGCCTATGGTCAGGGTAAAATAAAACACACATTTTACAAAGGAGAGAACGTTATGAAAATGAAGCGAGTAGTTTCAGTATTGTTGGCGGGACTTATGACATTATCTCTCGCCGCTTGTGGAGAAAGCGCTCCTGCAGCACCAGCTGCTGATGACAGCGCTCAGACACAGGAAGCAGCTCCAGCAGCAGAGCCTGCTGCAGAACCTGCCCAGACTGCAGAAGCCACAGATTCAGGTGAGCCTATTTCACTTAACATGTGGTGCATCGCAACTGAGAGTGATTCAAACCGTCACGCTTATGAGGCAGCTATAGCTGATATGCAGGCCAAGTATCCTGATATCAACTTCACATGGGAAGCTTTTGAGAACCAGTCTTACAAGACAAAGATCAAAGCTGCTGTTTCAGCTAACGAAATGCCTGACATCTTCTTTACATGGTCATGTGCATTCCTTGGTGACTTCGTAGACGCAGGTAAGGTTTACTGCCTTGACGATGCTTACCAGAATTGGAAGAGCGAACTTCCTGAGAACATGCTTGGTAACACAACTTATGATGGAAAGCACTACGGCGTTCCTACAACAATGAACATCGTTGGACTTTTCGCTAACATGGACCTTCTTGGACAGGTTGGCTACACAGAGATCCCTGGAACTTATGATGAGTTCATCGAGTGCTGCGACAAGCTTAAGGCAGCAGGCATCATTCCTTTCGGATGTGCCGGAAAAGAGACATGGTGTGTAACAGAGTATCTTGAGTCTGTAATCGAGAAGAGCGCAGGCGCTGACACACTTAACGACATCTTCCTTGGAAGAGCAACATGGGCTAACCAGGACGTAACAGACGCTGTTAACACATTCCAGAGCCTTGTAACAAACGGTTATTTCGATCCTTCAGGAATTGGTCTTACAAACGACGAAGTTAAGAACAACTTCATGGCTGGCAAGTATGCATTCTATATGAATGGTACATGGAACTGCGCAGACTTCGCAGCTAACGAAGAGTTCTTCCCTAAGGTAAAGGTTGGTGAGTTCCCAGTTATCAACGCTGACAAGGCTAAACTTGGACAGCTCATCGGTGGACCTTCAGACACACTTGCAGTTGCAGCATCTTCACCTAACGCTGAGAAGGCTGCTGACTATGCATTCGAGCTTGGTAAGCTCATCTGCCACTATGGATACCTTGATGGATGCGGACTTCCTGCATGGACACCATACGGCGACACAAGTTCAGTTAACGAGCTTACACAGACTGTATCTGAGATCGTTTCAAAGGCTGACAACTTCGTACTCTTCGGAGATACAGCTATGAACGCTGACGATGCTAACACATATCTTTCATATGTAGATCAGGTTTATGGATGCCAGGTTGATGGACAGGCATTTACTGACGGTCTTGCAAAAGACATCAGATAATTTTTAACTACACATCGGTCCTTCCTGCGTTTCACCCGGAATACAGAAAGGACCGATTTTTTTGGAAGGTTACGGTATGAATAAAAAAACTGCTCAAATTCAAAAGGGAATTACGATATTCTTATTTTTACTCCCAGGACTTCTGCTCTTTGTCAGCATTCTGATCGCACCTATCGCGGTTTCACTTTACAGAAGTACCTTTGACTGGAATGGTTTTTCAGAAGGTACATTCATCGGTTTCGACAACTATATAGAGCTTTTCACCAACGGCTCCATAAAGTTCATGACAGGTCTTAAGAACTCAATGATACTGGCTTTCTTTTCAGTATTTGTTCAGCTGCCATTTTCTCTTTTCCTGGCACTTCTTCTTGGAAGACGCCCAAAGAAAGAGAGATTTTTCTTATCAGTTTTCTTTATGCCCGTTCTTATTTCAACTGTGGTTATTGGTCAATTATGGCTTAAAATATACAACCCTGACTACGGTGTGCTCAACAGATTCCTCGATGCAGTTAACCTTGGAAGCTGGAAACACGTATGGGTTGGTGATGTAAAGACAGCTCTTGGAGCAATTCTGGTTCCTACAATCTGGCAGTACATCGGATATCACATGCTGCTTATGTATGCCGGAGTTAAGGGCGTTTCCACTGACCTTAGAGAAGCTGCAATGCTTGACGGCGCTTCTCCATGGCAGATCGACAGATACATTGTCATTCCTATCATCAAGCCAATCATCAGAGTCAGCGTTATCTTTGCGGTAACAGGTTCCTTAAAGACATACGATCTTGTAAGGATCCTGACAGAAGGTGGTCCTTTCCAGACTACGGAAGTACCTAGTACACTTCTTGAAAACATGCTGTTCTTAAGGAACAGGTACGGTATGGGAAGTACTATTTCTGTAATGCTTATTTTGCTCTGCTTTGCCTTTGCACTTGCTATTACTGCGATATTTAGGGAGAAGGATGAATAATGGGGAACACAAATACTACAGATCAAATCAAAAAGACAAATCCGGCTGCTAAAGTCCTGATGTACGTATTCCTGACGTTTTGGGCCCTGGTTAATCTCTTCCCTATCTATTTCATGTTTACATTTTCACTTAAGTCCAACGAAGAGATTTTTGGAGCGAACATCATAGGACTTCCCAAAGACTGGCTCTGGTCCAACTATACCCGCGCCATGGGCACAGGTAACATGGGCCTTTACTTTGTAAACAGCCTTATAGTAACAACACTTGCCATCGGCATATCTCTTTTCGCCGCAATGATGGCAACCTACGCTATAACAAGGATCAGCTGGAAGCTGTCCAAGCTGACCAATGCATTCTTTATGCTGGGACTCACCATACCGATTCAGGCTTCGATTGTTCCGGTTTATGTAGTGCTTTCCAAACTTCACTGGCTCAATAAGTACTCAACACTTATTGTTCCTTATTCAGCATTTGCACTGTCCATGTCAATTCTGATATGTACAGGCTTCATGGTTGAGATACCATATGCTCTGGATGAGGCTGCCAGGATTGATGGATGCTCACTTACAGGAACCTTCTTCAGAATAATCCTCCCTTTGATGAAGCCTGCTGTGTCAACGGTTGGTGTCTACTCATATCTCCAGTGCTGGAATGAGTTCATGTTTGCTAACGTCTTTATTTCAGACTCAGCACACAGAACTCTTCCAGTTGGTATCAAGGCTCTCTCTGGAGCATATACCACAGACTGGGGACCAATTGGAGCAGCCCTTGTAATTGCCACATTCCCAACCCTGATCTTCTATATTTTCCTCAGCAGAAGGATCCAGGAAAGTTTCATTGCAGGAGCTGTAAAGGGGTGAAAACCCGCGGGAAAAGTGATATCTTTATCCTATGAATAATTTTACGAAAAACAAAAAGACGATTTCTCTATCATTAAGACTTCAGAGAGTAATACTTGGTATTGTCCTTATAGTCACTATTTCTTTTCTTATAGCAATGTATATCCTTACGGAGAGGGAGAGAAGGGACTATGCTGTGCGAGAGTCGGAGAGCATCCTAAAGACGCTTTCCAGTAGCATCAGTACGGATCTGGACAATTTCAAGGAACTCTCAAGACTTATTATGACAGAGAGTCGTCTTGTTTCGTTTCTAAGGGCTGATGTAAATAAGGTGGACATCAGCATGATAAACGATGCCAGATACGGGGTCATGGACATCCTGAATGTAACAGAGGGTGTTGATACCGTTATTGTCATGCGAGAGGATATGATAATGCTTGGCACCAACAGATTCACCTACACCTACGATTCAGATGCCATTGCTGGGATGGAGTGGAGATCGGATATTTACAATGGAAAGGGCGCAGCTGTCGTGTCCCTAAACACAAATGGCATCGCAAGAAAAGCTGGCGGCAGACAGGTCATAACCATTGGAAGGGCCATCTACGACATTGATTCCCAGGAGAGAAACGGGATCATGCTCATGAACATAAAGCCCGTGATCTTTGACAACATGCTCTTTGGCCTTCGCTACAATGATATCTGTATCATGGGATCAGATGGAACTTTCCTTGCTGGAAACAGCAGTTATGCAGGCTATTTTAATGAGAGCTTTTTGTCAAAAAAAATCGTTCACCAAACCAAGGTGGTGGATGGAAGAGGCGTTTTAGTCTCGGGTTGTCAGGTTAAGGATGCGCCAATAGTCATATTCAGGGTGTCTAATTTTGGAAAAGAGGGCATTCCCTTCAGAGTTATCTATGTGCTGTTATTTCTTTTGGTGATCCTGGTTTCACTGGCCTTCTACACAGGAAGTGTTATCAGAAAGCACATCACGGATCCTGTGTTTGAGCTGTCATCTGCCATGGAAAAGAACAGGGCATCAGGACAGCTTGATAAGATCGATGTTGCTGTATCAAGTAGTGAGCTGGAGCTTTTGGAAGGCGACTACAACAACATGATCGATCACGTTAATGAGCTTATCGAAAGACTCATGGAAAATGAGAAAACTTTGCAAAAAGCCGAGATGAGGGTTTTGCAGGAGCAAATAAAGCCTCATTTCCTGTATAACTCAATTGAGACCATCGGATTTCTGGCGTTGGAGGCAGGGGCTGGAAACGTCCACGAAGCGCTTGAAACCATGGGCTCTTTTTACAGAAACTTCTTAAGCAAGGGCGGAAGAGATATCCCGCTTTCAAGAGAGGTTAAGATTGTTAAAGACTATTTATCACTGCAAAAACTCCGATATGGCGATATAATAGAAGATGAATATGATGTAACACCGGATACAGAAAACTGTATCGTTCCCAAACTGATACTTCAGCCCCTTGTGGAAAACAGTATTTATCACGGCATAAGACTTAAGGGCGAGAAGGGTCTTATCAGTATAAAGAGTTTCAGGTCTGAGACGGATCTCCACATTATAGTAAGAGATACCGGTGTTGGTATGAAGCAGGATCAGATTAAAAAGATCCTTTCTTTTGAAAAGAAAGACCGCCCGGCGGAGGCTGATGAGAGCTTCGGCCTTTGGGGCACCATTGAGAGGATCAGGATATACACCGGATACCAGGATGCAGTAAGGATACGAAGTGAAGAAGGGGAATTCACTGAAATTGAGATCATCATTCCTGGAATTGATCAAAGAGGAGCTGGGGTAGCTGATGAACAGACCGTTTAGGGTTATGATAATTGATGATGAAGAATCCGCAAGAAAGCTCATGCGAGCTGCAATCAAGTGGGATGAGCTGGGGATGGAAGTTGTAGGAGAGGCAGCCAGTGGCGTTGAGGCTATCAACATAATTGACGATCTCAAGCCTGATATTGCATTTGTAGACATTTCAATGCCCTTCATGGATGGCATTGAATTTACTGAGATTGCCACAAACAGGTACCCCCATCTTGTGATCATAATCATGACTGCCATTGATAAGTTTGAATATGCAAGGAAATGCGTAAGCATGCCTGTATTTGACTATATGCTAAAGCCAATGGTCAGGGAGGAGATCACCAAGGTTCTTCAAAGAGTTGTGGTTAAACTTAAAGATGCTCCCGACTACTGGGAGGAGCTGGAGGCTAAGGCAGACAATTCCGCAGAAGCCGGTTCCACAGACAGTATAAAGAAATATCTAGATGATAACTTTACTGATTCCAAGCTCAACCTTGCTTTTGTGGCCCAGGAGTTTGGCTTTTCGCCCAGCTATCTGTCCAGAAAGTTCAAGCAGGATACAGGGATCAAGTTTGTTGAATACTTAAATGAGCTTCGCATGAAAAAGGCGCAGCAGCTTGCAAAAAAAGGCACCAAGATGTACTGCACGGCATCTGAAGTTGGAATTCCTGATCCCAACTACTTTAGCAGATGCTTCAAGAAATATGCCGGGGTGAGCTACTCAGATTATATGGCAGGAGGGCAGCAATAATGTATTATGCCAGTGCCAGTATACTTGCGGCAATCCATCATCTTATCATCAATCATGAGATCATCAAAAATCGTAAAGACTTACCAAAGGATGGTGCCTATTACAAATATACACAGTTCCTTATTTCGCTGATGTTTTTTTATGTAGGGGACCTTATCTGGGTATTTCTTTTAGAGATAAAAACATGGCATCTGGCTTATATTGATACTATGCTTTACTTTGGCGCCATGGCAGTGTCTGTTTTGTTCTGGACCAGATTTGTAGTTGCTTATCTTGGAAAGCAAGGCACAAAATCTAAAGTCTTTCTTGCTCTTGGCTGGGGAATCTGCATTTTCGTTATATGCAGCCTTATTTTCAATCTTTTTGATCCGGTGGTTTTCAGCATTGAAAAAGATATGACATATATCCCTCATTGGGGGAGATTCTTTTTACTGGGCGTGCAGTTTTTTATGTTTGCTGTTATCACCCTTTATTCTTTTTTTGCTATGAAAAGAGCTACAGAAAGCGATGTAGTGCACTACAGAGCAATCTGTATGTCCGGTCTTGTGATGGCAGTCTTTGTTTCTCTTCAGATGTTTACCGCATATGTTCCCTTTTATACATTTGGCTGTTTCTTGGCTAACTGCCTTGTTCACGTGTTTATTGAGGAAGATGAAAAAAGAGCCCTCAGCGAGTTTAAAGCAACTACTCAGAAGGAAAAAGAGAGATATACTCAGGTAGCAACGGGACTTGCAAGGGATTACGAGGCAATTTATTACATCGATATAGAATCCGGAAGGTACATTGAGGTATCTACCAGTGAGCGCTATGACTCAATGAATGTTCCCCAGGAAGGGCAGGACTTTTATTCTGAGACCCGTGCCAATGCCAGAAAATATGCGCACCCTGATGACAGAGCTTTTGCTGAGAGCATGTATTTTAAAAACAAGATGCTCAAGAACCTTGAGAATAAGCCCTCTTATTCCTACCGTTACAGGGTGCTTGTTGGAGATGAGTACAGATATTTCCGCTTTGTTGTAAGGCTCTCTGATGACAAAAAACATTTTGTTCTGGGCGACATTGATGTAGAGGATACTATGACAGCACAGTCCCAGGAGCTTGATAAGAGTAAGAGCCAGATTACCTTCACCCAAATGGCTGAGACATTGGCGTCAAACTATGATGCTATCTATTATGTTGAAGTAAAGACCGGATATTATGAAGGCTTTACTGCAGACAAGCTGTATGGAGAACTTCAGGTTGCAAGATCAGGTGAAGATTTCTTTGCAGAAACCATAAATAACATCATGATGGTCGTTCATCCCCAGGACAAGGAATACATGCTGGATTCGCTGGACAAAGACAAACTCTTATCTTCCCTGGAAGGCATGAAACGAATTGTTCTTGAATATAGACTGATCATTGATGACAAGGTTGAACACACGAGACTTATCGCCAGAAATACCAGTGATGGCGAGCATATCATTATCTGTGTCGAGAATATTGAAAAGGAAGTAGAAAAAGAAAAGGAGCGTCTAAAAGAGCTACAGACCGAGAAAGAGCTTGCAAGAAGAGACGAACTTACAGGTACCAAGAACAAGACAGCCTTTGCTGAGCTTGAAAAGTCTGTTCAGGGCAACATTGAGGGCGGACTTGATTACCTTCCTTTTGGTTTTGCAGTTTGCGATATCAATGACCTTAAGAAAGTCAATGACACCCAGGGACATAAGGCGGGAGATGACTATATCAAGGCTTCAGCCAAGCTCCTTTGCGATACCTTTGTCCACAGCCCGGTATTCAGGGTTGGCGGCGACGAGTTTGTTATCTTCTTAAGAAGTGATGACTATACGAACCGCAGAAAGCTGGTAGCTGATCTTAAGAAAAAGATCCTGGATAACCAAAAGAGCGGTCAGGGACCTGTCATTTCTATTGGAACTGCCGACTACAGCCCGAATACGGACTCCAATGTTAATGATGTATTTGAACGTGCCGATGATGCCATGTATGAAAACAAACGCTGGCTTAAAGGCGGCGACGTAAGATAACAACAAGACATGGGGACGGTTTGCTGACACGGGGACGGTTCTACTGTCAGGTTTTATCAAAATAAAACCTGACAGTAGAACCGTCCCCGTGTCAGCAAACCGTCCCCATGTCTTGTTGTTAGCACTCGCTTTTAGTGAGTGCTAAATTTTTGTTGACTTTTGGAACTACGGGACTTAAACTTATTTTTGGGCTTAAGTTTAGGCCTGACTATATGTTTTAAAAGGAGTGAGAACTATGGCTTCAAAAAAGGGTAATCTTTCAATCAACAGCGAGAACATGTTTCCGATCATCAAGAAATGGCTCTATTCGGACCATGATATTTTTTACAGAGAAGTAATCTCTAATGCCTGCGATGCTATCACCAAGTTAAAGAAGATGGACATGATGGGCGAGTACCAGCTTCCAGACGGCTTTAAGCCCCGTGTGGATGTTGTTTTAAACGACAAGGACAAGACCATCAAGATCACTGATAACGGTATTGGTATGACAGCTGATGAGGTTGAGGAGTACATCAACCAGGTGGCTTTTTCAGGTGCTACAGACTTCCTTAACAAGTACAAGGACAAGGCCAATGCAGACCAGATCATCGGTCACTTCGGACTTGGTTTCTACTCAACATTCATGGTATCTGATTCAGTTGATATCGATACTCTTTCATATAAGGGCGGCACAGCAGTTCACTGGACCTGCGATGGCGGCTCAGACTTCGAGATGGAGGATGGCACCAAGGCAGAGGTTGGTACAACAGTAACTCTTCACCTTTCAGAAGACTGCCTTGAGTTCTGCAACGAGTACAAGGCAAGAGAGGTAATTGAGAAGTACTGCTCATTCATGCCTTACGAGATCTATCTTTCAAGGGAGAACGAAGAGGGCACAGAGACCATCAAGGCAAGCGAGAAGCTTGATTCAGATACAGTTATCGAGGAAGTTAAGCCTGAGAAGAAAGAGGGCGAGGACAAGGAGCCTGAGCTTCAGTACAAGATAAAGAGAAGACCTCAGCTTCTTAACGATATCCACCCTCTCTGGGCTAAGACTCCTAAGGACTGCACAGATGAGGAGTACAAGGAGTTCTACAGGAAGGTCTTCAGAGATTACAAGGAGCCACTTTTCTGGATCCACCTCAACATGGACTATCCTTTCAACTTAAAGGGTATCCTGTACTTCCCTAAGATTAACATGGAGTTTGAGTCTATCGAGGGAACTATCAAGCTCTACAACAACCAGGTATTTATCGCCGACAATATCAAGGAAGTTATTCCTGAGTACCTGATGCTTCTTAAGGGTGTTATCGACTGTCCTGATCTTCCTCTTAATGTTTCAAGATCAGCCCTTCAGAACGACGGCTTTGTCAAGAAGATTTCAGAGTACATCAGTAAGAAGGTTGCTGAGAAGCTTGCAGGTCTTTGCAAGACAGATAAAGAAAACTACGACAAGTACTGGGATGACATCAGCCCATTCATCAAGTATGGTTGCCTTCGCGATGACAAGTTCTGCGAGAAGATGACAGACTACATCCTATTTAAGAATCTTGATGGCAAATACCTTACAACTCCTGAGGCTCTCCAGATCAATAAGGAAGCTGAGGAGGAAGCCAAGAAGGCTGATGCTGTCGATGAGAATGGCAATAAGGTAGAGGCTGAGGTTGTTGATGGTGACAATAAGGCAGTGGATCAGAAAACTGAAGGCGATGCAGCTAAAGCTGATGATGCCAAGGACAAAGAGCCACGCACAATCTACTACGTAACAGATGAACAGCAGCAGAGCCAGTACATCAAGATGTTCAAGGCCCAGAAGATGGAAGCCTTTATTATGAACCACAACATCGATGTACCTTTCATGGAGCAGCTTGAGCGCAAGAATGAAGGCATCCGCTTTGCAAGGATCGATGCTGACCTGACAGATACATTTAAGAGCAGGACTTCCAAGAAGGCAGCAGCTGAGCTTGAAGAGAAGGGAAAAGACCTTTCAGAGATGATAAAGAAGGCTCTTAAGAATGACAAGCTTAACGTTAAGCTTGAGAAGCTCAAAGACAAGAAGGTTGCTTCAATGCTTACAGTATCTGAGGAATCAAGACGTATGGCAGAGATGATGAAGATGTATGCCATGAACGGAATGAGCATGGGAGACTTTGGCAACGAAGGTCAGACTCTTATCCTCAATGCTAACCATCCTCTTGTTGAGTATATTATGGAGCACAAGGATGGTGACAACTCCAAGATGATCGCAGAGCAGCTCTACGACCTTGCTCGCATCCAGAATGCACCTCTTGATGCAGAGGCTATGACCAAGTTCATCGCCCGCAGCAACGAGATCATGATGGTTCTGGCAAAGTGATAATCTCATAAACAGATGTTTAAATGCGCAATATTTAGTGGCCTGATGATCACAAAATATTGCGCGTTTTTGTTTGTGGGATTGCATGTTAGAATTACAGTATGATCTTTTAAGGAGAATATGAACCTATATGTCGAAACAAGAGTGGAAACCAGGAAATATGCTATACCCTTTGCCGGCTGTTATGGTGAGCTGTGGCAGGGACGGGGAGACGCCTAATATAATCACAGTAGCATGGGCGGGAAATGTTTGCACCAATCCCCCTATGCTCTCAATATCAGTCAGGAAAGAGCGCTTTTCCCATGGGATCATCAAGGACACTGGCGAGTTTGTGGTAAACCTTGTGGGAAAAGACCTTGTGAAGGCCGCTGACTGGTGCGGAGTAAGGAGCGGAAGAGACTACGACAAGTTTAAGGAAATGCATCTTACACCCCAAGAATCCAGAAAAGTATCCTGCCCTGGAATCCTTGAAAGTCCAGTGAACATAGAGTGCAAGGTCAAACAGATCTTAGAGCTTGGAAGCCACGACATGATAGTGGCAGATGTCCTCTGTGTCACAGTAGACGACAAGTACATGGACGACAAGGGTAGATTCGACCTCCAGGCAACAGACCTGGTGGCCTATTCCCACGGCGAATATTTTGAACTCGGAGAAAAACTTGGCAAATTTGGCTATAGCGTCGCCAAGAAGCCTGCAGGAAAGCCTGGCAGAAAAACTCCAGCCGGCAAAAAGAAAAACAAGAAGAGATGAGGCGTGGGCCTCATCTTTTTTTCGCTATATTGTTCGAAATTAAAATGCTAAAGCAAAATGGCAAATGTGAAATTAAATTGGTATATAGTTCACTAATATTCGTTTAATAGTAGAAAAATCGAGGGAGGATGATGTATACTGTGGTTATCGATTAAATTTAACTAATGGAGGTACAATTTAGTGTTAAAGAAAAGTGTGAAAGCTTTTGTTTCGACTGTTTTGTCAACAATGCTTTTTACAGCAAGTGCGCTTACGGTATTTGCTGAGGAAAATGCTGATTTTACGCTCGTTATTGAAAAGCCTGCTGAAACTCATCAGATTGGGCTAGGGGAAGAAACTACTTTTACTGTTCCTGAAGCCACTGGAAATTTCGACGAATTCATGGACGAAATAAAGGATAATGATTGTATTTCGGTTAATCAGAATGAAAGTGGGCAGAAGACATATCAATATAATGCCGGAGAAAGTGGCTTATATAATATAAATGGTTTTGCCCAAACTCCAGGTGAAAACGTATCAAATCTGGAAGGAACCTATAGTGGAGAACTTCGTGTTAATTATGGGATTTCAGATAGTACATCTTATTATAGGGAGCAACCGCAAGTTGCTATAAATCAGCCTAATGATAAGGAAATAACTGTTAAAGAAAATTCAGGAAAAACTACTGAGGATCTTCAGGGGCTTATTTTGGACCAGGTGTTTTCTTTTAACTGGTCCAGGGACCTTCAGCTTCAACAGGGTGATGTATTTAAGGTTTTAAATGTTAAAACAGGCATGGTGTACAAGGTTGCAATTAAGGAAAACACTCCGGTTCATTCACCGGCGTCAACACCATCTTCAAGCGAAAGCTCTGGCTCAGATGATGCTTCCTCTGATAATTCAGATGATCTGCCTGTAATCGAGATGACACAGGAAGAAGCAGAGAGGCTCATTCAGCTCAATCAGATCAATTCAACAGTTTCAATTGGAACAGTTCCGGTTACGTCTACCATGGAAGGCAACTTCACTGCAAAGTCCGTTGCAGGTGCAGCTATAAAAACTCCTAAGGCTGATATCAGTAAGGCACTGGGACTTAAGGAGAATGAAACAGCAAAAGTTGCAACATGGGATATTACACCTACATCTTCACCTCTTGCGTATCAGAGCCTTGTTGCTGGAGCGCAGTCAGTTAGTGGAGAGATTGGACCTGCAATTCAGGTTAATATTTTAAAGACAGGACTGTATTTAAAGAGTGACGGTACTTTAGACGATGATGCCTACGAGATGGCAGGAACAGTAGATATGGTCGTTGGAATACCAGCAAGCTTCTATGTGCCAGGAGCAAGATATGCAGTTTCTCATGTTCTTCCCGGAGGTAAATATGAGATTCTTGAGGACACAGATGATGATCCCCTCACGGTTTCTTTCCCTGTATCAGCGGGAAGAGGAGCTTATGCACTTGTAAGGATCTTTTGATTTAAATGACGAATTATCAATAATGTTGTTGGTATAGATAGAATAAGACATGCAGACTTCTTCATGGTTTGCATGTCTTTTTTATTAGTGACCGAGGACACTACTTAGACTTCGATTTTATACTAATTTATGAATTTGCATACGAAATATGGATTATAATTTAATTAATTTTAAGAATAAAGAGAGGTCACAGGATTTGAATACAATAAGATTAGTAGTTTCATCGTTTATCATGGCATTGTTAGTAGCTCTTTTGTTAATAGGCTGCGGACAAAAAACTGACAGCGCAGTAAAAACTGGAATAATCGGTGCTATGGATGAAGAAGTTGACACCCTGAAGCAGGAACTTGAAAACTCCAAGATCACTGACATAGCAGGAATGGAATTTTGCGAGGGCAAATTAGATGGCGCTCAGGTAGTTGTTGTTAAATGCGGAATTGGTAAGGTCAATGCAGGAACCTGTGCGCAAATTCTTATCAATGATTTTGGAGTAGACAGAGTGATAAACACAGGCGTGGCAGGATCCCTGGACGCTTCAATAGATATTGGAGACTTTGTGGTTTCAACCGACGCGGTACAGCATGATTTTGACTTATCTCCAATAGGATACACAAAGGGTCAGCTTGATGGTTTTGAATCCGCTTCAATATCGGCAGACGATGCCATGCGTCAGAGCGCAGTATATGCCATAAAAGAGTGTGCTCCCGAAGTTCATGTTTTTGAAGGAAGAGTCTGCACAGGAGACCAGTTCATTTCATCTGATGAACAGAAAGAAAGGATCACATCTGAGTTTGGCGGACTGTGCTGTGAAATGGAAGGCGGCGCAATAGCCCAGATATGTTCTCAGAATCAGATACCGTTCGTAATTATCAGAGCAATATCCGATAAGGCAGATGGTTCAGCACATATGGACTACCCAGAGTTTGAAAAGGCAGCAGCTGAAAGATGCGCTCGAACTGTGCACTTCATGGTCACCCATGATTGAAAAATGAGACAAAAGAACCGTCCCCGTGTCTTGTTGCGCACAATGAGACAGTGACGGTTCTTTTGTCTCATTTTTTACTTGAACTGGTTGCTTTCGCTATTGTACTCGTAACCAATAGCTGAAAGCTTATCTACGATATTCTTTTTCTCATCTTCAGAAATATCTAGCCCGTCTGCCAGGGCATCAAGACTTCCATAGTTGTCGCGAAGCTGCGTGTTTATATAGCTAAGAAGCATAACAGGATCGTGTGGGAGCATATCATTCACCTCTTTCTACATATGGTGCTTTTTCATGTATAATACCACACGATATTGGAATAGTACATTTTTTGGTGTATAATTATTGTGTAATTTTGTATTCTTTTGAACGCCGTAAGATCCGGCGATCATGTAATATTGTGATATTTTGGGAGCACTATGCAGCCTACAATAGATATACATTGCCATGTGATGCCAGGAGTGGATGATGGTTCCCCTGATATGGCAAGCAGCCTTGAAATGCTTCGGATTGCTGAAAAAGAGGGCATCACCCACATGATACTTACTCCGCATCACAAGCCTATGCACCACAATGTAAGTCCTGAGCACAACGTGGCCTACAGAAAGAAACTAAAAGAGGCAGCGCAGGCGGAAGGTATCAAGGTAAAGCTCTTTTCCGGAAATGAGATATACTATAGCGATGAGACAATGGACGAGCTGATAGGCGGTCAGATCTGTTCTCTTGCAGGTTCTGACTACGTACTTGTGGAGTTCCACCCTACAGCCACATACAAGTCCATACAAAATGCCGCTTATAAGGTCCAGGGGGCTGGGTATATTCCCATAATTGCCCATGTTGAGCGGTACAGCGATATAGTATCCCATCCTTCAAGGGTTATGGATCTAGCAAGCCTTGGGTGTCTCATCCAGGTCAATGCCTCCAGTATCATGGGAGACTACGGCTTTGGTATCGGACATTTTTGCAAGAAGATACTGAAGGATGAGCTGGTACACTTTGTGGCATCTGATGCCCATGATGCAAAAAAGAGAGCTCCCAAGCTTTCTGATTGTAGGAGATATGTAGAGAGAAAATTCGGAAGTGACTATGCTGACAGGCTCTTTTTCCTGAACGCAGCAAGTGTCATCCGCAATGAACAGATATAAAGCCATGGCAGGGACCACGGCATGACACTAATAATGGGAGTGACCTATGGGGAATAGGGACGACATCATTGAAATTAATCTTGGAGAACTGTTTGCAGTGCTTTTGGGGCGGGCGTTTCTGATAATCAGCGCCGGTATCTTTTTTGCCCTGGCAGGACTGTTTGTCAGCAAGTTTGTACTCCATCCGGTGTATGACTCCACCACCAAGATCTATATTCTGAATAAAGAGGAAAACCAGACGGTTACCTACTCAGATGTGCAGATTTCAACGCAGCTGACTCAGGACTACGCTGAGCTCATTAAGAGCAGGTACGTTCTTGAGGAGGTTATCCAGAGACTTAACCTGGTGGACGTGGACTACGAGGACCTTTCAGATGTTCTTAAGGTGGACACTCCTTCAGACACCCGTATTGTGGCGATCACAGCCAGGGACGAAGATCCTTTAATGGCCATGCAGATAGCCAACTGCATCAGAGAAGTTGCCAGTGAGCACATCACCAACGTTATGGATATCGATGCCATCAATGTGGCTGAAACAGCCAACGTTCCAACCCAGAAGGCCGGTCCTTCTGTTGCAAGGTGGACGATCATTGCAGGTTTTCTTGGGGCAGTTGTTGTGGCATTCTTCGTGATCCTTGGCTACCTTCTTGATGACACAATTAAGAGCAACGACGACGTAGAGAGGTACCTGGGCCTTAGCACTTTGGCACTGGTTCCTTTGACTACTGAAGATACTGATAAAAAGAAATCCAAGAAGTCTGATAAGAAAAAGAAGTAAGGAGATCACATGCAGAGCGCGAAACTCCATTTCAGCCAGGCTGAAAACAACTATCAGATAAAAGAAGCATATAAGACCCTTCGAAGCAACATCGAGTTCTCGGGACAGAACGTCAGGGTCATTTCTGTCACTAGCTGCACTCCAGGTGAAGGCAAGACTACAGTTGCCATGGCTCTTGCAAGGGCCTTTGCAGAGGCAGGGAAAAAGACTGTTCTTGTGGACGCAGATATGCGTAAGTCAGTGCTTGTGGGCAGATACAGAACAGGCTCTGTAAGGCTTGGACTTACCCACTGCCTTGTTGGAAGAGAGAGGCTCTCAAGTGTTATCTGCGAAACTGACACGCCAAACCTCTACGTGGTATTTGCAGGTCCCGTTCCGCCAAACCCAAGTGAGTTGCTAGGCGGCAGGATATTTGGAAAAGTTCTTGAGAATATGAAGCAGGTTTTTGACTATGTCATCATTGATACGCCGCCTCTTGGAAGCGTTATCGATGCAGCGGTTGTTGCCAAGCAGTGCGATGGCACAGTTATGGTAATAGAGAGTAACGCCATCAGCTACCGCTTTGCCCAGAGGGTCAAGGACCAGCTTGATAAGGCCGGCGCCAAGATGCTTGGAGTTGTACTAAACAAGGTTGACATCTCCGGTAAGGGTTACTATGGTCACTATGGCAGCTACTATGGCAAGTACTACGGCAAATATTATGGAAAATACTACGGAAATGGCGAGGACGGAGCTGATATTCCATCGTCTCCAAGGCCAAACGCCGCCGTAGCAGATATAGAACCTGATGACGATGACCTGGATGAGCTCAATTATCTGGCAGGCGTCACAAGGAAGGACTAATGGGAGAGACTGATGAGAGGTAATATTCTTGGAATATTCTTTTCAATACTGAGCGGCGTTTTGATCTTTCTGATTGTTGTTGCCTATGGCAGAAGCGACCGCATTGCCCCGGAGTTTCGCTTTTCTTCAGTGGACATGATCTATGATTCAGACACCACTGACAATGACCTTAAAGCCGGGGTGGCGGCTTACGACGCCAAGGACGGGGATCTTACCCGCAGGATTGTTGTAGAGAAGGTAGTTCTTAACAGGGAAAAAGAGACAGCGGTTGTATATTATGCTGTTGCGGACCTTTCAGGTAATGTGACCAAGCAGTCCAGAGTTTTTCCTGCAGACATTGCTGATATAGATGACAATGGCGATTCATCAGACACCATGGAAGATGGCATGTTTCCAGACATGACCGGAGCCATGGATGGTGAAAATGGCGAGGAAGTGCCATCGCTGTTTCCTGATGCGGAAAATTCAGAGGGACAGGAGCAGGGCGCTGCAAATACAGAGAACAGCACTTCCCAGACGGAAAATACTAATACAGGTAACTAAGGAGTCAATATGCGGGGAAAAGGAAGCGTTTTCCTCATTATCTGGGCAAGCCTCATGACGCTTATAGTTCTTGGGCTTGTGGGCTTTGAGATGGTGAGGATGTTTGGAAAATCGAATCTCAGCGCTAAATCCGCTACCAGTACGCCAATGATGGGACAGACTGATTATGTTCCGGTGGAGACCGGCTCTGCTACTACGTGGCAGTCAGACTGGGTAAGATACAACGGAGAAGTTTACGATTATAACGAGGATATTACTACTTTTCTCATTATGGGAATCGACAAGGATGACAAGGTAGTAACTCCGGTTATTGATGAGATAGATGGTGGCCAGGCTGATGCATTGTTTTTGCTGGTCCTGGATCCTCATAAAAACGAGATAAAAGTAGTTGGCATCAATAGAAATGCCATGGCTGACGTGGATGTTTATGACGAATATGGAAGATATCAGACAACCGTTGTAGCTCAGATTTCCCTGCAGCACGGCTTTGGAGATGGCATGGAGAGCAGCTGTGAGTATCAGGTGAAGGCTGTTTCCAATATGTTTTATCAGCTTCCTATTCACGGCTACGTGGCAGTTAATATGAGCGCGATACCCGAGATCAACGATATGGTCGGAGGAGTAGATGTTGTTGTTCCTGAGGATCTCACCAAGTGGGACAAGACGCTGAAAGAGGGCGCAAAGGTGCATCTTGAGGGAGAACATGCCTACAATTTCGTAAGGAGCAGGGATGTTCATGTCTATGCTTCCAATGATGCAAGGCTTGAGAGACAAAGGCAGTATATAAATGGCTTTATTGAAGCTGTAAGGGAAAAGAGCTCAGAAGACCCTGGGTTTGCTGTAGATCTTTTTAAATCTGTAAACGAAGTGATGGTAACCAATATCTCGGTGGATGAGGTTAGTTATCTTGCACCATATATTACCGGATATAGTTTTGATTCTTCAGATATTATCATGGTGGAAGGAACCACAAGGAAAAACGGTGACTTTGACGAATTTATAGTAGATGAAGATGCGTTATATCAGACTATAATAGATACTTTTTATGAGAAAGTTGACTATGTGGACTAAATAAATGGGAAAGTTATGTCGATATAACTACATAGATAAGAATGCACTTAAAGGGATTCTTGTGCTTTTTTGTATGCTGACTCTTCTGACCGGATGCGCTGCTTCAGATAAGAGCGATGTTTCACAAGAGCCTGCTAACGAAGAGACAGATTCGGAGAGCCCTCGTGTAGACTTTGCTAAACTTAAGAGTGAAAACGGCGATATATTTGCCTGGATCAGCGTTCCTGGAACAAGGATCGACTATCCGGTATGCCAAAGCCTTGACGGGGATGATTCTTTTTACATTACCCACAATGCTTTAAAAGAGGAGGACCCTAAAGGGGCTATCTACACTGAGAGCGCAAACCTTACCAATATGTGCGACTTCAATGAAGTGCTCCATGGCTCTTCGCCGGGTGATGGCACGATGTTTTCGGATCTTCAGAACTTCCTCGACAGGAAGTATTTTGAAGAGCATAAACTGATATATGTTTTCACTGAGGATAATGCTCTTGCGTACTATATATTTGCTGCTTTTCCCAGGAGCAACACAAGGCTTTTAGAGCTCTATGATTTTACATACGCCTCTGGTTGCCAGAATTTCCTTGATGAGATATATGATGAAAAGAGTATGAACAAGCTTGTCAGGGATGGATGGGAACATGCAGTAAAACCTGAGAATTTTATTATTACATTGAGCACTCAAAACTGGGATGATCCCAGCAGGCAGACTGTTGTTGTAGGGTGTCTTGTTGGAGATGCAAGTGGCACGATCGATCGCGAAATGGATTATTCAGATCCTGAATCAGATTGGTGATCCACCAGATTTTTAAATCTGGTATCATATAAGTAGTCTAAAACTTATTAAAAAAGAAGATAATGGAGGCGCTGAAATGAAAAGAATACTGGCACTTACTCTTAGTATGGTAATGTTGATCTCTTCATCTTTGTGTGTTTTTGCAGCAGAGTCTACTTCTGCGACTACAACTGGTGGTGATCAGGGATCCCTTAGCAGACAGGTTCGGGATCTCATGGATACAGTAGAAAAGATGAGTAAAGACCACGAAAAAGAGACTCAGGAGCTTAGAAATGCTATTGCTGAACTCACAAGAGCAGTCAATGCAAAAGGGAGCCATAGCAGCGGCGGTGGTGGAAGCAAACAGACACAGGCAGCTTCAACTCCAAGCAATTCAAACTACGTAAACTTTGGCGGAACAGTAACCTATCAGGGTGGTAAGATTGAGATCAATGGTGGCAGAAGTAATGTGACATTCACTATCGCAGCTCCAAGCTCATCTGTTATCTCATCTGCAGGCACTCTTGCAGGTAAAGTTGGTGGAACTTTAGTTTCCTGCATTTCAACAAGTTCTCCCGGTGTTGGTTTTAAAACTGCAAAGGTTAACTTCTATGTAGGCGGAGTTCAGAATGGCGATAACATTGCTGTATACCAGAACCAGAATGGCACCTGGGTTCAGCTTCCAGTTGTTGAGATCCGTCAGGATCATGTAGTTGTTAACATGACAAGACATGGCGACATTGCATTCGTCAGAGTTCCAGTACTTGCTTCCATTACTGGATGATATAGATAATAAGAAATTCAAAGGCCCTTGCCGGGTATCCGGCAGGGGCCTTTTTGAAATGTGTACATATGAAATAAAGAGGAATGGTTTGGGATTCTCACTAGGCTCGAAAGAACCTCGCCAAGTGTTCACCCATGGCTCGCACTAAGCTCGAGAAAACCTCGCTAAGTGCTCTGCTCAACCCTTCACTGCACCCTCGATCATACCTTCCATGATCTGCCTCTGGGCGATCAGGAATATGATGATCATAGGAATAATAGCAAGGAGAGCTGCTGGAAGAATTCTATCCCAGCTCTTTACGTATGATCCAACAAACTTCTGAATGGCGATAGGAATAGTCATTACCTTACCGTTCTGTCCAAGCATCATTGAAGGAAGAAGGTAGTCGTTCCAGATCCACATACCGTTAAGGATCGTAACTGTTGTGATAACAGGTGTAAGCAGTGGGAAAATGATCTGGAAAAATGTCTGCTCTGGTGAACATCCGTCGATGGCTGCGGCTTCTTCCAGCGTATAAGGAACGCCTTTGATGAAACCATTTAAGATGAACACTGTCATAGCTCCGCCGAATCCAAGGTAAGCAAAGATAAGTCCCGGGAATGACTGAAGCATCTGGATCCCGATGAATTTTCCTACATCTCTGAAGGTAGAAATAAGTGGAAGCATTACTACCTGGAAAGGAATGATCATTGATGCGATAAATGTAAAGTAGATAACTGCTGACCAGATAGTCTTGTTACGGCAGATAACCCAGGCTGCCATTGCTCCGAACAGGGAGAGGAGTACAAGGGATATAACCGTTATAAGTGCGCTGCTTCCAAAGGATGTCCAGAACATGAAGTTTGGATCATTGATAACAGCATTTATGTTGGTGAGCATCTGGGAGAAGCTCGCTCCTGACAGGCTCACAGGATTGGAAGTGATGTCTGCTGTTACCTTTCCTGAGTTGATAAGAAGAAGGATAAATGGGAATAAAACGTATGCTGCAACAATGACAGCTATTATCATTCTTATTACTACGGATGATGTCTTTTCTTTTGTATGCATTACAGTTCCACCTCCTTCTTATTAGATATACGTACCTGCATGATAGATACTGCAGCCAGGATGATAAAGAACAATACCGCCTTAGCCTGGCCAAGAGCGTAGTCGTTATTAACAACTGCTGTGGTGTAGATATTAAGTGCAAGCATCTCAGTACCGTTGGCGATGTAGTTGCCAAGGAAGTCGATGGAGCCCTTACCATTTGTAAGAGCAAGGTTTACATCGAACTGCTTGAACGCAGATGTCAGTGTAAGGAATGTACATATTGTAATTGTAGGAGCGATCATTGGGATCTTGATGTTGAAAAGAGTCTGCGTAGGGCTCGCTCCGTCGATGGCAGATGCCTCAAGTACATCTCCGGGGATTGTATTAAGACCGGTTATGTAGATCAGCATGATATAACCTGCGTACTGCCAGATATATACGATGATGACTGCGATGAAAGCTGTCTTTGTATCCGAAAGCATTGAGTAAGTTCCAGTAAACTTGGTTACAACGTTACTGAAAATGAACTGCCAGATATAACCAAGTACGATTCCTCCAATAAGGTTTGGAAGGAAATAGGAAGCCCTGAAGAATCCAAGGCCTTTGATCCTTGAGGTGCAAAGAAGAGCAAGAAGGAATGCAACCAGGTTAACCAGGATCATGTTAAATACAACGAACAGGAATGTAAGAAGTATTGACCAAAGGAAAGATGGCTGTTTGAACATTCTTGCATAGTTGGCAAGACCAACAAATCCTGTAAGCTTGATTCCGTTCCAGTCAGTAAAGGAATATCCGATACCAAGGATAAGCGGAATGATGACTGTTACCGCAAATGCAAAAAGCAGTGGGAACAGGAAGATGATATTAACTATTGCTCTATGGTGCTTGAGTGTTGGGAAAAGATAAAGGCCAACGAAAAACAGGATTATACCACACACGAACATAGCACCTCTGCCCAATATAATAGGCGTATTCGTGCCGTTAATGGGCATATAACCTAAGATAAGGTCGCCTGCGCCGGTGATGGATAGTCCAAGTCCGGCAATCGTAAGCACAAGTCCCAAGATGAGGCTGCCAAAAGATGCAACCTTTCTACCGGTAGAAAATGTACCCATTTTGTAATCCCCCTTTCAAAAATGGAATAGTGTGAATTATATAGTTTTTGTTTAAAAAACGGGCAGAGCACGAAAGCCCTGCCCGCATTAAAACCTATTACTGAGCGTAGTAACCAGCGATTACCTTAGCCATTGTTGAAACGAATCCGTCAGCATCGAGCTTGCCCTTTGCATAGTCAGCAAATACGTTACATGTCTCGTTCTGAAGTCCGTCCTTCTTGAGCATTGTGTGCCATCCTGAGTAGTTACCAGCTGTGATGTAGCTGTTCATGCTCTTGTAGAATGGGTTAACTGCCTCGTACTGGCAATCATCGAAAGGAGATACAAGACCAGCATCGTTAACAAGAATGTTCTGAGCTGAGTCGCCTGCACACCAGTTGAAGAATGCCTTAGCGCCGTCAACGTTACCCTCGCCGTATGCTACCCAGTATGAAGGTGGTCCAGCGATGATTGTGTTGATACCATCCTCAAATGCATAAGGAGCAAATCCGCACTCGAAGCTTACGTCATCAGGTGATGTTACACACCAGTTACCCTGTGTGATGAATACATACTTGCCTTCCTTGAATCCAGCAACCTGGTTGTCATATGTTCCATCGATAAGAAGAGCAGGATCTGAGTACTTGTTCATCATGCCAATGAACTCAGCGAAGTCCTTCATTCTTGCTTCATCGATCTTACCACCGTCGTTAAGAAGGTCGATGTATGTTGTGTCATCAGCCTTAAGACCAGCGTCAAGGTACTGACCAAATACGTGTGTTCCTGAAGACCATCCAAGGTTTGTAGGCTCTGCGCACCAGCCAAATACTGCTGTGATGCCAAGCTCATCCTTCTTGGAGTCAAGTGTCTCACAAGCTGCCTGCCAAGCTGCAGGTGTTGTAAGAGAAGCAGGATCTACACCAGCTGCCTTAAGAAGGTCAGCGTTGTAACCAAGAGCAGTAGCCTCTACTGTGTAAGGGAATCCGATTGTTCCCATGTTAGCGTCAACAAGCTCGAATCCGGTCTTGTCTGTCCATTCCTCACCAGCAAGGTCAGCAAGCATGCCGTCCCAGTTAGCTGCCTGGTTAGCTTCGATAACGAAGATGTCAGGCATGTTGTCTGCCTGGTACATTTTCTTAAGCTCGTCAGATGCGTTTGTGTCGCCACCGATTGTCTCAACTACGAGAGTGTTACCTGTCTCTTCGTTGTACTTAGCAGCAAGAGCCTGCATCTGGTCGTTGATCTCTGGCTTACCATTGAGAAGACGAACCTCTCCAAGATCTCCGGCAGGAGCCTCAGCAGCAGGAGCTTCAGCAGTAGCAGTATCAGCAGGAGCTGCTTCTGTCTGTGTCTCTGCGTTGTCAGATGGTGTAGCATCTGTAGTGCCGGTTGTGCCTGTTGTTCCGCAAGCAGCCAGGGACAGTACCATTGTGCTTGCCAGCAGGGCTGACAATAGTTTCTTTCTCATTTTTTTTCCTCCTTTGTTTTGCACTTTTGTGCAAGTTGCCATAACTTATTTCTTTTCTGGCGGTTACTTTTGCGCATAAGTTGTACGCTAAATTCAAAATAGCACATGAAAGGTTAAAAAACAAGATGTTATGACTAAAAAGTTCGGTCACAAATGCCGCGACTATCAGAAAAACCGCACCTGGAGCGAGCTTAAACGTATTCGCTTAAAAATCAAAAATCAATAAAACGTTTATAAAAATTATATAAAAACATACAAAATGCCAACCTTACGCGCGTAAGCTGCATTTGTTCAGCTTGCACAAAAAAGCACCCGCCTTGTTGTTATGTTCAAGGCGGGTGCTTGATAGTTAAGCTATTTACTTGTTTATATTTTTTACAGTATCACGGACAACTAAGTGAGTAGGGAGCTTTATCTGGTTTGGAGTTTTTTCGCCCCGAAGCTGTTTAAGAAGAGTATCAGCAGCGGTTATTCCCTTTTCTTTTACATCCTGATGGACAGTGGTAAGGGCGGGTCTGTGGAGCTGTGCCAGCATGTTATCGTCAAATCCCACAATGGATATGTCATTTGGGACCGAAACGCCTCTGTCCTGCAGGGCTGCCATTAGTGTTACTGCATAAAGGTCTGATACACATACGATAGCGGTGAACTCCTTTAATCTTTCGCAGATCTCATTAAGACTGCCTTCAAGTTCATCGGTTCTTGGCCTGATCTTCAAAAAGTCAGATTCCTTAAAAGTGATTCCTGCTGCCTGCAGAGCCTTTTTGTAGCCTGTAAGTCTTGCCAGGTCAACACCTTTGGTGTTGTCTGATAAAAAAGCTATCTTTCTGTGTCCGTTTTCAATCAGGTAATTTGTGATCTCAAAGGTGCCCTGTTCATCGTCAAGTCCCACATTGGTGAAGTGCTTAAGCCCCTCCAGTGAGTAGGTGTCAAGGCACACGATAGGCTTTTTGTATCTCTCGCTGACTCTTATGCCGTCGTCGTCCAGCATACCAAACAGTATCAGTCCGTCTACATTCCAGGTGGATACATGTCGCATGATCTCAACTGTGTCGCTGGATATGTACAGCATCATGAAGTACCCGGCGTTTCGTATGGTTTCCTCGACGCCACCTATCAGCTCCGCTACGAAGGGGTCCATGATGAGGTTTTCATATTTGTCGGCTCTTGCCTTAAGTGCAAAGCCGATGATCTTAGATTCATTCTGAGCAAGATTTCTTGCGTTTATGTTTGGGACATAATCGACTTTCTTTAAAAATCTCTCCACCTTTTCTCTTGTATCGTCTGATACTTCCCCGGCTTTTCCGTGGATGACATTTGAGACTGTGGTGGTGCTCATGTTCAGTTGCTTTGCGATTTCCTTGATAGTTATCATGTTTTTCCGTTCTTTTTCCTTGGGTTTTGACAAAGAAAAAAAGTTAGTGTATGGTTTGTTCACAAAAATAACACGGCGGTTATCTTTTTGTCAAAACTTATGTAAGAGGAGAATTATGAATACAAAATATAACAAAATCACTGTTTTGGATGGAATTGTTGATAAGCTGAAAAAAGCTCCTGAGAGCATTCAGAATATAGTGATCCCGAAGGACATTCCTCACGGCGATATGCCAGGGGATAAGGTGGAGATCGAAGAGGTTCACGTTTCCAAGGCCAAGACTATCTTTCCTTTATTAGTAAAAGAACTTGAGGATAAAATGTCAGCTAATCCCTATAACAGAGCTGTAGTGGCTGTTTGCGGCGGATCAGGCGTGGGAAAATCTGAAATTGCGTCACTTCTGTCATATATGCTGCAGTCAGCAGGAATAGGCAGTTACACCATGTCTGGAGACAATTACCCACACAGGATTCCAATGTATAATGACGCTGAAAGGCTTCATACATATAGAGTATGTGGTATCAGGGGAATGGTTGACAGTGGCGTCATGAATCCTGAAAATGCATCTAAGATAAGAGAACTTCAGAAGGCTGAAGATGACGCAAACAAGGCGTATCTTGAGACTGACACATGGTTCAGAAGTTATTTTGAAGCAGGCAAAGAGGGACTTAATGGTTACCTTGGAACTCCTAAGGAAACAAACTTCGAAGAAGTTGATCAGATAATGAAAGCGTTCAAGGACGGAGCTGACAAGCTCTATCTTAAGAGGATGGGAAGGGATGAAGCTTCCCTCTGGTATGATGAAGTAGACATGTCAGACAAGCAGGTTCTTATAGTTGAGTGGACCCATGGCAATAGTGACTATATGAGTCAGGTTGATATTCCAGTTCTTTTAAACAGTACTCCGGAGGAGACTTTAGAGCACAGAAGATCCAGAAACCGCGATGGTAAGCTCGACAGCCCATTTACAATGCTGGTTCTTGAGCTTGAACAGAAGAAGCTGGTGGATCAGGCTCACAAGGCAAAGATCATCATCTCAAAATCTGGTGAGATTTTAACATTTGAACAGTTTCAAAAGCTTATGGGCTAAAACGGAGGTCTTAAGATGAGTAAATTTGTAGACAATGGTCCTATGCTCAATGCCTATCCTGACAGCTGCGGTGGAAAGCTCTCTGATATAGTAAGCGTACTGTCAAAAGATGAATTTAAGGATGTGTTCCAGTCTTTTTACATCCTTCCAAGTATCTTTAATACGGATCTGGACAGGGGCTTTTCAGTAATTGACTATAACATCAATGAGGAAATGGCTGATAAAGAGGATATAGACAAACTGCAGGAGCTTGGAATTGATCTAAAGCTTGATTTTATCTTAAATCATGCGTCAGTTCTTTCACCACAGTTCCAGGATCTTCTTAAAAATGGTGAGAACTCAAAGTATAAGGATTTCTTTATAAACTGGAACAAGTTCTGGGAAGGCTATGGAGAAATGACTTCCGAAGGATACATCCAGCCAGATCAGCAGTATATAAAGGATATGTTCTTTAGAAAGCCAGGGCTTCCGATCCTTATGGTGAGGATGCCAGATGGCAGTGATGTTCCTTACTGGAACACTTTTTATCAGGAAGTTCAGTATCCAAGGTTTGACGCCCAGGATCTGATGGAAAATATGGATATTCAGTATCTGGCTGCCCAGAGACTGTCTGAAATCGTGTGTGCGGGGCTTGATGAGGGGAAAAAGCCTTCCGAGATCGAATTTGGAAGATTTGAAAAGTACAAGGATCAGGTAGTAGAGCTTTTGGAGTCAAAAAGGCGCTACCTTGGACAGATGGATCTTAACATTAAATCTGATCTTGTCTGGGAGCATTACAGGAACACTCTTAAGGCTCTTTCAGGCTATGGCGCTAAGATCGTAAGGCTTGATGCCTTTGCTTACGCTCCCAAGGAGCCTGGAAAAAAGAATTTCCTTAATGAACCTGATACCTGGGATGTCCTTGAAAAGGTTAAAAAGCTTGCTGATGAGTATAAGGTATCACTCCTTCCAGAGATACATGCAAGCTACAGCGAAAAGATCTATGAAACTGTGGCAGATAAGGGCTACATGACCTACGATTTCTTCCTGCCGGGTCTTTTGATCTATGCGATCGAGAATAAAAATGGAGAAGTCCTTAAAAAGTGGGCTCAGGAGATACAGGAAAAGAAGATAAGAGTAGTTAACATGCTGGGCTGTCATGACGGCATTCCGCTTCTGGACCTTAAGGGAATCCTGGGGGAGGAAGAGATCCAGAGCATGATCGATACCATTGTAGGGCGTGGCGGCTTTGTAAAAGACCTTCACGGCGCTAAAAATATGTACTACCAGGTAAATGCAACCTACTACAGCGCTCTTGGTGACGATGACAGGAAGATGCTCTTTGCAAGGGCAATCCAGATGTTCATGCCAGGTAAGCCACAGGTGTGGTATCTTGATCTTTTTGCAGGTAAGAATGATCATGAGGCAGTTAAAAGAGCTGGTGCAGGCGGACACAAGGAGATCAACAGGACAAACCTTTCAATGGTCCAGATTGAAGAAGCTCTTAAAAAGGATGTGGTAAAAGAGCAGCTTAAACTCCTTAAGTTCAGAAACACCAATCCAGCCTTTGGCTTTGACAGCGAACTTAACATTTCCAATGAAGGAAGTGTAATGACCTTCACATGGAAAAAAGACGGCCACGAAGCTACGCTAAGGGCCGACTTCTCGGATTACAGCTATGAGATAAAATAAAAACAAGACATGGGGACGGTCTGCTGACACGGGGGCGGTTCTGTTGCTGACAGGGGGACGGTTCTGTTGTCAGGTTTTATCGAAATAAAACCTGACAACAGAACCGTCCCCCTGTCAGCAACAGAACCGCCCCCCGTGTCAGCAAACCGTCCCCGTGTCTTGTTTAGTCCTTTAAATATGCTGCGAAATAGGTGGCGCCTACACAAAGGCTGCCGCCTATTATATTGCCTATTGTTACGGGAATAAGGTTGGTTACCAAAAAGCCGAAGATTGAAAGGCCGTCTGCTGCAATGCCGTAGACGCTGGATGCTATCATACCTGCTGGGATGAAGTACATGTTGGCGACGCAGTGCTCAAACCCGCCAATAATAAAGAGCATTACAGGAAACCACAGTGTGAGCACCTTGCCAGCGGCTTCTTCTGCGGCAAAGGAACACCACACAGCCATACATACCAGGATGTTGCACAGGATCCCCTTTAAAAGACCGTCCATAAAGGTGATATTTGACTTGGCAACAGCAGTGCTTACAACTGCCTGTGCTAGCTTTCCATCAGCAAATGAGTAGGTGTGGGAGAAGTTTGCCAAAAGAGCAATGATAACTCCGCCCACCATATTTCCAAGGTAGACAATGCCAAGGTTACGAGCCATTCCTTTAGCGGTAGCCTTTCCTGACAGAACAGGAACAATGATAAGGCAGTTACCTGTAAAAAGCTCAGCGCCGCCAATGATCACCATGAAAAGTCCGATGGGAAAGACCACGGAACTTATGATCCTTCCGGTGGAAGGATCTGGTGCGCAGACAGAAGCTATCTGGCTTCCCAGGCCTCCAAGGGCTATAAAGGCTCCTGCCATTATCCCGAGGATAAAGGTCTTCCTGAAGGAAAGTTTGGTCTTGGCGGTACCTGCCGCTTCGTAAGCTGCTGCAATCTGAGCTGGTGATTTCATATCTATACCCCCTCCTGATAATAAATATCAACCAATACACATAATATAGTATCTCATACCTATCCAAAACACAAGATATAGTTTTTGCTATTGCGTAAACATTTAATGTATAATTGAATAAAAGTCATTATAATAGGGGACTATTGATCATATGAATAAAGTAGTTTCTAATGGTGTTGCAAAAGTACCGGTAGTTATGCAGATGGAGGCCTTGGAGTGCGGGGCTGCATGTCTTTCCATGATACTTGCTTATTATGGAAGATGGGTTGCCCTTGAACAGATGAGGCTTGATTGCGGCGTTTCAAGAGATGGCTCCAATGCCAAGAATATCCTGAAGGCAGCAAGAAAGTATGGCCTTGCAGCAAATGGATACAGGCTTGAGCTGGATGCCCTGCGGGAAAAAGGTATGTTCCCCTGTATAATCCACTGGGACTATAACCACTTTGTTGTGCTGTGCGGCTTTAAGGGCAATAAGGCCTATGTCAACGACCCTTCAAGGGGAAATGTGGCAATGCCAATAGAGGACTTTGCCAAGGGCTTTACAGGTATTGCCCTTATGTTTGACACCACTGAGAACTTTGAGCAGGGTGGCAAGAGAAAGAGCGTACTTGAATTTGCCGGAAAGAGACTTAAGGATGCCAGGACTGCAGTCATCTTCACTGTAGCCATGACAATCTTTTCATATGTGTTTAGTGTAGTTAATCCATTTATGTCTGAGTACTTTATGGATAATCTTCTTACAAAAAAGGCCAGCGAAAGCGCAGAACCTTTCCTGATCCTTTTAGGGATCCTTGCCCTTGTCCAGATCATTGTATCCTGGATATCTGCAGTCCATTCACTTCGGATCGACGGAAAACTGGCAATAAATGGTAGTACTTCCTTTATGTGGAAAGTACTAAGACTTCCTATGGAGTTCTTTTCTCAGAGAATGTCTGGTGATCTTATGATGAGACAGACCACCAACGAGGAAATAGCCAGCGCCATCGTTAACACCTTCGCACCTCTGTGTCTGAATACAGCAATGATGCTGTTTTACCTGATAGTTCTTATCAGGTATTCAATTCCTCTTACGGTTCTTGGTGTGACCACAGTTCTCATAAACCTTATCCTGTCCAAGATAATTTCAGACCACAGGATAAACATCTCCAGGGGACTTTTGATCGACAGCGGAAAGCTTCAGACCACCACTCTTTCAGGTATCAGCATGATAGAGACCATCAAGGCAAGTGGTGCTGAGAACGGATTTTATGAAAACTGGGTTTCTTTAAAGGCCAAGGTTGATGAAAAAGAAGTTGAGTTCATGAGGGAAAATACCTACCTTGGAGCTCTGCCAAACATGATCACCAAGCTTGCCAACTACGGAATAACCTTTGCCGGTGTGTTCCTTGCAATGAATGGCCATTTCACCATCGGTATGATCACAGCCTTCCAGGGGATCCTTACATCCTTCATGGAACCTGCAGCGACACTTACCAACGCAGGACAGACCCTCCTTGAGATGAGAACAGAGATGGAGCGAGTTGAGGATGTAATGGAGTACCAGACTGATGAGTACGCCGACAGGGAGGACGATGACAGCCACGAGTTTAAAAAGCTCTCCGGAAATGTTGAAGTAAAGAATGTCACCTTTGGATATTCGATCCTGGATGAGCCATTTATCAAGGATTTCTCCATGAACCTTACAACTGGTAAAAGAGTCGCCATAGTAGGCGGAAGCGGATGCGGAAAATCCACAATGAGTAAGCTCATATCAGGACTGTATAAGCCCTGGAGCGGAGAGATCCTCTTTGACGGAAAGAGCATTTCCGAGATAGACAGAAGTACCTTTACTGGTTCAGTTGCAGTTGTAGACCAGGATATCATCCTCTTTGAGGACACCATAGAAAACAATATCAAGATGTGGGATGAGTCCATTGAGGACTTTGAAGTGATATTGGCAGCAAGAGATGCCCAGATCCACGACGACATCATCGCCAAGCCTTCAGGCTATCAGTACAGACTCTCAGAAGGTGGAAAAGATCTCTCTGGAGGCCAGAGACAGCGCCTTGAGATAGCAAGGGTCCTGGCCATGGATCCTTCAATAATCATTCTTGATGAAGCCACCAGCGCTCTTGATGCCAAGACAGAGTACGAGGTTGTCAAGGCCATCAAGGACAGAGGAATAACACTTATCATCATCGCCCACAGGCTCTCCACCATAAGAGACAGCGATGAGATCATCGTTCTTGACAAGGGAGAGATCGTGGAGAGAGGAACCCACGAGGAACTGCTTGAACGCGGCGGATATTACAGTGCACTGGTAACAAATGACTAACTTATAGAACTAGGAGTTTACAATTGGGCTGGTTTGACGAACAAATAAGGCAAAGAAAAAGAATGGATGACGAGCTTTTCAGGGATTCCTATGACAATATTGCTCATAGGGTCTTGGGAGAGCCTGTCAGGAGAAAAGATATAAAGACCAATATCAAAAATGCCATAGATGAGGTCTTTTACTACTACAATTATCCAAGGGTTGAGGTGCCACACGGCATATCAGAGCCTTTGGATCAGATTGAGTATGCAGCAAATAGCGTTGGTATGATGAAGGCCAATATAAAGCTTGAGGGCAAGTGGTTTACTGACTGCTTTGGCCCGATCATCTGCTTTTTTAAAGAAGACAATATGCCCATAGCTCTTTTTCCACAGGGATTTGGCAAGTATTACTACTATGACCCTGACACAGGAAAAAAGACAAGGGTAGGGAAAAAGCAGACTCAGCTCTTTATGGATGAAGCGGTGGCGTTTTATGAGCCCCTTCCTCTTAAGCCGCTGGGGATTCCAGATCTTATAAGCTTTATGAAGAGGCGACTTGCAGCTACTGATTACCTGTTTGTTGCAGCCCTATCTCTTGCTCTTGTGCTGCTTACCATGATACTGCCATATGCATCCCAGATCCTTGCTGGTCCTGTCCTTGATAACAAGGATTACGGACTTTTCTGGGCTCTTGTTGCTACCATTATAGTGACGATCTTCTTTACCAGTGCCTTTGATGCACTTAACAATGCAGTCATTGCCAGGATCAAGTGGAAGGTTACAATACCTGTTGAACAGGCTGTCATGCAGAGGATACTTACTTTGCCGGCTCCATTCTTCAGGAAGTTTTCAGCCGGTGAACTTTCCAGCAGATCCAGCAGCATCAACGAGATCTGTGAGATCATTATTGAGGATTTCTTCTCACTGGGCTTTTCGTCCCTGTTCTCGCTGGTGTATATAGTCCAGATCTTTGGTTTTGCGCCAAAGCTGGTGGTTCCATCACTTATCATCATGCTTCTTACGGTGCTGTTTTCAACCATATCAGTCCTGATGCAGGTTGGAATCTCCAAAAGACGCATGGAGCTCCTTGCCAAGGAAAGTGGTCTTACCTTTGCCATAATAGGCGGTATCCAGAAGATCAAGCTTGCAGGAGCAGAGAAAAGAATCTTTGCAAAGTGGGCCAATCAGTACGCAGAAGGGGCAGCCCTTCAGTACAATCCTCCATTTTTCCTTAAGATAAGCGGAGTTATCAACACCGCCATCTCCCTTATCGGAACAGTGGTGCTCTATGGAATGGCCATACAATCAGGGGTTGGGGCCTCTGAGTACTTCGCTTTTAACATTGCTTATGCTACTATGTTTGCTGCGTTTTCAGCTCTGTCCATGGCTTCACTTTCAGTTGCCAAGATTAAGCCGGTTCTTGATATGGCAGAGCCAATCCTTAAGGCAGAGCCTGAAAAGACCTTAAGGAAGGACATCGCAACAAGGATAAGCGGCGGTATTGAGATGAACGGCGTCTACTTCAGATACAGCGAGCAGGCACCATATATTCTTGAGAACTTTTCTGTTAAGATAAAGTCCGGTGAGTACGTTGCCATTGTCGGTAAGACCGGATGCGGTAAATCCACTTTGGTAAGGCTCCTTCTTGGCTTTGAAAAGCCTGAAAAGGGTGCGGTATTCTATGACGGAAAAGACCTTGAGAGGATCGATCTTAAGTCCCTTCGCCGCAAGATAGGTTCTGTTATCCAGGACGGCAAGCTCTTTTACGGAGATATATTCCACAACATTGCCATCGCCTCTGAAAAGCTTACTCAGGATGAGGCCTGGGAGGCAGCAGAGCTTGCAGGTATAGCTGACGACATAAGGGCAATGCCCATGGGCATGCACACCATAATTGCTGAGGGACAGGGAGGAATCTCCGGCGGGCAGAAGCAGAGGATCCTCATTGCAAGAGCTGTTGCAAGTAGGCCCAAGATCCTGATATTTGATGAGGCCACCAGTGCCCTTGATAATATAACCCAGAGGCAGATCTCTGAAGCCCTTGATGGTCTTAAGTGTACCAGGATCGTCATCGCCCACAGACTTTCAACTATTAAAAACTGCGACAGGATCCTTGTGATGGACGGCGGCAAGATAGTGGAAGAAGGCACCTACGATGCCCTTATTGCCAAGAAGGGATATTTTAGCGAATTAGTAGAAAGGCAGCAATTGTAAGAATATGATAAGTTATAAATGTCCAAACTGCAGCGCCGAGATGGTGGTGCATTCATCAGGGGACCTGGTATGTCCCTACTGCGGTGCAAAAGAGAATTTTTCAGACGCAGAACTTGCAGAATACAAGGCTTTCAGGATCCACATGCTGGAGTATTTAAAAGCCTGTGCTGATTTGGACCCTGACCCCGACAAAACAGACAGAATGTGGGACAGGGCAGAGCACTTAAACCTTAGATCAAAAGACGGTGAGGACGTGGTGGTCAGCTACCTCTACAAGGCTAAAGAGGGACAGGTGACATCTTACTTTACAAGGTACAATGTCATTTACCACTTCCCTAAAAGCTTTAATAACCACACAGATGTAACGGATACAGGAGCTCTTCATGGAAATCTCACATCCAAGGCTATTGGGGGATTATCAAAGCTCAACTACCCACAGGCAGATCTAAAGCACCTTGAGAAGTGCTTTCCTCAGTACCAGGGAACAATAATCCTTGATGATGGGAGCCTTCTTCTTATATTCAAAAAGCCCGAGGAATTCTATCCGCTGGAGCTTTTTGGAGCTCTTTCAAAAGAGCATGTTGCGTGGATAATATCAAGGCTTGAGAATATCTGCTGCGTCCTTGAATACAGCGAAATCTCCCATGGTGATATTAAGCCTGATAGCATCTGCATCAATCCAAGAACTCATGAAGCCATGCTTTTTGGAGCCTGGTGGGATGTAGCTGATAAAAAGAGATCTCTTTTGCCGGGACCTAATAAGGACCTTGTGGACCTTAGGAAAACCGCCAGGATGATCCTTGGATACGACGCTGATCTTAAGAAGGACAGCTTTGAGAGATTTCTTTTTGAAAAACCAACTCATGATGCCTACAAGGATTTTGAGAATTGGGATAAAGTAATAGAAGACGCCTTTGGGGGAAGACGTTTTGCTAAAATGAATTATTAAGTTTATGGAGGAGTAATTACAAATGGGATACGGAAGTTATACAAGTGCGGACTGGTCCAAGCTTAGGGAATCAGCAGGAATTTCAGAAAAATCCACTGCTTCCCAGATCTTTAAGAAGCAGGGAATGGAGGAGAAGTTCAACCCTAAGTTCGTAAATATGCGTGAAGCAATGGATTCTGAGGATCACCCTGATTCAACACCTATCATTATCGGCCTTGATGTTACAGGGTCCATGGGATATCTGTCTGAGGAGATCGCCAAGAATTCCCTTCACGAGACAATGATGAAGCTTTATTCCACCAAGCCCGTGGATGATCCACAGCTTCTTTTTGCAGCCATCGGAGATGTTTCAGACAGGGCGCCTCTACAGGTTACCCAGTTTGAGTCAGATATCCGTATAGCTGAGCAGCTTCTTGATCTGTGGCTTGAGGGAAGAGGCGGAGATTCACCTGAGGACTTTGAGCTTTTGTGGTACTTTGCTGCAAAGCACACCAGGATCGATGCCTATGAAAAGAGAGGCAAAAAGGGCTTTATTTTCACCATTGGTGATGCAGACTGCCACCCTGAGGTAAGAGGTTCAGATATAGCAGCTGTCTTTGGAGACGACCCTGAGAGATTTACATCAAAAAAGCTTGCAGAGATGGCAGGGGAGAAGTACGAGATCTTCCACATCGACCTTTCAGGCAACTTTACCAAGCCTTTCTACTTTAATGGCGCTATCCCTGGAAGGATCATAACACTCAGCAAGCAGAATGTATCAGCTATTCCAGAGGTGATCATTACAGTAATGCAGATGGTTAATGGCAAGAGCCTTGAGGATGCTGTTTCCCAGTGGAGCAGCTATGCTCAGCCTATTGTCAGGAACGCGGTTGAAGGTCTTGTTCTTAAGACCCGCAAAAAGGGATTTTTCTTTTAATGTCCACTAAATTTTCTGTGGTTATAGGTAAAAACTTCGGTGATGAGGGGAAGGGGAGAGTTACCAATATCCTCTCTGAAAGACCTGGAAAGGGCCTTGTGATCCGCCACAACGGCGGCGCTCAGTCAGGTCACACCGTAGTCATACCTTCAAATGAAAATGCAGATGATAAACTGCCACAAGCTGACCTTTTGAAAAAGAGATTTATCTTTCATGAGGTTGGATCTGGCAGTTTTTGTGGTGCAGACACTTTGTGGATCGATACTTTTTTCCCGGATCTCTTTAAATTAAGGGAAGAGGTTGATTCTTTTATAGAGGTTTCTGGCGTTGTTCCAAGGATATATTCCCTTTCGGATACAAACGCAACCATAGTCTGCGACGTATTGTTTAACATGGCCCTTGAAACTGTCAGGGGTACAAACCGCCATGGAAGCTGCGGCATGGGAATATATGAGGCCTATCTTCGCACGAAAAATGGCTTTGGCCTGACGGTTGAAAAGATCAAGACCCTAAGTGAGGATGAGCTCTATAGCGAGCTTGTACATATAAGAGATTACTATTACAGACCAAGGATCGGGGAGATTTTTGGTGGAACTGGTAATTCCCAGTACCTTGAGGATATCTTAAACAACGTTGTCCTTAAAAACGCAGCCTTCGAGATGAAGAGAAATGCAGAGTATGTAGATGTTCTACAGTCTGATGTGGTTTCTTTTCTCGGTAAATATGAAAATGTTATCTTCGAAAGCGGTCAGGGGCTACTTCTGGATTCGGAAAATACCAGGTATGCGCCCCATGTGACAGGCTCAAGGACAGGTATTACCAATCCTGCAGCCTTCCTTGACAGATTTGGACTTAAAATAGATGAAGTCATCTATGTGACAAGAAGCTATATCACAAGGCACGGGGCTGGAGAGCTTCCCTTTGAGTGCGACAAAAAAGCGCTTGGGGATGTGGAGAATGATACTACAAATGTGGAAAATCCCTGGCAGGGAGCTATCAGATACGCGCCTCACGCTTCCATAAATGAATTTCTTGATCCTGTGATCATGGATCTTATGCAGCTTTCCTACAGGCCAAAAGTCATCTGTGCTGTCACCCACCTTTCAGAAACAGAAGGCAGGATAATTTTTCAGGACAGGGAAAGTGATATTACTGCTTCAGAGCTTGGTAATAACAAAGAAGTTTCCATGGTAATCGATGAGTTTTGGGAATTGTCTTAAGCAGTTCACAAAAAGTTTCTTTGATTTTATATATAAAATGGCATAGAATATAGAGAAGTTGTGTGCAATGTATATGGCCGTGGGCCATTTTGAGGAATGTTATGAAAAAATTGGTAGAAATCAAGGATGTAAGCAAGATCTACAATCCTGGGGAAAACGAGGTCAGGGCGTTAAATCATGTTTCTCTGACCATCGGAGAAGGAGAATTTGTAGCAATTATCGGACAGTCTGGGTCCGGTAAGTCTACTCTTATGAATATGCTTGGCTGTCTTGATACGCCAACCTCCGGCAAGTATTTTCTGCACGGTCAGGACGTATCACATATGACAGATGACGAGCAGTCTGAAGTCAGAAACAGAGAGATCGGCTTTATTTTCCAGGGCTTTAACTTAATACCGTCACTGACAGCGCTTGAGAATGTAGAGCTCCCTCTTATATATAGAGGAGTTGGCAAAAAAGAGAGGGAGAGGCTTGCCAATGCTGCCCTTAACAGCGTGGGTCTTGAAAAGCGTAAGACTCACAGGCCTAACGAGATGTCAGGTGGACAGCAACAGAGAGTTGCCATTGCAAGGGCTATAGCCCAGGCTCCGCCAATCCTTTTGGCAGACGAGCCCACAGGTAACCTGGATACTGCATCAACAAAAGAGATCATCAGGATCATCAAGAGACTCTATTTTGAGGGAAGAACTGTGATCATAATCACCCATGATCCAGGCATTGCAGCTCAGGCCAAGAGGATCATTACTATATCAGATGGAAAGATAACAAGCGACATTATGAACCCCGATTACAAAGATGAGATCTAAGGGGTATGGAGGATGTTATGAAAGAAAACAAAAACTTAGAGGGGAAGGTAGTAAGCACGCAGTCTCCTTCGACTGATGAAACAGTTAAAGTTAAAGAAGCAGAAAAGAATGAGCCTATTGTGGATACTGCTTCTGAGCAGAATGTGATCAAAGAGACAACCGGTTCAAATGTAGAGATCTACGATGAGGACGACAGTGTTGATCTTTCTGATTCAGATAAAAAGAAGAAAAGAAAATTCAAGAAGAGATACATTCTTTTTGGAGTGTTAGCTCTTGGAGTTATCGGATTTATTATTGGCAGGATCAATGCCAGCAAGAATTCAATTGTAACAGTTGAGACTCATGAAGTCGCACTTGGAAACATTGAGAATATCCTTTCAATCTCAGGTACTGTTGAGAGTGCTGAGAACAAGAACTACTTTACAGAGATAACTGCTCCCCTTGATACAGTCAACGTCAAGGTTGGAGATAAGGTTAAGGCTGGCGATGTGCTTTGTACCTATGATGCAGAAAATCTTGAGATCCAAAAGAAGGGCGCAGAGCTTGCAATTCAGCAGGCAAAGGGCAATTACAGTGCACTTTACAGCCCTGTTGGAGCAGCTGACAGGAAGTATGCTGAGGGCATGACAGCTCAGCAGATCAATGACAGGATCGATGCAATAACTGCAGAAATAGACGCCATCAGCAGACAGATCACGGAAAAGACAAGCCGTATGAACCAGACACTTACTGATCTTCAGAAGGTGGCAAGGGATATCAACCAGAACGGTATTTCTGACAGCCAGGAATACAAGTTTGACGATGGCAATGAGGATTATATCTATAGAAATACCGGAGACACCAAGGAGAACGGAGAGTATACAACTCCTACAGAGTCCAACAAGCAGATGGCTCTTGCAATCCAGGATTCTATTTCAGATGTTTCCTATGCTATTCAGAATGACCCTGAGATCCAGGCATGGAACAATCAGATAACAGCTCTTAAGGAGGAGCAGGCTCACCTTTCAAGCGCCAAGGCTTCCCAGATCAATCCCGGAACAGCTTCAGCTACCAAGGCATCAATGGAAGCTACAGAGCTTACACAGGAAGATACTCTTTCCAAGATCGAGTCAGCCAAGGAAGGAATCAAGGCTGATTTTAACGGCGTTATCACAGCAATGCCAGCAACAGTTGTTGACGGAGCTACAGTTACAAATGGAACGCAGCTCTTTACCATAGCTAACCTTGATGATGTACAGGTTTCAATCTCAGTATCAAAGAGTGACCTTCCCAAGATTTCAGTTGGTGAGAAGGTTGACATCACTATTAACGGCAAACAGTATCAGGGAGAGGTTACCAAGGTTTCAGGTACAGCCACCAAGAATGCCAATGGTGTTGCTGTAGTATCAACCATCATCAAGGTTACCAATCCTGATTCAGATATCATCCTTGGAGTTGAGGCAAACAACAAGATCCACGCTCAGAAGGCTGATGACACAATAGTTCTTCCTTATGAGCTGATCCAGACAGATTCTACAGGAGATTTTGTATATGTGCTTGAGAACGGTGTTGTAACAAGAAAAGACGTTACCATTGGTATCTCAACCAGCACTGACGCTCAGATCATCGAGGGACTGTCAGTTGGAGATCAGGTTATTTCATCAGATGTTTCTACCCTTACAGAGGGAATGGCAGTAGTAGCGGCACAGTAAAATGGGAAAATTTGGCGAGTATTTAAAAAGCGCAATTAAACAGATAATTGGAAATGGCTACAGAACAGCCATGACCATGCTTGGAATAGTCATAGGAATCGCGGCGGTTATCGCAGTTGTGGCTCTTGGTAATGGAATGAGTGCATACGTTACCAATTCCCTGAATGACCTTGCAGGTAACTACGGCATTTTCACCATGGATACAAGTAAGACTTCTGAACGCTTTACCCAGGATGACATTGACCTTGTTATGGAATATCTTCCTGACATCAAGGGAATGTCTCCCAACATAGAGGGTTTTGGCAAGGTAAAGGGCAAAAAAGATACTTTCGAATGCTACGTAAATGGCGGAACCCAGGCTCTTGAAAATGCACTTAGCAACGGTATCGTGCAGGGCAGTTATTTCAACGCACAGCAGGTAGAGCAAGGTGCAAGGGTCTGCGTAATGCTCCTTGACGATGCAAAAAAGCTCTTTGGCACAGAGGATGTTGTTGGCAGAGAGATAGATATCACCATAAACGGCAAGACTGCTACCTATACCATAATAGGACTTCGTGACCACATGAATGATATGTATCAGTTCATTATGGAAGGCCAGGATTACTACGCACAGATAGAGATCCCATACACTTCAATGGGAGCTGATTTTGATATAAAGACCGACGAATTCACACAGGTGATCCTCTTTGATGATCAGTCCACCCTGAATGAATCAGTTAACAAGGCAAAAGAGATCCTTATAAACAAGCACGGACTTCGCGGCACTACAGCCATTTCCGGTTACAGTATGGCGGACTTTTCGGATCAGCTTGATAAGATCCTTGGCTACGCCCAGGATTTCCTTCTGCTTGTATCAATAATCTCCCTGATAGTTGGTGGTATCGGCGTTATGAACATCATGCTGGTATCAGTAACAGAAAGGACCAGGGAGATCGGTATCAGAAAATCCATCGGAGCCAGCACTGGTGCGATCCTTACCCAGTTTTTGGCAGAGTCAGCTATCCTTACTCTCCTTGGAGGGATCGTTGGTATAATCCTTGGAATCTTACTTGCCTATGTTATCTGTTCGGCAATAGGATTTGATGTTATCATTACACCTTCGTCGGTTTTAGGAGCAGCTCTGTTCTCGATCCTCATCGGACTGTTTTTTGGAATTTATCCTGCCAGAAAAGCCGCCCTCATGAAACCTATCGACGCCCTGAGACTATAATGTGATGCCATTGTGTGGTATAATATTGTAGATTAATTGTTTTTTGGGGTGCGTTGTGAGAGAGATTATAGATCAGCTTCTACAGGGAAAATATGTTTATACGCAGAGAAACCTGGATTTTTCTACTGCCCGTATAGAGATAGGTCTCGGACCCGGTGAGGCGTCTAGCGGCTCTTTTACTATCTTTGGATCTGAGAATGCCTTTTTGGAGGGCAAAGTGACCTCATCAGATCTCAGGATGGAGGTCATTACCCCCGATGTTTCAGGTTCACCCTATGAAGTATCCTATAAATTTAATGCCCTTGGAATGTCCCACGGGGATGTTCTTAAGGGGAATTTTCGCATAATATCCAATCAGGGAGAATACGTTCTTCCCTTCGTTGTCACCGTAAGGTCTCAGGTTGTTGCCAGTAGCCTTGGTGATATCAAAAATCTATTTCATTTTGCTAATTTGGCCAAGACAGATTGGGATGAGGCAGTAAGCCTCTTTTATTCTGCTGACTTCATATCGGTACTTAAGGGCAATGACGCCCAGTACGAGAGCCTTTACAGAGGTCTTTCTGAGAATCCTGACAACGAGCAGAACGTTGAGGAGTTCCTTATTTCCATCAACAAGAAGCAGCCAGTGTCCTTCGTAATTGACCAGGAGTCCCTTCAGATTGACTTCACTGGCCTTAACGGCGACCACGGCATCATCATAACCAAGAATGGATGGGGGTATACCCATCTTTTCGCAGATGTAGATGGCGACTTCATAAGCCTTGACAGGTACGAGATCGGTGAGGATGACTTTACAGGCACTACCGCAAGGCTCAAGATGCGTGTTATTCCTGAGAAGCTCCACGAGGGCAACAACTACGGCCGCATCCGCTTCTACAACAACTTTACTGAGGTGATATTCCCTGTAACTGTGGCAGTTCACTTATCAGATAATCATCTGACAGGGGATTACCAGGAGATGAAGAGACTCACTGTTGATCTTGTGAGAACCTATGAGAATTTCAGCTGCAAGAAGATAACTTCAAGAGCGTGGCTGTCTGAGACCGGCAAGATCATCTCCAAGATGAACGCCATTGATGACAAGAACCTGGAAGTAAGGCTCTACACAGCCCAGTACTACATAACTGCAGGCAGGGTCAATGAGGGCAAATGGATCCTTGATCAGGCGGAAAAAGAGGTCCTTGATACCGACGGAGATACTCTTTACAGCTACTTCCTTTATCTGTCCACCCTGTGCAGCAGAGAGGATGCCTACATAAACGACATCTCTGAAAGGCTTGAGGGAATATTCAGACGAAACCCCGACAACTGGCGGATAGCATGGCTGCTTTTATATATTTCAGAGGAGTACACCACCAGCACCTCTCGCAAGTGGATGATGCTTGAGGAGCAGTTCTCCTATGGCTGCAGGAGCCCGATCCTGTACCTGGAGGCAATGAATCTTTTAAATGATTCACCTTCAATACTTACACGACTTGATAACTATGAGCTCTTTGTCCTTGAATACGGGGCAAAAAAGCAGATCATATCCTTAAACCTTATCGACCAGATAGTATACCTGTCCATGAGAGTCAGAAACTTTGACATGAGGCTCTTTAGGATCTTAAAGGCCTGCTACGAGATAAGGGAAAACAGCGAGGTTTTAGAGGCCATAGTGTCCCTTCTTATCAAGGGCGGCAAGACAGCTCCCTTTGCCTTTGAGTGGTACCAGAAGGGTGTTGAGAATGAGCTTCGCATAACAAGGCTTTATGAGTACTACATGATGAGCATCTACACCGATGAAAATGGGCTCTTGCCCTGCGACATCAACAAGATGGTGCTTATGTACTTCTCGTATCAGAGCGACCTTGAATATGACAAGAATGCAATCCTTTACAGATACATCCATGAGCACAAGGAGGAATATCCGGAGCTCTATGATTCCTATGTTCCGCAGATAGAGAAGTTCCTTATGGCCCAGCTTGACAAGGGCAGGGTTACCAAGGATCTTGGATACCTCTACAAGAACATGCTCACAAGGCAGATGGTAGATGCTGCCAATGCATCCAAGGTGCTGTCAGTTCTTTACACCTCTGAGATAAGGGTAAGTGACAGCAGGATAAACGGCGTATGCGTTGTCTATGACAAGTGCGAGGGCGCCATGAGATTCCCTGTGGTTGATGGAGTTTGCTATGTGCCACTTTATGGCAGTGATTACACAGTTCTTTTGACTGATCACGACGACAACAGGTATGCAGGCAGTATCCCTTACACCAATACCAAGCTCATGCTTCCTGGTAAACTTGCAGCCTACGCGATCCCCTATATCCAGAAGGGAAAAGAGAACCTGGATCTGTTCCTTTGCGACCTTGGAAAAAATGCCTACACCATCGACATGGACAATGTGGGCAGATACAGGGATCTTGCAGCTTCTGACCTTGTAAGAAAGAGCTTCAGGAACGATATATCAGGCAATCTGATCAGGTACTACTATGACAACGACTTTACAAGACAGCTTGCTGAGTACCTTTTGAACATTGACCCTACAGACCTTGACAGCCAGAAGAGGGCAGAAGTTTTAGAGATCATGGTAATGTCAGGGCTTTACGACAAGGCGATGGAGTGGGTCAAGACCTTTGGATGCTTCTCCATAGACGCAAAGGTAATACTGAAGCTGTGCGTTCGACTTCTTGACAAGGGCACTTTGGAGCCCGGGGAAAAAGAGCTTGAGATCGCGAACTACGCCTTCAGATCAGGCAAGTACGATGAACAGCTCCTTAACTTCCTTATTGCTCACTACAACGGAACTCTCAAGGAGATGAGAGATATCTGGAGGGCAGCAGAGTCCTTTGGACTTGATACCTATGCCCTTTCAGAGAGGATCATCATTCAGGGACTCTACAGCGGCTCTTACATCGGAGAGAAGATGGAAATCTTCAAGAACTATGTAAAGAGCGGCGGAGTGGCAGAGGTTGAGATGGCGTTCTTATCCCAGAGTTCTTACGACAGCTTTGTAAAGGGAACAGTGACAGGCAGGTTTGTTTTTGACAGGATAGAGAAGCTGTCCCTTGAGAATATGCCACTTTCCGAGGTGTGCGAGCTTGCATACCTTCGCTACTATGCAACAGACAGAAAATCGGAAGAAGAGGTCAACGAGGAGGTTGCAGCAAGATTCCTTCGCCGCCTTCTTTCCAAGGACGTGTACTTCTCCTTCTTCCAGGAATATTCGAAAATCCTGCCGGATATGGTGCAGTTCATAGACAAGACCATGCTGGAATACAGGACCCGCCCGGACGCAAACTGCAAGGTGCACTACAGACTTGATAATGACTCTGACAACGAGTACAAGGTAGTGCCTATGCGCCAGATGTACGACGGAATCTATGTTTCAGATTTTGTGCTGTTCTTTGGAGAGCAGATGCAGTACTACATCACTGAACAGAATGGTGAGGAGGAGATCCTTACTGAGAGCGGAACCATCCAAAAGAGTGACATCATTGGAGGACAGCTCCCCGGAAGGTTCAGCCTTATCAACGACATTATGATCGGTGAGACTTTGCAGGACTACGATACAGTTGACAGCCTTATTGGCGAGTATTTCAAGAAAAAGTTTATTTGCGACAGGCTCTTTTCCGAGATGGATACGGATGAGGGCAAGGAAGGATGATAGACAATGCTTTTTGGTAATTCTGACTCAAGGCGATTTGTCCTGGGGTATGATCTGGGGGATAAAGTATCTCAGATCAGCTACCTGGCGTCAGATGCAGATATGCCTGAAACTCTGTCAGTTCTGGCAGGGAGCGAACTTTATAATATCCCCACTGTCCTGTGTAAGAGAAAGGACGTCAATCAGTGGTTCTATGGCAAAGAGGCTGTAAGGCACATTGAGGATGGCGACGGTAGCAGGGTGGATGGGCTCATTGCTGCCGCCAAGGAAGGTAAGCCTGTAATGGTGGGAGAGGCAGAATATGACCCAATAGCACTGCTGACGCTTTTTGTAAAAAGAAGCTTATCCCTCCTGTCACTGGAAGTTTCCATGGACAATGTGGACGCCATCATGTTCACCACAAGAAGTCTTGATCACCGCATGGTGCAGGTATTAAACGCTGTGACAGCGGCCCTTGAGCTTAAGACTTCAAACATCTTCTACCAGAGCCATGAGGAGAGCTTTTACAACTATATGCTCTACCAGCCGGATGACCTGGCCCGTCACACGGTCCTTGCCTGTGACTATGACCTGGACGAACTTTCTGTGTTTAAGATGACACTTAACACCAACACAAAACCTGTGGTTGCCACAATAGATGTAGAGAATTTTGATGATCTTATGCTGCCAACAGGCTTTCCCAAGGATGCAGCTCTTTTCCATAAGACCTGTGAGAGGCTGGACGATGAGTTTCTGACCATAATGCAGAAGGTCTGCGAGGAGAGGATAATCTCCACAGTGTTCCTTCTGGGAGATGGCTTCCACGAGAAGTGGACCAAGAGGTCCCTTGAGTTTTTGTGCAGGACAAGGCGTGTGTTCCAGGGAAACAACCTCTTTAGCAAGGGCGCCAGCATAGCTGCCAGAGAGAGGGTAGCCCCCACTGGCAATGGCAACAGGTTTGTATTTCTTGGAGAGGACAAGCTCAAGGCCAATCTTGGGATCAGGCTTTTAAAGTGCGGAACTGAAGTGTACCATGCACTTTTGGACGCGGGGGTAAACTGGTACGAGGCTGAGACCTCTCTTGATATCATCATGGACCCCAGCGGAATACTAAACATCGAGGTGACACCCCTTACTGGCGGACGCCCCAAGGTGGTACAGCTCTATCTTGACGGCCTTGTAAAAAGACCTGCAGGTACCACGAGACTTCATATATCCCTGAGCATGAACAGTGTAAATGAAGTAAACGTCAAGGTGACAGACAAGGGCTTTGGCGAACTGTTCCCTGCAACAGGCAAGGTTTGGGAGCAGACCATAGAGGTATAAGGATTTATGAGTAAACCGATCTTGTGCATAGGAAGCTATGCTGAAAATCCATATCACATAGAGAAGATAGGCAGGAACGTCTACTGCATCGAGGAGCTGTGCTACTGTATAGTAAAAAACGCATTTCTCCTTGATGAGGAGAGCTTTGGAAGTACGCTCTTTGACTGGATCGAGGAGGAGTGCAGCCTGGTTAAGCTCTCTGACGAGCTTAGGAGCATGTATGCCAAGAAGTGCTCAATGGCTGCCCTTGCAGGGACCATCCTTGATTATGTTGGCTACAACACCAGGAAGGAAGTGGACAAGACAGAGGAGATCCTTCGAGGCAATGCTGGCATGGATGTCTACCAGAAGAAGCTTGCAAGAGCAAACTTCCTTCTTAAGAACGGAAGGTACGCCATGGCCTTCAGGGAGTATGAGTTCCTTCTTGCCAACACTCCATCGATTGACAGGCAGCTTCGCGCTAAGATAGAGCACAACGAAGGTGTTATGTATGCAAGGCTCTTTTTGTTTGACAAAGCAGCGCAAATGTTCCTTAAGGCCTACGAGGACAGCGGGGATAAGGAGTCGTACTACCAGTACCTTTCTGCAGTCAGGATGGATCTTTCCAACAAGGAGTACGTATCTTTTATAGCAGACAACGACGAGGCCTACGAGGCTTCTATGGAAATAGAAAAGAGAATGAAGGAAGCTGAGGATCTCTATGCTTCCAGCGATGATAACCACAGACTTGGCACACTTTCTGTCTACAAGGCAGAGGGCAAGATGCAAGAGTACTATGAACAGGTTAGCGAGATAACTGACAAGATGAAGCTTACTTACAGAGAACTGGTAAAAGACAGGGTGAAATAAATGGGCTTTTTAGACATCTTTTCAAACAATCACAGAGACGAGGACTGGGAGGAGCAGACAAGGCTCCAGGACTGGAATGACATTGTCTACACCAGAAAGGACGTGGACATGGATGATCCCGTCCAGAGGCGTGAGTATATTGGAAGCTGCCTTCTTCAGATGCAGGAGGCATCAAGGGAACTTGACGCCCTGGAGTTTGAGTACAACGATGTCACAAGCCATCTGCGGGACATGGAGGAAATCGATGCGCTGCCGCCTGAGCAGAGGGCTGAGATCGACGAGTGCGCCCAGAAGATCGTGGACTCTCAGGTAGCACAGGAGAAGTTTGGCAAAAGAAAAAGCAAGATGACTGATGCTGAATTTGAGCGCATGGAGAGACTCCAGAAGGATGCCAAGTCAGGAGCAGGCAAGCTTGCAGAAGCTGAGAGCTACCAGAAGAAGATCCGCAATGACCTAAAGCGCCTTGACAGTGAGCATGAAGCCTACATGTTCCAGGAAGAAGAGCTGCTTAATACTATAGAAAACACCAAGAGGCTTATCATTGCCATTGGAGTAGCACTTGTGGTGATACTGATATTTCTTTTGTCGCTTCAGTTTGCCCTTGGGCTTGACGTAGTATATGGCTACATGGTGACTATCCTTCTGTCTGCCGTTGCCATCACCGTTTTGTATGTTCAGAATTCAAATGCAGCAGTTGAACTTAAAACAGTGACAAAGTCCATCTCAAGGCTTATAATGCTTCAAAACCAGGTTAAGATAAGATACGTAAACAACACGAACCTTATTGATTATCTGTGCATCAAATATGGTGTAAACTCTTCAAAAGAGCTGACTGATCTCTATGAGCGCTACGAGCAGGAAGTAAAAGAGAGAGCCAAATTTGAGGATGCGAGAAAGCTGCTTGATTCCAATGAAAAGGATCTTATCTACATGCTTCGCCATTACAGGGTCAAGGACCCTGAGATCTGGATCCATCAGGTGGAGGCGCTCCTTAACCACAACGAAGAGGTAGAGATAAGGCACAGCTTAAATGTCCGCAGGCAGTCCCTTAGAAAGAGAATGGAATACAACAGGGATGTGGTTGCAGGAAATGCCAAGCTTGAAATTGAGGATATGGCAAGGCAGTATCCTAAGTACACCCAGGAAATCCTGGATATGGTATCTAAGTATGAGGATAAGTATGAATGATCGCGAAAGCTTTTTTAGCGTAGCAATCCATATATCATTCATTTATAATATTATTCAAAAAAAGAGGAGAGTATGAAAAAATGAGTACAGACCGCTATGTAAGCCCGCTATCAGAGCGCTATGCAAGTAAGGAGATGCAGTATATCTTTTCCCCTGACATGAAGTTCAGAACCTGGAGAAGACTGTGGATCGCTCTTGCTGAGATCGAGCAGGAACTTGGACTTCCTATCACAGATGAGCAGATAGAAGAGCTCAAGGCCCATAAGGACGACATCAACTACGATGTTGCCAAGGCCAGGGAGAAGGAAGTTCGCCATGATGTAATGAGCCATGTTTATGCATATGGAACTCAGTGCCCCAAGGCTAAGGGGATCATCCATCTCGGCGCTACAAGCTGCTACGTTGGTGATAATACAGATATCATCGTGATGACTGAGGCTCTTAAGCTGGTCCGCAAAAAGCTCATCAATGTCATCGCTTCTCTTTCTAAATTTGCTGGAGAGTACAAGGATCAGCCAACTCTTGGATTTACCCATTTCCAGCCAGCACAGCCTACAACTGTAGGAAAAAGAGCGTGTTTGTGGCTTCAGGACTTTACCATGGATCTTGAGGACCTTGACTACGTTCTTGATAACATGAAGCTTCTTGGATCAAAGGGAACAACAGGAACTCAGGCTTCCTTCCTTGAGCTCTTTGACGGAGACCTTTCTAAGGTTGACAAGCTCGATCCTATGCTCGCAGATAAGATGGGCTTTAAGGGATGTATGGCAGTTTCTGGTCAGACCTACAGCCGCAAGGTTGACATGAAGGTAATAAACGTCCTTGCAGGCATCTGCTCATCAGCTACCAAGATGGCTCAGGATATCAGACTTCTTCAGCACCTCAAAGAGGTTGAGGAGCCATTTGAAAAGAGCCAGATCGGTTCTTCAGCTATGGCCTACAAGAGAAATCCTATGAGAAGTGAGAGAATCTGCTCACTTTCAAGATACGTTATCATCGATACACTTAACCCTGCTATTACAGAGGTTTCACAGTGGTTTGAGAGAACCCTTGATGATTCAGCGAACAAGCGTCTTTCAATCCCAGAGGGCTTCCTTGCTACAGACGGCGTTCTGGATCTGTGCCTCAACGTTGTGGACGGCCTTGTGGTTTATCCTAAGGTTATTGAAAAGCATATGCTAGCTGAGCTTCCATTCATGGCAACTGAGAATATCATGATGGATGCAGTAAAGGCTGGCGGAGACAGACAGGAGCTCCATGAAAAGATAAGAGAGCTTTCAATGGAAGCTGGCAAGACTGTTAAGGTGGAAGGTAAGGACAACAACCTTCTTGAGCTTATCGCAGAGGATCCTGCATTTCCACTTACCATTGAGGAGCTCAAGGCATCAATGGATCCAAAAAAGTACGTTGGATGCTCAGCTCATCAGGTAGACAAGTTCCTTTCTGAAGTGGTGGGGCCAATCCTGGAGGCAAACAAAGAGGACCTTGGTCTTACAGCAGAGATCAACGTTTAATATATAGGAGCAACTATGAAGATCACTGACATATTTAAGAATAAAGAAGTAACCTTATCCTTTGAGGTATTTCCTCCCAAGACTGACGCAGGATATGCTGCAGTTGAGCAGGCAGCAGCTGAGATAGCTGCCCTTAAGCCTGACTTTATGAGCGTAACCTACGGAGCAGGCGGCGGAACCAGTAAGAACACAGCTGCCATTTCATCTGACCTTCAGGACAAATATGGCGTTACTGTGCTGTCACACCTTACCTGTGTTTCTTCCACCAAGGATACAGTAAAGTCCATGATCTCTGAGTACAAGAACAGGGGCATAGAAAACATCATGGCACTTCGCGGCGATATCCCCAAGGAGGGACGTATCTGCTATGACTATGACCACGCCACAGAGCTTATTTACGACATCAAGTCCATAGATGAGAGTTTCTGCATCGGCGGAGCCTGCTACCCTGAGGGACACGTTGAGTGCGCTCGCCAGTCAGAGGACATTGAGCATTTAAAAGAAAAGGTTGATGCAGGATGCGACTTCCTTACAACCCAGATGTTTTTTGATAATTCAACTCTCTACCAGTTCCTGTACAGGATAAGAGAAAAGGGCATCGAAGTTCCTGTTCTTCCAGGTATCATGCCAATAACCAATGCCAAGCAGGTATCAAGGAGTGTAGCTTTGTCTGGTTCCACTATTCCTCAGAAGATGAAGATCATGGTGGACAGATTTGCTGATGACCCTGACAAGATGAAGGAAGCAGGCATTATTTACGCCAGCGACCAGATCATCGATCTTATATCTAATGGCGTCAGCCACATTCATGTTTACTCCATGAACAAGCCTGACATCGCAGCAGGTATCATGAGAAACCTGGCAACCATCATCAGATAAAACAAATATAATGGTAGGAGTCAACAGATCATCTGACTCCTGCCGTTTTTAAAAGACTCTAAAAAATGGAGAAATATTATGGAAGTAACAAGTGCTAATAATAACATCACTGAAGAGGAGTTTGCCTACTCCCAGGAGGTTTTAAAAAAGCTTTCAGACTACTTTGAAAAAAAGGTAGTAGGACAGGGCCAGCTTAAGTTTTCACTGGTGGGAGCTATTGTGGCTGATGGACACATCCTTATTGAGTCAGTACCTGGTCTTGCCAAGACCACAGCAGCCAAGGCAATATCAGATGCTGTAGACGGAAAGTTTGCAAGGATACAGTGTACTCCTGACCTTCTTCCTGGAGATATCATTGGAACCCAGATATACAACCAGGCAACAGGCAAGTTTGAAAACATTCTTGGACCTGTTTTTGCAAACTTTGTTCTGCTTGATGAGGTCAACAGGTCAAGTGCCAAGACTCAGTCAGCCATGCTTGAAGCCATGCAGGAGAAGCAGGTTACCATCGGCGGAAAGAGCTATCACATGCCTGAGGACATATTTATAGTAATTGCCACTCAGAACCCTATTGAGCAGGAGGGAACATATCCCCTGTCAGAAGCCCAGACCGACAGATTCCTTATCAAGGAAGTCATTACATACCCTACAGCAGGGGAGGAGGTTGAGATCTTAAACAGGATCGAGACAGGTGCAATTTCAAAGGTTGATCCTCCTGTACTTACCATAAAGGACGTTGACAGGCTCCAGGATATCGCAGAGAGAGTCTATGTTGATGATGCCATCAAGTGGTACATCTCAAGCATAGTTGTGGCTTCAAGAAGAGCTGGTCAGATACAGGGAATGGAGCTTGCCAAGTACATCAGGATCGGAGCAAGCCCAAGAGCTTCCATAGCATTCCTTAAGATGGCCAAAGCAGCAGCTCTTATCCAGGGCAGGACCTATGTAACTCCCGAGGACGTCAAGCAGGTAAGTCACCAGGTACTTAGGCACCGTATCGGCCTTAACTATCTGGCAGTGGCAGACAATGTGCCTGTAGAGGCAGTTATAGACGCTCTTGTTAATTCTGTGAAGGCACCATGATGAAGATCGATTATGAGTATCTGTCAAAAATAAGAAGGGCAGTAGCTCTTTATACAAAGAGAAAGACATCAAATATCCTTGACGGAGATTTCCACTCTGTTCACAGAGGCCGCAGCATGGACTTTGATGACCTTAAGGAATACACCTATGGGGATGATGTCCACGACATCGACTGGAAGAGCTCATCCCGCATGGGTTCTATTCTTGTGCGCAGGTATATGACTGACAGGCGCCACAACGTGATGTTCATCTGTGACAGAGGCCTTAAGATGCTGGGAGATACTACTTCCGGCGAAAGCAAGGCAGAGCTCATGATGATGACCTTTGGGACCATTGCTTATATTGTTGGCAGGAACGGCGCTGATTTTGCCCTGTCCTATGCAGGAGGCACCCACGCCACCACCAGTATCTTCAAGTCAGGAACGGACCACCTTGAGAGTCTTCTTTATGACTATGAAAAGAGTGTGGACTCAGACAGCACTGTTTCCCTGACAGACACCATAAAAGAGGTCCTTAATACAGTCCGTAAGAGGATGATCATTTTTATCCTAACTGACATAGAAGGCTTAAGTCAGCTTGATACCGGCATCATCAGGAGCATCACTGACAACAATGATCTTATGATCATAAACATTGAAGATGCTTTCCTTACCGGAGACCAGGTCTTTGACAGTGAGAGAAGCGCCTACGAGAGATTCTTTTTATCCCACTCAAAGGCTCTTCACGATGAGGAAGTAAAGCAGAGACAGGAGATAACAGAGGGTGTGTCACATTCCTGCAAGCAGCTTCGGGCAGCCATGACCACCATCTCCAAACAGGAAGATATTATTGAGAGCGTTATAACGCTCCTTGAAAGGTATAGAAATGGTTACTACGGTTAAACTTCAGGCGCCATTTGAATACAGCTGGATCGTAACTCTGGCCACTATGGTCCTTGGCATAATTGCGGCGGTGATACTTATCTATGTGGTAAAAAAGCTTTTGGACCTTAGAGAAAAAGCTATCGCCAAACGGCCAAAATATCACAAGATACACCTTACCCCTGAAAACCTTGCCAGGATGAAAAAGGACTACATCGGAAGGGTTTCAGCCCTGCTTAACGGATATCTGTCAGGCAGTCTTTCAAAGAGAGATGGCTACCAGAGGCTGAGCGGCATCATCAGAAGCTTCGTCCATGAGGTGACTGGCATAAATGTTGAGTCCTTCACCGTCAAGGAAGTTAAGGCCATGGGCATAAGGAAGCTCGACGAACTTATGGAAGAGTACTACGTCCCTGAGTTTGCCGAGGATGAGAAAGCTGAAAATAAAGATTTTGCTGCTTCCTGCAGAGTGGCAATGGGAGTGATCAATTCATGGAGCTGATGCTGATGTATAAAGAGGTTGTCATAGTAGGCGTCATCGCCCTTTTGGCAGCTCTTTTGATAATCTATTTACTTCATAAGAAGAGGACTGAGAACTTTGAGGGTGGCCTTAAGGCAGCCAACACCGCAAGGATCAGAAATTCCAAGCTGTACAGGTCCTTAAATATCAGGTACAGGATCCTTTCTGGCATTTTTCTTTTGGGAATGACCCTTGGAATCGTGGCAGCTCTTTTCCTGGCTGCAAGACCATATAAGACAGACGACGTGGTAAGCGGCGTCAAGAAAAGAGATATCATCTTATGTCTTGACGTTTCCTACTCCCTCTATGACCTTAACGCAGAGATCGTTGACTACTACAAGGGCGTTGTGGCGGGCCTTGACGGAGACAGGTTTGGAATAAATATCTTTAATACCTCATCTGTTACATACGTTCCGCTGACAGATGACTACGACTATATCTTAGACCGCCTGGATGAACTGGATGGTTATTTCGCCATGCAGAAGGAGTACTTTGAGGAGTACTACACAGTTTATGACAGCTTCACTTACATGCCGGATGACAAGTATGCAAGGTACGCAGAGCTTCAGGATAAGCTTGATTATTTCGAAGCCGGAACACTTTATGAAAACTGGTACAGAGGATCTTCCCTTATAGGAGAAGGCCTTGGAACAGCCCTTTACTCTTTTCCCTACCTTGGTAATTCAGAGAGGACAAGGGTTATCATCATGAGCACTGACAATGAGAACAACTCCTTTGTCAGGGAAGTGCTCAACCTGAACGAGGCGGCAAAGTACTGCAAAAAGAACAAGGTCACTGTCTTTGGCATCTTCCCTTCAGAGGAGAAATTCTATCTGCCTGAGGAGTATGACTATTCGTCCTGCCTTGCTGGGTTTAAGGAGGCAGTTGAGACTACAGGGGGCAAGTTCTACATAAGGACCAGGTCCCAGACCGTTGAAGAGATCGTCAAGGATATCCAGAAGCAGGAGGCTATGCTTGTTAAGGTTGTCATGACCAGACAGACCATAGATCTTCCAAGGATTCCATTTATTATAATGCTGGGGTGCCTCGTTGCAGGGTGCCTGGCAGGATTGGTACTACAAAAATGAGCATTAAACCTATACTTCCAGTGGGAGTGCTGCTCCTTGTGATCGCATCTCTTTTTGGCATCACAGCAGTGCTCATTATCCAAAATAAATTAAATACCAAAGATAAATTTTGGGCGCTTATAAGGATGTCTGCCATCTATGTTCTGGTGCTTGTGATTGGCCTTCGTCCTGTGATCCCTGAGACGCAGTACGAGTTTGCCACCAAGAACCTGGACGTTTTGTTTATTGTGGACAATACCATCAGCATGTGGGCTCAGGACTACAACGGCAGAAGGGAGAGAATGAGCGGCGTTATCAAGGATGCAAACTCTATCATCAATGAGCTGGCTGGCAGTAACTTTGGCCTTGTGACCTTTGATGACACAGCCCACGTCCTATCGCCTTTTACCCAGGACATGCAGTACATCAAGGACCTGTTTGATACCTTCAAGTCCCCGGACAGTGACTATGCCAATGGTAGTGACCTTTCGATCCCATATCAGGATATCGATGCACTTCTTCGCTCTTCAGCAAGGAAGGAGAACCGCAAGACCATTGTGTTCTTTATAAGCGATGGTGAGATCACCAATGGAAAAGAGCTTGTGGATTACTCGGAGCTTGCCCAGTACATTGATGCTGGTGCAGTCCTTGGCTATGGAAGCGAAACTGGCGGCAAGATGAAAGAGGACTTTGGCTATGGGTATATCTACGACTATTCTACCCACAAGGATGCCATCTCTAAGATCGATGAAGAGAACCTCAATAAGATTGCCACAGACCTTGGGATACCATACCTTAACATGAACAGTGGAAGTTCTGCCCTTGATGGTGCTGTTGAGATCATAAAAGAGAGCAGCAAGACCATCATTGAATCAGGGAACGGTGCTGAGATAGAAAGAGATATCTATTTCTTCTTTGCGTATCCTTTGATCTTTTTGGTGGTGCTTGAAATCGTGCTATTTGTAAGAAGAGGGAGGCTGTGAACATGAAAAAGATTCCTCTGAGAGTAATATTTGCTGCGGTTTGCGGACTGTTTTTGCTAGCTGTCACGGTGGTGATGACAAGGCGCCTTATCATAAACCACAGCTTTGTAAGTGCCTATGCTGAGGGAGATTATCAGGTTGATAAAGAGAAATCTCTTTTGACCATGAACTTCCCGGAAAGCTATGTGCCATACTATAACCTGGGTAATGCGTCATACAAGCTTGGGGACTACAACTCAGCCATATCCTACTACACCAAGGCTCTTGAAATGTACCCTTCTGAGGGCAAGGAGTGCGACATCAGGGTTAACCTGGCACTTTCTCTTTGTGATACCATAGACTTTTATAACCTGGATTCCCAGGACAAGATAGACACAGCTCTTTTCATCCTGTACAAGGCAAGGGATGTGCTGACAGAAAAGGGCTGCGCTGCAGAAGCTGAAGGAGAAAAGGGCCATGATGAAGATGCCCAGCAGCTCAAGGAAGACATCGATGAGATGATAAAAAAACTTGAAAACCCTGATCAGAACGGCCAGGGAGGGCAGCAGGAGCAGAGCGGTTCCTCAAGTGACAGCGACGAAAGTTCCGGTGGCGGCTCCGGCCCATCCGACAGGGAAAAGAAGGTCCAGGGCGAGCTTGAAGGCAAAAAGAAGGACGCCATGGAAGACCGCAAGGACCAGCAGGGCACCCTGGAAAAGTACTCCGACTTTATCGGCGGCGATGAGGAAGGCGACGGAAACGGCGATCTGGACGGCAGCGGCTCAGGCGACGGCGAAGGGGGCTCTGGCAAGCAGGTGAATCCCTGGTGATTGAGACTAAACTGCAGGTTTATCGTAGCATAAATAATCTTGACAGCTATACTAGTCAGAATTATAATCCGATTAACCGGAATTCGGTTAATCGGATTTTGCTGTCGGGAGGATATTATGGGAATCGGATCAAGAATTTGTGAGATTTTAAAGGAACGCGGTATTACGCAAAAACAGTTTTCCAAAATGACCGGAATAGCTGAGAGTACTATAAGTGACTGGAAGCGAAAGGGCTTTAATCCTTCAGCTGATAAGATCGGAATTATTTGTGATGCCCTGAATATTGCCATGGATGAGCTTTACGGTAATGGTAAAGGGAGCCTGAAAAGGGCTGCTGGCGCTGACTTTTCTTTTGCTATAAGCGAGGATGAAAAGAGCCTTATAGAGATCTACCGGGAATCAGACGATGCACAGAGAGCAAGGATCCTGACATATGTAAGGAATCTGGCGCAGGTGAAAGATACTGATATTGTCGAAAAACCAGCGCAGAGCTCAGGCGAGCAGTATGACGATGATCTAAATAGTAGGAAGATGCTTTGCAAACGGCTAAGGAGACTTGCAAGGCTGGACAGAATAAGGCTTGACGAGTCAGAGCATGCATCTGCGCTTAACAGGCATCTTTTTAAGTACTTTGACTATTTGAGCGTAGATAAACTGGAGTATGTAAAAAAATATATTGAACATATCCAGCCATTTATGATCAAGGAAGTTAAAAGCCAGGAGAAATTCGACAATGCAATCTGTGTTCTTGATGAGTATTACAGGATAGCTGTGTACATCAAGGCTGATGCCACTCGCGGAGAAGAAATGATCATCTCTTTCCACGAGAACAATAAAAATGGCATTGCCAAAAGAGAACCACTACGAAAGAGTACCGGTGAAGTGTATGTATTTCCTGAGACCATCAGCATGCACGTTTCTGGTACAGATCTGTATGATATCAATCTCTTTATAACAAGAGGGGTGACAAGTCTGCCCATTAGCGTATCTGCAAGGCGGTGCGACGACGAGGGATTTTGGGTGAGGCTTGGTGATATTGAGAGAGCACTGGTGGAGACTGCCAACAGCTACCTGCAGGATCTATATACGGCAGATCTGGACTATTCGGAGGTTGAGCCCTTTTACTCCCTTCAGCAGATATCGTTTACTTCATATGGCACAGATGTCTTTTCCAGTATATCGCTGCTGATTGACAGCCTTCTGCTTCAGATGAGTCCAATTAGCAAGCAGGTCGCAGATTCAGCCCTTTGTATATACTGCAGTACAATTGAACTACCTGATAAGTCCAGAAAAGAGCTGATCGAAACCATGAAGGAGAGATACAAGGTAAACTCTGTCAGGATACTGCCTGAGATATTGAAGAGGGTTGAGATGAATCTTGGGGGATGCTAAATAAACTAAATAATATAGTTCAGAAAATGGAGTGGTATAATTGCTATATCGATTATATTCATATTGAGGGGATTCTATGGATAACTATTGGACAGCGCAGAAAAAAGCTTCTGTAGGCAATGCTATAAAAAGTCTCTATCAGCTTATCGTTTTGGTCGAAGAGGATAGCTTGGCATGCCGCTTGGTTGACTGTAACTTAGAGCTTGATACTCTTGATATTTCTAATGTCAAAGTCTATGACGATCTGTTTTTAGCGTTATATAAAAATACTCATCCTGAGGACAGGGAAAGCTTAAAGCTGCTTAGTAACATCGATGATCTTCATGATGCTCTATCAGAGCGTGTCTATGTTTCCTGCGAATGTCGCATAAAGCACATTGACCTTGGCTATTACTGGACGAGAGTAACAATCTGTAATGCCAAGGTTGAAGATAGCCCCACTGGGCATGAATATCTGATTTTATTGGAGGATATCCATACCCAGAAGGATGCGATTTTATCTGAGCGAAATGAGCTACTTTGCACTATTAGTACTCTTGAGGATAAGTATAACAAGCTCTTTATCGAGAACATGACTGACGCTCAGACAGGCTGCTACAACAGAAAAGGCCTTAAATACTCTGAGACTATAGCACTAAATGATGCCCGCGACAACAACAAGGATATCTTTGTCTGTGTCCTGGACCTTAACGGCCTTAAGTATATGAACGATACCTTTGGCCACAGCGCAGGAGATGTTGCTATAGCAACTGTTGCTGGTGCTCTTAAAAAAGCTGCACCAAAGGGATCGAGTATCATCAGGACCGGAGGAGATGAGTTCCTGGTATTTTGTCCACTGGAAAAGGGCAGTACTGAGTATGAAAGATTTGGAACTATTCTGGAGTCAGAGCTTAATGATTATAACGTCAGTCACGATAATCCATTCGAAGTATCTGCAAGCTATGGATATGTCTTTTTACCGCTGAAAGAGGGAATGGACAGCCTTGATGAGTACATAGAGATGGCTGATGGAAAGATGTATCAGATGAAGGAAAAAAGAGATCCTCATAAAAGGTAAGGAATGGCGCACGCTTTACTGGTGCTCCTAAATATTTAATATTATGAAACAAGAAATAGAGCTGATCCGCAGCAGGCGGAGAACAATTTCAATAGAGGTGACAAAAGATCAAAGAGTGATCGTCCGGGCACCAAACCGCGCATCCTTAACTGATATCAACAGATTCATAGGAGAGAAGGCCGACTGGATCGATAAGAGCCTTAACAGGATGGGACAGCTAAGGCAAGAGCAGGCTCAGAGAAAAGAGCTTTCGCCCCAGGAAGTTAAGCTCCTTGTAACCAGGGCAAAGCGAATAATCCCACAGAGAGTCCGCTACTTTGCTGACCAGATGGGAGTTACATATGGACGGATCACTATCAGGATGCAAAAGAGCCGCTGGGGGAGCTGTTCAGCCCAGGGAAATCTCAACTTCAACTGCCTGCTGATGAGAGCCCCTGAGACAATAGTAGACTATGTGGTTGTACATGAACTGTGCCATTTAAAAGAGATGAACCACTCGGAAAGGTTCTGGGCTGAGGTTGAGAAAGTCCTGCCTGATTACAAAGAAAGGCGCAAGTGGCTAAAAGACCATGAAAATGAAATAATGTATGACTCCCTGTGAGAACAGGGAGTTTTTTATGCCCTGGTAGGTTAAGTTTACAACGTACCACAACATGATGTATAATTAAATCAACTATGAGGAATATTTAGTGTTGTGAAGGGAGTAATTTTTATGAAAAAAAGAATATGTGTGATGGCTTTAGCGACAGTCATGCTGTTTTTTGCAAGCCTTGTGGTCTTGGATGTTCCTACCACTGTAGAGGCTGCAGAGATGACTTATTCAGGAACAGTATCAGAAAAGACAACCTCTGATGTTCTATATCTTTCAACCAGCGGCGGTACTGTTCAGATCAAGATTGATGGAGGCACAGAGTTTTCCAATGCGAAATTTCTTTTGCCTGGCAATTCCATCACTGCTAACTGCTATGTAGGAACTGATGAATACTGGCACGCATCCAAGCTTACAGGTAATTCTTCTGCTGGCAAGGTTTCTGTGGATACAGCCAACAAGGCAACTGTTAAGGGCCGTATTGCCAAGGGAACAAGCGAAGATCTTCTCTACCTTGTAGTGGACAACGGAACAATGCAGATCAAGCTTGATGGTGACACAGACTTAAGCGGATGCAGATTCCTTATTGTAGGTAAGACAGTTTCTGTAACCTGCGCGAGAGGTTCAGATGCTTATATGCACGCTATGTCAATTTCTGACGTAGGCGGATCAACAGGATCATCTTCTGGATCATCTGTTGGTACAGCATCAGGCAACTCAGTTACAGGAACAGTTGAGAAGGGTACAACTTCATCAATCCTCTTCCTTGAGACTTCAGGCGGAACAATGCAGTTTGTTCTGGACCTTGCAACAGATGCCAGCGAGTGTAGAACTCTTATCCCTGGACAGTCTGTAACAGTTACATTCTACAGAGGAAGCGATGCATGGAACCATTCATCCAAGATGGTGAACAACACAGCCAAGGCTGCATCCGAGACTACTCTAAGCGGTGACAGGACTACAGTTACAGGAAGAGTAACAGGTGAGACTAAAGAAAACACTCTTTTCCTTGATACAGATGGCGGAACAATGCAGATCAGACTTGATGCATCAACCAACTTCTCAAGATGTCCTGTTCTTCTTGTGGACAAGAAGGTTGAGGTTGTAGTTTCACACGGTTCAGATGAATACCTTCACGCAGTTGCGATAAATGCTAAATAATTGATCTAAGGAGTTTTAAAATGGCACAGAATCCAGTAGTTACATTTACAATGGAAAATGGCGATGTCATCAAGGCAGAGCTTTATCCAGAGATCGCACCTAACACCGTCAACAATTTCATTTCTCTTATCAAAAGAAATTTCTACGACGGACTTATTTTTCACAGAGTCATAAGGGGCTTCATGCTTCAGGGCGGAGATCCTGAGGGAACAGGAATGGGTGGCCCTGGCTACGACATCAAGGGAGAGTTCTCATCAAATGGCTTTAAGAATGATCTTAAGCACACAGAGGGAGTTCTTTCCATGGCAAGATCCATGATGCCTGATTCAGCTGGTTCACAGTTCTTTATCATGCACAAGAATGCACCTCACCTTGACGGCGACTACGCTGCATTTGGTAAGGTCACAGAGGGCATGGATGTTGTGAACAAGATCGCTGAGACAGACACAGACTGGAATGACAGACCGGTTAACCCTCAGGTCATGAAGACTGTAACAGTTGAGACCTTTGGAGTGGAGTATCCGGAACCTGAGAAGATGTGATAATTCCAGGAATTTGGGATAAAATGTTTAAATGAAATAATAAGGACTGTAGAAAAGATCGTGACTGGTCTTCGCTGCAGTCCTTTTTATTTGAAACGACTTGGTGGGAAAATTGTGAAAAAGTCAGAATTAATAAAAAATTAACTGTTAATTCTAATAGAAATAAACGATAATGTATATAGACGCCTTATGCGGATTTATAGAGCGCATAGACTATTTAAGATAACTCTTGAAAGGAGATACAGCATGGACGGCATGAGCACTCAGGATATTCTTAATGGACAGGACCTTTCTACAGCCAATGTAGATGATCTTTTGGCAGCAATGTCTCAGGGGGAGCCAGCGCCTGAGCCGGCACCTGAAGAGGAACCAAAACCAAAGAGAGGACGTAAAAAAGCAGCAGCTGAGCCTATACCGGATATTCCAAATCTGGATGAGATTATGGCAGCAACTGCCAGTGAGAGTGCGGCAAGTCCTGCTGAGACAGCGCAGGCTGACGCCATGGCAGCAGCTATGGAAGCTATGGCTGCGGCTGATGCGGCACCAGTAGCTGAAGCACCAGCAGCTGAAGCACCTGCAGCGTCAGCAGAGGAGGCACCTGCAGCGGACGCTCCGGTAGATATAGATGCAATGATGGCAGCAATGGCTGCAGAGACTGCGCCTGCAGCAGATGAACCAGGAGCAGATGCTGTTGATCTTGATGCAATGATGGCAGCAATGACTGCAGATATGCCTGCAGCACCAGCAGAGGAGATTCCAGCTGATCTTGGTGCGCTTACAGAACCTGTACCTGAGGGAGTGCCTGCAGAGACTGCTCCTACTGATGACCTTATGGCAAATCTTGATGCGATAATGGAACCAATTCCTGATATTCCAGGCGCAGAAACCCCTGCGGATCTTGGTGCACTTACAGAACCAGCTCCTGAGGCTGCAGCAGCTGATGCTCCAGCAGATGTAGATGCGATGATGGCGGTAATGGCAGCGAGCGAAGCAGCTCCAGCAGAAGAGGCTCCAGCAGAAGCACCTGTAGATGTAGATGCGATGATGGCAGCAATGGCAGCAGCTGAGACTGCTACCGATGTAGATGCAATGATGGCAGCAATGGCAGCAGGAGGAGCAGCACCAGCAGAGCCCACTCCAGAGATTCCAGCAGAGCCAGCTCCTGAGATGGTTGAAGAGGCACCTGTAGAGGAGGCCCCAGCTGATGCACCAGTAGATATAGATCCTGTTATGGCAGCAATGATCGCTGCTGGAGATATACCTCCAGTTGAAGAAGTAGCACCAGAGATGCCCGTAGAGGAAGCCCCAGCAGAGGCGCCAGTAAATATAGACGCTATGATGGCGGCAGAGGCAGCGCCTGCAGAGAACCTCGATGCAATCCTTAATGCAGAAGTGGATGCACTGACAGGAGAGGAGCCAGCTCCTGAAATGCCAGTTGAGGAGCCAACCCTTGAACCAATGCCTGAGATGCCAGTAGAGATGCTATCAGCAGAGCCAATGCCTGAGATGCCAGTAGAGATGTCTGCAGCAGAGCCTGTTCCTGAGGATTCCTCAGACATGGATGCAGTCATGGCAGCAATGGCAGCAGCTGAAGCAGAGCCGGCAGAGGGAAGCGCAGAAGCACCTGCAGATATCGACCCTGTGGCAGCAGCAATGATGGCAGCAGAGCAGGATGCAGCTTCATCTGGAACAGTTGAGATCACAGAGCCTGTTGCAATGGACAATGAACCTGAGCAGACACCTGCACCTATGGATATGGATGCAGCATCTGATGCAATGGAAGGTGCAGTTGAGGATATCGAAGATTTCCTTAGCAGCGAAAACTATGAATATACAGTAGTTAAGAATGGTGACAACACTCTTATCATCATGAAGACCTCAGATGGCGGCGCAATGACTATCACATATGAAGGCAATGAATTTGATGCCCTTGAGCCTTCGTTCGCCAAAGATGGCAAGTGCGGATACAACGAGATCATGAATGCCTTTGTTAAGGATACTATCAAAAACGGTGGAGCAGCCAAGATATTCCGCCACAAAGGCTCAGTGGTTGTAGCTAAATAAACGTAAGTACTGAATACAAATATCTCTGGATTTGTGACTCTCGATGAAGAGGATTGTGCTAAGATCTATAAGATGATGGTTTGAGTGAATAGAGGCAGATCATGAAAAGAGGTGCGATCAAGTCTTGTGGCTTGGGTGAATAGGTTTTTTTGTTCAAAGAGGTATATATTCGTGTGCACTGGTAAATTGTACCTGATTTGTAAAAATGATGTATTTGCCCAATGAATCCATGAATCAGTGGAAATTCAATGATGTTTTAAAATTTGTAATTCACAAGTGAGATTATTATTGGGTGAAAAAAGATATAATTGCAAAAGAGGTATAATCAAGTTTTACCGCTTGATTGTACCTCTTTTCTTATATCAAGTTTTTCACCCACAGCTTACAAAACAGTTGCTTTTTGAAGGAGAACATTTTTCAATTTAAGGATTTTTTGATTGAAATTGGGTGATAAGGGATATGTTTAAAAAGAGGTACAATTCTTGAAATTCAGTAAATTGTACCTCGTTTTGAAATCACCTTATTTTCACCCGCGTGGGATAAAGAATAGTCCATGGTAAATGGCATTAGCACATGGTAAAATACAGATAACTAGAAATGTGACTAAAAGTCATGAAAAAAATAGCCGGAGGAGCCAAGTTATGGAACACGAACACGAGCACACCCATTCTTACACACATTCTCATCCACACGAGCACGAACATGAGCATGACCATCATCATGATCATCACCACGATCATGAACACGAACATCATGAGCATGAGCATCATCACCATGACCATCATGACCACGATGACGCACCAGCAGATAAGCTGCACGCTCTTATGAACTACATGGTTACCCATAATGCAGATCACACGGCAGAGCTTGAGCATCTTGCTGAACATATTAAGGAAGCTGGTAATGACAGGGCTTATGATCTTGCTATGGAAGCTGCTAGGCTTTACACTCAGGGAACAGAAGTGCTGAAGAAAGCTCTGGAAGCTCTGGACAAGTAATATATGTTAATAGATTAGCGATAATTAAGGCGGGTTCGTTAGAACCCGCCTTAAAAGTTAGGACTTGCATTAAGCTTTAGCGCCAGTCTTGCCCTTAGCTTTACTCTTATTCTTACTCTTACTCTTGCTGCCATACTGAGCCACATGAGCCTTGATGGCATCAAATGTCTCATCACTTATGTAGTGCTCAAGTCTGCATGCGTCCTCGGAGGCTATTTTTTCCTCAACTCCCAGATCCAGAAGTACCTGAGTCAGCACAGTGTGACGCTCATAAATACGTTTTGCCAGTACATTGCCTGCTTCTGTTAGCTTGACGAAACCGTAATCATCGGTCTTAACAAGACCTTCATCCTTGAGCACATGCATGGCACGACTAACAGATGGTCTTGAGTAACCAAGCTCTTCGCCAATATCTACCGCTCTGACATTAGGATGCTCCTGTGAAAGAACGTAGATTGTCTCTAAATACATCTCCCCAGATTCTTGTAACGCCATAATACAGTACCGCCTTTCTTAGATATAATAAGCATACTACAAAAATAGATTTAACACAATTTAAATTTTTTAAAATTTAGTGTTGACAAAGTAGTTAGCAGATGCTAACATACATATTGTTAGCGAAAGCTAATCAAATGACAAGCCAAGTCATAAGAAATCTCCTACCTAAAATGCCGCATCTTGCCAATGCGGCATTTCCATTGCCCAAAAACAAGTGAAAGATGTAGAAAATATCTAAAAAATTGAAATTTCTTATTGACAATTATTCTTAATAAGAATATCCTACTAATTGAAGTTAGCAAGGGCTAATTAATATTAACGCCAGCTAACTACATGAATAATATGATGGAGGTGCATATGTCTATGTCTCTTAATGAAGCCGTTCTTGGCAAAGAATATACAATTGACAATGTCTCTACCGGAGGCGATGAGGAGATGGAGAGCTTCCTTTTTTCCCTTGGTTGCTACAGTGGAGAGAAGATCACAGTCGTAGATAAGAAGAAAAACCTGGTGGTTGCTATCAAGGATGCAAGATATAATATTGATCCTGAGTTAGCTGAGGCTATCAGAGTCGAGTAAGTATGCAAGATACGCCAGGCGTATTTTGAATGATATTTAAACAGTAATTAGGAGGAAAAAGAGATGAGAATTGCTATGGCGGGTAATCCCAACAGTGGCAAAACAACCATGTACAACGCTCTTACAGGTCGCAGTGAAAAGATCGGTAACTGGGCAGGTGTTACGGTTGACAAGAAAGAGAGTGTTATCAAAAAAAGTTATTATGACGGAGACAAGGAACTTATTGCAGTAGATCTTCCTGGTGCGTATTCAATGTCTCCTTTCACTTCAGAAGAGAGCATCACAAGCGGATACGTTAAAAACGAGCATCCTGATGCTATCATCAACATCGTTGATGCAACTAACCTCAGCAGAAGCCTTTTCTTTACAACACAACTCCTTGAGCTTGGCGTTCCTGTAGTAGTTGCTCTTAACAAGAACGATGCCAATGACAAAAAAGGAAACACCATCGATGAAAAGCTCCTTTCAGAGAAGCTTGGATGTCCTGTTATCAAGACTGTTGCAACTTCAGAGACAGGTCTTAAGGAAGTGGTTAAGGCAGCAGCAGAGCTTGAGGGCAAGGGCCAGAGTGAGCCTTACGTTCAGGGCAACATCGATCTTACAGATAAAGCAGCAGTTGAAGCTGCAGACAGAAAGCGTTTTGAATTTGTAAACAAGATCGTCAGTGAAGTTGAGAATCGTAAGGTCCTTACCAAGGACAAGAACTTCGGCGACACAATAGATAACATTGTTACACATCCTATTCTTGGTATTGTTATCTTTGCAGCCATCATGTGGCTTGTATTCTATATTTCACAGACAACAGTCGGAACATGGCTTGCAGATATCCTTGCAGGTTGGATCGAGACTTTCCAGGGATTTGTTGGAGATGCAATGGCAGATGCCAATCCACTTCTCTACGCGCTGCTTGTTGATGGTATCATCGGCGGTGTTGGTGCGGTTGTCGGCTTCCTTCCACTGGTTATGGTAATGTATTTCCTCATCGCTCTGTTAGAGGATTGCGGATACATGGCAAGAGCTACTGTTGTTCTTGATCCTATTTTCAAGAGAGTAGGTCTTTCAGGTAAGTCAGTTATCCCTATGATCATCGGAACTGGCTGCGGAATCCCAGCTATCATGGCTTGCCGTACCATCAGAAACGAGAGAGAAAGACGCACTACAGCAATGCTTGCAACCTTCATGCCATGTGGTGCCAAGCTTCCTGTTATAGCTCTTTTCGCTGGAGCATTCTTCCCTGAGTCAAAATGGGTAAGCTTCATTTGCTACATGGGCGGTATCATCCTGATCCTCCTTGGAGCACTTCTCATCAAGGCTATTACTGGTATGAAGTATAGAAAGAGCTTCTTTATCATTGAGCTTCCTGAGTACAAGGTTCCAAGCCTTGGATTTGCAGTTAAGTCAATGCTTGAAAGAGGTAAGGCATACATCATCAAGGCTGGTACTATCATCCTTGTATGTAACACAGTTGTACAGATCATGCAGACCTTCAACTTCAGCTTCCAGCCTGTAGAAGAGGGTATGGAGAACACATCAATCCTTGCAGGTGTTGCAGGACCTTTCGCTTACCTTCTAGTTCCTGTAGTTGGAGTTGTGAGCTGGCAGCTTGCTGCAGCAGCAATCACTGGTTTCATCGCAAAAGAGAACGTTGTTGGTACGATCGCTACAGTTTATGCAATCTCTAACCTCATTGATACAGAGGAGCTTGAGCTTGTTGGTGAAGGTAACGCAGTAGCAGCAGTTATAGGAATCACAAAGGTTGCAGCTCTTGCGTACCTGATGTTCAACCTTTACACACCACCTTGCTTTGCAGCTCTTGGCGCTATGAACTCAGAGATGAAGTCAGCTAAGTGGCTCTGGGGTGCTATCGCACTTCAGCTTGCAACAGGCTTTACAGTAGGATTCCTTGTATATCAGATTGGAACGCTTATCACAACAGGCTCTCTCGGAGCAGGCTTTGTAGCAGGTATCATCGCAATTGCAGTTTTTGCAGCTATTATTGTATACTTGATCCAGAGAAACCAGAAAGAGATGGCTCTTGAGTATAAGCTTGACTGATAGCCGATTTAAGTAAGAAAGTGTGTTTTTATGGCAGATTTAATTGCAATTTTAGTAATAGCGCTGATCCTGTTTCTTGCGATCAGATACATCTATAAGGAAAAGAAAAAGGGCACCCGTTGTATTGGTTGTCCATCAGCAGGAAACTGCCATAAGGCAGCTTGTAACTGTAAAAACTAAAATACAAAAGATATGGCCCGTGTAATGCGGGCCTTATCAATAAAGGGGAGTTAGCAATTGCTAACCGGATACACTATGAGCAATGAACAGATAATTACAGCATTAAAAGACAGCGGAATGAGGATCACCAAGCAGAGAAGACTTGTTGCGGGAGTGATCGCGGAAAATGACGGTGCTTCCTGTAAGGATATCTGCTGCAGTGTGAAAAAAAGAGACAGGTCCATAGGTACAGCTACGGTTTACCGCATGATCAAGGCCTTAGAGGACATCGGGGTAATAGAGAGAATTGATATTATAAAGCTTAATTGAGTAAGTCATGGGGCGGTTTTCCTGACACGGGGACGGTTCTTTTGTCAGGTTTTTAAAAGCAAAACCTGACAAAAGAACCGTCCCCGTGTCAGAAAAACCGCCTTGTGTCAGGAAAGAACCACCTGGAGCAATTCTGGGCTTTAGTCATATGAGGAGAGGAAAAATGCAACTGGAACTTCAGAACATCAAGAAGTCCTTTGGCGAAGGCGACAGCCGGATAGAAGTCTTAAAGGACATCAGTCTTGGGATAGAACAGGGAGAATTTGTGGTACTTCTTGGACCCTCGGGATCCGGAAAATCCACGCTTCTTAACATAATCGGAGGCATAGATAATGCCGATTCCGGGAAGATCATCATAAAGGGTAAGAGCATGTCCGACATGGACGAAAAGGCCCTTACCTCATACAGAAGAGATCATCTTGGTTACATCTTTCAGATGTACAATCTAATACCCAATCTCACCGTCAGAGAAAATATCGAGGTTGGAGCTTATCTTTCAAAAAATCCACTTAACATTGATGAAATAATTGAGGTACTGGGACTTACTAATCACCAGCACAAGATTCCAAGCCAGCTCTCCGGCGGTCAGCAGCAGCGCTGCGCCATAGGAAGGGCTATAGTAAAAAATCCTGACATCCTCCTTTGCGATGAGCCCACAGGAGCTCTTGACTACAACACGTCAAAAGAGATCCTGGCCCTCATTGAGGAAGTCAACCAGAAGTACGGAAATACAGTAATCATGGTAACTCACAACGATGCCATAAAGAACATGGCAGACTTTGTGGTAAAACTCAGGGACGGCGTGATCCGAAAGAGCTACAAAAACGAGCAGAAGATGACAGCCGCTGAACTTGACTGGTAAAGGAGCCTATTATGAAAAATCCACTTAAAAAGAGGCTCCTTCGGGAACTTAAGGGGGACTTTGGAAAGTATCTCGTCATCTTTATCCTTTTGGTACTGTCAATTGGCTTTGTGTCAGGATTTCTGGTAGCCGGCGAGAGCATGATCAAAGCCTACAACGACAGCTTTGACAAGTACAATATCGAGGATGGGAATTTCAGAACTGAGGAGCGCATTTCAGATCCGTTAATGGAATGGATAGAGAAAAAAGAAGTCTCCATATATGAGAATTTCTATGTGGAGAGAAACTTTGACAACGGCACTAAGCTCAGGATCTTTCCGAACAGGGAAGAGGTGGACAAAGTCTGTGTTATGAAGGGGCGCCTGCCTGAAAAGAAAAATGAGATTGCCATAGACAGAATGTATGCCGACAACAACGAGATAGCAGTTGGCGACAGCCTTGTTTCTGAAGGCAAAAGCTATGCAGTAGTTGGCCTTGTTGCACTGTCGGACTACAGTGCACTCTTTTACAATAACAACGATATGATGTTTGATTCATCTGCTTTTGGCGTATCGGTGGTTTCAAAAGAGCAGTTTGAGGATCTTGGTAATGATGGCCTTAGGTACAACTATGCGTTTATCTACGACCATAAACCCATAGATGATATGGAGGAAAAAGAAAAATCGGATGACCTGATGGAATACATAACCCAAAAGGTTTCTTTGGAAAACTTTGTGCCAAGGTATTTAAATCAGGCCATCAATTTCACCGGAGAAGATATTGTTGGCGACAAGGCCATGATGGAAGTGCTTTTGTATATCATCATAATAATTGTGGCCTTCGTGTTTGGTATCACCATAAACAATACGATCCACAAGGAGTCCTGCGTTATAGGAACTCTTCGTGCGTCAGGCTATACAATAAGTGAGCTCATAAGGCACTACATGGCAATGCCCCTGATCGTGACCATAATATCCGCGGTCATCGGAAATATCCTTGGTTACACGATCTTTAAGAACGTATGCGTCGATATGTATTATGGCAGCTACTCACTGCCTACATATGTTACGGTGTGGAGCGCTGAAGCCTTTTTAAAGACAACTATCATTCCACTTGTCATCATGATGATAGTTACTTATTTCATCCTGAGAAAAAAGCTGTCACTTAGTCCGCTTCATCTCATAAGGCGAAATCTATCAGGCGGGAAACAAAAGAGCGCTGTTAAGCTAAGCGGCGCCATCAAGTTTTTTGACAGGTTCAGGATAAGGATCCTCATACAGAATAAGAGCAGCTACATCATTCTGTTTATGGGACTTCTATTTGCCAACGTCCTTCTTTTCTTTGGAATGATGCTGCCGCCGCTTCTGGTGCACTTTCAGGGGATAGTTACAGAGTCCATGCTGGCAAAGCACACATACCTTCTGCAGATCCCTGCAGGGGCAGTGGATGACGATGATGAGATGTCTGCGGCTTTTTCATATGTCTTTTTGCTTGGCAAGATAAACACCAACAATCCTGATGCGGAGAAGTTCTCTGCTTGCAGCCTAAAGACCATCGGCGAGGGCGGAGCAAGGGTTGAGGATGTTACGCTGTACGGCATTCAGGAAAACAGCAGATATATCGACGCAGAGTTTAATGACAAGACCGTGCTGATCTCTTCAGCTTATGCTGATAAATACGGCTATGGAAAAGACTCTGTCATAACCTTAAAAGAGCCCTACGAGGACAGATATTATGGCTTTAAGGTCACCGGAACCTACGACTATGACGGCGGGATTGCGGTGTTTATGAGTAAAAAACATCTCAACGACGTCATGGGACTTGATGAGGAGTCGTTCTCAGGGTTCTTCTCTGATTCCGAGATCACTGACATCGACAGCAAGTACATCGGAACTGTGATCGACGAGGAATCCCTTACCAGAGTCTCAAGGCAGCTGATGATCTCCATGGGAAGTCTAATGTACATGGTGGATGGTTTTTCGGTGATCATGTTCATTGTGCTGATATATCTTTTGTCCAAGCTAATAATCGAGCGCAATGTCCAGTCTATATCCATGGTCAAGATCCTGGGCTATTCCAAAAGAGAAATCGCCATGCTTTACATAGTTCCCACGGCTCTGGTTGTCATAGCATCTCTTCTGATCTCGTATCCAATCTTATCTTATGTCATGGTATGGATATTCAGAGTGATGCTAAAACAGATGATGAGCGGCTGGATGGTGATTTGGCTCGACCCAACGGCCTACGTTAAGATGTTCCTTCTAGGAGCAGTGACCTACGCTGTAGTTGCAGTTATCGAGTACGTAAGGATCGGTCGGATCCCAATGAGCGAAGCCCTCAAGAACGTAGAGTAAGGCGTGACAAACCACGGGGACGGTTCTTTTGGCTGGTGAGTGCAGGGGGTGGACCATGGGGACGGGGTTAGTGGTTCATTGAGAGTTATCCCAATGAACCACTAACCCCGTCCCCATGGTCCACCCCCTGCACTCACCAGCCAAAAGAACCGTCCCCATGGTTTGTTTTGAGAAAAGTTCTCAATTGTACATATTATAACGGTTTATGGTTTGTGATAAGCTAAAGAAGCAAACAAATGTGGGGATACTGCATTTGTTTGTTTTCATTTAGTGTGAATATTTTTTGAGAACAGGAGATGATTACTATGAAGAACTGGCATCATTGTGTATGGTTTTTAGGCGGAGTGCTTTTTGGAACAGCAGGGATCAAGGTGCTGTCCAGCAAGGATGCAAAAAAGTGCTATACACATACTACAGCTGCGGTTCTTCGCGCTAAAGACTGCGTGATGGATACAGCAGGTAAGATCCAGGAAAACTGTGACGATGTCCTTGCTGAGGCAAAAGAGATCAATGCACAGAGAAAAGCACAGGAAGAAGAAACAGTCGGAGAATAATAACACATGAAAATAGTCATAAAACATGAGATCAGTGGTCGCATCCGCTTTTCCATGCCCAAAAGACGATTTTCTTTTGAAGAAGCAGATAGGTTGCAGTACTATCTGCTTTCTCTTGATGGAGTGGAAAAAGCTACTGTCTACGAAAGGAGTGCAGATGCAGTTATTGTCTACACTGGAGACAGAGATGAGATCCTGAAGAAAGTAACCACTTTTGATGCTGATTCTGAAGAGGTAAAGGCCCTTGTGCCGGATAACACCGGTAGAGAGCTGATGGCATCTTACAAGGAAAAGCTCATCACTAAGGTGATCCTTCATTACGGGTGCAGAGTATTTTTGCCGTTGCCTATAAGAAGAGTAAAGGCTATTATCATGGCCACCAAGTTCATATATAGGGGACTTGTAAGTCTGTTTAAGAGAAGGAGATTGGAAGTATCGGTTCTGGATGCAACTGCCATAACGGTATCTCTTTTGACAGGTGATTACAAAACTGCCTCCTCTGTTATGTTCCTTCTGGGAGTAGGAGACCTTCTGGAAGAGTGGACGCACAAAAAGTCAGTAGATGACCTGGCTCGGAGCATGGCGCTTAAGTCCGATAAGGTGTGGCTTAAGAAAGATGGCGCAGAGATACAGATACCTATAAACCAGGTGGCGCCAGGAGATGAGATCTCTGTAAGGGTTGGAAGTGTCATTCCTCTTGATGGAACGGTGGTTTGTGGAGAAGCCCTTGTAAATCAGTCCACGCTGACAGGAGAGGGAATACCTGTTGAAAAGAAGGAAGGCGCCTATGTCTATGCAGGCACGGTAATAGAAGAGGGAGACATCGTTCTTAGGGTAGAAAAAGCTTCTGGCGCAACAAGGTATGAGAAGATCATCAAAATGATCGAGGAATCCGAACAGCTCAAGTCTGGAGTAGAGTCAAGGGCAGAGCACCTGGCAGACGGGCTTGTTCCCTACACCCTTGGGGGCACGATCCTTGCTTATCTCTTCACAAGAAATATCACCAAGGCTCTTTCGGTCCTGATGGTGGACTTTTCCTGTGCGCTTAAGCTGTCTATGCCTGTTACGGTTCTTTCTGCTATGAGAGAGTGTCAGGACAACCACCTTACGGTTAAGGGCGGTAAATTCCTTGAAGCTATTGCGTCAGCAGACACCATCGTCTTTGATAAGACAGGAACTCTTACAATGGCAACGCCGAAGGTCATGGATGTCATCACATTTTCCGGCAGGGACAAAGATGAGATGCTCAGGATAGCTGCATGCCTTGAGGAACACTATCCACACTCGATAGCGAATGCTGTTGTGGAAGAGGCGGCAGCAAGAGGGCTTGAGCACAAAGAAATGCACAGCAAGGTTGAATATGTTGTTGCTCATGGAATAGCCTCTGACATTGATGGGAAAAAAGTTGTCATCGGAAGCTGGCATTTTGTCATGGAAGATGAGGGCTGCGTAATACCTGAGGCGGAAAAAGATAAGCTTGAAAACATCTCAAAGGAGTATTCAAGGCTCTTCCTTGCAATTGGCGGAGAGCTTGCTGCAATTATCCTTCTTGTAGATCCCCTCAGGCCTGAAGCTTTGGATGTTGTGAAAAAGCTCCATAAGGCTGGCTTTAAGAATATCGTGATGATGACAGGAGATTCCAAGCACACAGCGAAAAGAGTAGCAAACCTCGTTGGGGTGGATTCCTACTACGCAGAGGTACTTCCTGAAGACAAGGCTGGGTTTGTGAGAAAAGAAAAGGAGAAGGGCCACACAGTTGTCATGATAGGTGATGGCATCAATGACTCCCCTGCGCTTTCAGAAGCGGACTGCGGTATAGCCATAAGCGAAGGCGCACAGCTTGCAAGACAGATAGCGGATGTCATGATATCTGAGGACAATCTTTACAGCCTGGTGACATTAAAAGAGCTAAGTGATCTTCTTATGAAGAGGATACGGTTTAACTATCGTTTTGTTGTTGGTTTTAATTTGGGACTTATCGGCCTTGGCCTCTTTGGAACCATCACTCCCGCAACAAGTGCAATGCTGCATAATGGCTCAACTATAGCGTTGGGACTTCGGAGTATGACCAACCTGAAAAAAGAAAAATAATGTAAAAGTCATAAGAAATGACAAGAACAGGCCAATGCTGGTGTTTTCAAGGAATACCATGATCGCTCTTAACAGAAAAAAATATGGGAGAAATGTACGAGGTAGTTTAAAATGACAAACGCGATAATTGTAGTAATCCTGATAGTGGTGGTGATCCTGGCTGGAAAGGGCGCTGTAAAGCACCTAAAGGGTGAGGGAGGCTGCTGTGGGGGCGGCTCTGTGGTCAAGGAACCTGACAAGAAGCTTACAGGTACTGTGATAAAGACCAAGGTCTTTAAAATTGACGGCATGCACTGCGAGAACTGCACCAACCGCGTGAAAAGAGCTATAAACAGGATAGATGGCGTCTCAGCAAAGCTCAATCTCCGCAAGAAAGAAGCTGTGGTTGAATATGAGAGGGAAGTGGACGACTCTGAGATTACAGGCGCCATAGAAGCTCTTGACTACAAGGTTTTGTCCGTAACAGAAAAATAAGCCACGGGGACGGTTCTTTTGGCTGCATATGAAAACCTCGAAGTAGCGATAAACTACTTCGAGGTTCTTTCGTAAGGAGGTAATGAAATACAAGATGATATTATGCCTGTGCAAGCTGCCTTCCAAGATCCTCGCACTGAGAGATCGCATCATCGGAAGGTGCGCTGTTGCAGATGACACCTTCTCCGCCAATGATGGTTGCTCCGCCGGCTTTAAGTCTGTCCTGCCAGTCTCTCATCCACTGGCCGTCGCCCCAGCCATAAGAACCAAACAGGGCGATCTTCTTGCCGCTGCACTTGTTCTCATAATCCATCATGAAGGGCTCAACTGTACCTTCCTCTAAAACTTCTGCTCCCATTGCAGGGCAGCCAAAGGCAATGACATTATCGCCTGCTACGTCAGAAGGATTTACTGTCTCGAATGGGAGAAGCTCTGCTTCTCCGCCAGCAGCCTTGATGCCGTTTGCAACTGCATTTGCCATGGCTTCAGTGTTTCCTGTGCCACTCCAAAATACGACCTTTACTTTATTCATACTATACTCTTCCTTTCTGAGCACTTGAGAATTATTGTTAAGTAATGCTCTTGTATAAGAGGTTAGCAGATGCTAACATATGATTCAAGAGCTTAAACTGATAAGAATTATCACATCAAACAACATGCTTCTTTGCACGGTTTGCTTGGCGCAAAATGAGAATAAATTTAAGTTAGTATAGGCTAACTCGATGAACAGCTCTGTAAATTTCTACTTGTGTCATGGAGGGAAAATGGGGGATCAATTACTGATCGATCTTTGCTCGCCAACTCTGGCAGGGCTTAAAACGGGGAATCTATTTACTGTAGAATGCGAGGACAAATGCGCAATTTACAGGGAAGTCAGTCAGTTCAACTTAAGGTTTTCATCTAAAGGGATCAGAATGATCCCAGTCAGGTTTTCCAGAGGCAGAATGCTCATATACCTGTACAGACCTTCTTTTCTTAAAAGAGATCTTGCTAACGAAGAGGCCTGCAACATCCTAAGAGAAAAGGGCTATTCAGTATCTAACGCAGACAGATGCGTTGCGGAGCTTGCAAAGCACCTTCAAGCCGACAGCTCTTTTCCCCATGAAATAGGGCTGTTCCTGGGGTATCCGGTCTGGGACGTTGTAGGATTTATGAAGGACCCGGAGGAAGGCGTTATGTATACAGGCTTCTGGAAGGTCTACGATAAAAAGGACAAGGCCCTTGAAACCTTTGCAAGATATAAAAAGTGTACTGAAGCCTACTGCAGGGCGCACAAAAACGGAAGATCTCTTGAGCAGCTCACTGTGGCCAGCTAAGGTTATTTCATGACACGGGGACGGTTCTGCTGACACGGGGACGGTTCTACTGTCAGGTTTTATCAAAATAAAACCTGACAGTAGAACCGTCCCCGTGTCAGCAGAACCGTCCCCGTGTTTTATTTTCTAAATTTTTAATTGGACAAATGCTGTGGTGGACATTATAGTTAATATATGTACGGAAAACGATTTCCGACGTCGTGACGTTGGCGGGAGCCATCCACGAAACTAGAGGGTATAAGGGGATAATAATGGTTTCAATAAAGGATGTGGCCAAAGAGGCAGGGGTTGCAATATCAACAGTTTCTAAAGTTATCAACAACTACCCCAATGTCAGCGAAAAGACCAGAAAAAAAGTAAATGATGTGGTGGAGCGGCTTGGCTTTGTGCCAAATGCAGTGGCAGCCAGCCTTTCGTCCAAGAGGACCGGAAGGGTGGCGCTTCTTATGAATATCAGCCTGGGGACCCAGGCCAGCGACGAGATCAACATGCAGTATATATCTGGTGCGGTCCACAGGGCAAAAGAGCTGCAGCTTGATGTTATTACTGTCTTTAAGACCATGATCGAAGACATGACAGCAGCGGAGGTCATAAGCTATTTTGAATCCCAGGGCATAAAGGGAATCATAGTCTATGGCATGACCAAGAAGGATAAGCTCATTAAAAAGCTTATCGACAGCGGAATATTCAAGATCGTGGTAACCGACGCTCCAATGGTCAACGACACCACCACCTCTGTCAGCATAGATAACAAGAAGGCCCAGTACGACATAGCCAAAAAGACCATCACAGAGAACAAGTGCAAAAAGATCCTCTACATCGCAGGAGAGGAAGATGGCTATGTTACAGAAGAGCGCCTTGAAGGAATAAAGAAACTCTGCAATGAGAAAAAGCTTAAGCTCACCGTAAGATGCGGCCAGTTCTCTGAGCTAAGGGCAAGACAGCTCACCATGAGATTTGCAAAAAACAATGACTGCGTGGTCTGCGCCTCAGACCTTATGGCCATCGGAGCAATGAAAGCTCTTATCGATATGGACATCTTCCGCCCGGTCTGCGGATTTGATGGCATCATCCTGATGGGGTATGTGGGAAAACAGATGAACACCTTAAGGCAGGATTTTGTAAAGATCTCTGAGATCGCCCTTGATGAACTGTGGCGCCTTATGCAGGGCGAAAAGGGCAGGAAGGTTACAGTTCCTCACACCATGGTCCGCATGAAATATGAGGACATAATCAAATAAAAAATATAAAAGTTTGTACTTGCGGAAAACGTTTTCCTGTGTTAAAGTAATCTCATCGATAGCAGAAAACGTTTTCCAAAAACATAAAAACTCTAAAACAGAACATAACAGCTATAACAGCAATTGCAGCAAAAATTTTTTTGAAAAGGAGAATCACAATGTCAAAGCACACAAACATGCAGCGTGACGTACTTGTCCTTAACCTTGAAGAACAGCTTGAGGGAATCGCTCAGGAGAAATTTGGAAAGAGCCTTAAGGACATCACCAATCAGGAAACCTACTATGTACTTCTTGAGATGACTACGCGTCTAATGGATGTAGCAGAAGTATATAACGGGGAGAAAAAAGTTTACTACATTTCAATGGAGTTCCTTATTGGTAAGCTTCTTTCAAACAACCTTATCAACTTAAGGGTCTACGACAGAGTAAACTCAATCCTTGAAGCCAACGGCAAGAATCTTGCAGATATCGAGGAGTGCGAGCCAGAGCCATCACTTGGTAACGGCGGTCTTGGAAGACTTGCAGCATGCTTCCTTGATTCCATCGCAACTCTTGGATTGGCTGGAGAGGGAATCGGACTTAACTACCACTTTGGACTTTTCAAGCAGGTATTTAAGGATCACCTTCAGTGCGCTGAGAAGAACGACTGGATCGAAGATCAGTCCTGGCTTGAGAAAACAGATACTACCTTCGAAGTTTCTTTTGGCAAACAGAAAGTAGTAAGCCGCCTCTACAACATGAACGTTGTGGGCTATGACACAGGCGTTAACAAGCTCCGTCTCTTTGACATCGAATCAATTGATGAGAGTCTTGTTAAAAAGGGAATTGATTTTGATAAGACAAAAACAGATAAGAACCTGACTCTTTTCCTGTATCCTGATGACTCTGATGAGGCAGGAAACTTACTTCGTATCTACCAGGAGTACTTCCTTGTTTCCAACGCAGCTCAGCTCATCTTAAGAGAGCAGAAAGAGCGCCAGTACGACCTTCACGAGCTGTACAAGCATGCAGTCATCCAGATCAACGACACTCATCCTACCATGATCATTCCTGAGCTTATCAGGATCCTGGTTGAGGACAAGGCATTTTCAATTGATGATGCCATCGACGTTGTAAGCAAGACCTGTGCATACACCAACCACACCATCCTTGCAGAGGCTCTTGAAACATGGCCTCTTGCATATCTTGAGAAGGTTGTTCCTCAGCTCGTTCCTTACATCAAGGAGCTGGATAAGAGGATCAGAGCTAAGATCAAGAACCCTAAGGTTCAGATCATCGACAAGGACAAGAAGGTGCACATGGCATTCATCGACATCCACTACGGATTCTCCATTAACGGTGTTGCTGCCATCCACACTGACATCCTTAAAAACAGCGAACTTAACGACTTCTACAAGCTCTATCCTGAGAAGTTCAACAATAAGACCAATGGTATTACATTTAGAAGATGGCTCCTTTCCTGCAACCATCCTCTTGCCGATTTCCTGTCACAGACCATTGGCGATGGCTACAAGAAGGATGCAAACAAGCTTGAGAAGCTCCTTGACCACATAGATGATCAGGAAGTTTTAGATCAGCTCGAAGCTATCAAGATGGGCAAGAAAAAAGAGCTTGCTGCTTACCTTAAGAAGCACGAGAACGTTGAGGTTGACCCTGATTCTATCTTTGACATCCAGGTTAAACGACTTCACGAGTACAAGAGACAGCAGATGAACGCCCTCTACATCATCCACAAGTACCTTGAGATCAAGGGCGGCAAGAAGCCTACAAGGCCAATCACCTTTATCTTTGGCGCCAAGGCAGCACCTGCTTATGTTATCGCAAAAGACATAATCCACCTTCTTCTTGTTCTTCAGGAGATCGTAAATAACGACCCTGATGTGAACAAGTATATGAAGGTTGTAATGGTAGAAAACTACAACGTAAGCTACGCTGAAAAGCTTATTCCTGCATGTGATGTTTCAGAGCAGATTTCCCTTGCTTCCAAGGAGGCATCAGGAACAAGTAACATGAAGTTCATGCTCAACGGCGCTGTGACTCTTGGAACAGATGACGGAGCTAACGTGGAGATCCACGAGCTTGTTGGCGACGACAACATTTATATCTTTGGTGCAAGTGCTGACGAAGTTATTGAGCACTACAAGAAGGCTGACTACGTATCCAAGGATTACTATAAGAAGAGCCCTGTTATCAAAGAGGCTGTGGACTTTATCGTAGGCAAGCAGTGCCTCAAGGTTGGCCACAAGGAGAACCTTGAAAGACTCCACAAAGAGCTTGTGGGCAAGGACTGGTTCATGACTCTCCTTGATCTTGAGAGCTATATTGCAAAGAAGGATGAAATTTTCGAAGACTATGAAAAGCGCGATAAGTGGAAGAAGATGATGCTCACCAACATCGCCAAGGCCGGATACTTCTCATCTGATAGAACAATTGAAGAGTACAACAGAGACATCTGGCATTTGAACTGATATAAAACAAGCCACGGGGACGGTTCTGCTGACTTATTGTGTACAACAAGTCAGTAGAACCGTCCCCGTGTCTTGTTCATTGTAAATCTATATCAAATATCGTAAAGTTTCTGGCCCCTTCTTTTTTCACCAGCCTAAAATACTCAGGCACGAAAGTGTCTGTCTTTTTCCATTTTTTTACTATATCCTCATCCCAGGGAATCTGATCGCTCCTGCCGGCGATGTATGAGACATTAAAGTCCGCAAAAAAGGCGGCAAGAGCGTCGCTAGCCGTGGAAGTTTCATCGATTTGGTCGCTATCTTTTGCAGTGCCTCCAAGGCTCTCCATACCCTGCCTGTAGGCATTGTCCCACAAGAACTGTTTTGAAAGACTTGCAAAATCAGGAATATCATCCACCACAAAAGGGACCGCCCTGTAGCTTAAATGTTTACCCCAAAGAGTGATCTCTCCATAGTAGTTGGGACTTGTCATAAGTGAGCCCGTTGCTATATCTGGAACGCCACCATCACTTACCGCGATGTGCTGGATGTGCATATGTCCCGACAAGTTCATGACAACTCCGTACTCCTCATATAACTTAAGGAGCTTTTCGTTGTTGATAAAGCTCATTCCCTGACTTGTAAGCTCCGAGTGTGTTAGAAGTGTCTGGTGTGTCACACTGATGATATAGGCTTTATCTTCTTTTGCTTTTTCTAATTGCTCTTTTACAAAAGACAAAGTTCCTTCCGTAAGGATACCAGGCATTCCCTGAACGGTATTGACATCAACACACAGAATACGCAGATCAGGTGCAAGCTCATATACATAAGAAAGAGATGTGGCGTCAAAATCATAGGAATCTAACCTGCCAAAATCCCCGTAGAGCTTAATGTACTCTGAAGCATCTATACTATCGACAAGCTCATAGGAATACTTCAAAAACCTCGCGGCCCTATTAATGGTAAAATCATGATTTCCTGGAATTGCTAAAACCGGAATCCCTGCTGCTTCTACTTCTCCCAGCATCTTTGCAAATGTAATATGACTATCTCTTGCCCCGTTAAAGGTCAGATCTCCAGCCACAATAAGGGCATCAGGCTTGTCTGCAATAACCTTGTCTATGAAAGCTCTATTGATCTCTTCACAATACGGCATAAACTTGCCATCGCCTTTTTTCACCATATCCATAAAGAAATCACTGCCAGCGCAAAGTGACGGATCAATATAGTGGGTATCTGTTGCCAGATAGATCTTTAACGGCTTAATTTCTCCATACTCTGAAAATACATCCCGCTTTGCCATGGTTTCTTTTCTCCCACTGAAAAAAGGCGCCCTAAATAGCAGCGCCGTAAGTATAAGTAATAAAACTATGGATATGAACCGCTTTTTCTTGTCCATAAATTTCCGATTGACCTCAATTATTTATGACACATGCCAATCAGCAAATAATCCGCATATAGCTAATTCAAATGACAAAAAATCAGAGTAAACCCATGCTAGATGAATAGTTTTTTTCATATAGCTAAAAAAATAGTCAGCAAACCCATGCCAGATACAGATTAATACTCAATTAGCAAAAAAGCATAAAAATGGGGACAGAAGAACCGTCCCCGTGTCTTGTTGTGCGCAATGAGACAAAAGAACCGTCCCCGTGGTTTGTTATCAGAACTTCACAACTTCAGGCTCTTTAGTGAATGAGCTAAATGTTGCTGTGGCATTTTTGAAGTAGAAGACTTCTGTGTTTCCGTCGTCGGCTTTGTACATGCCCTGAAGTGATGGATATGCATCAAGCATTGACTGTCTTGCCTCGATGCGGTCGTCCTCAACAAGTTCGCCGGCAACTCTTACCCACTCGCCGTTTAAGAATGCGCAAACCTCAACCTTTGGATTTTTGTGGATCTGCTTTGAAACATCCTTAACTTTTCCAGTCTGGATATAGAGCTTACCCTCGAAAATGTGGGCTGTGCCAAAGGGGCGAACTCTTGGCTGATCGCCATCTACTGTAGCAAGGTAGTAAGTACCTGCGTCTTTAAGAAATTTTGCAACTCTCTCCATAATGGGCCTCCTTATAATTGGGTTAATCACAATTTAATTTTATTCATTGTATCATCCGAAGCCCTGATATGTAAACCAATAAAAAGAAGAATGGGAAAGATTGTCAAAAACCTTATACCTTCCAAAAAACTAATGAAAAATAGCACATTTTCAGCTAAAATTAAGAATAGATACTACCTTTTCAAGGAGAGAAAGGATGAATGAATCTTTCATGGATAAAATGCCGCAGGTCATAGCAAATATTTCGACGGATCTGAGTACTGGTCAGGCTCTGGCGCTGACTGGGATCACTGTTTTACTAATTCTTTTGGGAATAGCTCTATGGCTGTTTGTGGCAATTGGGATCCTTAAGATCAACAAAAAAATATTCGCCAGACTGGAAGAAAAGAAAGGAAACAGCATAACCCTGCAGTTTCTTCAAAAAGCCATAGCCCTGGGGATCATTGTCGTTTTCTTTGTACTCCCGATGGGCGGAGAGCAGATAGCAAGGTCACTGCTTGGCAGTACTGCTGTTGTTGCAGCTGTTGTAGGTCTTGCAGCAAATGATGTCATAAAGAACATGTTCGCAGGCCTGGAGATAAGTATCTACAAGCCCTTTGACGTGGGCTCAAGGATAATGCTGGATGATGGCACAGTTGGGATTGTTGAAAAGCTCACGCTTCGTCATGTGGTCCTTAGGCTCATTGACACCACAAGGGTCATCATTCCAAACAGCAAGGCCAACAGTGCATCGATCATAAATTACAGCTATGCAGAGCATGTCCCAAGATCCTTCGATGTCAGATATCCGATCGGTTATGACTCTGATCTTGATAAGGCAAAAGAAATAATCAGAAAGACCATCTGCGAATGCCCCCTTACCTTAAACAGAGATAAATACACTATCACAGATCCAAACAGCAAATCCGTCTACTTTCTTGAAATACAGGAGAGTGGACTGCTCCTTGGAGCAACAGTTTACTACCCTCATGAACTTAGGACAGAGGTTGTAAAAGATGAAGTCAATACCGCCGTTTTCAAAGCCCTTAAGGAAAACAAAATTGAGATACCATATAACTACGTAAATGTTGTGATGAATGAGAAGTGACCAAAGTAGCAAAACACCGGTCAGAAGGAGCTGCCAATGCAAGTTAGCGTTGATATTCCCAATTTGATCTTCAGAATACTCATATATCTTCTTGTATCCTTAGGATACATGGGAATATTCAAAAAGTGCGGAGTTAAGAGAATATGGGCATTTGTACCCCTTGCCAAGGAATACCACATAAGCCTTTGTGCAGACAGGGAAAAGGACGGCCGCGCATACACCATAATCTGCGCTTTGAGCTACGTCCTTGTGGCTATAGAATTCTTATTTGAAGATAACACCACGGCGCTGATGCTGATGACTATTCCGCTGGTAGGTCTTTTTGTTGCTGACATAATCTACGGGCTTAAGATCTATCAGGGACTTATCAGGGTGTTTGACAGAAACAAGAGGTGGATATGGGCATTCTTTTTCTTTGAGAGTCTCACCATCATGCTCTGGGGTTTTTCAAAGAAATTTCAGCCCACCAGGCAGGTTGAAAATCTAAAGGGCGTAACCGGGGCAAAAGAGCTTGGTGAGGATATTATGGGCAGTGACGACACTTTGACTGTGAACATCAAAAAGAGGACGGCAATAGATTTCTTTAAACGGAAAACTCTTTTAAAGGACATTCACATGTCAATTCCAAAGGGACACCTGGTGCTGCTTCTTGGAGGCTCAGGAGCTGGTAAGACCACCTACCTTAATGCTGTCACAGGCTATGAGAAGGCTGATGCCAGCATCCTTCTTGGAAAAGGAGATGTTTACAACGACTACGAGAGGATGAAGTACGACATTGGATTTGTGCCTCAGCAGGATCTTATGAGGGGAAATGACACTGTGGAGATGACTCTTATAGATGCAGCGCTGATGCGTCTTCCAGTTGAGATGTCCACTATGGAAAGAGAAAACCGCATAGCTTACGTTCTTGACCTCTTTGGACTTACTTCTGTTAAGAACAGTCTGGTGGACAAGCTTTCAGGAGGTCAGAGAAAAAGACTTTCCATCGCCATGGAACTTATAACAGATCCGGATCTCTTTATCCTGGATGAGCCTGATTCAGGCCTGGACGGCGTTGTGGCAAGGAAGCTCTTTGAGAAGCTTCGTGAAATAGCCGATGAGGGCAAGATCGTAATAGTCATAACCCACACTCCTGACAGAGTAATTGACCTGTTTGATGATGTCATCGTTCTTGCCAAGGATGCCACACGGACGGGAAGACTTGCATACTACGGCCCTGTGAAGGAGGCATATGACTTCTTTGGAAAAGAGTCTATGGAGGAAATACTTCTTTCCATCAACCAGAAGGATGAAGGCGGCGAGGGAAGAGCAGATGAATTTGTGGAAAAATACGCCGACAGGATTAAGGAAAGAGTGGGGTGACGGGTTATGGAAGAATATCAGTACAAGCACAGAGGAAGAGTGGCACAGACCTTCATATACCTGGGGAAACTGTTCAGGATGTTCCTGTTTCAGAACGACTGGAAGGTGCTTCCTATGTCTGCTGTAATTGCTGCACTTGTGGCATTTGCAGTGGGGGCAAACCTCTTTAAGACCATGGAAGGTACAATGATGGGGACCTTTGCGCTCTCCTGCATCTGTATCTGGAACGGTTTTTTTAACTCGATACAGATGATCTGCAGGGAAAGAGCTATCGTAAAAAGAGAGCACAGAGCGGGCCTTCATATTACTTCCTATGTTGCTGCCCACATGATCTACCAGATGGTCCTGTGCCTGCTTCAGGTGGTGATCACCCTGGGAGTTTTGAAGATCATGAGCATCAAGATGCCGGAAAGGAGCATGTTTACTCCCTGGCCAGAAGCAGATCTTGGAATATCTCTTTTCCTTATAACCTATTGCGCTGACATGCTGGCACTACTTGTATCTGCCTTTGCAAGGACCACCACGACAGCCATGACCATAATGCCATTTCTTCTCATTGTGCAGCTTTTGTTTTCTGGTGGATTTTTTAACCTCCCGGCAGAAGCAAAGCCACTTACCTACCTGACTGCTACCAAATGGGGACTTACAGCCATGTGCGCTCAGGGAGACTACAACTCCCAACCCATGGTAACTGTCTGGAACAGCGCCCTTAAGATGAAGGATGTAGAGGTGGAGGGGGAAAAGCCTTTACTTACAATGTTCCAGTATATCGAAGAAAATGACATGAGAGATGACCTTCTCATGGAGACTGCGAAACAGAATCAGAATCCTGAGTATAATTTTGATCCAAATATTGTACTAAAATGCTGGGGATGGCTTATAATATGGACAGTGGTTTATGTTATTTTAGCAGTAGTGCTGCTTGAATTCATAGATAAAGACAAGAGATAAGGGAGTTTTTGGTATGAAGAAAAAGATAATGAGGATGATGCTTTTAGTGTCTTCTTTGTTACTAATTCTATTTGGAGCAATAACCTGGTATGTGTTTGGCAGAGTCCATCACATTGTGGCTGAGAGCTCAGAGAGGTCGAGTCAGGACGTTGAAAAATACTCTGACATAGCCATGAGGGATCAGATCACAGGGCGCCTTAGTGCAACCACCCTGGGATGTGCATACAGTCTTAACAAGATGCTGGATGATTTTTCCGGAACCATACAGATCATCGCAGATTCAGCAACTGACATCTACACTAATCCCGATGTATACGGAAGAACATATGTTAAACCTCTTGAGAAGTCTGATATAGGCAAGAGCATGGGACAATTTGTCTATGCTGAGGATGTGGACCCGGATGATCCTGCTGTGCAGGATGAGCTTGCCATGATAGGTAATCTCAAGGGCAATCTTCTTTCAATGTACAATCGTTATCCTGAGCTTGGAGCTTCCTACATAGGAACCGAGTCGGGAATAATGCTCCTTGCTGGACCTGTTCTTGATGACAGGTGGGATGAAAACAACAATTACGTTTATCTCGATCCAAGGCTCCGTCCATGGTACTACATGACCAAGGAGTCTAAGAAACTTACATTTTCAGAGATCACCCCTGACTACGACACAGGAAGACTTGCCATCATGTGCGGCGCTCCTATTTTCAGGGGAAAAGAGTTTGTGGGAGTAGCAGGAGCAGGCCTCTATCTTGAGGGAATAGAGTCCATGATGATGAATGCCATATTCAGCGATGAGGGTAACACCTGTATCATCGATGAAAAGGGCAATATCATTTTCTCATCCAACGAAGAGGGAGAACTAAAAGCCAGTACAGTCCTTGGCGGAAAAGAAAACAGTGACAAGGCTCTGACTATGCTGACCCAGAGAGCTATAGAAGGTCAGAGCGGTCTTGAACTTTTAGATGTGGATGGTGAGAGTAGCTACGTGGCATTTTCTCCAATCGAGTCTGTTGGCTGGTCACTTATTTCCATCATTCCTGAAAAGACAGTTCTGGCACCAAAAGAGAATCTTCTTACTTTCATCAAGCAGAGCCACCAGAGTGAGGCTGACGATGTTGATAAGGTTACAAGATCAGCGCTTATGGTGATGCTTCTTTTGATCCTTGCCCTGGCAGCTCTTAGCGTATTTATTTCAAATAAGCTCAGTAAGCGCCTGGTTATGCCTATTGCTCTCCTTACTGATAAGGTCCGGAACATGGACGGAGATCAGCTGAATTTTGCCTGGTATGAAAACACCGACGATGAGGTTGAGACTCTTGCCCATTCCTTTGGGTCCATGACAGAAAGACTTAAGGAATATATCGATGATATCCAGACTGTCACAGCGGAAAAAGAGAGGATCCACACGGAGCTTTCTCTGGCAACCAGGATACAGGCAGGCATCATGCCTCATGATTTCCCGGCTTTCCCTGACAAAAAAGAGTTTGATCTCTACGCTCTGATGGAGCCGGCAAGGGAAGTTGGAGGCGATTTCTACGACTACTTCCTGATAGATGATGATCATCTTGGAATGGTAATGGCAGATGTTTCAGGTAAAGGTATTCCGGCAGCTCTTTTCATGATGGTTGCAAAGACTATACTTCAGAGCTGTGCAATGCTTGGCAAGTCTGCAGCGGAGACACTGGATAAGACCAATGAAGCACTTACTACCAACAACCAGACAGGAATGTTTGTCACAGTGTGGTTTGGAATCCTTGAGATCTCCTCAGGTAAGCTGTCATGTGCCAATGCAGGTCACGAATATCCTGCTATCAAAAGAGCTAACGGCTCCTTTGAACTTTACAAGGACAAGCACGGCTTTGTTATAGGAGGAATGGAGGGAACAAAGTACCAGGAATACACGATACAGCTTGACCACGGCGACATGATCTTTTTGTACACCGACGGAGTGCCTGAGGCCACCAACTCAGATGTTGTTATGTATGGCACTGACAGGATGCTGGCGGCCCTTAACAAAGAAAAGGACTCTTCACTAAAAGAAGTTCTTGATAATGTTTGCTACGATATAACAGATTTCATAATGGATGCAGAGCAGTTCGATGACCTTACAATGATGTGCCTTAAGTACAATTGATTCACAAAAAAGGGGGATGTACGTATGGACAAAAAGTTTTTCGACGCTGGAATTAGTGGCATAATACCAACAGGACTTCCTGGCGGCTTTTTTATCTACGACGCTGGAGGGTCTGAAAGCGTGTACTATGCTGGTCCCAATGTCCTTGAACTCTACGGGTGCGAGAACATGGGCGAATTCATCATGCTCACAGGGGGAACCTTTAAGGGAATGGTACATCCTGAGGACTACAACAGGATACAGAACCAGATCCAGGCCCAGACTATTTTTGGTGAAAAAAAGCATGACTATGTCCGTTACCGTATCATCACCAAGGAAGGCGCTGTAAGGTACGTAGAAGACTTTGGACATCTCCTTCACAGGGAAGATGGCAAGGCATATTACTATGTCTATATCGTAGACGTAGATCAGAACGAGTTTTATAACAAGAACCGCAATTCTTTTGCGGAGGCAGAGATACTTTCTGCCAATCAGGAGACAGACGACCTTACAGGTCTTCTTAACATGTCCTTTTTCTACCAAAAGGCCCAGATGTTTCTAGGGTCTTATGAGAGCTGGAGAGAGGACATTTCTTTTATCCATTTTGATGTTCCTAACTTCAAGCTTTTTAATGAGAGAAACGGCTTTAAGCTTGGAGATGAGCTTCTTTGCGATCTTGCAAAGGCTATAAGGGAAAACTTTAATGTTGGCGGCATTTGCGCAAGATTTTCTGATGACCATTTTGTTGTGTGCACTACAGGAGATCATGAGAGTGTCATCCAGAAGGTTGAGAATGTCTATAAGGCAATGCTGCTGACAGAGGACGTCAACAAGAAAGTCAGGATAAAAGCTGGAATCTATTATCTGGACGACAGGAGAGCAGAAATAGGTCTTGCCTGCGACCATGCAAGACTTGCCTGCAACTCAATCAAGAACAGGCATGATATCAACTACTGCATTTACGATGAGATGCTTCGTGAGAACCTTCGCAAGCAGCAGTACGTCATCGACCACATTGATGAGGCAATAGAAAACGAGTACATCAAGGTCTACTACCAGCCTGTTGTGAGAGTTGCCACAGGAGAGATCTGTGGGTATGAAGCCCTTGTAAGATGGATCGATCCCAAGATGGGAATGCTCTCTCCCGGGGACTTTATCGACACCCTTGAGCAGTTCCATCTTATCCACCTGGTTGATAGGTATGTGGTGAAAAAAGTCTGTCAGGATTATTCACAGATGAAGGCAGAGGGAAAAGAGATCGTGGCAGTATCAGTCAATATCTCAAGACTTGACTTTGAACTTTGCGATATCTTTGGCTTTATTGAGACTACAAGGGAAGAATACGGAATTCCAAGACATATGCTGGATCTTGAAATAACAGAGAGCTCCCTCAATGAGAACGAGAACTTTATTAGGTCTGAGTGCGACAAGATGAGGGAAATGGGCTATCACGTCTGGATCGATGACTTTGGATCAGGCTATTCATCCTTAAACACAATAGCCAACTATAACTTCGACGTCCTTAAGCTGGACATGGTATTCCTTCGAAGCTTTGACAATAACCACAAGACCGGTAAGATCATGAAGTACATCATAAAGGGTGCCAAAGCCATGGGTGTTTCACCTCTCTGCGAGGGGGTTGAGACAGAAGACCACTTTAAGTTCCTCAAAGAGATTGGCTGCGAAAGAGCCCAAGGGTACTACTTCGGAAAGCCAATGCCAATGGACGAATCCAGGATCTTCACTAAGGGCAAAGGCCTTGTCTGGGAAAAACAGGAAGCATAAAACAAGACACGGGGACTGACAAGACATGGGGACGGTTCTGTTGTCTCATTGCATGCAACGAGACAACAGAACCGTCCCCATGTCTTGTCAGTCCCCGTGGCTTATTTTTATTCGGCTCCAGATGGATCTTTTAACAGCGCCAGTTTCATGAAATAGTTCATAAGTCTTTTGTCATGACCTGAGAGCTTGTGGTAATAGTAAACCAGCTCACGGTCTTCTATGGATGTCCATTTGTTTAGTTGCGAAGGGGTCATGTCAGAACATTCTGTAAGAAAATCTTTGTATAGTTTTTCAAACTGATATTCCATATCTTCATCTGAAACAACATATTCGGCTGCTTTGATATCTTCTTTTCCTTTTGATGAACTTAGGAATGAGAGTCTTATCAGTTTTGAAAGCGAGACTTTATAGAAAGCGGAAAGCTTGTATAGATTGTCGGTAGGTGGCGTGAGCCTTGCGGTCTCGTAGTGGGAATATGTGGCTCTTGTGACTCCCAGGTACTTGGCAAGCTCATCCTGTGTATACTCATGCTTTGTTCGTAATAGTCTTAGGTATTGTGAAAGCGGTGTATCGCTCATATATGTATTATCCTCCAATGACTAGAATAATCCATAAGGTAGCGAAAGTTAGAGAAATGTGCATATTAGTATCATAACCCTAAAATTAAGTTGCCATAATATCACATATATATTAGAAAAAGACTTCAAAACGTGTGATTTTAACTGAAATATAATTTATAAAAGATAAATAAACTAACAAATAGCACTTGCACGATATTCAAAATAGCATATAATTATATGTGAATGCGGGATAAAAAGAATACACTCCCGCACAGATAAACAACATCATACTAATGGAGGGATGTGTATATGAACATGAAATTTGTTAAGAGAATGCTAGCAGCAACTCTTGCAGCTACACTTATGGTAGCTCCTGCACTTACTGTTGGCGCAACTACTAATTCATCATCAAGCTCAAAGGACGAAAGCAGCAGTAGCACTACAGAAGCTGTTGTAGTTACAGATGCTGCACCTTCAAGCACAGTTTCTGTTGGAGGAACAGTTCTTAAGTCTCAGGTTAACGGCGCTTATGCAGTTAAGACTCTTGCTGGCGTAGCAGTACGTCAGGGCAATGATGCTATCAAGGCAGCAGCTGGACTTGGCAAGAACGAGACTCCTTTTGCAAGAGTTTATGACATCACAGCTAAGAAGAGCCCTAAGGTATTCGATAGCTTTAACGGCGCAGCTGCAGCAGCAGGCGGAGTAGTTCTTGGTGCTGTGAACTTTGATTTTGGTAAGATGACTGCTGGCAAGTTCTCAGATCTTCCTGCAGATGTTTCTGTTCCTGTAACATTTGGCGTTAAGAATGCTAATGGCAGAACACTTTCTGTTATCAAGGTAGTTCCTGGCGGAGCAACAACAATCCTTACAGATACAGATGATAACCCTAACACAGTAACAGTTCCTGTAACAGGCGGTCTTGCAGCATATGCAATCATGGCAAACTGATAAGGATCAATCAAACCTTACAATAAAGGAGCAGTCTTTTGCGGGCTGCTCCTTGTTTTTTAAGGACAATATCTATTTATTTCTGGGGATTTTTATAGCAGTAGCAATCTGTATGTATGGTATTGTGGGAATATATGGTTTTTCTGCGTTTCCAGATGAATTTGGATACTGGTCGCCGGCAGCAGCTGTTTTGGGCTATGACTGGTCGCAGATAACATCTCTTGGATCCTATTATTCTTATGGATATAGTATCCTTCTCGTGCCAGTCCTATTTCTGTTCCATGGCCCAATAGTTACCTACAGAGCAGCGGTTATACTAAATCTCTTTTTTCAGTGTGCTTCTTTTCCACTTCTATTTTTTGTGTTAAAAGAGCTGTTTGCAAAAGAAAAGAAACAACTTCTTAGCCTGGCTACGGCTGCGGCAATTCTTTATCCTGCCTGGCTGTTTTATGTTCAGACCACTATGGCTGAAGCACTATTATATTTTCTATTTATTTTAGAGACTTATCTGCTTTTGAGGTTTGTGAAAAAGCCTGGCATTTTAGGCGGATTTCTTTTTGCTATTGTCCTTGTATATATGTATCTCGTGCACATGAGATGTCTGGGGACCATAGGCGCCGGAGCTATTACGCTTGTTTTATTTATGATTTCCAGAGCTCAGAGCAAGGAAAATATCAATACAAAAACTATAAAGATCGGCCTTTTGATAATATTTGTTGCTGCACTGTTTGGGGGTAGCTTCATTCTCAAAGATAAAGTCATAGGTCTTTTGTATCAACAAACATCCAGTGACGTACTTTCCTGGAATGACTACTCGGGGATCGCGTTCAGGATAAAAAAGATACTCAGTTTTGAAGGCATACTTCATTTAGTTGAGGATATATGCGGAAAAGTCCTGTATATGGGACTTGCTACTTATGGAATTGCATATTTTGGAATTTATGGCTGCGCAAGAAGAGCTTTTGGCGCGTTAAAAAACGTTAGAAAAAAGCAATCTTCTTACCAGGATTTCCTTTCAATATATATTTTTTTAGCAGTGTTTTTCCAGTTCTGTGTTGCTTTGATCTATCTCAACGGGGCATCTTCACCTGAAAGTGACAGAATGGACAATTTCCTTCACGGAAGGTATATAGATTTTTTCCTGCCAATATTGATTGCGATAGGTATTGTTGAAGCTATCAGGTTGTCTAAGGCATATCTGGGATTTGAAATCTCTTTTGCCATGTATCTGATACTTGGGCTGATAGCCATGATGGTAATTGCCGCTAATAATACTGAGCTGAGGAATGCACATGGTTTTACCATGGTGGGGATGAGCTACCTGCTAGAGCAGCCTCTGACTGATCCCAGAGGGTTCTTTGCCATGGAGTTTGCGCTTCAGACGTGGCTTACTATGCTTGCATATATAGCATTTATATTGGCAAGGAGGCTCAGACAGGATGTTATTGTTGCGGCTGTCCTTGTGATGCAGATAGTACTTGGAGTTAATGCCTGCACGCACTTTATATTTAAAAATCAGTCTTATATTTATCCGGACATCCTTCTGGGAGAGAAGCTTGAGGAAATCTGCCAGCAGTATCCGGACAGAAGAGTTCTTTCTATATATGAAGGAGGCGTTCAGTACATAGAACTTGTCCAGTTTACAACTCGGGATAGGCATATAGAGATTGTAGATGGACAGTTTGCTGATATTGACATCAGCCAGTATCTTGATCCGGGTCAGATACTGATCCTTGATGAAAATGCTGAGTATATCGATACTGCCAGTGATTTTTATGAAGAAGAGTGGAAGATAGGCCACATGAATTTATACTACAGCCCATGACAGGAGAAATTATGAAAAAGAACTTTATAAGGTGCTTTGTATTATTTGTTTTTGCATTATTTTTAATATCAACTCCAGTGATCACACACGCTCAGGAACAAACTGAGTTTACCGGGAATGTGGTCACGCTGAAAGAAAAGGTCGAAGCCTACAGGGAGATGGACGCAAGTTCAGAACTGGTACATACATTTAATGCTGGAGAAGACGTGTTTTTAATTGGTGAGAAAAATGGATGGTATCAGATCTTTTATCAGGGAGGACCGCTGTACTTCCAGACTGGGGAAACTAAGAATGAATTAGTGGATCAATCCGATGAAGCCAGCGATGCCAGCAGCGAGATAAATGAAGAGATTACAAATGCGCAGCAGGCCTATGAAGAATTGATAAGCTCAGAAACAGTCCTTGATGAAAAGAATTCAGAAGATGCTAAGGAACAGGCAAAAGAGCTTGACGAGGAGTTTGAGTCACACCAAAAGAGTGATGAAACCTTTGTGGATAGATACGTCCAGGAGGAAAGAAGCAGGAAAAATGCCAGGATGTGGATAGTCATAATATCTGCTCTGGTAGTTGCAATAATTGCGGTTTCAGTTGCCGGTGCAGTCAAGAACAATAAAAAGGAAAAGTCTGAGGAATGAAACTGATCATTCAGATCCCCTGCTTCAATGAGGAAGAAACACTGATCCAAACACTTAATGATCTTCCGAAAAGTATAAGGGGAATAGATAAAATTGAATATCTGGTCATAAATGATGGAAGCTCTGATAAAACAACTGACGTTGCAAAAGACTGGGGCGTTGATTATATTGTGAATTTCACCCAGAACAAGGGGCTTGCCAAGGGATTTATGGCAGGAATCGATGTGGCTCTTGAAAATGGCGCAGACATAATAGTCAATACAGACGCCGACAACCAGTATTGCGGCAGCGACGTCGAGAAGATTGTCCGGCCAATATTGGAACAAAGAGCTGACATCGTGATAGGAGAAAGACCCATTGATAACACTGAAGATTTCACGCCTCTTAAGAAAAAGCTTCAAAAGCTTGGGAGCTGGGCTGTAAGGCAGGCATCAAACACCGACATTCCTGATGCGCCAAGTGGGTTTCGCGCTTTTTCAAGGGAGGCGGCACTTAAGCTAAATGTGGTCAATGATTATACGTATACTTTGGAAACTATTGTTCAAGCAGGGCGTGAGAAGATCCCTATTATCAGTGTACCGATTAGAACCAATTCTGCCTTGAGACCAAGCAGACTTGCAAGGACGATGCTGGCATATGTCAGAACATCAATGCTGACAATACTCAGAGCCTACCTGGTATATAAACCTCTTAAGGCATTTTTGTTTCTGGCGATATTTCCTGCGATACCTGCCCTTATTATCTGGATAAGGTTTTTGTACTTCTTTTTCACTGCAGGCGGAGCCGGGCATATTCAATCTCTGATATTTGCCTGTACGCTTATTGTAATAAGCTTTGTGTGCGTTATGATCGGTATTCTTGGAGATACTATTTGCGCAAACAGAAAGATACTTCAGGATATTCAATATCATACAAGGAAACAGTACTATGACGGAGTCAAAGTTTCTGAACCTCATAAGAAAGAAAAATGTCGTATATATTACCGTTAAGAACAGGGAATACATAAGGACTTCGCAGATAAAGAGAATCCTTGAAAAAGAGGCTGCTTCCTTTGAAATGTATACCTCAGAAAAGAAAAATCCACTGACCAGAGCTCTTGATCTTAGGAAAAGAATTGGTAAGATCAATTTTTCAGGAGCTGATGTGGTCATTCTTGGTTTCTTACCGCAGCTTATCTGGGGAAAACTTCCCAAAGAAATTATCGGAGTTAGTAGTGATGGCGCCTTATCAAAGCAGAAATGTCCTGTCATAATCTCAGATTTTTTCCTGTCAGTATACGACACAGTGGTGTTGGACAGGAGGCTTGTTGAGGATGGACATCTGATAGCCAGACTTACAAGATGGCTGGACAAGAGAGTTATTTTGGGTTCGGATCTTGTGCTTGTTGATACAGAGGCTAACGCTAAATTCTTTTCGGAACTGTATTTTGTAACGAAAAGAAAGTTTGAAACTTTGTATCTTGAGGCTGATCAAGAGGTGTATTACCATGCGGTATCGGATCCGGAATCAGTGATTGAAGAGATAAAAAATGCAGATACAGGTAGAGAATCTGTAAGGAATGCTGACAAGATGGTTCTGTATTTTGGTACAGGACTCCCACTTCAGGGAACTGATATTGTTATGGAGGCTTTTAATAAGGTTACTGAAGAATCTGACAGAAGAATAAAATGTGTTTTTATTGGTAAAACTAATGGAATTCCTAAAAGGGAGCTTATCAGGGCAAGAACTAATCCAAATATCGAGCTTATAAGATGGCTTTCGCAGACCTCTCTTGCAGACAAGATCAGAGAAGCTGATCTGTGTATTGCGGGTCACTTTAACCTCTATATTGATAAAGCCTCAAGGACTGTTCCTGGTAAAGCCTATATATATGAAGCAATGAAGAAGCCTATGATTCTTGCTGATACAGAAGCTAACCATGAGATGTTTGAGGAGGATCCAAGACACTTTTTTGTTCCTAGAGGAAATGCGGAGGCGTTGTCTGAATGCATAAAAAGGTTTCTTTAATAGTTCCTGTATATAATGTTTCAAATTATCTGGAAAGGTTCATGGATACAGTGCTTACCCAGTCTATGCCGGGCTCGGAGTTTGAGGTGATCCTTGTCGATGACGGATCTACGGATAATTCAGGGAATATTATTGATGATTATGCTGGCAGATATGAGTTTGTTATGGCTTGCCATCAAGAAAATAAGGGACCTGCTGCAGCAAGGAACAAGGGCCTTGATGAGGCTAATGGTGAATATGTTGCCTTCGCTGACCCGGACGATCTATTGGAATACAAATACCTGGAGACAGCTTATGCACAGGGAATGCATAATAATGCGGATATAGTTATTTTTGATGCATACAGGGATAAATACGAGGGTGACTACATAAAAAGAGATATGTGGGGACATGCTGATTATAGCTTTTGCACCAGTAATGCTGAATGCAAACAGTCAATGCAAAGGCAGATACTATATCCCTATATGGCTGCTAAGGTGGCTGACATGTCTTTTCACAGAAATGTTCCGCTGGCGGCGCCATGGGATAAGTTTTTTCGCAGACAATTTCTGATTTCCAACAATCTTAGATTCCCTGAAGAACTAAGAGTACTTGATGATATGTGCTTTAACTTCAGAGCCTTCGGAGTGGCAGATCGTATCACCTATCTGCCCACCTTCCAATATCACTACACTGTGGTAGAGACCTCGGTGACCAACAGCTACCGCTCCGACAGGCTCGTTCAGGATATGAAGGTTTTTGAATATCTGAAGGATGCGATCAACGCCATGGGCCTTGACAGAGTGGATGCCGGGAGATTTAGACAGGCACTCTATGCCAGGATCATCAAGAGCTTTGCCATCAGTTTGAGGCTCTATTTCTTTAATCCCCAAAACCAGAAATCGGAACGTGAGATAAGGCAAGAACTTAAAAACTGCATTGATACCATGCCCTACAAGCTTGCCTTTAAGGGGATCCACCTTCATAACCTGGAACCCAAGCTGGTTGCAGTTACATTGGCCTGCAGATTGAAGATGGTGTGGGCGCTTAGGGTGATGTATAGGATGCAGTATGGGAGTTGATAGTGAACTATTTCTTCAAAGTATCTTCTCCTGTTCTTTTTCTTCAAGAAAGTTGTCGATGAGCATTTCTGTCAGGGCTTTTTTGAATTCATTTGGTCTGTTGGTGCATACTTTTGGAATGACATCCACTACAAATGTCGTTCCGTTTTTCTCCACCACAAGACTAACATTTTCGCCTGTTCGATCCCGTTTGAACTTGTGTTTGTTATATATTCCGCTGTAATTTTCCAGTGGATCAATGTAGTTCAATATATCACGAATGTCACAATCAAAGAAAAGAGCTAGCTTGTAGACGGTATCTGCTGAACATTTATTGATATCTGTTTTGCTGTTGCATAGCTCACTGATTGTTGTGTAGGGAATGCCTGTCTCTTTTGACAGGCGATATGCAGTGATGCCAGATTTATTCACTTTGTCGATAAAATTTCTGTTCATGCAAATAGTATAACGTCATGACGTGATAATTACAAGAAGGCATAGGCATATTCGAAGACTACCAAAAGGGATTGCTATATAAACGATATTTCAAACGATATTTTCAAAGCTGAAATAATAGTGTGATAAATTAACGAAGCGAATAAAGGTTATGATATTATAGAGTAGATGATAACAATTTCGTCTACTCTATTTTGCTTAAAGGGGGAAGCGCTCGTGCTAAAGGTTTGGTTTGGTGACAGAGAAAATGCGATTTATGATACTTCGACTTTTTTCAAAAACCGATATGAAGATAAATGGATAACAGATGATTTTGCAAAGAAAGTCATCAAAGACATAGATAAATCTGAGGTTATTGATGCTAATAATATCATGAGCCCTGTACTTGGTAGTATTTCTCCCACATCTCTTTCTGGTGGGGTTAAGGCACTTATTCTTATGAAAAACTTACCTGGAAAAATATTTAATGCCACTAATTGCGGCGATAATTGTGCAAAATGGATTCTTGAACTTGGCAATTCAAGAAATCTGACAATCAATCTTTACCATGTGATGCATTTTGATGCCCCTTCTTTTGAAATCAGGATTTTAAACCACAGAAGTCTGATTGTTCATAATATGCAGGAATTTCTTGATGCAGGAGTCAAGTATCTGCGGGAGGATCAATAAATGCATGGCAGGTATCAGATAAAGATAAAAAACAGTCGAAACTCCTATTCTTTTGAATTGAAGCGCAATATAACTGTTCTTAGAGGAGATAGTGGAACTGGGAAGACTACTCTTTTCAGAATGGTGAGTGACTATAATGAGTCAGGCAGAAACAGCGGGGTGTCAATTTCCTGTGACAGGCCGGTTATTGCCATGGAAAAGAGAATATGGGAAACAGAGATAGAGAGAATAGAAAACTCAATAATTGTTATAGATGAGGATAGCAAATTCATTTGCTCTAAAGAATTTGCCAAAGCTGTTAGGCACAGTAATAACTATTTTTTGCTGATTACAAGGCATTATCTTGCTGAGCTTCCAATCAGCGTAGATGAGATATATATACTATCCGGTGCTAAGAACAAAAAGTTTGTGCCACTGTATCATGAAAAGGAGAGGATTTTTGATGATGTTAAGCAATCTCTCTTACCATTCAAGCCGGAAGTATAAGGATACTGTTGTTATAGCTGATGGTGCTGCCTTTGGTGCAGAAATTGCTGATCTGGCTGAAGCCCAGAAACAATCTCCCAACAAGATAGCCATATTTCTTCCGGAGTCCTTTGAATGGCTTATTCTAAAGTCAGGACTGGTTGATGTTAGTGATACCAGAAAGCTTGATGAAGCATATGATTATGCAGACTCTGTTGAATATATGAGCTGGGAACAGTATTTTACAAAAATATTAGTTGATCTTACTAAAGAGAATAAGCTAAAAAAAGTATTCGAAATTGCGGCTTTCCAGGTTTTATCTGCAGGAGAAATCTGTGAATGCTATTAAGAGTACGATACATGGAATAGATTTAGAATAGGGTGATGCAGAGAACATAATAATGCAAGATGGAGAAACTCCAGGCAATCAGATGGTGATTGTCTGGAGTTTTTTTGGCAATGTGGGTTCAAAAATCTATTATTAATAGAGTATTAATTTGAAAAGATACATTAAATCTCAAGTTCAGAAGCAAAACAGGCTCAATCCTAAAGTACATCTGGGATTGAGCCTGTTATTCTGTATGGCGCAACAGCATTTATTTCATAGCAATAATGAAAAATTTGACGGTGTTTTGCAACCCATGTAGAAAGCAAGAAAGGAAGCCAACTGCCAAGGCAGTTGCCATTGAATATAGAGCGCGGAGCGCTCTTACTGCAGGCGCAGCAACAGGCGCTAGAATCAAGGCTGTTGTTATCTCTGACTTCAAGGAGAGTCGTAAGTTCATCGACAAGACAATCGGTGACGTAGAAGTTCAGTCAGGTAATAAGGCTTACTGGTTCAGAATGGATGAGAACGGAGAACTCGTTGGTGGTATCTCCAAGTTCGTTGCTCCTATCAAGGATGCAGTTGTATCAGCTCTTTCACTTAAGGCTGGTGACCTTGTAGTTCTCTCAAGCGGCAAACTTACAGCTGCTCAGAAGACTGCAGGTGTTATCGTTAAGACCTTTGGTGCAGCAGTTCCAGGACACATGGATAAAGAGAAATATGAGTTCTGCTGGATCGTAGATTTCCCTATGTACGAGATCGGCGAGGAGTCAGGAGAGCTTGAGGTCTGCCATAACCCATTCTCAATGCCATCAGGCGGACTTGAGACACTTCTCAAGGCTGAGAGAGGCGAGATCGATCCTTTTTCAATTACAGCAGATCAGTATGACCTTGTTGTAAACGGTATCGAGCTTTCATCAGGTGCTGTACGTAACCATGATCCTGAGATCATGATCAAGGCATTTGAGATGGTCAGACTTGGTGAGGAAGACGTTAAGGCCAAGTTCCCTGCTATGTATAACGCATTTTGCTACGGCGCACCGCCACACGCAGGAATCGCTCCGGGAGTAGACCGTATGGTAATGCTCCTTGCAGGTGAGGACTCAATCCGTGAGATCATTCCTTTCCCTATGAACAAGAATGCTCAGGATATCATGATGGGCGCTCCAAGCTATGTAACAGACAAGCAGCTTGAGGAATTACACATTAAGACTACTGCTACAGAAGAGTAATAGATATTATATTGACATCAAAGGTGCCACGGCGATTTTTTTATCGCCGTAGCACTCACTTTTTTAAAAAAATCTATGGTAAACGTTTCCTTGTCATTCCCTGCAGGATAGTGAATAGCGCATCAAACTGCTGCGGAGTCAGACGACTTGCCATATTCATAAACTCCTTGTACTTGATGGAATGAACATCTTTGTCATAAATGCTCATGAAATAAGAAGGCGAAACATCCAGATATTCACATATCTCTAAAAACATTAACAGAGACGGAAGAGATTTCCTGTTCTCAATGTTATTGATATATCCCGGATTCTGCCCCAGTGACAAACTCATATCCCTTGCGGAAATGCCGGTATTACATCTCATCTCCTCAAGGCGCCTTACAAAAGTCTCAATATATTCAGATTCGTATTCCTTGCTACTCTTAGTCTTGGACATCGTTGTATTCTCTTAGACCTTTCTCAAAGTCTTGATCTGACTACTAGTTTCTTCATATATATGATGAATTATCCACTAACAGAATAGATATCAACCAATATGCTACTCCATTCAAAAAGAATCTATATATCGATTATAACATATCATAGGCGATATGGGTAGAAATGTATCGTCTAGAAAACGATATATGGGAAATTAACTGTTCTACAATTAATAACAGTCATCCAAACGATAGTCAAAATATCATAAAAGGCAATAACTATATTTTGAGTATAATTCTATCGTTGTAACACATAAGAACGTAAACCCATCTTACAGAAATTCCTGGGTTTACACAACAGCATTGTTAGGGGGAACAGCATTAGTGAGTATCATCAGTGCTTGAAGTACCGCGATACTTATTTTTCCAGTAATGCCGATTCCGGTAGTAATTCCCATTTATTAGTAAACATGTTGCATAAGTGTTTTAGTAAGATACAGAGATAATCTGAGGGACACATTTATGATGTAAATATATAAAAAAGTAATCTGTGCCTTTTTATTGCCGGTTAAACGCTGGCAGTCTATTGTGAATCCCCGAAATATAAACGAATTTAAGAGAATGAGCAGATAATATGAGAATTGTTGCGTCTATCCCAGTACACGAACAGCCAGAAGTAGTATTGGACCAGGTAAACAACTTTAAAAAATTTGTCCCAGATGTTGTTATAGTAATTCACGCTTCCAAGGAGTTTGGCGATGAATTTGAACGTTTTTACCAACTTCATAAAAAGAATTTTACAGATGTGTATCTAAACCCAGCTAATTTTTATGTAGATTGGGGCGATGGAGCACTTATGGATGTGCACATATCTAATTTCATATTTATGAGCAATATAATGGATTTTGATTATTATATCCTACATGCATCAAATGATATGTATGTAAAGCATGGAATTGAAGATTATATTTCGAGATATGACGCTGGTTTTCAAAGGCACATCATAAAAGAACAGTCTCAGTGGTGGCCAGGGAATAAAGCTTTAAAGGATGGACAACTATATTACATCATGAATGAAATGGGAAGAGATGACATCATTGCATCTCAGGTAGAAGGCAGCTTTTATAAAAAAGAAATTTTTGAGAAATTAGTTGATACGATAAGCAAAAGTGAGTTTTTGAGAGATCAGGGACTTAAGTATACTCGAGAAGAAATAGTATTTCCTACAATTGCAGATACTTTGGTTAGTGAAGGAAAAAGAGGATATCCCACGACGTTCTCAGAAGTTCATGTGTATGATCGCAGGCTATGGAGATGCCGTCATATTGCATGGGGAATATTTCACAGGTCAGGAATGTATCGTATAGTTCCGAGATACATGTACGATCAGTTTGAAGAACGAAAAGAGGATAAGTTCCGATTAAGTGATAGTTGGAGAATAACTCCGACTATAGTAAGAAATATTATTTATGGTAATCGTTCTTTTATAAATAGAAACATGTATTTATGCGATGATCGTACGAAATACCAATTGTATGACGGACATTTTTATTCTGTGAAAAGAGTAAAGAGAGATATTGACGATAAGCTGAGGATTTATATCAACAGTCTATAAGGATAAAGGGATGAAAAAAACAAAACAGTTTCTATTCATATATGATGATTCTTTTCCTAAAAGTGAAATCATAAAGGATATTATTGGCGAGAAAGGCTTTTCAGATGTCTTGGTAAAGCGAAAGACGTTGTTTGACTATTATAAAGAAGGTTCAGGAATAGGAACTGAAAGCACCCTATGGCTAAAAGTGGGTTCTGTGTATGCCTTTGAAGAACTAAATGAGACAATGCTGGATAAATATGGAGATGATTTCAAGGTTATTCATTGTATCTCTAATTATATTATATCTGATCAGAGAAAGGTAGCGCGAGCATTTGATGAAATAGTTCAGCAAAAGGATGTTACAAGGGGAGTTGTTAATGGAAAGACTGCGTTAATCTTCTTTCCTAATATCAAAGAGTACTCTACATTTATAGATGCTTCTTTAAAAGAGGATCAATTACCATGTGAGTTTTCTAAAAATATAGAGAATACGGTTGATTGTTTGGGGTTTACAGATATCAGTATCATCAGCAATTTCATTACTTGTATAACAGGTAATTTTGATTCTAGGTATTTTAACGCACTTACTGGGGATGATTATGTAATCAATAAGAGTTCCACAAATAAAAAGAAAATACTAAGTGAGTATACATATTACAGATTACTGCCTGATGATATGAAATATTGGTTTGTAATGCCTTTTGATTATCGGGAGCAGGGTGATAAGGCGACCTACTCTATGGAACGACTTCACATGACTGATTTGGCCATAAAGTGGGTTCATGGTTCCATTGATGAAAAGGAGTTCAACCTTATACTTGATAAATACTTCCATTTTTTTAATGCTAGACACAAAAAAAGTGTTAGTGAAAAGGAGTATAGAGCTACAGCGGATAAACTGTATGTTGACAAGGTTGAAGAACGAATAGAGCAGCTAAAAGCGCTACCAGAATATAAGAAAATTGAAAAGATTTTGGATTCGGCTACAGAAGAAGGAAGTATTGATAATATCTATAAAAAATATGTTGAAATAAAGAATAGAGTGGAAGCAGAAACAGAATTTCAGCATATTAGTGTCATAGGTCATGGAGATTCTTGTTTTGCAAATGCTCTTTATAATAAGTCGACGCGAACTCTAAAACTGATAGATCCTAAAGGTGCCTTAAATGATAAGGATCTTTGGACAGATCCTTACTATGATATTGCCAAGCTTAGTCATTCTATTTGTGGTCGGTACGATTTTTTTAATAATGCTTTATTTGAGATTACAGTAGATGAAAGCATGCATCTGGATTTGGATATACCATTTGATAATTTAAGATACATAGAATTATTTAAGGAAAAATTGAGAGAAAACAGGTTCGATTATAGGTGCGTAAGGGTGTATGAAGCATCACTATTCTTATCCATGCTCCCATTACATATTGATTATCCACATAAGGTTTTAGGCTTTATTCTGAATGCGTTGAATATATTGAAGGAGGTTCAAAATGATGTTTGAGGAATACTCATTTGTTTTTGATATTGATGGAACACTTTGCCCTATAAAGAAAAAAGAAGAGAAATACGAGGATCTTGTGCCGTATAAGAACATGGTCGAAAAACTCAGATATTATAAAGACAATGGAGCAAAAATCATTTTATTTACTTCTAGAAACATGAATTCATATGGCGGAAATATAGGCCTTATAAATAAACACACGGCAAAGATTCTATCAGAATGGCTCAATAAATGGGATATTCCATATGACGAAATAATATATGGCAAGCCTTGGCCGGGGCATAAGGGATTTTATGTTGACGACAGAACCATTAGACCAGATGAATTTCTTGGTAAGACTATAGAAGAACTGGATGAAATCTGCAAAAACTCTCGATCTAAATCAGAATGAAGGGACTACTTTATATGGATAAAATGACAATTGTAATTACCATGGCAGGCCTTGGATCCAGATTCCGCAAGGCTGGGTATAATGTGCCAAAGTACATGATAGAAGCTAAAGGGAAAACATTATTTGAATGGTCAATGGATAGTCTTATTGATTATAACAAGCATGTTGATAAATATGTTTTTGTAGTACGTAAGGAAGACGATGCTTCTAAGTTTATCAGGAATAAGTGTGAGAAATATGGGATAAGAAATGTTGACCTTGTAGAAATAGATTATCTGACTGATGGACAGGCTACAACAGCAAAACTTGCCATGCCATACTGTGATGAGAAACTACCTGTTATGTTTTACAACATAGATACTTATGTTGAGCCTGGAGAAATGAGGTTTTCTGATATCAAAGGAGAGGGATATTTACCATGCTTTCATGCATATGGAGACCACTGGAGCTTTGCCCGTGTTGATGATACTGGGAAAGTAGTAGAAGTCCGGGAAAAAAAGAGAATATCAGATAATTGCACTTTGGGAGCATATTACTTTGCTTCAGCAAAGCTGTATATGGATCTGTATGAAGAGTATTACGCAGATGATTCTAACCTTGAAAACAAGGAAAAGTATATTGCACCCTTGTACAATCATATGATCCAAAAAGGCATGGATGTCAGAATCAGTATAGTTGATGCTGAAAGGGTTCATGTACTTGGAACACCTGAAGAATTACAACAATTTATTAATGAATGAAAAGAGGAAGATCAGGTATTAAATCATATATGAAAAGAATTATAGGTGATATTAAAGATATTTGGAATTTTCGTGGAATGATTTTTGAACTAACGCATAGAGAATTACGTGGCAAATACAAAGGGTCTTTATTGGGCTTTTTATGGACTTTTGTTAACCCGTTGTGTCAAATTGTTGTATATGCTTTTTTCTTTTCGACAATTTTCAGAAATGGAATTGAGCAATTTCATGTGTATTTAATCATAGGAATGTTTCCATGGAATTTTTTTACTGGTGGGGTAATTCAAGGTCTTGGTTCAGTCAGGTACCAAGGAGATTTGATAAAAAAGGTTTATTTTCCTCGACAAGTTTTGCCAATAGTTTCTGTTAACGTAAATTTTGTAAATATGCTATTATCATTTCTTATTGTATATAGTGCAATCTTAGTGTCTGGAAGAAATGTTGATATTAGGCTACAGATTTATTTAATTCCTATAATGATAATTGAGTATATTTTTACACTTGGGATGGCTTTGCTTCTAGCATCAATAGAAGTGTATTTTAGAGATGTTGAACACATTACAACAGTAATTATTATGGTTTGGATGTATGTGACACCTATTTTTTATGATATAAGTTTTATTCCAAGGGAATATAATCGTCTTTTTTATTCTAATCCAATGCTTTATATAATTAGTTCTTATCATCAAGTATTATATTATAAGCAACCCCCATTGCAGGGATTCTTAGTCAAACCATTCATAATATCAGTAGTTGTTTTGCTAATAGGATGGATAGTATTTGACATTTTAGAAAGAAGATTTGCAGAGGAGTTATGATAATCAATGATATCAAGCAGAGAGATTTCGGTAGTTATTCAAGGAAAAGTTGATCAAAAAAATATTAATCGATTAATCCATTCAATACGAGAAAAGTTACCTGAAGCAGAATTAATTGTTGCTACATGGAAGAACGATAACTTAAATTTTTATATTGACTGTGATCAACTAGTTTTGTTAAAGGACCCAGGTGCAGCTTCTATGTCAGTCGACGGAACAGGTGCTTATAACATTAACCGTTTGCTCTATTCTACTGTTGAAGGGATAAATCGTGCAAATCGAAAATATATTCTGAAAATCAGGAGTGATTTACTTCTCAAAGACGTAGGTTTTTTAAAAAACTTTGATTCTTATAACAAAAGAGATATTAGTCATTCTTTGGCTCGCCATAAGATAGCAATTTGTAGTTTATATTGCATGAAATGTGAAAGTGAGAAAGGTTTTGTTCATCCAACCCCATATCACATATCAGATTGGGCGTGCTTTGGTTTGTCGGATGATATAAAAGATTTATTTGATATTCCACTTGTTAATATTGAATATTTTGCACGCTATTTTGAAGTAAATCTTAAATATAGAAATTATAGTATTCCATGGCTGAACCATAGATTGTGGAAATTTCCACCTGAACAATATATTGGAGTTCAATACGCAAAAAAGTTGTATCCGGAGCTGAAATTTGATAACTGTCTCGAATATGATTATGTGGATGCGATTCAATCGGAAAAATTTATTGTTAATAATTTTATAATTCTTGATCCGTTACAATTTGGATTAATATCGGAGAAGAAGTATTACGATAAAATATCTCGTCATATAGATAGAGTACCTGAATATGTATGGAATGGGTTATATAGAAACTATATATATAAACAAGATTATAAAAAGTATTTAGATTCGAACTATAAGATAGGTATAGATTGGATTGAAAAAAAGAGACGGATTAGGCGATTGATAATTAAAATTTTAAAACCACAGACGATTAGAAAACCTTTTATTCTTCAAGATATAATCTACACTAATAATTCAAGTCAGGGAGACATAGATAATGGCAAAAGAATTAGATAAAAATAAATATTCTATTATTACCCCTACATATCAAGGTCATTTCAAATATATTAGAAATTATTTAAAAAGTTTTGATACCTATGTTCAAGATAAAGAGTCGATACAAATAGTATTTACTATTTGTGCTAATGAGATGTTTGATTTTAATGAAATAATCTATCCATATAAAGAAAAGTTAAACATATTTGTTGTGATTTTTGAAGATGTTCTTAGCTTTTATAATATTGATGCCACACCAGATTCATTATTACAGAAATATGGTCGGTTTTCATTTCAGACATTAAAGAAATTCTACACTATCTTATATACCGGTATAAGATACAGTCTTGTTCTTGACTCAGAAAGTATGTGGATTAGAAAAGTTAATATGGTTGAGAAATTTATAGAATATTATAACAAGCCATTCATTTCTTATTCCATCAGCAGAAATGAATTAAGGAATCCATTTGTTCAGGAAGTGATTAACAATATTAACTTAGTTATGAATGTAAAAAATGAGCGCTGGTTTTTAGAAAATTTTGTTTGGTTTTATGAATTAAGAATACTCCAAGATTTAATCAACGAATATGGAAGTCCTTATGAAATTATTCAATACGTTGACAGCGCTACACAGGGTAAAGAAGAACGTCCGGGAGTCTTTGAGATAATATTATATCATCAATATATCTATTATCATAAAGAAAAATATGGTTATGATGTCCATTGCATAAATGACGACTTAAATAATTATCTAGGTAAAAGGCTTACTTCAAAATATATGCAAAGGTTCTACAGAAGATTCAAAGGAAGTAATGGCTTGGCTGAAATGGCGATGCTTTTTTTGGATAAAGATAATTATAATAACTTTTCTAAAATGTTTGCTGAACGAAGATTTGATATAGTTCGATGTGAAAACTCATATAGTAATTATTGGTACCAGAAGAAATTTATTTCTTTGGTGCAACCATATATATTTGCAGCTTCGCAGTCGCACTATTTTGGCTTAAATCATTATCAAATTATAAAAGGGCCATTAAAGAAGATAAGGCATATTTATCAGGATTATAAGAGAAGTGAAGAAATAATACCAAGTGGGGTTTCATTGGCTGATGATGAGTTAGGAGTTGAGGCTAGACGAGTAGCAAACAATATTAAAAAGAAGAATCCAGACTCTATAATAAATATCCTTTCGGATATTAAGTTGCTATCTTTAAGATATCTCAATGTTAGCGAAAGTGCTATTGAAAAGAATAATTACACAAATAGTGACTATTTTGTTTTGGTATACCATAGCAATGAGTCGCTAGGAAGTGTGTTACAAACTTTATCTAATAACGCTACTGTTGTTAGAGACAATATATATATAGTGGGTAATGGCAAATTTCCAGTTAATTATATTGGGAAAGACTATATTAATATAAAACCATATTCGCAAGAAAAGTATGGAGAAGAATTGCAAGCAATTATGAATTTACCAATTTCTGATCAGGGCTATTATTTCGAGATAGGTGAATATTCAGAAAAAAAAGCAGAATTCATAAGTGAAGTCATAAAGGATGTCGGTAATTCACAAATAGAATTGCGTTTATGGAATCCTAAAGATAAGAAATCATTCTATGCACAATATGATGAGAGCATAAACAGGTATTCTCATGGACATATTAAGAATGGAAGAGGAATTTGTATAGCGTGGAATGAGGAAGATGAGTTTGATTATTTAGAAGATGAAAGACCAGTAAATGTTATGGTGCTCAATTTGTCAAAAGAAAAATTGATTAAAAGAGCAATTAAATATGCGGATAGAAATATGGTTATTGGAGGAAATCTTTTAATAAAAGAATATGGGTGTAAAAACAATTATTGCATAAAAGTAATGATAGATACTTTTTCCACAACAGGTATTTTTAATAAATATATGTTAAGTGAGGGTGGGCTATTGATGGTTAGGGTATCCTGAAAGCATCATGTGAAAAGATATGATAAAAACAGGTCGCAGAGAGAAACTATTGCTTCGCAGAGCTATATATTTATTCAAAATGTACAATTTATTAAAAGACTCAAACCGTGGGCTATAACGGAGTGCAAATTTATTAAAGTAGATGTTTCTTAAATTAAACCACTAGTTTTTCGAGAGGACAGAATTTTTTGAAAATAAATAATAGTAGATGGAAAACAATTAGTTTACTCAAAGAATATGAAAAGGCAGTGTGTAGGCAATAGATTGCTAACTTTCTGTAGAAAGAATAATTTAGACATTGGATGAAAAAATACGAGATGTAAGGTTAAAACTTATGGATATAAAGAAAAACAATATAGGTTTATTATCATTACTTAAGTTTATTTTTGCATGGATAGTTGCGTTTCATCATATAGCAGCCGACTTAGCACTTCCGATTTTTAGGGGGGGTACAATGCTGTTTTGTTTTATTTTATTACCTCCGGTTTTTTTTTATGCAAAACGATTGATAAAACGAGAGATACATTTAGCGTAGGAAAATACCTAAAGAAATGTTTGGCAAAAATATACTATCTGTATTTCTTTAATTTGGTTTTATGCATAGTGGTTTCGGTTTATTACTTGAAAATCTTTGAGTTTAACAGAGGTGTTTGGGTAGAAATGCTGATGTTGCAGGCGATAATTCCTTATGGACGATGTTATAATTTTCCGATGTGGTATTTATCAGCAATGCTATTTGTAGAATGGATATATGCCAGTGTATTAAGATGTGAAAAGGATCTATGCTATAAGCTTGTTGCACCGATGCTTGCAATAATAGCCTATGCTGGCTTTTTTACATCGGTTGGTGATTTGAATGTTTCATCGTCACAGGTGTTTAGTGGTATGACGAATGGCATAGTATTGGCATTAGCTGGCATTTCCACAGGTGTATTATTATACTACTTAAATGATACTGTTCAAAAAAAAATAAGTCGGAATATTTCTTGCATACTAGAGATATTATTATCCTTAATTGTTATAGTAGCAATGATATTTGGCGAAGGAAGAAATAGATTTGATTTTATCATTCTTTTATTGTTAGGTGTTCTAATATTTTCAGCAGTTCATAATGACAGCGCTTTAAACTGTTTTTTGGATGGCAATTGGTTAAAAAATGTGCAGGATTTGAGTGTAAATATATATTTCAATCATGCTGCAATCCAATATTTAGTTGTATGCAGTTTTCAAGGACTTACGATCTGTGAAAAAATGATTGCATTTTTTGTACTGGTTTTTGCAGAGTCGATTGTTACAAATAAATTATTATATAAAAAGGGCAAAGAAAAGTTTGATTAACATAGTGGTGCTTGTTAGCACACTTAGCTAAAGGCACTCCGTTCCGCAATTGTTAAAATATTTTTTGCCATATTTGCATTGGCAATATGGGAGATTGTAGCCAGGGCTAAGCTTCTCGGAGAAAATTCCGAGTTGATATTCCCAACATTGGAAGCTATTGGAAGGGCTTTTGCTGGAAATTTTAGCAAGGGATATGCTGGGAGTTCGTTATGGATTTACATAGGAAACTCAATGAGGTTATTGCTGGAAGGCTTGTGCATAGGAATCGTGTTGCCTTTGATTATGTCTGGCCTGGCTATAATTAGTAGTATGGTTTATGACATCTATAGCCTAATGGTTTCTATTTTTGATCTGCTTCCAGGTGTTGCTCTTTTACCTGTTGTAATCATTATTTTTGGTGTTAAACCAGGGGTAATAGTGTTCCTTGTGGTACATGCTGTTATATGGTCGATGTCAAGGAGCATACTGGATGGATTCAGGGCTGTGCCAAGGATATATGTGGAAGGTGGACTTAACATTGGATTGCGGAAATTATCATTATTGCTGGGGATATATTTACCAGCGTCTACTACATATTAATTATCAGGCTAAAAGTCGCTTGGGCAAGAGCATGGAGAGGGCTTATAAGTGCTGAGATGATTTTTGGAGTTGCTTCATGTCCGGGGCTTGGACTCTATATCAACCAGATGAGAATGAATATGGAAAATGCACAGATGTATGCGACTCTTATCGTGATAATAATGATAGGCATCATAGTTCAGTATGGGATCCTAGAGCCAATTGAAGCTTTGACTGTTAAAAAGTGGGGGATGGTGCAATGAGCAATGTAATGACTATAGAGAACCTCAACAAGAAATATGGTCAAAATGGCAGCACGAAGGTGACTATTGAAGAACTGTCCCTTGAGATAGCAGAAAGAGAGTTTCTATGTATTCTGGGACCGTCCGGATGCGGAAAGACAACTTTGCTTAGGTGCATAGCAGGTTTTGAGAATTATAGTGGGACCGTTTATGTTGATGATAAAAAGGTGTATGCCCTAGGCATTGACAGAATAATGGTCTTTCAGGATTTTAACAAACTTTTTCCCTGGAAGACTGTTGAGGATAATATCAAATATCCATTAAAACTTAGAGGTGTAAAAGATAAAGATGAACTAAAAAGAATTACAACAGATGCATTAAATAAGGTGAGACTTTTTGATTGTGAAAAGCTCTATCCTTATCAGCTCTCAGGCGGAATGAAACAGAGGGTAGCTATTGCTAAGGCGATTGCATTAAAACCAAAGATAATACTGATGGATGAACCATTTGCAGCACTTGATGCAATGACCAGAAGAGATCTTTAAAATGAGCTTAATAAGATAGCAGAGGAAGAAGATTGTACCTTTATATTTGTTACTCACAATATCCAAGAAGCGTTGATTCTTGGAAAAAGGTTACTAGTTCTTACTAAAGGCGGAAAAGTTGTATTGGATGAGGAAAATAATATTACCAAGCCTGTGACACCGGCGTCAGATGGTTATGGGGTAATGTGGCAGCGAATGAAGGATGCGATATATATTGATGAAGAAATAAGTCCTACTTAATTAGGTATTTGTAAATAGATATTGGGGATGAGAAACTCCAGAATGTTTAGCCTTTTTATATTTTAACCTAATGTTTAACTTAATTAATATATATCAGTGAATCTGTGTTACAATCACTGATTTTATATATGTGTGTAAAATGGCTTTTTGCAGCGATAATGATGTTAATAGAAGGTATTGTGATTACAATACTAGAATAAAGATTTGCTGAGATCCTATAAAGCAGTTTAGAGGGTGATTTTTATGAAGCTAGAAGCGAAAGAGACGATAATAGAAGTAAATAATGTATATAAAAACTTCCGTGTTTACTATGACAAAGGAAGTATGCTTAAAGAGCAGTTTGTTAATCCTGGGCGTTCAAGGTATGAGGAGCGTGAAATTCTGAAGGGAGTTTCATTTAAGGTGTATCGCGGAGAAACCATAGCCCTTATTGGACAAAATGGCTGTGGAAAATCTACTATGCTGAAAATGCTTACTAAGATTCTTTATCCGAACAGGGGAACTGTAACGGTAAATGGGAAGGTTTCTAGTCTTATAGAACTTGGAGCCGGGTTTCATCCGGATATGAGTGGAAGAGAAAACATCTATATTAATGCTTCGATTCTAGGCATCAAAATGGAAGAAGTAGATAAGAGAATTGACGAAATTATAAGATTTTCTGAGCTAGAAGGATTTATAGATAACCCAATTAGAACGTATTCTTCTGGTATGTACATGAGACTTGCATTCTCGGTTGCTATAAATGTAGACGCGGATATTCTTCTTATTGATGAGATACTGGCTGTTGGCGATCAGGCCTTTCAAGAAAAATGTATAAGAAAGCTAGATGAGCTCAGGCAGTCGGGTATCACAGTTGTGCTCGTTTCACATTCCATGGGACAGATAAAGGAAATTGCAGATAGATGTATCTGGATTGAGAATGGACAAATTCGGGAAGATGGCGAAACTGAGACTGTATGTAATCATTATGAAGAGGCTATGACTAGGCGCCGAGAAGAAAGAGATGAGCTTGAAGAGGAACAGCGCATTCAGGAAATAGAAACAAGTTCAGAAGCTGTGGCGTTGGAAAAAAATAGCGTTTCTAACGATGATGAAATAAGGCAAAAGGATCTGAACATAAAAAGAGAACAAATTCTCCAAAATCGAAAACAAAAACAAGAAGCGTTTTCTAATAAATGGCATGGTGGTGGCATACAAGGGAAACCACTTGTTACAGTTGCGATAATTTCATTGATGATTCTTTTATCTGTTTGTGGAAATATATTTGTAATTGATTGGGAACAAGTACCGGAAGGAATTCTTTCAATTTCTGAGAAACCGTTCTTAGTGAAGTTGTTTGGGTATGCTTTCTTTGTGCTTGGAAGAGTATCAGTACCGTTGTTACTAATATTGTTAGGTTTTGAACTATTACAAGGGGATTATAATAGCAGAAGAAACCGCTTATATTATTATATCAAAGTCTTCTTACCCGTGTTTATAACATGGGAAGTATGGGTAATGATTTATCAGTTTTTTTTCTTCGTTTGGAGCCACAGAGAGTTTGATTTGTTAATATGGGCAAAAGAAGCATTAATAATCAATTATGTAGAACTGGGATGTCTGTGGATATTTAGATTTGTTATGCTCTTTATGTTTATCACGCCATATGTCGCGTTAGTTTTGCAAAATCTTAACGTTGGACTCTTGCGCTTTCTTATGATTGTAACGTGGGTGTTAATATTTTTATTTTCAGGGCTTGAATACTATGGACAAGCCAATGGAGGAGGAAGTAGCTTTCCACATTCATTTGGTACATTTCGCTATTTCTTCTATTTTTGTTTAGGCTTTTTGATTTCCAGATATATGCAACGAATATTCAAGGGAAGAAAAGAAGTACTGCTCTTTATACTTTCCTTTGCATTGACAGTATGGTCCCAAATGTTTTTTGATGCTAGAGGTGTAGACTACCTTATTAAGCCGACATTCTTTGGCATATCATTAATGGCATTATTTGGATTTGATTTGTTAATTAGGTTTAAATTATATGATATGTTACCTAAACTTGGGAGATTCTTTAGTGAAATCGAAAAATGTGTGATAGGTGCATTTTTTGTATATGGTCCCATACAGTTAGTGTTGATGAAGTATTGCTTTAATATAGAAAAAGCACATAGCGAGAGTAATGTGTGGTTACTTATATTATTATGTCTGGGCTTATGGATTAGTGTTTTTGCTATATCTATCGCCCTTGTATACATATTTAATTCTCTAAAAAGACGAATAGAAGCTGGAAAACAAAAAAAGGAAGAGCAAATGATGCTTAGAAGATAGCTTCATGCTTTTAAAATTGACGGAGGACACATGAAACAAAAGAAACGTGATAGTATGAATTCTCGTACGTTAACAATAGGGGAGTTTTTACGTCAGCTGCGTAAAGATGAAGGCGTTCGGCAAAGTGACCTTGCTAAGCAGCTTGGAGTGAAAACTTCGACATACTCTGCTTATGAGAATGGGCGCATTAAGCCGGCACCTGATAAGCTGTATGCTTTGGCCCAGTACTATGACATAAATGTAGAGCTGCTTGTCAGTAAGGTTAAAGGCAGTGATGAAACTGATAGTAATACAAGTAATGATGCATTGGCTCTTGCAGCCATAAAAGAAGCCAAGGATGAAGTGGCTATGATGGAAGAACTTGTGTATTATTTCAGGAATCTTCGACCAGCTCATAAAAAGGCTGTTTATGAGCTGGCGAAATCTCTGTACATAAGCTGATACAGTCTATATTTTTATGAGCAGGAATGAGTAATAATGCCGAGAACAAAAGCTGATTACAAGAAAAACAAAAATCATAATGCAAATTATTATCCTGCACTTGCCATAAAACTTGTTGAAAGACGTAAAGCCAAGGGCTTAGACAGGTTGATGTATCGAATCTTACTGGCATCAAATGTGTTACGTTGGCGGCCTATGAGAAAGGAAGAATCCTTCCGCCGCTAGAAAAGCTTAAAACTCTGGCTGAAGTTTATAATATTGATGTCACGGATTTAGTAAAAGAAACTGTGCGGCCAGAAGATGCTTTTGAAATAAAAGATAGTGCCAGTGTTTTACGTCAAATTTCTTCATAGTCTCAGAAGGAGCTGGATGAATTTTTAGATTACTACAACAGATTGGAAGATAAGCATAAGATAGCCGTTTTTAATGTTGCTAAGACTTTATATATGGACAGCGTATGAGGCAATAATTCATGAAACTGCAGTCAGTTCTGTATCCAACTGAAGATATCTGCAATGAAGAAGCTCTTTATCTCCACAGAGATGGGAGCTTACTTTCGTTTGACGGATATTTCAATCTCTTTTACCTAGAAAAACACCATAAATACTGCGATATAGAGAGCCTGACCCTTGAACTTGCTGTCAGAGGTATTAAAAAAATCCAGATCATGCATAACAGGGATGTGGTTGATGATATTGTAATCGCAGCGCCTCTGTTAAGCGGAATGGATAGGCTGAAGGGCGTTAGGCCTGCTACGATTTCTGATATTAGAAGGATATCTGTAGCCTTGCCATATCACAAATATGATAGGGGCGTTTTATGGTTCAGAGCAGAAATAGAGGATTGCTGCGAGGACTGGTCTGTACGAGGGTATTTCTGTGCAGATAACGATAAAGCCATCGTGAATAGTGATTCGGCTGAAAATGCAGTAGAAATTACAGTTGATATATGTACATATAAAAGGGAAAAATATGTTTCCCAAAATATTAGAACACTCATTGAATGGATAGATGAGGTTGATATTGATGGATTCAAACCAGAAGTAGCCGACCACTTACATATATTTATCGTGGATAATGCCAAAACTCTGATGTTTAATGAAGATTTTCGTGAAATTGCTTCAGACAAGTGTGGCGATGGACGAGATGCTCTGATCAGTGTAATTCCAAATGAAAACACAGGTGGAGCGGGAGGCTTTACCCGTGGGATGGAAGTGGCTATTGAAGAAAGGGACTCTTTAGGATTAACGCATATCCTGCTGATGGATGATGATGCAGTATTTGCGCCGGATCTATTTGTAAGGTTATATGGTATATTGAAGACTCTTAAGCCGCAGTACAAGGATTTAACTATCGGTGGGGCTCTTTGGCGTCAGGATTATCCTTTTATACAGTATGCTTCGGGCGAATGGTATGATCACATGGATATAACTACTTACAGCCCATCCTTGGATTTGCGCTCATTTGAAGCTTGTACCGAGACAGAAATGTGTTCTACAGATAATGAGTACAAGAGATATAGCGGCTGGTGGTGCTGCTGTTATAGCTTAAATACCGTTAAAGCAGACAACCTTCCGATGAAGCAGATGTTTATTCATATGGATGATATTGAATATGAAAAGAGAAACAGACAAAACGGGAATCCGGTTGCCTTTTTTAACGGAATCGGAGTATGGCATAAGCCCTTTGATACTGAGTTCCTTGGAGTTAAGACATATTATAATACGCGAAATTCGCTTATTCTATCTTCAAAACTGGAACCAGAACTCAACCACCATTATATAAAGAAGAGAATGTGTCGTATGCTGATTGGTAACTGCCTGGACAATCGTTATCTTAAGATGCATCTGATCTATATGGGTATCCAGGACTTTTTAAAAGGGCGCGAATGGTTTGATTCATTAAATACAGAAGAATATCACCAGTATCTATCCAAATACGTCAGAACCTGGCAGGAAAGGATGCTTATAGAGGATTTGGATGATCCCCGGATCTGCTCATATAAAGAAGAAATATCAAAATTTCAAAGTGGTCCTATACCACTTGATGAAGTGTTAAGTATATACCAGAAATCCGAGATACATTTATCCTTTTCAAAGAAAATCACATTAAATGGGAAACTCTTACCATCAAAGAAGGGTGTAGCCATTGTTTTTCCATATGACAGGTTATGGAAGAAAGGCTACAGGCTTAGCCGCTATGCCTTTGTGCAAAGAGATCCGGATAAAGTGTATTACGTTAAGAACAGTCTGACGGAAAGGATGTCTCTTCTAGGAATGCTTATCATGATTGCATTTAAGTTTAAGAAATCTTCATTGGAATTCAGTAAGAAGCCGTGAGTTTTTCGTTTGCATCAAGCATATTCACACACGAGAAGCGTAAGCGCAAAATAATCCGGCGGATTGCACTATCCCGCAATGCATGTTAATAGGTACAAGGGCTTTTTGCCCATAAAATATACCCCAGCCTCATAGAGACTGGAGCGCCTTGACAATTCACATATGATAAAGATTACATTGCATCGAAGATTGCTTTCTGATGTTGACGGTGAAGCTCATCCAGAGCTTCTTTACATTCGGGATTCCATGGACAAAGCTTCTCAAGTTCTTCATCGCAAGTCAGAGATGTTGGGCATTTCATGAGAAGATATTTTAGGTAGTAGTAAACATCATCACCATTAGCCTTTGCTGTCTCAACAATGGAATAAGTAAGAGCACTTGCCTCTGCGCCATCAACCGAGTCTGAGAACAGCCAGTTCTTCGTCGTTTTTCCACAACTGTTTTTCTTCGGGGACGACTTTTTCGCCACTATCACCAGAATCCATCTGCTTTCTTAGCATTTCGACGACAGCCCCTTAAACTAGACCCTCAAAATGATTGACCCTCAAAAACTTTGAATAACCCATTTGCTAAGGGCTGAGGTTTTTCTTTGGAAATCCGGTGTCAAGATTTAAAATATTGTAAATGGTTAACCATTTACGTATTATAAGGTACTCGTGGTTGAGTGCTTACGAGGGACCATCCAGAATAGGGATTCATTATACTTTGGTGATATTGATAGATGACAGTACCTTGACAATTTCATATTTTACATTAGGAATTAGTTCTTGCGCTCTAAGCGCACCTATGCTATCCTAACAGAACTGTGAATTTCTATCACAGTTTCTTTTCCAATCTGGAGAGGCTATGCAGTTCTTGCAGATGCCAATTTCAAAGATGGAGAAACAGTTTAATGAAGGAGGCATGTGTGTATGCAAGATGATGAAACTAAAGACCCAAAACAATCACCACTATATTCTGATTTCGCTTATGATGATGCATTCAGAACTATGGAAACGGAGTGTGATGATATAGTGATTCCGTTTTATAGATAAAATAGCAAAAAGTGATTTTGGTTCCAACTCCTAATGTAAGGTATGAAATGCCGGGCATTAGGAGCTTCTTGTGGGTTTCCCTCATGATAAGATCAGAACTTTATATTGTTCTTTTCCAAAAGCTCTTTTAGGCGAGCGTTCTCATTAGTAAGAGAAGCATTTTTATCAGTAAGAGAAGCATTCTCCTTAGTGAGCTTTTCGAATTGCTTCTTCTGGTACTCTTCGTGGGCGATACGCTCTTCGCGAAGCCAGCATTCTTCGCGGATGTACTCATCGGCGTTGGAGACATAGATAGCTTCAGCAGTGGAATTCATTGATGGATTATCTTTAGTGATCATCTTGATTTCCTCCCATGTTTTTGCTTTGAAAAGCCTGGCCCAGGTGTCTGTATGGTAGCTTTTATCTTCGTCAGTTGCAAGTTCTGTGTGGTTTAATTCTATCACATACAGATTGAAGTGAAATAATCAAGCGTTGAACTGGAAGAGCTTAAGAATGTGAGACCGCAGGATATTGAAGATGTTACCGAGAGGTATATACCGATGTTAACAGAGCAGAGGGATGCAGATGTTGTCAAGAAGGTACATCTTCCTGAGGGAGAGGACATTTTTATAGCGCTGATTGAACACAAGTCTGCGGTAGACTATAATGTAATCATGCAGATACTTCGTTACATGGTCTACATTTGGGAGGACTATGAGAACCAGCAGGACAAGCTGTCTGCAGGTATTTCTAAGACGAAGGGCTTTAAGTATCCTCCGGTTTTGCCGATTGTTTATTATGAAGGCAGGGAGGAGTGGACGGCTGACAGGGAATTGTCAGAGCGGATAGTTCTTAATGAAGTGTTTAAGGATTATATCCCTAATTTCAGGTATTATCTGATACAGCTCAAGGAACATGACAAGGAAGAACTCATCGGCAAGAAGGATGAACTATCTTTTGTCATGCTGATCAATAAGCTCAAGGATGCGGAAGAATTTAAGTCGCTTGAACTTCCTGAAGAGTATTTGAGCGACCTGTTTATTGATTCTTCGGATGATGTGCTTAAAGCTATTGCTAAGGTTATTGCTGTTGTGCTCAGGAAACAGAATATTCCTGAAGATGATGTCCAGGATATGGTGGACAGGATAAGAAGGAGGCAGCCTATGGGACTTTGGGATGACTGGAAAGGATTTGATTATCAGGAAGCGGTAAGAACCGGTGAGACTAAGGGTGAGACCAATAAGCTCATAAAGCTGATTTGTAAAAAGATTCAAAAGGGAAAACTCCCTGATCAGATAGCTGAAGAGCTTGATGAGGACGATGCTGACTATATCAAGGAGATATACAATATTGCGATTAAGCATGCGCCGGCTTATGATATACAAGAGATTTATGAAGAACTCTCCAAGAAGGATGCACTTGTGAAAAGCTGATTGTTAGAGCATATTTATAAAATCAAAAACTCCTAATGTAAGGTATGAAATGCCCTGCGTTAGGAGTTTTTTATTCAATTGCAAAGAGGATTCCTAAGCCATTTGGGGATATTGTGTAATCGAATGATAAACTTCCGCGAAAGGAAATGCTTACTGATAAAGTATATAAATATAGTGTAAGTAGTGGTGAGCTTACTGAAATGACGATATAAATAGAAAGTGCCTGCTGCAAAATGTATTGCAACAGGCATATAATTATTATTTATTGTCTTCTAGTTCCTTGATTTTGGCAAGAAGTTCAGCAATGGTAGCGTCCTTATCAGCAATGGTAGCGTCTTTATCAGCGAGGGCCGCTTCATATTCTTTTGCGGCATCGAGCTTGCCGCTGGCGTAGGATGTTGCTAACTGTTCACGGTATCGTCTGCGGCCTTCCATGAGCTCTTTTGCCTGATTGTCAGTGTTGAGTTCGAAGATCAATTGCCCCACCTCCTCTATAATTACGTTGTTGTCTGCCAAGGATTTAAACTCCTCCCAGGTTGTTGCCATAAAAAGCCTGGCCCAATAGACAAGATTGCTATTAATATCATCATCTGTAGCATTATCTAGGTGGTTTAATTGTAACACGTTAATGCCAAAATCTGTAGAGTAAGGCTCGTGATTTTTTACATTAAGCAACAGATAATGGGAGTAGAATTCTTCGTTTCCTTCAATGAGATCTATATTCGTGATGCATATATGGGTTGTGGGCTTTAGCTGAGAGTAATCCTCACCTTCACTGATGCTGTCGTATGCTCTGCATAGATAAAGAATAGATCGAGGGTTCCAGAATTTATCAAAATAGAGTTGTAATTCAATATTTATGATCTCATTGTTATTGAGTGTCAATTTCAGATCCATGATAGTTTCTTTTGAGTCATTGTTAAGATCAATAGGGTTTTGGACAATTATCTCTTTGACGTCTTTGGGGGCGATGCCTTTAAGGGCGCATACCAAATGGGTAAGGGCAGCTTTTGATTTCTGCATAACGTAGTGGAACATTAGATCACTTTTGAGAGTGTATTCAATCTTGCCTGTTGCTGTTTCGTAGGTTGTATTAGGTCCTTGCATATGTATATCCTTTCCTGTTCTGTTTTATTGGTTCATTGAGCTTACATCCTATATGTGGAAGTACCTGGCGACATGCCAGAAGGTTTTTAGAAGGCTTAGAAATGAGCCGTAGAGAATAATATCATATTAAGTACCATCAAGTCTTTAAGACTTTCTTAAGATTACAGGTCTAATTCTTAAGATTTATAGATGTTATCTTAAGGAATTAACGATATAATGATTAAGTAAGACTAAGGTTATCGCTGTTGTGCTCAGGAAACAGAATATTCTTGAAGATGATGTCCAGGATATGGTGGACAGGATAAGAAGGAGGCAGCCTATGGGACTTTGGGATGACTGGAAAGGATTTGATTATCAGGAAGCGGTAAGAACCGGTGAGACTAAGGGTGAGACCAATAAGCTCATAAAGCTGATTTGTAAAAAGATTCAAAAGGGAAAACTCCCTGATCAGATAGCTGAAGAGCTTGATGAGGACGATGCTGACTATATCAAGGAGATATACAATATTGCGATTAAGCATGCGCCGGCTTATGATATACAAGAGATTTATGAAGAACTCTCCAAGAAGGATGCACTTGTGAAAAGCTGATTGTTAGACGTTAATGCCAAAAACAGAAATTAACGATATAATGTCTGTATGGATATTTTGAATAGCAAAAGAAACAGAAATGTAAAATTACAATCAATACTGTTCCCTAATGACGATATATGCAGCGAAGAAGCTCTCTATCTACACAGAGAAGAGGGCTTTGTTTTGTTTGACGGATACTTCAATCTCTTTTACCTGGAAAAGCATCATAAATACTGTCGGATAGAAGGCCTGACACTTGAGCTTCTGGTAAGCGGGATCAAGAAGGTTCAGATCATGCATAACAGGGATGTGATCTTGGAGAAGGAAATTGTAGTTCCACACCCAAGTGGAATGGACAGATTAAAGGGAAAGATCCCAACTCTTGCTGACAACAGGAGAATTTCTATAAGGCTTCCCTATGAAGAATATGAAAAGGGAGTTTTCTGGTTTAGAGTGGAACTGGGGGATGACTCGGATCACTGGTCAGTGGCTGGACATTATGCTGCTGAGCTTGATACTAAGGCTGATGATGTTGAAATAGCTATAGATATCTGTACCTATAAAAGGGAGCAGTATGTTGTCAGGAATATGAGATCTCTTTTGGAATGGATTAAAGAGATTGATATAGATGGAGAAAAACATGAGGCAGCGGAGCATATTAAGGTTTTCATAGTTGATAATGCCAGGACCCTTGAAGAAGATCAGGAGTATAACAATCTGTTCACCGGTCTACAAGGAAAAGCTTTTGAAAACCTTATTGAAGTCATACCAAATGCTAACACAGGTGGCGCCGGAGGCTTTACCAGAGGTATGGAGGAAGCCTTAAGTAGAAAAGATAAAGAGGGATTTACACATGTTCTTTTAATGGATGATGATGCTACTTTTGCCCCGGATCTTTTTGTTAGGATATATGGCATTCTGAGTACTTTAAAACATGAGTACAGGGAACTTACTATTGGAGGAGCGCTTTGGCGCCAGGACTATCCATTTATTCAGTATTCAGCTGGCGAGTGGTATGAGAAACTTGAAATATCCAATGAGATGCCATCTGTGGACCTTAGGACTTATGATGAGTGCACCCAGGATGAGATGTGTGCTACTGAATATGAACTTGCAAGATACAGTGGGTGGTGGTGCTGCTGTTATAGTCTTGATGTAGTAAATGTTGATAACCTTCCTTTGAAACAGATGTTCATACACATGGACGATATTGAGTTTGAAAAGAGAAACAGATTAAAGGGAAATCCTGTTGCTTTTTTTAATGGAATAGGCGTATGGCATAAGGCGTTCGATACGGAGTTTTTGGGAGCTAAGACATATTATAATACAAGAAACAGCCTTATGATGACTGCGATGCATGAGAAAGAGCTTACCTGCAGTTTCGTTAAAAGAAGGATATGCAGGATGCTGATTGGCAACTGTCTGGACAATCGTTATCTCAAGATGCACATGATATATATGGGAGTCATGGACTTCCTTAAAGGAAAAGAGTGGTTTGATCATCTGGATACTGAGGCACATCATAAAGAACTGTCCCAGTATGTTAAGGACTCTTATGCAAAGGTAATAGTTGTGGATCCGGATGATAAAAGGATTGAATCGGTAAGGGATGAGATAGCTAAATTTCAGAGCGGCCCAATTCCGCTATCAACAGTTAAGAGCATTTATAAATATAGAAATGTTCATCTTCCCTTATTAAAAAAGCTCTCACTTAATGGAAAGCTTTTTCCTAAGAAAAAGGATGTGGCGCTGGTGTTCCCACACGATCGCTTATGGGTAAAGGGATACAGGCAGAACAAGTATGTTTTCGTCCAAAGAGATCCTGATAGAGTTTACTACGTGAAATCCAGATGGTCAGAGACTTTTGCGCTGTTTGTGATGCTTGTGAACATAACCTTAAGGTTTCGAAAGACATCACTTGAGCAGTGGCATTTGCTATTCTGACCAATCGAAGTATACGATTTTGGGATAAGTACTGTAACTTAAGATGATCGGAATCATTTATGCTCCCCGATTATCTTTTCCATCCAGACCATGTTGTACCAGCGGCCGAACTTGTAGCCACATTTGGTGAAGGTGCCGTTTAAGTGGTAGCCCATTTTTTCGTGGAAGTGAACACTTCCAAAGGTTAAGTGTTCATCTTCTTTTTCTGGAACTCCAATGCATGCGTAGAGGTTTAATATGCCCTGGGCTTTAAGCTCTTTTTCCAGTTCTTCGTAGAGCATTCGTCCAAGACCGCTTCTCCTTGCGCCTTTATCAAGGTAGATGCTCATCTCAACACACCACTGGTAGGCCGCTCTTTCGTGGAAGGGGCTGGCGTAGGCGTACCCCAGTATATTGTTTTCCTGTTCTATTACAAGGTATGGAAACTTCTCCAAAACCTTGCGTATTCTACCTCTAAATTCTTCTACGGATGGAGTGTCGTACTCGAAAGTTATTGCAGTTTTTTGCACGTAATAATCATAGATGTCTAAAAGAGCAGCTGCGTCATCTAATGTGGCTGTTCTTATTTTGATATTTTCCGGATTCATTGCTCTTTAGCTCCTGTCATAAGAATAAGAAATGATGATACACAATGATAATACAACATTTAAACGCCATCAAGGTAAATTGCACCCGAGGTTTCATTGCTTTAAAGTGCTGATTGCGATATGATACTCCTAACAGTTTTTTTAGAGGGAGAGAAAAAATGTCTAATATTCCATACAAGATCTACCTTGAAGAATCAGAGATGCCAAAGGCATGGTACAACGTCAGAGGCGACATGAAAAAGAAACCAGCGCCTATTTTAAATCCTGCAACTTTAAAGCCGGTAACGCTGGAGGACCTTTCAGTGATCTTCTGCAAAGAGCTCGCAGAGCAGGAGCTTGATGATACTTCAAGATTCATTGATATTCCTGAGGAAATCAGGAATTTTTACAGGATGTATCGTCCATCACCACTTGTAAGAGCATATTGTCTTGAGGAGAAGCTTCAGACTCCAGCCCACATCTACTACAAGTTTGAGGGCAATAACACATCAGGCAGCCACAAGCTCAATTCAGCTATTGCCCAGGCTTACTACGCTAAGAAGCAGGGACTTAAGGGTGTTACCACAGAGACTGGCGCAGGCCAGTGGGGAACAGCTCTTTCCATGGCTTGTTCATACTTTGATCTGGACTGCCAGGTATACATGGTCAAGGTTTCATATGAGCAGAAGCCTTTCAGACGTGAAGTAATGAGAACCTATGGCGCTAAGGTAACTCCTTCTCCATCCATGGAGACAGAGGTTGGACGCAGGATCAACGCTGAGTTCCCTGGAACAACAGGCTCTCTTGGATGCGCTATTTCAGAGGCTGTAGAGGCAGCAACATCACAGGAAGGCTACCGCTATGTTCTTGGATCAGTTCTTTCTCAGGTACTCCTTCATCAGTCAGTTATTGGCCTTGAGACCAAGGCTGCTCTTGATAAGTACGGCATCAAAGCTGACATGATCATTGGCTGCGCTGGCGGTGGATCAAACCTTGGAGGACTTATTTCTCCATTTGCAGGAGAGATCCTTCGCGGCGAGAACCAGTACGAGATCATTGCTGTTGAGCCTGCATCATGTCCATCACTTACAAGAGGTAAGTACGCTTACGACTTCTGCGACACAGGTAAGGTTTGTCCTCTCCAGAAAATGTACACTCTTGGAAGCGGCTTCATTCCTTCTGCAAACCACGCTGGCGGCCTTCGCTATCACGGCATGAGCAGTGTTGTTTCAGAGCTTTATGATCAGGGCATCATGACTGCAAGATCAGTCGAGCAGACCAGCGTATTTGAGGCTGCTGAGATGTTTGCAAGAGTTGAGGGTATCCTTCCAGCACCTGAGAGTAGCCACGCTATCAGAGTTGCCATCGACGAGGCGCTTAAGTGCAAGGAAACAGGCGAGGAAAAGAACATCGTATTCGGCCTTACAGGAACAGGATACTTCGACATGGTTGCTTACCAGAAGTACAACGACGGCGAGATGAGCGACTATGTTCCAACCGACGCAGAACTTCAGAAATCATTAGATGCTCTTCCAAAGGTTGAGGGATAAGGAGACAATATGGCTAAAGTAGCTAATCCAGAGCAGTATGCTCAGTCAACAGAGGCAAAGGGAACCCTTAAATACAAAGAGCGCGGCAGATGGCTTCTTTTCGGACTTCCCTGGACCTTCACCAAATATGAGATCCGTGACAACGACTTCACTATAATCAAAGGTTTTTTCACAGTCAGAGAGAACGACTGCTACATGTACAAGATCAGTGATGTAGAGATCACAAGGAGCTTCCTTCAGAGGCTTGCAGGTCTTTCCACCATCGTTCTTTACACCTCAGACGTAACCGACAGGACCATCGTCATGAAGAACATCAAGCACGGAAAAGAGATCAAGGACTTCCTCCTTCAGGCTTCTGAATCCGCAAGACTTCGTCGCCGCACTGTCAGCATGCAGAACATCGGCTTCGGCGCTGGTGACATCCATGACGTTGATGACGTGGACGACCTTTCAGGTCACATCGACAACTAAACCAAAGAGCCCAAGACATGCCTCTTCCGGGGTATCACGTCTTGGGCTTTTTTATTTTCACAAAAAAGGGTATTGATTTTTCTTTTGGGATATGTATAATGAATCTCTGTCGGAATTCTTCCGACTAGTATCACGGGATTTCTCCCGATGATTTCCAACTATTTTTATTTTATGTGTGTGGCGGCCAAAGCGCTTGTCTGTTTTGCTGCGCTTTTTTACCGCGAGTATTACAAAGAAAGGAAAGAAAATGAATCTAAAAGAAAAGTGGACAAAACAGAACAATTCAGTGAAGCTGCTGCTGAAAAAGCTAAAAAGGCATGACACATTAGTGGTGGCTATTGCAGTAGTGATCGCTGTCATCATGTGTGGAGGACTGATTTATTTAAGTACGCCTGTAGTTGCAGCCAGTGCCAAGGATGAGATTGATAAGACTATGGTCAAGGATAATGAGGAGACTATAGAAAAACTGGATGAGCTCTCAGAGTACCTTGATGGTCTTGATAAGTCCATAACAGAGGGTAAGGATAGCATCAGTAGTTTCTATGAGAAAGATGGAGCTGACAAGCTGCTTAATGAAAAGAATACGGAGAAGATGACAAGCACAGTCACTGAGAAAGTCACAGGCCTGGGAAAGGACATGGCAGGGCTTCACGATTCAATATCAAAAACTGGAGAAGATATAGAAAAGCTCAGGGAGATGATAGAAAAGGGTGATAAGGAGTCGGCAGATGCAATAGCTGATGGTATTACCAATATTTATAACAATCTGTCAGAGATAGAAAATACCTACAATAAGACTCAGGACAACACTAAATCTCTGATAGAAGAGGTGCAGAGTGCTCTTAAGAATGGGGATGAGCAGCTGTCAAAAGAACTAATGGACAAATACCAGGATCTTTTAAATAAGCTTACTGAAACGAATACGCAGCTTTCTGATCAGAATACGAAGAGCCTTCAGGACTTTAAAGAGGAAATTGGAGGCCTCACAAGTCTCATCAACAGTAAGTTCAATGACCTGTCTCTTGATATGAGCAGGGAAATGACTGGAATAAATACCAGTTTGGACAGCTATTTTAATACGATGAATCTTTCTATGGATGGGGATGTGTCAGAGCTAAAGAGCTATATAAGCGGTGAAATAGATGTAGTAAATGGAAAGCTTGAAGAGGTTTTTCAATTTGTGAGTGATGGCAAGAAAAGTCTGGCATCCGCATTGCTCACAAAAGGTGTCGAAGTTAGACAGGATGCCTCATTTGCAGAGATCGCAGAAGGAATATTAAACATTCCGGTGAATATCGTACTTGAGGAAGGCGGTGCTCCAGGGAAGATTTCTTATATTTATCATTATCATACAGATGGTGCTGGTACTGAGTGCCACGAAGAATATGTTCCTGCCGACAGAAAGGGAGGTTGTTACAACAAGGAATACTATCACAAACATACAGATGACTGCTACAACATCAACGTGACTTATACTTATTGGACTAATAAGTCTGTTGAACGTATAGGCTATTCTCATGACAATCACGAGGGCAAGCCTAGAAACAAATACAAATGTAACTTCTGCGGATCAAAGTTTGTCAACGAAGATAGAGGTCATTATGAAGTAACAGGTGATCCAAGTGTAATGAATAGCCGTAGAACTGGTGATTTTTATACAAATACCACGAGAACATTAAAATGCAGCATTCCAACAGGGACACTGCTGGGGTATACAACTGACTGCAACATGCTGCATGGTCAGATCGTTGCTGCTAAGATCGTCTATACAGAAGGTTATGAAAACTACAACTCAGCACAGGAGATCCATGAAAGCTCTCCTATGGTAACTACTTCATTTATGATGGCTCCGTGTACTAATGAAAGCTTAGATACAAGTCAGTTGTTTGAGGGGCTTTGCGACTATGAAAGACCAGAAGAGCCTAAGGAACCTTATATAGAAGAAAATGTAAGTTCTGAGGATGTAAAAGAAAATGAGAATGATGGAGAAAATACTAATGAAAATGAAAGAACTGAAAATGAACAGAGTGATGTTGCCACTGGTAAAAGCAGCGATGTTGTTTCTGATGATCCTGATCCAACTGCAGATCCAGACAATAATGGTGATGTGACTTTAGAGCAGGATAGTGAGGGCAATGACGAGACTTCTGAAGATAGTGAAGAGACCTCGGGACAGGGGTGATTTCTTGACATTGACCTGCCATCTGCATAGAATAGATGTGTTGTAGTGGTTATAGCACAGAAGTGTGTGCAGATTGGAGTGAATATGACAAAAATAGATATTATTTCCGGATTCTTAGGAGCTGGAAAAACTACACTTATAAAGAAGCTTTTAAAAGAGGCTCTCGCTGGAACAAAGGTTGTTCTTATTGAAAACGAGTTTGGTGAGATCGGTATCGACGGAGGTTTCCTTAAGGAAGCTGGCATCAATATCACAGAGATGAACTCAGGATGTATCTGCTGTTCACTGGTAGGCGATTTTGAGACATCACTTAAGCAGGTTATGGATCAGTACGCTCCAGAGAGGATCCTCATTGAGCCATCAGGTGTTGGCAAGCTTTCAGATGTTATGAGAGCTATCCAGAACATCGCTGATGCAGATGACAACATGGAGCTTAACAGCGCAGTTACAGTTGTTGATGCAACCAAGGCCAAGGTTTATATCAAGAACTTTGGAGAGTTCTTCATCAACCAGATCGAGAACGCCGGAACCATTATCCTTACAAGATGCGACAAGGCTGACGAGAAGAAGATCGAGACAGCAGTAGAGCTCATCAGAGAGCACAACAAGAAGGCAACTATCATAACAACACCTCTTGACCAGATCACAGGAAAAGAGATCCTTGATACCTTTGAAGGCAACAACACCCTTGAGGCTGAGCTTCTGAAGCTCGTTATGGAGCAGGAGGAGCACCATCATCATCACCATGGTCATGGCAGCAAGAGAGTTGAGAAAGAGGATGGCTCTGTAGTATACATCTCAGGCGGTGAAGACGATGATCATGAGTGCTGCTGTCACCACGATCATGACCATGATGACGACCATGATCACGAGTGCTGCCATCACCATGATCATGATGAGCACGAGCACCATCATCACGATCACGACCATGACGAGCATGACCACGATCACGAGCATCATCACGATCACGACCATGACGAACATGACCACGACCACGAGCATGAGCACCATCATCATGACCATGACGAGCATGAGCATCATCACCACGACGCAGCAGATATCTTCATCAGCTGGGGAATGGAGACTCCTCTTAAGTACACCAAGGAAGAGATCACAGAGATGCTTGGTAAGCTTGAGGACGAGGAGACCTATGGTATCGTTCTTCGTACAAAGGGCGTTGTTCCAGCAACAGATGGCTCATGGATCGAGTTCGACTATGTACCAGGCGAAGCTGATGTAAGAAGCGGAGCAGCAGATGTAACTGGTAAGTTCTGCGTTATCGGTGCAGAGCTCAAGGAAGAGAACTTAGAGAAGCTGTTTAGAAGGTTATGATAAGGAGAGAAAAATTGAAACCAGTTTATATCATCAATGGTTTTTTGGATGCAGGTAAAACTGACTTTTTCAGATACACCATCGCTCAGCCTTACTTCCGTACGAAGGGCAAGACACTTCTTATTGTGTGTGAAGAGGGCGAGAACGACTATGAAGAAAAGCTTTTAAAGAACACCAATACAGTAGTTGAGTACATCGAGGAGGAAGAGGACTTTAATCCAGATGCCCTTGTAGCCCTTGATGCCAAGCATAATCCGGAGCGTATCCTTGTTGAGTACAACGGAATGTGGAACTTCAAAAACATGAGGCTCCCTGTTATGTGGAACCTTGAGCAGCAGATCACAGTCATCGACTGTTCAAGCTTTGAGCTGTACTTTAGCAATATGAAATCTCTTTTGGCAGAGCAGATCAGAAACTCAGATCTTATCCTGTTCAACAGATGTGACGGCCTTTCAGAGAATCTTCCTTCCTACAAGAGGAACGTCAAGGCCATCAACCAGAAGGCAGATATAATCTTTGAGGATCAGAACGGAGAGGTGGATGTAACTCTTGATGAGGACCTCCCATTTGATCTTAATGATGATCCGATAGAGCTTAACAATTACGGATATGGAATGTTCTACCTTGATGCTCTTGATCATGTTGAGAGATACGAGGGCAAGAACGTTAAGTTCAAGGGAATGGTGCTGATCCCACCGGAGTTCCCGGAGGGCAGATTTGTTCCTGGCAGAATGGCTATGACCTGTTGCGCCCAGGATATGCAGTTTTTGGGATTTGCCTGTGAGTACGACAAGGTAGATGAACTCAAGGAAAAAGAGTGGGTTGAGGTTACAGCCAAGGTGGTAAAACAGTACGTGGCAGAGTACCAGGGAGAAGGCCCTGTCCTGGTGGCTACAGAAGTTAAAAAGACCACTGAGCCAGCAAACCCAGTAATTGATTTTTCTAATCCGGAGCAGTAATTATGTTTAACTATCAGCCCAGTCAGTGGCTATTTCTATTTTTCTTTTATAGCTTTTTTGGCTGGTGCTTTGAATCAGCCTATGTTTCAATAATGGAAAAACATCTGGTAAATAGAGGGTTCATGCGTGGACCCTTTTTGCCGCTATATGGATCAGGCGGCATCATGATGCTGGTTGTGAGTAAGCCCTACTACGACAACCTGGTCCTTGTATTTATTGCAGGATGTATTGGCGCCACAGCTCTTGAGTATGTTGTGGGCGTTACCATGGAGGCTCTGTTCAAGGTCAGGTACTGGGACTACTCCCACAAAAAGTTTAACTTTCAGGGGCATGTATCCCTTGAATCATCAATTGCCTGGGGCGTGTGTACCGTGATCTTTACTCACTACCTGCAGATCCCCATTGAGAAGATAATCTTGTCTATTCCATATAATTTCCTGACGGTATTTACCGCTGCCCTTACATTCCTTGTAAGCTGCGACTTTATGCTGGCTTTCAAGACTGCTCTTGACCTTAAGGATGTCCTTAGCTACATGGACAGAGCCAAGGCTGAGATGAGCAAGATGCAGAAGCGCCTTGATGTCATCATTGCTTTTAAGGGAGAGGATGTTAAGGAGGCCGTGGCCAACCGTGTGGATGTCATAAGTGATTCTCTTGAGAAGTCCTTCAAGGCCATCAAGGAGAAAATGGCCCTTGATCCGGCTGCATATGTTGGAAATGTAAGAGAAGAAGTAACAGAACTCTATGCCAAGTATAGAGTTGTGATGTCAAAGTTTACTCCTGCGCCGGTCAAGAACTTTTTTGAATGGTACAGAGAAAGAACTATCGCAGGAAACCCGACAATGTCCTCTGTAACATCAAAAGAGAGTATGGAAGAACTTAAAGAAAAGACTAAAAAAAGACTGTGGAGGTGAGAATCCACAGTCTTTATTATTATCTAAATATTTAATACGAATGAAAAACTTAAGCCATCTTGTTTACAGCAAGTGCAAGACGAGAGATCTTTCTTGAAGCAGTGTTCTTCTTGAATACACCCTTTGACTCAGCCTTGTCGATTGCAGATGTAGCTGAAAGGAGAGCCTTAGCTGCCTCGTCCTTGTTACCAGCCTCGATAGCTGCTCTTACCTTCTTGATCTCTGTCTTAACAGCAGACTTGATCATCTGATTCTGAGCTGCCTTCTTCTCGTTAACTAAAATTCTCTTCTTGGCGGATTTAATATTAGCCATAATTACCTCCGATAAAATTCAATAAAATAAATGTTTATAATGATGTTCGTGTGCGCATTAAGCCGGACACGGACAGTTAATGCCACATACGCTAGATATTTTAGATTAAAATCTAGAAACTGTCAATAGATTTTGATATAATACACCGAGTACTATTATGCGAAATTTACGAGGAATACAAAGTGGATCAGAGTAAAATAAGAAATTTTTGTATAGTTGCCCATATTGATCATGGCAAATCAACCTTGGCAGACAGGATGATCGAAAAGACCGGAGTTCTCACCTTAAGAGAAATGCAGAACCAGGTCCTTGATAACATGGATATCGAAAGAGAGCGTGGTATCACCATCAAGTCCCAGGCCGTTCGTATGATCTACAAGGCAAAGGATGGACAGGAATACACTTTCAATATGATAGATACTCCAGGACATGTGGATTTTGGATATGAGGTATCAAGAAGCCTTGCCGCCTGCGACGGAGCAATCCTTGTTGTTGATGCTACCCAGGGTGTTGAGGCTCAGACACTGGCCAATGTATACATGGCCCTTGATCATGACCTTGACGTTTTCCCTGTCATCAACAAGATCGATCTTCCAAGTGCAATGCCCCAGGAGACCAAGGATGAGATCGAGGATGTAATAGGAATAGAGGCCCAGGACGCACCACTTATTTCAGCCAAAAATGGAATTGGCATAGAGGATGTCCTTGAGGCAGTTGTTCACAAGATCCCTGCACCAACAGGGGATTTAGCTGCTCCTTTGAAGGCTCTTATTTTCGACAGTATCTACGACTCCTACAGGGGAGTTATTGTATTTGTGCGAGTAAGGGACGGCATTATCAGAAAGGGCATGAAGATCAGATTCATGGCCACTGATGCTGAGGCAGAGGTAGTTGAGGTTGGGTATTTTGCTCCTGGAAGCTTCATCCCAAGCGATGAGCTCTCTGCAGGAGATGTTGGATACTTCACAGCTTCTATCAAGAATATCCAGGATACAAGAGTCGGCGATACAGTTACTGATGCAGATAAGCCCTGCGCTGAGGCGCTTCCTGGTTACAAAAAAGTAATGCCAATGGTTTACTGCGGACTTTACCCTGCAGATTCAGCTCATTATTCAGACCTTAGAGATGCCCTTGAAAAACTGCAGCTTAACGACGCATCTCTTTTCTACGAGCCAGAGACCTCACAGGCTCTTGGTTTTGGATTCAGAGCAGGCTTCCTTGGACTTCTCCACCTTGAGGTCGTCCAGGAGAGACTTGAAAGAGAGTATGATCTTAACCTTGTTACAACAGCTCCTTCTGTTGTCTACAAGGTACATAAGACTGACGGAGAGGTATTTGACCTTACAAACCCAACAAACCTTCCAGATCCGTCGGAGATAGAGTACATGGAAGAGCCCATTGTAAATGGCGAGATCATGGTCACCACTGACTACGTGGGAGCCATCATGCAGCTCTGCCAGGAGAGACGAGGCAAGTACCTTAGTACCGATTACATCGAACAGACCAGGGCTATCCTTAAATACGAGCTTCCTCTTAACGAGATCATCTATGATTTCTTTGATGCCCTTAAGTCAAGATCAAGGGGCTATGCATCCTTTGACTATGAGCTTAAGGGATATGAGAAGTCAGACCTTGTTAAGCTTGATATCCTCATCAACAGAGAAGAGGTTGACGCTCTTTCCTTTATCGTCCACAAGGACGGCGCCTACGAGAGAGGCCGCAAGATGTGCGAGAAGCTTAAAGAGGAGATCCCAAGGCATCTGTTTGAGATACCGATCCAGGCTTCCGTTGGAGGCAAGGTCATCGCCAGAGAAACAGTCAAGGCTTACCGCAAGGACGTTCTTGCCAAGTGCTACGGCGGTGATATAACCCGTAAGAAGAAACTTCTTGAGAAGCAGAAGGAAGGTAAAAAGAAGATGCGCCAGATTGGAAATGTTGAGGTTCCACAGTCAGCATTCCTTAGCGTCTTGAAGCTTGACAACACAGACTGATATTTTTATGGAACTACTAAATACGTTATGAGCAGAGATATTTCAATTTATGTTCATATACCATTTTGTGAAAGGAAGTGCTTATATTGCGACTTCCTTTCTTTTGCTGCAGGAAAAGAGGAAAGAGATAATTACTTTGAAGCTCTTTTAAAAGAGATAAAAGAAGCATCCAAAGAATATGAAGACAGGGTTGTAAAGACGATCTTCTTTGGGGGAGGGACACCCTCTTTTCCGGAAGGAGAAAAGCTCTGTGACACCCTTGAGGCTATAAAGAGTGCCTTCAACCTTAGTAATGACTGCGAGATCAGCATTGAGGTAAATCCCGCATCAGCTATATATGATAAGCTTTGCGCATTTAAAGAAGCTGGCTTTAACAGGCTCAGCATCGGAGCCCAGTCCCTTAATGATGATGAGCTAAAAAAGCTCGGCCGGCTCCACGACAGCAGGATGTTTGCCGAAACCTTTGAAAATGCAAGGCAGGCTGGTTTTGACAACATCAATATCGATGTTATGAGCGCTCTTCCTGACCAGAGCTTTGATTCCTACATGGAGACCCTTAAGAAGGTTGTGGAAATGGGTCCTGAGCATATTTCCGCCTACAGCCTTATCGTAGAGGAGGGAACACCTTTTTACGACATGGATTTACACCTTCCTGACGAGGAAACAGACAGAGCCATGTATCACGAGACCAAGCGCTATCTTAAGGAGCATGGCTACCACAGGTATGAGATATCAAATTACGCAAGGGACGTATCTGCAGAAAATGCAGGAAATGGCACTTTTTGTGGAAACTACGAGTGCGCCCACAACAAGGTTTACTGGCAGAGAGGCAATTATCTGGGGCTTGGCCTTGGCGCTGCGTCAATGGTGGACAACGTCAGGTGGAGTAACACCAGAGATATGCGCAGATACGTGGATTTTTCTGCTGACATGTCAAGTATCAAAGAAAACCTTGAAGAATTAAGCTTTCAGAGCCAGATGGAAGAGTTCATGTTCCTGGGGCTAAGGCTTGTGAGGGGAGTAGATGTAGAGGAGTTTAGACAGCTCTTTTCCCAGGATATAACTGAGGTATATGGGGATGTGATTGAAAGATATGTTAAGTCTGGGCACTTGGAGATTGTTTCAGAGAGCGATCCTGATCATTATACAAACCAGACCTGCCTTCGTCTTACTGATACTGGTCTTGATGTCAGCAACACAATAATGGCTGATTTTCTGCTGTGAAAGATAATATTAGCAAGATGTTGTTTTGTGATGCCAAGTCAACTGAATGTAGAAATATCTTTTTGGTGACAAAGAGCGTTGGCATATAAAATCAGGATTATAACATGGTATTATATGCATATTTTCCCACTGTCGTTGTAATAAAGTGGCGTCAAGAATGAAAAGGCATATAACAATATCGACTGAACTGAAATTTATATGCTCTTGAGAGTTTGATAAGATAGAATTGCTGGAGATTCTACTAAATAGGCATATAAAAGCCAAAAAACATACATGTTTATATGCAATGAGCAGGTTTACATTTATCGTGAGTATCAATATAAATATGATAGAATAAACATAGTCGCGCCTATACGGCTAACAGACAAATACAAGGGGGATACCATGAACTACAATTTCTTTGCGCTTATATCCAGGATGAAATATATCGAGCGCTGGGCTCTTATGAGGAATACAAGGCAGGAGAATCTCTGCGAACACTCAATGGAGGTGGCTATCATTGCCCATGCTCTTTGCACTATAGGCAATGTGCGCTATGGCAAGCATCTTGATGCCAACAAGGCGGCGCTCATAGGCCTTTACCATGATGCATCTGAGATCATCACGGGAGATATGCCAACACCTGTTAAGTATTTTAATAAAGAACTCAAGCACGCATACAAGGAGGTTGAGGCTATCGCTGATTCCAAGCTCCTTGAAAAACTTCCGGATGATCTAAGGCCCTCTTTTGAAGAGATATTTGTTCCTGCTGATTCAGAGGATGAGAGATATATGAGAAAGCTCGTCAAGGCAGCTGACAAGCTCTCGGCCCTTATCAAGTGCATCGGAGAGATGAATGCAGGCAATTCTGAGTTCAGGACTGCAAAAGAGAGCACAGGCAAGGCCATAAGGAGCCTCTATCAGGAGCTTCCGGAGGTCCTTGATTTCGTCAATGAATTTTTGTCTTCATATGGCAGTACCCTTGATGAACTGACCTGAAACTATATTTTGTGGTAAAGTGCGATATCTGATTGATTTTTTCACTTAGCGGCCTCATACTAGAGATATAGTATTTAATGCGTTGGGGTGCAATATATGCTGTTTATTAAATGTGATGAATTGAGGCCGGGAATGCGACTGGCCAAACCTATATATAGTAAAAAGGGAGTTCTTTTGTACGATCGTGCTACGGTACTTAAGGACACCCAGAGCATCGAGAACATCAAGAGTTTTGGTCTTATCGGCCTTTTTATTCTTGAGCCTGCTGAGCCTGTACCACCTATGACTCAGGACGACATAGACTTTGAGAGATTCCAGACCGTTATGTACAACGAGATCATGGAAGAGCTTCAGAAGATCAGGGCCAAGGGTAAACAGGAGAAGTTTCCCAATATCTGTGCACAGATCATCAAGAGCTATGGAAACCTCAGGAAAAAGATAACTTTCCAGCAGGCACTTAGAAGTGAAGAGGATTATATCTACAAGCATTCGCTGAATGTGGCTATCCTTGCGGCCATGATCACTCACACCATGAATGTTCCGCTCTCTGAGCAGAACGAAGCGGTAATGGCAGCAGTTATCCATGACATCGGCAAGCTCACACTTCCACCAGCTCTTCAGTCCAAGCAGAACACCACTGAGGATGAGAGGGCGGTGATCGATGGTCATGAGGTACAGGGATATCCTATAATTGATGAAGCATTTTCTTTCCAGCCCAACATCAAGAGAGCCTGCAATCAGGCCAGGAAGATCCTTTTGGACTACTGGAACGGAAATCCTGTCCAGAGCCAGAAGACACTTCTGGCAGCAAGAGTTTTGGTTGTTGCTGGTATATTTGATAAAGAGACAGCAGTACGACTTGAGGATTCACCAACATCAGAGGTTGTTGTCATCAGAAATATGATGAAGAGAAGCGATGTGTTTGATCCAAGAGTGGTAAGAGGCCTTATAGATTCACTTAACATCCTGATCCCGGGTGTCAGTGTGGAGCTTAACTCAGGAGAGAAGGCTCTTGTCATCAGGACCAATGACGATGATTTCTTAAGACCTACTGTTCTTAGTTTTAGAGATAATTCAATTATCGATCTGTCCAATAGAAGAGCTTATGGCGACCTGGAAATTGTAGACATCATGAAGACCATGGACAACAGATATGTTATGAATACTGACAAGATGAAAGCGCTTGGGATTACAGTAGAAGAACCTGATTACGTCTGATAAAGGAGCATGATATGTCACTTATAGAAGATGTTTTAAAAGAAGCAAAGGAAGCAGGAGCATCTGACGTTCACGTAACTGTAGGTCTTCCACCCAAGATGAGACTCAATGGCAAGCTCATCCCAATGGAGAGCTATGGCAAGATGCTGCCGCCAAACACTCTTGCAATCGTTGAAGAGATCATGTCTGAAAAACAGAGGGAGAAGCTGGATGAAAACGGACAGTACGATATGTCTTTTTCAATTCCTCATGTGGGCAGATACAGACTTAATGTCTTCAAGCAGAGGGGCTCTTATGCCCTGGCATTCAGAGTCGTTGCCACCACTATTCCAAGTGCAGAAGTTCTTGGAATTCCTGACACAGTAATCGACCTTTACAAGAAAAAGAGAGGTCTGGTGCTGGTTACAGGTCCTACCGGAAGTGGTAAATCCACAACTCTTGCATCTATCATCGATCAGATCAACAACAACAGGGAAGCCCATGTTATCACACTGGAGGACCCTATCGAGTTCACATATCAGCACAGGATGTCCATCGTTAACCAGCGAGAGATCGGTACTGACTCAAACAACTATGCCAGTGCCCTCAGGGCAGCTCTTCGTGAGGATCCTGATGTTATCCTTGTGGGAGAGATGCGTGACCTTGAGACCATAAGCACAGCTATTACCGCTGCTGAGACAGGACATCTTGTCCTTTCAACTGTTCATACCATCGGAGCATCCAACACTGTGGACAGACTTATTGATGTATTCCCATCTCATCAACAGCAGCAGATCAGGATACAGCTGGCAGGCGTTCTTGAAGCCATCATCTGTCAGCAGCTCCTTCCTACAGGGGACGGTTCACGTATAGCAGCATTTGAGGTTCTTCACATCAACAGTGCTGTTCGTAACCTTATCCGTGAAGGTAAGTCCCACCAGCTGATCACCTACATGCAGACCTACAGAAAGCAGGGTATGATCACTATGGACGATGCAATCCTTGAACTCTACAAGGCTCAGAAGGTTACAAGAGAGGTTGCTCTTCAGTTTGCTCAGGATCCTGACACCATGCAGAACAAAATGCTCAGATGAAATTTTTTAATCTTAAGAAAATCTTAAAGATTTTTTAGATCGACCTGTTATATAATCAGCAGGTCGATTTTGTTTTTATATCTTTTAAACACTGTTTGAGGTCTTCAGACAGTGATTTCACCAATAATTTGAATACGAGGAAATGAAATGTTTAGTTCAGTTACTTCAGGAGCAGCTAATGGCATCTCTTCATACCTTATGCAAGTAGAAGTGGATGTCTCTGACGGGCTGCCCAGCTTTAATATGGTTGGATTTATGTCAGGAGAAGTAAGAGAAGCCGGAGACAGAGTCAGAGTGGCGCTAAAAAATGCAGGAACAAAAGTGCCTGCAGCAAAGATAACCATTAATCTGTCACCGGCAGGTATAAGGAAAAGCGGCGTAGTCATCGATGTGCCAGTGGCTGTTGGGATTATGGCAGCTATGGGACAGATACAAGAAAGAGTTTTGGAGGATATAGTTGTTTTAGGAGAACTGGGCCTTGATGGAGAGATAAAGCCGGTCAAGGGAATCCTTCCAATTGTTAGTAAGGCAAGGGAAATGGGTTATAAGAAGGTCATCCTTCCAAGGAGCAACGCAAGAGAAGGAGCTGTTATCTCGGGAATAAAGGTCATCGGTGTAGATTCCCTGCAGGAGACAGCCTTGTATCTTCAGGCTGATGAAGGCGAGAGAGATAAGCTGATACCTCCCACAACTATCGATGTGGGAAAACTTTTTGAGGAGGCTGAAGGAGGCGCCTATGATCTAGACTTTGCAGATATCAATGGTCAGTCAGGGGTGAAAAGAGCTGCTGAGATAGCGGCAGCAGGCTTTCACCACCTTATGATAATAGGACCTCCTGGAGCTGGTAAGAGCATGGTGGCAAAGAGACTTCCCACCATCCTTCCGCCTCTTTCTCTGGATGAGAGCCTTGAAGTATCAACAATATATTCAGTTGCAGGAATGCTCTCTGAAAACCAGGCCCTTATCACCAAAAGGCCTTTTATGAGTACCCACCACCTTGTTACTGAGACGGCCCTTGTTGGAGGAGGTACAGTTCCAAGACCAGGGATCATATCCCTGGCTCACAGAGGAGTTCTTTTCCTTGATGAAATGCCAGAGTTTTCAAGAGCCAAGCTTGATATGCTGCGCCAGCCCCTTGAGGATAAGGTTGTTCACATCGTAAGGAACAAAGGAACCTATTCCTATCCTGCAAACTTTCAGCTGGTGGGAGCGCTTAATCCCTGCCCCTGCGGATATTATCCGGATAGGAATAAGTGCAAGTGCTCTCCTTCAGAGATAAGAAGATACCTTGGCCATATTTCAGGCCCGATCCTTGACAGGGTGGACATCTGTGTAGAGGCCCCAAGGGTGGATATCTCTGATCTTACGGTGAAAAACAAAAGTGCAAACGAATCAAGTAAGACCATAAGAGAGAGGGTACTAAAAGCAAGAAAGATCCAGGATGAGAGATTTAAGGGGACAGAGCTAAGGTTCAATTCAGATATGTCCCCCAAGGATATAGAGAAGTTCTGCCACCTGGGCCCCAAGGAGGAGAGCTACCTTGAAAATGTGTTTACCACCATGGCGCTCTCAGCAAGGGCCTATCACAAGATACTAAGGGTTGCCAGAACAATTGCAGATATTGACGGATCAGATGAGATAAGACAGATCCATCTCATGGAAGCCGTGGGATACAGGATAACAGATGGAGAATATTACAGTCAGATGGAGGACTAAGATTTGGAATTAAAAGAAAAAGATTACGCGATGTGGCTCTTTAATGTTGAGAGCATCGGAAATGCCAGCATGGACAAGCTCCTTTGCAGCGGGCTTAGCTGCAAGGATGTCTATGGACTAAGTTCAAAAGAGCTGTCCAAGGTGCTGAGCCATAAGCAGGTAGAAAATATAGAAAGATCAAGGTATAGCTGGGACTTTGAAAACGAGAAGAACAAGCTTTTAAGTAAGGGTATCAGGTTTGTATCAAGGATAGATGAAGACTTTCCGGATAAGCTAAAGAACATCCCCAATGCGCCCTTTGCAATCTATGTAAAGGGAAAGCTCCCTGACCCAAATGTCCCTTCAGTTGCCGTAGTTGGGGCCAGGATGTGCTCTGATTATGGAAGATTCATGGCAAGGCAGTTTGGAAGAGATCTTGCCATAGCAGGGATCCAGGTCATCAGCGGAATGGCCAGGGGCGTAGATGGTATAGCGCAAAATGCTGCTGTTGCTGCAGGGGGAGCTTCATTTGGAGTTCTGGGCTGCGGAGTAGATATCTGCTATCCCCCGGAGAATAAAGAAATATATGATGCACTCACAGCAAGTGGCGGCCTTATATCAGAGTACCCACCGGGGATGGAGCCCATCGCCAAATTTTTCCCCCTAAGAAACAGGATCATCAGTGCTCTTGCAGATGTTCTTGTGGTGGTGGAAGCAAGGAGAAAGTCAGGAACCACCATCACAGTGGACACAGCGCTTGAACAGGGCAGGGAAGTGTTTGCTGTTCCGGGAAGAGCCTCTGACAGACTTAGCGATGGCTGTAACTACCTTATAAGCCAGGGAGCAGGAGTTGCCATCTCTGCAGCAGACGTTATCGACAGGATCTGGACTGTGAGAGGAAGGTATGAGGCGCCAGCAAACGCACCTTCACAGGAAGAGGAAAAAGAACTGGCGCTTTGCAATTTGGACCCTGAGGATGAAATGAATGATCAGCCAGAAGTCTCAATAGAGGAAGAGATCCTTGGAATCGTAGATATTATCCCGGTTTCAAGCTCCTTTATCCTGGAAGAACTCTATAAGAAGGGAAAAGAAATCTCGGTTCCGCAGCTTTTGACCACGTTAATGGAATTAACGTACTGCGGTAAGATTGCTCAAAATGGCGCATATTACCGCAAAATAGCGTGATTTACCGATTGCGCAAAACGTTACCGACAACGTTTCCGGAAACGTTACCGTACAAAAAGTCAATGTGCAATATGTATGAAATTAGGCGTAATTAATCATTCAAAATGTTTAATTGACAAAAAAATGCACAAAGGATAAACTTTTTATGTGAGCAACCGATTGCGCAATTTTGCGCAGTCACATTTAACAAATGGAGGGAAATAAATTATGAAAAAGAAATTGGTATCTGTTATGTTAACAGCTGCTATGGGCGCAACACTCCTTGCTGGTTGCGGCAATGGTGCAGCAGACACTGCAGCAGAGACAGCTACAGAGGTGGCAGAGACAGCCACAGAAGTTGCTGAGACAGCTACAGAGGTGGCAGAGACAGCAGAAGAGATCACAGATTATGGCACAGGCGAAGTTAAGGTCTGGGTTGCTGATAATGTAGTTGATTTCACTAATGAGCAGATCGCTAAGTTCCAGGAGGCACATCCTGAGATGAGCGGATACACATTCACAGTTGAGGCTGTTGGTGAAGGTGATGCCGCTGGTAACATGATCACAGACGTTGAGGCTGGTGCTGACATCTATGCATTTGCTCAGGATCAGATCGCAAGACTTGTTACTGCTGGAGCTCTTGAGGTAGTTGAGGACTCTAACGCAGAGGTTGTTAAGTCAGAGAACGACGCTGGTGCAGTTGCAGCTGCAACAGTTGGTGGAACATTATATGCTTATCCTCTTACATCAGATAACGGATATTTCCTTTACTATGATAAGAGTGTTGTAACAGATCCTTCTACTCTTGAAGGCATCATCGCTGATTGCGAAGCAGCAGGCAAGAACTTCTACTTCGAGCTTAACTCAGGTTGGTATCAGACAGCATTCTTCTTCGGAACAGGTGCTGAGCTTACATATGACACTGACGATCAGGGTAACTTCACAAAGTGCAACTCAACATACGCATCAGATAAGGGCGTTGTAGCTCTTAAGGAGATGCTTGAGGTTGCTTCTTCCAAGTCATTCCAGAACGGTTCAGCAGTTTCTAACGCAACTAACTGCGCAGCAATCGTTGATGGTACTTGGGATGCACAGGCAGCTAAGGATATGTTTGGTGACAACTACGCATGTGCTAAACTTCCTACATTCGAAGGCGCTGATGGCAAGACATATCAGATGAGCGGTTTTGGTGGATTCAAGCTTCTTGGTGTTAAGCCTCAGGAAGATGACATGAAGCTCGCAGTTTGTGACGCACTTGCAGCTTACCTCTCAGGTGAGGAAGTTCAGCAGGCTAGATACGATGCAGTAGGTTGGGGCCCTTCAAACCTCAAGGCTCAGCAGTCAGATGCAGTTAAGGCTGACGAGGCTCTTTCAGCTCTTGCTGATCAGCTTCAGTACACAATCCCTCAGGGACAGTATCCTGGAGATTACTGGACACTTGCAACATCACTTGGTGATTCAATCATCTCTGGTGAGGTTAAGGCTGACGCTGATGACGCTACACTTACACAGGTTCTTACAGACTTCCAGACTACATGTGAGTCTTACGCTCAGTGATACGTATAGCACAACCAAATATGTAACTTTCAATATAGGCTCGGATTCAATTTGTTTCCGGGCCTGTATTTAACTAATAAGAATTAGCTGGAATAGAAGGAGGCCAGAAGGTATGGCACAAGAGGCAGGGAAAAATAAAACGAATGCTTTTGCCACTTTCTTTAAAGCCCTGGGTAATGGTTTTAAAGAGATAGGTACCACATTCATAGAAGGAGATTTCAGAACAAAGATATCATTTTTGATCTTTGGCTTTGGTCCGCTACTTAGAGGGCAGATTCTGATAGGAGCTGCGCTGCTGGCTCTTGAGGTGCTGTTCTTTTGGTTTATGGCCGGCTTTGGATGGAAATACCTTTCAAAGATAGGCACTTTGGGAACAGTTGCAACCAAAAAGGTTGGACGTAAAACTGTATATGGAGACAACAGCTTTTTGATCCTGCTGTTTGGAGTTTTAGCTCTTTTCGCAATCTTTGTTTTTGTTCTTATCTGGTACATCAATATCAGAGAAAACCGCAAGGAAGAGCTTCTTTTAAAGAACGGGAAAAAGCTTCCAACAAACAATGAAGTGTTCATGTCTTTGTTTGACAAGAATTTCCACAAGACACTTCTTGCGCTTCCTGTAACTGGAATATTTGTATTTACTGTACTTCCAATTGTGTTCATGATCATGGTTGCCTTTACCAACTATGACAAGAACCATCAGTCACCATCAAACCTCTTTACATGGGTGGGACTTGAGAACTTTAAAAATCTTGTATCATTCTCAGGAGCTGGAATTGGTTCAACCTTTACCTATGTCCTTATCTGGACCCTGGTTTGGGCCTTCCTTGCTACATTTACAAACTATTTCCTTGGACTTGGAGTAGCAATGCTCATCAACAAAAAGGGGATCAAGTTCAAGAAACTCTGGAGAACAATTCTAGTTATGACAATAGCTGTTCCCCAGTTCGTATCACTTCTTTACGTTATGAAGATGTTCGCTAACGACGGACTTATCAATGGATATCTCATTAAGTGGGGTATCATCAAGACTTACATTCCATTCTGGACAGATCCGGTTCTTGCCAGAATAACAGTAGTTGTAGTCAATATCTGGATCGGTATTCCTTACATGGTGCTCATTGCCACAGGACTTCTCATGAACATTCCAGAGGATCTATACGAGAGCGCAAGGATTGACGGCGCTAATCCATGGCAGATGTTTAAGAGCATTACACTTCCATACATGCTGTTTGTAACAGGACCATTCCTTCTTACACAGTACACTGGAAACCTTAACAACTTCAACGTTATCTACCTTCTGACTCAGGGTAAACCACAATCTGTTAACCTTGCAGAAAAGGCAGGTAATACAGACCTTCTTATCACCTGGCTGTACAAGATGACAGTCAATGACACAAACTACAGGATGGCAGCGGTCATCGGTATCATGGTATTTGTTGTGACAGCGGTAATTTCACTGGTTGTCTACAATATGCTTCCATCAGTAAAGGATGAGGAGGGCTTCCAATAATGAAATCATACAAAACAAAGAAAACAATAAGCAATGTACTTACATATATACTTTTGGTGATCATAAGCATTATCTGGCTGTTCCCATTCGTGGGGCTTGTGCTTCAGAGCTTCAGGTCCTATGCCACAGAGTATGGCGGAATGGTTGATTACCTTGTGCCAAAGAGCTTTAGCCTTGATAACTACAAGTTCCTCTTTGATACAGCCCAGACCAATTACCTTTTATGGTACAAAAACACAATAGTCATCGCTGTGTGCGTGGCAGTTCTTCAGACACTTATCCAGCTTTGCGTAAGCTACGTTCTTTCAAGAATGAGATTTGCAGGAAGAACATTCCTTATGAGATTCTGGCTGATCCTTGGAATGTTCCCCGGATTCCTTACCATGATCTGCCTGTACTTCCTTCTTAAACAGTTTGGACTTACTCAGGCTGGCGCTATCCCAGGTCTTATCCTGGTTTCTGTTGCAAGCTCTGGAATGGGATACTATGTCTGCAAGGGATACTTTGATACAATACCCAAGGCTCTTGACGAGGCTGCAAGAATTGACGGCGCCACCAGAGCAAGGATATTCCTTACAATGATCATCCCAATGAGTAAGCCTATAATCATCTACACTGCACTGGTTGCATTTATGGCTCCATGGTGCGACTACGTATTTGCTTCATATGTAGCTTTTGGTCACGACACAAGCTACAACGTTGCAGTAGGTATGACCAGATGGGTATGGACCAACGACTATCAGGGATATTTCACAAGATTCTGTGCAGGCGGCGTTTTGGTTGCAATTCCTGTAACACTTCTGTTCATGTTCCTTCAGAAATACTATGTTGAAGGTGTAACAGGTGGCGCTGTAAAAGGCTAAGAGCAGAACTTTCTTATGAATTTGGCAAAGAAGGACAAAATAAACTTATGGGCTCAAAAATAACGATCGATGATGTGGCCAGAGCCCTTGGAATCTCCAAGACAACTGTTTCCCGAGCTATTTCGGGAAAGGGGAGAGTTGGGGATGACACCAGGCAGAAGGTCATGAGCTTCATCGAAGAACATAATTACATACCCAATATAAATGCAAGGGCGCTTGCAGGGCAAAAGACCTACAACATAGGCGTGGTATGGCCGGATGATTATAATGCAGTTGATCTTCCTTTTTTCCAGCGCTGCATGATAGGCATCAGCGAGGTTACATCAGGCTTTGGATATGATGTTATTGTTTCCTTGGTAAGCGGAGACGACATATCAGGTATCAAGAGGATCATTAACAACCACAAAGTGGATGGGATCATTCTTACAAGGACCCTGGTAAGAGACAACGCAGTATATTACCTTAAGAATTCAGGGATTCCATTTGTGGCTGTTGGCAAGACCTACGACAGCGATGTAATCTATGTGGACAATGATAATTTCTCTGCCTGCAAGGAACTGACGTCTATCCTTATTGCCAAGGGGCTTAAGAGGCTTGCTCTTATTGGCGGTAACACCAACCACATCATAACAAGGACAAGGCATGAAGGCTTTTTAGCTGCCTTTGAAGAGGCGGGCATTCCTGTTGACCAAGGTCTTATCTACCTTGAGGTTGAGGATGTATCAAAGGTTGGAAACATACTAAAGGAACTGCAAAAGAAAAACATCGACGGAATAGTATGCATGGATGATGCCGTAGCGGGAGAAGTTATGTCCAGGTGCAGGGATGAGCACATAAGGATCCCTGAAGACCTTCGCATTGCATCCTTCTACAACAGTTCTATTTTGGAGAACGCTGTGCCGTCAGTTACGTCCCTTAATTTTAACGACAGAAATCTTGGTGCGAATGCAGCCAAGACACTTCTTGATATGATTGCCGGGGGCTATGTGTCCAGCAAGACCCTGGGCGGCTATGAAGTTATTTTAAAAGAAAGTACGAAATGAGGAGCAAGTTATGAAGATCACAGACAGGTCAGAAGTGACCTTCGACCAGATCAGCTTACTGGTAGATGGAAAGCGCTTTTTTCCCATGATGGGAGAGATGCATTTTAGCAGATACCCAAACAAGTACTGGGAAGAAGAACTTTTGAAAATGAAGGCTGGTGGGATAGACATAGTTTCACTGTATGTTATCTGGATCCACCACGAAGAGGTTCACGGAGAGTTTGATTTTACAGGGGATAGAAATCTTAAGAAATTCCTTGAAACAGTTAAAAAATGCGGACTATACTGCATCCTTCGAATTGGCCCATGGGCCCACGGCGAAGCAAGAAACGGAGGCTTCCCTGACTGGCTTTTACAGGACGCTAAGGAAGGCGGCTATGAAGTAAGGACTAGCGCTCCAAGGTACCTTCAGCACGTAAGAGCTTTTTATGAAAAGACCTATGAGCAGGCAAGGGGCTTCTTTATTGGAGAGGGCGGCCCTGTAATAGGTATCCAGATCGAAAATGAATATGGCCACTGCGGCGGTAAGAACGGAGAAGAGGGCGAAGAGCACATGAAGACCCTCTTAGCCATGGCAAAAGAGATTGGCTTTGTAACTCCTATCTATACTGCAACAGGCTGGGGAGGCGCTGTGACAGGTGGAATGCTGCCGGTAATGGGCGGCTACTGCGAAGCACCATGGGATCAGAGGACCACAGAGATCGAACCAAGCGGCAATTATATCTTCACAAGGGAGAGGAATGACCACAACATCGGATCAGACCACGGCCTTGGAGATGGCATCACCTTTGACATGGACAAGTTCCCATATCTTACAGCAGAGCTTGGAGGCGGGCTTCAGGTAACGAAGCACAGAAGACCCGTTGCTACAGGCGATGATACAGAGGCCATGACCATGGTCAAGATCGCAAGCGGTGCAAACCTTGTGGGCTACTATATGTACCATGGCGGCACCAATCCAAAGGGCAAGCTTACAACTTTGCAGGAATCAAGAGAAACAGGCTATCCCAATGACCTTCCTATCTGCTCCTATGACTTTAACGCTCCCCTTCGTGAGTATGGCCAGATGGAGGATACCTACAGACATGTAAGGCTCCTTGGTACCTTCATCCACGACTTTGGCGATGACCTGACAGATATGGCTTACACTGCGCAGCCAGGTAATCCATTAAAGCCTGATGACTTAAAGAGTCTTAGAAGTGCGGTCAGATACAAGACTGATGGTGATATAAAGAGAGGATACCTTTTTGTAAATAACTACCAGAGAAGATACGAGATGGCAGCTCATAAGGACCAGGAGCTTATCGCATATTCAGAAAATGGCCAGGTTCTCGCTTCCTTTGGCAAAAGAGATATCGAAGATGGAGATTATTTCTTTTACCCATTTGGCATGAAGGTAGGAGAAAAAGCTCTTTTAACTGTAGATGCCACTCCTCTTTGCATACTTAGGGACGCTTGTGGATCAGGTAAGGATGCCTACGTATTCTACACAGATACTGACAGGGAGATAAATGCTGATGTCACAGGAGATCTCGATGGCAACAGCATCATAACCCTCACCAAGGATGAGGCTCTTCATGCAGTCAAGGTCACAATTGACGGAAGACAGCACCTGATCATTTCAAAGGGCGAAGCAGTCACAACTGCTGATGGCAGGGTAAAGCTCTATGTTTCAGTTTCAGAGGACGAAGGAAGGGTAAAGCCATCCTTCAGGATATATCCTGACATTGAAAAAGTACCTGCAGGCTTTGCCAAGGTGTCTGGAACAACAGGTTCTGGTGAGTTCTTAACAGGTGATGTTTTTGCAGTCTACGAGGGCACAAACGCTATCCTTAATGACAAGAGAGCTTCCTTTGAAAAGATAAGCGACACAAGATACAAGATCACACTTCCAGGAAGCCTTGATGGCTTTTCTGAGATCTTTGCAAATATCTCTTATGAGGGCTCTACTGCTTCCCTCTACAAGGATGGAGAGCTTGTAAGCGACAACTTCTACACTGGACAGGACTTTGAGGTTGGACTTAAGAGATTTTTTGATATTTATGGCAATGGAAAAGAGATATCTTTTGACCTTGAGATCGAGCCTTTAAAAGAGACAGATGCCATCTATCTTCAGAACTGGCCAAAGATGGAGGATGGCAAAGCATGCCGGCTCCTTGGTGTTCATTTGACGGCATTAGATATTATCGATATTTCATAATTGCATAATTTGACGTATAATAGTGTTATCGGAACTTTGCGCTCCGATAGCACTATTTTTATTGTTCGTCCCTAAGACTTTGGGATACAGGGAAAGGCCTATGCTTGATAGTGAGATTACTATGACTTATTCAGCAATCCTTAGAAACAAGGAGGGCAAGAAGGTCATAAGAGTACAATTTGAAAGAGATACAGATTCAGGCAGACAGCTGGCTGAGGGTGTTCTTCCTGAGGGAATCATCCAGAGGCAGAATGGCTTTTCCGATGAAGAGATCAGAAATCTGGAAGAGTACTTAAAAAGAAACAGTGATGATATCTTTTCCAGAGCAAAAGAGATAAGCAATCCTCTTAAGTGGCTCTGATCCAAATAAAGCCGGAGGCGGCGCATGCATTATATTTTTTACTTTGATATCTGCGCTATTTGCATATTACTTACAATAGCTGTTGTCTCTCTGTCCAGAAAGCTGGTTCCAGCATACAGACAGAGAGCTTATGGTATGCTTTTTTTGGCTGTTTTTGCAGCTTCTGTGGCAGAGCGGTGTGAAACCTACATGCAGATAAAGCCTGTGGTTGCTTTCTGGTATCATCCCCTTGAGATGTTCTTTGGCTCTGTTTATTTTATAGCCCATTTAGGTTCCGGATTCTGCTATCTTATCTATATCCTTTCCGTCCTTGATATATATGTGGACATTAGAAAACCTATAGATTTCGTCACTGTAATGCTGGGCCATGTCATTGGTGTGGTTCTGGTCCTCATCAATATTTTTGTTCCGATTCTTTTCTACTATGATCAAAATGGTCTTTACCACAGAGGACCACTTATCTTTATGTACTATGTCCTTGCCACTTATTACATGGGTTATGGCTGTTTTATCCTGTTCAAATACAAGAAATACATGAGAAACAGGACCAAGATGGTTATCCTTTCCTATGTTGTGCTGGTGGTGGCGGGAGTCATAGTTCAGTTCTTATTCCCCAACGTTCTCATCGAAAACCTCATGAGCGCCCTTTCCATCACTCTGGTTTATATCTCACTCCAAAACCCAAGTGAGATGGTAGATGACAGCCTCAATATCTTAAACAGAAAGGCTTTCCTTGAAGGCCTTGATATAAAAACAGAAAGAAATAATGCCAACACTACAATCTTTGTGACTATAGATAACATCAGAGCTTTGAGCGACGAGATCGGTTATGCCCAGGCTCTTAGTGTCATGAAAAAGATCGCAAACTACCTCAAGAATGTTGGCAGAAAAGATTACAGGCTTCAGAGCTACGCATACAGGTACTCTGATTACGTATTTGCTGTGATCATCCATTCCACAGACTCAAAGAAGATAAATGCTCTATTGCATGCCATCGCGCAAAGACTTCATGAGCCATGGGCGTTTGGCAACATGTCCATCAAGGCAGAGGGACACTGCTTTATGATCAACTACCCAAGCGACTACAAGACTGCTGCTGAGCTCATAACCAAGGTGGATGCTGTAATTGACGGCATTGAGCTGGATAAAGATGTGATCGTGGATATCCATAAGACTGGCATCGATGAACTGGAAAAGGTAATGGACTATGATGTCATTGCAAGGAACAACATTGACAAGAAGACGGCCCTGGTGAAGTTCCAGCCTATGCTGTCCAAGGCTTACAAGATCAATTACTGTGCTGACGCTCTTTGTTTCTTTATTGACGAATACGGAAATGAGATTGATATGAGAGGCAACATTCCGGATACCAGAGTAAGCCAGGCGCTTCTTGAAACAGATGAATTTGTCTACAGAAAGGCCTGCAGAGCGCTGGCTTTTTGGAATGCAGGGGACAAGAATGGCAGGTACAGGGCTATTGTAGGCATGAGCCAGGGCGAGATTTCAAGAAATGACCTTGTAAGGCGTCTTAAGAAGATCATAAGGGAAGAGAGAGCAGAAGCCTCCTGGATAACCCTAAAGCTTACTGAGACCACTGTGTCCACCATGAACTCTGTTGCTGAAAGAAACCTAAAGCTCCTTGGTGAGATGAAGTGTTCTATTGTTGTGGATAAATTCGGAAGCGGATACGGCGATCTTGATAAGATTCTTGCCCTTCCTGTGACACAGGTGAACCTTGACCACGAGATCCTGGTAAAAGCAGGAGAGTCTGATGTTATGTTCCGGGTTGCCTGCGGAATCGTAAACCTGTTCCACGATATCAGTATTTTCGTTGGTGCAACTGGCATCGATTCGGAAAAAGAAAAAGAGATTGCCGAGAAGATCGGCTGTGATTTCCTTATGGGAGACTACATGGGAAGACCTATGAAGGACAGCTCTTTTGTAAAATATATCGACGAGTATTTTGAAGAGGGATAAAGATGGTTTTTGGCATGGACCCCTACAATTACAATATATATTTCTCCATCGCATCCTTGCTCATAATTCTGGTTGCGTTTGTTATCAATGCCTCAGAAGAGGTGTATGACAACAGGCAAAAGCAGATTTTTGGGTTTATCATTGCAGATGCGGTGCTGCTTAATAGCGCTGGCCTGTTCCACAGCCTCTGGATGAACATAAACGCTATCCATGTGGCTTTTTCCAGCGATTTTAACAACACTGTGGTAGTGGTGGAGAAGCTGTGCGCCTATACCATGGCCTATCTGTCCATGCTCTATATGCTCTCGATCTACAGGCTAGAAATTGATAAGTTCTGGAAAAAAACTATCCTTTTCCTGCCACAGCTTTATATGCTCGTATTCTTTGTGAGCGGCTTTGTAATTGATTTCTTCTACTATTTCGACGAAATAGGGGACCTTCGCTACAGATACCCTCAGGGTATTACAGTAGGCCTTGGCCTGTGGATCTATTTCCCATTTGCCATCTATCTGTTCTTTAAATATGCAAGGGGAATGAGCACTGAAAAACAGGTTTCGCTAGTAGCTTATTTCCTGTTGATGCTTCTGTCTGTACCAGTGCGCTTTTTGACAAGGTCAACTTCTCTTTTTGAGTTTGCAGTATCCCTGTCCATCCTTCTTTGTGTTTACACTTTCCAGAATCCCAGCGAGTTCGTGGATAGCCAGTCTGGGGCAGGAACCAGAAATGCCCTGGATTTCATCGTTGGAAACAACCTTATCCAGAAGAAGATGTTCACTGTATTTGGAGTGTACATTGAGAGACTTAATGCAATTACAGGCGGTCAGTCATTAGAGGCTGTGTCTGAGCTTTTGAACCAGATAACCTCCTACCTTAAGCAGATGAGCCAGGATGGAAATATCTTTTTTACCGATGATGGAAGCTTTCTATTGGTGTTCCCCGGGGTTGATCCTGATGATCAGATGATCGAGAAGGTGGCAGAACAGATCAGGAAACGCTTTAAGGAGAACTGGATAATCAACGACGAGGAAGTAAGGCTCATTCAGCATCCATATGTAATAGGATTTCCTGATGAGATAGACAGTCTTGATAAGTTCAATGAGGTAAGAGGTGTCATCAATAAGGCTATACTTCGCCACAACAAGGATGTGCTCAGAGTTTCAGACCTTAACCTCAAGCACGTTGAACACGACAAGAAGATAGATTCTATAGTTAAAAGAGCTCTCGATGACGGGCTTTTGGAAGTATATTATCAGCCTATCTACAACCCTGAAAAGGGCAGGTTCGTATCCTGCGAGGCATTGTTAAGACTGAGGGATCCCCATCTTGGATTCATATCACCTGCTGTGTTCATGCCAGTGGCAGAAAGAAATGGTAAGGTCATTGAGATTGACGCCTTCGTTCTTGACAGCGTATGTAAGATGCTCTCAGAATCTGATGCCACGGCCCATGGCCTTGAATACGTGGAGGTGAATCTGTCGGTTGTAGACTGCATCCAGGCGAATCTTGCAGATAACATCTTAAGGACCATGAATAGGTATGGCATAAGTCCTGATCAGATCAACTTTGAGGTGACTGAGACTTTCTCAGAAGGCATTTCTTCTGCTATGGAAGAGAATATAGAAATACTTATGGAAAAGGGAATCAAGTTCTCCATGGATGACTTTGGAACAGGATACTCCAACATTGCCAGGATCGCGTCTCTTCCTGTTAATCTCTTTAAGCTTGACAAGAGTATTGTCCAGTCAGCCTTTGAATCAGAGACAAGCTACATGGTTATGATCAATATGGTCAAGATCATCAAAGCTTTGGGAAAAGAAATTGTGGCAGAGGGAGTTGAAACAGAGGAACAGGCCAAGCAGATCATAAGAGTTGGCTGTGACAACATCCAGGGATTCTTTTATGCAAGGCCAATGCCAAAGGACAGTTTTCTTGAGTTTCTTAGAAACAACAACCATTAATAATACGTTGCCAAAAAAGGCGCTAATATAGTACAATCTATCAGTGTGTCGCCCGTTTGTCACCTAAAGAGCGTCACACTGGATTTGTATTAGGAGGATAGTTTTATGTCACTTGTTAAAAAACCTGTAACCGGTATGAAGGATATTCTCCCGGCTGAGATGCAGCTTAGGGATTATGCCATTGGCATCATAAAAAAAACCTATGGCGAGTTTGGTTTTACATCTATTGAGACTCCTGCAGTGGAGAGCCTTGCTAATCTCAACAGCAAGCAGGGCGGAGAAAATGAAAAGCTCATCTTCAAGGTAATGAAGAGGGGCGAGAAGCTCAATCTTGAGACAGCACAGAGCGAGAATGATCTTACTGATTCCGGTCTTCGCTATGACCTTACAGTTCCTCTTGTGCGTTTCTATGCAGCGCACCAGGGAGAGCTCCCTTCTCCATTCAAGGCGCTTCAGATGGGAAATGTTTGGAGAGCTGACAGACCTCAGAAGGGGAGATATCGTCAGTTCATGCAGTGCGATATTGATATTTTGGGAGAGGCTTCAAACCTTGCTGAGATAGAGCTTATCCTTGCAACTACAACAACCCTTGGAAGACTTGGCTTTGAAGACTTTAAAATAAGGATCAATGACAGGCAGATCCTCAAGGCTATGGCTGCCTATAGTTCTTTTCCTGAGGATCGCTACGACGAGGTGTTCATCACACTCGACAAGATGGACAAGATCGGAATTGATGGCGTATCTGAGGAGCTTCTTAAGGAAGGCTTTGATAAGGCTTCCATCGACAAGTATCTCGACCTTTTCAGAGCAGCTGAGGGAAAAGAGGGACTTGATGGCCTTAAGGTCATTGCAGATATGCTTGGAGACTTCCTTTCAGATGAGGTAAGGGAAGGTCTTTCAGAGATCATTGCATCTGTAGATGCAACCAAGACTTCTAAGTTTGAGATGGTGTTTGACCCTACTCTCGTTCGTGGAATGAGCTACTATACAGGAACAATCTTCGAAGTATCAATGCCACAGTACGGCGGAAGTTGCGGTGGCGGCGGAAGATATGACAAGATGGTTGGCAAGTTCCTTGGACAGGACACTCCTGCCTGTGGCTTCTCCATTGGCTTTGAGAGGATCATCATGATCATGATGGACGAGGGCTTTAAGATTCCTGGCGAGGGCGAAAAAGAGGCCTTCCTTATTGAGAAGGGAATCGGCGGAGACAGGCTTTCTGAGATCATCAAAGAAGCTCAGAAGGAAAGAGCTCTGGGCAAGCAGGTTCTTGTTGTCAGAATGAACAAGAACAAGAAGTTCCAGAAGCAGCAGCTTTCTGACCAGGGCTACACAGACTTTAAGGAGTTTTATTTAAATCCTCTTAGTTAATGGAAGGAGATCTGTCAGTTGGATATTCATGTGATCAGGATATTGATCCTAGTGGTGCTTGTGCTTTTGTCTGCATTCTTTTCATCTGCAGAAACAGCTCTTATGACCTGCAACAAGGTCAGGATGAAGGCTCTTTTTGATGAGGGCAACAAAAGGGCTGGAAGGGTGTTGGACCTTACAGGGGATATACAAAAAGTCCTGTCTGCAGTTCTTATTGGCAATAATATAGTAAACTTAAGCGCATCTGCTCTTATGACGGTGCTTGTGACCGACATGTTTGGCAGCTTTGCAATAGGTATCGGAACCGGAATCCTTACCCTTGTGGTCCTTATTTTTGGCGAGATCGTACCCAAGACCATTGCAACAGCCTACGCTGAGAATATGTCCCTCTGGTATTCGGGAGTTATTTCCGTACTGCTTTTTGTGATGACACCATTTAGCTTCATCATCAATGGCTTTGCCACAGTGGTCCTTAAGATCCTCAATGTGGATACGGAAAACCGCAAGGCCATGACTGAGAATGAGCTTAAGACCTACGTGGACGTAAGCCACGAGGACGGAGTAATAGAAAGCGGCGAAAAAGAGATCATCTACAATGTGTTCGATTTTTCAGATGCGGTGGCAAAAGATATAATGATCCCCAGGATCGATATGTCCTGTGTCAGCACAGATGCTGACTACAGCGAGGTCATGAAGATCTTTAAGGAGAACATGTACACCAGGATCCCTGTGTATGACGGCGGCGACCAGGATAACATCATTGGCCTTATCAACGTCAAGGATCTGATCCTTCTTGAGGATAAAGAAAACTTCAAGATCAGCGATCACCTAAGAAAGGCTTACTACACCTACGAATTCAAAAAGACAGCGGATCTTCTGGTGGAGATGAGGGAAAAATCCCAGAACGTTGCTTTTGTGCTCTCTGAGTACGGCGCAACAGTTGGTATGATCACTTTGGAGGACCTTCTTGAGGAGATCGTGGGTGAGATCAGGGATGAGTACGACCTTGACGAGATCAACCTTATCAAAAATATCGGTGGCAGAAGATACCTTGTGGAAGGTAATATGAAACTTAGTGATATCAATGATGAGCTTGGTACCAGTCTTAATTCTGAGGACTATGACTCCATCGGCGGTCTTATGATAGAGGCTTTGGACAGACTTCCGGGATATGGGGAGACTGTTACACTGGATGATGGAACAACCCTTACAGCCCGCGGTGTTAAGGGCAACAGGATCACCAAAGTCCTTATCACTGTTAATTCTGCTCCGGAAGAAAAAAACCTTTAACTTATTAATATTTTATGATATACTGAATCGACGTAAATTAAACTCGAAATGCACGTTTTTAGCATATTCAAGTAGGAGGCAATATTATGAAGCATGTTAAGTCATTAGTAACAAGAAACCTTAAGGAGTCCATGAAGAAGGGTGGATGCGGCGAGTGCCAGACATCATGCCAGTCAGCTTGCAAGACTTCCTGCACAGTAGGAAACCAGAGCTGTGAGCAGCTTAGCAAGTAAGATTTTTCGATAATTTGGCAATTATTTGGGGCAGCGACCCAGGTATGGTCGCTGCCTATTTCTTGTCAACATGACAAGAAACGCTAGTTAGTTAGGAGTATTTTTATATGGTTCATGCATACAGGAACGGCGGCTACAACATCGTACTTGACGTCAATTCAGGCTCAGTACACGTTGTTGATGACGTTGTTTACGACCTTGTTCCAGTTGTGGAAAAGATGCTGGTTTCCTATCACGGAACTGCAGCAGCTAATGAGACTGACAAGGAAGGGGATGAGGATTTCCAGAAGCTCTTTAATGAAGTGAGCAAAGACAAGGATCTTTCATCCAGATACTCTTCTGAGGATTTAGGAGAGGCTATTTCAGAGATATTGGAGCTTCGTGCTTCAGAGGTTCTTTATACAGATGATGTATATGAGAATTATGTAGATGATTTCCAGAACAGGGAAACAGTAGTCAAGGCGCTTTGTCTCAACATCGCCCATGACTGCAACCTCAGATGCAAGTACTGTTTTGCTGATGAGGGTGAGTACCACGGAAGAAGAGCTCTCATGAGCTTTGAAGTTGGTAAGAAGGCACTGGATTTCCTTGTGGCCAACTCAGGAAACAGAAGAAATCTTGAAGTTGATTTCTTTGGCGGCGAACCCCTTATGAACTGGGAAGTAGTCAAGCAGATCGTAGAGTACGGTCGCAGCATTGAAAAAGAAAAGAACAAGAACTTCAGATTTACCATCACAACCAATGGAACTCTTCTTAATGATGAGATCCTTGAATATGTAAATAAGGAAATGGGCAACATAGTCCTTTCAATAGACGGCCGTAAAGAGGTTCACGACTTCATGAGACCAAGAAAGGGTGGACAGGGAAGCTACGACGACATCGTTCCCAAGTTCCAGAAGGTGGCAGAATCCCGTCACCAGCTAAGGTACTTCGTAAGAGGAACCTTTACTCACAACAATCTGGACTTTTCAGAGGATGTCAAGCATCTTGTGGAGCTGGGCTTTAAACAGATCTCAGTTGAGCCTGTTGTAGCCAAGCCCGAGGACTGGTACTCCCTTAAGGATGAGGATATCCCCAAGCTCTGCGAGGAGTATGACAAGCTTGCCCAGTATTATATAAAGAAGCATAAAGAGGGAAAAGGCTTCAACTTCTTCCACTTTAACATAGACCTTGAAGGCGGACCATGTGTAGCCAAGAGACTCTCTGGCTGTGGTTCAGGATGTGAGTACCTTGGAGTTACTCCATGGGGAGACCTCTATCCATGTCATCAGTTTGTAGGTAATGAAGATTTCATCATGGGCAATGTCTTTGATGGCATCACAAGACCTGACATCAGAGAGATGTTCAAAAAGAGCAACGTCTACTCAAGGCCTGAATGCGAGAAATGTTTTGCCAGATACTATTGCAGCGGCGGATGTGCTGCCAATGCATATAACTTCAATGGCGACATCAATACGACATATAAGCACGGATGTGAGCTTCAGAAGAAGCGCATCGAGTGTGCGATTATGATAAAAGCGGCATTAGCCGAAGAAGGTTAAACGGAGGATTATAGGATTATGAAACGGTTAAAGTATGTTTTGGCGCTGATTCTGTGTCTGGGACTTCTTGGGGGACTTGGATACGCGGCTGTAAACGGTCTTGGCGCAGACAAGTCAGGATCACTTTCAAGCATCGATCTTGGTCTTGATCTTGCAGGTGGTGTCAGCATCACATACGAGGTAGTAGGTGATGAGAATCCAAGCAAAGAGGATATGTCTGATACTATCTTCAAGCTCCAGCAGCGTGTACAGCAGTACAGTACAGAGGCGCTGGTTTATCAGGAAGGTTCAAACAGGATCAACATTGAGATCCCTGGCGTATCTGATGCAAACAAGATATTAGAGGATCTTGGTCAGCCTGGTAATCTGTATTTCATCGCTCAGACAGATGCTTCTGGCGCAGACAATTACACATACCACTCTGGAATTAAAGAGGATGGTTCACTTGAGACAGATGAGGACGGCAACTTCATTTATGGCTGGCAGCTCAACAAGACTATTGAAGAGCTTCAGGCAGAAGGTTCTATCGTCCTTGGCGGTAACGACGTAGAAGTAGCTCAGGCTGTATATCAGCAGGATTCATACGGCGCACAGGAGCCTGTTGTTTCTCTTGAGTTTACAGAAAACGGAGCAAAGGCTTTTGCTGATGCGACAACCAAGGCTTATGCAGCAGGTGAGAGCATCGGTATCTACTATGATGGACAGTTCATCAGCGTTCCTAATGTTCAGGCTGCTATCACAGATGGTAAGGCAGTTATTACAGGTATGGAGTCATACGAGGCAGCAGATAATCTTGCTTCCATGATCCGTATCGGTGGACTTAAGCTTCAGCTCAACGAACTTCGTTCAAACGTTGTAGGAGCCCAGCTTGGTTCAGACGCAATCAGGACCAGCCTTATTGCAGCTGCTGTGGGATTTGCCCTTATTGCAGTATTCATGATCGTATTCTTCAGAATACTTGGTCTTTCAGCAACACTTGCCCTTGCATTCTATACAGGACTTATGGTGTTCCTTCTCTCCGCATTTGAGATGACACTTACACTTCCCGGTATTGCCGGTATCATACTTTCAATCGGTATGGCGGTAGATGCCAACGTTCTTGTTTTCTCCAGGATCAAGGAGGAGATAAGATCAGGCAAGGACGTTAATGAAGCGAGAAAGAACGGATATAACAAGGCCCTTTCATCAATCCTTGACGGTAATATAACAACTCTTATTGTTGCGGCGGTTCTGTGGTTTTTGGGAACCGGAAGTATCAGAGGTTTTGCTGAGACCCTTATCCTTGGTATCATCCTTTCAATGTTCACAGCCCTGGTTGTGACAAGGACCATCACTTCAATCCTCTATGGCATCGGTCTTAAGAGCCCTGCTCTGTACGGCAAGGCCAAGGATGCTCCCAAGATTGATTTTGTTGGCAAGAGAAAGATCTTTTACGCAATTTCATGTGGCATCATCGTTGCCGGACTTGTGGTTATGGGAGTCAATGCCGGTTCAGGCAAGGGAGCCTTCAACTACAGTCTGGATTTCGTAGGCGGTACATCCACAACCGTTACGTTTGACAGGGCGTATGAGCTTTCAGAGCTTGAGCAGACTGTTTCACAGGATATCAAAAATGCAGCAGGCATTCAGGAGATCCTGATCCAGACAGTTGCAGGAACCAACCAGGTTATCTTCAAGACATCAACCCTTAATATTGATCAGAGAGAGGCTGTAGAGCAGGTACTTGAAACCAATTACGGCGTTGCTTCCGACAATATTGCAGCTGAGACCATCAGCGGTGTCATCAGCTCCGAGATGAGAGCTACAGCCATTGAGGCTCTTGTTATTGCTCTTATCCTTATGCTTATCTACATCTGGATCAGATTCAAGGACATCAAGTTCGGTGCTGCAGCTATCATCGCTCTTGCACACGACGCTCTTATCGTGATCGTATCTTACGCATTTACAAGACTTGCTGTTGGTAATACATTCATCGCAGTAGTACTTACGATCATTGGTTACTCAATCAACGATACCATCGTAACCTTTGACCGTATCCGTGAGAATCAGCATCTTGCAACCGGCAAGAAGGAAATGGCACAGCTTGTTAACACATCAGTTTCACAGACTGTTACACGAAGCCTTTTCACATCAATTACAACCTTCTTCACAGTACTTGCTCTTTATGTATTTGGTGTAGCTGATATCAAGGCATTTGCACTTCCTCTCATGGTTGGTGTAATAAGCGGAACATATTCATCAATCTTCGTTGCATCACCTCTGTGGTACGACCTTAAGACTGGCTTTAAGACATTCTTTGCCAAGAAGACTGCTGAATAATTTAACCAGAGTATTTTTAAAGGTGCAGGTTTAACAGCCTGCACCTTTTGCAATATAATGAGCTTTTTTTATTATTTTATTTAGAGGTGTGATATGTCAAAATGGATGGTGAGCATGAAGAAGTCAGACTTTCAGGCTACGGCTAAAAGGTTTGGTATCAGGGACATCACTGCAAGACTTCTTACAAACAGAGGCATTACTTCAGATGAAGCTATAGAGATGTATCTTAAAGGGGATAAGTCTTTAATGCACGACCCTTATCAGCTCTTCGATATCAAAAAGGGTGCTGCCATCATAATAGATGAGATAAACAAAAAGAGCGCCATCAGGGTTATTGGTGACTATGATGTGGATGGTATCTGTTCAACCTTCATTCTGGTAAGCGGCCTTAGGATGTTTGGAGCTGACGTTGACTATGTTCTTCCTGACAGGGTCAAGGACGGGTACGGACTTAGCATCAAGCTGGTGGAGGATGCATACGAAGCAGGCAAGAATATGATCCTTACCTGTGACAATGGCATTGCAGCATCTGAGCAGATATCCTACGCCAAAAATAAGGGTATGACCGTTGTGGTGACGGATCACCACGAGGTTCCGATAGATTCTGACAAGGAGATCCTTCCAGAGGCAGACGCTGTTATAGATCCCAAGAGAAGGGACGATGGCAGCTCTTTTAAGGAGATCTGCGGAGCAGTAGTGGCGTACAAGTTCCTTCAGGTTGTAGCTACAGAGCTTGGGCGCATGGGCGAAAGCAAAGTGCAGGACTTTTTTGATGAGATGCTGGTTTTTGCGGGACTTGCCACGGTCTGTGATGTCATGGAGCTTAGGGATGAAAACAGAGTGATCGTAAAAGAGTCCCTTAAGAGGATCGCAGATACTGAAAATATTGGACTTAAGGCCCTTATAAACGTAAACAAGCTAAATGCTGATGCAATGTCAGCTTTTCACTACGGCTTTGTTATTGGTCCATGTCTTAACGCATCCGGAAGGCTTGATCTGGCATCAAGGGCCATGTCACTGTTTTTGGAAGATGACTACAACAAGGCAGTTACTATAGCCACTGACCTTAAAGAACTCAACGACTCCAGGAAGGATATGACAGTCAAGGGCGTAGACAGAGCCAGCGACCTTATTGATATTGAGATGAGCGCAGGCGCACTTCCCAAGGTCCTTGTGGTATTTTTACCTGAGGTACATGAATCCATAGCTGGTATCATTGCCGGCAGGATCAGGGAAAAATATAACAGACCAACCATTATCCTTACAGAGGCAGCAAGGGAAGAGGATGAAGATAGTGAAGGCCAGGCTGAAAAAATGGCCAAGGGATCAGGAAGGTCCATTGATAACTACGACATGTTCGCAGAGCTTTCCAGGGTGAAAGAGCTCTTTACCAAGTTTGGCGGACACAAAATGGCAGCAGGACTGTCACTTCCTGTAAGCAACATAGAAGAACTAAGAAAGCGCCTCAATGAGAACTGCTCCTTATCTGAGGAGGACTTTGTTCCCGTGCTTCACCTTGATATGGCCCTTCCCTTTAGCGCTGTTGATGAAGACCTTATTTATGAGTTTTCACTTCTTGAGCCCTTTGGAAATGGCAATACCAAGCCTGTGTTTGCCCACAGGAATGTAAAGCTTTTATCAGGAAGGGTACTTGGAAAAAACAGGAACTGTGGAAAATACAGGGTGTCTGATGACAGCGGAAAAATATTTGAAATGATGTATTTTGGGGATCTTGAAAGCTTTAATGGATTCCTTAACGAGAGCTTTGGAGATGGGGCAGCAGATGACCTTTATAACGGATATACTGATGGCAGTATGATGATCAAGGTTGCATACTATCCAAATATCAACAGCTACATGGGGAAAAATACCATTCAGATGGTGATGAGTGATTACTGCCTGTGATTGGGTAAAACATCAGGGTAGACGTAAAAAAAGCAAAAAAAAGAACCCCTAAAACCACAAAAACACACGCGTTACGCGTGTGCCTGCGGTTTCTTATGAGGGGGAGATGTGATTGCTCACATCTTGATTATTATAATAATATATAAATGTGTCAGAATTGTGTCGAAAAAATAAAAAATGGAGGGCATTGAGATGAAATTGAAAAAATTGCTTGAGGGGCTGGAATATACTGTAACCAAGGGTAATTCATCACAGATGATCGACCCGGAGATGGTTGAAATAAAAAATGTTGTGAACGACAACAGGAAGATCGAGGAAGGATCTCTTTTCATCTGCATCAAGGGCGCTAACTTCGACGGACACAGCGTAGCGGCAGAGGCTGCCAGCAAAAATGCAGGAGCAATTGTGGCAGAAAGTGACGTTGAGCTTCCAGAAGACTGCGATATGCCTGTTGTCAGAGTCAAGGATACAAGATATGCAATGGCATTTATATCTGCTGCATATTTTGATCACCCTGCCAGCAAGCTTAAAACAATTGGAATCACAGGAACCAAGGGTAAGACCACAACTACATATCTCATAAGGTCAATGCTTGAAAATGCAGGCCACAAGGTTGGTCTTATTGGTACAATAGAAGTTATCATAGGTGATGAGCACATCCATGCAGAAAACACAACTCCGGAGTCTTATAATCTTCAGGAGTACATGGCCAGAATGGTAGAAGCCGGATGCGATGCTGTAGTAATGGAGGTTTCATCCCAAGGACTTATGCTTCATAGAAGCCAGGGCTTTATCTTTGATATAGGTATCTTCACCAATATCGAGGCAGACCACATCGGACCTAATGAGCACAAGGATTTCGACGACTATATGCACTGCAAGGGACTGTTATTTAAACAGTGCAGGATTGGTATCTGCAACGGCGATGACATCCACACAGACGATATCCTTGAGGGACACACCTGTGAGGTCGAGACCTACGGCTTTAACAAGGATGTGGACATCAGGGCTATTAACCTTGCATACATCAGAAAACCAGGGAATCTCGGTGTCTTCTTTGATACAGAGGGACTTATAAATGTCCATGCAGAAGTGGTAACTCCTGGTAAGTTCAGTGTTTACAACGCTCTGTGCGCAATAGCTGTGGCAAGACACTTTGACTGCACTCCGGAGGAGATTGCAGCAGCCCTTAAAGATGCCAAGGTTAAGGGAAGGATCGAGATGGTGAAGGTATCTGATGATTTCACACTTATGATCGACTACGCCCACAACGCAATGGCTCTTAAGAGCCTTCTTACAACTCTTCGCGATTACCGTCCAAACAGGCTTATCTGCCTCTTTGGCTGCGGTGGAAACAGAAGTAAGCTGCGCCGTTTTGAGATGGGTGAAGTATCTGGAAAGTACGCTGACTTTACCATCATTACTTCTGACAACCCAAGATTTGAGGAGCCAGAGGACATCATAAACGACATTGAGACAGGTATCAAAAAGACTGATGGCAAGTACATCAAGATAACAGACAGAAAAGAAGCCATCGCCTATGCCATAGATCACGGCGAGCAGGGCGACATCATAGTTCTTGCTGGTAAGGGCCACGAGGATTACCAGGAGATCAAGGGTGTCAAGTACCACATGGATGAGAGAGAACTTATCGCAGACATATTAAAAGAGCGTGGAGTAAACTGACTTTAGGAGGGCAATGTGTCTTTTCCCAAGTATGCAAACATCATAATAGACATATCCCACGAGAAGGTTGACCGCCTCTTTCAGTATCGGATCCCGGACAGGCTCCTTGGCCAGGTGGAGATCGGATGCAGTGTTGACGTGCCCTTTGGAAGGGGGAATACCAGAAGAAAAGGCTACGTCATAGAGCTCACCAGCGATACAAACTGGGAAGAGGACAAGATAAAAGAAATCATATCCCTCTCAGAGGGGATCGATACGGCGGAGGATATCTCCATTAAGCTTGCTGCATGGATGAAGAGATACTACGGCTCAACCATGATCGCGGCCCTCAAGACCGTTGTTCCCACTTATAAAAAGCAAAAGAGACAGGTCCACAAGTTTGTGAGCCTTCGCCTTCCGGAGAGGGAGGCCAGAGATGCCTATAATGAAAGCGTTCGCAAGAAACAGAAGGCCAGGGAGAGGATACTTAAAGAACTCCTGGAAAACCCGTCTGAGAGGATCCCGTACGAGCTTATAACCAGTAAGCTTGGTGTCAGCGCAGTAACCCTAAAGAGCATGGCAGACACAGGGATGATAAGGATCGAAGAAGAGGAGTACTTTAGAAATCCTGTTGCAGCCACATCAGACAGGTACAAGGACAAGATCTTAAGCCCTGAGCAGCAGAACATCGTAGATACTGTCAAAAGAGACTACGATGAGGGCAAAAGAGATACCTATCTTATCCACGGCATCACAGGCAGTGGTAAGACAGAGGTCTACATAGCCCTTATTGACGACATGATAAAAAGAGGAAAGCAGGCTATAGTGCTGATCCCTGAGATAGCGCTTACTTATCAGACCCTTATGCGCTTTTACAGGCACTTTGGAGACAGGGTGTCAGTAATGAACTCTTCTCTTTCTCCAGGGGAGAAGTATGATCAGATGGAGAGGGCAAGAAGCGGCGATATAGACATAATAATAGGGCCAAGATCAGCTCTTTTCACCCCATTTCCCAACACGGGAATGATCATAATCGATGAGGAGCACGAATCCACCTATAAGAGCGAAAACAGTCCCAAGTATCATGCAAGGGAAACAGCAATTGAGCTATCAAACCTTCTTCCTGACGGGGCAGCGGTGGTGCTTGGATCAGCAACCCCGTCCCTTGAGTCCTACTACAGGGCTCAAAATGGAAAGTACCATCTGTTTGAACTAAACAGAAGGCTTACCGGAGGAACACTTCCTAAGGTAGAGATGGCTGACCTTAGAGAGGAACTTAGAAGCGGCAACAGATCTATCTTTTCCAGAAGGCTTAAAGAGCTTATTGAGGACAGATTGTCAAAAGGCGAGCAGACAATGCTGTTCATCAACAGAAGAGGACTGGCTGGCTTTATTTCCTGCAGAAGCTGCGGACACGTGTTTAAGTGCCCTCACTGCGACGTCTCTTTGTCGGAGCACAGAGGCGGAAGACTTGTGTGCCACTACTGCGGTCACGAGGAGATAAGACCAAAGGTCTGCCCAAAGTGCGGCTCAAAATACGTATCTTCCTTCAGGGCAGGAACCGAGCAGATAGAGGACGAGGTGAAAAAGTTCTGGCCAGCAGCCAGAGTCCTTAGGATGGATGCAGATACCACAAGGACCAAGGGAAGCTACGACAGCATATTGTCAGCTTTTTCCAATAAGGAAGCAGATGTGCTTGTGGGAACCCAGATGATAGTAAAGGGTCACGATTTCCCTGATGTTACTCTGGTGGGAATACTTGCGGCTGATATGTCTCTTTACGCCAGTGATTACAGGGCCAGTGAGAGAACATTCCAGCTCCTTACCCAGGCGGCAGGAAGAGCAGGCAGAGGCTCCAAGGAAGGAAATGTGGTGATCCAGAGCTATGACCCTGAGCACTACAGCATCCAGACCGCTGCAAGGCAGGATTATAAGGCTTTTTACGAAGAAGAGATCGCCTACAGAGACCTTTTGAGATACCCGCCAATTTCCCATATGCTCTGTGTTCAGATCCAGAGCAGGGACGAGGATGAGGGCATGAAATATGCCTCCAGGTTCAGAGCCATGATGGAGCAGCAAAAGGTGAAGGGAGCGGTGTTTATCGGACCGGCTCTTGCGCCAATAGCAAGGATCAACGACATCTACAGAATGGCTATATATGTAAAGCACGATGACTACGACAAACTGGTTATGCTTAAGGATACCCTTGAGCGCTACGTCAAGGATCTGGAACAGATGGGAGAGCTTAAAGGGGTCACCACACAATTTGACTTTGATCCAATGCATGGGTAAACTTCTTGTATAGGCTGATCAAATAGTAAGATTTAGTATAGAAAGGTTGATAAATAATGGCACTTAGAACTATCAGAGAATATGGAGACGACGTACTTGCAAAAGAGTGCAGGGAGGTAAAAGAGATAACTCCAAGAGTTAAGGAACTGGTTGAGGATATGCTTGATACTATGTACGAAGCTAACGGCGTAGGCCTTGCAGCACCTCAGGTTGGTGTTCTTAAGAGAATTGTTGTAATAGATATATCACCGGAAGCTGACGACCCTATCGTTATGATCAATCCAACAATCCTTGAGACTAGCGGCGAGCAGACAGGCTACGAGGGATGTCTGTCTATTCCTGGAAAGAGCGGGATCGTGACAAGACCTAATTATGTAAAAGCAAAGGCCACAGACCTTGATGGCAATGAATACATAATCGAAGGCGAAGAGCTTCTTGCAAGGGCTATATGCCATGAACTTGATCATCTTGACGGCCATATGTACGTTGAGAAGGTTGAGGGAGAACTGGTCGATAATGAGGAACTTATAGCAAGACAACAGGAAGAGTACGAAGACCAGGAATAATACTATAAATCCTTAAGAGAGGTCCACCCATGAAAAATAACTCTGACAAACTTCTTTCGAGGCTGTTTTTTGGTATGCTGCCAGTGCAGATACTGATATTTGCCATGGGAGCCATCAACACCATCGTGGATGGTGCAATGGCTGGGCGTTATATAGATGCATCCGCCGTGGGAGTCATTGGACTTTATTATTCCATGGTTGAGATCATGACCGCTGTGGGATCAGTTCTCCTTGGAGGAACTGCTGTCCTGTGCGGAAGATATATGGGAAGGGGAGAGAGCAGCAATACTGAAGGCATCTTTTCACTTAACATTACTATCACCCTGATAGTAGGCGTTATTTTAACCGCTGTCAGTTTCATCATTCCGGGACCGCTTGCGGTACTTCTTGGTGCAAACAAAGAGCTTGAAGGTGCCCTTGTGACCTATATCGTAGGCTATGGTATCGGCATACTTCCAATGTTGTTTGCCCAGCAGCTGGCTGCATTTTTGCAGATGGAGAGGCAGTCACTAAGGGGCTACGTTGGAATTGCCGGAATGATCATTTCAAATGTGGTCCTTGACGTTGTTTTTGTGGCAATCCTTGATATGGGTATCTGGGGACTTGCCCTTGCAACATCTTTTAGTAATCTTACCTATTTCCTTATTCTTGTGCCCTATTACTTTACTAAAAAGGCGCAGCTTCGCTACAGCTTTTCCAAGATTCTTTGGAAAGACCTATGGCCCCTTATCAAGATCGGATTTCCAGGAGCTATGCTTGTTTTTTGCATTGCACTAAGATATATGGTCATCAACAGACTCCTTCTTAAGTTTGCAGGAAATGATGGCCTTTCAGCCATGTCCTCATTTAACATGGTATGCGGTATATTCATTGCTTTCTGCCTTGGAAACGGTGCTCTGGTAAGGATGCTCATAAGCGTATTTGTTGGAGAAGAAGACAAGATCTCCATGAGAAAGACCCTTCGCCTTGTATTTACAAAGGGACTGGCCCTTTCTGTGGTAGTGGCAGCAGTGATCTTTGCCATATCTCCCATCCTTACAGGGATCTTTTTTCCAGACAAAAATTCAAACGTATATCACCTGGCATATCAGCTCTTTGTGATATATTCCTTCTGCATTCCCCTTATCCTTATATGCCAGATATTTACCAATTATCTGCAGGCCATGGGGCACAATCTGTTTGTAAATATCCAGTCCATATTTGATGGCTTTTTCTCAATGGTCATTCCATCCATCGTACTTGCTCCTGTTATGGGGGCTATGGGTGTGTGGCTTGCCAATCCTATAGGTATTGTAATGACGATCCTTTTGGTTCCGATCTACTGCATTATCTATTGGAGGCATGTTCCAAGAAACATCGATGAGATGATGTTTATAAAGCCAGGCTTTGGCACTTCTCCAGCTGACGTTCTTGATGTTTCCATAAGCACTCTGGATGGCGCTTCAAACGCTGCAGCCAGGATACAGGAGTTCTGTATTGAGCATGATGTGGATAAAAAGAGCTCCTACTACGCGGCACTTTGTGTTGAGGAGATCGCAGCAAATATCGTGACAAGAGGCTTTTTGGCAGATAAAAAGAGTCATTTCTTAACTGCCATGGCAATCTTTTTAGAGGACAGACTGGTGCTACGTCTTAAGGACGACTGCCCTGCCTTTGATCCAAAGGAGCTTGCTGAGCTGTCATCAGAAGACTGCGGCTTAGACAATCTGGGCATTCGAATGGTCTACGACATTGCAGATGACGTAAATTACCAGAATATGCTTGGTCTCAACGTACTTACTGTCACAGTTAAGCTTAGGAACCTCATTGAAAAAGAAGAAGCGGATTTTCTTTTGGAAAAAAGATTAAGAGCTCTGGATAAGGAGCTTCACCAGAAGTTTAGGGATTCAGTTTTTGCCTGTGGCAAAGTCCTTACAAGATACAGACGTCTTTTCCCTGAGTACACTGATCACTCAGAGCTTCACAGCCTTACAGTAATTGATTCCTGCAACAGGCTCATTGGAAAAGAGCAGATTGAAAAGCTCAACAAGGATGAAGTTTACTGCCTTCTCATGGCATGTTACCTCCATGATGCAGGTATGGGAATAAGTGAAAAGGATTATGATGAGTGTAAGGAAACCTTTGGGGCTTCCAAGTTTTTTGAAAAGCATCCGGATGCTACCAAGGCCGATTTTGTGAGAACTCACCACAATGACTTTAGTGGATTCTTTATTGACAAGTATAAGGATGTGTTCGAGATCCCATCAGATGCCCATACTTTTGCCATCAAGCAGATCGCAAGAGGACACAGAAAGACAGATCTTCTGGATGAAAAAGAGTATCCGTCTGATCTTAAGGTCCCAGATGGAAACACCATAAACCTTCCATACCTTGCAAGTCTCATAAGGCTTGCTGATGAGATCGATGTGGTGGCAACCAGGAACCCTATCGTTCTTTACGACATAGATTCCCTGACGGATGAAGTTGAGATCGTTGAAAACAAAAAACTGAATGCCATCAAGAACATGGTCATGACGGGAGGAGCCTTCGTCCTTTTCTATGAGAGCGATGAGCAGGAAATAATAGATGGCCTTGTGGAGATGACAGGTAAGATGCAGAAAACTCTGGACTACTGCAGAGATGTGGTGGCGAAGAGATCAGCCTTTACAATAAGTCAAAAAAAGGTTATCCTAAAGCGTCTTTAAGGAGAAAAATATATGAAAATAGTTTTTATGGGAACCCCTGACTTTGCAAGGTCAGCCCTTGAAAAGATAATTGAGGCGGGGCATGAGGTCCTACTTGTAGTGACCCAGCCTGATAAGCCAAAGGGGAGAAGCGGAGAACTTCAGATTTCAGACGTTAAGGCCTGTGCCCTTGAACATGGCATACCGGTATTTCAGCCAGTGAGGATCAAGCTTCCAGAGAACGTAGAGGAGCTTAAAAAATATGATGCTGACATCTATGTGGTGGCAGCCTTTGGACAAATATTATCCCAGGAGATCCTTGATATACCAAGATTTGGATGCGTCAATATCCACGCTTCGATCCTTCCTGAGTACAGAGGTGCTGCTCCTATCCAGCAGGCAATAATTGATGGCAAAAAAACTACCGGCGTCACCATCATGCAGATGGCAGCAGGTATGGACACAGGAGATATACTTCTTCAAAGAGAGATCCCTATTTCAGAGGATGAGACTGGAGGAGGACTATTTGACAAGCTGGCAGCTCTTGGCGGCGAGCTGATAGTAGAAGCTCTTCCCAAGATAGAAAGAGGCGAACTTACTCCTGTTCCCCAGGACGAGGAAAGGGCAACTAAGTGCGGCAAGCTTTCCAAAGACATGGGAAGGATTGACTTTGAATGGGACGCAGAAGAGATAAGAAACCTTGTAAGAGGCTTAAATCCATGGCCTTCTGCCTTTACTTACCTTGGTAGCAAGATGCTCAAGATCTGGCAGGCAAGGACCTTATCTGAGATAGATTTTAAGAGACTTTGCAAGGACTATGAAGCTTTTACCGGCAAACAGGAAGAGGACTTAAGGGCAAAGGAGTCAGAGCCTGGAATGATAGTTCTTTTGACAAGGGATTCATTTGTAGTAAGCTGTGGAAACGACTATCTTCAGGTATTAGAGGTACAGCTTGAGGGAAAAAAGAGAATGGATGTAAAGTCGTTCCTTCTTGGAAACAAGCTGGAGATCGGAACGATCCTGAAATAATAGAAAGGCAAAAAAATGTATTACTCAAGAGGTTTGGATGTAGATTTTATTATGTACATGCTGGTGGTGGTGATGGCGCTCGTCTGCATGATAACAAGCTTTAGAGTCAAGTCAGTTTACAAGAAGTACTCTAAAGTCCTTGCCGGCTGCGGATTTACAGGGGCTCAGGCAGCTCTTGAGATCCTTAGAAGAAATGGCATCGATGATGTTATAGTGCAGTACATCGGCGGGGACCTTACTGATAATTTCGACCCGAGAAACAGGGCAGTCAACCTGTCTGAGGCGACCTATAATTCAACAAGCGTTGCAGCAATAAGCGTAGCAGCCCATGAGTGCGGTCATGTGCTCCAGCACCAGGAAGGATATCTTCCTTTAAGAATAAGAACTTCGATCCTTCCGATGGCAAGCTTTGGATCAAAGGCAGGAGTACCTATCATTGCTTTAGGACTTATTCTTAGCATTTCTCCACTTATAACTGTTGGAATATGGGTGTTTTCACTGGCGGTTCTTTTTCAGCTCATAACTCTCCCTGTGGAGTTTGATGCATCAAGAAGAGCCCTTACGATTCTTGAAGAGTCAGGACTTTTGTCCTTTGAAGAAGTGGGCTATGGCAGAAAAGTGCTAAAAGCAGCGGCTATGACCTATGTGGCCAGCGCGGCAGCAGCTGCTGTTCAGCTTATGAGATTTGTTCTTTTGAATGGAAGACGAAGGGACTAATGTTTTATGGCAAATGTCAGAGAACTGGTTTTAAATATACTTATGGAATATGAGAGAGATGGCGTAAGAAAGCCATCTCTTTTAAAGGACAGCTTAAATAAATATGATTATCTTGAGACCAGGGACAAGGCCTTTATGAAGAGAGTTGTGGACGGATGTATAGAAAGACAGATCCAGATCGACCATATCCTCAACTCTTTTTCCAAGACCCCCACAGATAAGATGCAGCCCTTTATAAGGAACCTCCTTAGGATGAGTGTGTACCAGATACTGTTCATGGATTCCATTCCGGATTCAGCCGCCTGTAACGAAGCAGTAAAGCTTGCAGGAAAGCACAAGTTCCAGGGACTTAAGGGCTTTGTAAACGGCGTTCTTAGAAACATTGCAAGAAACAGGGACAAGATAGCTTATCCTGACAGATCTGTTGACGGGGGAGCAAAGTACCTTTCAACCCTTTACTCAATGCCGGAGTGGATATGCAACATGTGGCTTGACATCTACGGCTTTGAAAAAACTGAAGGGATGCTAAAGTTCTTTTTGGAGCCAAGACCAACTACGGTAAGACTTAGTCTTCCTGCCATTAAAAAGCTGTATGGCAAGGACGGGGACAGTGATGATAAGCTCATGGCTGATTATATAGAAAGGCTTGAGAATGCAGGAGTAGTTGTTAAAAAGAGCAGCATCCTGCCCTATGCCCTTGATCTTGAAAAAACTGATAATATAAGGTTTCTTCCAGGGTTTGAAGAAGGTGCATTCTTTGTGCAGGATGTAAGCTCAATGCTTGTAACTGAGATGGCAGAAATAGAGCCATCTGACGTTGTTGTTGATGTCTGTGCAGCTCCTGGCGGAAAGAGCCTTCATGCAGCAGAGAGAGCAGCCACAGTTTTATCCAGGGATGTATCAGAAAGAAAGTGTGAGCTCATCAGGGAAAACGCAGAGCGAATGGGACTGTCCAACCTAAAGGTTGAGCTTCACGACGCCAAGATCCATGACCGCAACATGGAAAATAAGGCGGACGTCATCTACCTCGATCTGCCATGCTCAGGACTTGGAATAATTGGCAGAAAGAACGATATCAAATATAATGCTTCTAAGAAGGGGCTTAGTGAACTGTCAAATCTTCAGTGGGAGATCATAAAGACAGTCTGGGACTATGTTAAACCAGGGGGAACTTTGATGTACTCCACATGTACCGTGGACAGGGCTGAGAATGAGGAGATGGTAAAGCGCATCTGCACTGAGCTTCCATTTGAGACAGTGGACTTTTCAGGAAGGCTCCCCAAGGCGCTTAAAGAGGGCGCTTTTGGGCAGGAACTTGATAAGTCTGCAAAAAATGGTTATATTCAGCTTATCCCGGGAGCTTTTGGCACAGATGGATTTTTTATCGCAAGGCTCAAGAGGGTATGATCAGGAGTTTATTACATGGGAACATTTGGAGAGTATATTAAAAGCGCACTGGCCAGCATCGGCAGCAACAAGGGAAGATCATTTCTTACCATGCTTGGTATCATAATCGGTATTTCTTCCGTGCTTACAGTGCTTATAATCGGTGATGGTATGAAAGCCACCATCAACAGTGAAATAGATTCCATCGGAGCTACATCTGTTTCTGTGAGTCTTGATGTCACCAAGACAGATAAGACATTTACTTATGAGAACCTGCTTGCTATACAGGGGGCTCTAAGCGACATCTACGGCGTCAGCCCAAATCTAAGTGCTTTTGGCACCGCTGTGGCAGGAAGAAACAGCTTTTCAGTAATGCTAACTGGCGGAATGGAAGCTTCAAAGGAGTCCTCTGGTATCAAGATGCTGCACGGCAGATACTACAACCAGGGTGATGTGGATGATGCCAAAAATGTAGTTGTTCTTAGCCAGTCAGCGGCCAATAATCTCTTTGGCTATGAGGAGGTTATAGGAAAGACATTATCGATCACAGCCTATGACCTTACAGCTGATTTTACAGTCGTTGGTATAAGGGAAGACACTTCCATGGACATGGCCTACGCAAGCTGGGGTGATGATGCAATGATAGCCATGGATGCTCCATATACAGCAGTGGCCAATTCCTTTGATATGAACATCGATAATTCCGTCACCACTTTTAATATCTACCTGGATAGTGACTTTAAGAACCAGGTTCTGTCACAGGCAAGACCGGTTGTTGAGAATATAATGGAGCTCCGGGGAGAAAATGCGGTAAAGATATCCTCCGGATCTGGATTTGACCAGACAACCAACTCTATATTAAACATTGTAACTTCAGTAGTAGCCATTATCGCAGCAATTTCACTTCTTGTTGGCGGTATTGGCGTTATGAATATCATGACAGTATCTGTTACAGAAAGGACCAGGGAGATTGGTATCAGAAAGTCCCTTGGAGCCACAACATCTTCAATTCTTGTGCAGTTCCTTGCAGAGGCAGCTATCCTTACCTTCACAGGAGGAATAATCGGCATTGCTTTTGGTCTTTCAATAGCAGCCCTTATCTGCAAAGTAGTAGGATTCTCTTTCATGGTAAATCCTATGCTGGTAGCAATTGTAGTTATGATATCCACAGCGATAGGTCTTTTCTTTGGAATCTATCCCGCCAAGAGAGCAGCAGATCTTGATCCTATCGAAGCTCTTAGAACCGAGTGATGATCAGTATTAACTTATGGAAAAAGAATATATTTTAGCAACAGACAATAAAATAGACTTAAAGTCCCTCGATATTGATGAACTTAAGGAATGCATAAAGGACATGAATGAGCCTGCTTTCAGGGCAAAACAGCTCTATGAGTGGCTCCATGTCAAGCAGGCAGCGGGATATGATGAAATGACCAATATCCCCAAGTCCCTTAAGGAGAAGCTGGCCAGGGACTTTTCTTTTACAAGCCTTGAAGTAGTTGAGGTACAGGAGTCTCACATCGATGAGACCAAGAAATTTCTTTTTGCACTCTCAGACGGAAACGTCATTGAGAGCGTTTTTATGAAGTACAGATTCGGAGTCAGCATCTGCATTTCATCCCAGGTGGGATGCCGCATGGGATGCAAGTTCTGCGCATCTACACTTGACGGCGTTGTAAGAAACCTCCTGCCTTCAGAGATGCTGGATCAGATCTATTCCATTGCAAGATACACTGGAGAAAAGATTGGAAGAGTTGTTGTTATGGGAAGCGGAGAGCCTCTTGATAACTACGACAATCTCCTTAAATTCATCCGCCTTCTCACCGATGAAAACGGAATGAACTTGGGGCAGAGAAACCTTACAGTTTCAACCTGCGGAATAGTTCCCAATATTTTGAGACTGGCAGATGAAAGACTCTCTATTAATCTTGCGCTTTCCCTTCACGCATCCAATGATAAAAAGCGAAAAGAACTAATGCCAATAGCTAATAAATACAGCATCAGTGAGGTTCTGGATGCATGCAAAGTGTATTTTGAAAAGACAGGTCGACAGCTTACCTTTGAGTATTCACTGGTTGCGGGAGTTAATGACACCGAGGAAGATGCAAGAGAGTTGTCAGCTCTTTTGTCAGGGCTTAACGCAGTTGTTAACCTTATTCCGGTGAACCCCATCAAAGAGAGAGACTTTAAGCCCACAGACCGCTCTGGGGCTGTAGCATTCAAAAATAAACTTGAAAAAAGCCGAATAAATGTTACTATTAGAAGAGAAATGGGCAGGGATATTGATGGAGCCTGCGGGCAGTTGCGAAGGCGCCATTTACAAGGAAAATAGGACCACCTGCTTTTTTTCCGTGATGAAATTTAGAGGTACCACCAGGAGGCAATTTTGCTTAAGACTTTTTCCATTACCGACATCGGAAAAAAGAGAAAACTGAATCAGGATTATGTCTTTTCTTCTGACAGGAAGATTGGCAATCTCTCCAACGTGTTCATTGTTGCTGACGGCATGGGTGGCCACAACGCAGGCGACTATGCTTCAAGATTTACTGTAGACACAATGGTTGAAGAGATTGAAAAGAGCTTTGAAAAGAGCCCTGTAAGGATCTTGGAAAACGCCATCAAGATTGCCAACCGCAAGCTTCGCGAAAAGGCAGCAGAGAATGAGGAACTTTTTGGAATGGGCACCACAGTTGTGGCATGCACAGTTCTTGGAAGATATCTGCAGGTTGCCAACGTAGGAGATTCAAGACTCTACGTGATAAATGACAAGATCACTCAGATCACAAGGGATCACTCCCTGGTGGAAGAGATGGTCAGAATGGGTGGTATTGACAGAGAGACCGCAAGGACTCATCTGGATAAAAATATAATCACTAGGGCAATCGGTGCCACTGAAACAGTAGACATCGACTTTTTTAATGTGGAGTTAAATCGTGGGGACATGGTCCTTCTGTGTTCTGACGGTCTTACAAACATGCTTGAGGATGAAGAGATCCGCATGATAGTAAGCGGCCAGAGGGATATAGTTGAGAAGGCTCAAAAGCTGGTTGTGGCTGCCAACAACAATGGCGGCAAGGACAACATTGCAGTTATTCTGATCGAGCCCTTTGCAGAAGAGACCCCGCGCGATGGAGGAATAGATGGTTAAGATAGGGATGGTGATCGGAGATCGCTATGAGGTGCTTGAAAAGATCGGCACCGGCGGAATGTCCGATGTATATAAGGCAAAAGATCATAAATTAAACAGGCTTGTGGCAGTGAAGGTGCTTAAGCAGGAGTTTTCTGAGAATGAGAACTTCGTGTCCAAGTTCCGCGTGGAGGCTCAGTCCACAGCAGGACTTCTGCATCCAAACACTGTTAATGTCTATGACGTTGGCGACGAGGATGGCATCAACTACATAGTAATGGAGCTGGTTGATGGCATCACACTTAAGAAATATATTGAAAAGAAATCCCGTCTCTCAGTAAAAGAGGCTGTCAGCATTGCAATCCAGGTTGCAATGGGGCTTGAGGCTGCCCACAACAACGGCATTATCCACAGGGATATCAAGCCTCAGAACATTATGATCAGCAAGGAAGGCAAGGTTAAGGTAACAGACTTTGGTATTGCCAAGGCAGCTACCAGCAACACCATAACTTCCAATGTCATGGGATCAGTTCACTACACATCACCTGAGCAGGCAAGAGGCGGCTACAGCGACGCCAAGAGTGATATCTATTCACTGGGTATCACACTGTTTGAAATGCTCACAGGAAGAGTTCCTTTTAATGGCGATACAACTGTTGCCATTGCCATCAAGCACATTCAGGAAGACCTTCCAAGCCCTGTTGAGTACAATCCTGAAATCCCTATAAGTGTTGAGAAGATCGTCCTTAAGTGCTGCCAGAAGAGCCCGGACAGACGTTATCAGAGCGCTGCTGAGCTTATTGCAGACCTTAAGAGATCACTTATAACTCCTGATAAAGATTTTGTTAATCTTGTAGATCCTGATGAAGAGGGCGCTACCAGAGTCGCTTCCCAGGAAGAGCTTGACGAAGAAAAAGAGAGATTATCTGACACTGAGCAGATGAGACTTAAGGCTGACGTCATGGGCGAGTACGATGAGGACGACCACTATGATGATTATGACAGCGGCCGCAGGAAAAAGAGATCTGACTACGACGAGATGGATGACCTATATGACTACGACAGGCCGCGAAACAGGAACCGCCGCAGTTCTTCTTCATCCAATCAGGGTGGCAGCAAGATTGAGAAGATGACCATCATTATGGCCATCATTTCAGCTGCACTTGTTGGATTTATAGTATTGCTTCTTATTGGAAGAAGCCTTGGGCTGTTTGGCGCATCTGATGAAGCTTCACAGGATGGAAGCGCAGCACAGTCCATCACAGCAGATTCAGGGGACAATGCAGATGGCATACAGATCCCCGATGTTACTGGTAAGACATACGCAGAGGCCGTTTCGATCCTTCAGGATGATAAGGGCTTTAAGGTCAGCAAAGAGGCAGATTCCAAGAATACAGCTGCCAAGGATACAGTAGTTTCAACTTCTCCTTCTGCAGGGGAGAGAGCAAAGAGCGGATCAACCATCAAGGTTTACATCAGCGATGGCTCAAACTACAGCAAGGCTGCAGCAACAACCGAGGTTTCAACAGCAGTATCAGAGGGACAGGTTACAGTTCCCAATGTTATTGGCATGACAGAAGAGGACGCAGTTATCGCTCTTGTTGAGGCAGGACTTCAGCAGGGGACCATCGTTCAGACATCCAACGAGGATGCCAATCTTACAGGTAAGATCTGTGCCCAGAGCATTGCCTTTGGCACGTCAGTATCAGAGGGTACCAAGATAAACATGGAACTCTCAACAGGCCCTGCAAGTGTTACATACAGCTATAACGCCGATATTTCAGCACCTACTGAAGGCGAGAACTACAATTATGGCATTCCTGTTAAGGTTACTCTGGTGACTTCAGATGGCACCACACTTCTTAGCACCACAACATCTGATTTCCCTGTTCAGGGCACCTATAAGGGTATTACAGCACCTACAGGAACCATCACTTTTGTTTATACTGCAACAACTCCAACCACCACCAATCCTGATACAGGGGAAACAACTGGTGGAGACAGCATCGAGTACACAGTAACCAGAGCAGTGACATTTACTCAGGAGAATTAACCCTTTATGCAGGGAAGGATAGTCAAGGGTATCGCCGGGTTTTACTATGTGGAGGTCAAAGGGCCATTAGTCTATGAATGCAAGGCCAAGGGGATCTTTCGCAAAGATGGTATAAAACCAATAGTAGGCGATAATGTTGAGATTGAAATAATAGATGAGGACCAGAGGCAGGGCAATCTTGTAAAGATCCTGCCAAGGACCAATACGCTTATAAGACCGCCTGTTGCCAATGTAGACCAGGCGGTTATTTTGTTTGCCATTGTTAAGCCAAACCCCAATTACAACCTTCTTGATAAGTTCCTTATCTCCATGAGGCAGGTGGGGCTTCCGGTTATCATCTGCTTTAACAAGCAGGATATAGCAACGGGGGAGGAACAGCAGGAGCTTTACGACGCATATGAAAAGTGTGGATACCAGGTACTTTTCATTAGCGTAAAGGAGGAACGCGGCCTTGATGAGCTTAAGGCTCTTTTAAAGGGCAAAACTTCAACCCTTGCAGGACCAAGCGGCGTTGGCAAGTCATCTCTTTTAAATAAGCTTGTACCTGATGCCAGCATGCAGACAGGAGAGCTTTCAAAAAAGATCGACAGAGGCAAGAACACTACAAGGCATTCAGAGCTCTTTTTGGTAAAAGAGCTTACAGATGATGAGGGAGAGACCTTCATAATAGACACTCCTGGATTTACTTCATTGGAGCTTCGGGATGTAAATACGGATTCTCTTATGAATTATTATCCTGAGTTTGTAGAATATGAACCGGAATGCAGGTTTGGAGGCTGCTCACATATAGCTGAGCCAGACTGCGGCGTCAAGAACGCAGTAAATGAAGGAAAAGTTTCAAAGGTCAGATACGACAACTACAAGGTTATCTATTCTGAGCTTAAGGGAATGAGACCAGATTACTCAAAAGGGAAAAAGAGATGAAGATATATCTTACAAGACATGGACAGACTGACTATAACAAAAAGAGAATGATGCAGGGCAGAAGTGATATCCCCCTTAACGAAGTTGGAATAGCCCAGGCTACCGAGAGAAGAAAACAGCTTGGGGATATTAAGTTTGACGCGGTATATTCAAGTCCCCTTATAAGGGCGGTGAAGACAGCGTCCATCATTGGTAATGTCAGTGAGGATCAGATCATAACTGATGAGAGGATCATTGAGGCAGATTTTGGCAAGTATGAGCTTATGGGCTATTTTGCCACAGGACCAAGGATGATCGCATACTGGTCCATGCCAGAGATATTCCCGGCACCTAAGGGGGTTGAGACTATTAAACAGATGCGTGAGAGGACAGCATCCTTTATTGAAGACCTTGAAAAGAAGGACTACGAGAATGTACTGGTAGCCTGTCATGGTGGTATCATCAGACCCATAAGAGGGTATCTTGAAAATAAAAAGAGCGGTATCATCTGGCGCCCAAGGCCCAAAAACTGCGAGATCTTTGTCTATGAATCTATAGGTGGCAAGAGAAGACTAATAGAGGATATACAGTAATACATGAATGAGAAAAGATAGAGACGGCTCATACCGTCTCTCTTTGTTTGCGCACCTGATCATTCTACTTCGTGAAGTGCGTAGTAGGTATTCTTGTAATTGATAAGTACAGGCGCTGATACAAAGGCATCATCTCCTATGTAGCATCTGTCAGACTCCTTATCAAAGGTATATTTTTTATTTTCTTTGTCGTGTTCATTGACATATTGTAGGGCCTGTTCTAAAGTCTCGTCCCCTTTGCAAAGATGAATATTCATAACCTGGCTCTCCCAAACATGTTTTTCTTTTCCTATTATAGTCATAAATCAAAAAAATTTCCCCTACTATTTTTCATTCGTATAAGGAAGAAAAGCAGGCGTTGAGAAAGATTTACTTCTCAGCATCTGCTTTTTTCTTTAAAATAGGTTATACTCTTACTTTGGGGAATGAATCCCATCCGGAGGTGGAAATTGAAACACATAGTGTACAGGATAGCAAGGAAGATAGTATCCATTGTGATACCTGCATATCAGACAGAAAAAGGCGAGAACCTTCCTGACGGGCCTGCAATAGTTGTTGGCAATCACTCCCAGGCCTATGGCCCTATTGCAGCAGAGCTTTATTTTCCCAGGAAACACTACACCTGGTGTATTTCTGAGATGATGGAAAGAGAGCGGGTTGCAGACTATGCCTACAAGGATTTCTGGTCAAAAAAGCCGGCTCTCCTAAGGCCTTTTTATAGGCTCTTTTCATATATAATCCCGGGCCTTGCGGAGATTATTTTTACTAATGCAGATACACTGCCTGTTTACAGGGATAAGCGCGTCATGAAGACCTTTCAGCTATCCTGCGACAAGCTTAAAGAGGGAGCTATGATTGTTATTTTTCCTGAGGACTACACAGAATATAACAATATAGTTCATGAGTTTCAGAGGGGGTTTGTCCATGTGGCCAAGTACTACTACAGACAGTATAAAGAGCCTGTCCCTTTTGTGCCTATGTATGTCTGCCCCGGACTTCACAAGCTGGTATTTGGAAAGCCCATAATGTACGACCCTAAGGCTTCCCAAAAAGATGAAGCTGAGAGGATATGTAAGTACCTTCAGGAGAGCATATCGGAGCTTGCTTACGCCCAGCCAAGACACCGGGTGGTGCCTTACCCCAATGTTTCAAAAAAAGATTATCCGTTTAATGAAAGATTATAATGAAAAAACCGGTTGTTGATTATAGAAAACTAAGACTATCCAATATTACAAGTAATGAATACAGGCATTTACTGTTGCTGCTGGGGTGGGTAGGATACCTTGTCATGTATCTCGTGACAGAGAATTTTATCCCGGAGAGCAGCTGTCACGTGGTCCACAGCAGGATCGATGATCTGATACCTTTCAATGAATATTTTGTTATATTCTATGTATCCTGGTATTTTTTCATGGTATTGTCGCTCCTTTATTTTGTGCTATATGACATAAAGGGCTTTGTCAGGGCGCAAAAGCTCATCGTAGGTATGCAGATAATAGCTGTCATCACTTATATCCTGTGGCCCTCTGTTCAGAACATGAGGCCGGAAGCTTTTGCACATGATAACGTTCTTACAAGGCTTCTGGGGTATATTTATAAGGTGGATACACCTACGGGAGTTTGTCCGTCGCTTCATGTGGGATATACCCTGGCTGTTTTGTCAGCGCATCTTGCAGCAAGAGATCACAAGCTCATAAAAAAGGTTCTCTTAGCCCTGTGGTCATTTATGATATGCATATCGGTGTGTTTTGTTAAGCAGCATTCCTTTATCGATGTATGTGCTGCAGTTATACTTTATTTGTTTCTGGAAATTGTTTTATTTGGAAGGGATATTAAATTGGGAAAAAGAAGAATCGGAGATCGGCGTGACGGAGAGCTTATAAGAGACATAGATTCCATGCACTACATTATGCCACTGATGTATCCAAACAGATGTGACAATGAGGCCTACATGAAGCTCTCAGTGGAAATTGCAGGTACAGAGGAATACATAAGAAACTATAACAAAGAGCACCCTGATGAAAGAATTGCTATCTTTGACATAATTATAGCTGCGGCTCTCAGGACCATAAGGCAAAGACCTCAGATGAACCGTTTTATCGCCAACCAGACCATGTACCAGAGAAGATGTGTCACGGCAGCTTTTACGGTAAAAAAAGAGTTCAGGGATGATGCAGATGAGACTCTTGCAAGGATTGTTGCAGAGGATACGGACACTCTTTTCACCATAAGTCATAAAGTAAGAGAGCAGATAGCTCTCTGCAAGAAGGAGGACGATGAGTCCACCGAAGCCATGAACTTTATTATGAAGATCCCGGGTAAACACCTTATCGGTGCTATAGCAAGGTTTTTAGACAGACACGGCTGGATGCCACATTCTGTTATAGCAACAGACCCTTACCAGTGTTCTGTAGTGCTGTCAAACCTTGGATCCCTTGGCCTTGATATTGGATATCACCACCTGATGAACTGGGGAACCAATTCAATCTTTATTATAATAGGAACCAAGAAGTTCAAGCCTTACCACGATCAGGACGGAAATGTCACCATGAAAAAAGAGCTTGATCTGGCATTTACAATAGATGAGAGAATATCTGACGGCTTCTACTATGCCCGCTCAATCAGGCTTATGAAGACTCTGATCGAGAATCCCAGGCTCTTGGAGGAATCACTTTCTGAGCAGGTGAAAAGATGACATCAAAACAGTGAATGATAACCGAAAACATACTAAAAGCATCAAATTGCGAATAACGGCTTGTTAAAACTTGAACAATCCCTGCCGCTGTAGTATAATCCTGCCTTGGTGGCTATTCCACCTAAGGAGGAAAAAAAGATGTTAAAATTCGAAAAAGTATTTAACATGGACAAGGAGAAAAACGCACAGGCAGTGGAAAAAGCCCTTGAAAACGGACGTGGTAAAGAATACCTTAACTCTTTCCTTACTGAGTCTCAGGGTGCTGGCGTACTTAATCTTGCCAAGGCGCAGGTTATGATCACTGCAAACTATGTATGTCACTTTGGGGATTTCAAGAGAAGCATTGTTATCCTTCCTATCAAGGATATCACAAATGTTTACTGCTCAAACTGCTTCTATGGCTCTTACGACTACAACTTCAAGGCTGTAGCTGTAGAGACTATTAATGGCGAGACCTTCTATTTCTCAAAATGTTCAAAAGTACAGAACGTACCTGATTTCAATACTGTACTTAGCACACTTGCAGAGCGCTGCAAAGCAAATGAAGGAAGCCTTATAGCTTAATAGGAGGAGAGTAAAGATGTTTATTTTATACGGAACAAGAAAGAAGATCAAATTGGACAGAAATCTTGGCAGATGCGTATGCCCTAACTGCCATCACGATGTAGAGAGAACTCTTGCAAGAGAGAAGTTTGCAGTAACACTGTTCTACATCCCAGTTCTTGGCTGGACTTCAAAGCGCCTTATCGTATGCCCTTGCTGCGGTGATTCAGAGGTACTTACTGGAGCACAGTATAAAGAGCTTAAGAATGCCTGAGAATTGTAAACTCTCAATATGAGCGTGATCAGTATATTAAAGGCCGTGGCGAAATGCCACGGCCTTGCTATATCTAAGAAAAGATATGGTGTATTACTGTATTCCAGTTGCATCTCTGTATTCTTTAAATAGAACTTCAAGATAGTCAGGATCAGAAGTCGCTCTTAATACATCTGAAGATCTGCCATTTTCAAAAAGCCATGAATACAGTTCATTGACACTTGTTATTCCTTGAGACACGCCTTGGGTAATACCTTGAGAGATACCTTGAGAAATACCTTGAGAAATACCTTGTGCTAACCCTTTGTCATATGCCTCATCAGCAAATACCTGCAGTTGCTCTTCTGCTGTACATTCAAGCGAACACATATCAATGGCCTCCTTCCTGTTAGCTACGAAGAAATCCCGAAGGACATCTTCCTTTATACTCTCATCAATGGCTGTGGTAACTGCCTGTTCGATGATCCCCTTCTTATTCTTGTCATATTCTTCTTTAGAATGCTCAAGCTTTGCTTTGTGAGTATATTTTCTCACCTTTGAAACGAAAATGGAATACTCTTTTAGTGTTTTACAGGACTGCATAAGCTCTTGATTTCTGCCTTCGTTGATATTGAGCGCAGTTACAACCAGTTCAAGTTCAGGCTTTTTTGTTTTCTTCATGAACATATCAGACAATCGATATTCTTTTTTATCTGGGAGAGGCGCGTTGCCATTGTAGAACACAAAGAACCTTGGCGCTGGAATTTGAAGAAGTTCGCTTTTGTAGGTATCTTTTAGATGGACCATTTTCTTATAGGAACTTGCGATGTAAAAGAGATCTCTAAGAGGAATGTTTGGACATAGTGTTGAATTGTGTTCATATAGATTGATCTCGTAGTCGATAAGGAATGATACGTCATTCTTCATGTTGAGGAATACCATTCCTTTTAACGTTTTGATCGTCAGGGCACCTGGATCAGTGTAGTTTGTCTTGTTGATGGCGTTGTAAAGTTCAAGCAGGTTGGCTTTGTCACTGAAAAGACGCCTAAAGACAGTGTCTTTGTAATTCTTGTTTTGAATTTGCATAAAAAACTCCTTTAATAAATCTTGGAATTACTTGCTCCGATTGGAGCAGAAGCTGGATAAGAAATCCAACAGAAGGGACTATAGCATCCTGTGATATCATTGTAAATAGGACAACAGCAATCTTAAGAATTTCTGCTGTTAATCTTAAGAAAGTCTTAAGGAGTTTACGGAATAACACTATGAATAAACTAGAATTTGGAAACCCTGATGCGAATATAGTCTTGATCCAGATGGTGGACGAACATGACCTTGAAGGAATAAAAAACGAGGTCGCTCTTATAAGTAAAAATGCCAAGACGGACTTTCGCCTTGTTGCGCTGAAGATCAATAACTGGAACAATGACCTTTCACCCTGGCAGGCTCCAGCTGTGTTTGGAAAAGAGGACTTTGGCGGTAACGCAGACGCTGCCTTAAAAGAGGTACTCTCCCTGTGCACTGACTGCAGCAAAGCCTACTACATAGGCGGATACTCTCTTGCGGGACTCTTTGCTCTGTGGGCAGCTTATCAGACGGATATCTTTGAGGGCGTTGCAGCAGCATCCCCATCTATCTGGTTTCCGGGATTTGTAGATTACATGGAAAAAAGCAACATGAAAGCTTCCAAAGTGTATCTAAGCCTTGGAGATAAGGAAGAAAAGGCAAGAAACCCTGTTATGGCGACAGTAGGTGACGCAATTCGAATGGCCCATGTACTCCTTCAAAACAAGCAGATTGTAACAACCCTTGAGTGGAACCCTGGCAATCACTTCAGGGATCCAGATATAAGAACTGCCAAGGCTTTTTCCTGGGTGATGACCCAAAACGCATAAAAAGTGATACAATTAATTTTGTATATACCTCATTGTTGCAGACATATAGGAGAAAACCAATGGTTTTGTATCTTACAGGCAGCTTTATTCCATATCAGGAGATAGATCATTACGAGAAAAAAGATCCTGGGGAATGCTATGGCTTTTTTGAGGACCTTAAGCAGGAATGGCCTGAGTCTGCAAACATCCTTTATGTTCCCTGTGACCCCAAAGCAGATCGTGAAAATGATCATCAGAAACGATGCCTTCTTGATGCATTCGAGATGAAGGATCTTAAAGTGTCAGAGCTTCGTATGCTGACAGATAAAGATAAGAAGGCTCTTGCTGAGCTCGTTGCCTGGGCAGATGTGATCTATCTTTCAGGTGGTCATGCGCCGGATCAGCTTGCTTTTATGAAAAGGCTTGGGCTTAAAGAAGCTCTTTTATCCTATGGCGGAATCGTGATCGGACTAAGTGCTGGTTCTATGAACGCTGCATATAATGTATATCTTGTTCCGGAGCTTGCCGGAGAAGCCGCAGATCCTAACTATGTCCGCTTTTCTGAAGGCCTTGATCTTACCAATATTGAGCTGATACCACATTCAGAATATCTTAAGACAGTGACCCTTGATGGGAAAGATCTGATCAATGACGTGGTAATCCCGGACAGCTTCGGAAGCAGATTCTACATGATCACCGACGGCAGCTATTTTAAGGTGAAAAATGGCAAGACCATCTTCAGAGGTGTTGGCGAACTTATAGAGGATGGCAAGATAACTCCTCTTAAGCCCGGGACCATAATTCCTCTGATGGGTGTTTATGAGCAGCCTGTTATAAAGACAATCTTAGAAGACGTTTATGACCTGGTGGTCTCCGTCAATATCAATACCAATGTGTGCGAGGTGTATCACGTAAGTGAGGAATTTAAGGAAGTTTTTGAGTCCGGCCGCCTTAAGTACAACGATATAAGCTTCAGGCTTTCTCAGCTTTTATGGGAAGAGGAACAGTCATATTTCCTTAGCAATGTGGCTCTTTCCAACGTAATCAAAGAGATGGAGGAAAAGGGCAATTTCGTAAGAACTGTTCATATCGAAACTCCTTCTGGCAGGCAGGCCAAGATCCTTCGTGTCAGAAAAGTTCCGGGGTATCCTGACTGGCTGCTGTTTTTGTTCTTTGATATCACTACTGCCCTTGACCACGACTGGCTTACAGATGAATATGCCAGGACCGGTTTTGTGGAGAGGGGAAAGCTCTTTTTAAAGGAACGTCCCAAAGACAGCCATTTTTCTCTCGTTTATACCAACGTTAAGGGTTTCAAAGTAGTAAACGAACTCTTTGGCGATAAGAACGGTGATCTTGTCATCTACCAGACTAGAGATGTCATAAGAAAATATTTGAAGCCGCTTATACTTGCAAGACTGGAAAGTGACCACTTTGTCCTTATTACTTCTGATGAAAATCTAACTCCGGACAACCTGCGGTCCATGAGCAGACAGTCCTTTAAGACTGATTCAAAAGAGTTTAACTATGAGATCAGCTGCGGGATCTATTCAATCAAGAACAAAAAGCTAGAGATAACTCAGCTGATCGATGGTGCCAAGCTTGCAGAAAAGAGCATCGCCAGTGGAAAGAGCGACCTGTTTGCCTATTATGACGACGCTATCAAGGACAATTATCTGCGGCAGATGACTCTTCTTGCTGATTTTGAAAAAAGCATCAAGGCAAAAGAGTTTGAACCATATTATCAGCCTGTTGTTGACGCCAGGACAGGAGAAATAGTAAGCGCAGAAGTGCTGGTCAGATGGCCACATAAGGGCCTTGGAATGGTGCCTCCTTCTGATTTCATTCCAGTTCTTGAGTCTGAAGGCAAGATATCAATCCTTGATAAATACATGTTAGAACGCGTAATGAAGCTGGTACTAAGGTGCGCCAGGAATGGAAAAAAAGCTGTTCCCTGCGCTATTAATCTCTCCAGAATAGATTTTTATGATACTGCTTTTATTGAGAGTATATTCAAGAAGATAAAAGAGCTAAAGATAGACACAAGCCTTATCAGGTTCGAGGTTACTGAGTCTGCCTATGCAGATCTTGAGGCCAAAGCTATTGACTACCTGAGTGAGATGAAAAAACAGGGGATAAAGATCCTTCTTGATGACTACGGCAGTGGAATGAGCTCCCTTTCAATGCTTGAGAGCTTTAGCTTTGATATCATCAAGCTGGATATGGGCTTTATAAGAAAGATCGGAAAAAATCCCAAGGTGGAATCCATCATCATCACCACCATTGGTCTGGCTCACATGATAGGAGCCAAGGTTACCGCAGAAGGAGTTGAAACCGAGCTGCAGTACAAGTTCCTAAAGAGCTATGACTGCGACTATATACAAGGGTACTACTTCCACAAACCGGTTCCTGAAGCTGAATTTGAGAAAATGCTTGGATAACTACATATGGATGAACAAGGCCGTGGCTTTTCGCCACGGCCTTTAATTTGTGAAATAATTGGCAGTATGTTCCTAAATAATGTTATACTATAAATTAGATTAGTGTGCGCACAAGACTTTGCACTATGGAGACCATTTATGGAAGAAAGAGATTTAAGGCGCCTGCTTGACGGCGTAAAGAGTGGAGATGTCAGCCTGGAGGATGCGCTCCTTAAACTAAAGGAAGCTCCTTTTGAAGACATGGGATTTGCAAAGCCGGATCTCCACAGAGGGATCAGGCAGGGCAAGCCAGAAGTTATCTATGGCGCAGGCAAGACTCCGGATCAGATCCTTAAGATAGCTGAAAAGCTTCTTAGCCATGGTCAGAGCAAGGTCCTGATCACCAGGATGTCCAAAGAGGCAGCGGACTACTTTAACCAGGGTAAGACCGAGACTACAAGAGAACTCTTTTACGACGAACTCAGTAAAGTTGGTATTGCCTTTGGAAGTAAGCAGCCAGATGACCCTGAACAAAAGGTTGGCAAGATAGTCATTGCCACCGGTGGCACCAGTGATATGCCTGTTGCTGAGGAGGCAGCTCTTACAGCTGAGTTTTATGGTAACAACGTTGTAAGGCTCTATGATGTGGGTGTTGCTGGCATTCACAGGCTTATGGCAAAAGAGCCTATGGAAGAGATCATGACAGCTAATGTGGTGATCGCAATTGCAGGCATGGAAGGTGCTCTGGCCAGTGTGGTTGGCGGCCTTGCTGATTGCCCAGTCATTGCAGTTCCCACCAGTGTGGGATATGGAGCTTCCTTTGGAGGGCTGTCAGCTCTTTTGTCCATGCTCAATTCCTGTGCCAGCGGAGTCAGTGTTGTCAACATCGATAACGGCTTTGGAGCCGGATTCCTTGCGAGCATGATCAATCAAAAATAAGAGTGAGAGAAAGAAGGTAGTTTGGTACTATGTCAATCAGTAGAAGATCTAAGAAGTTAGTTTCAACAATAGCACTTGCCCTGATCCTTGTAATGGTACTTGGAATGGTGGCAGGCGCTCTTACAGGTTGTGGTTCACAGGCAGTAAATGATGATGTGACCATCAGAGTTGCAGCCCTTAAGGGACCAACAACAATTGGCGTTGCGAATCTTATAGAAGATTCCAAGAACGGCGATGCTGAGATCAAGTGTGATTTTGAAATGTACACTCAGGGATCAGATATTATGGCAGCAATGGTTGCCGGAAATGTGGATATTGGTCTTGTACCTTCAAACGTTGCCTGTGTTATGAACAGCAAGGTTGAGGGTGGAGTTTCCGTAATAGATATAAACACACTTTCAGTTCTTAACTGCGTAACTGCTGATGAGAGCGTAACTTCACTTGCAGACCTTGATGGCAGAACAGTTTATTCAACTGGCCAGGGAGCTACTCCTGAGTATACACTCAGATATCTTCTTGAGAAAAATGGTATAAACAACTGCAGAGTAGAGTTCAAGTCTGAGCCTACAGAGATCGTTTCACTTCTTGCAGAGGATAAAACAGCAGTGGCTGTACTTCCACAGCCTTTTGTAACAGCTGCATGTCTTCAGAATGGAGATCTGAAGGTTGCATTTGCCTTTGAAGATGAGTGGGAAAAGGTCAATGACTCCTGCAAGATCGTAACTGGCGTAACAGTAGTAACAAACAGCTTCTTAAAGGAACATAAGGGTGCTGTGGATGCCTTCATCAAGGCTCATAAGTACAGCGCTGACAGAGCTACATCAGACCTTGAAAAGACTGCAATGCTTACAGTTTCACAGGGCATCATCGCCAAGGAGCCTCTTGCCAAGAAGGCTATTCCTAACTGTGCTGTAGTCTGCATTTCGGGAAAAGATATAAAGAAGACCCTCTCTGGATATCTTGAAGTTTTATTTGAGCAGGATCCCAAGTCTGTTGGAGGAGCGCTTCCATCAGATGATTTCTACTACGAGGGATGATAATTCCTTACGCTTATCGTATAAAAAAGTGAAAAAGAAGGACATTGTAAGATGCCCAAAAGTATCAGACGTATCATAGCTGCAGCTGCCTGGATTGTGATCTGGCAGCTGGCAGCATTCATAGTACATAACAGAATACTGCTGGCAGGACCTGTAGATACAGTTATAGCGCTGTCTGGTCTTGTACAGACAGGAAGCTTCTGGGGAAGTGTATGGCAGACAACAGCAAGGATCCTCCTTGGATTTATGCTTGGATCAGTTCTGGGTATTGTCCTTGCATATTTTGCAAAGCACGAGATATGGCTTGAAGATTTCTTAAGGCCACTTGTATCTGCACTTAAATCAATTCCTGTGGCCAGTTTTGTGATTCTTTTGCTCATCTGGTTTGGAAGCAGAAACATTTCTATTGTGATCTGCAGTATGGTAGTTTTCCCTATCCTGTACCTTAACACCCTTGAGGGACTTAAGAGTACAGACGTAAAACTCCTTGAGATGGCAAAGGTCTACCGCATGCCGGGAACAAGGCTTCTTCGGTACATATACCTGCCTCAGCTTAAGCCTTTTTTCAAAAGTGCCTTTAAACTGGCGATTGGAATGAGCTTTAAAAGCGGAATAGCTGCAGAGGTCATAGGTCAGCCCCTCGGCACCATAGGGAATGGACTGTATCTATCCAAGATATACCTTGAGACAGCAGAGCTTTTTGCATGGACAATAGTTGTTGTCCTTGTATCCTTTATCTGCGAGAAAATTATTTCGCTACTATTTGACATGATCTAGGAAACCACATGACAATAGAGATAAGAGATGTATCCAAGTCCTTTAATGGACAGAAGGTACTTGATAATTTTAATCTGAATATTGAATCGGAGCACAGCTACATCTTAACAGGCCCTTCAGGCTGCGGAAAGACAACGCTTCTTCGCCTTATACTTGGTCTTGAGGAGCCGGATAACGGAACAGTTAAGCTCCTTGGGGATTATAAATATCCCTTTATCAATTCCGGTGTTGTGTTCCAGGAGGACAGACTCTGCGAAGATTATGATGCTGTCACCAACGTGACCATGGTAAGCAAGAAGGTCTTTCGGCAGACAGTTATAGAGGAGCTAAAAAAACTACTTCCTGAAGACGCTCTTTTCAAACCGGTAAAAGAGCTGTCAGGAGGACAGAGGCGCAGGGTAGCAATAGTAAGAGCCTGCGCGATCCCAAGCGACGTCCTTATTATGGACGAGCCCTTTACGGGACTTGATGACAAGTCGCGGGAAGCGGCAATAGCCTACATTAGAGACAAACAGGGAACAGGGCCACTTGTAATAACCACCCACGATACAAAAGGTCTTGAGTTTGGCAGACTCATAGATCTTGGTACGAAACCCTGATTTGATATAAGTAACATTTTTGTTTAGTTTTTTTGGAGGAGATTTTTTTATGGTAACAAACGATGCGAGTATGAACAGCTTTAAGCACAAGATCATGGAGGAAGTGTGCAGACTTGAGTGGAATGGTGAAAACGACCAGGAGCACATCGAACAGCTTGTACTTAAGATGATTCCAGGTCCTAAGCCTGAGTACAGATGCTGTGTATATAAAGAAAGAGAGATCGTACGTCAGAGGATCAACCTTGCAAATGCCAAGGCTCCCAGCTACAATCCTGATTCCAAGAACATTGTTCAGGTTATTGACCCAGCCTGTGATGAGTGTCCTATCGCTGCTTATTCAGTAACTGATAACTGTCGTTTTTGCATGGGTAAGGCCTGCCTTAGTTCCTGTAAGTTTGGCGCTATCACCCCTGGTGATACCCATATGCATATAGATCCTGCCAAATGTAAAGAATGCGGAATGTGTGCAAATGCATGTCCTTATAACGCAATTGTGCACCTTGAGAGACCTTGTAAGAAGGCCTGCCCTGTAGGTGCTATCACCTATGATGAGTATGGCTACTGCAAGATTGATGAGGACAAGTGCATCCAGTGTGGCCACTGCATCCACAGCTGCCCATTTGCTGCTATCGGAAGTAAGACTTTCCTTGTGGACATCATCAAGGAGATCAAGGCAGGAAAAGAAGTTATCGCCATGTGCGCTCCTGCAACAGAGGGACAGTTTGGTGAGGATATCTCCATGGGCTCCATCAAGGAGGGACTTAAGAAGATTGGTTTTGCAGACATGGTTGAGGTTGGACTTGGCGGTGATATGACAGCTGCTTACGAGTCTGAAGAGTGGTCTGAGGCTTACAAGGAAGGCCACAAGATGACAACTTCATGCTGCCCTGCATTTATCAATATGTTAAAGAAACACTTCCCTGATCAGTACAAGGAAAACATGTCCAGCACCGTATCACCTATGTGTGCTATCTCAAGATATTTAAAAGCCACAAGACCAGGCTGTGTCACAGTATTTATCGGACCTTGCATCGCTAAAAAGGCTGAGGCTCAGGATACTTCAGTTCCTGATAACGCAGATTACGTAGTAACTTACGGAGAGCTCAGAGCCCTCATGAGATCAAAAGATGTTAAGTTTGAGCCGGTTCCTGAAGGCTATCAGGAGTCTTCTATCTGGGGCAAGCGCTTTGCTGCCAGCGGCGGAGTTGCTAATGCAGTTATCGAGTGCATGCAGGAGAGAGGCGAAGATACATCACAGCTCAAGCTCCTTAGGGCAGCAGGCGGAGCAGAGTGTAAAAAAGCTCTCACCCTCCTTAAGGTTGGAAAGCTCCCTGAAGATTTCATTGAGGGAATGGTTTGTCCTGGAGGCTGCGTAGGTGGACCTTCAAGACACAAGAATATCAGCGACATCAATAAGGCCAGAGAGACTTTGCTCTCCAAGGCAGATGACAGAAAAGTACTTGAGAACCTTAAGAACTATCCTATGGATAAGTTCTCCATGCACAGAGACGGTCACATGTGATTTTCTTATACCGCTGTGAGGGGCGATATATATGGATGTATTCAGCATCATAGGCAGACCCAAGGAACAGAGAAGTGTGAAGTCAGATCTGATCAATATTGCGATGATCATATTCACTTCTACCTATATGATCTTTTATGGCAACTTCCTGCCCTATTTTGATGGGGCAGGGTTTAGTGCTGCCGGGCTTGTGTATTCCTTAAGGTATGTTCCCATAGTGGTAACAACTGCGCTTGGCGGAAGCATTCCGGGAATGGCCAGTGTCCTTTTGGTGTTCCTTCACAGGACTTTTATCAACAGCTCTTTTTCCTATCTTACATTTATATATCTTGTTGTGGTTATCGTAGTTGACCTTATAACCAGAAGGCGTTGGTTTAATAAGTGGTATAAGGTCTTTCCGGTAACATTCTTTATGATGAACCTCGTAGGGACCTTCTGGGGTATACTTCTTATGCTCCTTAGTGCTGGTGGCATCAGGTCTCTGACAATCTTGCAGGTGATATATTTCTTTTTAAACAGCCTGCCTGGCTCACTTCTTAGCAGTACAATAGTCTATCTGATCTTTAGTAAATTCCCTGACAAGGTAAAAATCCTACTGGCAAACGGTAAATATTATGTGGACCGCAGCGTTCTGACTGAGGACGACAAATATGAGGTGGAGCACAGATCAAAGATTGGCAGCGTGGTCATGAACATCATCGTCTTCGAGGCACTGGTGTTGGGCCTGTCTGCGGAGTTTGCATCCAACACTCTTATACCAACAATGCATGATTACAGCTATTCTGAAGAAAGCATATCAAGCCCTGAATATGACCTTTCGAAGATAAACAGTGCTGAGAGACTTGAGAGCAGGGTAAGCTTCCAGCTCATAAATGAAGGCAAGCAAGAGGGACAGTATTTTGCTGATACTTTACTGGGCGATGGAAGGATAAACTACCGCTACAGTGTTCGCCTTGCCATGCTCATATCTATAATCGTTATTCCTCTTGCTGTGTTCGTCAACAGATATGCCCAATACAGGATAGCAAGACCCATAAGAGCCATGTCCAAGGCAATGGCAGGCATTTACAACGCCAAAGAAGGGTACCTTAATGCCAGTATCAAAGCAGTTCATGATCTGGATATCCACACCAACGACGAGATTGAAGATCTGTATCATGCCATGGATCTTACAGTTTACAGACTGGTTGAGTACATAGAACTTGTTAAGGCAAGACAATCCATTGAGGACCAGCTTCAGAGCGCCAAGTCGGCTAACGAAGCCAAGTCCCGATTTCTTTCCAATATTTCCCACGAGATCAGGACCCCTATCAATGCGGTCCTTGGTTTTGATGAAATGATCCTGAGGGAGAGCAAGGATCAGGAAATACTTGGCTATGCCCGTGATATCCAGAGTTCTGGTAAGACACTGCTTGCTCTTATAAATGACATCCTGGACTTTTCCAAGATCGAAGCTGGCAAGATGGAGATCATCCCTGTCGAGTATGAGTTGGGGTCTCTTATGAACGACATCGTCAATATGTCAGAGATGAGGGCCAGGGAAAAGAGCCTTAAGCTATTTGTAGATGTTGATGAGAATATTCCCCACATCCTTTTTGGAGATGAGATAAGGATCAAGCAGTGTATCATCAACATCATAACCAATGCTGTGAAATATACGGAAGAAGGGGCTGTTACTTTAAAGGTCTCATATGAAGTGGCCGCAGATGAGGAATTCTTTGACGATGATGAGGACTATATCGATCTTAAGGTTAGCGTCTCTGACACAGGAATCGGAATAAGACAGGAGGATATGGACAAGCTTCTTACTGCCTTTGAGAGGATAGATGAAAAGAAAAACAGGACCATTGAAGGAACCGGCCTTGGTATCAGCATTGTCACCAGCCTACTTGGCCTTATGGGCAGTAAGCTTGAAGTTAACAGCGAATATGGTAAGGGAAGCGTATTTTCTTTTGTCATAAGACAGAAGGTAGTTAACTGGGACAAAGTTGGAGACTTTGCCCAGAGGATCAAGGAAGCCCATGAGGATATCCATGGTTACAAGGAGAGCTTCCAGGCAGAGTCTGCCAGGATACTTGTGGTTGACGATACAAGGACTAACCTTACGGTTATCGAGGGACTTCTTAAGCAGACCAAGATGCAGATCGATACTGCCACCAGTGGAATGGAAGCTCTTGACCTTATAAAGAAAACCAAGTACGATATCATCTTCCTTGACCACAGAATGCCTGAGATGGACGGTATCCAGACCTTCCACGCCATGAATGAGCTAAAGGACAATCCTAACAGTGAAACTCCTGTTATTGCCCTGACAGCCAATGCCATATCAGGTTCCCGTGAAATGTATTTCAGGGAGGGCTTTACCAATTATATGTCAAAGCCTGTTGATCCTGTTAAGCTTGAGGAGATGATCCTTTCTTATCTTCCGGAGGATAAGGTCTCAAGGCCTGGAGATAAGACCTATGTGGAGCATGATACAGACAATGATGACAACGAAAAAGAAGTCATGCAGGAGCTTCTTAAGATAAACGGCATCGATGTCAATTCTGCAATAGACAGGTGCGGATCTGCTGTGGCTGCCAGGGATGTAATGAGGGATTTCTGGCTGTCCATCGACGAGAGAGCAGGGCTCATAGAGCGCTATGAGATGGAAAAGAACATCAGGGATTACACCATCTATGTACATGGCCTTAAGAGCTCGGCCAGGGCCATCGGAGCCCTTGACCTTTCCGAAAAGGCAGAGTATCTGGAAGCCTGTGGAAACGGCGGCGACATTGATGAAATAGAGGTGTTGACTCCGGGACTTCTTTCTCTTTACAGAAGCTATGACAAAAAGCTGGAGGTCCTTTTCGCAGAAGACGACAATGGAAAGCCCCTAATAAGTCCGGAGGAGCTTGAAGGAGCATTTGCTTCTATAAAAGAATTTGTTTCAGGGTCGTTTTTTGACAGCGCTGACGACATTGTGGCAATGCTTGAGGGATACAGGATCCCTGCTGACTACAAGAACAAATTCCTTGAAGTTAAGCGCCTTCTTGCCGCAGTTGACAGAGATGGACTTTTAAATGTATTGTGAAATGTAGTGACTTTGAATAGTTTTTTAGTGAGGTTTTTTAATGGACAAGAGAGTATTGCTGATTGGTGTGCAAAAGAGTTTTATGATAAACGCCATATCAGTGGGACTTCAAAAAAACGATTATAAAGTTGAGATGGCCATGCCTTTTCCTGATGCGATCGATTGCATCCAGGGCAGGCCTGAGATATATATTCTCTATCTGGGAGATCTTACACCGGATAATATTCCGCTCTTTAAGTATCTCAATGAACACATTGATTCAGAGAGATTTCTTTTGTATCTCATAGGCAATAATGAAGAGCTGACACTGGCTACTTCATTTATAGCAAAAGAGAAAATACAGGAGACATACCTAAGACCCTTAGACGTCAAGGCCCTGACTGACCATCTGGATATGGTGGTGGACTACAGCGCTGTGGATGAGAGCCTTCGAAAGAAAGTGCTGATCATAGACGACGATGGAGCCATGCTCAGAATGATGAAGACCTGGCTGTCAGTTAAGTACCACGTGTACATGGCAAGCTCAGGCAAGATCGCACTGACTTTCCTTGAACAGACCCATGTGGATCTGGTGCTGCTTGACTACGAGATGCCAGTCATGAGCGGCCCTGAAGTATTAAAGGCTATGAGAGAGCACAGTAAGCTCAATAATATCCCGGTAATCTTCCTTACAGCCAAGGACGACAAAGAGTCTGTAATGAAGGTGGTTTCCCTTAAACCAGCTAAGTATCTTCTTAAATCCATGCCCAAGGAGAAGCTCATCGGAGCCATCGACGAGTTCTTCTTACTGATGGAGGCAAGAAAGAACAGATAAAAAATACATCAAGGAAGGTAGACTTAAAATGATTTCCAAACTGATCGACAAGATTGAAAAAACAGGAGCACCAATTGTGGTGGGACTGGACCCTAAGCTTGCATTTATCCCCGATGCCATGAAGGAGAGATGCTTTGAAGAGAAAGGCAGGAACTTAGAGGGCGCAGCTGAAGCCTTCTGGCTGTTCAACAAGGAGATCATCGACAGTATTTACGATATTGTTCCTGCAGTTAAGCCTCAGATCGCCATGTATGAAGAGCTTGGTATCCCAGGGCTTATCACCTTTAAAAAGACTGTGGAGTACTGCAAGGAAAAGGGCCTTATTGTCATCGGAGATATCAAGAGAGGCGATATTGGCTCAACATCAGAGTCTTACGCTGTTGGACATCTTGGAAGCGTAAGCATTGAAGGAGAGAGCTTTAGAGGCTTTGATGAGGACTTTGCAACAGTCAATCCATATCTTGGATCAGACGGAGTAAAGCCATTTATCGATGTGTGCAACAGAGAGGACAAGGGAATCTTTGTCCTTGTTAAGACTTCCAATCCATCAAGTGGAGAATTCCAGGACAGGCTCATTGACGGACGCCCTCTCTATGAGATAGTTGGAGAGCAGGTGGAGAAGTGGGGACTTGAGTCCATGGACGGCTCCTACAGTAACGTAGGCGCAGTTGTTGGAGCAACCTACCCGGAGATGGGTAAGGTCCTCAGGCAGATCATGCCTCACGCCTACATCCTTGTTCCCGGCTATGGAGCACAGGGCGGTAAGGGAAAAGACCTTGTTCACTTCTTTGACAAGGACGGCCTCGGAGCTATTGTCAATTCCTCAAGAGGCATTATTGCTGCATGGAAGAGCGATAACTACAAGCAGTTTGCAGACGGCAGGGTTGGTGATGCTGCAAGAGCTGCTGCTATTGATATGCAAAAAGATATTGCTAATGCACTTGTGCACTAAAATGTGATATCATGATTGATATAACGATATATGAGGAGGAAATATGCGATACGTAGAGACAAGTCATATAAAAATTGCTGACGTAGAAGCAAAACTAGAAGGCGCTAATCAGCTGATCGATGATTACATCTTTGATGTGGGCCTTAAGGACAAGGATCAGCTAAGACTTAAGCTTTTGTGTGAGGAAGTTTTAAGGCTTGCGAAATCCATTATCGGTTTAGGTATCATGGATTTCTGGCTTGAGGGAACAAGCAGGGTTACCAGAATTTACCTCTCAGCAGAAAATCATATGGACAAGGCTAAGCAGCAGGAGCTTATTTCAGTATCTAGCTCAGGTGAGAACAGCAGCGAGAAAGGTTTCTTTGGAGTATTAAAGTCAATGTTCCTTATGCAGGGAATTGACGACGAGGAGTGGAACTTAAAGGATTATCTCCAGGAGGTTTACACCAAGAGAGAGCAGGATCCATACTCACAGGAAGCATGGGATGATCTTGAGAGATCACTGGTTGCCAAGCTTGCAGACGATATAGATGTTTATGTGGACAAGAGCAATGTGAAAATGGTAGTGACCAAGGACTTCTCAGAGGCCCTTAGCACAGTTGGATCAAGAGTTCCACAGGCTATCACTCCATTTACATTTATAGACAGCAGTAAAAAGAATGACATCCAGTCCTTCAATAAGGTTGATGAACTTTTAGAGGATCTTGACCTTAAGCCAAAGGATGCTGTTCATATGAAGCTTCTTTTTGAAGAGACTGTGGGAATGCTCAAGGCTCTTACTGCTGATTACCACGCAGCTATCTGGTTTGAGAAGTATAATCACGAGTGCTGCATCAGAGTATCTGGTAAGACAGAGATGAGCCAGGACAAGAAGGAAGGACTTCTTGGAGTTGCTTCTCAGAAGGAGAACACTCTTGTTAAGGGCTTCATGGGCAAGGTAGGAGACATCATCGAAAATGGTCTTCTTAATTACAGCAATGTCATGAAACTTCAGCAGGAGTATGGCGGCGGATTTGTCAATTATGGTACAATGGGTATGTACAACGGAGTAGAGGGAATGGCAGATTCTGGAATCATGTGGTCTCTTTACGAGTACAGAGATGCTCTTAAAGAAAACATCGACGGCAGTGAAGAAGTTAAGCAGGCTTGGGACGAGCTTGAAAAGTCAATCGTGGCAAGTCTTGCCAAGGACGTGCTGGTTGGTGTCAAGGGCAACAGGATCGACATGACAATCGTATGTGATATTAAATAAAAAACGAAAGAGGTGGACTAAATGACAATTAACAAAACTGCTAATGGAAATGAACTTACAATCGCTCTTGAGGGAAGACTTGATACAACAACTGCTCCACAGCTTGATGACGAGCTTAAGTCAGCTCTTGAAGGTATCACTAAGCTGGAGTTTAACTTTGAGAAGCTTGAGTACATTTCATCTGCTGGACTTCGTGTTCTGCTTTCAGCTCAGAAGGTTATGAACAAGCAGGGTAGCATGGTTATCAAGAATGTTAACGAAGAGATCCAGGAGATCTTTGAGGTAACAGGATTTGTAGACATCCTTACAATCGAGTAATATATCAGAATATTAAGTAAGCCGCATCGGTTAACGCCGATGCGGCTTTTTTGCTAAAAATGGCTGTTTTTCAAAATGGGGTACCATTGTTTTTACATTATATCGATAAGGTCCGTGTGCATTATTGATACCGCGGGCACTTATTGCAATATAACTGAAGTGGTAATGTAAAAGTAGACACTTGACCACTTTTTGTAAACATCAATTACTTTTATTGTTACACTAGAATAAA
>SVFY01000023.1 GCA_015056625.1 Butyrivibrio sp. | reverse complement strand
ACACGGGGACGGTTCTACTGTCTTATTGCGCGCAATAAGACAGTAGAACCGTCCCCGTGTCTTGTCGAACCGTCCCCGTGTCTTGTCCCCGTGTCCCTGAGGGTAAACCAGAGCTTATATCGAGCTATAAGTTATGGGTCTTATACAAATGACGGCTTGTGGATGATAATAGAAAATGTAAGAAACAGTTGTACGATTCACAGGCGGTGATTTATGAAACAGATATTAGCTTTTGGAGATTCGAATACATGGGGCCTGGTTCCCGGGTCACGTTCACACGAAAGATACCCTTGGGGCGTAAGGTGGACCAGTATTCTTCAGGAGAAAAATAAAGACGTAAGGATTGCAGAAGAGGGTCTTTGCGGAAGGACTACAGTTTTTGAGGATGAGCTCAGGCCAGGAAGAAAGGGCGTTAACACCCTGGATCCACTTATGGAGAGCCAGTACCCGGTAGATGCAGTTATCCTGATGCTTGGCACCAACGATTGCAAGACCTACTACAACGCATCTTCATATGTTATCGGAAAAGGAATCGAAAGATGCCTTGACACCCTTGAAAAGTATGTGCCTGCGGAAAAGATTCTTTTGATATCTCCAATCCATCTTGGTGATGATGTGTGGCGCCCTGAAAAGGATCCAGAGTTTAATAAAGAATCCGTTGAAACCAGCAAAGAGCTTAAAAAAGTTTATGAGGATATAGCTCAAAAGAGAGGTACAGCTTTCCTTGCGGCCTCTGATTATGTTACGCCAAGTGATGTGGATGATGAGCACATGGACGACGCCGGACACAGGATTTTTGCAGATGTCGTCAATGAAGAGTTGAACAAGATGCAGATTTAGTCAATAATCATAAAAGAGTTTTATTGACAAAAAATGGAAAGCTCGGGGTGAGATAAATGGGAAAATACAACTTTGACATCCTCCATGACAGACGGGGAACCTCCTGCATCAAGTGGGATTTTGGAATGGAGCGTATGGGAAGGGATGACCTGCTTCCTCTGTGGGTGGCAGACATGGATTTTAAACTGCCTATCGAGATTGTGACAGACATTGAGAAAAGAGCTTCTCAGGGAATATTCGGTTATACCGACCCAAAGGAAGATTATTTCGAAGCAGTAAGCGGCTGGTTTGAAAGACGCCATGGCTTCAAAGTGGATAAGGACTGGATCACCATAACTCATGGTGTGGTTTATGCAATAGTGCTGGCCATCAGGGCGCTGACAAAGCCAGGAGAAGCGGTGCTTGTCCAGCAGCCTGTATACTATCCATTTTCTGAAGCAGTCAGGGTCAATGACAGAAAGCTGGTAAACAACCAGCTGGTCTATAAAGATGGCCACTACGAGATAGATTTTGAGGATCTTGAAAACAAGATAGTATCTGAAAATGTAAAGCTGTATCTTCTTTGCAGCCCCCACAATCCTGTGGGAAGGGTCTGGACAAGGGAGGAGCTTACAAGGCTTGCAGAGATCTGTAGGCGCCACGGCGTCTATGTTTTTGCAGATGAGATACACTCAGATTTCATCTACAGCTCTTTTGCCCATACCTCGTACATGACATTGGGAAAAGAGTTTAGGGACAGGCTCGTACTTGGAACCTCACCCAGCAAAACCTTCAACATGGCGGGGCTTCAGGTTGCTAACATCATCATCCCTGACAAGGAAGTCCGGGAGAAATTCAGATACGAGAACATGATCACGGGCTACAGCCAGTGCAATGCCATCGGCCTTGAGGCCACAAAGTCGGTGTACACCAAGGGCGATCAGTGGGTTGATGAGCTTAATTTGTACCTCGAGGGGAACCTTGAATATGTGAGGGCGTTCCTAAAAGAGAAGCTTCCAAAGATAAAGCTTGTGGAGCCTGAAGGAACATATCTTATCTGGCTGGATTTTTCAGAAGCCACCCAAAACAGCAAAGAGCTTGAGGAACTTATCGTTGACAAGGCTCATCTTTGGCTTGATGCAGGGGCTATTTTTGGTGAAGAGACAGCTCTTTTCCAGAGGATAAATATCGCAGCGCCCCGCAGCATAATAGAGAAAGCGATGGAACAATTATATGAAGCATTCAGATGATTACAGCATTGATACAAAATGTCAGATCCTGAACAGGGACCTGTCTGACAAGTGGGGAGCCATAAGCTTTCCAATATATCAGTCCGCAACCTTCGCCCACAACGGACTTGGTGGCAGCACGGGCTATGACTACACAAGGATGCAGAACCCCACAAGGCAGCAGCTTGAGTCGGTGCTGGCGAAACTTGAAAACGGCATCGACGCACTGGCTTATTCCAGCGGAATGGCGGCGGTTGCCAATGTGATGGAGCTGTTTAAGCCAGGGGATCACATCATAATTGACGAGGATCTCTACGGCGGCAGCATAAGGCTTTTTGATGCGATAAATAAAAAGAATGGTTTGGAATTTACCGCCATTAACCTCAGCAGTGAGGACGTTCTTGAGCATATAAGACCAAACACCAAGGCAGTTTACCTTGAGACCCCAACCAACCCAATGATGAATGTCACTGACATTGAAAAGCTTGCAGCAGTGGCTCATGGGAAGGGGCTTCTTGTGATAGTGGACAACACCTTTTTATCGCCCTACTTCCAGAACCCGCTTGATCTGGGGGCAGACATCGTGATCCACTCTGGAACCAAGTTCCTGGGAGGACACCACGACACCATCGGAGGGTTCGTTGTTGTCAAGGATGAAAAGATAGATGAAAGGCTTCGGCTTATCTACAAGACCATTGGTGCGGGTCTGGCTCCCTTTGACAGCTGGCTCATACTTCGCGGGATCAGGACTCTTTCCGTAAGAATGGACAGAGCTCAGGAGAACGCCATTAAACTGGCTGAGTACTTGAAGAAAAACAGGCATGTCACAAGGGTCATCTATCCCGGACTTCCTGAGCACCCCGGGTACGAGATCATGAAAAAGCAGGCAAGAGGCTTCGGGGCAATGCTGACCTTTGAGGTGGACGACAGCTCTTTTGCAAAAGAGATACTGAACAATGTTGAGCTGATCTACTTCGCAGAGAGTCTTGGCGGAACTGAGACTCTGATCACCTACCCCATCACCCAGACCCACGCTGAAGTTCCCAAGGCACTTCTTGAAAAGAATGGCATCACTGACAGAATCCTTCGCCTCTCAGTGGGAATTGAGGGGATTGAGGATTTGATCGCTGAGTTTGACAGAGTTTTTGAGAAGGCGGAAAAAGCTGTGTCAGGAAACTAATTTAATGTAGCGCGTTAAAGTGTCATATGCTATCATACTCTTAAGTTTTTTCGGAGAGGGTGATAACATGACAATACTGCAGCTTAAATATGTAATTGCTATTGATGAAGAATGCTCCATGAGGAAGGCAGCCGACAGGCTCTATGTTTCACAGCCGGGACTTTCAAGCGCGGTCAGAGATCTTGAAAAAGAGATCGGGATCCAGATTTTTGAAAGAGTCCACAACGGCGTAGTGACAACTTCTGCTGGGGCATCTTTTATTGCTTATGCCCGCCATGCGGTGGAGCAGTTCGAGATGATCGAGGACAGATATGTAAATGGCGCTGGCCAGAAGGAGACTTTCTCTGTTTCCATGCAGCACTACACTATAGCTGTTAATGCCTTTATTGATACTGTAAAAGAGTATGATCTTCCCGAGTACCAGTTCTCAATCCGTGAGACCCAGACAAGCGAAGTTATAGATGATGTAAAGAACATGAAGAGCGAAGTCGGAGTTATTGCTCTTAGTGATTTTAATAAGAACACATTCAAAAAGATCTTTGCAGATGCATCTCTTGAATTCCATGAGCTCTTTACCAGAGACACATATGTGTACTTAAGTAAGAAACATCCATTGGCAGGCAGAAGCGAACTGTCTCTTGAGGACCTTCAGGACTACCCCTGCATGGTATTTGACCAGGGCGACAACACCTCTTTCTACTATAGAGAAGAAGCCCTTGCAACCTACGACTACAAGAAGGTCATCTCCACCAACGAAAGAGCCACATCCATTGAGCTGATGCTGGGCCTTGATGGCTACGCTGTGGGGGCAGCCATGCTGGGAGAGGGCAAGACTTCTTCCGAGATCAAGGCCATCAAGCTGAAAGAGGATGAGACCCTGACCTTTGGATACATCACCAGAAAAGGCCAGCAGCTCTCTGATATGGGACAGAGCTTCGTTGATAAGCTCATGGCTCACAGCGAGTGACAAGACACTCACGCTTAAGCAAATTTTATCGCTATCTATAAATACCATTTTGTTGCCAAATGCGCATAATGAGTGTAAATTAGTAAGAAATCAGAAACACGTTACGGAGGAGGAAAAAGTATTATGAAAAAGAACGTATTTGTAAGCCTTGTGCTTGCTGCTACACTTGCAGTATCTGCTCTTACAGGATGCGGCGCAGGAGCAGCTGACAGCGCAGCAGATAAGACTATCAAAGTTGGTGCAACACCTGTACCTCATGCAGAGATCCTTGATAACATTGTTAAGGAAGTCCTTGCAGAGGATGGATGGACACTTGAGACTGTTGTTTTCTCAGATTATGTTCTTCCTAACACATCTCTTGAAGAGGGCGAGCTTGATGCCAACTACTTCCAGACTCTTGGCTACATGAACCAGCAGAACAGCGATGCAGGTCTTCATCTTACAGCTGTTGCAGGTGTTCACATTGAGCCAATGGGAATTTACTCAGAGAAGTACACTTCTCTTGCAGATCTTCCAGACGGAGCTACAATCGGTATCCCTAATGACCCTGATAACGGCGAGAGAGGAATCGATCTTCTTGTTCAGAAGGGACTCCTTACATCAAAGGGCGGCTTTGGAACAGATGCTTCTTACAACGAGGATTCACTTACAAACGATGCTGAGGCTAACCCACACGGATATGTGATCACACCTCTTGAGGCAGCAAGCCTTCCACTTTCACTTCCTGATCTTGACGCTGCAACTATCAATGGAAACTATGCTCTTGAGGCAGAGCTTCCATCCAAGTACCCAGCACTTGATATCGAGTCATTCGATGCTGAGACAACAGTTAAGAGAACAAACTTCCTTGTTGTTAAGGATGGCAACCAGGAGTCAGAAAAGACAAAGGCTCTTATCAAGGCCCTTCAGTCTGACAAGGTTCAGAAGTATATCGATGAGACCTACAAGGGAGCAGTTATCACATCATTCATTGATGCAGAATAAGAAGTAATGTAATATAATACTTGTTGAGCCGCTTGTAGATGCAGGCGGCTCATTTTAGTTATATACAGTGGGCTTTGACCCTTTGAAAAATTAGAAATGAGAAATACGCGATGATCAAGATTACAAATGTTCAGAAGTCTTTTAACAACACAGAGGTCCTTAAGGATATCTCTTTTGAGATAGAGGACGGAGAGATCTTTGGAATAATCGGCCAGTCAGGTGCTGGTAAGAGTACACTGCTTCGCTGTATCAATGGTCTTGAGTCCTACAACGCTGGCAGCATAACTGTTGGCAGCAGCCTCGTAGATATTAAAGATAAGAAAAATCTTAGGAGCCTTCAGAAGAAGATGGGAATGATCTTCCAGAGTTTCAATCTTCTGGAGAGACTTGATGTATACCAGAATGTTGCCCTTCCGATGAAGTTCTGGGGAATACCAACCAACACTCCTGCAGCTAAGGACAAGATCATGAACCTTATAAGACTTGTAGGCCTTGAGGAAAAGATTCATGCAAAACCCCGTGAGCTTTCAGGCGGACAGAAGCAGAGAGTTGCCATAGCAAGGGCCCTTGTTCTTGACCCGGAGATCCTTCTTTGTGATGAGGCAACAAGTGCGCTGGATCCAGAGATCACCAAGGGGATTTTAGCTCTTTTACAAAAGATCAACAAAGAGATGGGGATTACCATCGTTGTTGTTACTCATCAGATGGAAGTTGTTAAGCAGATCTGTCAGAGGGTTGCATTCCTTAATAAAGGTCATGTCCTTGCAATTGGAAGACCTGAGCAGCTCTTTGTATGGCCCAAGGAGAGGGAGATCAGAGACTTCCTCAGGGAAGAAAGTGACAAGCTTCCAGCAACTGGCGTTAACCTGAAGCTTTTTTTCTATGGAGAGGGCAATCAGAGGCCTATCGTTACCCAGATGTCCCAGGAACTGCACACGGATTTCAATATCTGCTGGGCTAAGCTTGAGGACTTCAGGGAAGATGTCTATGGAAGCCTTGTGCTTAACATGGAGGAAAAAGACCTTGAGAAGGCCTGCGCTTTCCTGGATTCCAAGGATGTTACCTGGGAAGTTATCCGCTAAAGGAAAATAGATATAGTTATGAAGGAGATTTGAGATGTCCGGAGTTTTATCTACCACTGGCATGTACGCTATCATATTAAATGCATTTAAACAGACACTTTATATGGTGTTCTGGTCCACACTTTTTTCAGTGCTCATAGGATTTATCCCTGCGATAATCCTGACACTTACAGCACCTGACGGACTTAAGCCCAACAAGATCGTGTATGAGATCCTGAGCTTTATCGTGAATGTATTCAGGAGTTTTCCGTTTATTATCCTTTTGGTCATCCTGATCCCATTTACAAGAATGGTTGTTGGCAAGTCCATCGGAACAACAGCTTCGATCGTTCCGCTTACTGTTTCAGCAATTCCCTACATTGCAAGGGTGTTTGAGACGAGTCTAAGAGAGACCAATCCTGGTGTCATCGAGGCAGCAAGAAGCTTTGGAGCAAGTAACTTCCAGATCCTTATGAGGGTCTATGTAAAAGAGTCAATACCAAGAATGCTCAATGGTGTTGTACTTCTTGTTATTTCACTGGTTGGATATTCAGCTATGGCAGGAACTGTCGGAGGCGGCGGTGTCGGCGATATTGCTATAAGATACGGCTATCAGCAGTACAAGACAGATTACCTGATTGTCTGCTCGATCATACTTATTGCCTTTGTTCAGCTGATCCAGATGATCGGAAATCACATGTACAAAAAGATGAGCTGATCTTTGGATCTGCCTCGGGTATTTCTTTTGATCTATGGCCTGTGGCCGGGAGGATGACATGACTGCAACTGCAAATGCAGCACAACTTGAAAAATATAACAAACTCTTGTCCATTCTTTCTTCCTATGGAAGCGTCGCTGTGGCTTTTTCAAGTGGAGTGGATTCGACTTTTCTTTTATATGCAGCAAGGGCTGCCCTTTCTGACAAGGTGATAGCCATGACAGCTTCGTCCGGGGTGTTTCCTAAGAGAGAGCTGGAGGAGGCGCGGGGTTACTGCAAGCGCCTTGGAGTAAAACACGTTGTCCTTAACATCAATGAGATGGAGATTGAGGGCTTTGCCCAGAATCCCAAGGACAGATGCTATCTGTGCAAAAAAGATCTTTTCCAGCATTTCCTTGAAACTGCAAAAAGCGAGAACATGGCTGTGGTTGTGGAAGGCTCAAACCTTGATGATGAGGGTGACTACAGACCTGGACTTAAGGCTATCGCAGAGCTTGGCATAAAGAGTCCTCTTCGCGAGGCGGGGATGACCAAGAAGGATATCAGAAGTTTGTCCCAGTATTTTGGACTTCCTACCTGGGACAAGTCATCCTTTGCATGTCTGGCAAGCCGCTTCCCATATGGTGAGAATATCAGCGACCGCAAGCTTGATATGGTGGACAAGGCAGAGCAGCTGATGATGGAGCTTGGGTTTAAACAGTTCCGGGTTCGCATCCACGGCAATGATATCTTCCTTGCAAGGATCGAGCTGCTTCCAGATGATATCGTTAAGATCACGGCAGAGGAGCTTAGAAAAAAAGTTCATGATGAGCTTAGGAAGATCGGATTTACCTATGTTTCTCTTGATCTTTATGGATACAGGGCTGGAAATATGAATGTGTTTCAGGAAGAGAATGAGTGAGAATTTATGAGATTTTTGAAGGCTCGTTTTAATATGAAAATGATCGTAGGCGCTGCAGTGGCTGTAATGTCACTGACAGCGCTTTCTGCATGTGCTTTTGGAAAGCCGGTGGTGAAGACCAGGAGCCTTTTTGCCATGGACACCATAATGGAGATACAGGCAGCAGGTGATGAGGAACTTCTATCTGGCGCAGAGGAGATGATCCGCGGCCTTGAAAAGAAGCTGTCTGTAACCGATGAAGGGAGCGAGATCTACGCTCTTAACCGCGACGGCAAGGCGGAAGTTTCCGGCAACGTTGCAGACATAATGAGCCGGGCCCTCTCTGTGTGCGCAGAGACAGATGGAGCCCTCGATATTTCTATCTACCCTGTGCTGAAGGCCTGGGGCTTTACAACAGGAAGCTACAGGGTTCCGGATAAGGAAGAGATAGATGCACTTCTTGAAAATGTGGACTATCGACAGGTCCAGGCACAACAAGACACGGGGACGGTTCTACTGTCTCCTGCTGTCAGTGATTCAAAATGTCAGGTCATTATAGCTCCTGGCATGCAGGTGGACCTTGGCAGCGTAGTCAAAGGTTACACAGGATCCGCAGTTGCTAAGTATTTCCGTGACAACGGTGTTAAGTCTGCTCTTATCAACCTTGGCGGAAACGTTGAATGTATCGGGAAAAAGCCTGACGGAACCAAGTGGAAGGTGGCCATAAAGAGCCCCTTTGCGGACAGTCAGACAGGGATCTTTGGAGTTATCGACGCAGAAGATATGGCTATCATCACCTCCGGCGGCTACGAGAGATTCTTTGAAGAAAATGGAAAGACCTACTGGCACATCCTTGACCCCAAGACCGGATATCCTGCAGAAAACGGCCTTGTATCTGTCACCATCATCGGCAGCGACGGCCTAAGGTGCGACGGCCTTTCCACAGCTCTTTTCGTCATGGGGCTTGATGGCGCCATAGACTTTTGGAAACAGTCAGGCGACTTCGACGCTGTATTCATTACCGAGAGCGGGGAAGCATACGTAACTTCCGGCATCGCAGACTCCTTTACTCTCTACAGCGAATACTATGACGCTCCGCTGCATGTTCTCAGCCGATAATGCCTAAAACAAGACACGGGGACGGTTCTGATGCGACAGGGGTGGTCCATGGGGACGGGGTTAGTGGTTCATTGGGAGTCATCCCAATGAACCACTAACCCCGTCCCCATGGACCACCCCTGTCGCATCAGAACCGTCCCCGTGGTTTGTCCCCATTGACTACCGGCAGCGAAAGTACTAGAATTATATAAATGTTGTGGCAAATATAATTGCGCTAAATCAGTAGGAGAATTCTATGAAATACAGGAATGACAGACATGGTGAGCCCATATCCATCCTTGGCTACGGATGTATGAGGTTTACCACAAATGGTGGTCGTATTGACATAGCCAAGGCTGAGAAGGAGATCATGGAGGCGTACAATGCAGGTGTTAACTACTATGACACTGCGTATGTGTACCCGGGAAGTGAGGCGGCTCTTGGTGAGATCCTTGAAAAGAACGGCATAAGGGACAAGGTAAATATTGCAACCAAGCTTCCACAGTACCTGATTGGAAGCAGGGCAGCAATCGACAAGTATTTTGATGAGGAGCTAAAGCGCCTTAGAACCGACCATGTGGACTACTATCTCATGCACCACATGACAGCCATGAACCAGTGGGACAAGCTTAAAAAGGTTGGCATTGAGGACTGGTTTAAAGAAAAGAAGGCAAATGGACAGATAAGAAACATCGGTTTTTCTTATCACGGAAATACTGAGGACTTCATTGGAATCCTCAATTCCTACGACTGGGACTTCTGCCAGATCCAGTACAACTACGTGGATGAGATCACTCAGGCAGGCGTTGACGGCCTTAAGGCTGCGGCAGCCAAGGGAATCCCTGTTGTTATCATGGAACCCCTAAGAGGCGGCAAACTTGTAAACCTTCTTCCTGACAAGGCAAAAGAGCTTATTGCATCCAAGGAAACTGGCTATACCCCGGCAGAGTACGGACTTAGATGGCTCTGGAATCAGCCGGAGGTTACCTGCGTTCTTTCAGGAATGAACTCCGTTGAGATGGTAAAAGAGAACTGCAGAATAGCATCAGATGTAGAAGCAGGAAGCTTTACAGAGGACGACTTTGACACCATCGCCAAGGTAAAAGAGATAATAAAAGAGACTGAGCTTGTAGGCTGCACAGGCTGCAGATACTGCATGCCATGTCCTAAGGGCATTGATATACCAGCTCTTTTCAGGAGTTACAACCAGACAGCACTTGAGAGTAAGAGCGCAGCTCGTTTTGAATATGCCCAGACTGTAGGTCTTAAGAAAGAGCCTGCTTTTGCAACCCAGTGCATCGGCTGTGGTAAGTGTGAGCAGCACTGCCCTCAGAGTATCCCAATAAGAGAAAAGATAAAGGAGGCAGACAGAGTTGTTCGTCCTCTTCCTTACAAGATCGGAATAAACATTGTCCGCAAGTTCATGCTCAGGGGCTGACACATTTTGGATGTAAACTTCGCTCCCTATGCTATAATATGGCGTAGGGAGCTTTTGCTGTATGGCGAAAGTGCCTTGTAATGAAGGGGAAAGAGCATGAGTTTACATGATTTTTTATTGTTCCTTCAGGGAACCAATGATATAGCAGTTGCCATAAGGCTTGTGATGGCAACGATATTTGGAGGCCTCGTTGGATGGGAGAGAATAGTAACTCATCACAACGCAGGTATCAAGACCTTTGCACTGGTGAGCCTTGGAAGTGCTGTGGCCACAGTGCTGAACATATACCTGGCATATTTTCCTGAGCTTGGAGCTGACGTCAGCAGGATTCCAGCCGGAGTAGTAAGTGGAATAGGTTTCCTTGGGGCTGGAACAATCCTTGTAACAGGTAAAAAACAGATAAAAGGTCTTTCAACTGCAGCGACCCTCTGGGTTACAGCCTGCATGGGAATGGCCATTGGCGCCGGATACTTGACAGCAGGTATCCTTGCATTCCTCCTTATCGTATTTGCCAATGTTATCCTCCTTCAGATATCCGACAGGGTTGAGAACAACAGCAGATACATGAGCATCTACATTGAGGTTCCCAAGAACCGAGGTGTGAACAAGCTAACCAATGCCATCAATGAGCAGGGCTTTTCTATCATGAGTATGGAAAAGAGTAAAGAAAAGCCCCTGCAGAGTTCGGATGCGGGACTTATCATTGATATAGCTCTTGATAGAAAGAGATCTCACAAGGAACTGATCTCAATGTTTAACAATCTGGAATATGTAAATTACGTAGAAGAAGTATAAAAATGTATTGAAGGGACGGATAGTTAATTTGAACGGCAAGAAAAAAATACTCTCTAATAAACTTTTTTTATACCTGACAGAATTCTTTGCAGGTATGTCAGTTATGGCGGTTGAGCTTGGAGCCAGCAGACTCCTTGCACCGTACTTTAGCTCATCGCAGATCGTATGGACTATCATCATCGGAACCATCATGATCGCCATGGCTCTTGGAAACATCTATGGCGGAAGAAAGGCTGATAAGGACCCGGATCCCGGCAAGCTCTATCGCAGGATCCTTGTAGCAGCCATCTGGATAGCTCTTATCCCGGTTCTTGGCAAGTATATAATCATTGCAATTTCAGCTGTTTTAGTTTTTGCAGTTAACAGCAATTTCCTCATAATAGCTGCCTTTGCAGCATGCATGGTGGTGTTTGTGTTCCCTCTTTTCCTTCTGGGAACTGTAACTCCAAGCCTTGCAAAGTACACCACAGATTCACTGGAGGACAACGGCAGGATCATTGGAACCCTTGGCGCCTACAACACAGTGGGCAGCATCATCGGAACCTTCGTGCCAACCTTTGTGACGATTCCTGCTGTTGGAACAGCCATCACCTTCCTTATTTTTGCAGGTATTCTTATGGCTCTTTCCATCCTGTACCTTGTAAGCCCCTATGAAGAAGGCTCTGTATCAGCTCAGGCGGGAGGCAGTGAAAATGGAAAAAAATCCCTGGCCAAGGGTGATGTTAAAAGAATCATCGCAGGCGTTCTTATCTTTATCCTGTGCGTCATCTTTGGCCATAACACAAGCTTTGCGTTCTGGGAAAACGACTTAACCTTCGAGGGAGAGTCAGTTTACAACTATCTTCAGGTCAAAGAAACAGACAGCAGCGTGATCCTTTCAACCAACGTTCTTTTCGGCGTCCAGTCCATCCTTATGAAGGACGGCGCCCTTACAGGAATGTACTACGACTACGCCATGGCAGCTCCATACATGGCTGGCATCAAGGAAAAAGAAAAGTCCGGAGAAAACTTAAATCTCCTTATCCTTGGCATGGGTTCAGGAACCTACGCAACCCAGCTTTCAAGGTACTTTGATAATATTACTGTGGAGGGCGTTGAGATCGACGACAAGATCACAGACCTTGCCCACGAGTATTTTGAACTTCCGGATTCAACCAAAGTCACAACCTACGACGGAAGGGCTTACCTTGCAGCAATTGACGGGCTCTACGATGTGATCATGGTTGATGCATATCAGGACATCACGATTCCTTTCCAGATGTCATCGGTAGAGTTTTTTACAATGGTAAAAGAGCACCTTGCTCCCGGAGGAGTAATGGTGGTAAACATGAATATGTACAGTGATGGCGACGGTACCGGCTCTGGGGATTCTCTTGGAGATACCGCCTCCATCAACACCTACCTTGCAGATACCATCAGCAGTGTCTTTGAGGATGTGGTCACAGTTAAGGTTCCCGGGGCTACCAACCGCGAGCTCTTTGCAACTGATGATCCGCAGTTTATGGTAAGGCTCTCTGAAAATGTTGCCATGGAAGATAATGAGACTCTCCGCAATATGATGCAGAGGGTACTAGATACTTACGTCAGATACGACAGCACTGGTCACATCATGACAGATGACAAGGCTCCAGTTGAGCTTCTTGGAATGAGACAGATAGATTCCATCATCAAAAATGAAGTATCATTTTATAAGCAGGTATACGAGACCAAGGGACTTGAAGGACTCCTTGAGCTTCTGTAAAAACGTCTTATAATATATGTAAAAGAGGAAATCAGGAGAAGCCATGCAGGAAATAAATGAAGCTGATCTGGAAAATAAATACAGGGACAAGATGAAGGCATGGATGATGATCCAGGTCATTGGTCAGACCAGCGTGAATTTCCTCAATGTAAAAAAGCTTTCCAAGGAAATGAGGCTTTATCTTGATATGCTCCTGGGGCAACCTCCATTTGATCACTTTAACGGATATGCAAATCAGGACGAAGCTATTTCTGACCTTATTGAGTTCGCTGAGTATTTCATTGACTCCTGCAAGGATTCCAAGTCTTACAGGGCAGCCATCTTTGGTACAATGTCCATGAGCGATGCCGGCGCTGCAATGAGACTTGCAGAAGACATTGACCAGATAACAGGCAGGATACCGGAGAAATTTGGGCTTTTAGAGTCCTTCGCACCGGTGAGAAGAGCTTTTTTCATGGTGTTTAAAAACAAGATACCAGGCGCTGAATCCATACTAAACGAGCTTGGTATAGAGTATTTATGATAGAATAGAACTTTTAATTATTGCAAATCAACGACCGTATGAGGAAATGCAATGATCAAGGATAAAAAACTGGTAGCTCTTTGCACATATAGAATTTACGAACCGGGAGAGTTTGCGTTCATATCTGAACTAAACAGGCTCCTTCGGGAGGAAGACTGTGCTCTTTTCATATATGCGCTCAATTCTGAGATAGGCAACAGCGGCAATGAGATTGCTGAGACTGCTGTCTTTGACGTTATTCCCTATGATAAAACTGATGCAATCGTGATAATGGATGAAAAGATCAAGAGCCGCAAGGTGGTACAGGGTGTCATCGATAAGGCAAGGAAAGCGGACGTCCCTGTTATGGTCATAGACGGAAACTATGATGACGTGTCCACTGTGTGGTTTGACTATGCCAAGGGTTTTGAGCGTGTGGCCAGTCACATTATCGAGGATCATAAATGCAGAAGACCGCATATGATGGCCGGCAAGAGAAACAATATCTTTTCTGACGAGAGAATACAGATCTTTAAAGATGTGATCAAAAGAAATGGCATCGAGTTTAATGAGGACATGATCAGCTACGGAGATTTCTGGACTAGTCCAACAAGGGCAGCAGCTGTGCAGCTTCTTGAAAGGGACGAGCTTCCTGACTGTGTGATCTGTGCCAATGACATCATGGCTCTTAACGTAACCGATATCTTTATGTCTGCAGGGGTTAAGGTTCCTGAGGATGTTTTGGTTTCAGGGTTTGATGGCATCGAAGAAGCATTTATGTCAAAGCCTGGTATAACCACCGCAAAGTGCGATGGCACAGCCCTTGGCCAAAAGGTTATGGAGGTTCTCCTTAGGATGTTTGCAGGGGAGAACAATGTAAAAGACTATATTGTTCCTGACTTTATACCCAATGAATCCTGCGGATGCCCCAGAAATACCACAGTTACTTTCGACAGTATTTCAGCTCTTAACAACAACTTCTATCATCATCAGGATGATATCCATATGCTGCAGGAACTTACCTACAAGGTAATGAACGACAACGACATTCCGGGACAGATGCGGTTCCTTAAAAAAGGTCTTGCCCAGAATGTCTGCGTTGTGGTTGAGGAGTCATGCTTTGATCTTGAAAAGAACTATTTCTTTGACAACGTTAAAGGCGGAGCAAAGATGGTGGTCTATGACTTCTACAAGAATGATGAAGCACCTTACCCGTACGATCCCGAGGAAGTAATACCACATCTGGATGTGATCCTTAAAAAGGGCTTCCCTGTTATATTTAACGGCCTTGAGTATATGAATAAATGTCCCGGGTTTGTATGTTTTTCATTCCCAGGCATCAATCTTATAAATTACACACAGACATCCAGCCTTACCAACACCTTTGGAATGGCTGTGGGAGGATATGTCACCAACAAGTACCAGAAGTACCTTCGTGACAAGCTTCAGGAGATGTATCAGACAGATGCTCTTACAGGGCTTCTTAATAGGACTGCATTTCTTGATAAGATGGTCAAGATCAGAGAGACCCAGGCCAATGAAGGCCGCAAGGTCAACATTATTGCCTCTGACCTTAACTCACTTAAATATATCAACGACAACTTGGGACACCTTGAGGGTGACAAGGCAATAACTGCAGTTGCACATGCACTGAAGAAAGCCTGCCCTGAGGATGCTCTCTGCGTCCGCATCGGGGGCGATGAGATGTTTGCCTTTTTCTTTGGGGTCTATGACCTTGATAAGATCATGGCTGATATTGACAGGAAACTTTTGAAAGCTACCAAGGAGCTTGGCTACAAGGTTTCAGCCAGTATGGGTACTTTTACAGCTTTCTTTGACAAGGACCTTGACCTTACAAAGGCGCTGGACATTGCCGATGAGCATATGTACGAAAACAAGAGGCGATATAAGGAATTAAACGACAATGCCTAAACACGTAACAATAGGAATACTGGCCCATGTAGATGCAGGAAAGACCACTCTTTCAGAGGGCTTTCTGTATCTGTCAGGCGCCATCAGGAATATAGGGAGGGTGGACCACAGGGACACCTTCCTTGATACGTATGAACTTGAAAGAGCCCGCGGAATAACTATCTTTTCCAAAGAGGCTTCTTTTGATTATGGAGATTTTTCTTTTACACTGCTTGATACCCCGGGCCATGCGGACTTCTCCCCGGAGATGGAGAGAACGCTCCAGGTGCTTGATATGGCGATCCTGCTCATAAGTGCTGCAGACGGCGTAACGGGCCAGGCGAAACTTCTTTTTGAACTTCTAAAGCACTACCGGGTTCCCACAATTATTTTTGTGAATAAGATGGATCAGGTCAGGGACTCTTTTGATATCGCATCAAAAGAGCTGATGGCGAGCTTTAAATCCTCCCTGTCCAATCACATTGTCAGCATTCAGGATGGCATTTCGGATGACGAGGTGCAGGAAGAGCTGGCAGTGTGCGATGATGAGCTTCTGGCAGGTTTTTTCGAGGGGAAAAGAGTTACACCCCTCGACGTGAAAGCACTTGTAAATAAAAGGAAGTGCTTCCCTGTGATCTTCGGGTCAGCCCTTAAGATGGACGGGGTAAAAGAGCTTTTATCTGCAGTTTGCGACTACGTAAAGCCAGTGACAGAGACGGCGGAAGATAGAGAAAATGGAGCTGGAAGAAAGGAACTGCAGAGCGATGCTTTCGGAGCCAGGATCTTTAAGATAAGCAGAGATGCCAGCGGGAACAGGCTCACCCACCTTAAGATAACCAGCGGAAGTCTCAAAGTCAGGGACCAGATCGGCGAAGAGAAGATTGACCGCATAATGGTGATCTCCGGGGATAAGAGCCAGGCCATTAAGGAAGCTGTGGCAGGCCAGGTGGTGGCTGTCATGGGACTGTCAGGTAAGCGTGCTGGCGAGGGCCTTGGAGTTTTAGAGGGCGATACGGTTTCAGAGGTTTTGCAGCCCATATTGTCATCAGTGCTGATCCTTCCTGAAGGCGCAGACCCTGACATTGTATATCGAAACCTAAAGGCTTTAGAGGACGAGGAGCCAATGCTCCTTGTTTCCTACAATGAAGAGACCAGGGAAATCCTGGTAAATCTCATGGGTGAGGTGCAGAAAGAGATACTGACCCACCTTATTAAAACCAGGTTTGGCCTGGATGTTAAGTTTGGCAAAGGCAATATAGTCTACAAAGAAACCATCCTTGGTCCGGTGGAGGGCGTTGGCCATTTTGAGCCCCTTCGCCACTACGCCGAGGTGCATCTTCTTTTAGAGCCACTTGAACCGGGAAGCGGACTTAGGTTTGAGACCAACTGCTCAACTGACGATCTGTCCCTTAACTGGCAAAGGCTCATATTGACCCACCTTGGAGAAAAGAAACATCGCGGAGTCCTTACAGGATCCGAGATAACAGATATGAAGATAACGGTGATCGCAGGAAAGAGCCATGTAAAGCACACAGAGGGCGGAGATTTCCGCCAGGCTACCTACAGAGCTGTGAGACAGGGACTTATGATGGCTGACAGCGTTTTGCTTGAGCCGGTGCTTGATTATCGTCTTGAAGTCCCTGGAGACTGTGTTGGAAGAGCACTTACTGACCTTCAGCGCATGAACGCCACAGTTTCAGGTCCTGAGATTGAAGGCTCTATGTCAGTTATAACTGGAAGCCTTCCTGCAGCCTGCTTTGGAGACTACGCAGGGGATGTGTCCTCCTACACCAAGGGTGAGGGCAGGATCTTTACCACCCTTAGTGGCTATGCGCCATGCCACAACGCTGAGGAAGTTATTCTGGAAAAGGGCTACGACCCAACTCTTGATAAAAGAAATTCTCCAGACTCTGTATTTTGCATGCATGGAGCAGGAACGGTGGTGCCCTGGGATCAGGTGAGGGACTACATGCACGTGGACAGCGGCTATAACCCGAAGACTCACAAGGTGGAGACAGATCTTTCTGACAACATAGACATGGAGGCACTTCGTGAGCTCCAGAACAGGCTGAAGAATAAAGATAACACCGAAAGGTCTTTTGCCGAAAGGGAAAGAGAGCACAGAGCTGCAGAAGGTGAGCTGATGGCCATCTTCGAAAGGACCTATGGCGCAGTAAAGCCCAGATATGTTGAGACCGAAACAGTCTATGAGGGCATGACCAAAGAGGAAAAAGAAGCAAGAAGAGACCACGAGGTTGAGCAGCAAAAGCGGGAAAAATACGAGAATGTGAAGCCGGCAGATGAGTACAAAGAGTATCTTCTTGTGGATGGCTATAATATTATTTATGCATCAAAAGAGCTGTCGGACCTTGCAAAAACAGATTTAAAAGCTGCCAGGGACAGCCTTATCGACACCCTCATAAACTTCCAGGGATTTCGTAGAGAGCGCGTACTTCTGGTGTTTGACGCCTATAAGGTTCCTGGCGGAAAAGAGCACGTGGAGGACAGGAGCGGCCTTTTGATTATTTATACAAAAGAGGCTGAGACTGCCGACCAGTATATTGAAAAGGCGGCCCACGAGATCAGTAAAAAATACAAGGTGACTGTTGCGACCTCCGACGCCATCGAGCAGGTCATTGTAATGGGAAGTGGTGCAATAAGGCTGTCAGCAAGAGATTTCTGGGAAGAAATAGAAAGGACAATCCAGCTTATCAGAGAGAAGATCGATAAGTGATGAGTTTGATAAAGTAGTAACAAATTATCTAAAAAAAGTATAAATTTTCGCAAATTTATACACTCTTTTGACGAAACGCAATATAATTATTATACGAGTTTCGGATTAAGGAGGTAGCATGATGAATCAGAAGAACAGTTCAGGTTTTAAAGCACCGCTGGGAATGATCCTTCTTGGTGTAACAGGCGTACTTACTGTAGCACTTATTATAAGTATCGTCTTCAGCAGCACACAGATGAGATCCATAGAAAAGACCGATGAAGAGGTCTACTTTGAAACGCTCTATAAGATAAGTACAGATCTTATAAATGCAGATAGAGACCTGTATCAGGCAATGCTTGCTGCAACAAGAAAGCTTGCTTATGCAGACTATGTTGGTCCAGAGGGCGTTGCAGTATATGTGGATGATTACAAGTCCAATGCACAGCAGGCGCTTGATGGTGTAAATGCAGCAGCAGAGCTTGCCAAGAAGAATGACTATCTTTATAACCAGCTTAAAGATGATGATGGCGATACCTTCGGTAAGATGGCTGAAGGCTTTGCATCTCAGTATTCTAAATGGATGGGCAGCTATGATGTTAAGAATGGCATAGGCGATATAGCAACCTTTGACACTGAGTTCGATGCTACAAGAGATTATATCAGTGATATGTCTGATATTGTCGAGGCATGGGCAACTCAGGAAAAAGATGCCAACGAAAGGGCTATCAACCACAGGATCCTGGTTTCTTCTGTATCATTTATGGTAATTGCTGTTGTTCTTTTGGTTGTAACTATATTCATTATTACAGTCATCCTTAAGACTCTTAAGAGAATGACTGCTGATGTTAAGAGAATGTCCGAAGGTGATTTCGTAACCAAGGTAAATGCTAACAGCTTTATCATTGAGTTTAGCAATATCCTGGCAGCTCTTGAGAGCATGAGACATGAGCTCAGAAACGCTCTTGTAAAAGTTATCGATCATGCAGATACAGTTAACACCAAGGCTGAACTTGCCAAGGATTCAATCTCAAGTTCACAGAAGACTACAACAGATATCAGCTCTGCAGTTAACGACCTTGCCACAGGCGCAACTGCCATGGCACAGGATGTACAGAGCACATCTTCTGTAACAGTTAATATGGGATCTTCAGTAGACAACGTTCTTGAATCTGCTAACTCCAACCTTGATAGAGGCCGTCAGGTTTATGACGAGTCCACAAGAGTTAAGCAGCAGCTTGAACAGATCAAGGAACAGGATCAGAAGAACGACGAGATGGCATCTCAGGTTGCTGAGTCAGTTAACGAGACAGCAAATGTTGTTGCTCAGATCACAACGGCAGCTGAGTCCATCATCTCCATTGCAAGCCAGACCAACCTCCTTGCTCTTAACGCATCCATCGAGGCTGCAAGAGCAGGCGAAGCAGGTAAGGGATTTGCAGTAGTTGCTGACAACATCAAAGACCTTGCTGGTGACACCAACAACCTTGCTGGTGAGATCACCAACATGCTTTCAACAATTACTGATTACTCAGATAAGAATAAAGAACTTACAGAGGCTATCAAGGGTGCCATCACCAATGAAACTGCAGCTCTTGAGGAGATGAGTGAGTCCTTCGATCAGATGCTTGCACTTCTTAAGGAAACTGAGGAAGGCAACAGGCAGATCGTTGATCTTGTTGAGACCATGAACTCAGACAAGGAAGACATCCTCAATTCTGTTGAGTCCCTGTCAAGTATCTCAGAGGAGAACGCAGCATCAACACAGGAGACAAGCGCATCACTTATGCAGCTTGATACCAACATGGAAGCTGTTGTTGAGCAGGCAAGAGACCTTCAGAAGATCGCTGAAGAACTTACAGCAAATGTTAAGTACTTCAAGGTTGAGCTTCCTGCAGACGAGACATCAGAAGAATAAGGAGCATAATTATAGGCCTGGGGCGAATGCCTCAGGCCTTTTTTGACAAGACACGGGGACGGTTCTGTTGCTGACACGGGGACGGTTCTGTTGTCAGGTTTTATTTTGATAAAACCTGACAACAGAACCGTCCCCGTGTCAGCAACAGAACCGTCCCCGTGTCTTGTTTTGCTCATTTGTTCCTGCGAAGGATCTCAGTGTAAGCAAGGATCAGTGGAGCTACACCCTTGGCTTCATTTTCTACAACAGGCTCTGAGAAGTAGTATTCAAGTGAGCCATCTCTGTGCTGGGCTCCTCCAAGACCTGCTACAAGGCAGATGCCACCAAGCTGTGGTGAGCCGTCTTCATTTCTTGAAAGGTACTTCTCTGTAATGCCGTCAAAGGCCTTCATGGCCACATCTTCAAATCTCTTAGGGATATATCCAAGGCGCACGCCCTTTAAAAGTCCGTAAGCGATAAGGGCTGTACCTGAAGTCTCAAGGTAGTTCCTGTCGTCATCTTTTTTATCCACAACCTGATAGAACATTCCGCTCTCATCCTGGAATGGGATAAGGGCATTGGCAAGATCTTCAAGCATGGTCTGAAGGTATCTGTACTCATAGTACATGGACTCGTCCATGGCCTCTGCAGTGTCAACCAAAGCAACAGTGAACCAGCCAAGGGCTCTTAGCCAGAAGTTAGGCGAAAGACCTGTGTCTTTGTCAGCCCAGTACATATCCCTGCTCTCGTCGTATCCGTGGTAGTAAAGGCCGGTCTTTTTATCCTTCATAAGGGCTTCTACATTTTTAAACTGCTTAAAGGAATCAAGACAGCCCTGCATCTTGTTGTATCTCTTTTCATATTCCATGTAGAAGGGCTGCGCCATGTACATGCCATCGAGCCAAACCTGGTAGGGATAGATCTTTTTGTGCCAGAAGTTTCCGGCATTTGTCCTTGGCATGGTCTCAAGCTGGCTTCTTGCAGTATCCATGGCCTTTCTGTATTTTTCTTTTCCCGTAAGATCGTAGAGTTTAAAAAGGTTCTTGCTGGGATTTATGTTATCCAGATTGTATTCAGCCGGATCGTAGGTCTTGATGGAACCGTCCTCCTGCACAAACCATGAGACAAAGGAGTCTGCAAAGTCCAGATACTTCTTGTCACCGGTCATCTCGTAAAGGGAAAGAACAGCAGTGATCATGCAGCCATCGATGTAGTTCCAGGTATTGGGCTTGCCCTGAAGGATCTTCTCTTTGTTCCAAAAGGGGTGCTCTGCATCGGACTGCTCCAAAAGATAATCAACGTACTCTGAAAGCATTTTGTAGGTTTCTTGTCTTGTCATGGGACCCTCCTAAATGTAAGTGCTTACATTTTAACATATTATCGGAAAATATGATATACTGATTTTTCAGCGAGGTGGCAAAAATGAAAGAAAAAATAACTGAGAAAATGCTTGATTTTATCGATGCTTCACCCACAGCCTTTCACGTGGTGGACAACATCAAAAAGGAGCTTTTGAAAAAGAAATTTACAGAGCTTAAGGAGACTGATGTCTGGAGCCTTAAACCAGGTAACTACTTCGTTACAAGAAACGGCTCAGCCATAATCTCTTTTAAGATACCCAAAAAAGACTTTAAGGGCTTTAACATGATCGCATCCCACAGCGATTCTCCTTCTTTCAAGATCAAGGAAAATCCAGAGATGGCCGCTTGTGGAGCCTATGTAAAGCTTAACGTTGAAAAGTACGGCGGAATGCTTTGCGCTGAGTGGTTTGACAGACCTCTTTCTGTTGCAGGCAGACTTGTAGTGGATAAAAAGGGCAAGGCAGAGACTGTTCTTGTAAATGTGGACAGGGATCTTTTAATGCTCCCTGCGCTTGCAATCCACATGGACAGAGAGGCCAACGACGGACACAAGTACAACGCTCAGACCGACATGCTCCCACTTTTTGGAGATGAGACTTCTGAAGGGAAGTTCTTTGATATCGTTGCAGAGGCAGCAGGAGTTAAGAAAAAAGATATCTTAAGCCACGATCTGTTTTTGTATAACAGAGTAAAGCCCACATTCTGGGGCGCAAGTAATGAGTATATCTCAAGCTCACGCCTTGATGATCAGGAGTGCGTATTTAGCAGTTTCTTTGGATTTTTGGAAGCAAAGCCAGCAGACTATGTTTCCATGCATCTTGTTTTTGACAATGAGGAGGTTGGCAGCACAACCAAGCAGGGTGCGGCTTCATCCTTCCTTAAGGACACGCTGGAGAGGATTAATGATGGTCTTGGCAGGAGCAGGCAGCAGTATCTTTCTGCAATTGCAGGTAGCTTTATGATCTCAGCAGACAACGCCCACGCAGTTCATCCTAACTACCAGGACAAGGCAGACCCTGTGAACAGACCTGTCATGAACAGGGGTATTGTCATCAAGTACAACGCCAATCAGAAGTACACAACAGACGGCGTTTCAGCAGCTAATTTCAAGCTCCTGTGCAAGGAGGCAGGTGTGCCATTCCAGACCTTTACCAACAGGTCAGACATGCCAGGAGGATCAACACTTGGTAATATCTCAACAACCCAGGTGTCTGTAAACACAGTAGATATCGGACTTGCACAGCTTGCGATGCACTCACCTTATGAGTCAGCAGGCAGCAAAGACCCTGAATACCTGTCAAAAGTGGCACAGGTTTTCTATAGTAAGTAATAGTTTTCGGAGGAAGTAATGGGAATTTTTGATATGTTCAGCAAGGCCAAGAATGAGGCCAAGGCTGAAGAGGAACAAAAAGAGAAGGAACTTATAGCTCAGAAGGAAAAGAGCCTTGAGGAGCTGAAGGCTTCATATGAGGGACTTGGCTGGCCTGTTATCGGAAGGCTGAACCCTGTAAATATCAAGGGCGCAGAAGATCAGGTGATGAAGGAAACAATATCTTCTGAGAGGAAGGACGAGCTTGGAGCAATGGTATTTGATGAGGATATCTCACCAGACACCCTTAAGTTCTTTTCACCTCAGGAGCTGTTATTTCTTTTGTCTGCCCTTGAGATGTACCACAAGCATTCACCACTTCCCGGGTTTGAAAAGAACCACAGGAAGGTTTACAACGAGGTTTTGGACCGCGTAAGAAACGCAGAGTACCTACAGGTCCTCTACGATATGAACACCGGATATCCATTTATCGATCACGGTTTTGCGTGTGTATATTTTGATAAGGAAATGGCTGAGGAGGCAGCAGCTCTTTTTGCCAAGCAGTACAGAAAGCTCGCAGTAAGGCAGTGCCTTGTGGAGGATAAGGAAAATCCAAACAAGATTGGATTCTTTGATTTCCTGTACTATGTGGGAATCGAGAACCTTATTGTTGACAACGGTGCCTACAGAGCAAGGTTTAAGAGAAACGAGATCGTGGCATCACCTGGCGACTGGGGACAGGACAAGCACAAGATGCCTTCAAATCCTGCACTTAACTTTGCAATGCTGGATTGCATAACGGAAAAGAAATGGCCGGTATCCTACGAGAAGAGAGAAGAGGTTGTTAAGGCCAAGGAAATGAGGATGTTCAGCCTCATGAGAGCCGGACACTTCATCGTGCCAATGAAGCACGAGGGACCAGCAGAGGTCCTTGAGGATGGCAGGATCAAGATCGACAAGGACTCCAAGATCGAGTTCCTTATTATCAAGACTCCGGACGAGAAGCAGTTCCTTCCTGTCTACACTGACGGCTTTGAATTTGCCAAGGTGAACAAGGGAAAAGAGTGGAACGCAGGCGTGTTCCGTTTCGCTGACATCATCCGCTTTGTCGGAGACAGAGACGGCGTGGTATTTAATCCGGACGGCCACAGAGTTATCCTGACAGGCCAGCAGATGATGGCCATAGAGGTTGCTGCAACACAGGCGGAGGCACTTAAGAACAAGAAGAGCTAAACAAGACATGGGGACGGTTCTACTGACACGGGGACGGTTCTAATGTCAGGTTTTATCAAAATAAAACCTGACATTAGAACCGTCCCCGTGTCAGTAGAACCGTCCCCGTGTCTTGTACTGCCTCTTGTTTATGTACGGAATTTAGTCTAAAATTGAAGTGTACCTGATTTATCTTTTACCCAGAGTTCATGTGACGTGAAGGAGCAAGAGATATATGTTAGATCGATTGATGGGAAGTTATCTGGTGGAGCAGGGGCTTTTGACGAAGCAGCAGCTTCTTGAGGCCTATAAGGCCCAGGATCAAAGCCGCGCCAAGCTTGGAGTCATTGCTGTTGCCGAAAAACTCATGAGCATTGCCCAGGCTGAGCAGGTCAATATGCTGCAGGCTTCCATGGACATGCGCTTTGGCGACATTGCCATCGATCGGGGGTATCTGAATGAGGCTCAGGTTTCAAGACTTTTGGAGCTTCAGGGGAACACCTATCTTGTATTTCTTCAGTCCATTGTGGATAAGGGCTTTTTGACCATGCAGCAGCTTGAAGAGGCTGAGAATGGATATCAGAGCCTTCACGGTTTTACTGAGAGCGACATGGCTGCCCTTAAGACAGGGGATGTTGCCCAGGCTGTGAATGTTTTCGTAGATACCGATGATCCGCTGTACAAGGGCGTGTTCGCCATGGGAGTCAAGAGCATGTACCGTCTCGTGGACAATCACTTATACATTGGAAAAGCTTATACAGCCAAGATCATGAAGGAAGAGGTCTTTGGCTATCAGAAGTTCCACGGCGACAAGAGCGCAGTTGTGGCAATTTCCGGAAGGTACGACGATGTCCGCAAGATGGCCATCGCCTACACCAAGGAAGAGTTCATTGAGACCAAGGAGGACGCCCTTGATGCTGTGTGTGAGCTTATCAACTGCATCAACGGCCTTTACGCCACAGAGCAGAGCAAGTCAGACGTAAGGCTTGAACTTGAGCCGCCCAATTTCTCCGTGAATTTTGCCCAGGCTTCTAGCGAGGAAATGATCGTTTTGCCAGTCTATATCTGCGGCGGCGAGATCAAATATATGATTGCTGTTTCTAAAGACTTTGCACTAGGTTAATGGGGGTTAAGAGATGAGTAGCAGCGTACTTATAGTAGATGATTCCAGAACTTCACGAAGGATCTTAAAGGACATTTTAGAGAGAGCAGGATTTAAGGTTGCAGGCGAGGCCATAAACGGCAAAGAGGGCGTGGCTTATTATGTGAAATTCCAGCCTGATATTGTGACCATGGATATCACAATGCCTGAAATGGACGGCATTGAAGCCCTTCGCCAGATAAAAAGAGAAAACCCTGACGCCAAGGTCATTATGATCACGGCAGCAGGTCAGAAGGACAAGATGATGGAGGCGGTCAAGCTTGGGGCAGCAGAGTTTATTTCAAAGCCCTTTGTTGAAGAAACAGTACTTGAGGCACTAAGGCACTGTTCACAGACCGAATGATGTGGTGATCTTTGGGCCGGGGGCTTTTGCCTCCGGCTATTTTTATGTATAATTTTCCTGACGCTTTTTCTATATTTAATGGAGTTTATATGAAAAGAAAAGTACTCATAACAGGGGCAAGCAGAGGCATTGGACGGGCAATTGCCATCTCTTTTGCCAAAGAAGGCGACGACCTGTTCCTGACATGTAAAGACAATATTGAAATGCTTGGTGGCCTTAAGAAGGAGCTGGAGGAGGAATGCGGCATCAGCTGCAGTGTATACTCCTGCGATATGTCCGATTTTAATAAGGTAAAAGAGCTTTCAGAGAAGATCGGGGATATCGACATCCTCATCAACAATGCTGGTATTGCCTGGATAGGTCTTTTGACTGACATGGAAGTGGCAGACTGGGAGAATGTGATATCAAGTAACTTAAACAGCGTATTTTACACCTGCAAGCTCTTTGTGCCATCCATGGTCAGAAGGCAGAGCGGAAGGATCATCAACATTTCATCTGTATGGGGGAATGTGGGAGCGTCCTGCGAGGTTGCTTATTCTGCATCAAAGGGCGGAGTCAACTCTTTTACCAGAGCCCTTGCCAAGGAGCTGGCGCCAAGTAACATTCAGGTAAATGCCATTGCCTGCGGCGTCATCGATACTGATATGAACAGGAAGCACCTGTCAAAGGAAGACCTTGATGAGCTGGAGGAAGAGATCCCTGCCGGCAGAATGGGTGACCCACTGGAAGTTGCTGACCTGGTGCTTCGTGTAAGCGAGGGACCTTCATACCTTACAGGGCAGGTAATAACCCTTGATGGAGGCTGGATTTAACAAAATTTAAAAAAGTTCTTTACAAAGCATAAAAATGTGATACAATTTAATTGCACACAATCTAATAAGCAAATACAAACAGGAGGATACATTATGTACGATCTTATTATCATTGGTTCAGGCCCTGCAGGTCTTTCAGCAGCTGTTTACGCAAAGCGTGCAGGTCTCAACATGCTCGTTATAGAAAAAAATCCAGTCAGCGGAGGTCAGATCATCGACACCTACGAAGTTGACAACTACCTTGGAATCCCAGGTGTTAACGGATTTGATCTTGCCATGAAGTTCAGAGAGCACGCAGATAAGCTTGGCGCTGAATTTGCTGATGGCACAGTTACTTCTATTAAATGCAAGGAAGAGGGAACTGATACTAAGGCTCCTGTATTTACAGTTGTGACAGACAACGGCGAATATGACACTCACACGATCCTTCTTGCAACTGGGGCTCACCACTCCAAGCTTGGCATCCCAGGTGAAGAGGAGTACATCGGCAAGGGGGTTTCCTACTGCGCAACCTGCGACGGCGCTTTCTACAAGGGTAAGGTTACAGCGGTGAACGGCGGCGGAGATGTTGCTGTTGAGGATGCTATCTTCCTTGCAAGATTCTGTGAGAAGGTATATCTCATCCACAGAAGGGATGAACTCAGGGCAACCAAGGTCCTTCAGGACGAGCTGTTCTCACTCCCTAATGTAGAAGTTATCTGGGACAGCGTAGTAAGAGAGATAAAGGGTGAAGATAAGGTTACAACCCTTAGAATAGAAAATGTTAAGAAGAATGAAGAGAGCGATCTTAATGTAGATGGCATCTTCGTGGCAATCGGAATCCATCCTTCAACAGATCTTTTTGCAAGCTTTGTAAACTGTGACGAGGGTGGTTATGTGATCGCAGGTGAAGACTGCCAGACATCAGTACCTGGCGTATTTGTAGCAGGTGACTCAAGGAAAAAACGCTTAAGACAGATAGTTACAGCTGTGGCTGATGGCGCAAATGCGGTAACTTCTGTACAGGATTTCATGGTTGGAAAAGAGAAATAAGGATTATTTAGTTGACAAACAGGCATTTGTGGCGTATATTTTTAAAAGATGTAACAAATTCGTAACAATTTGGAGGTTAGTTTTGAAAAAGCCATTTCTGCAGCTCACTGCTTTATCTATAGTAGCTGCAATGACATTCACAAACTTAGATATAGTCGCATTTGCTTCAACTAATAAGGTAACAAGCGTACTGCCACAGGCAGGCTTCACTTATGCACTTGGTAACAACCAGGTATCTCTCTCAGGACTTCAGGAGACTATTGAGACTGAGAAGGCTGAGTCTGAGGAAGCTTCTTCAAACATCAGTAAGTCTACAGCAGAGGCTGCAGATTCAGAAGAGACAGTTACCAATGTAACACCACTTGCTTCAACTATTACAGACAGTATCCTTGCTGATATCCAGAGCGCTACCGGAGCTATCATAAGTAACAAAGATATAGCCAAGGAGGTAGAGGAGGACTCAGAGGAGGAACTCTTTAAGACATTAGTTATTGCCAAGGTTCACGATTACGTTAACGTAAGAGATCTTCCAAGTGAGGAGGATGGTGAGATCATTGGTAAGCTGTACGACAAGTCTGTTGGTACTTTCATTGAAGAAGACAACGGCTGGTACAAGATCAAGTCAGGCTCTGTAGAGGGATATGTTAAGGCAGAGTACTGCGTAACAGGTGATGACGCCGTTGATCTTGCCAAGGAAGTTGGAACAAGGATCGCTACAGTTACCACAACAACTCTTAAAGTTAGAGGAGGCCCAAGCCTTGAGGATGAGGTCCTTGGTCTCGTACCTATAGAGGATCAGCTGGTAGTTGAGGAAGAGCTTGACGGATGGGTTAAGGTTAGTATCGAGGAAGGTGATGGATACGTATCACTTGACTATGTAACACTTTCAACTGAGTTCGTTAAGGCTGAGTCCAAGGCAGAAGAGGAAGCACGTCTTGCTAAGGAAAGAGCTGCAAGAGAAGCTGCTACTAAGGCTGCTAAGGCTAGTACTTCAACCAAGAGCTCCAGCTCAGGATCTTCAAGCTATAACTCAGCAAGCTCTTACACAACAGCTACAAGTTCAATTGGTAGCGCTGTATCACAGTTTGCTCAGCAGTTCGTCGGCAATCCATATGTATATGGTGGTACATCACTTACAAACGGTGCTGACTGTTCAGGATTCGTAATGAGCGTTTATTCAAACTTTGGTGTAAGTCTTCCACACTCATCTGGTGCAGACAGAAGCGTTGGTGCAGCAGTTGACGGACTTGCCAATGCACAGCCTGGTGACATCGTATGTTACTCTGGTCACGTAGCTATCTACATTGGTAACGGACAGATCGTACACGCTTCAACAGCCAAGACTGGTATCAAGATTTCAGATGCCAACTACCGTACAGTATTGGCGGTACGAAGGATCTTCTAAGGCTTTAAGACGTGCAGACTCGGAATGCAAGCATTCCGGGTCTGTTTTTTTATGACGATGCGCACATTTCTCCCTTATGCACATAAATCTGAATGTCAACAGTAAACGTTTACTTTTTTCAAAAAAAGTTATCCACAATACTCAAATAGAAAATGGCTATTTTTCGACTTATACACGAAGTTATCCACATTGTCCACAAAAATGTGGATAAAAAGTAGGTTTTACACAATAGAAAGCAACAGCTATTTTTTGTGCACTTTTAACAAAAAGTGATATTAGAGAAAAAGAAAGTAATTCATTTTCTCTAATAGGCCCTTTTAAATGTTATAATTATCTCAAACATAAACGTCTTTCGTAGACGCAGTAAAGGGGATGATTGCATGAAATTTACTATCGTAGGCAAGAATATTGATGTAACACCCGGACTTAAGGCAGCTGTAGAAGACAAGATCGGTAAGCTTGAGAAGTACTTTACCCCTGATACAAATGCCGAGGTAACACTCAATGTAGAAAAGGAGAGACACAAGATCGAGGTTACAATACCTGTTAAGGGCAAGATCATCAGAGCAGAGCAGGTTAGCAATGACATGTATGTTTCTATCGACCTGGTTGAAGAGGTTATAGAGAGACAGCTCAAGAAGTATAAGAGCAAGCTCGTTGACAAGCAGCAGGCAGAGGCCAGCAACTTCAAGAAAGAGTACATTGAATCTGATTATATGGATGATGAGGATATCCGCATCGAACGTATGAAGAAGTTTGATCCCAAGCCTATGTATGCTGAGGATGCATGTGTTCAGATGGAACTTCTTGGTCACAACTTCTTTGTATTTGTAAATGCAGAGACAGATCAGGTCAATGTAGTTTACAAGAGGAAGGGAAATACTTACGGTCTTATTGAACCTGAAGTATAAGTTAGTTAACATTTTATCAATTTATAGATATTTTATAAAATAGCTCCCCAAGGGGAGCTATTTTTGTTGCATTTGCCTAAGGGCTGTGCTAAAATAAATCTGTTCTGATAAAAATTTATCAATCAGAATGAGGAGAGGTTTTCACAAGAAAAGATGGGCGTTTGCCCCAAAAAATGGAGGTAATACAATATGGCACAGAAAGTAGTTTTAGCTGGTGCAGTAAGAACTGCCATCGGCAAAATGGGTGGAGCACTTTCAAATACTCCAGCTGCTGAGCTTGGCTCAATCGTTATCAAAGAGGCACTTAACCGTGCTGGAGTTAAACCTGAACAGGTTGACGAAGTCCTTATGGGGTGCGTTATCCAGGCTGGTCTTGGACAGAATGTTGCAAGACAGGCATCCATCAAGGCAGGTATTCCTAACGAGATCCCTGCAGTTACAATCAACGTAGTTTGTGGCTCTGGTCTTAACTGTGTCAATATGGCAGCAGATCTCATCAAGGCTGGTGAGGCTGATATAGTTGTAGCTGGTGGTATGGAGAACATGTCAATGGCTCCTTACGCACTTCCTAATGCGCGTTTCGGATATCGTATGAACAACGGAACAGTTGTAGATACCATGGTAAACGACGCTCTTACAGATGCATTCAATCACTATCACATGATGATCACAGCAGAGAATATCTGCGACAGATGGGGGCTTACAAGACAGGAGCTTGATGAGTTCTCAGCTAACTCTCAGCAGAAGTGCGAGAAGGCTATGGCAGAGGGCAGATTCAACGACGAGATCGTTCCTGTTCCTGTAAAGGTTAAGAAGGAAATGGTAGAGTTCAAGGTCGATGAGGGCCCTAGAGCTGGCACAACTGTCGAGACTCTTTCAAAGCTTAAATGCTGCTCTGGTAAAGAGGGCGGACTTGTTACAGCTGGTAATGCTTCAGGTATCAATGACGGTGCTGCAGCAATCGTTGTAATGAGCGAAGAGAAGGCTAAAGAGCTTGGTATCAAGCCTATGGCTACATGGGTAGGCGGAGCTCTTGCAGGTGTTGAGCCTGAGGTTATGGGAATCGGTCCTGTAGCTGCAACAAGAAAAGTACTCGGCAAAACTGGTCTTGACCTCAAAGACATCGACCTTATTGAGGCTAACGAAGCATTCGCAGCTCAGTCTGTAGCTGTTGCTAAGGACCTTGGCTTTGATATGAGCAAGGTTAACGTAAATGGTGGTGCTATCGCCCTTGGACATCCTGTAGGAGCATCAGGATGCCGTATCCTTGTTACACTGCTTCACGAGATGGCTAAGAGAGACGACGCCAAGAAGGGTCTTGCAACTCTCTGTATCGGCGGTGGAATGGGCTGCGCTACTATCGTTGAGAAGTATGAGTGATAAAGGGATTCAAACTGAAGCAGTCTGTTGTGCTTGCACAAAACAGGCTGCTTTAGCTTGAAGACCTAACGGATATGAGGAAGTAGGCCGATAGGCCGGATTCCGAATGTCCGTCGGATTGCGAGAGCGTAAGCGGAGCAATCCGAGTTATCACGAATCTATATATCATTCTAAGGAGGAATTTCAAATGGGTTTTGTTAATGTAGAAGTAAAAGATAAGATTGCAGTGATCACCATCAACAGACCTGAGGCTTTAAATGCTTTAAATTCACAGGTTCTTGATGATCTGGATGCAGCTTTTTCAGGACTTGATCTCGACGTTGTAAGAGCTGTTGTTCTTACAGGTGCTGGAGAGAAGTCATTTGTTGCAGGCGCAGATATCGGTGAGATGAGCACACTCTCTAAGGCTGAGGGCGAGGCTTTTGGAAAGAAGGGTAACGACATCTTCCGCAAGATCGAGCAGTTCCCTGTACCAGTTATCGCAGCTGTCAACGGATTTGCTCTTGGCGGTGGATGCGAGATCTCAATGAGCTGTGACATCCGTATCTGCTCAGATAATGCTATGTTTGGTCAGCCTGAGGTTGGTCTTGGAATCACACCTGGATTTGGTGGAACACAGAGACTTGCTCGTCTTATTGGCGATGGAATGGCTAAGCAGCTTATCTACACAGCTAAGAACATCAAGGCTGACGAGGCTCTTAGAATTGGCCTTGTAAATGCTGTATATCCTCAGGAAGAGCTCCTTGCAGCTGCAGAGAAGATGGCAGGTCAGATCGCAGCCAACGCTCCTATCGCAGTTCGTGCATGCAAGAAGGCAATAGGCGATGGCCGTCAGGTTAACATCGATGAAGCTCTTGTTATCGAGGAGAAGCTCTTTGGTTCATGCTTCGAGTCAGAGGATCAGAGAGAGGGTATGGCTAACTTCCTTAGAAAGAAAGATGATCCAGCTAAGGTTAAGGTAGTTAACTTCCAGAATAAATAACTCATTTAAAATACAATAAAATTTTAGGAGGAACTGAAAATGAAAGTTGCTGTTATTGGCGCAGGTACAATGGGATCAGGTATTGCCCAGACATTTGCTCAGGCTGAGTCTGTAGAGAAGGTTTATCTTTGCGATATCAAGACTGAGTTTGCTGAGGGCGGATTCGCTAAGATCAAGAAGGGCCTTGATAAGCAGGTTGCTAAGGGAAAGAAGACTCAGGAAGAAGCTGATAAGATCACAGCTAAGATCCAGACAGGTCTTAACGACATCTGCAGTGATGCTGATCTTGTAGTTGAGGCTGCTCTTGAAGTTATGGACATCAAGAAGAACCTCTTTAAGGAGCTTCAGGACAATATCGTTAAGAATCCTGATTGCATCTTTGCATCAAACACATCATCTCTTTCAATCACAGAGATCGGCTCTGGCCTTGCAAAGCCTATCATCGGAATGCACTTCTTCAATCCAGCACCTGTTATGAAGCTGGTTGAGGTTATCCAGGGTGCTAACACTCCTGATGACATGGTAGACAAGATCAAGAAGATTTCAGAAGACCTTGGCAAAACACCTGTACAGGTTAACGAGGCAGCTGGATTCGTTGTTAACAGAATCCTTGTTCCTATGATCAACGAAGGTATCTTCGTATATTCAGAAGGCGTATCAGATATCGCTGGTATCGACACAGCTATGAAGCTTGGATGCAACCATCCTATGGGACCCCTTGAGCTTGGTGATTACATCGGCCTTGATATCGTTCTTGCTATCATGGACGTTCTCTACTCAGAGACTGGCGATTCCAAGTATCGTGCTTGCCCTCTTCTTCGTAAGATGGTCAGAGGTAAGAAGCTGGGTGTTAAGACTGGCATCGGTTTCTACAACTATGCAGATGGAAACAAGGTTCCTACAGACCGCGCATGATAAATAAAAAATAATAATTGGAGGTTTATATCATGGATTTTCAGCTTGATCAGCAACACGAAATGGCGAGAGCTCTTTTCAAAGAATTTGCAGAAAAAGAAGTTAAGCCAAATGCTATAGAGGTTGATGAGACAGAGGTTTTCCCTATGGAGACCGTTAAGAAGATGCAGAAGTACGGCTTCATGGGTATTCCTATTCCTAAGGAGTACGGCGGACAGGGATGCGATCCTCTTACATACGTTATGTGTGTAGAGGAGCTTGCTAAGGTATGTGGTACAACAGCAGTTATCGTATCTGCTCACACATCACTTTGCTGCGATCCTATCCTTACATATGGTACAGAGGAGCAGAAGCAGAAATACCTCGTTCCTCTTGCAAAGGGCGAGAAGCTCGGCGCATTTGGTCTTACAGAGCCTATGGCTGGTACAGACGCTCAGGGTGTTCAGACCAAGGCTGTCCTTACAGAGGATGGAAAAGAGTGGGTTCTTAACGGATCAAAGTGCTTTATCACAAATGGTGAGGTTGCTGATGTTTACATCATCATCGCTTACACAGATATCGTAGAAGACAAGAAGGGCAGAAAGCAGAAGAAGTTCTCAGCATTCATCGTTGAGAAGGGAACACCTGGATTCACATTTGGTACAAAAGAGAACAAGATGGGTATCCGTGGATCTTCTACTTATGAGCTTATTTTCCAGGATTGCCACATTCCTGCTGAGAACCTTCTCGGCGCTAGAGGAAAGGGATTCCCTATCGCTATGCACACACTGGATGGCGGACGTATCGGTATCGCTGCACAGGCTCTTGGTATTGCAGAAGGCGCACTTGACAGAACCGTTGAGTACGTAAAAGAGAGAAAGCAGTTCGGACGTGCTATTGGCCAGTTCCAGAACACACAGTTCCAGCTTGCTAACATGGCAACAAAGTGCGAGGCAGCTAAGCTTCTTGTCTATGCAGCTGCAGACGCTAAGAAGAAAAAGGACGTTTATTCAGTAGAAGCTGCTAAGGCTAAGCTTTTCGCAGCAGAAGTTGCTATGGATGTTACAACTAAGGCTGTTCAGCTCCATGGTGGTTATGGCTACATCAGAGAGTACGAAGTAGAGAGAATGATGCGTGATGCTAAGATCACAGAGATCTACGAGGGTACATCTGAAGTTCAGAGAATGGTTATCTCTGGAGCATTACTTAAGTAATAACAGAACTACCTTATGAACAGAAAACTATAAAGGAGAAAATAAAATGAAAGTTGTAGTTTGCATTAAGCAGGTCCCTGATACAAAGGGCGGCGTTAAGTTCAAACCCGATGGAACATTGGATAGAGGTGCAATGCTTGCAATCATGAATCCTGATGATAAGGCAGGACTTGAGGCAGCACTTAGATTAAAAGACAAGTATGGCGCAGAGGTCACAGTTCTTACCATGGGACTTCCCAAGGCTGATGCCGTACTCAGAGAAGCGCTCGCAATGGGTGCAGACAAGGCATATCTTGTAACAGACAGAGTACTTGGTGGCGCTGATACATGGGCAACATCTTCAACAATTGCAGGAGCTCTCAGAAACCTTCAGTATGATCTCATCATCACTGGCCGTCAGGCTATCGATGGAGATACAGCTCAGGTTGGTCCTCAGATTTCTGAGCACCTCGGTATCCCTGTAATCTCATACGCAGAAGAGATAAATGTTGATGAGAAGGCTGGAACTGTAGAAGTTAAGAGACAGTTCGAAGACAGATATCACATCGTAAGAGCAAAGATGCCTTGCCTTGTTACAGCTCTTTCAGAGCTCAACGAACCCAGATACATGACTCCTGGCGGAATCTTTGATGCATTCGAGAAGGAAGTTACTGTTTGGGGAAGAGCAGATCTTAAAGACGTTGATGATTCTAATCTCGGTCTTAAGGGCTCACCTACACAGATTGCAAAGGCTTCTGATAAGGTTAAGAAGGGACAGGGCGAGAAGGTTTGTCCTGATTCACCAGACGAAGCAGTTGACTACATTGTAGGCAAGCTCAAAGAGAAGCACGTTATCTAAAAATTTTCGAATAGTAAAGGAGAAGAGTCATGTCTTTAGAAGAATATAAAGGTGTATTTATATTTGCTCAGCAGGTAGATAATGAGCTTTCAAGTATCGCTCTTGAGCTTCTGGGCAAAGCAAAAAATCTTGCAGAAGATCTTGATGAGAAAAAAGTAACTGCAGTACTTCTGGGAAGCGATGTTAAAGGTCTTGTTGACAAGCTTGCTGAGTACGGTGCAGACAGAGTAATCGTAGTTGATGATCCTGAACTTAAGGATTACAGAACAGAGCCTTACACACACGCTCTTGCATCTGTTATCAAGGAGTTCAAGCCTGAGATCCTTCTTGTTGGTGCAACAGCTATCGGAAGAGACCTTGGTCCTAGGGTTTCATCAAGAGTACATACTGGACTTACAGCTGACTGTACACAGCTTGATATCGGAGACTTCCCTCTTGAGGCTAAGGAAGGCGTAGAGCAGAAGCACAAACAGCTCCTTATGACACGTCCTGCATTTGGTGGTAACACAATCGCTACCATCGCCTGCCCAGAGTTCCGTCCTCAGATGGCAACAGTTCGTCCTGGTGTTATGCAGAAGATCGATCCGATCAAGGGCGCTAAGGCAGAGGTTGTTGATTACAATCCTGGATTCGAGAAGAACGATTGCTACACAGAGATCGTTAAGATCGTAAAAGAGACTTCAGCTGTTGCTGATATCCAGGCTGCTAAGATCCTTGTATCCGGCGGACGTGGAGTTGGCTCACCTGAGAACTTCAAGATCCTTGAGGACCTTGCAGAAGTTCTTAACGGAACAGTTTCCTGCTCTCGTGCAGTTGTTGATTCAGGCTGGAAGCCAAAGGATCTTCAGGTTGGACAGACAGGTAAGACAGTTCGTCCTTCACTCTACTTTGCAATTGGTATTTCTGGAGCTATCCAGCACGTTGCAGGTATGGAAGAGTCAGACATCATCATCGCTATCAACAAGGATGAGAACGCTCCTATCTTTGATGTAGCTGATTATGGTATCGTTGGAGACCTTAACAAGGTTGTTCCTGCTCTTACAAAGAGACTTAAGGAAGAGCTTGCAGCTAAGGACTGAGAGAACTTGACGAAGTCCTTCAAATAATTCAAAAACCGGCATCGGATTATTCTGATGCCGGTTTTTCATGCTATAATGACTTGTATTGCATATAAAATGATCAGGAGTATCAGTTGGATTTGAATTTTTACAGATTAAAGATAAATAGTGCGCTGGTATTGCTTGGGAGCGTACTTATGCTTTCAGGATGCGGCAAAAGTAAGGCTTCCGAAGCTCCAAGCACAGAGCTTTTTGATGAGGCTATGTCAGAAGCTCATTTTTTAAGTGCACCTGTTTTTGATGATGACAGAGATGCCAAGGAATCAGAATTTACAGCTTCCTGCAGGATTACGGCCAGGGATATTGACAGCTTCTTTGTACTTGGAGATAAGACTGGTGAATATGGGAAGCTTCTGATGATAGGTGTTGCAGCCTATGAGGATTGCGACAAGGTAGTAGTCAGACACGGTGATAATGGGGTGCCTACTGATATTTTAAGGGAAGAGTATGAGCCTTCAGAATTATCCAAAGACGGCACCTTTGATATCAGGATAGATGTAAGAGATGGTCAGGCGAAAATAGCGATCGGTGAAAAAGAACTGGGAGACTTTGAAGTTCCCTTTGATGGCCTTGGCTGCGCTGGAGTTTATAAAGGCAGAAATCCTGAAGATGCCTACATAGATGATATCAGGATCACTGCTGGGGACAGGGTCATATTTGAAGATGACTTTGACGGCACATTTGTAAATGAGCTGTGGACCTATGATTATGCTGCGGAGCAGGACAGTGCATTTTCTCCATACTATTACAAAACAGTAAAGGAAGATGGAAATACACTTTTGGTAATCCCTTCGGGGTTCCTTCTTTCTGAAACCAAAAGTGATTCAGCCCCTGTTTTTAAAAAGGAATTTAGTATAAAAAGCAAGGACGTTAAGAATGCTTATCTGTGCATGACCGCCCTTGGAAGCTTTGACGCAGAGCTCAATTCACACAAGGTCAGTGACAGTTTTTTTGACCCGGGCAGAATGGTGTATGACAAATACCTTAACTATGTTTACTACGATGTAAAGGATTATCTGTCTGATGACAATGACCTTAGGATATATCTTTTCCATGGGTTCTATGACAGAGGAGTTGGAAATCCGGAAGCCAGCGAAAAGTGGGGATATACCAGGGCGATAAAAGGAGCGCTGGTCCTTGAATATAAAGATGGTTCGAAGGAGATAATCCCTACAGATGACAGCTTCCTTGTAAGTGACAACACCAGGTACAGACACAATGACATTTACAACGGCGAGATAATAGACGACAGAGTAAGCGTTGATGATGGGAACTTTGTGCCTGTAAATGTTGATGAGGTTGAATACTATTATTATACGAACCCTGTAGTCTTAAAAGAAAACGAGCCTATCAGGGCATATAAGACCCTTACGCCCATCAGTATAACTGAGCCCCAGGAAGGACATTTTGTCTATGACTTTGGGGAGAATATGGCCGGTACAGTTTCTTTTGACCTTGGCAAGGTGACAGATCAGGAGTTTACCAAGGGCCAGGTCATCACCTTCAGGTACGGCGAACTAACCAATACAGAGAAGCTCATTAATGGCGACGGCCCGGAGGGCAGCGTCTGGACAAGGAATCTTTTAACTGCGAGAAACACTGATTATTATGTTTGTGGCGATAAAGAAACCATGGGCGAGGCAGTGACTTTTTCACACACCTACCATGGATTCAGATACCTGGAGATAACTGGAATACAAAAGGCCCTGCCAAAAGAGGCAGTAAGCGCTCTGGCTATATCATCGGACCTGCAGACAACAGGTCAGTTTACCTGTTCCAACGAGACCATAAATGCCTTTTATGACAATTCAGTAAGGAGCCTCAGGTCCAATCTGATGGATGTTCCAACTGACTGTGCCCAGAGAGATGAGCGCCTTGGCTGGACTGGAGATGCGCAGGCTGCGTCGCTTTTTGGCATGTACCAGTTTGACGCAAAAAAGTTTTATAAGAATTACCTTAAGGAGATAAGGCTTCAGCAGGATGAAAAAGGCAGGATAGGAGATGTGGCTCCTGCCCAGAATGCCTTTGGAGGCAGCAGCTGCTGGGGAGATTCCATAGCAACCATAACCTGGAACCATTACCTTCAGTATGGGGACAAAGAGATCCTAAAGGATAATATTGAAGCTGTTACAAAATGGGTTGATTATCTGGTAGAGAGTTCTGATGACTATATCTTTAGATCAGATGGCTATGGAGATCATCTCTCTGCCCAGTGGGTGCCTATTGAGCTTACTGATACTGCGTGGTGCGCTCATTCCTCAAGACTTCTTGCAAAAATGTACAGGGCCCTGGGAGATAAAGAGGCAGAGGATAAGTACAATACGATAGCCGATAATTTTGCCCTGAAATGGCAGGATACTTATGTACTGGACGACTACGCTGTGGAAAGCGGCATTATCGATCCTGAGTATGAATCGGAAACAGCCTATGCCCTTGGTCTTGCTTTTGGACTGTTCCCGGAAGATGCAAGAGAAGATGCGGCCCTTCGGCTTAAGATGCTTTCTGAATATTGCGGATATCAGTTCTATCCCGGCTATTCAGGAATGGAGTTTTATCTTCCTTCTCTGTGCGAGTATGGATACGGCGATACGGCTGAACTGGTCATGACAAACACTGAGCCTGGAGGCCTTGCACATCCGCTGGCCATGGGGCTTACCACGAACCCTGAAAACGTCAACGCCCTCAGGTACAGCGATCCTTCAGGGGAGGATTATCCCGATGGACAGTACTATATCTCAGCATCTCTAAATCACGCGGCTTTTTCAAGTGTGAGCGAGCTGTGCTACAGCTATATTTTAGGGATCAGACCTGATGAGGAGCATCCGGGGTATGAACACTTTTTTATCAAACCATGCATGATGCCCGGGGTTGCAAGCGCAAGTGGTAGTTTTGAAAGCTGCCGCGGACTTATAAGTGTAAGCTATGATCAGGATAAAAAAGAACTTACCTGCACGGTACCTGAAGGCAGCACCTGCACCCTTGAACTTCCAGGCGGCGAAGTATATGAACTAAAAGCAGGCGAGCATAAATACAGCTGGCAGTAAACAAAAGAAACGAGGAGAAACAGTGAATATGAAGAACATACTTGATTATGAGACAGTAGCCCTTGTGGATGAGGACGACGCCATAGAGATCATTGACCAGACCTTGCTTCCTGGCAGGATAGAGATCATAAGACTCCATACGGCAAAAGAGATCTGGGATGCAATCTACCTGCTTCAGGTAAGAGGAGCACCAGCCATCGGGGTTACAGCAGGATTTGGATTATATCTTCTCATGAAGCATTCTAAGGCACCTTCCTATGATGAGTTTATGCAGGAGCTTGGGGAAAAGAGTGATTATCTGAATTCCTCAAGGCCAACTGCGGTTAATCTGTCCTGGGCTTTAAAGCGTATGGAAGAGCATGTAAAGAGCTACGTTGGCGATGGTTCTTTTGACAAAGACGCAGTCATAAAAGAAATGAAGGAAGAAGCGTCAAGGATCAAGGCAGAGGATATCGATGTCTGCAGGCGCATTGGTGAAAACGGCCTTACCCTTATAAAGGACGGAGACGGGCTTTTGACCCACTGCAACGCAGGACAGCTTGCTACCTGCAAGTATGGAACTGCCACAGCTCCCATGTATCTTGCCCATGAGAAGGGCTGGAACATCAAGGTATACTGCGATGAGACAAGACCTCTCCTTCAGGGCGCCAGACTTACAGCCTTTGAGCTCTTCTCTGCAGGAATAGATACAACACTTCTTTGCGACAACATGTCAGCTTCACTTATGAAGACCGGCGCCATAAACGCCATATTTGTGGGTTGCGACAGGGTTGCTGCGAATGGAGATGCTGCCAACAAGATTGGTACCAGCATGGTGGCCACAGTGGCAAAGCGCTACAACGTGCCATTTTACGTGTGTGCACCAACATCAACCATCGATATAAATACTCCTACCGGAGATCAGATCAGGATTGAACAGAGAAAACCTGAGGAAGTAACAGAAATGTGGTACAGCGAGAGAATGGCCCCAGAGGGAGTAAAGGTTTATAACCCTGCATTTGATGTCACAGACAATGAGCTGATAACAGGTATCGTTACTGAGTTTGGAGTCCTCAGGGCGCCCTACGACAAGGCAATAAAGGAACTCTTTGAAAAGAAAAACCAAAAATAATTAAATTTATATGCAAAAAGAACCCCCAGGGGGGCTTGTGACGCCCTTTTTCTTTATCTATACTCATAGTTGTGAATCATCACAGGCCGCTTAAAAAGCGCTTTTATCACATCTATAACAGTATTTGGTTGGAGGAATATCTATGCATATGGCAGACGCCCTTGTGGCACCAGCAGTCGCTGGAACAATGTACGTTTTATCTACTGCGGCAGCAGGAGTATCAGTTAATGAAGTAAGAAAGGAATCAAATCCTGAGAAGATCCCTGTAATGGGTGTTATGGGAGCATTTGTTTTTGCTACACAGATGCTGAACTTCACAATCCCTGGAACAGGTTCATCAGGACATCTTTGCGGTGGTATGATGCTCTCCGCTCTCCTTGGACCTTACGCAGGTTTTCTTACTATGATAGGAGTTCTGCTGGTTCAGTGTCTGTTATTTGCAGACGGAGGATTACTTGCTCTTGGATGTAACGTCTGGAACATGGCGTTTTACGGGTGCTTTGTAGGAGCGCTTCTTATCTGGAAGCCTATCATGAAGAAGGGAGCAAGCAGGGCCAAGATCGCACTGGCGTCCATACTTGGATGCGTCCTTACCCTTCAGCTTGGAGCATTTTCAGTTACTTTGGAAACTTTGGCTTCTGGTGTTACAGAGCTTCCATTTTCTGTATTTTTAGCAACAATGCAGCCGATCCATCTTGCAATTGGTTTTGTAGAAGGCCTTATCACTACAGCAGTCCTTATCTTTGTCCATGAGGCAAGACCAGAGCTTCTTTGGGGCATTGGAGAGGCTTCTGAGAAAAAAGAAGGAAAGCTCAGCTTTAAAAATACTATCATAGCAGTTGCAGTTGCAGCAGCAATCTGCGGCGGTGTGGTATCTCTTTTCGCATCAGCATTTCCTGATGGCCTTGAGTGGTCAATGGAACAGGTTGCAGGAACTACAGAGCTTGAGGCTGAGGGCGGCGCTTACGATACCGCTGCTGGCATTCAGGAGACGACATCACTTCTTCCTGACTATGCGTTTAAGAACAGCGAGTCAGCTGCAGGAACAAGCTTTTCAGGTATCGTAGGATCACTGGTAGTTGTGGTCGTTACGGTAGGCGCTTGCTACCTGTTTAAGTTCTTTAAGAAAAATGAAGCAGATTGAAGATAATATAAGAGAACTAAATAAACTTCAAAACCTGCAGCAGCGTTCCCATTGGATGAACAAGCTTCATCCTATGGGGAAGCTGCTTGTTTGCGTTATATACATCTTTGTGGTGGCATCCTTTGATAAGTACGCCATAGACAAGCTCCTTGTTATGGCCATCTTTCCAATCTTTGGTTTTATTGTAGGAGACCTGTCTTTAAAAGAGGGACTTTACCGAATGAGGCTCATACTTCCGCTGGTTTTGTTTGTGGGAATCTTTAATCCCTTTTTTGACAGGAGAGAGCTCTTTTCAGTGCTGATAGCAGGTTATCAGCTGCCGGTGACTGGCGGCGTTGTATCAATGTTGACGCTGATGCTCAAAGGACTTTTCTCTGTGCTGTCAGCCTACATTCTCATCGCGACTACCTCAATCGAAGAGATATGCTATGCCCTCAGGATCCTTCACATTCCCAAGATCATTGTCATTGTGATCATGCTGATCTACAGGTACTTTGGACTGATGGGAGCTGAGGCAGACAGGATAACTACAGCCTACATGCTAAGGGCTCCAAAGCAAAAGGGGATCCACTACAGAGCCTGGGGAAGCCTTGTGGGGCAGTGGCTGCTTCGGAGCATGGACAGAGCAGGTGTGGTCTACGAGAGCATGACCTTAAGGGGCTTTAAAGGGGATTTTAAGGTGAAAAGAAAGAGCCTCAAGTCGGCAGATTTTCTTTACCCATTTATCTGGATACTGTTGTTTGTGTATATCAGGCACTTCTACTAAGAAAGGGAAACAGATGCATACAGGAACCAAAGGTGAAATTTTAAAGATCAAGGATCTGCACTTTTCTTATGAGAAGGGCGAAGAGGTGCTAAAGGGCGTCAACCTTGAGGCCCATGACGGCGAGAGCATTGGCGTTATCGGAGCCAATGGGATCGGCAAGTCCACACTTATGAAGCTTCTTGTTGGGCTTAAGCTGGACTATCAGGGCGTTTTGGAAGTGGCAGGACATACGGTCAATAAAAAGAACCTAAACCACATAAGAGAGCACATAGGATACGTTTTTCAGGACTCTGACAGCCAGCTGTTTTTATCAACGGTTGAAGAGGATGTGGCCTTTGGGCCGCAGAACTATGGCCTTCCTCCAGATGAGGTTGAGAAAAGAGTAAGTGAGGCCCTGTTAAAGGTCCACATGACGGACCTTAGGACCAGGCACAACTACAACCTCTCAGGCGGCGAAAAAAAGCTTGCAGCCATCGCCACTATACTTTCCATGGAGCCTGACATAATCATCATGGATGAGCCTTCTATTGCCTTGGATCCCAGAAACAGAAGGAACCTTATCAAGGTCCTCAATGAAATAAAGGCTCTTAAGATAGTGACCTCCCACGATCTTGATTTTATATTGGATACCTGTGAGAGGGTGGTGCTCCTTGATGGCGGCGTGATAATTGCTGATGGCAGGGCACAGGATATACTGCAGGATAAAGAGCTTTTGGAGACCCACGGACTTGAACTTCCACTGTCCCTTTCCAGAAGATAAAAAGAATATAAAAGTGATAATAAATTAACATAACTACGTTGAGTAAGGTATTTGAAAGTGTTAAAATAAAGGGGTATCGTGAGTAAGTTTCCATATCACGATATCTCTTTTTACTATTAAACAATTCATAGAAACTGGAGGGTAAAAATGGCTAGGAAAGTAGTACTCGCAGGTGCGTGCAGGACAGCGATCGGAACTATGGGAGGAGCTCTTTCAACAACTCCTGCTCCCGCTCTTGGCGCTATAGTAATAAAGGAGGCTCTTAAGAGAGCTGGTGTTAAACCCGAACAGGTTGATGAGGTTTACATGGGATGCGTTATCCAGGCAGGCCTTGGACAGAATCCCGCAAGACAGTCAGCAATAAATGCAGGTATTCCTGTAGAGGTTCCTGCAACAACAATAAATGTCCTTTGCGGATCAGGACTTCACTGTGTAAACCTGGCTGCAAAGCTGATCGGAATGGGCGATGCGGACATCATCGTTGCTGGTGGTATGGAGAATATGTCAATGGCTCCTTATCTTATGCAGCAGGGCCGTTACGGTTACCGCATGGGTTCTGGCGAGCTTCAGGATGCCATGATCAAGGATGCCCTGACAGATGCTTTTGGCGGATATCACATGGGTATTACAGCTGAGAACATTGCTGAAGAGTGGAATCTTACCAGGCAGCAGCTTGATGAGTTCGCTGCATGGTCACAGAACAAGGCTGAGAAGGCCATTGCAGAGGGCAAGTTCAGGGACGAGATTGTTCCTGTTGAGATCAAGAAAAAGAAAGAGACCATCATTTTTGATACAGATGAAGGCCCAAGAAAGGGCGTTACAGTAGATGGAATCTCACATCTTAAGCCTGCCTTCAAGAAGGAGGGCGGAGTTGTTACAGCAGCCAATTCTTCAGGTATTAATGACGCAGCTTCTGCCATCATCGTTATGAGCGAAGAGAAGGCAAAAGAGCTTGGCGTTAAGCCTATGGCAACCTGGATCGCTGGAGAGCTTGCAGGCGTTGAGCCAAGGATCATGGGAATCGGACCTGTAGCAGCAACACAGAAGGTTATGAAAAAAGCTGGCTACAGCATTGGTGACTTTGACCTCATTGAGGCTAACGAGGCTTTTGCAGCTCAGTCTATAGCTGTTCAGCATGACCTTGGATTTAGCAGCGACGTACTTAACGTAAACGGCGGAGCTATCGCTCTTGGACATCCTGTTGGATGCTCAGGAAACAGGATCCTTGTTACACTTCTTTATGAGATGCAGAGAAGAGATGCCAAGAAAGGCCTTGCAACACTGTGCGTAGGCGGTGGAATGGGCTGTGCTGCTATAGTGGAAAGGTGAGATAGACGGAGGGCCATATATGGCTGATCGCTCAATACTTATAGTTGATGACAACGAGATCAACAGAGGCATTTTGGCTGAGATTTTCAAAGACAAGTACGATACCCTCGAGGCCGGAAACGGCCTTGAGGCTATTAAGATGATGGAACAGAATGATGGCAGACTTGCTGCTATCCTTCTGGACATTGTCATGCCAGAAATGGACGGCTATGCAGTACTTGAGGAGATGGAAAAGAGAGATAACTTAAATGAGCGTATTCCTGTCCTTATGATCACTGCTGATACCTCCACCGAGGCTGAGCGTACCAGCTACCAGAAAGGGGCTGCGGACGTAATCCACAAGCCATTTGATCCTGTCATTGTTGACAGGCGTGTTTCGAGAAATATAGAGCTTTACGACCACAAGAACAATCTGGAAGATACAGTTGAGGATCAGACCAGGGTTCTTAAAAAGCAGTTCGTATACCTCAAGAAACAGGAAGAGAGACTTAAAAACAGCAACGAAAAGGTAATCGATACCATTGCAACCATCGTTGAATTCAGGAGCATGGAGTCAAGCTATCACATCAAGAGGATCAAGGGCTTTGTCAGGATACTGGCCATTACAGCCATGAACAATTATCCTGAGATGGGGCTCAATCCTCATCTTATCGATGTTATAACCCAGGCATCTGCCATGCATGATATAGGTAAGATCTCTGTACCGGATTCCATACTTTTAAAGCCGGGAAGACTGACTAATGAAGAATTTGAAGTGATGAAATCCCACACCACCCGTGGCAGTGAGATCATTGAGATGCTAAAGGACGTCCAGGACAAGGAGTACTACGAGATGTGTCTTGATATCTGCAGGCATCACCACGAAAGGTATGATGGAAGGGGCTATCCTGACGGACTTAAGGGCGAGGAGAACTCAATTGGTGCTCAGATCACTGCCCTTGCAGATGTCTATGACGCCCTTGTAAGTGACAGAGTCTACAAGTCTGCATATCCTCTGGATAGGGCCTATGAGATGATAAAAGACGGCGAGTGCGGCGTCTTCTCAGAAAAGCTCCTTGCATGCTTTGAGTTTGCAAGACAGGACATGGAAAGGCTCGTTGCAGAGACTAAAGCTGCAGAAGATGCAGAAAAAGAAGCCTAGAATAAAAACCTTGACAAAGACAAAAGGGTTTACTATAATGTTCTTTGTTGCCAATATCGGCACATGTGCGTGTAGCTCAGCTGGATAGAGCGTCTGGCTACGGACCAGAAGGTCGTGGGTTCGAATCCTGTCACGCACAGCTTCTTAAAGCAGTGATCACATTTTTGTGGTCGCTGCTTTTTTGTTTGGCAGTATTGCCACCAACGTATCAACTTTTGTATAATGAGCAATATGATGAGATTTGAACTGATAGCTCCATGCCATTTTGGCCTGGAAGCAGTACTTAAAAAAGAAATAATCGACCTTGGCTATGACATTACCGAGGTGGCTGACGGCCGTGTTACCTTTGAGGGAGATCCGGACGCTGTTTGTCGCGCCAATATAGGGCTTAGAAGTGCGGAGAGGATCCTTATCAAGGTTGGAAGCTTCCACGCTGAGAGCTTTGAGGATCTTTTCCAGGGAACCAAGGCTCTTCCCTGGGAGGAATTTATCCCGGTAAATGGAAGGTTCTGGATCAAGAAGGCAAGCAGCGTTAAGAGCAAGCTCTTTTCCCCCTCTGACATCCAGTCCATCATGAAAAAAGCTATGGTGGAGCGTATGAAGCAGTGCTATCACACAGACTGGTTCAAGGAGGATGGAGAGGACTATCCGGTAAGAGTGTTCCTTATGAAGGATGAGGTCACAGTTGCGCTTGATACAACCGGAGATTCCCTGCACAAGAGGGGCTACAGGAAGCTTGAATCCAAGGCTCCCATCGCTGAGAATCTTGCGGCGGCTCTTATAACCCTGACTCCCTGGCATGCAGACAGGATCCTTGTGGACCCCTTCTGCGGAAGCGGAACTATCCCCATTGAGGCAGCCATGATGGCAGCTCACATTGCACCTGGAATGAACAGGAATTTTACTGCTGAGAGCTGGACCCATCTTATTACAAAAGAGAACTGGGCTGACGTCAGGGACGAGGCAAGGGATGAGATCATAACCGACATAGACGTGGATATTCAAGGCTACGATCTTGACCCTGAGATGATAGAGATTGCCAGAATAAATGCCAAAAAGGCCGGCGTTGAGAACATGATCCATTTCCAGACAAGGGATATTGCAGATCTTTCTCACAGGAAGAAATATGGCTTTATCATAACCAACCCTCCCTATGGAGAGAGAATTGGGGATAAAGATCTTTTGCCGGGCCTCTACAGGACTATTGGCGAGAGGTACAAGGCGCTGGATTCCTGGTCCATGTATCTGATCACAGGATATGAGGATGCAGAAAAATATATTGGCAGGCAAGCTGACAAGAACAGGAAGATCTACAACGGAATGCTAAAGACTTACTTTTACCAGTTTATGGGGCCTAAGCCTCCAAGGAGAAAAGAGGCTTAAATGACTGATGCAGAGATGAAAAAAGTCGCGGTGAAGGCCTCGGTATTTGCGGTAATTTCCATAGCACTCATGCTGCAAAGATCTGCTACCAAGCACATCATGATCACAGATGCAGCAGGAGCTCCCTTGGACAGAGGCGAAAGTGACAGCTCATATACTCTTTTGATCGACAATAATGTTCCAAAGGGCAAGGAAGATGCCCTTATCATCCCGTTGCCCAAGAGTGTAAGCTCTGACAACATTGTGCTGGAAGACAGGTACATGGACCATGAGCTTCGAATATACATCGACAGCAGGGAAGAGGGATTTTATCTGGATAATCCCATTGTGACTAATCTTCCCCTTCTTGAGAGCGCAGTTTGCGTCAATGAGAATGACTCAGGAAGTGTCAGTCTTGACTTTAAACTGGATGATCTGTATGTGAACGAGAGTGCTCTTACGGAAAACAGCACCATTGAGGTAAGGTTCTTTGAACCTAAGGATAAATATGAACACGTGGTGGTTGTGGACCCTTTCGGAGGCGGACAGGATACAGGAGATCCGGGCAACGGCTATTTTGAGAAGGATGTGACGCTGGATACAGCTCTTTTGCTGAGAAACGTTGCAGATAAGGACAAAGAGCACGGGATCAAGCTGTATTTCACAAGGCTTTCAGACAGCGATGTAGGATTGGAAAAGAGAGAGGCTCTTATAGAGGACTCAGGGGCTGATCTTTTTGTGGAGCTGTCCTGTGATGGCGTGCAGGATAATGCCTACAATGGAATGGCTTCCTACTACAACGACAGGTTCTTTTTAAGAAGGCTGTCCAATGCAGAATTTGCTGACATAATGCTAAGGAGCTGCGCTTTAAGTGCATCTGACGAAGTGCTTGGGGTATTCCCTGAAAATGAAGAGGGGATCATTGATAAATGCCCTGTTCCTGCAGCAAGGATAAGCCTTGGAAATGTGTATGGATCAAGCGACAAGGACAGGCTTTCTGATACGTCTTACCAGACTAAGGTGTCAGAGGGTTTATATAATGGTATTTTAGAAGCGTTTGAGGTGATGGAATGAGGATCGTATTTGCCACTGGCAACAAGGATAAAATGAAGGAAATTCGCAGGATCTTAGGAGATCTGGATGCGGAGATCCTGTCCATGAAGGAAGCTGGCGTCTTTGAGGACGTGGTGGAGGATGGCACAACTTTTTCAGAGAATGCTGCCATCAAGGCATCTGCTATTTACAAGCTGCTTGAAGAGAAGGACCCTGAGGCTGCAAAAGAGACTGTAGTCCTTGCAGATGATTCAGGACTTGAAGTTGACTATCTTGGAGGAGAGCCTGGAATCTATTCAGCAAGATACCTTGGAAAGGACACTCCTTATACTGAAAAGAACAGGATCATCATTGAAAGACTTAATGGCGCTGAGGGTGAAGAGCGAAGCGCAAGATTCGTATGCGCCATAGCTGCATGCCTTCCAGGGGGAAAGATGCTGGGAACCCTGGGCAAGATGGAAGGCAGGATCGGCTATGAGATAGCAGGGGAAAATGGTTTTGGATACGATCCGATCTTTTTCCTGCCGGAATATGGCAAGACCAGCGCAGAGCTGTCAGCGGATGAAAAGAACGCCATAAGCCACAGGGGCAAAGCACTTAGAGAGATGGAAAAGCTCCTGAGGGAGGCTTTTGAGGGTGGTAACAAGTAATGCACAAGTATCTGGTGGTAAGTGATACTCACGGACATGACAAAAACTTTTATGATGTTCTGGACATAGAGGAGCCTATTGACGGGATCATCCACTGCGGTGATTTCGAGGGCTCTGAGGGTAAATTCGCCCTTGCAGCGGACTGCCCTGTATATTTTGTTGCAGGTAACAATGATTTCTTTTCAGACCTTAACAGGGAACTGGAATTTGAGATTGATGGTCACAGAGCTTTTTTGACCCATGGACACCACTATCTGGTCTCTATGGACCTGGAGAATATCAGAGCAGAAGGGCTCTCAAGAGGGGCAGAATTTGTGTTTTTTGGGCATACCCACAGACCTGTGGCAAAAGCTTACGGAGGGGTATATCTTTTTAACCCGGGAAGCCTTTCCTACCCCAGGCAGGAAGGCAGAAGACCAAGCTACATCATACTCACAATTGACGGGGATGATATTTCCTACGAGATCAAATATTTGTAAAGGGAGAAGATTTTATCTTATCCCTTTTTTCTTGGTATATATCAGGTAGTAGATAAGGAACAGGATGCTGGTGGTTATCCAGGTGATTGGATAGCTTGCCTCCACCATCTCGATGGTCTGGTTGTGCGGAAAAGCAAAGATTATCCAGGTAACCCTGAGGATGCAGATTCCGCTTAAGGTTATCAGCATTGGTAAAAGAGCATCTCCCATGCCGCGCAGCGTCCCTGAAAAGATCTCAACGCCTACATAGGTAATGTAGAACGGTGCAAGGAATCTTATCATCTGATCGCCAATAGCAATAACGGTGTCGTTGGTTACAAATATCTTAAGCAAAAGTGCTCCGTTAAAGTACATCAGGATACTGAGCGGGATAGTGATCACTGCTGCAATGATAAATGCCTGTTTTGCACTCTGGCGGACACGGTCATAGAGACCTGCGCCATAGTTCTGTCCGGAGAATGTAGTAACTGAAGTTCCAAGGGAGCTGACTGTCATCCAGAATATTACATCGATCTTGCCGTATGCAGCCCAGGCAGCAGCTGTGTCATTTCCAAAGCCGTTGATGGCCGCCTGGATAAGGATATTTGAAAGAGTGTACATAGTTGACTGGAAGCCGGCAGGAAGACCTATCCTGATGATCTTTGCAAACATCTGCATATCAAGCTTGATCCTGCGAATATACAGTTTGTGCATATCCTGGGACCTTGTGAGCATTACAACTACGATCACTGCGCTTAAAAGCTGGCACAGTATAGTTGCGATGGCTACACCCATAACGCCGTAGGAATCGCCTTTTTTGCCCATTCCAAGAACTATGACAAACAGCACATCCAGGAATATGTTTACGAAACAGCTGACTACGAGAATTATAAGAGGCCTCTTGGAATCACCTACAGCTCTTAATATTCCTGCGCCCATGTTGTAGACAAGATTTGGTATCATACCAAGGAAATAGATCCGAAGATACAAAGTGGATGCTGCAGACTGCTCAACCGGAGTCTTCATGGCAGATATTATCCATGGCGCGATAGCATACCCTATAACAGTGATTATTGCCCCTCCATAGAGCGCGAGAGCGATGGAGGTATGTACAGACCTCTCGACCTCTTTTTGCCTTGCTGCCCCATAGAATTGCGAAATAACGACGGTGGCTCCTGAAGACAGTCCCAAAAAGAAACCAAGGAACAGGCTGACCACCATAGCAGAGGATCCGCCTACGGCGCCGAGGGCATCACTGCTTACCGCCCTGCCTACGATAACTGCATCTATTGTGTTGTAAAATTGTTGGAAAAAAGCCCCAAGAAGTAATGCCCAGAAATAGGCGAGCATATTCTTCCAAATAGGACCTTCTGTGATATTTACTTTTTTCATAAGGTTGATTATACTCCATTTTATGGGCATTTGAAGTATAAATAAAAAACATTAAAAAACGTGTTGACAATACCTCGCTGACCATTATATAATATCTCTTGCGTTACGGTTTTAGCCTTTGTAACTAAGACAACGGGGTGTGGCTCAGCTTGGCTAGAGCACCTGCTTTGGGAGCAGGGGGTCGCAGGTTCGAATCCTGTCACCCCGACTTTTTAAGGATTAAGATCGTACGCGGGTGTAGTTCAATGGTAGAACACCAGCCTTCCAAGCTGGATACGTGGGTTCGATTCCCATCACCCGCTTTAGCTTATTACAAGCTTCCATTTATGTGTCCGTAGCTCAGCTGGATAGAGCAACGGCCTTCTAAGCCGTGGGTCGGGGGTTCGAATCCCTTCGGGCACACTGAGATTTATCTCACATGGTGGGTATGGCGCAGTTGGTTAGCGCGCCAGATTGTGGTTCTGGAGACCATGGGTTCGAGTCCCATTACCCACCCTTTGATATGGAGACATATCAGCTAATCAGATTGGCAGAAGTTGCGTGTCAATAATGGGCTATCGCCAAGCGGTAAGGCACAGGACTTTGACTCCTGCATTCACCAGTTCGAATCTGGTTAGCCCAGTTCTTTTTTATAAAGAGTATACGGGCCACTAGCTCAGTCGGTAGAGCACTTGACTTTTAATCAAGTTGTCTGGGGTTCGAATCCCCAGTGGCTCATTGAATAGTAATACTTCATTGAGGTATTACTATTTTTATATCAGCACATGCGGGTGTGGCGGAATTGGCAGACGCGCCAGATTTAGGTTCTGGTGGTAACCCCGTGCAGGTTCAAGTCCTGTCACCCGCA
>SVFY01000022.1:1904-51275 GCA_015056625.1 Butyrivibrio sp. | reverse complement strand
ATTCGCTCCACGGAAAACCTGCTTAACTGGATAAAGCAGCAACCTCACGCTTCATAGCTATCATGTCACAGCGTTTGTTAGTATAAAGCATAATTTGTGCAAATGCAACAAGTTTTTAAAAATTAATCACTTTTAATATAAAATCAGCCTTTTACAACTATTTTACTTGATCTATTTTAATCTATTTGCCATTTCAGATGCCAAATAAAGTATATTGTAGTACAATGCACAGTGCATTTTTACCAAAAGCTTAATCATCTTATCATTAATGTATAGAGATAACCATAAACCTAAGGTAAAATGATATTAAATATTTTATAAGGAAGAAACACTATGTGGATTGCAGATAATTGGAAAGACTATGAAGTAATAGATACTTCTTCAGGTGAGAAACTTGAACGCTGGGGAGACTTCCTATTAATAAGACCAGACCCCCAGGTGATCTGGAACACGGACAAGAATCATTTCGGATGGAAAAAGCCTAACGGCCACTATCATAGAAGCAGTAAAGGTGGCGGTGAATGGGAGTTCCACAATCTCCCTGAGGAGTGGACTATAAAATATGGTGACCTGACCTTTAATCTCAAGCCCTTCAGCTTCAAGCACACAGGTCTTTTCCCCGAGCAGGCAGCCAACTGGGATTGGTTCTCTTCATTAATAAAGAAGGCAGATCGTCCCATCAAGGTTCTTAACCTGTTTGCCTATACAGGCGGCGCCACAGTATCAGCCGCCAAGGCTGGTGCCAGCGTAACTCACGTTGATGCCTCCAAGGGTATGGTAGGATGGGCAAAAGAAAATGCCGCTTCCTCAGGGCTTGCTGATGCTCCCATCAGATATCTGGTAGATGACTGTAATAAATTTGTCCAGAGAGAAATAAGAAGGGGAAATAAGTACGACGCCATCATCATGGATCCCCCTTCCTACGGAAGAGGTCCCAAAGGCGAGATCTGGAAGATCGAGGAATCAGTTTTCCCATTTATCCAGCTTACCAGTCAGCTCCTATCAGATGATCCTCTTTTCTTCTTAATTAATTCATACACCACAGGACTTCAGCCTGCAGTACTTTCTTACATGCTCCACACAGTCCTTGATCCTATCCACCAGGGAACTGTAGAAGCTAACGAGATAGGACTTCCTGTAAAGAATAACGGCCTTGTACTTCCCTGCGGAGCCAGCGGAAGGTGGACAGCCAGGTAAGAAGCACAAAAATAAGCCGCGGAGACGGTTCGGTTTGCTGACACGGGGACGGTTCTACTGTCAGGTTTTATTTTGATAAAACCTGACAGTAGAACCGTCCCCGTGTCAGCAAACCGTCCCCGTGTCAGCAAACCGAACCGTCTCCGTGGCTTATTAAACTATGTCATCAGTCGCATCGATCTTTTCCCTGATCTGCTGCATTCGCATGTCGATCTGATTGATCAGGTCTGCACTGAACTTAAGGTCCTCAGTGATAACCTCAGCGTTCTCGATGTCTTTTTTGTATTTCATCTTGTGCTCAAGACTTGCCCAGAAGTCCATGGCAATGGTCCTGAACTGAACCTCAACCTTCATGTATTCCTTGACGTCTGTAAGGAATATGGGCACCTGGATGATCAGATGCAGTGATCTGTATCCCGTACTCTTAGGGCTTGAAATATAGTCCTTTTTTTGAAGAACCTTGATGTCGTCCTGCTGGGCAAGACAATTGGCAAGCATATAGATATCATCCACAAAGGAACAGATAACTCTGATGCCTGCAATATCTGAAAGATTCTTGTTGATATTCTTGATGGTCATATCTACACCCTTGTCGCATAGCTTGTTGTAGATACTGACCGGAGTCTTTATCCTCATCTTGATGGCTTCAAAAGGATTTCTCTTATTCCTAAGGGAAAGCTCTTTATTAAGTACATCAAGCTTGGTCCTTACTTCTGAAAGTGCACAATCGTACTTCATCATAAGAACCCTGAATTCTTCAAGCTGATTCTTTTTCCGGAGGATCTTCTCCACATCAGCCAGTGTAACCTCTTCTGAATTATAGTTGTCTGCCCCGCCCTGTAATGGTGTAAGGTTCAACTTGGAGTAGTCTAGATGCTCTACAGCCATAACCTCACTTCCTTTCTAGTAGTCCTAATTTCATTCTAACCCCTAGCATTGAAAAATTAGTGAACAAAATATAAACAATAAAGAAAATTCCGCAGAGTAAATAAATACCCTGCGGAATCTTCCCCTCATAAAAAAACCTCTATCTCTCATAAGAAAACCAGTTTTGCTCACTTCGCTTCTGCAAGTCTGTCTGGAAGATCAGCCAGTGAAACTACGCTGTATTCCAGCTCAGTTCTGGGTCCTGCCAAAAGCTTGAACTTATTGAGCAGTCTCCTGTAAACTGTCTTGCAGCTCTCCTTGTTGGTTCCCACCAAAAGGAGCAGATACTGTGATGCCGAGTACTTACAATATGTGTCGCCCTGACGAAGTGTCAGTGAAATTGCTTCCTGTAAAAGCTTGGCTCTTGTTTCGAGCTTGGCCTGGTTTGTTATCTTTTTGCCCTCATAATCAACTATATTAAGAAGCATCATATAAACTGACTGTCCGCTTCTCTCCATGTTGCGGCTGAGAATATGATATGCATCGATGAAGCTTGGGAATGAGCAGTCATAAGCGCCTTCGTCGTTGTCTGAAACAGCACCTCTGTGCTCTAAGATGCCATCTCTGATCTGAAGGATCTTGCCAGGAACGTTAGTGATCTGGCGGCTCATCTTTTCATAACACTCTAAAAGGTCATTACTTGGTGTAACTCCAAGTTCATCTGTGTAATACCTTACTGTCTCGTCATATACTGCGTAGGCTTCCTTGAAGGCTTCCATTCCGATGAGGGCGTTGATCTCCCCGATCTGCCACTCATCATCAGGATACAGCTCTGCTGCCTTCTTGAATACCTGATGCATTGCCTCGAAGTCTTTTCGCTCCTCGTAGTAGCTGCCAAGTGCGATAACGCTCTCTGCATACATCTTCTGAAGCTGAACGCTCCGGATGATGAGCCACTCTGCTGTAGCAAGCTCTGGAAGGATCTCTGCCCTGTACTCATCAAAAGCTGCCTTGTAATAAGGAATACTGTCCGCTTCGTTTTCCTGCTGTCTTGCCTTAACAATGTTGTCCTTGAATCTCAACACATCTGAATCTATAACTACATTCTCGTCAGTGAAAAAAACTCCATCCTTGTTCACTACATAGTCAAGCTCTGGAAGTCCTGCTTTGTCCATCTGCTTGTGCATCTGATAAATCAGGTTGTTGAAGCTGTTAGAAAGATTGGACTGTTCCTCTCTGTCATAAAGGATACCAGTGAGCTGATCCTTCTGGATTCCAGCTTCTCCTGCAAGCCACACTATTTCCAAAAGCTGAATATACTTAGCCGTCTTGTTCTTACCGATAGATATATTTTTCCCCTCATAAGTAATTGCAAGCCCACCAAACATATTAACTTGTAGTATAGTTTTTTCTGTGTTTCCCATACTATCTACCTCTATCGGCTTTATTTGTTTACTGCTTCTTTCATATTACCTATATAATTACAAACGCTATAGCACTCACTGGCACTATCTTTACTTTCAGCCCTGAAGTTCGACCATTTGCAGCACCAGCACTCCTTCATAGGAACCAATGCTTCGTCATCAGGCTCGAAGTGCTCACAGAAATAGTCCTCTTTGACTATCATAAGGCCTGTAGCGTCGTACCTTAATTTCTCCATTGCTTTCTCCCACACACATAGATCAAAAATATCACTTCTATGATTGTAATATAACATGAAAATAATTTTCTATGATGCAGTATGTCGTGGGCTGTCTTTTTTTTGTCGCAGTTTGTAATTTCTTATAGATTTTATGATAAAAAAACTGCTGGTAACTAGAATTCCGCCTCGTAAACATGTGCCTTTTTTGCCTTTGGAAAAAGATGCTCCGCAAGCCTTATTCCCTCGTCACTTAAAGCGTCAAAGGTTAGTCTGTAGTCAGAGAAGTACAGTTCAAGATTGCTTAGAGTTTCTGATATAAGCTCCATAAGCCCCTTGGGATATTTGCCATAAAGATATGAAAGCTCAAGGTTTCCATCAGCAGTTCTTTGGACAAAGATAAGGTCTACCAAAGTATTTTTTGCAAAAATGCATTTGCAAAGCTCAGGGACACAGCTCTTTTTCCAGCGATCATAATCTGCCACCTCATAGGACTGTTCCCTCATGAGCATATTCAAAAGTTTTTTCTGCTCTTCCACAGGTCTGTCAAAGAACAGTTCTGTGGTCACTCCGGTTTTTACAACCTTTCTAAGCCCCTGGGACTGTTTGATATCATCTTTTGTAACATAATATCTTTCGTGAGAATAGCTGGTAATAAAATGTCTGATTGACAAAAAGAAAGTATGCAGTTCATCATCTTCATTTGAAAATTCGAACTGAGCGGTCAAAGGGAAAAGATCTCCCGTGTTCATAATAATGCGGCAGACCTGATCCACAAGCTCTCTTCCTATACCCTGAAGACGGACCTGTGGCTCTACAAAGAGCCAGTCAAGGGAGTATTCATAGTTCATAAGAACATATGAAACAGCTCCCAAGACTTTCCCTTCTTCGTCAATGGCTCCCACCGCCACCCTAAAGGGTTCTAACTCAATTTCCCTTGGAAACACTCTTTCAAAGTATATTCTATTCTCATCATTAAGTGCTACAAAGCTGACCTTCATGATCTTCCCTCAACATCACTTTTTCATTTTTTTGTACGGAACAGGCTTTTTGTCTTTAAGTTTACCATATTTAGCCACTGCTGCAGTCAGTTCCTTAAGTATATCTGGTATGGTCATATTTGCCATTGCAACCTGTGTACTCTTATTATCAACAACCCTGTCCCTTCCATCTATTAGATTCACATTATACTGTTTAGTCAAATACGATGTGGCATAAAGGCTTAAACAGTTAACCGCTTGATTTAATGCTGCGAACCTCTTATCACTTTTTATATGATTTGCAAGTGATGGATGTGCTTTATTTATAACGTTAAATGCCAAGTCTCTTCTTATTGCAGAAAAGAAATTATTTGAGTCGCCATGGACCTTCTTTTCTATCCATATGTTAATGACATCCGCGTACAGATTAGGATTTTTTACCTGCCCGGCAGTAGGAATGGGGATGTCTGATACAGAATCATAAATATGAGGGTAATATTCAGATATCATTTCTTCCCTTGTATCATAGTCATCATCTTCCCATGCCTTTAGCCATTTCATGTTCCAGGCCTCATTTTCAGTCATTTTCTCGGTTGTGGGCCTTCCATCCTTGTCATAAATCACAGGTTTAATAATAAGACTTACGCTTCTGTCAAAGGATAGGCCACTCCCCATATACTTGGACAATGTCGGCTCAGCTTTATCATAGGCAGCTTTGTATTGGGGCCTATTCCCCATATTCTTAACTCTCTCAAATCTCTCAAGAACGTCATAACCTTTTCTCGTAAACTCCGGCACCTGTTCTTTGAATTGCAAAAATTCTTTGTCTTTCTGAAACTCAGCCTCCATTGTTTTCATTTTAGAAGCATCAAAAGCCATGTCCTTATCATTCTTGTGCTGATCATAAAGGATAGAGCTTTCATACAGCTTTTCCGCATAGGAATCTAGAATGCCTTCATTATTTGGCGCTTTTTGCAGGTCTGCAGAATCTAAATTCATCTTGTACTTTTGAGGAACATATAATTGCAAATACTGAACTGCAGACCCCAATGTGTCACCAAGAGCTGCATACTTGGGATTTTTCTCTTCATTGATATAATCTATAATTCCAGGTATTTTGTTCTTAAGGTTATCTATAGAAAGTCCTTTTCTACCTGTAAACAGGATCATCTTAAGCTTGCCTTCCTTGATGATCTTTTCACACCATTCATCAAGCTGCAAACGGTATTCCTTAATTACATTTTCTTTTTCTTTCTTATCAAGCCCAGCTAAATCCACTTGCATCTTTGGGAGCGGTGGCAAAGAATCAATGCCATCATAGGCATGAGGCATATTTTCCTGTATCATTTTGCCCATGGTATCAAAATCCCCATTCACTCCATGCCATGTTTTTAGCCACTTTTTATTCCACTCATGATTTTCTTTGTCTGTCTTGCTTATGGGTTCTCCCTTCTTGTTGAAGTTGACAAACTTAAGCATGTGCATAACAGCTCTGTCAACTGTTTTCCCAGCCAGACCATCAACCAGATACTTATTAGCTTCATTTATAAGCTTCAAATACTCAGGATGAGCCTTGAAAGAAACGAATGCATCATGACTTTTTTTCAAAGCATCCTTAATGGTCTTCCTGTCTTCATCAATGGTGTTCTTGCTATCTTTTTTCTCTTTATTGATGATATTTATCTTATTAAGATTTTCTTTCTTTTCTTCCTCCTTCTTCACCTCCACTGTTTTCTTAAAAAGTGCATCCTTTGGAAGGAGTCTGAGCTTTTCTTCATAATCCTTTAAATTGTCATTTACAACTCCCTTTAAATCTGTCTCAGACATAAATCTTCTTGTATAAAGTCTTACGCCGTCGGCATTTTCAGGATCAATATCAATATTACGTTTAAGGCGCAGATTTGCTGTAATATAATTCTTAAGATTTTTAAGCATATCAAGCTTAGCTGCAAAGGCAGGCTCATTACAGATATTTTTTGCTGTTTTACTCATGGAAACAAGACCATCGATACCTTTGAGCCTTCTTAACATATCCATGATCTCAAAAAGTCTCTCCCCCTTAAGTGCCGTTCCATTAGACAGTTCCTCTACTGTAGGCCACTTAAAATCATCAAACATTTTAGGGAGATTATCCTTTATATATTGTTCTCTCGCTGCTGTTTGGTCAGTAGATGTCCATAGCTTGATCCAGACCCTGTTTTCCTCAAGCTTTTTCTGATCCAAAGGGGTTATACCCATTTCATGCCTATGTGTTATTCCATTCTCCTTGTCTTCTGTTACCTGCTCTTTAAATCTTAAGGATTTAAGAAGAGGTGCAGGAGCCAGTGAAACCTTTGCATACTCTTTCCCTTCTCCGGCAAATACACCTTTTTTAAGCCCCGCAGATACTGCCTTTTTATTAGCATTACTATGCGAAACCTTCTGGGCATCAACAATGGTCTTGTAAACAAGGAAGTCTTCTTTTGTAAACTTAAGTTTTGCAGAATATTTGCTGCGAATCTTTCTGTATTCTTTTTCTTCTTCCTTATTGAGTTCTACTTCATCCTCTTCTTCATGGATGATATTTATCCTGTTCTGATTTTCCTTTCTTTCTACATTTATTTTGTTTGTGTACTTATCATCTGCCTCTTTTCTGTTTTCGAATTTCTGCCTTTTTTCTTTTCGCCTTTTTTCATCCTCAGTTTCTGTTTCTTTTATGATCTGATTGATATTAAGAGGCTCAAGGGCATCCTCTTCTTCATTGATGATGTTAACTGGCTTATCTTCCTTCTTTTCTTCCTTCTTATCTTCCTTCTTGTCCTCTTTTCTTTCAGTCACATCCCCCATGACCTTGACCTTGTCAAATTTCTCATCTTTCTTATCATTTATCAGATTGTTCTTTTCCTCGTCCTTGATGATCAGGTTATTGTTTATTTCATTATCTATATTGTTGTTTATGAGATTTATGTTGTTTCTCTTTTCGCGGAGGCGCACAGGACCCCCACTACTGTACTTCCTAAAGGCGTTTGTCAGCTTCCCAAATTCACGCATATCCTCGCCTTCACCAAATCTTTGCTGACGGGCCCAGTCACCATTATCTCTGCGTCTTGCAAATCTGTACCTGGGATCACCTTCAATCTTAAATCTTCCCATTCCGTCATACATGATCAGATGGTCATGGCGAAGTGTAAAATCAATATATTTGTTGACCGCTTCGACATAAAACAGCCTTCTCAAAAAATCCTGATGGGTTAATGCATATTCTCTTAAGCTGCCATCTTCCCCAAATACTTTATTTTGGTAGTAAGGAAGTGCCAGCTTGGTCATCTCATAGTATTCTCTTAAGTGACCGGTTATAAATTTAACCAGAGAATCGCCTGTAAGTTCGTCAGGAGTTGGAATGTGCATTTTCATAAAGCGCTCAATGCCCTCTTCTTCCATTCTCTTTAAAGCTTCCTGATCATCATCCTGCCTGGCTTTGCTGTAGCTTTGATTAAATTTTTTATTCTTTATCTCAGCTCTGTTTAAAGGTCCATCAGCTTTGTCCTTAAGGACTATTCTGCAAGGCCACTGTATTTTCTCACTTCTTACCTGCCCCTGGATCATTTCAAGATTAAGAAGCATATTTGTTGCATCGCTACTAAAGACGCCGCATGTATCCCTGTATTCTCTCTGTTTTTCCCCGATAGTCCTCTTGTTGATGCCATGCACTTCTCTCCAGCTTTCCTGAACTGATGGCGAGCTGTTTTTGATCTCGTCGTAAGCATCCTTTATCTTTCTTTCTACGCCGTTTAACTTATCTTGAAGCTGTCCTTTAAGGAGATCATTATTTTCTTTCTGAATGAGGTTAAGGAGCTGATCTTTAAGTAGCATATTACAGGACAGTTTTGCCCTGCCCTTTAAATATGACTCATGAACCTTGTTCTTGGACTTGGTCTCCGCAGCAGCTATCATTCCTTTCAGTCTGTACTTCATTATTTCTTCACGATGAAGGTACTTGGTGTAGTTATCAACATTAAGCTCATCATCCTGGGTATATCTGGCCATTTTCTCATTCATGATGCGAAAATTTTTCGCAGCATTGGACGCATTACTTTTTCTCTTCCAGGCATAGTGATTTCCGTACATTCTGGAATAAGCAGAAGTAACACCATTTTCGTCGTTAGCATATCTCTGATATTGCTGCTGCTTGCTGGCGCCTAGCTGCACATCCCTGAAGTAGTAATCTGTCCTCGCTTCAAAATCCTCTTTGCTCTTATTCCTGTCCTCAAAGTATTCCATGAGCTGGTCAGCATCATAATCAATTTCATGGTTTTCAGGTCCAGGCATAGTAAAGCCTCTTTCTTGCACCCTTTCGCGGTACTGGTTCATCGCCTGTGGATTTTCAAGTTCCTGCTTTTTTGCCTTCTTATACTCCTCAAAATGTGACATATCCTAACCTCCTGACTAAAAAACTCCAAGATCTCAATATGTATATACGAATCAGCATCTTATCAGGGCAATGCTGCGAAGCCCATATATACAATTGTAGCATTATTTTGACCAATCAAATCTGTTAACTTTCTATAAAAAAGTGGCCTGTAAAAAAGATAATCTTTTTTACAGGCCACTCTTTTGGCTATTTATGCTGTTTAATCAACTGAATTGATACTGAAGAGGTCGTCATTGTTTTTGGATTTTTTAGCTTGCTGTCCCACCTGTAAAAACATGGTCTCTCTCGTAATAAGGTAAGAAGTCATCATATCAAAGAGGTTTGCAGCATCAAAGAATCTATCCTCATATTTATCTAATTCACCATGATATCGCTTTAAAACATCAAGTTCTTCACTGGTGAATGTCTTGGCAACGTAATCAAAACTCTTTGATCCCTGATACGTCTTGATCTTGTCATAGGCATCTATCCAAATGACAATGTACCTTAACTGGCGCAGCTGCTTAAATTCTTCATCATTTCTCTTATTTATCATGTCAGTTTCATCGATGCCATATTTCCTGAGATTGAACTTCTCCTGTTCAGTGAGATTGTTGAGTACAAAATCGACATCGGATACACTCTTGGCTTTTTTCCTCTTCTTGGCAATGCCATCGAACATCGTCTTAATAGCATCCGGTTTGGCATTTAGAGCTTTATCCAGAACCTTCTGCTTGTTTTCAAGAGCCTTGTATTCTTTGAGGTAATCTCCGCTTGAGATGTACTTTTTCTTTTGCTCAAAGTATTCCGTGTTGGAAGCCTTATTTTTCTTACTGATCTCACTGCCAAAATCAAGGGCATCATTTCTTGTCATGTTGTCCTTAGCTTTGTCTGACCTTGTAAGCTCATTAAGTGTCTCGTCATAAATGTTGGCATTCACAAGACTTCCATCGATCTTAATACCATTCTTAAGAAGATAAGCGTTGAACAGATCAAAGTATGTAGAAACCATAAACCTTGTCTTCTGATCTGAGAACATATTCTTTAACTGCTGCAGCGCTTCAAGTTTTTGAGGTCTTAATAGCTCAGGGTTGTATTGACTTGCTTTGCCATCAGACATTTCATTAAGCTTTGCAACAGCTTTGTCATATTGATCAAAGAGATGGTCATTGACCTTGATCTCGGCCTCGTTTGTAGTGGTCAGCTCATTTATCTGCTCTGTGATCTTATCGATCTCGGTAGTCAGATCTGCAATCTTAAGGGTGTTTTTCTTAAGTTCCTCTGAATCACGCTTCAACCTCCTGACTTCTGTTTTCTTTGATTCTACCTCATCAGTAAGATTCCTTATCTTTTCCTTATAACCCTTGATCCTGTCTTTGGAAGCCGAGTATGCCTTTTCCTGAATATCTACTTCCTGCCACTGCTTGTAAATATCGCTGTCTTTTTCACCATCCTTAAAGGCCTTCTCTATCTGTCTCTCATAACCATTAAGATTTAAGACATCATTTCCGCTTTCAAAGATAATGCAGAAGTTCATAGCATTGACCATGCTGACGTAGAAGTCAGGATTTTCTTTTAACTGTTTTGAGAAGTACTCGTCCTCATAGATAGGTGTTGTGTTTGCTGCAGGCTCAGCAATCTTGCCCATATCAAGCTTAAGATCCTTAACAAGCTTAACTACATTTACACAGTTCTTTTCATCAACTACAGAAAGATTTCCTGCAATATTAGTCACATCACCGGCAAGGAGGTTTTTAAAACTAGTGCAAACTGACTTTCCGGCAATCTTACTTGTAGCTGTCGCATAGCTCTTTGGAGGAGCCATAAAGAACATCATCTGTGGATGGTAGGAATTGCTGATCGTAAATGTTACCTCCTCAGTATTCTGTTCATGTTCCTGGTAGGTATTGTAAAGCAGCTTAGTCTGATTGATGGCACCTGTGTATTCGTTATAGAACTTCTCAAATTCTTTAGACTTTTTGGTATCACCTTCTTTAAGGCCGTATGTGTCTCTCTTTACCTTAGCTTTTTTCTCATCTCCTTCATGGATAAAGTCCTCTGGAGCAACGCTTACTAGAGTTTCGGAAACCTTCTGCTGGACAGCTTTAGCAAGATCTGTCTCAGCATAGGCAACTTTCATAGCCTCAATGCTGTCTGTAACCTTCGCCTCCGCCTCCTTGAGATTCTTTTTCACCTGCTCTTTAAGTGCCCCATGTTTATCGGCCTTGGTCTCATCCCTTAAAGTATCAATTTCATCAATGGATAAGCCAAAGTTCAGACCTCCATTCTCTGTGATGCCGTACTTATTGGCAACTGAAATGACCGCATTGTAGTAAAGAGCATAGGACTCACCATGACCCTTGTCAAAATATGTCCTGATCTTCTTTACGATAGCCCTTTGACCATTTGTATCATAGAGTTTGTCAAAGCTTTCTTTTTCTCCATAGTACAGCTGCTGGAAAGCAAGGAGCTTATTTGCTGTATAGTAACATTCAGCAAAGTGCTCTACAATATAGTCTTCGTTAACCTTATTGATATCGATCTTCGTTCCAACATCAAGCGCATCCTTTGCGGTCTCTATAAGGAATTCATCCTTGGTACTAACGTTAAGGTACTTGTCAACATCCTGCTGGTTTTTCTCAGCCTTGATGGCATTGGCATTGGTGACAGCTTTTCCTGCAAAACCAACAGTGTGCTTTCTAAGAAGGAACATGAACTGCTTTTCGTCGATTCCCTTAGGAGCCAGGTCCTCCTTAAGCTCATCCAGGAACTTAGGATTTTGCATGTCGCTTATAGATGCCTTGGTCTCTGCAATGGCCTCCATTATATTCTTGATCTTGCTAATGTTCTTCTTGACATAAGTATCCTGTCCGAATACTTTACATCTTTCTGCAAGAACCTCCTCAGAATCTTTGTTATTCTTCCAAATGAAGTAATCGTTCATTACAGTCCTGTCGTTCTTAAAGAGCCTAAGTCTCATCTTAGCCTCTGCCCTTGCTCCGGCAGAAAGAGTAAAGAAGAAAGCTTTTGTGGCCTGGGTAAGGATCTCTTCAACCTTCTCGTGATCCATAAATTCAAGATTGCCAGCCTTTTTCTTGATGTATCTGAACAATTCCTCAGAATAATTTCTTGCTACAGGCATCTCCTGTCTTTGAAGTTCACCCTCAACAATTACCTTTTTCTCTGCTTTTCTTAAGGTGATCCAGTCTGACTCACCTTTGACTGCATTTTTATCATTCTTCCTGATAATGTCATCTACAGCACCGCCTTGATAGAATTGCACAAGTTCAAGATCATCCGTCATATCACGAAGGGATTTAACATTCTGTTTTCTTTCTTTTTCAAGAAGTTCAATCCTTTCATCGTACTGGGTTCTCTGCCTGTAGCCAACAAATGTTCCAAAATACTTCTTTTGTATTCTCTTATCGCCCTTCTTATAGAGCTCTTTCATCTGCTTATAGGAGAGTTTTTCCTGCGCATCCCTTTCCTTAGAAGCAAGATCATTTAGCTCAGCAAGCTCTTTTTTTATTTCTGCATTTCTCTTAGACTTTTCTACCTCTTTCTTGGTAAATTCCCTTCCCTCTTCCCTGATGTCTCTCATCTTGTCTGCGTACTGTTTGTCGCTATTAACCATATTGGCCTTGATTTGTTTTCTTTTCCTGAACTCAAAGTCGTTCCAGTAAGAGATTCCATAATCAGCAAGCAGCATCTTCACATATTCCTTAAACTCTGATAAAAGAAGCTCCTGCTCTCCAAGCTTTTCAAGCTCTTCTGCCGTGTATGCTGAATCGACCAGCCCAGTTTCTTTCTCAAAATTTTCGTGGTTAAAGACTATAAAGCTGTCAACAAACTCAATTTCTGGAAGGATGTCCCTAAGATTCTTAAGGATTTCCTCATCATTAAGCTTTCCATCAACGCAGTACTTTGTCTTTACTTTATTGAGAATGATCGTGAACTTATCCTTGCAATTCCGCAGGTATTTCTTTTTTTCATCATTGGTGAGGGCATAGTTTTTGTCAGGATCATATTTATTCTCTTTTTTTGCCTGTTCTATTCTCTCTTTTTCAATTGCTGTAAACTCCTGCGAAATGAAGTCCTCATCTGGCTTAAACTTGCTTGAGTATTTAATTCCAAGCTTAGCCAGACTTTCAGACTTGTTCTTGACATAATGCAGGCAGTCTTCCTGGATCTCAATGGCCTTGTCAGCCCTTGCAAGATAAGCCTCTCTTTCCCATGAAAAAGCAAGATCACTCTTTATGAGCTCATCGTAATCTGCGTTATAGATCGCCTTAAGCTCATCCCTCTTAATTTCCTTGGTAATATCTGCCTTATAAGCATCGTAAGCACTTTTATCAAGCATCTTGATGGCTTTTGCATTGTAATTGTTGGCTTCTGCCATTCCAAGCATGAACTTATTGAGTTCTTCAAGCTTATGGAGCTTATCGTATTCTGGATCCCCCTCCTTAAGGTCTTTCTTTTTGAGTTCATCAATCTGATCCTGGATCTTCTTCTGGCTCTTATTTATGGTCGTAAGGCGATATTCCTTATCTATACCTTCAATGACCTGGTTATTGCCTTCCATATCAGGCGTGTCATAGATATAGTTGTAAGCCTCAGACATAGTAAAGTCCATAGCCCCCTGCCATTTGTGGAAATAATCTCTGATGAGTCTTCCCTTTACCCTGACATCGATCTTCTGATCTCTGGTAAGTGTGTTGTATTCTTGAGGGCCTATCTTACGGAATTCCAGGTCGTCGCAGATCTTTTTGAATTTCTCGAGCCAGAAATAGTTTTTAAAAGTCTCTTCACTGGTAACATCAAGCTCTTTTGTAATGTTATATTTCTCTGCAAGCTTCTCAGGAGAAGTATTCACGATCTCCTGCATTGAGATGGTAATATTACTATATTTTTCTTTATATAACTCGTAATTCTCCTTAGCCTTATCTCTTCTTTCTATGTTATTGAGCATCTGAGGATTATTGATCTCTTTCTGAATATTGCCATCCACCAGCTTATTTACGAAGCGTGTTCTGTCAATTCCCCTCTTAAGGAGAGTGTAATTGTACTGAGACTGCATATCCTCAAGCTTTATCACCTTGCCATCTTTACCTTCGATCTCATCGAACTTTTTAAAGTCATAGTAATCAAGAGTCTTATAGAACAGGTCATTATATTCAAAGGCCTCTTTGAGCTTAAAGATATGATCAAGACCCTCATATTTAAGGACATTCTTAACAGAAGGCATAGCATCAATATCAAGCTTAAGATCTTTCTTCTTAAGATCGATGTTCATAAAGAAATCGATGGTGCCTTTATAGAAGCCCAACTGCTCGTTTAGTATTTCTGTCTCAGATGTAATGCGAACTCTTTCCTTATTGATGTAGTCTTTCCATACCTGCTCAATGTCTTCGAGTCCCACATCCTTTTTACCTGCAATCTTTTCCTTAAGCGCAAGATCTTCTATGGCGACCTTCCTTGCAGCAAGTTCATCGAGTCTTCTCATCTGCTCGTTGATCTTGTCAAATATCTGGTCGATCTCGCTTCCAAATATATCGTAGACCTGAGGATTGGCCATGATCTTATCTTTGATGGCCTGCATTTCCTCTGCCTTCTTGCCATCATCGTCATATTTAAACTTAAACTCAGTCTCTTCTTTCTGCTCCTTGCCCTCTACCTTAACTACTTTCGCCTTACTCTTTCTGGTCTGGATAGCCTTGTCCTCAAGTTCAGACAATTTGGCTGCCATCTTTGCGTCAGCTGCGTCATCCATATAATCAGTAGTGGAATTGTAGGCTGCTTTGATGGCCTCCCATGTTTCTTTTACAAAGCCCTCATAACCATTCTCTGTTCCAATTCCATCTTTCAGTTCGTCTTCGTTTAGGAATTGTCTGATATTAGCCTTACTTGAGAGCTTGGATCCCTTCTTGTATCCGCAAAACCTTGCATGGTTTTCCATAAAATGTCTCATGATAGGCGCAAGAAGAATGATCCTGCTCCAGATCACTGCAGCCAGATCAGGATCTGTATGATCCTTGCTCTTCATATCAAGATAATTGGGATTAGCCCTTGTCAGAAATACGAAAGCATCCAGCATATCCGTATATCTCTGCATCTGAAGCATATTGGAAGCAAGATACTTGTTCGTGAGCATATTGGGAGTCAGCTTGAACTTGATGAGCTTAAGTGCAAGCTCATCCATGACTTCTCTTCTTCCACCGTTCTTATTTTCAGTGTATTTTTTCATGATCCTCTTGTTGTATTCGGATCCGTCACTGCGCTCAGCCTTGGTCTCTGTACCCAGAAGTCCAACCTGTTTTTTCCAGAAGAGAACTTTTTTAGTCATGCTAAAGAAAGGACGAATACCCTGATCCATCTCGTCCGCGCAGGATATCTCCTTACCACCCTTAATGGAACTTAAAAGTTCAGCACCTCTTTGCTTTAAGCCAGTCCAGGTTCCCTTAAGGGCCCCAAAAAACTTGCCGTGAGCCTTCATCTGTTTTTCATATATCTTTGACCAGTCTTGAACTACAACCTTCTTGTCATTTGAGGTGTATTTATTATAAATATCTCTTTGATTGTTTCTGGTCGAAAAATAATCCTTGTGATACTTGTAATACTTATCAAGGGCATTAGTCTCCCTGACCGTATTAAGTCCAAAATGAAGCTGTGGAAGATTCTCTTGAATGGCATCCCTTGTATAATCAGCTATCTTTTTATGTTCATTTTTCTTGGTCTTATACCATTTGCTTTCAGCTGGCTGCTCCTGCTTTTCAAACGTCCCCTTAAGCGCAGACTTAATGTCCACCTTTTCAATGTTTTCCAGCTTTGTCTTATAGGTTGTGGCCTCTGCATTGTCCATCCATTTGGGATAATATCTTTCCATAAAGGATGCCTTGTGCTCGTTATAGGTCTTCTGATTCCAATCCTCCTGGAGAAGACTGTTCTTATCCGTAAGCTTGGCTGCAACAGTCTCTTTGGTAGCCTGCTGCTTTTCCAAGGAGTCTAAAACTTTTTTCTGTTCTTCCTTTGTTATCTTAAATCCATCCATATCTAATGCTCCTTACATTTGAAAATCAAAATGTTTTATCGTGTCTTCAGATCACGTATCTGTATCTGCAGGAGATATCATTTATATCCTCAAACAGGTTCAGGATAATATCTTCTCCGGCTTCATCAACTGGCTGGATCAGTATCCTGTGATTATTTGTGAATTTCTTTTGCAAAAGATCTGTGCTCTTCTCTAACATGTGCAGCAATTCTACCGGCGACTTGTCCTTAGAATGTATAGCTGACAGAAGCAACAGGTCTTTTGATATATTTTCAAATACAAGATAGGACTCGAGAATTCCGTTATTTATGATGCCCACGCTGACATCCTTATCTATCCTTGGTGATGTAAGTCCGTTAACAGGCGTCATCGCTCCTGACTTTTCAGCTTCACCTGTAGCGTGCTTTAATAGCTTCTGGTCTATCTCTGAAAACTCTGTTCCACTTCCTTTTTTTCCAAAGAGCTTGGTATTCTTAAGATCCCCAACTGTTGTCAGGTAACAGTCATACTCTGGGTCTGCGTACTCAAATCCGTACTCCTCAAGGAAGTTTGCAAAGTCTTCCTGCTCCTTGCCATAGATCAGAAACTCGGTGTTAAACTCCATGTTCTCCTGACCGAAGATCCTCTTGGTTTCATCCAAAAGAAATTTTCCTCCGCCTTTGCCTCTGAACTCCGGAGCAACATAGAATGATGTTATGTTCAAAAGAAAATCATCCGGCCTTATACATATGGCTCCGGCTGCTATGTTTTCGCCTTTTTTTAGTTCGTCAGCCACAAGCCCGATTGGCAATATCTTAAGATCCTCATTTATGAACTTTTCATCCTCTGAGGTGATAAATTCTTTAAAATACTCAAGATTGTCTTTTGTTATTGTTGTAATTTTCATTTCTACCGCCTTTCCTTATAGTCTTAATTATTTATACGTGGCTGATTTATTTATGGCAATTATAATTATATAAGATCTCCAAACTATACGATTTATCGAACATCCACTTCTTATTATACATTAAATTCATTTATCATATTTCGAAAATAAATATAAAATGGTCATACGGTGCGTAGCACCTATAGGAAATAGTAAAGGTCCAAACCAAACTCATCGAGCTTGGTTTGGACCTTTATAATTTCCTAATACGCCAAATGTGTTTGGCTTATTTCCCTCCCGTTTTTGATGATTTTAGAAAGTTTTAAGGATTGCTTTTCTATAAGTAAAATGTCAGCAATCTTTCCATTTTCAATGGATCCATACCTGTCATCAACTCCTATGCATCTGGCAGGATTAATGGTGCAGCTGTCTATTACATCCTCAAGAGGTATCTTCATCTCAAGAGCTGCTGTCCGGAAAACGTCATAGAGATTTGAAACAGATCCAGCTATTGTTCCGTCAGATTTTAGTCTGCAGTACTTACCTTCCTTTACAACAGGCAGGCCTCCAAGAGTGTAGTCACCGTCAGCCATTCCCGTGCCCTGGGCGCTGTCGCTTATAAGGATGATACGCTCTCTTCCCATAAGCTTGTAGGCAGCTCTCGCTGCAGCTGGATGAATGTGAACTCCATCAAGAATCATCTCGCAGGTAACATTTTCATAGTCAGATGCTGCCCCAACAACGCCGGGTGCTCTGTGGGTCAAGCCTGTCATGGCATTGTAGAGATGGACCACATGGGATGCTCCAGCCTCTATAGCAGCTGCTGCCGTCTCATAGTCAGTCCCTGTGTGGGCAAGAGACACCTTCACCTTGTCCCTGACCGCCGCAATGTACTCCTTAAATTTCGGATTAACTTCTGGGGCAAGACCAATTATTTTAACAAGTCCCTTGGAAGCTTCCACAAATTTATCTACCACATCAGCATTGCACTCCATGATGTAGGCTTCGTTCTGGGCACCTTTCTTTTCCCTGCTGATAAATGGTCCTTCCATGTTAAAGCCCACAAGGTCTGCGCCATCTTCAGGGACATTCTCGGCGTACTCAGCTCCAAGCCGTAGTACATTACAAAGTTCCTCAACTGGAAGCGTTAGTGTCGCAGGGCACATGGCTGTGACACCATTTTGAAGTTCATACTTTCCGATCACCTCATAGGCCTTGCTGTTTCCATCACAAACGTCATGACCCATGGCGCCGTGGAAATGAATATCCACAAATCCAGGAATAGCTATGCATCCGGTCCCATCGATCACCACGTCTTCATCACCAGACTCAGCAATGATCCCGTCCTTAACATAGATATCTCTTTTGGAAAAAAGTCTGTCAGGTCCGTAAACTTCAGCTCCAGTAATCTTCATAGTTTCTCACCTCAGGTATTTGTTTCTATACTCGCCGGCACTCATACCGGTATATTTCTTGAACACCCTGGAAAAATGCGCAGTGTCTGCAAAGCCCACCCTCTCAGAGATGTCCGCTATATGAAGGGTTGGATCCTCCATGAGTTTCTTGGCATTCTCAATCCTGACTTCATTTAAAAGATCAGAAAAGCTCTTGCCTGTGCTGTTAAGAAGCTTACTTAAATGCCAGTGGCTTACATAGACCTTTTCAGCCACATCCGTAAGCTGGAGCTTTTCCTTGTAGTGCTGTTCGATGTAGGAAAGAGCCTGCTTCACTACGAAGTTGTTGGCGTTCTCAGTATCCTCTAAGGCCTCCTGCTCCTTGGACCTGCCAAGCTTATCAAGCCTCTCTGTAAGGCTCTCCATGGCTTCGTCCAGTTCCTTCATCTTGGAGGGCTTGACCAGATACCTGAAAACTCCAAGATTAAGTGCAGTCCTTGCATACTCAAAGTCACGATAACCAGTCAGGATCACGATCTGCATGTTCCTGTGCTCAGAACGCAGCGCTGCGATCATTGTAAGGCCGTCCATTCCAGGCATTCTTATGTCGGTGAAAAGAATGTCCGGCTGATACTTCTCAGTCATCTCCAGTCCCTCTTTTCCTGAGGAGGCTGTTCCTACAACCACGCAGTTATATTTTTCCCAGTCGACGATCTTGCGAAGACCCTCAACAATAACGGGCTCGTCGTCCACGATCAAGACTTTGTACATCTGTCATCCCTTTACAGCACCTGCTGTCATACCTTTAATTATATACTTCTGTAAGAAAATATATACCACAATTACCGGTATAATTACCAGTGTAACTGCCGAAGCCATAAGGCCGTAATTGGTTCCTTCCTTTGAAGTAAGTTCATTAAGGAGCCTTGTGATTGCCTGCATCTCAGGGCGACGCAGAAAGAACATCTGTGTAAACAGATCGTTGTAGCTCCACAGGAAAGAGAATATGGCTACTGTTACAAATGATGGCTTTCCAAGAGGTACCACGATCCTGAAAAAGATCTGTGGGATGGAGCAGCCTTCAAGGTGAGCCGCTTCCTCAAGCTCTAAGGGCAGCGACTGCACATAACCCATCAGCACGATTATAGCGAAGCTGATATTTCCTGCAACCTGAGGCAGGATAACTGATACCATGTTAAGTATCCAGCTTGAGGTATTGGTAATGTGCCAGCTTGTCTCCATGGTATAAACAGGAATAATGGTGGAGAACACTGGAAACATCATCGCTGCAATTACCATGGTGTGGCAGAATCTCTTTAGTTTAAAATCAAATCTCACAAGGGCAAAAGAAGCAAGCCCCGCCAGCATCATAACTCCAATAGTCACGCATGCTGAGATAAAGATACTGTTGATGTAGGCATGGAGGATATCCAGCCTGTCAAAAGCTCTTTTGTAATTGGCCAGTGTAAAGAGATCTCCAACTGGCAGCGCAAAAGAGTTATTAAGGATCTTGTCCTTGGCTTTAAAGGAGTTTTCCAAAACCCAGAAAAGAGGATAGATAGTTGTAAGTGCCCATGCTCCCAAAATGATGTACAAAACAGCAAGGCCCAGTTTATTTCTTTTCATATCAGAAGTCCTCGCTTTCTTTAAATACACGCCTTGTGAGCCTTGAGAGCACAACTCCAAGAACTACGATAAGGACAGCCAGAGTTGCGCCGTAGTCAACATTCTTGGCTTCCATGGTCTGATAGTACATATAGGTTCCTGTAAGGAAAGTCTCCTTAAGAGGCATTCCCTTTGGGAACATGGTCCATGGAAGATCAAATACCTTGAGAGCTCCTGTAACTCCAAGAGTAAGGCAGGTGCAGATGACGTTCCTAAGAAGTGGTATAGAGATGTAGATGACTCTCTGAAACCTTGTTGCTCCGTCGATGGCAGCTGACTCGTACAGCTCCTGGGAGATGTTGTTAAGGCCGGTCTCCAGGATAACGAAGTAAAATCCCACATACTGCCACACAACAGGGAGCATCATGGTAAAGATGGCAAGCTTTTCACCCTTCCAGTCTGTGAGCGTTGTCTTTCCAAAGAGCTCCAAAAACTGATTTAGCATTCCCTTGTCGTACAGGAAGATCAGGTTGAAAAGAAGTCCCAGTGCAGTAGCTGAAATAACGATAGGGAAGAAATACACAGTCCTGAAGAACTGTGTGCCCCTTTCGATGTTGTCCACAAGAAGCGAGAGCAAAAGAGCTATCCCCACCTGTCCAACAATGGTTGCCAGTATCATAAGAACTGTATTTTTAAGTGACGTCCATACAACCGGATCTGTCACAAGTTTTACATAGTTATCGTAAAAAGGCTCATTCCACTTGGTCCCGTAGGTTCCAAGATTCTTGATCTGCCTGAAGCTTCCATATATGTTTACAAGAAATGGATAATAAAGATAGACCACAAGAAAAAGAAATGCAGGCAGCAGAAATAACAATACGTATTTTTTGTTCCTGTATATATTAGACATACCCCAAGTCCCTCTTAAAATTCGACCGGCAAATGCTTGTGATTTGCCGGCCGAAAGTAACCCCTCATTAACCTTCTCTAAAAAAAGTTACTGAGCATTATAAACGTCGATACCTTCCTGAACTGCGTCAGCTGCTGATACGTTGCCAACAACGATGTCAGGCATTCCATCGAATGTAGATACTCTGCAGTCTCCGTTAAAGAGATCCTGTACAGCGCCGGTAAGTGATGTAACACCACTCATCATATCCATAGCCTTAACCTGCAGGGCGTTGAACTGAGTCTCATCAACCTTAGGAGCGTTCTTAAGAGCTGATGCTGTATGCTGTGCGAATAAAGGAACAACCTCATCACTTGTCATGTACTCAACAAAGCTTACTGCTGCTGCCTTCTTGGCAGGATCTTCCCAAGCCTTGGTTGTGATGTAGTAACCCATTGAAAGTCCACCAACAAGATCTGTTGTCTTTCTGTTGCCCTTTCCAGGGAAGTAAGTTACATCAAAGTGGCTAAGCTTATCTGCATCGATTGTGCTTGGATCATCAGGATCTGACTGGCATGAACCAACAATACCACCAACCTTCCATGAACCATCAAGAAGGAATGCAGCCTTGTCGTCTGTGAACATTGCAAATGTCTCGTCGTCAGTTGCTGAAAGAGTGTTGTCAGGGAAGAATCCAGCCTCGTAAAGAGCCTTGATGTCTTCAAGTCCTGCTACCCACTGAGAACCTGTCGCATCATCTGCTGCGCCAGGGATATTCAAGTGATCAGCTGGTGTCTGCTGATTATAGATCGCAAACTCCCACCAGTAGTGAGGGATATTTCCAAGAGCTGCAGCGATTGGTGCATAGCCAGCATCCTTGATCTTCTGGCAGTCTGCAAGGAACTGATCCCATGTGTAATCAGCGCCTGGCACCTCTACGCCAGCATCCTCTAAAACCTTGGTGTTAACAAACATTGCTTCCCAGTATCCATTAACTGGAACTGCGTACTTAACGCCATCTGCAGGTGAAGCTGCGATGAGGTCATCATTCATGTTAGAAGCGTACTCAGGGAATTCTGCTCTGATGTCGTCAATTGAAACAACCTTGCCTGCATTAACGAAATCATTAGCGTCTGCTCCGTTGAAGAAGAATAATACGTCAGGCTCTGATCCTGTCTCAAAGTCTGTGATGATCCTTGTCTTGAAGGTCTCATCAGATGTTGCTGATGTGTCGCTTACTGTGTTGCCTGTAGCTGCTTCCCAGCCTGCAACTGCATCTTTATAGTTCTGGGCATTGCTGTCCTCACCAGCAAATGTAGTTGTTACTGTGATCTCTACAGGGCCTGCTGCCTCTGTTGTCTCAGCTGCTGGTGCCTCTGCTGCAGGAGCTTCGCTCTCAGTAGCTGCTGGCGCCTCTGCTGGAGCCTCTGCAGGTGCTGCGCTGCCACAGCCGTAGATGGTAAGACCCATAGTAGCAGCCATAAGTACTGCTGTCAGTTTTTTCATTTTCATACATTCTCCCTTCTGCACGCTGTCCGCGTACAAATACCTTCGTGTCGTTCTGATATTAGAATAACCTGACAGCTCTTTAAATCAGATTGCTGAAATTGTTAATTCTTGACAAATATAGTGCTGATTGTATTTCCGTTTCCGTCGGGTTCAATAGTAAGGTGGCTCTGGCCTCCGTAGATCATCTTAAGTCGTCTGTTGACGTTCCTTATACCGATCCTTGTGGAGCGCTCTTCCATTGGCTTAATATCAATCTCGTCAGTTAAGAGTTCTTTTATCTTGGCCATATCCTCAGCTGAGGGCTCTCCAGGATTGATGATCATTATCTTCATGTCAACCTTCTCGCCGTCCCTTGTGCCCTCTATCTTAAGAGCAATGCTCCTTCTGTCATCCCCAGTGTTTCCGTACTCAACCGCATTCTCGATGACTGGCTGTATGATGAGCCTTGGAACCTTCACAGGCAAAAGAGCCTCATCTATCTCTTCTGTGTGGGTGAACCGCTCCTGGTATCTGCACTCTATTATGTAAAGGTACGCATTGACGTACTCCATTTCCTCTTCAAGAGTTATAAGGGACTGCCTGTTCCTGTCCATGGTGGCGCTCATCATAACTGACAGCGCCTCGATCATGCTGGACACCTTCTCCTCGCCGTGCATCCTGGCTTCCCAGTTGATGATCTCCAGGGTGTTATTTAAAAAGTGCGGATTGATCTGGGACTGCAGCGCATGGATGTTGGCATCGCGAAGTGCGATCTCCTCAACAAATATCTTGTTGAACTGCTCCGAAAGCTTTTCCGACATCTTGTTGAAGTTCCTGGACAGGTCAGTGATCTCGCCGTTGTTTTCCTTTACCTTGGCCTTAACACCGTAGTTGCCATCTGCGATCTGCTTGGAGGCATCTGTAAGATTTGAAATTGGTCCCGTGATCTTGCTGTTAAAGAAGTACATGACCACATATATAAGAGGGATCAGGAAAACCAAAAGGATACAGAAGGTAACAGTAATGCTCCTCTTTTCCAGATTAACCGCTGTGGCGTCGTAGGAAACAGCGTATGTAAAATCTCCGTCAACACTTTTCTTGGAGCTTACAACCATCTGCCTGCCGCCCACAGCAGCCATAATAACTTCATCATTTTTCACCGGCACATCAATGCTCTCTGGCATATCCCCTTCGGAAAAGAGCTGCTGCCCCTTAAACATAACGCTCATGCCCCGGTATTCCCAGACACTCTTTACACTTTCAAAAACCTCTTCAGGGTTTAATTCCATTACAAGGACTGCATACCTCTTAAAGCCCCTTCCCATCAGGTTTCTGATCATATATACATGTCCGCCCATGGAAAAGAACTCAGTCCTTGTATCAAGATTTTCCGACATATCAAGAGCCTCTTTCTGGACCTGATCTTTAAAAAACCTGATCCTTGAGACGCTTCCTCGTCCAGTGGTGTTACCTGTATAGTAGATCATCTCCGGTTCATTTATGAATATAAGTGCTGTTATATCAAAGCTTGGATTGTATTTATACTGTTCTGCTAAAAAATTCGTGACGTCATTGTAGAGATTGCCCTCGTCCCCATCAGACTGGTACCTTGCCCAGGCATCTCTGATATACGGAAGATATGATGCATCCTTGGATGCGTCAATACAATCAGAAAGGCGGAGGATACTTATCTCCGCCGCCTTCTCCATTGATGTTGTTATAAGGCGCTCGCTCTGGCGATCGATCCTGCCAGATACCACAAGGAGAAACAGCAGCACGATGGCTGTTAGTGGAACAAACCATCCAAGGGCCATTAGCCTTAGCATCTGCCATTTCAACGTGTTTCTGCGCTTCATTGCTCTACCTCTAATCCCAGAAAATCCCTAAATATCCTGCAGATATCCTCTGCAAGGTCCATATCGTCCATCTCACAAAAGATCCTAAGGAGAGGCTCAGTGCCTGAAAACCTTGCACAAACCCATCCTCCATTTTTAAAGTATACCTTACAACCATCCATATAGGAAGTCTTTAAGGTCTCCACCGGGAACTGGGGAAGGAGCTTATCCTCCATGAGAATTTTCTGGTACTCACTCTTTTTTGAAGCCTTGAAGGAAAAGTTCTTTTCCACCATATAAAAGTGCCCGAACTCCGAGCGGATATCGTCGTAGATCTGGGATATCTTTCGTCCTGTAACTGCCAGCATTTCTACCAAAAGAGCTGCTGCATACACGCCATCTTTTCCATTTATGTGGCCTCTTACCGTAAGACCACCAGATGACTCGCCTCCAATAAGGGCATTGTGCTCTGTTATACCTGCCGAGATGTGCTTAAAGCCAACCGGAACTTCGTAGCACTCTTCCCCAAACTCTTTTGCAATGCGGTCAAGCATGTGTGTGGTGCAAAGGTTTCTTACAACAGGCCCCTTCTCGTGCCTGTACTTAACAAGATAGTAATACAGAAGAACCAGAATATCATTGGGAGAAAGATATCTTCCCTTGTCGTCCACAACTCCGATCCTGTCGGCGTCTCCGTCAGTGGCTATTCCTATGTCGCAGTGATAATCCTTGACACAGGTCATAAGAGGCGACATTGCTCCTTCATTTGGAGCTGGGAGCTTACCTCCAAAGAGGGTGTCATGGCGGCTGTGGATGGTTTCCATCTCGCACCTTGCTGTAAGAAGGATGGTCTTGATTGCTGTCTCACTTACGCCGTACATGGGATCAAGAGCAACCTTAAGGCCTGCTGCCCTGATAGCATCCACGTTGACACGGTCAAGGATGTTGTCTATGTACTCATTTATTGGGTAGAACTCCTCTATAAAGCCTAAAGCCTTTGCTTCCTCATAATCCATGGACTTAACAGGAAGTGCCACCTCTTCTATGTATCGCTCTACATCTGCTGTTACAGTCTCATCAGCATCCCTGCCCTCTTTGGTAAAGAGCTTGATGCCATTGTAGATAGCAGGATTATGGCTTGCTGTCACCATCATTCCATAGGGAAGATCGTGCTTCATGACATAGAACATTACAAGAGGCGTGGGGCTTGACTTGTTGATAAGGCTGGCCTTTATGCCATTTGCCGCAAACACTACTGCTGCCCACTGCATGGCTTCCTTGGACAAAAACCTTCTGTCGTAGCCAAGGACTATTCCGCTCCCTTCCAGGTGCTCATCCTTCATCTTGGAGCTGATGGCCTGTGCCAGGATCTGAACATTTTCCTTGGTGAACTCATCCCCTATTACTGCGCGCCATCCGCCGGTTCCAAATTTGATCATTTTCATTTTCCCCCTCATCCCATTACAACTTTTACATCATGCTCTTTTCCATCGCCTGCTATAAGGATCTTGTCTACCGCTTTACCATCAACCCAGATCTCTTTTACCCCCTTCTGAATGTGGCCTGGATTATGAACTGTCACATTGTAGATATCTCCCCTGAAAGCTCTTTTTACGCTAAACTCATCCCAGGAATCAGGGATACATGGATCAACTATGAGCTCGTCAAACTCAGGCCTTATACCCAACAGGTAGTGGGTAACTGCAAAGTATGCCCAGCCACCGGAGCCTGTCATAAAGGGATGATGAGCCCTTCCGTAGGTTGTGTGGTCCTTGCCGGAGATGAACTGGCAGTAGGAATAGGGCTCAGCCTGCCTTACCTCTATCATGTCGTTCTGGTAGTATGGGCAAAGGCTCTTGTAGTACTCAAAGGCCCTGTTGCCGTTGCCAACCCTGCACTCCGCCGACCATACCCAGGGGTTCGGATGGGAAAAGATACTTGCATTTTCCTTAAGTCCCGGGTAGACCCTGGCAACAAATCCGATATCATCATCCGGCTCTGTGTAAGCAGGTCCGTTAAGCATTATTCCGTAGGGTGTAAACAGGTGCTCGTATATGGAGTCAAGGGTCTTTTTACTCTTATCCATATCTGCAGCCCCGGAGAGTACTGCCCAGGCATTGGACTCAAGGTGGATCTTGCCCTCCTTGTTTTCCTTGGAGCCGATTTTTCGGCCACTTCCTGTAAAGCCTCTAAGGTACCAGTCTCCATCCCAAAGGGTGTCATCTAGAGTGTTCTGAAGAACCATCAGCATACTGTCATAGCGCTCTGCATCATCGTCCAGTCCCAGGAAATCAGCCACCTCAACTATGCAGGTAAGTGCCTTGTACAAAAGAAATGACACCAAAGCGCTCTCTCCTCCGCCAAGGTTCAGGCAGTCGTTCCAGTCAGCTCTAAGGCCCTTGCATATGCCGTGCTGGCCAGCCTCGTTATAGGAAAACTCCACGATCTTTTTCATGTGCTCGTAAACCGTACCAGAGCCGCCATCTGCATAGCCGTACTTCTCTCCAAGGAATCCCATATCACCGGTCTCTTTCACGTACTCGGTTATGGTTGGCACCAGCCACAGCGCGTCATCAGCGCAGGCATCCGCAAGGCCGTGGACCTTGGACGCTCCTTCTGGCTCCGGTATAACCGTGGGGGATTTGAAGGGCTTTTTCTTGTCCTTATTCTCATCCTCCGGCGCAAACCACCTGGGTTCAAAAAGATGTATTCCATACCCTCTTGTGGTAAGAGCCCTAAGAAGCTCAATTATTCTCTTCCTGCAGCCCTCAGGGTTTGAGGGGATAACTGTCATGGCATCCTGAGCTGTGTCCCTGTAGCCAAGGCCAGTTCTGCCTCCCACCTCGATAAAGGACGCAAACCTTGAGAACATGACATTTATCTCAGACTGATACAGCGTCCAGGTATTTATCATGGTGTCAACACCGGCCTCAGGAGATGAAACCCTAAAGCAATCCTGTTTTCTTGCCCAGAATGCCTTAAGCTTTGCATAGGCTCTGTCCATGGCAGCAGGATCAGCATACTTCTCCCGGATCTTTTTTGCCTCATCATAGGCACCTTCTCCAAGGAAAAAGAGAAGTCTCCTGGACTGCCCTGGTGCCAGAGTAAGGCACTTCTTAAGAGATGCACAGTGGTTACCACCTTTTTCGGTGTGGCCGCATAGCTCACCTTCCGCAACAGCCTTGGGGTTTGACTCGGTGTTGTAGATCCCGATAAACTCATCCCTCAGGCACTCAAAGCCGTCCGGCTCAAAGTTTGCAGTAAAGTACTGATATCCCTCTTCCTCGTAGTAAAGGTCATGGATGATGACGCCGTCCTTATACTCGCTTCCAGCGCAGTACAGGCTCATCTGGAAGTTCTGGTTATCTATCATCACATGGTGAAAAGAAAACTCGGCGTAGGTAAACACGTCAAGCTCCCTTTCCCTGTCTGAGTTGTTGGTGATATTAACGTCCCATACCAGGGCATTTTCACCAAGTGGAATGCTCATCTTCTGGCTGGCGTGGATCCCCTTGTAGTCACACTCGTAGGTAGTTACGCTCATACCATGGCGGCATATGTACTTCGCCTCATCAAGGCTCTTTCCAACCGGCTGCCAGGAGATGGTAAAGTAGTCCCCATCCTCTCTGTCCCTTATGTACACATAGTCACCTGGTCTGTCCATGGGAATCGCATTGCCCCGAAACCTTGTGATCCTGTGGTACTCAGGCGATCTGTAAAAGAGATATCCACCCGCTGTGTGATTGACCACCGCGCACATATCCTCAACCCCAAGATAGTTGGTCCAGGAGGTCGGAAGATCCACCCTGTCTATTACGTACTCATCATTGTCCCTGTCAAAATACCCGTATTTCATAGCTTCTCCCCATAATCTGATCTGGTATGTATGTTATTTGTTCTATGCTTTTAGTTTAAAAAAACAGGAAATAAAAAGAATGTCTGTTTTTGGCATATTTAGCAAACATATGCAAAAAAGACATTCTGCATTAATCGAGAGAAGGCGAAACCCGCCTTGCAGGTTTCGCCTTAACCATAACTTTAATCACCTGCAGAGAATCGCTCTGCAAAATGACCTCTCGATCATATTATATTAGTTCTCTTCCTCTCTCTTTCTTGTAAGGAAAAGTGCTGCGCTGGCTACTGCTGCCATAACAAGTACTCTTACGAATGGAGCTGTAGTCTCGTCAGCTGTTCCACGTGCTCTGCTTGCACCAAGTACTGCTGCGCCGTCTGCTGCAGTCTCTTCTCTCTGTGCACCAAGTACCTGTCCTGGAGCTGCTGCAAGAGCTACTGGAGTTACGTCGATAGTTGTAGGTGTGCCAGGTGTTGTATCTGGTGTAGGGTTAGGATTAGGATTTGGGTTAGGCTGTGGCTCAGCATCAGCTGCAACTGACACATTGGGTTCACCAAGGGATACCATATGTACATTATCATCCTCTTCAAACAGAACAGGTCCCCACTTAACCTCTTCCTCAATGCCTTCTTCAGCTAATTCTGCTGCAATATCTGCAAGTAACAAATCATTCGTTGATAAAACAGCTGCAAAAAGTTTTCTTTCTGGATATGATACTGGAACAACTTCCACTGCTTTAGGCTGAATAGGACGAACTGGCTTCTCAGAGTAATTCTGTGAAGTATATACAGGTGTATACTTTATATTCATTGTTCCCCTACCAAGTGAATTAAACTGCTCAGGGTCACTAGGATCTACTGTATAAGTAACTTCACTCTCAGCAATAGTAGGAGTTCTTCCATCTGCTTCGTATGATGAGTATACGAATTTTACAACAACATCAATCTTTCCTTCTTCCTCACTTGGAGCAGTAGTGACTTCACTTATACCAATTCGATCATTCTGCCAGAAATCTACCTTTAATTCAAATGCCTTGCCATCTACTTCAAACTCTACAGTTCTCTGATCTCTTTCAGACTTATCCTGAACTGTGTAATAGTAGCTATTTGTTACAGTGAGCTTATTATCAAGTTCACGGATAATTTCATAACAGCCTGGATCGATATACTGCCTTTCGCCTTCACTATCTTCTACAGCATATTTTCCGTTAACTCTGGTAACGTTATCTGCACGAAGATTCTCATACTGTGTTTTGTCTCCACTCCAAATTGCTACATTATTTTCATCATAGACTGTGATCTTAACTGTTGTCTCTTTCTTCTCCTCCTTAGCTGGAGTCACTGGATACACTTTATCTTTTGTAGTATCAACAGAAGCTACAAAATAACCCTTCGGTAAGTCAATTTCTTTTCCAATCGCTCCTGGGCCCATTCCATAAACAGGTCTCTCGATAACGTATGTAGTATTGTTATAATTAAAGTAGTAATTACCTAAATATCCTTGTTTAGGATCAAATTTGGTGACCTTTACCTTGTCATAGCTAATTGTTATAGGTCCCTCAACGTCTTCATACTGGCGTGTTTTACGATTATACTGAGAGTATGTAAGTGTAGCTTTTTCAGGCGCTATATTTTCTGGCTGTTCCTTAGTTACATAATCCCAATCATGAACTTCTTTGATCTCATCTACCAGTTTTGCAAGTTCCTCTTGTGAGTACTTGGTATCGTTATATTCGTATTCCTTTTTAGACGTATATTTTGTTGATTCTCCCTTGAGAGCTAAATAAACCTCTTCATCCAGGAATATCACTCTGCCATGTTTATCTGTTGTGCTATATACTGTATCAGCAAGTTTATATTCATTGTCTTCCGTAAGTATATAAGGCTTTGAGCCAGGTGCATTTGCCCTTGTAGGATGGAACTTTCCGTCATCATCAAAGATTCCGTAGAATATTTCACTCTTTTCTTCTTTGTCAAGTTCATGAAGAGAACCATCTGTGTTCTCAACAACAGGAACTGGTTCAAAATCCGTCCAATTAAAGTCAAGAGGAAGCTCAAGTCTTACATCTTCACCTTCTTCATTCTTTACCGTAACTTCTTCACCAGTTTTAGCATCTTCAAGATATACTGTAGTCTCTACAGACTTAATTTTTTCAACATCCGTATAATCAAGGGTCTGTCCTTCGACATCAGTTGCGCCCTCTACAGGAATGTACTCATCAAGCTGATTTCCATCCACATCGACATTACCCTTATCAGATAAATACTCATCTTTTGTTTCTACGGTCTCCACAACTCTAAGTGTACTTCCGTCGCAAAGTGTAGCTTCGCCTAAAACAATGCTGTGATTATCTGGATCGATTTCTTCTTCCTCTACCGGGGCTGGAAGACCATCAGTTGGTTCTACAGGTGGTTCTTGATTTTCTTCCCCTCCACCTGGTATTTCAATTGCAGGCTTATCTGAAGGTGGTACTAAAATACTAGTTTCTCCCTCTGCAAAAGTAGTGATCGAATTGGTTGCAAACAGTGTTGCTGCCATTGCCATTGACATTCCCGCTGCCAATAGTCGCTTCCATAACATCTTGTTACTCATAACACATCCCTCCATTTGTCTCATAAGAAAAAATTATGGTTCTCTCAGGAAAAGCCAAAAATAAAGCCCCGACAGAGTTTCCTCTGTCAGGGCTTGATGATTCGGGCGTTCCCTACTTAAAATTGTAGTAGGGGGATATTAATTTCTATATGGGTCGATGGTCATTTAGGTGGCCATTTTTTATAAATTTTTAATACTTCTTTAATTGTTCCCTGCTGGCAAGGCCATATTTCTGCAGGATGGAGCTCACCTGCTTCTTTACAGTTGAGAGGGAAACCATTTGCTCTTTTGCGATCTCGCCGTTGGTGAGGCCGCGCTTTATAAGTTCTAATACTTCAAGTTCCCTGTCAGTGAGCCTTGGTCCTGCAATGCCAATACTGTCAAGGCTGTCAGATAAGTCTTTTGCCATCTTCTCGATCATGATCCTGGCGTCAGGACTTATGGAAAATCTGGCCAGTATCTTCTTTATGAACTGATAGTTCTCTGCAAAAGGCAGGTACATCATGTCCGGAAGCCCCATCTCAATTGCATCCTTGAGCTCAAGCATTGCTTCCTTGGCGCTTCCCATGGCTTCGTAGGCTGCAGCGCAGTAGATCTTCACGTAGAGGGTCGTCAAAATGTTGGGGTACACCGAAGCAAGGCTTATGGCTTTTTGCGAAACTCCAATGAGCTTCGTGTACTGCTTTTGCGCAAGGAGATACCTTCCGTAAATGATATAGGCGTATGGCTGCACCAGGAAGGATAAGTGATGGGCATCAATCTGCCCCTTCTTAAGCCAGGGCCTTATCCTGTCGTAGTCCTCTGATATCATGGCTATATAGGCATCCGCAAGATCATAGGTGTAGCGGCTTATATCTTCATCATCCCTGTGAGTCAGCTCCATAAGCCGATCCTGTGCTTCCGACAAGAGATCCTTTTTCCCTGTCAAAAGAGCTACTCTCGAAAGCACCAGTGCTCCGCAGATCTCAACAGAAGTCTGCCTGGTACTCTCAGCTTCGAACATAGCCTTGTAGGCCCCGATCTCAGCTTTGTCATAATCTCCCCAGTTAAGCTCTGCCTCTGCCCTCATTATGGTGTTTCCACCAGTGCCATTTCCGCTGACAAGCTGGGCATACAAAGGAATACATTCATCTATCTGCTGAAGCTCTTTTTCAAGCCCGCCCGTCTCTCTCCAGTACAAAAACAGTACCGACGGGCTTCCAAAGGTAAATGCGCACCTCTGGCTGAACATCCTCGAAGGCCTCTTCATGAGCTGCCACGCCCTCTGGTGGTGGACCATTATGGCGTCGATCCTGTTGTACAAAAGAAATGACAACAAGAGCTCAAGTTCTCCCTCAAGTCCCTGCTTTTCCTCTTTAGACAGATCACTGTTTACAATATTATCCCGGAGCATTGGCGCAAAACGCACAATCTCTTTTGCCTCTCCCATCATGAACATAACAAACATCATACCAATGGGCACATTGGGGTGCTTGTACATAAGCTCCCTGTCAGAGTGCTCGACCATATCTATGATCATGGGAACGGTATACTCTTCGTTTACCGTGTTGAAGTCCTTAACACACAGAGGAAGCTCATAGATATCCTCCCAATGGCCTGACAGGTACAAAAATCTGATGGCCCTTTTGTGGTCGGCCCCTTCCCAGCAGAGCCTTCCTGCAACTCTGTAGTGCTGTTTCTTTTCATCTTCTGACAATAGCTCAAACTGCTTACTTAAAAAGAGCTTTAAGATGGTCTGGAAATAGTATCTGCCCTCCTGGGGTGAATACTGAATGAAGTATCTCTTTTCCCTGAGGTTCTTTTCTGCAAAGCTCTTGGTATGTCCGGAAATACTCACTGCCTGGGCCAGCGTAAAGCTTGGAAGCAGGGATAACTGCAAAAGAACGTGCTTATCAAAATCGCTTATCCTGCTCCAAACGGTCTTTTCCATAAGGTCATACATGTGTCCATGTTGAAAGCTTCCACTCCTGACATAAGTGTCAAGCTGCAGATACAGTGCTATAGCCCATCCGCCGGTAAGATCCATGATTTCCTTAAGCTGCATGTCATCAATGTCAATTCCGGCTTTGCTGTAATAGGCACGGATGTCATCAGGTTTAAAGGCAAGATCTTCCTCGTTTAAGTGGTAGAGCTTTGCATTTGGAACAAGTTTTGTTCTTTTCTCTGCAGGAATTATGTGGGAAGCGATTATCACATGAAGATCAGGATCCTGATGAGTGGATAAGATATCAAGAATATCTATGGCGTATTTATAGCCCCACTCCTGATAATCGTCCAAAAACATATATGTGACTTTACCGTCACCTCTGTAATTTTGGATGGCTCTTCCTAATCTGACTACGCCATCACTTCCAGGAAGAGCAGATGTCTTTAGCTGCTCCATACGCTCTCCACCCAGCTCAGATATAACACCTCTAAGCTCTGCCCAGGTGGACTCGGCTGAGTTTTCAGGAAGGAATCTGTAGGTCAGTACCCTGCAGCCTTCCTCCTCTTTTTTGGACAAAAAATGCCTTACGGCTGTGGTCTTTCCAAAACCAGAAGCCGCCTCTATAAGCGTGCAAGGAAAACTGTCAATTTCCTCAAGCTTGTCTTTAAGTTCAGCGGAGAAATACTCCACATTAAGCTTTGCCATTTTGCCCATTTTTAGTCTTTTACGTGTTCCTTAGACGAGTATTTATATATGTACTCCAGCTTTATCCTGTCGCTATGCTCCAATTCCTTGTAGGCCTCTTTTACCCTTCGAATGACATTTCCAACCTCAGGCTCAGTACATTCTGTGAGCAGTACAAAGAAACTGTGAGACCCTGTCTGCATCACCACGTCGCTCATTCTAAGTGTCTTTTCCAGGATCTCCCCAAAGGCAGTGGTCACATCTACCAGATAGTTCAAAGCAGCATTATCTGCAGGGTTTAAATCGAACAGAAGGAGCGCTGCAGATCCTCCATATCTTCGGTACAGGCGCATTATCAGTCTGTATGCCACAGTAAAAGAGTCTTTTCCGAGAATCAGTGCTCCGTCCTTTTCGTTTCTCTCTTCCACTATCTTCTCTATGCGGTCAAGCTTCTGACGGATGTTTTCTTCCTCTTCATCAAGTCCGGCATCGCCATGGTGTATGGAAAAACCGTGCTTCCCATTTTGCTTGACCTTATATAGCTCGCCGTCAGCCAGGGCAAACAGATCATTGTATTCTCTTCCGTGTTCCGGGACCATTACAACTCCCATGGATATTCCAAGGGGAATGCCATGATCTTTTCCCATTATCACCGCTGCTTCCCTGAGGAGCTGCAGGTTCAGCCTTTGGGACAACGAAGCTATAACGCTTTTGTCTGTCAGGTCCTCAAAAAAAGCCATGAATTCATCTCCGCCTATCCTGCACAGAGTATCAGTTTCTCTGGTATTTTTTCTCATAACATCGGAAAAGGCCTTAAGGACTGCATCTCCTGCCTCATGGCCAAAAAGATCATTGACCAGTTTGAAGCTGTCAAGGTCAAGAACTGCCAGAACTCCTGTCTTTCTTTTGCAGAGCTTTATCACCCTGTCTGTTCCCTTTGCCTTGTTGTAAAAGCCCGTAAGCTTGTCGATAGTAGCTTCTTCTGTGAGGTTCTCAATGGTCCTGTTATTTTTTATGGTGTGATCGATTCGCCTTATGAGCACATCTTTGTTGAAGGGCTTTTGTATGTAATCAGAAGCTCCCATCACAAGACTCATTTCCTCAGAGTCGCTGCTCTCAGATCCGGACATAAAGATAACCGGCGTGTGCCTTCTCCCAGCCCTGTCTTCATACTTTCGAAGAGCTATATAGGCATCAAAGCCATCCATATCAGGCATCACGATGTCAAGAAGGATCACATCCGGATTGTGGGTCTCAATATATTTAAGAAGCCTCTGTCCAGAGTCCATGCAGGTCACATGCATGTCCTCATTTGCAAGAAGCGTCCTTACAGTTTCAAGGATAAAAGAATCATCATCGACTACAGCAATGTTGTAATCCATACAAATCTCCCTAATGGTAGCTACCTGTTCTGTGCCATATTAATTATAACGTATTACCGTTTATATATACTATCAAATACAGCGTAAAAATCTTATTTTAAGTCAAAGTTTATGATTTTTTTATACCATTGAATATACGCTCTCGTATAAACTATTAGTAAGATTATTAAGATGATCTGACAGGAGGATATGGCTTATGGCTGATAACATCAAATTAAACGAAGAAGAACTTTCTAACATAACGGGTGGATCCAATGTCCTTCCTGATAAGTTTGTAGAAGGTGAAGGCACCATAACAAGAAAAATGTGTCCCAAGTGCGGATACCCTATGAACTCAGACGGGCACTACTACGGAGGTCTTCCCGCTGTAAAGTGTACCAATCCAGACTGCGAATGCAGCAAGAGCTGGCAATATATGGGATAAAGCAAAAGGCTTCAGGACTCTTTAGTCCTGAAGCCTCTTTTATTTTTGTGATCATTTATCCGCTGGATCTGGAAGCTGTCCACGATATCTCTTTATAGACACATTGAGGTACGTCTTCAACTGATTCACCACTTTAGTTGTATAAGGAGCCTCAGTGTTATAATAGTTTGAAAAACCGGTATGACTTTTCTCTTTTCCTTCTCCTAATGCTTTTTTAGTCCCATGGTACTGACCTATTGCTGCATGCATTGTTATAGGTGTAACCTCAAACTGACTGTCTTCTGCAGCAAAAGCTTCGATAGTTATATCGCCATCTTCTTCATCAGATACGACATGGGCTCCAACATGGTACTCATAATTGGCAAGACGATTTGATATTGTGATCAGCTCATCAATATCATCACCTTTTATCTTGCCTTTAGCTGAAATTTCATCAAGAGTTTTGGCAAACTGTTCTATTTTTGCATCATTTAACCCCCTGGCCTTTCCAAGGATATTTAGCTCATTCCTTAGATAACTCAAAGCTTCTCGAGGTTTTTTCTTTACAAATTCCTCGGTTTTATAACTGATGATATTGGCTTTTTCTTTTGTGTGCAGGGTCTGGATCTTCCTGTAAAATTCCGCATTACCAGAGCAAGCATTAAAGACAGGCACCGCTTCACTATCTATATCAAGATCTCTTACTTCCTTAAGGGACTCTGGGATCTTATTCAGATCGTCCTTAAGCCCCTGTATGGCGCTATTTATCTCTTCCTCTGTAGGATTTCTTTCCTTCCCCTTATCTTTGATCTTAAAATGGCGCAAGTACTCCACCATCTTACTATCAGACAAATTAGCTAAAAGCTTATTCGAATTAATAACGCCTGCTGGATCCACCTCAGATCTTAAGAGCTGCTTGCCTTCGACATTTTCCACAAGGAGAATGATTCCTTTGGTGATATCGGCTACCTGCTTATCCAACCTTTCAGGCTTGATATTTGGATTATCATCCTGAAGGATTTTTCTCATGGCTGGTCCGAAGATCTCTTTGAGGTAGCTTTCGCAATCCTTTTTACTGTAGCCATTATCATAATACATAGTTATAGCACCGAATTTATCGCAGATATCCTTAGTAATACTTTCTGGTTTAAAAGAACCGTCTTCGTTCGTAATAAGTGTTACATAGGATTTGATAAAGAGATTCCAGGTTTTGCGCAGTTCGACATTGGTACCTTTTATATTGATTATTTTCGGAAGAGAAGGCCTTAATTCTTTATAGACCTCACCATCTTTTCCCTGCATGCTTACCGCTGTCAAAAAGCCATTACTCTTTTGTTCTATGCGGTCTGCGTCACTTTTCACCATGATCTTTTTGAAAGTGGCGCCGCCGCTTTCCTTCCAGGTCTTATCTGAAACGCTTGGAACAACGCTTCCCTCTTTTGATCTTTCGCTGGCTTTTTGCTGAATTTCAAGAAGCTTTTGTTTCGCTTCATCAGTTTTTTTCAGGGCCATCTCGTAGCAATCAGAAGTTTTAACATCAAAGCTTGTCTGACCAGGCTGTGCATATGTAATTCCCTTACCGCAAAATTCTAATGTGGATCTGAGCTTAGAAAAAGCATTATCTTTTACTAAATCATCTCCTATATCTCCACTTGCTTTTTCAGCTGCCTTAATCTTTCCTTTATCATAGGTTCCCAATTCAAAGAGCGAAAGTGCGTGAAGCCATTTTGCGCTTCCAGCCTGGGAGATTCCGCTGGTTCTTGGTCCAATGACTTCCTGCCCCAGGCCATAAAGAGCCTTTAAATCTCTTTCCATCTCTTCAAAAGATGTGTAAGGCTCTGGGAATTTCAGTTCCTTAACTGTCGGCTTTTTTCCTTTATCAATGTCATCTTGTCTGATCTTCCTGTTCCGCAAAAGGATTGTTTTTATCTCCTTAAGGATGTCATGGAGCCCGTCAGATGTAAGTTTTCCAACTCTGGCTTTTTTCTGCCAGTCATCAAAGAATGTACCAGGATCATCCATGTCAAATTTCTCCATCGGCACACTCCTGATATTTTCAAGTATCTCATTGTAATACTGAAGCTGCTGCTCATCAGACCCTGTAGCAAGATCATAAAGTCTTTCTATCTCTTTGGCAGATTTTCCCTTCCCCATATAACCAAAGTATCTAGGAAGCTTGGGGCTTTTCCTTCCTACAAATTTGCCCTTTTTTTCGAACAGCAGATCAAGCGAACCCTCTATGCTTCCACCTGTTTTTAATTCATTATCTGTCAAATAATCAGTAACAACTGCATTCTTGGTGAACTGTTCTTTTCTTTTTTTCAGTTCCTCCTCACTGATAGGCTCATCACTTCCTGGTTCCATAATATATTTATAAGTTTCCTTTATGGTCTCTTCCTTCGTATCTTCCTCTTCTTTCATAAAATCTCTGATCTCTTTCAGAAGATCAGCTTTTTTGCCCGGTATAACCGGAGCCCTGAATGTGGATAGATGTTGTATCAGCCTTACTCTTGAGGTTACAAAATCATCCCACTCTTCATCAGAATAAAGAGCTGTTTTCTCATCCTCGATGAGTGCATAGTTCATTGCTTCCATGGTAAGCTTTGCATTATTAAAGAAATTTGCCTTAACCCGAAGCTCCATAAGATCATCATCACTGATCCGTTCATCTTTCCATCCAGCCGTAAGAGCCCTCATGATCAAGAAATGAAGGTGATGCACCTTGTCACAAAGGCTGTAATTGCCAGCAAAATTACTGAGCATATCCCGGTACGAATCACACTTAAAATCATCTGCTTTAATGGCCTTAAGTTCCTCAAAATATGAAAATACCTTCTCTGGCTTGTAACCCTCATCTTTGTAATCTTTTTGCTCTTCAATACTTCCCTTAAAGGATAGTGCGTTTTTCTCAGCTGTCTCTACAAACATCTTTGCCATCAGTTTATTTTCTCTATAGAACTTTTTAGCGTGTTCTAATGGCATCTGTTTATCAGATTTAGCCTTAAGCTCATCGTCCACAAGACCTGTCCTTAGCATGTGGGCTGTATTCTGTACAACTGTATTTCCGGCAGATGGATCCCTGAATCTGGGCGTTTTAAGCCGCAGCCTTAATAAAAGCTTATCATTTGCTCCATTCTTCTCAAGCATATCAATGCCAGCAAGATGAGCTTTTAAAAGCTTCTTTGCCAAAGCCTTCTGAGCCTCATCAGTTGTGCTGGTAAAGTCCATGGTGAGCTCATCATTGTATCGGCTCATATACAAAGGATCTGTGATTATCTCTTTTCGAAGCTCATAGTAAGCTACAACAGACCGAAGCTGCTGCAATTTGTCCTCTATGCTGTGCTGAGTATCTTCATCCATTCCAGCAAAATAGGCATTCTTTGCAGCCAGCCTGTCAAAAGCCCTAAGCTGCATGGATACACGCTGAAGAGTCTGGGCGTTATCAGCAAGGATCTTATCATTGGTAAGATCGATCTTGCCAAGATCAAAAGAAGTAAGCTTTAGCAGGCAGAAATCAAGAGCTTTGTTACGGTCAATGCCTTTTTGCTGCTCCCCTTTCCCCAGATAGTTATCCAAAATAGTCTTCGAAACATTCTCATCTTCTTCCGTCATAAATGCGGCAAGATCAGAGAGCTCTTTTGGCTGGCACAGCACCTGATCTTCTTCAAGATACTTATCAAGCTGTTCGAAGGATTTATCTTCCATTTCTTGTTCTATGTTTTCAAGTTTCTCAAAGTTGAGCAGTTTCTGATGGAGCCTTGATCTTTTATTTCTCTGCTTTTCAAGGCGGACTTTCTCAGAGACCCTGCTCTTAAACGTCTTTCCAATCTCCTCAGAAAGAGAAACTTTCTTGGGCACATGAATTGGAAGCTGGCTCTCAGTGAGCATGAATTTTAATGTTTTAATGCGCTCTTCATGCAATATTCTCTGCTCAGCATAATTCACCCGGTTTGACTGCTGACGCTGCTGTCTTTGAAGCATTTCCTGCCTGTCCATTTCAGCCCAGTCAGCTTCAAGATGATCCTGCATGTTATCAACACGCTGGACCATCTGCGCCTCATTATTAACAGCCCTTCTATGCAAATCCTCATGTCTGAACATATAGCATCCTCCTTAATCAGCCTTTGGGCCTGTATATCTAAAGCATATGGTTGTTATGTCGTCGTACTGCTCTGCACCATCTGCAAATTCAAAAACTCTCTTTCTTACAGTGTTATCAAGCTCCTCCAAAGACGCGTCGGTGTTTTCATTAAGAGCTTCCAAGAACCTTTCATCACCAAAGAGCTCCTCTGCCTCATTGTGGGCCTCTGTAACACCATCTGTGTACAGATAGAAAATATCGCCTTTTTTGAGAGTTGTGGTGTTTGTTTTATATTCAATAAAGTCAAGACCGCCCATCAACATGCAGTGCTCATCAGGTTCAATCTTAAAGTCGCCGCTATCTCTTTTGACCGCAGCATACATGTGTCCGGCATTGACAAACTGTAGCTGCCCTGTGGAAAGCGTAAGAACGCCCTGCCACACTGTGACAAACATTGCATCTGCACTTTCCTCGCAGAGCCTCTTGTTGGCTGCATTCATAGCCTCAGCTACATCTCCGTTGTGAAGGATCATCTCAGCTTTTAACTTCTGTTTTGAAAGAGCCATGAAAAGAGCTGCTGTGATACCTTTACCTGACACATCACCAATTGTGATGACCAGATGATCATCATCCAGATAGTAGAAATCGTACAGATCTCCTCCGACTTCCTTTGCTGTCTCCATAGCCGCATAGAGCTCGTATCCAGGCTTTCCATGATAGTCAGGTTCTATAGATGGAAGCATTTTGAACTGGATCTGTGACGCCGCTTCCATCTCTGCCTTGGTTCTTTCCTTCTCAGCCGCATTTTCTACAATCTCTGCCACATACTCTTTCATCTTGCGAGACATGACATCGAAAGACTCAGCCAGCTCTTCTATTTCATCACCGGTCCTGTACACATCCTTCATCTCAAAAGCCATGTCCTGACCCACAAAATCTATTACCGCATCCGTCATCTTCTGGATAGGCCTAACTCTCTTTTGAGCCAAAAGACTTACGACAATTATTGCAACCTGCATAAATGCCAAAAGACCAATAATAAGCAGTATTGAGTGGAACCTGAAGTCATTGGACAGTGTCCTTAGCATGTCGTCATTGGAATCTTCCATTGTCGCAAGAAGTTTATTGGTGGGCTCTGTAAGTTCATCCACCGAAGCAAAGGTTATCTGCGTCCATCCAATGGTATTGAGAGGAGCGTAGGCCGCATAGTACTCTTTTCCATCAACAGTCACCTGGTCAACGCCGCATTCTCCAAGTAGTGCTGTATCTATCAATTCAGTCAGCCCGGGATTTACACTTCCTCTTATGTCCTCTGCCATATCTTCGCGCATCACAAGCTCGCCATCCGTCCTCTGGGTGCACACCAGCTGGCCACCTTTGCTGACAAGGATGGAGAATCCTTCACTACCAATATTACGCTCAGACATCTTTCGTTCTATTACTCCGAGAGCTGTGGAGGCTTCCAGAACTGCTACAAGCTCTCCATCTACATATACAGGATATCCGTAAACCACCTCGTTCATATTGTAGAAAAAGCTGTGGACAGCAGAAGATACATACATATCTCCTGTGGCCACTGCCCCCTGAAACCACGGGCGGCTGCTTGGGATATACTCTTTAAGCTTTCCGTTTTCGTCATACTTGCCATCAGAAAGCATATCCATGGCAAGGGTCACATCATCGAGGGTTGCTATGTAAAGGTCCAGAGTGTAGCCCTCATTGCCCTCTACCATCTCAGCCATCATGGGCTCAAGATTAGCAAGCCTTTCCAGCATTTCCACTGTCTCAGGCGCAGTATCAGCCGGGTCTTCAGGATACAGAGCCTGCAGCACGAATTTCCCTGCATTTTCTTTCTTGGGGCCATGGACCGGAATCCTGTTGTAATTCTCAGGATGCTTGTAAATATCCGCCACCTGATTGCCAAGACTTCTCATGTCATGGTCGATGATCCAGAATTCGTCGTCCGTCTTGTCAGCCGCCCAGATGCTCAGCTGAAGTAGAGACTCCTTATTTATCACATCCATCGACTGGCTGTACTCACCTTCTATCATATCAGAGCTCTTTTCACCCTCTTGTCTGACCGCCTTCTTGAGCTGTCTAACCTGAATACGGGACATGATGAAAAAAACAAGTCCCATAAGAAAAATAAATATGACTACAAACCTGACCAGCTTACCAGCCAGTCCCTTTGGCATGATATCTTTTAGTTTTTTCATATTATGTCCCTTAGTCGTTTTCTATTTCAAGAAAATCAACAAAGCCGCTAAGTTTAAGTACATCGTAAAGATCTTCATTTACGTTCTTAAGGACCATCCTTCCATCTTTTGCTTCCATAACCTGGAAGGTCTTTAGAAGAACACGCAGTCCCGCCGAAGACGTGTAGCTGGTTCCTGCAAGGTCAAAATATACCTCATTAACATCATCAAGTTCCCCTTCAAGGGCTTTGGACAGATCTGGCGCCGTGCGGATATCAAGGCTCCCTTCTATGGAAACTGTAAGTCTGCTGCCTTCTTTTTCTTTTGCAATGTTCATCTTTTACCTCCGCGTCTTTATTGTAGGTTTGAAAGTATGTAGTTCCAAAGCACTGGATTTGGCTGTGGATAATAGTGTATTCCGTCAGCCTGACTTATCGTGATTTCACTTTGATCATTCAAGGCCTGGTCTAGATAGGAATACAGGTCGATAACCTTGACGTTCCTGTCCTTTGCCCAGACTTTCAGTGAATTGTTGTAATTTATCTGCCTTGCGTTTGTATAGTATTCCTTGTCAAAATCTCCATCCAGGTATTCATCTACTGTAGGTCCCACTGTGCACAGAACCAGCTTTTTCCCCTGGGAAAGGAGCTGTTCATAGTATGGGCCATACTGACTGAAATCTCCGTAATTGTTGCACCCCATCCAGGAAAGCAGAGTGTCAAAATTGTCAATTCCATACTCATTTATGGCATCCACCATGTATTCAAACTTGCAAGCATCCCTGCAATACACCGGGATCCCATCATGCACTTCATTTCTTATTTCCGACGAAGGCTCAGAAAACAGGTCAACGGTCCTTGAGTCCCCACAAAACAGGATCCGTCCGTATCCAGCAGGCTTTTCAGGCTCATTAGCCTTTCCACATCCAGCAATTGTAAAGCTCATGGCGATCAAAAGAGCCATGATTACATTTCTTTTTATCAACTAATTCTCTCCTTATATACATAAACACTCACATTAATTGTAGGTCACCCCACCGCCCAAATCAATGAAATACCGAACGTTTTTAATTAAAATTATATAAAAACAAAAGCAAGACACGGGGACGGTTCTACTGTCTCATTGCGTGCAATGAGACAGTAGAACCGTCCCCGTGTCTTGTTTTTCACTGTTCGCCAATATACTCAAAGCTCATCCCATCATCATGGGATACATACAGTCCCGATGGGTGTTTTTCAAGTTCTTCGCTATAATAGTCTCCTGAGTAAGGACTTTGACCAACCAGCATGTATAAGTCTCCATCCTCTGCCCAGATTTTCTCAGGGATAGTGAAGGGATTGTAGATACTGTCATCAGAAAGCTTCACCTTTCCGGATGGATAGTTTACCTGAAGAAAAGATTTTCCTCCATCCTCTGTCCTGAACAAAAGAGCATCATCTCCTCCGTTGTAGGTAAGGCAGGCAAAACCAAGGTTAGTATCATCTATAAAAGTGATCCAGTAAGCCTCTCCTCCGCTTCCTCCAAAAGGATCTATATTTACAAGAGTAGGCTTACCATTTTTATAAGCATACAGTGAGTAGTAGCTGCTGCCGGCTGCTCTGTCCACGGGAACCATACCATATACGCTTCCATCCTTTGTGGTGTAGGAGCAGTCAGGCTCTATGCCCGCAATATAGTCATCGTCTCCGTCGCCTTCCATGATTCCCAACATTCCGTAGTTCTTGTTTTGTAAAGGGTATTCAGCTGTTGTAAGCTCTTTATCGATAAAATCGTAGAGTCCCTCATAGAGAGTGGCTTTATTGTAGCCTGCACTTATGTACTGCGAAAGATCAAAGGATTTTGATACAGATGGCACTGCCACAACGATCTCTTTATAAAGCCATGGTGCATCGTCGTAGGGGATCTCATCAAGGCACTCTTCCACCCATTCACATATATCATCGCAAAACCAGGACATATCCTGCATTCCGTTTTCGGAAATGATGGGAACCTGCACAGTTCCTATCAGGTTGTCCGCACACTCTTTTTCTTCCCAGCTAAGTCCCCTTTGGAACTTCAGAAAAGAGTCCTCTGCAAATTTGATATATCTGTTTAAAAGCTCATATTCTGCCTTTTTCTCTTTTGAATTCTCATCGTCATCTGCTATTTCTGCCGAAACTCCCGGATTATCCTTAAAACCGTTAACATAGGTATAAAATACTCCTTCAGCTACAGAGTCAGCTGCATAGCCAACATTACCCGCAAACCTTCTGTAAAAAGCTCCGTCACTGTGCCAGATGGAATAGCTTGGTTCATCATCGCTGTCAGTTTCCATCACTAGCATATAACCATCCTGTTCTTTGACAATCTCCCCATAGTCTCGATCAAAAACAAGATATAGCCATTTTCCTGCCAGGAATATTACAGCAATGCAGGTGAGCACGAGGCTCATAGTTCTGCCTATATAAAGTGCCGAGCCTGGTACATTTCTAAACACTCTTGTCCAAAGAAATATACAGATGACCACTATGACAATCTGCCATATGACGATGAGCCACAGCCCCAGGTCATAATATCCCTGATAGAGTTTACGCATGTCACTCTCCCCATGCTTTAATACAATAAAAAATATCGTCAGCGCGCTAAGTATTAGCATAGACACTGACGATATTATGATCCATTTTCTCCCCTTGTTCATGACACTTCCACCAGCCTTATTATCTAGTATTTTTGAGCATACCTCTCTTAAAGCAAAGGAGCTACAAGTCTAAGCAACATCTGCCCAAATCTAAGGAATCTGCCTCTCCCTGATTTATAATACTCCGTTACTTCATTAGATGCACTAAACATTTCCTCAAAATCTCTTTTTATTTCGTCAACCACATGACTCTCTGCAATAAAACAGCCATTTTCAAAATGATGATAAAGGCTCCTGTAATCCAGATTTATAGTTCCACAGGTCGCCACAGTGTCGTCACTTACTGACATCTTGGCATGACAAAATCCCGGTGTATACTCAAAGATCCTTACACCGTTAACAGCAAGGGCATTGTAGTAAGACCTTGTAACGCTGTAGACAAGCTTTTTATCCGGAATACCAGGTGTGATGATCCTAACATCTACTCCCCTTCTGGCCGCAAGGGAAAGAGCACTTATCATCTCGTCTGTGATTATCAGATAAGGGGTTATATACCAGGCATAGTCCCTGGCAGAGCTTGCTATGCTCATGTAAACATCTTCGCCAACCTGGATCTTGTCCATGGGGCTGTCTGCATATGGTGCTACAAATCCGCCATCAGACGCCTTGTAGTCGTAATGCCCAAGGTATTTCTCAAAATCCACATCGTCGATATCTTTTGCTTTAACAGCATTCCACATCTCAAGGAAAGTTAATGTAAGGCTCCTTACCGCATCACCTTCAAGCTTAAGTCCTGTATCTTTCCAGAAACCAAAGGGCTCCGTTAAATGAAAATACTCGTTAGCAAGATTGTATCCGCCAGTAAATCCCACTTTCCCATCTATGACAGTGATCTTTCTATGGTCCCTGTTGTTGAGGAACAGGTTAAGTCCCGGCGCAAACGGATTGAATACCCTGGCATGTATACCAACACTCTCAAGACGCTTAACAAAGTCAGTGTTTACAAAGCCGATACTGCCCATATCGTCATAGAAAACTCTGACCTCTACGCCCTCTTTCACCTTTTCTTCCAGGATCTCCTGAATTCCGTGCCAGCTCTCTGCATCCTCTATGGCGTGATACTCCATAAAGATGAACTCTTTAGCTTTTTTCAGCTCTTCCTTCTGAGACTCAAGACCTTTCTTTGCATCATCAAAATAGGTGATATCTGTATTTTTATATACCGGATAACCGGAATACTCCCTGATATAATGAGTGATGTTAGCTGCATACGGGGACTTTTCTTTAAGTTCCTGCTGTTCTTTATCATTTGCAGGCAAGAGAGGCAGAAGCTTTTTATCTATTTCCTCGTACCGTTTTCTCATCTTTCTGGTACCCTGGTTTTGTCCTACCAGAAGATAAAAAGCAAGCCCCGCTACAGGAACCAGCAGTATGAGAAGTATCCAGGGCATCTTAATTGATGCAGATTGTTTTTTGCCATACAAAGCTAAAACAACGGCAAGACCAAGCAGTGAAAATGCCGCAGAAAACCAGACAAATTCCTTGCTCATCCCTATGATGATCAGAATGATCAGGTCTACTTCAATAGCTATGGACAGCAGCGCAAATATCATTCTGATAACGCCATTTTTAACATTGGCCTTGGTTTCTTGTGTCTTGCCTACGCTCATCTTTTGATAGTCTCCTTACTTCTTTACCTGAGTCTTTTATCAGTACTTAAATGTAAAAGTATATGTTCCTTCAGGGCCAACTACAGATCCATCTGTTTCTGTTACATAGAATGAAGCCTCAAGTGCGAAAAAGTCTATCATACCCTTAACTGTTTCATCGTCGCTTGTAAACATGATAACTTCGGTACTTTCAGGAGATTCATAATCTTCTCCTGTACCGCGAAGCTCCTTGGAATCATCTATATGTATCACAATGTCATAGGAGCCGCTTTCCATTCCCTCTGTAATTATCAGATAGCTATCCCCCGCATAATCTCCGTAATATCCGTAGGGAGTAGAATCAGGAAATGTGAATGCCCCATCCCCTTTAAGGTCTGCAAGACTACTTGCCAGGCTATATGCCATCTGCTTATAACGCATTGCCTCGTTGTAGGAATAGATCATCGGATACATGGAACCGCCCTCATAGGTCTTGCTCATACGCTCTACCATAGTTGGAACGTACTTTTCCCACTTCTCATACTCCTCATGGATTTCTTTGTTTTGTGTGGAATTGCTCTGACTGATCCTGTCAAGTAGGCTTATGGTCTCATCCTTCCATACAACTGTTCCCCACTGGGAAAGAAGATTTATGGAAGTCTGATCCTGTGCATTCATCCTCATCTCGTCATACTTATCGTAAAGGCTGTTCACCTTCACCAGTTCATCTGACAGGTCAGCCGCAGAACCTGCGATATCATCGATTTCGCCCTTAATAGTATCAGTGTAATCGTCACTGTCAGCTGCACCAGCATCTGCGCTCTCAGTGCCTGCACTCTCTGCATCAGCGGTCTTCGCTTCTGCGATCTCAGTTCCTACATTCTCTGCACCTGTGCTGTCCTGAGTTTCTTCTCCTATTTTCTCAAAAATAGTCGCATCATCCGCTTCTGCTTTGCCTGCGCATCCACCCAGAAGCATAGCAGCTGCCACCATTACAAGTATCTGTTTCTTCATAATTTCTTTTCCTCCTCATAAGTACATACTCATTAATGATGGCACATTATTGTACTTACTGCAACGTATTGCCTGGCAGGAGGCCTTAAACAGTTTTGAGAACCGTCCACATGCTGTGGACGATTCTCAAATCATCTAAGATCACAATTCCAAATTTTTTAGTTTTACTCTGATACCTATATCCAAATGCTGGGGATAAGCATCCTTATACTTGTAAATGCTAAGGATGATTCCCAAAAAGATATATGCCAAAACAATATTACTTCCTCCAGCTGAAAAAAATGGCATAAATGAATCTGCAAAAGGTATAACTCCCAAATTCTCTAATACGTTGATGAGCATGTTTACAAGAAGTACATTCATACAACCTGCTCCCATGACAAGCCCAAGTTGATTTTTACTTTTTACCGAAGCCATACACCCTATTATTATCACCGATGATACTGCTGCATCATTAATAGCTGCATCCTTTATCATGAACTCATGTACAAAAATACTCATGATGCCTATGATCACTGCCAGCGCAACAACATTCCATGCAATTTGAGGTCTGTGAACTCCATCCATTGAAATCCCCACTTCAACCGGATCTCCCATGTCTTCCACTGCAGCTTTCTCTGCGTCAGCCCTGTCCATGCCCGCACTTATGTTGTCATTTATCTGCTCTTCTATATGAGAGCGGATTTCCCCTTCAATACTTTTATGTGCCTTCTTAAAGCGAACCTGTTCAAGAAGCTTCTTAATGTACTCCTCCATTGTCACACCTCCAATGCCAATACATTTGCTATAGCACCTGAATACTCATTCCATTCCTCTGTCTTGCTCTTAAGGAGTTTTTTCCCCTCTTTAGTGATACTGTAATACTTCCTTGTTTTACCCAGATACTCCTGCTCATATACAGTGAGCATACCCTTCTCTTCCAAACCATGAAGAAGTGGATAAAGAGTTCCTGCTTTTAGCTCGAACACGTTCTGTGACTTTTTTCTGAGAGTATCGATCATCTCATACCCATACATATCTTTCTCAGATAAAAGCTTAAGTATCAGCATTGTCATACTTCCTGTTAAAAGAATATAAAATAATCGCCAACAAACTGTTGACGATTGATTTTATCAATCTAAATTTACATTGAGAACAAATCCTGGTTTTCCTCGATAAACTCATAAATTGTTTTTCTAGTAATCTGCTTACCAATTACATCCCCAGTCTCATGTGTATGTTTCTGCAGATTATAAATTTCTGTGAAACCTTCCTTTCGAATTACAACAATTGGATCAGAATAGAACAATGTTCCTTCCTTTTCCAATATACAAAGCTCATATCCCAGAAGTCTCTTTATTACAATACAAGCCATTAAATCTCACTCCCAAGTAGGTATCATCTCAATTTTGTGATTATTCCACATTTTAATCAACAGACTTTTGTGCTCCTCATACCACGCTGATATAACCGGAATAACATACTTAGAGAAGTCTCCCATAATTCTCCCTTCCTGAAGCTGTAAACTGCCCTGAACGTTATCATCCAAGTAATTAATGTCCACAGTCGGATTACCATCAAATTCTGAATCCATGAAGACTTCTATATCACAAAACTCCGCAATCTTAACCATGGACTTTTTCTCAGTCCTGTCAGTATAACCAGACTCTGATTTCTTTTCTATCGCGCGGCGAGCATATTCTAGAAGATGCTCTCTTTCCAGCCAATCCATGGAGCTAAACAATTCTATCAGTTCTCTTTCTTCCGTTCCCTTAGGTATAACCATATAATCAATATTCCTTCCTCTATCACTATCTTCAGTAACTCCGGATAAAAGATATTCAGGAGTAACCCCAAGGGCTGCACAAATTGCCATAATCTTGTCAGAACCTGGATTCGTGTTCTTTTTTCGCCAATCACTTATAGTTGTTGTTGAAATACCTGTTCTAAGAGAGAACTCCTTTTGAGTCATATTGCGTTCTTCCAGTAAATAGAATATCTTCTGTCCTATTGTCATATCTGCACCCGTTAAAAAAATCGTTAATTACGGATTAATACTAACACCGGAAACCGAAATCGTCAATTACGGATTTCTGATAAACCAGCATTGAGCCGCGCGTACGAATAAAAAAGAGCTTGGAAAAGCACATGTGCTTTCCAAGCTCTTTATTTATTCGTACGCGCGGCTCAAAGCCGAAGGCTTTACTCTACGATTGTAGCAACCTTACCTGATCCAACTGTACGTCCACCCTCACGGATAGCGAACTTAAGACCCTGCTCCATAGCGATTGGGTGAATAAGCTCGATAGACATTGTTACGTGGTCACCAGGCATGCACATCTCAACACCATCAGGGAGGTTGCAGACACCTGTAACGTCAGTTGTTCTGAAGTAGAACTGAGGTCTGTAGTTTGTGAAGAAAGGTGTATGACGGCCACCCTCGTCCTTTGTAAGAACGTAAACCTCAGCAGTAAACTTTGTGTGGCATGTTACTGTGCCAGGCTTTGTTACAACCTGACCTCTCTGGATACCATCACGGTCAACACCACGAAGAAGAAGACCAACGTTGTCACCAGCCTCGCAGTAATCCATTGTCTTACGGAACATCTCGATACCAGTACATACTGACTTAGATGTCTCTTCCTTGATACCAACGATTTCGATTTCGTCGTTGAGGTTAAGGTGACCTCTCTCTACTCTACCAGTAGCAACTGTTCCACGTCCTGTGATTGTGAATACGTCCTCAACAGGCATAAGGAAAGGCTTATCTGTCTCACGAGTAGGTTCAGGGATGTAAG
>SVFY01000022.1:0-1881 GCA_015056625.1 Butyrivibrio sp. | reverse complement strand
TATCGCACTTGTTCATGAATACGATGATGTAAGGAACACCAACCTGACGAGCAAGAAGAACGTGCTCCTTAGTCTGTGCCATAACACCGTCAGTAGCAGCAACAACAAGGATAGAACCATCCATCTGAGCTGCACCTGTGATCATATTCTTAACGTAGTCAGCGTGACCTGGGCAGTCTACGTGAGCGTAGTGTCTGTTAGCTGTCTCATACTCGATGTGAGCAGAGTTGATTGTGATTCCACGCTCTTTCTCTTCTGGAGCCTTATCGATCTGATCGAATGCAACAGCAGGGCTGAATCCTCTGTCTGCAAGAACAGTTGTGATAGCTGCTGTAAGAGTTGTCTTACCATGGTCAACGTGTCCGATTGTACCAATGTTTACGTGTGGTTTGCTTCTGTCAAACTTAGCTTTTGCCATTTCTAAATATCCTCCTTAGTGAAATGTTAATAAACATTTTCATACATAATTTAACCGACTATATCGATTATATTAAAAGATTAGCGTTAAATCAAGCGAAAACAGAGATTTTACGCGTCTTTCTTTATTTAATCTGTTCATCAGCCCTTATTTGAAAGGACTTTCTCCTGAACATTCTTTGGAACTGGCATATACTTCTCGAAGAACATTGAGTAGTTACCACGTCCCTGAGTTCTTGAACGAAGGTCAGTAGCATATCCGAACATCTCAGCAAGAGGCACATGTGCTCTAACAATCTTGCCACCGCCAAGGTCATCCATACCTTCAACCTGTCCACGACGAGAGTTAATGTCACCAATAACGTCTCCCATGTACTCCTCAGGCATTGTAACCTCAACCTTCATGATAGGCTCAAGAAGAACAGGTGCTCCCTTCTGCATAGCATCCTTGAACGCCATTGATCCAGCGATGTGGAATGCCATCTCAGATGAGTCTACTTCGTGGTATGATCCGTCGTATACTGTAGCATGTACACCAACAACAGGATATCCACCAAGTGTACCAGCCTTCATAGCCTCTTCGATACCTTCGCTGATTGGCTGGATGAATTCCTTAGGAATAGCACCACCAACAACTTCGCTATCGAACTGGTAAAGGTTGTCGCCGTTAGCATCCATTGGCTCGAAACGAACCTTACAGTGTCCGTACTGACCACGTCCACCGGACTGCTTAGCATACTTAGACTCAACGTCTACAGCCTTTGTAAGAGCTTCTCTATAAGCAACCTGAGGAGCACCTACATTAGCCTCAACCTTATACTCTCTAAGAAGTCTATCAACGATGATATCAAGGTGAAGCTCACCCATACCAGCGATGATTGTCTGACCTGTTTCAGGGTTTGTATGAGCTCTGAATGTAGGATCTTCTTCAGCAAGCTTCATAAGAGCCTCATCAAGTTTCTGCTGACCAGCCTTAGTCTTAGGCTCGATAGCAAGCTCGATAACAGGATCAGGGAATTCCATAGACTCAAGGATAACTGGGTTCTTCTCATCGCAGAGTGTATCACCAGTTACTGTATTTTTAAGGCCTACTGCTGCAGCGATATCACCTGAATATACTTTATCAAGGTCAGAACGCTTATTAGCATGCATCTGAAGAATACGTCCAAGACGTTCCTTGGTGTCTTTTGTACTGTTAAGTACATATGATCCAGAATTAGCTGTACCACGATATACACGGAAGAATGCAAGCTTTCCTACAAATGGATCGCTGACAATCTTGAATGCAAGAGCTGCGAATGGGCCATCATCTGTTGACTCAACCTCAATTTCATTGCCATCCATGTCTGTACCCTTACAAGCAGGGATATCAAGTGGTGAAGGCATGAACTCGATAACAGCATCGATAAGTTTCTGGATACCTCTGTTCTTGTGGGCAGAACCACAGCAAACAGGGAATGCCTT
>SVFY01000021.1 GCA_015056625.1 Butyrivibrio sp. | reverse complement strand
GAGTAAACTCCGTTCGACTTGCATGTGTTAGGCACGCCGCCAGCGTTCATCCTGAGCCAGGATCGAACTCTCACGTTTAAATAGTTCAATCTGGCCAGAACAAAAACTAGCTTTCGTTCTGTCCGTTATTACTTTTGGTTTGTTACTTCTGAATAATTCTCTTGGAATTTTTCAGGGTTGCATTACTGTTTATTTGTCAAGGTGCTTGTTGCCGCTGTCCTCAGCGACAGCTTATTTAGAATAGCATAGGTGTATTTTGCTGTCAACAACTTTTTTCAAATGTTTATAATATTTTTTTAATTTGCTTCAAAACGCCTCTTTTTACGGCATTTTGTCGTCATGACAACATGGCCTTTACATACTCAAAAAGCTCTTTTCCAAGAGAAGTTACTGGTCCCCAAATATCGAAACCTGTAATATACACAACTATATATACGATGAGATATGCCTCGATGGCACCAAGAACTGCTCCAAGAAGGCGATCCAGTCCTCCAAGGATAGGGATCTCTTTGATGTTTCTGACAGCTTTTCCAATAGCAGTCATCACTCCATAGACCACAAAGGCCACAATTAGATATCCAATCTTTGGAATGACCTGTCCAAGGTTCGCTGCCATAACGTTGCCCGCAATGTTCATTATATAGTAGACAGCCGCGAAGGCCGCAATGACAGCAATAAGGCCTGCTGCTTCAGCAAACAGGCCATTGTTAGTTCCATATGATATTCTCCAGAGAAATAGTACGACAACCACAATGGTTATCACTATCTGAGATATTTCAAAATTCATTCTTTTTCCTATTTAAGATTCATTGTCTGAATGTTTCTGGTTGTTACAAGAAGAAACTTGCTGCGAAGGCTGGTTGGAACCATGGTTCTTACAGGAGTTACAAAATCTCCTTCATACTTCACGTGTCCGTTCATATCCATGACCATGCAGCTATCTTCATTGTAGATGATTATCTGCTTGTTATTAAAAATGATATCGGAATATTCTATATCAAAATAAGTAGTAAGAATACTCTCACCCTTGTCGCTGTATACCTGAAGCCTGTAAGCTCCATCCGCAGTATTGTTAGGGAATACAACTCCCATATAGCTGTCAGAGTAGTATATAGACTTGATCTCCTCTTCACCGGTAAATATCTCCGCCTGGCTCACAGGTTTTTCACTGCCCTGATAGAACATTATCCTGTCGTCAGATACCGCAAAACAGGAACTGGTATTCATGAACTGAACGTAAGGCACCACAACCTGGGGATAATCATATCCGCTGGCGTAGTTGTCTATAGAGTTCTGTCCAACAGAGCCAAAGTTAAAGAAAGCTACGCTGCTCTTTAAGCTTCCCTCTTCAGGATAGAGATAGGATACGCAAAGCAGCTCTCCGTTTGGTGAGATGCTCACTGAAATAGGATATCCGGAATCCTTCATGGTAGTCTTGAAGTTGGCAAGAGTATTGCCCTGAGCGTCATAGAGGTAAATCCATGTGACATCTGTTCCGTCGAGGACTGCTGCCACAACGCCCTGTGAAGATACACAAAAGTCTCTTATAGGAAGATTGGTATCCACCTCTCCCATGGATCCGCTGGTGCCATTTACATAAATGTTGTGTCCGTTGTAGTCACCAATAGCCACCACGTGGTCGCAGGTCCTTGCAATAGGAGTCTGCATCTCGTAGGTCTGGTTCCACAAAACCTTGCCAGATGCATCAATGCAGCTGACACCGTCTTTACTGTACTGAATGATGTATCCGCCAACGCTAAGGGCCTTGGAATCCTGGCCATTGGTGATAGCTTCGCCGTCAGTTACAACAGCCTCTGAATATTCCTTGTCCCTCCAGCTGGTATATACCACCAGTACCAAAAATACCACTGCAGCAGTTATTCCCAGGGTCCTGAAAATAACTGCCAGCTTGTGGTTTCTGATCTTTTCTTTATAGGAAGGTCCGCTTCCAGTGCTGCCCCTACCTGTATCGTCTCTATTAAATTTCCCCGCATAGGAGGCAAAATCACGTACTTCAGCCAAGGGCCGACCTCCGAAAAACTAATTATTTAGAGAATTTGTAGACTGTGATGTTGTCATATTCTCTGTCTGGACCGTAAACGCAGTCAGGGAATCCAGCCTCGTTGATAGAATTTGGATAAACCTGAGTCTCAAGGCAGAATCCATCTCTTGCCTTGTAGGTTGCGCCGTCCTTGGCTCCATCTGCTTTCAGGAAGTTTCCAACATAGAGCTGGAATCCGGGAAGGTTGGTGAAGCACTCCATCTTTATGCCAGTCTTAGGAGATGATACGTTGCAGAAGTTCTTAAGATTCTTCCAGTCATAACCATCAACTACATAGTTGTGGTCATAGCCGCCAACGAACTTAAGCTGCTCATCATCTGCATTAACATCCTGGCCAATAGTCTTTTCTTTTCTAAAATCAAAAGGTGTTCCTGTAACGTCAGCAATCTCGCCTGTTGGAATGGCTTCTGAGCTGCTTACAGGAGTATATGCTGAAGCATTCATCTGCATGGTGTGATCAAGTATGCTGCCAGCGTTGTGACCACTTAAGTTGAAGTAAACATGGTTGGTCATATTGATAAGTGTCTTGGCATCACTTGTTGCGTGGTAGTGAAGCTCAAGAGCATTGTCGTCTGAAAGTGTGTAGGTGAGTTCAAAGACTCTGTTTCCTGAGAAACCAAGATCTCCATCTTCAGCCTTAAGTGTGAATGTCACAGAGTTTTCACCCTCAGTTGCATCCCAGATCCTCTTGTGGAATCCGTTGTTCATGTCGGTGTGAAGATTGTTTGGTCCATCATTGATGGGAAGGATAAACTCTTTTCCATCGATCTCATACCTGGCCTTAGCGATCCTGTTGGCTGTAGGGCCTACAGTTGCTCCAAGGAAACAGTCGTTGTCAAAGTACTTCTTGTAGTCGTCAAAGCCAAGGACTACGTCTACTCTGTTTCCATCCTTGTCAGGAACAAAGATGTTCCTTATGGTTGCGCCAAAGTTAAGAACCACTGCCTCAACGCCATTGTCGTTTGAAATGTGGTACTCATAGATTGGTGTCCCGTTTGAAAGTTCCCCAAATTGTGCTCTCTTTACTGCCATAACAATACCTCCAATGTTTTGTCTGTGCCTATACTTAAAGCTCGGTCCTGCCCTCAAGGGCTCTAAGGAGCGTAACTTCATCGATGTATTCCAGATCGCCGCCAACCGGAACTCCGCTGGCGATCCTTGTAACCTTGATACCTGTTGGCTTAATGAGCTTACTGATGTACATGGCTGTTGTCTCGCCCTCAAGGCTTGAATTGGTAGCCACGATAACTTCGTCAACATCGCTGCTCTGAAGTCTTGTCATGAGCTCTGTAAGTCTGATATCAGAAGGACCGATACCAAGCATTGGCGAAATTGCTCCATGGAGTACATGATACACTCCATTATACTTGCCGGTCTTCTCATATGCTGCCAAATCCCTCGCATTCTCCACAACCATGATAGTGCGATGGTCTCTGTTTGAGTTGCTGCAGATAGGGCAGATGTCGTCATCTGTCAGGGTACAGCACTCCTTACAGTAATGGACATTTTCCCTGGCGTCAGTAATGGAATCAGCCAGCCTTTTTACCCTGTCCTTAGGCAGGTTTATGATGTAAAAAGCCAGTCTCTGGGCAGACTTACCCCCTATTCCCGGAAGGGAGGAAAGCTCATCTATTAAACGGTTGATATGTCCGCTGTAAAGTTCCATCAGAAAGGAAAGCCTCCGCCAAGTCCACCTGTCATCTTGCCTATCATTGCGCCATTTGCCTCGTCAGCCTGCTTCATAGCTTCGTTGACTGCAGCTACGATCATGTCCTGGAGCATCTCTACATCATCAGGATCAACAGCTTCTGGGGAGATCGTAACGCTCTTTAAAGTCTTGTTGCCAAATACAGTTGCCTCAACTGCGCCGCCACCAGCTTTTGCCGTGAACTCTTTTGTCTCAAGCTCCTTCTGGCTCTCCTCCATCTGGCGCTGCATTCTCTGCGCCTGCTTCATAAGATTGTTCATGTTGCCTGGCATTCCTCCAGGAAATCCACCACGTTTTGCCATTATAAATTCTCCTTTTCGTTGTCGTCATCCTCAGTAACCACATCAAAATTGATGCCTTCCAAAAGATTAACGTAGTTTTCTTCAAAATTCTGGTTGGGCTCTAAAAACTTAGCTTCGTATTCCACGTGCTTGCCCACTATCTCGTCGATGAATGCAGACAGCTCTGCTCCACCTTCACCATGTGAGTATTTATCAACAAGCTGCCTGTTGTCAAATACTATCTGCAATTTGTCGTTATTTCCAAGGCTGAGCTTGGCTTTTTGCATATAGTTCTTCATGGGACTTGGCATCTGCATAAGGGCTTTCGTCCAGCTGGATACCAGGCTCTTTATATCTTCAGGCACCGCTTTGTCCAGGACTTTTTTCTGGACAGGAGCTGCTCCCGCCGCATTAACAGCACCTGCTGGCGCTGAAGAAAAAGCTATCTGCCCCGACTGTATCTTATTAAGAACTTTGCCTACACTCTCATCATGCTCTTCAAGGATGCGGAGCCTGTCCTCAAGGGAATCCTGCTGCCCCTGATCCATCTGGGGCTTGCAGAGCCTTATGAGTGTTATCTCGATGAGTATCCTCTTCTGGGCTGCATATCTAATGTTGGTGGAAAGCTCTGAGAATATCCTGATGAACCTAAGGATCGAGTCAGTGTCTGCCTTGTCCGCCTGCTCTTTTAAAGCCCTGAGGTTATCAGTGGACATATCCACCACATCTTCCATCTGGTCAGAAGCCTGAATAAGCATAAGGTTTCTTAAATACCAGACAAAGTCATTGACGAACTGTGTGAGCTCCCTTCCCTGAATGACCACGTCTGACAGGATAGTCAGCGCCTCGTTGACATTCTGAGTATACAGGGCGGAAAAGAGCTTTGAAAAGACTTCTGTGTCCACTGCTCCCAGGACGCCAAGCACCTTGTCATAGGTCAGGACCTCGCCATAGTTAAAGGCGATGCACTGATCAAGGAGACTTAAGGAATCTCTCAAGGAGCCATCAGCAGTTTTGGCAATATAGCGAAGAGCCTTGTCCTCAACCTCAATTCCTTCTGCGGCAGTTACCTGTCGAAGCCTGTCCTCGATGGTGTCTATGGTGATCCTGTGAAAGTCATATCGCTGGCATCTTGAGAGGATCGTGATCGGGATCTTGTGAACCTCAGTGGTTGCAAGAATGAACATAACATATTCAGGTGGCTCTTCCAGGGTTTTTAAGAGCGCATTAAAGGCACCGGTGGAGAGCATATGCACCTCATCGATGATGTAAACCTTCTTTTTTCCTTTTGTAGGGGAATAGGAGACCTCGTCCACGATCTCCCTGACATTATCAACGCCGTTGTTGGAAGCTGCATCGATCTCAATGACATTCATGCTGTTTCCTGCCGCGATCTCTTTGCACATCTCGCACTCACCGCAGGGACTACCGTCAACCGGATGCTCGCAGTTTACTGCCTTAGCTAAAATCTTCGCAACAGAAGTCTTACCTGTTCCACGAGTTCCGCAGAACAGGTAAGCATGTCCAACCCTATCTGATCTAATCTGATTCTTGAGCGTTGTAATTATGTGATCCTGGCCCTTGACGTCCTCAAAGACCGGTGGTCTGAATTTCCTGTAAAGTGCTACATAACCCATTTAAAAAACTACTCCAACAAAACTATTTGCCTGCGGGATCACTCCATCCCCTTGGATCAATCCCCGAAGCATACTCCCAGCATCTTGGCCTCTTTGATGATGCTTGCGTCTGGTGATACATACTTGAGCTTGCCAGCTATCTCTGAAAGAGGAACCTTGACGATCTCTCTGTTCTTGTAGGCTACCATGAAGCCGTACTCCTTGTTAAGGATCAGCTGTCCAGCCTCAGCACCAAGCCTTGAAGCGAATACGCGATCGTATGGATCAGGCGCTCCACCTCTCTGCATGTGTCCGGGAACAGTTACTCTTACTTCATGGCCGATCTTCTTCTGGATTGCCTCAGCTATCTCGTAGGAAACAGATGGGTACTTGTAATTGGCCATCTTCTCCTTGTACTCCTTCTTGGAGAGCTTGGCATCCTTTTTGGAGATAGCGCCCTCAGCCACAGCTATGATGGTGAACCTGCTGCCGCGCTCATCTCTTGCCTTGATAGCATCACAGATCTTGCCTATATCGTAAGGGATCTCAGGAATAAGGATAACGTCCGCACCACCTGCAAGACCTGCATTAAGTGTGAGCCATCCAACCTTGTGTCCCATTACTTCAATAATGAATACTCTGCCGTGTGAATCGGCTGTTGTGTGGATGTTGTCGATAACGCCGGTCGCCACATCAACCGCACTCTGGAAACCAAAGGTCATGTCTGTTCCCCAGAGGTCATTGTCTATTGTCTTGGGAAGAGAAACCACATTAAGTCCCTCCTCAGAAAGGAGATTGGCTGTCTTCTGAGAGCCATTTCCGCCAAGAACCACAAGGCAGTCAAGCTGAAGTTTGTAGTAGTTCTGCTTCATTGCCTCTACCTTATCAAGTCCGTTCTCATCAGGTTCCCTGATGGTCTTAAAAGGTGTACGGGAGCTACCAAGAATAGTTCCGCCCTTTGTCAGGATTCCTGAGAAATCCTTGGAAGTAAGCATTCTGAAATCGCCATAAATAAGGCCTTTGTAGCCGTTCTTAAAGCCGTAGAACTCCACTTCCACGCCGCTGTGCGCAATACACTTTACAACGCCGCGCATTGCTGCATTCAAAGCCTGACAGTCACCACCACTAGTCAACATACCAATTCTCATCATGTGAAAAAGGCCTCCTTTGAATAAACATATTTGTAACTGCACACTACTAGTAATTATACAAAATAAAGAGCCTTGTGCCAAGTAATCCGGTTGACGCTTAAGTATTAAAAAAGTATAATAAAAAACGCTTTGGAGCTATGTCCAAAGCGTCTGGAGACGTATCAAAGTGGTCGTAATGAGGCGCACTCGAAATGCGTTTGTCCTCCGGGGCACGCGGGTTCGAATCCCGCCGTCTCCGCTTACTGCTCTATCCCTACGGATGGAGCTTTTTTGTTGGGAAAAGAGCTGTCAGCTTCCAAAAGTAAATGGCGTTCCGCATACACTACAAACAGGTCTGCCTCCGGAATATACAATGAAATCCCTGTCCATATCGCACTTCTTGCAATAATGCTTTTCTGTAGGCATACTGCTCTCAAGATTTTTACTTCTTACTCTGACTGAAGCAGTCTTTCCACCGCTTACTCCTTCCAGGTCTTTCTCATTGAGAATGTTCTTTTCATGATTTAACATGGGTGCATACCTCCCTTTGGATTATCTATAGATTTATACGAGCCACGGATCATTTTGGCAAAGTTATCATCACTAAAATGTGTACTTGAGCACCATCTCACTGAGCACTCTGTACTTACCTCTTGGCACAGAAAACTCTTTTCCATCCTCCATGACCACATAGTCCTTAGTGATCTTAAGGACTTTTTTCAGGTTAACCAGACACTTTACACCCAGTTCGTAAAAGTAAGGCTCATCCAGTTCCTTTTTTATCTCCTGCATGGTACTTCTTATCAGATAGCTGTCCTGTCCAACCACGATCCTCTTGTAGTGGTCCTCGGACTCCACATACATGATATCAGAGCTAAGCACCCTGTGGACCTGCCCGCTGTCTCTGAAGGTGAAGTAGGCGTCCGCTTCGTCTGTGGCGCAGACCCTGTCCAGGGCGTCAAAAAAGTCTTCTTCCAGAATAGGCTTTTCAAGATAGTGGACAGCATGGATCCTGAAAGCATCCTTGTAAAAAGCATTTGAAGAAGTCATGAAGATTATCCGGGCATCTTCGTTGTTCTTTTTTATAGTCTGGGCCAGCTCAATGCCGTTTATTCTGTCGATGTAGATATCAAGGATATAGATATCGTAGACATTCTTTTTGATAGCTGACAAAAGATCCAAGGACGTATAGAAAATGTCCGCCTTGATCTCAATCCCTCCCCGGCTTTTCCTATATTTCTCCAAAAGCTCTGCCGCCTCAGCAGCAGAGCTTTTTTCATCATCACATATTGCAAGTCTGAACATGCAACCCCCCAAAATTAGTATTACCCCTTAAAGTCTATGGACTGTCCCACAGTCATCTCCTGGGGCGATAGTACCGAATCCGCCCGGAGACTGAAGTTAAAGTCGTCAATCTTTTTAAAGAGCTCCTCTACGGAATCTGCCATGAGGATCTCGTAGTCGTCCTCACCCTCCGAGATTTCGTCACTGTGTCCCTCCCGGAGCTTTTCCATCTGCTCTTTCTTTGCTTCTTTTTTGGCCTCTGCCTTCTCGGCAGCCTTCTTCTCAGCTCTCTTTTCCTGGAGCCTCCTGGTCATGTCAGTATTGCTCTTGCTCATGACTGCAAAGAATGAGGCCTTGCCATTGTCATTAACCTGCATTCCAATGGTCTTGATACCTGGCTTGGTCTGCATTGCAGCCTGAAGCTGCGGCATCTGAGCCTGAGCTTTAGCAATAAGCCCCTCATACTTAGCCCTGTATTCCTCATCAGTGGCCATTCTCTCGATCTTTTCCTCATCGATGAGAACAACCATCCTGTTAGGATTGCCAAATGAGCTGGCGTTCTGCTTGGCGTAGTCCTTCATGTCCTTGCTGACAAGGACAAAGTCCATATCGCTGTATTTCTTTTTCAGTTCCTCATAGTACTTGGCCCCCTCTTCTGAGAGTTTTGCCTTTCCTATCATCTTGCCATAATTGCCGGTAGTTTTGGTGGTCTCTTTTGCAGCTTCAGTCTTGGCTGCTTCATAAGCTGCGCTGCTGCCTGCCATAACATCAGAAATGCTTCCCATGGTTCCCTCCTTATCTCGAGCCCTGCTCGCTGGCATCCTTGCCAAACATAAACCTACTGTTACTCTACCTTATCTCCGGTTTTAGCATCATACACAGACTTTTCTACCTCATCGCCTGTGTCATATTCAGTCTTGGAGAAGATTATCTGTCCCTTCTTTTTGTCATACTCTGTCTTATATGTATATCGGACATCTTCTTCAATAACTTCACGGTCTCCGACATAATATGGACATTTATTTTCAAAAGTTTCTCCGGACTGAACATCAAGCATTGCATTTGATACATCAACTGACACTCCTTCGTCAGTCAAAATCTCATATTCAAAGTCTGAGTAGTCACCAACCTCGACATCCTCGCGGTCTATGGTTGACAGATACTCCTCAGCATAGGATCTCTGCTGCCTTTCAAGCTCGATCCTGTCGTCATCCTCAACAGTAATGCATCTGCTCCAGTATTTCTCAGGGAAGTTGTCCTTGATCCAGTCAACGAAATTGCTTCCATCAGGAGCTGGCTCGTAGGAAACTGTATTGTACTCGCCGTCTTCGTTGATCATAAGTCTGATGACGCATGGGATAGCACCGTTTCCTGCACAGCACACAAAATTCCCATTCTCAAACTCATATCTTCCGTAGCAGGTAATGGTGTAGCAGATCTGCTCACCCTTAGCATCGCTTCCATCCTTGTCAAGAAGGATATGGCCCTCTCCTGCAACTTCGCCCTGATCAAAAAACTCATCGTTGTACTCAAGAACTGCAAGTCCCAGCGCATCGTCAAGAGATGTCGGTCTTGCTTCCTCGATCTGTTCCTCAGTAGAACTCTCTACTGGTGCCTCAACTGTTTCCTGTGTTGACTGTTCTGCTGCAGGCTCCTCGGTCTGTGGCTCTGGAGCTTTGTCTTTTCCACAGGCAGCCAAAAGAGATACAGCCATCACTGAAACCATAAGGACTGCAAAAAATTTTTTCCTCATAATATTTCCTCCTCAAAACAACTACTCTCACCATAATTGTACCATTATTTACATCTGGTGTCTTACAACCTTATACTCGTCACCATCCTGATAATATGGGCACTCACTGGCACTGCCGCTCATAAGCCTTCCGTAGTCGTCCTCGTCCATGTTCACCATGCAGGTGTAACATTCCCAGTCCTCGTCATAAGCATAATTAGCACAAGTGTCGCAGATCATACAAAATCCTCTCTCATAGGATTGAAGATATCAAGGAGCTTGCCTGCTTCAAGACATACGCAGCCGTGTACCACGTCGTTCATCTTAAGCATTGTATCTCCAGCTTCAACCACCTTCTTAACACCGTCGATCTCAAACTCAAACTTGCCGCTGACAATGTAAGTGATCTGTGTGTGTGGGTGATGGTGAAGTGCACCAACTGCGCCCTTTTCAAAGGTATTCTCAACACACATAAGATCTTTGCTGTAGGCAAGAACACGCCTTACAACGCCGTTTCCCTGATCCTCCGGTTTAACATCCTTATAAAAAACCCATCTCTCATCTAACATTCTCTCATCCTCCATTTTAGAAATTCATTGCATCAATGTACTTTTCATCAAATTCATCCAGGGTCGCCAGATTGATGACACTGGCGTTTTGCGCTATCTCTTTAAGTTCCTTGGCAGCGCCTTCAAGGGCACACGGCCCCATAAGAGCATTTCTTACAAAAGAAATCGCACCCTTCAGGGAAGTATTTCCCACCGGTATTATCTTACCATCAAATTCTTCCGGAAACATCCGGAGATTCTTAACATTGTCCATGTGGATGTGAGTGCCAAATCCTCCGGCAAGATACACATTGTCGGGGACATTTCCACCTAGAAGAGTTGCAGCTCCAGTCCTTATTGCAGCCTTGCCAAGCTGAAGGTTTCTAACATCCTGCTGGGACAGGATTATTTTGTCATCCTGCGTCAAAGGAAATCCCGTCTCAAAATATGGCTCTGAAAGAAGTCCTGTCTCATCAATAAGCCCAACTCTCACCGCCTCAGAGACAAGCTCCAAAACTCCCGTTCCGCAAAGGCCGATGGGCTCTGCATCTCCAATGGTCTCATACGCTGCAGAGATCTTCCCGTCATTGTCCTTTAGCTCCACATGGCAGATAGCTCCCGGAACGGAAGCAACGCCGCAGGATATGCCTCCCGCCTCAAAGACAGGGCCCGCAGCCGTGGATGTGACTGTTGCTGCTCCATGGTCAAAGTAAGCCATCTCTCCGTTGGTCCCAAGGTCAACAAACATGGTGTTTTTAAGATCAATGCCCTCACTCTTTAAGTAGTACATTCCAGATACAATGTCTGCCCCCACAAAGGCTGATATTCCCGGCACTAGCGTAAGAAGCGTCCCTTCGTAGTCGCCAAACAGCTCTTTTGCAGGTACTGTCTGTAACTCAAGTTCGTCCCCTGCAGGAGTATAAGGAAATCTCCCAAGCCATGATACGTCTCTTCCAAGCAGAAGGTTCATCATGGTGGTATTGCCTGCAATAGCTATATGTTCAAGGGCCCCTGCAAGCTTTCCATTATCTTTTTCAGGCAAAAGAAGCTCATCCGCAAGGCCCTTTATATCAGCTATCGCAATATCTGACAGCTCTTTTAAAACTTCCGGATCCTCCGCTGCAGATATCCTGGATATCACATCTGTTCCAAAGCGCCTCTGGTGATTGACTGTAGATGCGGACCTTAGAACCACTAACTCATTGCCGCTCTTTGCCACAAGGGCAGCTGCGATGGTGGTGCTGCCAAGGTCCACTGCTATGGCGAAGGTTCTGCCAACGCCTTTTTTATCAAAAGAGGTGTCGCCAGAGGAAATATCTGCCCCTTCAACCACCATGTCTTTTTCAGGCTTTACTATCTCTATCTCGCAGTTGTTCTTGATGACCGCCTTGCAAAGAAGCCTGTATCCGTCCTCTAGCTCTTTTCCCGAAAGGAATCTCTCATCATAAGAGCTGGGTGCAGGAGCTCCCTGAAGGAACCTCACCCTGCACTTTCCACAGCGACCATTTCCGCCGCAGGGGCTGTCAGTTTCAAAACCGTTCTGGGCAAGGACCACTGAAAGGAGCTTGCCTATAGGCGCTGTAAGTTCAGTCTTTTTTCTGTATTCATTTACGATAATTAGTGCACTATTAGATTTCATACATCATTAGTTTAGCATGAATCACCTACAAAGTAATGGCATTTTAAGCTTAAATGTGCGAAAATAGAAGTTACGAAATATAGTTTTTTATATGAAAGGAGATAGTTATGGGCCTTATATCAGCAGCACTTTCTGCAGGCGGCAGTGTACTTTCTGATCAGTGGAGAGATTATTTCTACTGCGAATCACTTGGATCTGAGGTGCTTCTTACTAAAGCTAGGAAGAAACAGGGAAAGGGAAATGACAACATCATTTCCAATGGTTCTATCGTAGCAGTTAACGAAGGACAGTGCATGATCCTTGTTGATCAGGGACAGATCACAGAAATCTGCGCCGAGGCAGGCGAGTTCGTATATGACACTTCAACAGAGCCTTCTATTTTCTACGGAGATCTGGGAGAGAACATCGTAAATTCCTTTAAGGAGTTTTACAAGCGTCTGAGCTTTTCTGGCAGCACAGCCAAGGATCAGCGCGTTTACTACATAAACACAAAAGAGATCATGGGCAACAAGTACGGCACAGTTAATCCTGTACCTTTCCGCGTTGTTGACACAAACGTTGGTCTTGACATGGATATCGACATCCGCTGCCATGGTGAATACAGCTACAGGATCGTTGACCCGGTTCTTTTCTACAAGAACATCGTTGGAAACGTAGACGGCGAGTTCAGAAGAGACAAGATCGACTCACAGCTTAAGAGCGAACTTCTTACAGCTCTTCAGCCTGCATTTGCCAAGATCTCAGAGATGGGAATCCGCTACAGTGCACTTCCAGGACACACAACAGAGATCGCAGATGCACTTAATGAGATCCTTTCCAAGAAGTGGACAGAGGTCTATGGTATCAAGATCAGCACCTTTGGTGTAAGCTCTGTCAACGCATCTGAGGAAGATGAAAAGACTATCAAAGAGCTCCAGAGAGCTGGCGCCCTTAAGAATCCTAATATGGCAGCAGCGACTCTTGCCAGCGCACAGGCACAGGCAATGCAGGATGCAGCCAAGAATACAGCTACAGGCCCTATGATGGCATTTGCAGGAATGAACATGGCGGGGCAGGCTGGCGGAATGAACGCACAGCAGCTCTTTGCAATGGGCGCTCAGCAACAACAGGCAGCTCCACAGATGGCTCCTCAGTCAGCTGGCAATTCCTGGACATGCACATGCGGCAATGTAAACACAGGTAACTTCTGCCCTAACTGCGGATCACAGCGTCCTGCAGCTGGATGGACATGCTCCTGTGGCAATGTAAACACAGGCAATTTCTGCACAAACTGCGGCTCACCAAAGCCTAACTGATAATAATCTCTAGAGGATAATATGGCCCTACACGAATATGAATGCCCCGCCTGTGGCGGGGCAATGGAATTTAATCCGGGCACTCAGAAGCTCAAGTGCCCATTTTGTGACTCAGAATTTGACGTAAAGGACTATGTTGCCAATCACAACTCTGGATCCACCGGAGAAAGCGCAGATAATTATGAGACAAATGGAGGAAGCGATGACTCTACCCCCATGTACATATATAGCTGCGGCTCCTGCGGCGGAGAGATCCTGGCCACAGAATCCCTTGGTTCAATGAAGTGTCCCTTCTGCAGCAACAACGTTGTTGCTTCGGAGAAATTTACAGGAGCCTTTAAGCCTGACTACATCATTCCTTTTAAAAAGACAAAAGAAGATGCCATGCAGGCTTATTCAGGTTATGTAAGATCAAAAAAGCTCCTGCCAAAGGTCTTTTTTGAACAGAACCACATAGACGAGATCAAAGGAGTATATGTTCCCTTCTGGCTCTACAATGCAACGGAGAATTACCACGGGACCTTTGAGGGCACAAAGGTAAGGACCTGGAGCGATTCCAGATATCACTATACAGAAACAAGCTTTTTTGACATTGAAAGAGCCGGAGCTCAGGACTTTGAAAACGTTCCTGTTGACGGCTCAAAAGAGATGCCTGACGACCTTATGGAATCCATCGAGCCATTTGACCGCTCGGAGATGATCCCATTTAACATGGGCTATCTTGCTGGATTTCTGGCAAACAAATACAATGTCACAGCTGACGAAGACAAAAAGCGCGCCCAGGAACGTATGACAGTCAGCGCCAGAAACAACTTCAGGAGCACCATTACAGGTTACAATTCCCTTCGCAATACTTCAGAGAACATAAACCCATCCAATGAGAGCACTAAATACGCTCTTTACCCGGTATATGTCCTTAACACATCCTGGGAAGGCAATAACTACCTGTTTGCAATGAACGGCCAGACTGGCAAGTTTGTTGGAAATCTGCCATTTTCCATGAAGCAGGCGGCCAAGTACTACTTCCCTATAGCTGCTGCTTTGTCTATTGTCTTGTTTGGCGTAGCAATGCTGTTTTTGTGATCAACTACTTAATTATGGAAAATAACATGAAAACTATGACTAAGATAAAAAGGGTACTGTCAAAAACCTTTATTTTGGTGGCGATTTTTTCTTTTACCCTTACGTTTAAAACATATGCTGCCGAAATATTATGGGACAGCTATGAAGTTCCATCCACCAGACAAAAGCCAAGGCTTTTGGACAACGCTGATCTTTTGACTGACAGCGAGGAGTCTTATCTTTTGCAGAGGCTTGATGAAACCAGCAAAAAATGGAACAGCGACATAGCTATCCTTACCGTGAATTCCCATAATGGCCCTATTGAGGCTTATGCGGACGATTATTTTGACTACAACGGCTTTGGCGCAGAATATAACGAGAGTGGCGTTCTCTTTATGCTCAGCATGGAAGACAGGGAGTATGCATTCTCAACTTCAGGAAGCGCCGCAAATGCCTTCACTGACTACGGTCAGAAATATCTGTTTGACAAGATGAGAGGGGACCTTGGCGATAACGACTACGCAGAGGCCTTTGATACATACGTTTCTGAATGTGACAGCCTCTTTGATGCTTACTCTAAGGGAACTCCTTTGGATGTAGGTGTCAAACCTCCAAGGACCACTTCAGATATCCTCGCGTATCTTGCAGGAAGCATCGCTTTGGGACTTGCCCTTGCGCTGATACCTGTTCTTAAGATGAAGTCGGATCTTAAGACAGTCAAAATGGCATCAAGCGCCACAAACTATACAGGGCGCCTCAGGCTCACAACTTCCCAGGACCGTTTCATAAGAAAGACACTGTCAAAAACAGAGATCCCAAGGGACAATGGTTCCAATGGATCCAGAGGCAGTTTCGGAGGCGGAAGCACAATGCACACCTCAAGTTCAGGACACTCTCACGGAGGCAGCCACGGACATTTCTAATAAAGCAGGAGGATTAACTTCAGTGAACAATACTGCAGCCACAATCCGCAGAGCTTTTTTAGCAGTACTCGCGATAAGCATTTTGTCTTTAGGCTTGTTGCTACTTGGCTCAAAGAGATTTAGCGCTCCAAATAGGTTTGATCTGATCCAGCTGGATTCCGGCTGGACTATTAGTCGTGGAAATAATACCTGGGAGCTTGAAAGTGTAAATGAATCAAATGTCGGCATTGTCAATAACGGCGATACCCTGACCCTTACCAGCATCCTTCCTGATATGGACTTATTACAGCCAACTTTGTACTTCCGTACAGTCCTGTCAGATGTGAAGGTTTATGTTGAAGATGAGCTGATTTATACCTTTGGCGATGAATACGTTGTCTTAGATCACATGCTCCCAAAAATGGAAAACTTTGTTCCTCTTCCACATGATTTTCAGGGTAAAGAGATCACCATCCAGATAACTGCCCATGAAGACCGAGCATTTTCAGGTCTCTATCCATTTTATTTTGGCAACTACAACGACATTAAGAACAATCTGGTCCAGTCAAATCGTTTCCCTCTTGTAGTTGGCGTCTATCTGTGCCATTTGGGCTTCATGCTCCTTATACTGGCGCCATTTCTCGCTTTTTCCAAGAACCATGACTTCAGCATCTTCTTCAGTGCAATTACTTCACTGATGATAGGTGTTTACATACTTTGCTACAACGACGTGTTCTGGTACATTTCTGACAATCCTTACTTCTATACCTTTATTGAGTACTTCGCTCTTTTCACCATACCCGCTGCAATCCTGGGGTTTGTACTTACTGCAGGACAGGCTCCATTTCTAAAGCTTGGAATATTACTGTTCCAGCTGAGCATCGGTTTTGTTATTATCACATCGCTCCTACACGTGTCAAACCGTATGCATATCTGTAATTTTGTATCCATGTTCCATACCTTTTCCATTGTCGAAGGTATATTTGTTATTTTCTCTCTCGTAAGATCCGCCATAGAGGAGTCGAAAAAGGTCAGTGACCTCAGAGGAAAAACATCCTCAACCATAATTCTTATTGCCGGACTTATTATCTTTACTCTGTGTGCGCTGATCGACATTATAAAGTTCAATATCATGAAGTTTTCATACATGGGAGAAGTCCATGCCCAGATAAACTTTACTACACTTGGTGCTTTGGTTTTCATCATGAGTCTTCTTCTGGATTACTTCTATCACTGCATCGAATACATAAGCGAATCCACAGTCAAATTGGAGCTTGAAGGTCTTGCCTATACTGACACCTTAACAAACCTGTCCAACAGGGCCCGCTGCGAGCAGTATCTGGTGGATTTATCCGGAAACTTCACTGTAATAAGCCTTGACCTTGACTACCTTAAATATACCAATGACAACTTCGGCCATGACCAGGGCGACAGGCTTCTCACTGGTTTTTCAGAAATACTCTCTGGCTGTTTTACTGACGCATCACTGATCGGAAGAATGGGCGGAGATGAGTTTATAGTTGTCCTTCCTTTTGTGGGTGAAGAAAGGATCGAAAGGGACTTAAGCTGTCTCATTGATCAGCTTGCCTACAGGAACAGTCAGGAAACTAAGCTTCGATTCTCTGCATCATGGGGTTATGCAAGCAGCAACGACAAAGAGCTTGGCGGTAACCGCAGCGCACAGAACGTGTACCTTCTTGCAGACAAGCGAATGTATATCATGAAAAACCAGCACCACAAAGAGTCTCTTGGAAGACTCTACGACGATCTTCTGAACAAGGTGCTTGGGGAAGGAGGTAACAATGAGGATCCAGCGTAAGTTACTTCCCTACATAAGCTCTATTGTCATAGCCATCTTTGTATCACTGCTCATTAATATCTGCCTTGTTTGCGATGAGAAATACCCAATCGTTTCTATGGACTGGGGATACAAGCTATCTATAAACGACTCAGTATACAAAAACGTAGAACCCTACGACATATACAAGCATCTGGACAGACTCCTTAGATATGGAGATGTTGTTACCATATCAACAACCCTTCCGGATCTGGGGCAGCTCCCATTCCCGGCTATGTTGTTCAGAAGCAGATATTCTGCGCTGGAAGTCTATGTGGACGGTAAGATGGTCTATGATTTTGGTCACGATCTGATCGAAAAAAGACATTTCATCGGCAAGATGTATCACTTTATCCCGCTTCCATATGACTACGCAGGAAAAAATCTGACCATCAAGATGATCGCTGGTGAGACAGATGCTTTTTCCAGTCTGGTTGCCCCCAAGATCGGAAACCAGCCGGATCTTGAAAGCCGCTTCATCACTGATCACAGGATGATCATCACCACTGGAATGTTCCTTATTGTCTTCGGTATTTCTTTTACCCTGATCACCATGTTCTTCATTGTCAATGTACCGGAAATCAGAAGCTTCAATGTGGGATCGCTGTTCTGCGTCAATCTTGGTTTCTGGATAATGAGTTACTACAACGTTCTGTCACCATTTATCTACACGCCTTATGAAACCCAGATAGAATACCTGACGCTTTACATGATCGTTCCATTCTGTTATCTGCTGGTTTATTTTGCCCAGAACATTGAGAAAAAGAACTTCTTCATAACTGTTGCAGGAATCTCCTGCGGAATAGTTTTTGTACTTTATGTTCTGCATTTCGGGTTTAATATACACCTCAGGGAAACTATTCTGGTGTATCACCTGACAGCAGTATTTGGCTTTTTCGTGATCTCCTATTTTATACTAAGGAACGTCATCAAAAAAGATATTACAGCTTCCGGCAAGATCCAGATGCTTGGACTTGTTTCCTTTGCCCTTGCGGAGCTTATCCATCTGATCATATATGTCCTCGACAGCTTGCATATTAAAAACAGCTATTTCATCAGCATCATTACTATAGACACCGGATGCCTGATCTTTGTTATGTGTCAGCTGGCCAACTACATGCTCTTTATCACCGAGTCCTATGCCCAGAAGCTTGAGCACGCTTCACTGTCGCACCTTGCATATGCAGACGGACTTACCAATCTGGCAAACAGGGCAAAGACAGATAAAGTCATGAAGGACTTAAATGAAGTCACCACAGATTACTGTCTTATCAGTATTGACCTTAACGGCCTTAAGCTTGTAAACGACGATTTCGGTCATCCGTCCGGAGACCGTTATATCAAGGACTTCGCCAAGGTCCTCTCAGCCACTTTCTTTGACGAGGGTCTGTGCGCAAGGATTGGCGGCGACGAATTCATGGTCATCATTGAAGATGCCATTGGAAAAGATATTGATGCTCTTATAGGCAGGATGAACAGTGCCCTGAACGTAATGAACGCGCTTTACACCGAGTATCACAGAAGCGTTGCGGTGGGCTATGCTTTCAAGCATGAGCTGCCAAACGCAACGTCACATGAGGTATATCTGCTGGCAGACGAGAGAATGTACGAGATGAAACGAAAGATGCACGAGGAACTGGGAATCCATAACAGACTGTGAGTAGATAGGACCTGGGACAAGACACAGGGACGGACAAGACACGGGGACGGTTCTACTGTCTTGTTTTATCTTGATAAAATAAGACAGTAGAACCGTCCCCGTGTCTTGTCCGTCCCCGTGTCTTGTCCCCCGAAAAAAAGCTGCAGGAAAATTTTCCTGCAGCCTTTTGTTTTATCAGATCTTCATTGCAATGTCCCAAGCTCCCCAAATAGCTGAGCGGACATTTCCAACCTTCTTGCAGTCGCCAAGAAGATGTACGTTCTTAGCTGCCTGAAGAAGTGGTATTGGATGGTATCCTACTGACATGATAACGCTGTCTGCAGGAAGTTCCACGGTCCTGCCATCCTTAAGGTTAACCTTTACGCTCTTTTCTGTGATCTCTGCTACTCCTGCATTTAAGTATACAGGAACCTTGTTGGTCTTGAAGCAGTCACGAAGGTAGCTGGTGTTAGCAAGGCACATGTTCTTAACTGCGATAAGGTCATCCTTCATCTCAACGATCTGAGGATTTTTGCCCTTTCTGAACAGATCCAGGGCGATCTCGCAGCCTGTAAGTCCACCACCGATAATAACTACATCATCGCCTACCTGCTTGTTGCCAAGAAGGTAATCTGTTGCATCCATTGCGTACTCTGCTGCTCCAGGAATTGGGATCCTGTTAGCTTCTGCTCCGGTTGCGATGATGTACTCATCTGCTGATGGAAGGGAATCTGTCTTAACCTCGTAGTTAAAGTGTATCTTTACACCGAGCTTTTTCAGCTGATGCTTCTGCCATGCGATGAGCTGCTTGTCCTTCTCCTTGAATTCAGGAGCGGCTGCTGCGATGAATACACCGCCCAGTTCGCTGGTCTTTTCATAGATCTCTGGTTCATGTCCGCGAAGAGCTAAGATCCTTGCAGCTTCCATTCCTCCGATACCGCCACCGATGATGGCTACTTTCTTTGGAGAATCTGTAGGTTTAACCCTGTACTTCTTGCTCTGCATACTGCGTGGATTAACCGCACACTTGCACATTCCAGCTGACTCAGAAAGATCCTGGTCGTTGGCTGTTCCGTTGTGCTTGGTAAGGTTAAAGCAGGCTGAATGGCAGCAGATACAAGGACGGATCTCCTCTTCCTTGCCCTTCTTTATCTTGGATACCCACTTAGGATCTGCAAGGAACTGTCTGCCCACTGCCATGGCGTCGATGCCGCCTTCTTTGACAGCCCTGGCTCCAACGTCTGGCTCCATCTTACCGGCGCAGACAACCGGGATGTCCACAAACTTCTTGATATGTTCTACATCCTCAAGGTTACAGTTCTGAGGCATATACTGTGGTGGATGAGCCCAGTACCAGGCATCATAGGTACCATTGTCGCAGTTGAGCATGTCGTAGCCAGCATCCTGAAGGTACTTGGCTGCGCGCTCAGACTCTTCCATATCTCTTCCGATCTCTTCGAAGTCCTCTCCTGGCATAGCGCCGTACTGGAAGGCCTTGGTCATTGATCTTACGGAATACCTGAGGGATACAGGGAAGTCATCTCCACAGGTCTTTTTGATCTCTTTTACGATTTCTACAGCAAAGCGGTAGCGATTCTCAAAGGATCCGCCGTAGTCATCAGTTCTCTTGTTGGTGTACTTTAATGTGAACTGATCAAGAAGGTATCCCTCGTGGACAGCATGGACTTCAACGCCGTCAACTCCAGCCTCTTTGCAGAGTCTTGCAGTTTCACCAAAGGCGTAGATGATATCCTTTATCTCTTTTTCAGTGATGGCTCTTGTTGTTACATCATCAGCCCAACGGTTAGGAAGAACTGAAGGTGCAGCAGTAAGATACTCTGCATCGATGTATGGCTTAGCCAGAGTGTTCAGAGCCTTGTTCTTTGCAAGCATAGCAAGAGGTGCTGTGAGAGCAAAGCTCCTTCCAAAGCCTGCTGTCATCTGCACAAACATCTTGGCACCGGTTCCATGGAGTTCATCCATGAAATCCTTAAGCTCTGCAAATTTCTTTTTGTTCTGATAAAGCCACTTACCGCCCAGCATGTCCTTAACAGGAGCAATACCTGGGATGATAAGTCCGCAGTCGTGTTTTGCTATCTTTAAAAGAAGTCTAGCAGCCTCTTTGTCAAAATGGCTTCCCCCTGGCTCCATCCAGCCAAAGATACATGTTCCTCCCATAGGTGCAAGCACTATACGGTTCTTTATTTCAAGATTCCCAATCTTCCATGGGGTAAATAAAGCTTCATATTCCTGCTTCATGTGGCCTTTTCCTTTCAATTATTTTTTCTTGCCTAAATGCAGTTCCTTCATACCTTCTACTTCATCGCAGACCGATTTCATACTGCAGTGTCCACAGTCTGTTGGCATGCCGTCAAGGATGTGAGTTAAAGTTTTTGTAATGGCATCTATCTTGTCTGCGTTTGGAAGTATTTCTTTTACCAGGCTGGAGTCAGTGATAAAGATGATCCTGACATTCTTAACCCCTGGAACAGCCTTGTATTTGCTGATATAGGCGGCGCCAACCCTGGCAAAGTCAATCCCCTTTTTAAGTGCATCTTTGCTGATACGTACCTGCTCCTGATTGCTCTGGGATGATACCCTTACCATGTAGCCTTCCGGGAAAACATGGTATCTTACAAACTCAAGATTTCTGATAGCCTGAAAGGCCTTCTCCTGGTCTGTCTCTTCTCCAAGGTCCTCAGTTTCAAGGATCACGACTCTGGCGAAGCCGCAGCCTCCGGAGATCTTACTGATGTCTTTTCCATAGATCAGGATCTCATCCTCTGTCACCCTGCCTGATGTAGTTACGCAGGTGTAGTTTACCGATGGCTCTGGTGCTGAACCAATTTCAAGGCCAGCATCTCTTTGCATGATAAACTCAGAGTTTTCAAGGCATTTCCAGGCACTTACAGCACCTGCGGAAACTCTTTTGCATTCCGAATGTGACAGCGCATCCATGGTCACATCGATCATATTGTCATATAGCTTCATGGCTAAAACTCCCTTTAGAACTTAATATCTGCTTTCTTGCGATCAAAGATCTTGTTGACCTGTGTGTAGGCCCATGCCATGAGCTTCTGATCAAGGTTCCAGAAATATATCACAAACAATATGCTTGTAACGATAGTAAGGATTTTTATTATTTTGAGAATGATCTTAACAACACTATTCATCCTAAAAGTCCTTTCTTGTAAGGGTTATCTTGCCATTCCCTTCTGTCTTGCATACTCAGCAGCACCAAGAGCTCCCATAAGCTGAGGATCGATTGAAAGCTCAACTACCTTGAGCTTAAGAACCTGCTCGATAGCAGCCTTAAGTCCGGCGTTCTTGGCACATCCACCTGTAAGTGTGATGGAATCTGTAGCGCCAGCCTTCTTGGACATTACGAAGCATCTCTTAGCTACTGCCATCTCGATACCAGCTGCGATCTCGTCCATAGGCTTTCCTTCACCAACAAGGGTGATAACCTCAGACTCTGCAAAAACTGTGCACTGAGCTGTGATTGGGATAACGTTCTTAGCTGAAAGTGACAGATTTGAGAACTGCTCAAGACTCATCTCAAATGATCTTGCCATAGCCTCGAAGAATCTTCCTGTACCAGCAGCACACTTGTCGTTCATGGCAAAGTTCTTAACTGTTCCATCTGTGTCGATGGAGATACCCTTAACGTCCTGACCACCGATATCGATGATAGCCTTAACTGAAGGGTTTGTTACATGCACGCCCATTGCATGACATGAGATCTCAGAAATATTTTCATCCGCAAAAGGGACCTTGTTACGTCCATAACCTGTACCAATAAGGTACTCAAGGTCCTTTGAACTATTAAGTCCGTCAACCTGGCTGCAAACTTCCTTCATTGCAAGCTCAGCTGATTCCTGAGCAATGATCTTACTCTTTATGGTAGTACCTGCTACCATCTTGCCATTTTCATCTACGATCACTGCCTTTGTGTAGGTTGATCCTACGTCACATCCTCCAAAGTATTTCATATCTTTAACATCCTCCTTTATTAATTCACTTGTTCAATTGATAACGTGTGACTTCTCGTCTATTTATCACCACGTTGTGTCATCTTCAAAATCGAGAAGTGACGGGTCAACCGGTTCTGCCTTCATTACTGTTCTCATGAACTCATTTACTGAAGCCCTCATGTCTTTTCTGGATACTGTTCTTGGATCCATCAGGTCATGGCTGCACCACAAAAGCTTGATGCCTCGCTCCCTTGCCTGATCTTCGAAAAGACCCTGAACAGTTGCCATGTTCTTACATGAAACGTGCTGGTACATAAGAACGAAATCTACATTCCATGCTTCGCACTGTCTCCAGAGCTCTGTTACAACGTGGTCATATCCGCCGTTGGTGTGCCTTCTCATTACCATTCTCTCGTAGAGTCTTGCAAGGTCCTTAAGGGCCTCATCTCTGTCCTCTGTTTCAAGAGGCTTGGTGAAGTTCAGTGACTCCATCTCTACCAGGATATCTACACCCCAGCAGTTAGCCATCCAGTTGGAGAAGTTTGCATAGTAGTGAGCAGGTATTGACCATACGATAGCTCTGTATTTCATCTTGCCGCGCCAAGCTTCATCCTTGTGCTCGTAAGCCTTCATCATGAGCTTGTCTACCTTCTTGAAAGTGGAGATGATCCTTGGATCAAGTCCGCCGTCCATCTCGTAGTTCCACTTTCTGAAGAGCTCGTAGCATGGTCCGATGAGCTGTGGATGAGGAGTCTGGTTGATCTCCCATTTCTGGAGCTCGTACTTGGTCTCTTCGTTAAATCTCTTCATTGCTGCAAAGTAAGCATCCCAGCTCCACTTCGCGCCTGTGTTTTCCTCGATAAACCTGATGCATCCCTGGATGTCTTTTACTGCTGCATCCATAATGGACTCATCCTCATATCTAACAGGGAAAGCCAGGTGATATGTAGGAAGGTCCTTGAACCTTCTGCTTGTATAGGACGATGCCATAACTGATCCGTCGCAGGGCATTGAGCTTGAAATGAAGCATGCGCCCATGTGTGGAAGTGCGTCAACTACAACTGCGCCACACTCTGATGACGGAACAGGGCAGGTGTCTGATGGAAGTCCATAGGACTCGATGGCATCGATGTATGGCATACATGCAAGCTGATCGATCTCTGACAAAAGAAATACCGGCATCAGCTGGTATGGAATTCCGATAAGATCAGGGAATCCAGCCATGATCTGTGACATTGTCATCTCGTCGAAAAGAACTATCTTCTTGGAAAGAGCTGTGCTGTTTCCTACCTTTTCATCAGACTTCATAAGAAGTACCAGGTTCTCAGCAACATATCTGAATATTGCATAAATGAGCTCGTGGTGCATCTTGAGGGCTCTTCCGCGAAGTCCGAGGGTGTTCTTGTCCATAAAGGAGTGGCAGCAGAAGTATGAGATCATCCATCTGTAGTGAACTGCACCCATCATGGCAGGAACCAGGTCTTTTGAGAAAGTAGCAAGAAGCATTCCCCACATTCTTGCCCACTCGTAGAAATCAACGCCTGTGTCCTTAACACCTCTCCACTCACGCCTTACTGTGGCCATCTTGCCCTTGGCGTAGAGCTTACCAAGCTGTTTTTCTCCGTTTATCAAAAAGTCCTTAAACTCTTCCGGAGACATATTCTTAAGAAGATCTGCTTCGTAGGTAAGACGTTTTTTAAGGCCTTTTGCGTCTTTTCCCATGGACCTTGCTACGTCCTTCCAGTCGGTCTCTTTTATGAGATCAGCCACAATGCCGCCGATCTCCTTCATGTTTTCAGCCTGAGCTTTCCAGTTTATTTCATCTTTTAATCTGAAATTCTTGGGATCTATATATCTCATACTGGCACCTCCTGTTTCTCCTTGTTCTGGCTCTTGATGCGCTTGATCTCAAGTGCCTCAACAAAAGCCTGGAAACGGGTACGGAGCTGACCTGAATTGTGTACGTTGTAAGATCTGTCAATTGAAAGTGTTGGCCATCCATATTCCTCTGTGAGGATGTGGCTGGCAAGAGGTCTTTCAAATGCCCAGAAGTCGCAGTACTTAACCTGCTCGTAAATGATACCGTCTGCGCCAAACTCTTTTGCAAGTCTGTCTGCTGTATCACGCCTCTGCTGAATCTTGTAGTCAGCCATGTATCTTGGGCACTCGCTGGTCTTCATGTAGTGCCTTGCGATCTGCTTGACTACATCTTCCTCGTCATTAAGAATTATCTCTTCTCTTCCAGGGAATGAACCATAGCAGTATCTGTCAGCAACAACCATTGCTCCAGATTCCTCTAAGAGCCTTGTAAAATCAAGGTCGTCAACCTCTGATCCAACCACAAGTACCCTTGCTCTGAACCATGGCTTAGGATCTGGTTTCCTGTTTTTGATCTCCTCAAGGGTTTCCCTAAGAAGTGGAAGTATCTTGGATGTAGGGCATACATAGCTCACAAGGCAGATAACATGGAACTCATAGCCTGTTACAGGCGGATTCTCAAGCTTACGCATGTTTCCTATCTCTGTGATCACTCTGCAGAGTTCGTTATGCTCTTTTACTGCCTTCCTGATAGCTTCGTCTGATACGTCTGTTCCCAGCTTTTCATGCATCACATCAAGGAGCCTTAGACGCATCTGCGTTGCTACCTGATCTACGTTGTAGTTTTCAACTTTGTAAGGCACATCTGTATGAGTTACAAAGAAGTGTGGTTTCTTGTTGCAGTCCAGGATCTCCAAATGCTCATAGCATCTGTTCATGGCAGAGCAGGCATCGACGCCGGCGATACCATCAAGGTATTCGTAGCCTCCCTCGATTCCCCTCTCCAATAAAGATCTGGCAAATTCACAGGTGTAGTTGGACATATAGTAAGTTGATATGTCGATAGAACCTGTTCTTGGTGCTCTCATGCGGGTTGAAAAGCAATTGTCAACATTTAAAAGAACTTCTGGCATGTGATAGCAGGTGTATCCGATGGCATACTGTCCTTCCTTCTGCGCTTCCTTTACCAGGTCGTTGGCAGCATCATCCAAAAGATTTTCAAATGTGATAAGATGTTTTAAATCCTGCACGGTTACCTCCTTTCTATGCCTTTAGATTATTTTTAAATTCGAAAGAGCTTGTTCTGCGCCCTTTAATATTCCTGTATCTTCCGGTAATTCAAAAATGCTTTTTCCCTCGATGTCATTCTCTGTCATGGCATCGTCCTGAGGGATAACAGATATGACCCTGACTCCGCCAATTTCTTTTTCAGTGATCTTCTCCGGAAGTGGTGCCCTGTTGACGATAAGCCCGATCTCGTTGTACATCACAAGCTCATCTGCCACGTTCTTAATGGTCTCGATGATGGAAAGCCCCTTGCGGCTCTGATCTGAAACGCAGATAAGGTGTGTCACCTTTTCAAGAACACGTCTGTTGATCTGCTCTATTCCTGCCTCTCCGTCGATGACTACATAGTCAAAATCGTCCACAAGCATCTCTATTACTTTTTTAAGATAGGTATTGATCGCGCAATAACAGCCAGCTGATTCAGGTCTTCCGATAGCAAGAAAAGCAAACCCCTTTTGCTCATCAAGGGCGTCGTAAAGTCTGAACTTGGCCTCTGCAAGAATGTCCTGGGTATCCTTGAGTTTCCCTGTAACGTCCTCTGCCACTCTCTTCCTTATCTGGTCAAGAGTTTCAGAAGGCTGCACCCCCAGAGCAACAGAAAGACCTACCGCCGGATCCGCATCAATAGCCAGGATCTTGGCGTCAGGCCTTTTTTTAGATAGAAGTCTTACAATAGCAGCAGAAAGAGACGTCTTACCAACGCCACCCTTTCCTGCCAGTGCAATGACTGTCGTATGATCCGCCATAACTCCCCCTAAAAAGAAAAATTTGCCTATGTCTAATTATAATAAAAATGACTATTTTCCACAATAATTGTTTAGAATTATTTTATTAAATTGGCAAATATGATATTATATCAGTGGATATTTTCGTTATTTTTTTGGCAAATATAAATTTTGCACAATCAGTAAAACAAATATTTTTGAGGGGGATTTCTTAAAATGAAAGATCTTGTGCACATTTTTGAGCTCGAAGATCTACTGCAGGAAGCAAACAACAAGCTAGTCAGGCAAGGCAAGGAGGATGGCAAAAGAGCTCTTGGCTACACATGTTATTTCATGCCAGAAGTACTTCTTGACCTTCCCGGTTGTTTTTCCGTGCGTCTTCGTGCACCTCGCAGTGGTTCACCGGATATGGCTACATACTACATGTCAAACCGCACCTGCATGTATGGCAGATGCCTCTTAGAGCGCGCTTTAGAGGGAGGCTTTAACTTCCTTGACGCCCAGATGGCAACAGAGACATGTACCGTCACATGTAGATTCCAGGAGCATCTGCAGCTGATGGACATCATCAAGAATCCTGATTTCTTCTGCGAATTCACAGATGTTCCATTTAAAAAGAATGAAAACTCAATCGATCACTATGAGCAGCAGCTTAAGCATCACGTTTTAGACAAGCTCTCCGAGCACTTCGGAATTGATACTTCTGATGAAGCTCTTTTAAAGGCTATCGAGGAACATAACGAGATCTGTCGCCTGATCACTGAGATTGGCAGCTACAGAAAACTTGATGAACCCACCATTACCGGATGGGAGTTCTCTGTAATACAGCTGGCCACTCTGGTCTGCCCCAAGTACCTTATCATCGATATGCTCAAGGATATTGCAGAGCAGCTTAAGACCAGAAAGCCTGATGCCAAAAAGACCTATCGCTGCAAGGTGGTTCTTGCCGGCTCTGAGGAAGATGATCCTGATTTCATCAAGCTCATAGAGGAGTGTGGAGCCCTTGTTGTGGCTGACAGGCACTGCTACGGCTCTCTTCCTGGCCGAGAGGAGATCGTTGTTAAGGACGGCGAGACACCGCTTCGCGCCATTGCACGTCACTACCTTGATACCAGCGAGTGCCCTCGTTTCATGGAACAGCACACCATGCGTAAGAGGAAACAGTACCTTGCTGACATTGCAAAAGAATATAAGGCTGACGGTATCATAATCTCCCAGATGAAATTCTGTGAATACTGGAGCTATGAGAGGACCATCGATACCCTTATCCTTCCAAGAGACTTTGGTTATCCTGTATGCTCTATCGAAAAAGAATATGTCAACAATGCGGTCGGACAGCTCCGTACAAGATTCCAGGCCTTTGTTGAGAGCATAGAGCTCAAGAATATTCAGAAGGAGGCCTGACGGATCATGAAAATCAGTTTTAAGGACGTAAAAGCTAAATACCGCGAACTCTTTGTAGTAGAAAAGAGTCCCGAGGAAAAAAATAAGCCCTTTGACGCCAAAAAAGCCGTAAAGGATTTTTGGTATGGCAAGCCCCACGAAGAGAGAAGACTCGGTGATCTGTATGTAGGAAACACCGGTCTTTACAAGCACCGCGAGTGGCGTGGCTTCATGGATACCATGTACTACTTCAACATGATCTGGCTCTACAATTATGCACACATGGTTACAGATATCATGAAGTATGGCGACGGACCAAAGGGTGTCTTTGAGTTCGCAAAGGGAACAATGAGATACCGCTGGATGGGCCAGACATACCTTACAGTTATGCACTGGTTCGACAGAGGACTTGAAGGTGTAAGAGGCGATGCACTTAAGGCATCAGCATGGCACTATCGCGGAATGGTAAGCGAAACCATAAGACAGTTCATGAGGATGTTCGAGGCTGATAAAAAGCTCCACGGCGGGGAAGAGAACGAGCTTTGGAAAAAGACCATCGCCCACAACGAGACCTTAAGCGGAAACATCTTCTACGGCTGGAGAGATCAGCTTGATGATGTTGCCCTTGAAATGATCCCTTACTTCGTTTCAGTACACGTAAATAATCACACAGTTTTAAACTACATCGACGCAGCTCAGTCCATCGGACTTCCAGCAGATCCATGCCCAATGTGTCAGGCAGAATATGGTCTTTTTGTTCAGGATGATTATCCTGATTACAGCCCAGTAATGCTGACATCCAACGAGGCCTGCGACGGATCAGTTGCAACCTCAGTTCTTCAGGACTGGTTCCTTAACCGTCCGCTTTACGCAATGCCTCAGCCCATGAGATATGACGATCCTCTTGTTCAGGAGCATTGCCAGAAAGAAATTGAAGGTGCCTGGAAGTTTATTGAAGAGCAGTTTGGCATCAAGATGGACTGGGATCAGTATGTTAAGCATGCTCAGAGCTTCAACAAGCTCACTGAATTTGAATGGGAAAAATGGGATGTTGCAGCCAACACCCCTTACTATCCAATTACCGGTGTTGCACAGGCTCTTTACAGGATCTACTACTCACAGGATGGAGACAGACCTATCTGGCACGAGATCGATGCCCATGTTAAGGCTATCATGGACAACACAGTCAAGAACAAGATCAACTGCTTCCCCAAGACAAGGCACCGTGCAATTGCCTGGAGCTGCGCTCCTCTTTACTACTCACACTGGTGTACATGGGCTTACAACTGCTGGGGTATCAACACCGTTATCAACATGGATTCTCTTATGTTTGACCAGTATCTTAGAACAGATACTTATGAGCATGCTCTTGAAGATCTTTCATGGTTCAACGAAAAGGCACCTATGCGTGCAATGGCAGTAGGCGGACACGAACACATCCTGTCTCTGTTTGATTACATGGAGAGATTCAACTGCGATATGGTCATCATGTACGACCAGCTTCAGTGTAAGGGAATGCAGGGTATCCACGGAGTATTCGAGGACGAGTTCAGAAAGCGCAATATCCATGCAATCTGGATTCCCCATGCTCTTCCTGATAAGAGAACAGTTTCAAGAGCTGAAATCCGTGATATCATCAACGACTATATGACCACAGTAATGAGAGAAGAGCCACTTGATCCTACACTTCTGGATTTCGACGACTCAATGAGCTGGTAAGGAAGGGGGATAAGAAATGAAAACTATTGGCAAATTCTTTTTTAAGCTGATCCGCTTCGCTGTTATAGTCTATGGAATACTCTTTGCTGTATTCTATTTTGATCTGGATGGAAAGTTCTTGTACTACATCTGGGAACCATTCATGATCAAGAGATTTGACAATATGAAGCGTGCAGACACTCTTAAAACACCATATACGATGAAAGATAACGTGGAATAAAACAAATTGCGGTTCTTTTCAAGACAGAGGGGACGGTTCTCTCTGTCTCCCCAAAGGGGAGACAAGAGAACCGTCCCCTTGTCTTAAAAAGAACCACCTTCTTAACAATCGATCCTTATCACTGCCCCTGTAAGGTCCGCAAACTTAAGGCTTCCCTTAAAGGTCTTTTTCTCACCCATAAGATCTGTCAGGGTGATGTTCTCACCATCTATATTGATGCTGCTAACGTATTCCATCAGCACCTCGTCTGGATTTGAATCCCTAAAAGCTGTAGAAAGACACATGCTCCGGCCTCCTTACTCAACTGAACTTAAAAGATCTAAGATCTCTTTCTTGATATCAGCGTTGACTTTAAGCGCTTCTTCTCTGGAGCTTCTGTTTGAGTAGAAGTAGAACTTGATCTTTGGCTCTGTTCCACTTGGTCTTACTGCAAACCATGAACCGTTATCAAGGAAAAGTCTGATAGCGTTCTGAGGTGGAATGTCCTCGTAGCCGTTTATGTAGTCGATAACCTTGTCGACCTTAGCTCCTGCAACATTAGTAGGAATGTTCTCCCTGAAGAACTTCATCATGCGCTGAATGCGCTGCTGGCCTGCAATTCCCTCAAGAACAAGGTTTGGCTCATCCTCAGCAAAGAAGCCATATTTTGCATAGATCTCATTGAGTACATCCCAAAGGGTCTTGCCCTGCTTTCTGTAATATGCTGCTGCCTCAGCAACCATCATACCTGCAGAGATTCCGTCCTTGTCTCTGATGTCTTCGCAGATAGCGTAGCCAACTGACTCCTCATATCCAAACAGATACTGATAGCCGTTCTCATGAAGGTAAGGAATCTTGCCACAGATATTCTTAAAGCCAGTCAGGGTCTCAAACATCTCAACGCCGTAGGCCTTGGCGATTATGGTTGAAAGAGTTGATGTAACAATGGACTTGACCATTGCGCCCTTAGCTGGAAGTGTGCCAGCACTCTTGTGACCTTCAAGCACATAGTTAACAAGAAGATATCCTGTCTGGTTACCATTAAGAGGAACATAGTTGCCATTGTCATCTCTTATCTCAATGGCAAATCTGTCTGAATCAGGGTCTGTTGCCATAAGAAGCTCAGCTCCAAACTCTCTTCCGTACTTCTCTGAAAGAGCAAAGGCCTTTGGATCCTCAGGGTTAGGGTATCCTACGGTAGTAAAGTCAGGATCAGGATTCTCCTGCTCAGGAACGATCTTCCAGTTTGTAAAGCCTCTGTCTTTGAGCATCTGTCTGAATGGGATAGATCCACAGCCATTGAGAGGTGTGTAAACAAGCGGAATAGAAAGATCCAGCTCGTCGCCCTCATGGATAGCAAGGCTCTCGATCTTATCAAGGTACTCCCTGTCATATTCCTGTCCAAGGACAATGATCTTGCCAGCCTTAACGCCCTCGTTGTAGTCTGATTTCTTTATTCCTGTCCAGATATCAACTGCGTTGATGCACTTTGTCATGCCATCAGCAACCTCTGCTGAAACCTGGCATCCATCATCCCAGTATGCCTTGTATCCATTGTAGTCCTTGGGGTTATGGGATGCTGTGATGTTGATACCTGATACGGTATTAAGTCTTCTTATCATGAACGCAAGCTCAGGTGTAGGGCGAAGGCTTGGGAAAGTGTAAACTTTGATGCCGTTAGCCGCAAAGATACCTGCTGCCAGCTCTGAAAACTCTCTTGAAAAATGTCTTGGATCATGGGCGATAACAACGCCTTTGTCCATAGCTTCCTGGCCCTTTGAAACGATGTAGTCTGCAACACCCTGTGAAGCCTTACCAACAGTAAGGAAGTTCATGCGGTTTGTTCCAGCGCCAACCTTGCCACGAAGTCCTGCTGTACCAAAGGACAGATCCTGATAGAATCTCTCCTCTTTATCCTTTTCATCTGATGCGATGGCAACAAGTTCTGCCTTTAACGGGTCAGAATCTGAAAGCTTACTGAGCCACTCCTCATATCTTGCCTGATAATCCATAAATTGTCCTCCATTTGTATCTAAAAAAATTAATCCAGGTGGAAAAGAACTGGCAGATCAACAGCAACAGGGCTGTTGTCTGGATTGGTCTCCATAATGTCTGCCATGAAGTCCCACCATTTTCTGTTTATTGCTGTGTCAGCTCCCTTGTTCCAAAGCTCCTCATCCTCGATCTCAATGTATCCAAAAAGTGTAAGAGTCTCTTTATCCAGGCAGATGGTGTAGTTCTTGCCGCCATGCTCATGGATCATGTCGATCATCTCAGGCCACAACTCATTGTGGCGTCTTTCATACTCCTTTTCCTGTCCTTCATAGAGCTTCATCTTGAATGTCTTGATCATTTTCTGTTATCCCCCTTTTTTGTCTTAACTTTTAATGTCTTTAAATATTCTTTTTGCTCAGGAGTTATACGATAGCTCTCCACAGCCTTCTGAATAGTTTTGTTGTGGGTCCATGTGTCCAGCTTTTTCTCTTCAAGGAACGGAAGTATGCTGTCATACTGCTTGGCCAGCGCTGTTGCAAAGTACCAGGCGGTCATCATGTTGACGTAGTACTCATCTGAGCGGATCCCTGCTACCATCTTCGGATACCTGACGTCATAGTCCTCATCAAGGAAGTGCTCCATGAGCATTCCTGTTCCAAAGCGGATGGTGTAGGTCTTATCTGACTTTATCCACTCTTTTACATGTTTAAGAAGATCTGTTTTGTTCTTTTTAAACACCTTGGGAGACATCTGATCGCAGGTCGCCCAGTTGTCCACATATGGAAGGAACAGCTCAGTTTCCTCCATTGCCCTGTCATAATCCTTGATACCGGAAATGATAAAGGCGTGGAGCTGATCCTCATCAAAGTACTTGTGAGGAAGGTCTTTAAGGAACTCTTCGTAGCCGCCGACCTTAAGTATTTCTTTTGCCAGAGCTCTCAGCTGCGGCGTTCTGACTCCTATCATGACCTCCGGAGTTTTGCCCGGAATAAGTCCTCCCTGGAAGTCTCTGTACTTAACATCCTGCCGTTTAAACAGCTCTTCCTGAATCTTAATTGTATCATAATTTGCCATTGTTGTTTATGACCCCCTCGCAGTCAAATTCAGGGATAAAGCTCTCATCTGCAGTTTCCCCAACCTGGACAAAAGCCTTGGTGATCCCCAGGTTCTGGGCGTAAGTAATAAGGCTGTCGTAATCTCTTTTGCTGACCTTCCTGTCAATCTCAGGAAAGCCAGAAAGTTCCCCGTTTGGAGTGTACTGGTTCATGAGGCTTAAGTATATCCCGTCCCCGTATTGATCGTATAGGTACTTTACTATGAGCTTGGCCTGGATCAGCATTCCCGGCATCAGAAGATGTCTTACTACCACGCCCTTTTTCATAATAGTATCCCCGTCCTCTTCAGGGAAAAAGAGACTTTCCGGGCACTGCCTGACCATCTCGCCAATAGCCTCTTTGGCCACATGAACGTATCCTGGGGCACTACTATATCTCACCGCATCCTCATCCCTTATATATTTAAAGTCCGGAAGGTAGATATCAATAAGACCATCCAGGCTCTTTACCGTATCAAGATTAAGGTATGAAGATGTGTTTAAAAGAAACGGAAGAGCAAAGCCTTGCTTTTTTGCCTCAGCTATAGCCTCTCTGATCGTGGGGATAAACATATCCCCAGTCACCAGGTTTATGTTGTTTGCGCCTTTTTCCTTAAGTTCAAAAAAGATCTCTATAAGGCGCCCTTTATCTATGAAAAGTCCGGTTTCACCGCGGCTTATCTTTTTGTTCTGGCAAAAAACGCAGCCCATGTTGCAACCTGAAAAGAAGATGGTGCCTGAACCTCTTTTCCCTGAGATGCAGGGTTCCTCCCACATATGAAGAGCTGCCCGGGAAACCTTTAAAGTATCCGGCACTTTACAATAGCCAGTTTTTACCGTTCTATCCACTTTGCAATTTCTTGGGCACAAAGTGCAACTTTTATATTCCGTCATAATGCTATGATAACATTAATGGATCTGTTCAAAAATATTAAGAAATTAGTCACACACATTTAGAGATGACTGTGTTATTATTGTTTCCGTAATCGTTTATCATAAGGTAACAACAGGAGGATTCCATGGGAGGATTTTTTGGCGTTGCATCTCGTGAAAGTGCGGTTTTTGACCTGTTCTACGGAACCGACTATCACTCACATTTAGGAACCCGTCGCGCAGGAATGGCTGTGTACGACAAGAAAAAAGGGTTCGATCGCTCTATCCACAACATTGAGCGCTCTTATTTCAGACCGAAATTCGAAGACGATATGATGAAAATGGAGGGGCATTTAGGAATTGGCTGTATTTCCGACTTTGAGCCGCAGCCACTTATTGTTCGCTCCCATCACGGAACTTATGCCATAACAACAGTTGGCAAGATCAACAACATCGACGAGATCACAAACAAGCTCTTTGCCGATAATCGCTCACACTTTCTTGAGATGAGCGGCGGCGACATCAATCCTACCGAGCTTGTAGCTTCTATCATCAATCAAAAGGTAACCATTGTAGAGGGTATCAGATATGCCCAGGAGATCATCAAGGGCTCAATGTCACTGCTTCTGATGACAACAGAGGGTATCTACGCTGCACGAGACCGCTACGGAAGAACACCTGTGGAAATTGGTCACAAAGACGAAGGTTACTGTGTCTGCTTTGAAAGTTTTTCCTACTTAAATCTTGGATATGACCCATACAAGGAACTTGGCCCTGGAGAAATTGCGTATATTACTCCCGAGTCAGTTGAAATCGTTGCTCCTGCCTTTGACGACATGAGGATCTGCACATTCCTGTGGATCTACTATGGTTTCCCTGCATCAACCTACGAGGGGCTCAGCGTAGAGACCATGAGATACGGCTGCGGAGCCAAGCTTGCAGAGCGCGACATGCAAAGAGGACTGCACCCAGACCTTGTAGCAGGAGTACCTGATTCCGGCGTAGCACATGCCATCGGATATTCCAACACCTCAGGAATCCCATATTCAAGACCATTTGTAAAATATACTCCCACATGGCCAAGGTCATTTATGCCTACAATCCAGTCAAGGCGTGATCTTATCGCCAAGATGAAGCTGATCCCTGTTAACCAGCTCATCAAGAACAAGAGCCTCCTTCTTATAGATGATTCCATCGTAAGAGGAACACAGCTTCGTGAAACAACAGAATTCCTTTATAAGAGCGGCGCCAGCGAAGTTCATATCAGACCAGCCTGCCCACCTCTTATCTACGGATGCAAATACCTTAACTTCTCAAGATCCAACACAGAGATGGAGCTCATCACAAGAAGAGTTATTGAGAAGCTCGAAGGTTATCCTTCACCTAATGAAGAGACCGTAAGAAAATACACAGATCCTGATTCACCTCAGTATGCAGCAATGCTTGAGGAGATCAGAAAAGAGCTTAACTTCACTTCCCTGCACTATCACAGACTTGATGACATGGTGGAAGCAATTCCTATAGAGCCATGCAAGCTCTGCACATACTGCTGGAGCGGAAAAGAGTAACCAGAATAATTTTCATTATTTACAACATAACAAAAAACCCTCCTGCCTCGAGGCTCATCGCTTGACCTCGGCAGGTAGGGTTTTTTTGTTATGTCAAATACGAAAATTATTTCACTAAAACTAATACTTAGTCCATATCATCAAGCCATACATCCAATGCTTTTTCAAGGGTGATGGTCATGTCTTTTATCTCCATTCCGTCCTGAGCAAAATAGAGCTTTAAGTAGAAGGTTGAGAAGCTTGGACTGATATCCATTTCAATGGTCTTCCACTCTTTTTCGTGACCTGCAAGAGTTATCATGCCTACAACCTCTTTGTCCTTGGTGATAGTAAGAGGGATCTGGGCAAGATCGCTCTTGGTGTTGGCTCTTACTGTCATCGAAAGCTTGTAATAGCCCCACTTCTTGAAGGCTACAGAAACCATGTTGGTGGTGTTCCTTGCAGTTACAATGCTGCTTACATCAACCTTTCCAACACCGTCGTCGCCCACTCTGCAGTCGATCATCTTGTCAAAGAGAAGCTCTTCTTCATCTGCATCCTCTTCCAGCTTGAGGTCAAGTTCATTACCCTCTCCAATGTATCTTGCAAATACAGGCTTGTTCATGACGAACCTGCAGATGTTTGCTGCACATCTCTGGAACTCTGCCCTGGTAACTTCTCCCTTGGCAAGTGCTTCATCAGAGTTATCACCATTGGAGTTATTCTCAGAATCGCCACATACCATGTAAAGGTCATTCTGGGCTCTTACTACAGAGGCGGTATCAGTTCTTTTGCCCTGACCGAACTTACCTGCCTCAGCCCACCAGTCGGTCATGATGATGCCTTCAAATCCCCATTCGTTTCTGAGTATCCTGGTGATCAGGTCATAGCTTGATGATGTGTAATATCCGTTAACTACACCGTAGGAGCTCATTACAGCGTGGGCACCAGCCTCTTTTACTGCGATCTCGTAGCCCTTAAGGTATATCTGTCTGATGGCTCTCTGGGATGCAACGTGCTCAACAAAGCGCCTTCCTGTTTCCTGAGTGTTAAGAGCAAAGTGCTTGATGGTTCCTGTTACACCGATCTGATGCATACCCTTGAGCTGAGCTGTTGCACTCTTACCTGTAAGGAATGGATCCTCTGAGAAATACTCAAAGTTCCTTCCGTTAAGGGGATGTCTGTGAAGGTTCATTCCAGGTCCCAAAAGGACATCTATCTTGTTCTTTCTAAGCTCAAGGCCTTCCCACTTGTACAGCTCTTCAAGAAGGTCCATGTTCCAGGTTGATGTAAGGCAGGTTCCGTTTGGCATAGCAAAGGCTGTCTTGCCTGAGTCCATTCTGATCCCGGATGGTCCATCTGAACAGCATGCTACAGGAATGCCATAGCCCAAAAGAGAATCTGTCACGCCGCCAAAAGCTCCGCCACATCCGGGTGTAACCTTAGGTGAGCTCATTCCCTCACCTCTGCAGATGCAGGCAAGATCTTTATCAGAGAGCTGCGCGATAAAATCATCCATGGATACTCTGCCATGATATACATCAGTTAGCTTGTATCCTTTGTCGCCGGTCTGAGCGATTTCTTTTGGAAGCTCATCTATGCGAACCTGCTCCGGATCCACTGTGGCAACAGGTACATCCTCGTAATCTACTGTAAAGCCTTCGCCGCTAGCTACAGCCTTCATTCTCTTATAAGAAATAGTTGGAGCCAGAGTCTCTGTGAGCTGCTCTACAACTACTGTTTCATCGATCTGCTGATCAGCAACCTTAGCTGCGCTTCTTACATCACTTCCAACATAGAAAGAGTAGTTTCCTTTTTCAAGGACGTAAGCATTCTTATGGCCTGTCACGCCGCTGTCATCAAAGCTTGCAAGGTCGTAAGCTGAAATATCAAATACGAAGCTCTCAAACTGACCTGGCTCAAGCTCTTTTGTTTTGTCAAAAGCAACCAGCTCTCTAGCAGGGTTTCCAAGGCCATCATGAGGCTTTTCTGCGTAAACCTGAACAACCTGCTGGCCGCATCGTTCTCCTGTGTTGGTGACTGTAACTTCGATGGAAGCTCCGTTCTCATCACATTTAAAAGATTTAACTGCTATATCAAAAGTAGTGTAGGAAAGTCCAAATCCAAAGGGGTAGAGAACCTTGTCTTTTGCAAAAGTCTCAAAGTAGCGGTATCCAACATAGATATCCTCCTGCTGGATGTTCCTCTCCTTGCTGCCAAAGGATGTATCTGAAGGGTAGTCCCTTATGTCTTTTGCAATAGTATCTGTAAGCTTACCTGAAGGGTTAACATCTCCGGACAACACGTCAACTGCGCCGTATCCACCTACCTGACCGCCCTGCCAGATGTACATAACCGCCTGTGGATTATACTTAGAAACCCACTTCATATCTATGATATTGCCCACGTTTAAAAGAACTACTGTCTTGTCAAAGGCGCCTGTTACAGCCTCAAGCATAGCGTTCTCTTTATCTGTCAAAAGAAAACTTCCGCTCTTGGAGCTGTTGTCCTGGTCCTCTCCTGCTGTTCTTCCGATGAGGACAACGGCAACATCAGAATCTGCTGCGATCTTTTTTGCAAACTCAGGTGTGATGTCCATCTCTTCCTGGAACCATGGCTCTGAAGCCCAGCCTTCGCCCTTGTCAAAAGGATGATCCCCAATCCAGGCATCATATGTATCTATAAGCTCCTGATTAAGTGTAAATCTCTTATCCTCAGTAAGGGCCTCTTTAACACCGATCACATACTTGGTGTTGACCATACCACCTGAGCCTGTACCACTCTTATAGTAGTTGTACTGGCTTCTTCCAAAGAGGGCTATCTTAGTGCCTTCCGCCAGGGGAAGAACATTTCCATCATTTTTAAGAAGTACTGCACCCTCTGCAACACTGCGGCGTGCAACCTCTGCAAATTTATCGGCGTCAAAAACTTTTCCTGCCATTAAATCCTCCAAACATATCAAAACCTTAAACGTTTTCGCTGCGCTAATAGTATCTTATATAAAATCGTTTTCGTAAACCCCTAAAAGTGTTTTTATTAATTTTTATTTTTCGCCATTTTCCTGACCGCGAATAACATTGTCACAAAGCAGGCTGTGCCACCAATAACGTTGCTGATGGGCTCAGCTGCAAATACCCCATCAGTCCCCATATGGAAGAAATAAGGAAGTATGTAAGTCAGTGGCACAACAATAAATGCCTTTCGGAACAGTGAAAAGAAAATTGCGTGTCCCTTTCGTCCTAATGACTTAAATACAACCTGTCCCGAGTGCTGGAAGGTCATGAAGATAAATGTCGAAAAATACAGGTTAAATGCAGGGATGGCATCCGCAAGAATGGTCTTGTCATTGCTGAAAATGCCAATGACTGCCGCAGGGAACAGCCGGATGAACATCCATACGATAAAGGTATAGCCAAAGTCCATGGCCACCATGATGGCTATGGAGCGCTTGATCTTATCAAAACGCCTTGCACCATAGTTGTAGCTGATTATTGGCGAGGTTCCCTCAGAGATAGCAAGGATCGGCGTCTCCATCATCTGACGGGCAGAGTTTACCATTGTCATCACAGAGACGTACAGATCGCCACCTACGTTTGAGAGAACGCTGTTACAGGACACTGATACCATTGCATTGGTAAACTGCATGATAAACGCTGCTGTTCCGAGGCCTATGATGCTTCTGGCTGTCGTGCCACAGTTTTTTATCTCAGACGCTGACATGATCTTAAGGTTGTATGCGCATCTGTCTCCAAAAAAGAATCTCAGAACATATATGGCAGAAAGGGCCTGTGAGATTACAGTTGCAATAGCTGCCCCCTCCGGGCCAAGGCCAAAGACAAAGATAAATATCGGGTCAAGGATGATATTGGCTGCTGCCCCCACCACAATTGTGGTCATTCCTATAACTGCATAGCCCTGGGCTGTTATAAAGGGATTCATTCCTGTGGAGATCATGGAAAAGATTGTTCCAAGCATGTATATCCTAAGATAAGGAAGGGCATAGACCATGGCTGCCTCTGAAGTTCCAAAGGCTGCAAGGATTGGCCTTCCAAAAATCTCTCCCACAATGATAAGGATGATTCCTGTAACAATCAGTAAAAAGAACGAGGTGTTCTGGATCTCCCTCGCTCTTTCTTCATTCTTTTGTCCTCTTGCAATTGAAAATAAGGGAGCTCCGCCACTCCCGAACATATTGGTAAATGCTGTGGTCAGGATAACTATAGGAAAGCAAAGTCCAACAGCACCAAGGGCCACAGTGCCTATCTCCGGGATGCGGGCTATATATATTCTGTCAACGATGTTGTATAAAAGATTTATCATCTGGGCCACCAGCATTGGAAGGGCTGTAGCCAGAATGTTATTTAAGGTTTTTCCATTTTCAAAATCAACGCGTTTCATTTCATACTTTCCAAAGACGCATCTTTATCTCTTAAAAGATGTACTTACTCATATTGTCAAAAATGATCTCGTAGGCCTTAGGCCACATGTGTATTCCGTCTGTAGAATACTCCTTACGGGTTTGCCCGTCAACTCCGGCAAGGCCGTCGTTAACGTTGATAAACTCATAGCCCATCTCCTTTGCAAGGCTCTCTGCTATGTTGTTTGCTTTATCAAGTCTCTGAAGGCGAAGCTCTGCTGCCAGTGGTGCCTCAGGCCAGGCAACAACTTTTTTCGCAAGTTCTACGTTAACCGGATAGTAGGCCATTACATATACTTTTGTTTTGGGCAATCTTTCTTTTATCTGGGAAAGGACATTTCTGTAGTCAGCTTCAAATCCTTCTGCTGTCTCTTCAGGCCGGCTGATATCATTAGTTCCGATGTTGATAAAAATCACTGATGGCTCAAGGTCAAAGATTTGCTCATCCATGGACTCAAGAAGCTCAGGAATAGTGTATCCGCTGATTCCTCTGTTATAAATCTTTATATCAAGGCCTCTGCTCATGAGGATCTCATTTATTGGAAAGTGCTCCATCAGTGATGATCCCACAAAAAGGATCTGCCCTTTCTTGGCAGACTCATTAAGCTGTCTGTATTTTTCAACCATGTATTCGTTCATTTAGTTCTCCTTATATACCAGCTGTATCCATTGAATACAAGCTGCCTTTCTCTCCCATCAAAGACCGATGTCAAGGATTCTATCATCCATTTTCTTATCTCATCAGCACTGGCACTTCCGCTCTCTATCTGAGCATTAACGTTGGACTGGATCAGCTTTCATCCTGACCATCGGTTTTTCCGATATCCTCAATGAGACCAGTGACCAAGTTCTGTAATTCGTTAGCATTCTTGCTGGTTATTACAGACTTCCCTGTTCTCTTCTCAACAGCTACTCTGGCTTCTCCGGCAGCTGCTCCGCCTTCATTTGCCACAATGCGATTTTCTTCAAAAGTTTCAGGCTTCTTTTCCTTGGAAATCTCAGCAGTTGTTGCCTCTGCCAACATATTAAGTACCAGCTCCAATGTTGACATGTTATCCCTGAGGTTTTCCTTCTTCAAACCTTTGAGGTTCTTATACTGTCTTGTTGTCATCCCGGACCATGCCTTCGTTATTTCATCAGTCAGAATGGCATACTCTACGCCTTTTTTGATGCCTCGCTTGCCCCACTCATCTGTAAGCTCTTTTCTTACCTGAATGCTCTGTAAACGTTGATTAATCCATTCTCTTGAATAACCCTTCTTGGCATAGGTCTCAAGAGCGCGCTCTATTGTGAGCTCCGGATCTATTACTTCTTCCATTCTCTCACGCCCAACCTGAGCAAGCCATAGTTTAAAGGGCTCGGCTTTCTTTGATGGTACAGATTGGATCAGTCGAAGTAATTGTTCAGCATTAGCTACATCCGTAAATCTTTTCTTTCCATCCTGCGCAATCATTTTTAAAGCGTGACAATTTGTCACGGTTTCATTTCCTTCTTCTTTCAGTCTCTGCTTTAGTTTTCTCCAATATGATGTGGGATCTTTACTTTCAGCAAGAACGCCAACCACATCCACAATTGAAAAGTACCATTCTTCTTCATCTTCAACCCATGCTGTTCTAATGGGTTGGTCTTCAAATAACTGAACTTTATCATTTGTCATCTGCATGTTTCCCCCTTATCTGTTCTTCGTCCTTTATCTGCCCGTTTTCCTCGAGTTGCATAATATATGCCATCATTCTGACTAAGTATTCCGGAGGGGCGCTTATTCCCTGTTCCCATTGCTGAAGAGTTCTTACAGGGATTCCAAATTTTGCAGAAAACTTACTTTGCGATAGTCCAGTTTTCTTTCGTAATTCCTTTATTCTTGCTGAAATATCCATATTGTCATCTCCAATGCATTCTTATACTTTATCAAAGTATACAACCGTTCATATACGTTGTCAACGTATATTTGCTTGTTTTCTTTCCTTGGCTGTTCCACTCCTCTTATAGAAATCGCTAAAAAGCAGCGATTTCTATAAGCGTCTGTTGTCGCCAGATACTCTCCGCAATAAGTACACTGCTTCGCAGTGCTTACCCAAATAAAAAGACAGCAACCTTCATGCAAGCATGAGTTGCTGTCTTTATTATTTGGGCAGGTACTTCGTACCTGTGCTTATTGATATGTAGAGTGCTTGGCTCGTTATCACTCCAGCTCCACAGTTCCTGGGGGCTTACTTGTAAGGTCGTACATTACGCGGTTTACGCCCTTGACTTCGTTGATGATTCGGCTCATGACCTTCTGGAGAACTGCAAACGGGATCTCGGAGGCCTCGGCTGTCATGAAGTCAACGGTCTCAACAGCACGGAGGACTACAGCGTAGTCGTAGGTTCTCTCATCACCCATAACGCCTACTGAGCGCATGTTGGAAAGAGCTGCGAAGTACTGGTCAGGGAGCTTGGAAAGGCCAGCTGCTGCAATCTCTTCTCTGTAGATAAAGTCTGCGTCCTGAACGATACGGACCTTCTCTGCAGTAACTTCGCCAATGATGCGAATTCCAAGGCCTGGGCCAGGGAATGGCTGGCGGTAAACAAGATATTCAGGAAGGCCAAGCTCAAGACCTGCCTTTCTTACTTCGTCCTTGAAAAGAGATCTCAAGGGCTCGATGATCTCTTTGAAATCAACATAGTCAGGAAGTCCGCCAACGTTGTGGTGGGACTTGATGACAGCAGATTCTCCGCCAAGACCTGATTCTACAACGTCAGGGTAGATTGTGCCCTGGGCAAGGAAGTCAACTGCGCCAATCTTCTTGGCCTCTTCCTCAAATACCCTTATAAACTCTTCACCGATGATCTTACGCTTTCTCTCAGGCTCTTCCACTCCTGCCAGCTTAGCGTAATATCTCTCTGCTGCATTAACTCTTACAAAATTGATATCGAAGTTTCCATCAGGGCCAAATACGCCCTCAACTTCATCGCCCTCGTTCTTACGAAGAAGACCGTGGTCTACAAATACACAGGTGAGCTGCTTACCGATAGCCTTGGCAAGAAGAGCTGCTAGAACAGATGAATCAACTCCGCCTGAAAGAGCAAGGAGGACTTTTCCATCTCCCACTCTGTCTTTTATCTCTTTGATGGTATTTTCAACAAAGGAATCCATTCTCCAGGTACCTGCAGTCTCGCAGATATTCCTTACAAAGTTATGAAGGATCTCTTTACCTTTTACAGTGTGAAGAACTTCCGGATGGAACTGGATGGCGTAGAGCTTCTTAGCCTCATTACATGCAGCTGCTACCGGGCAATCTGCTGTGTGGGCGATTATCTCAAAATCAGGAGCGACCTTGCTGATGTAGTCAAAGTGGCTCATCCACACAATGGTTTTGTCCTCTACTCCCTTAAAGAGCTTGTCCTTGCTGCCATCGATGAAGGTCTCGGTCTTGCCATACTCTCTTACAGGAGCCTTCTCGACTTTTCCGCCAAGGATGTGCATCATGAGCTGGGCTCCATAGCAAAGGCCAAGAACTGGGATTCCAAGTTCAAAGAGCTCCTTGGTATAAGAAGGTGCTCCCTCTTCATAGCAGGAGTTAGGGCCTCCTGTTAAAATGATGCCCTTGGGATTCATCTCCTTTATCTTGTCAATTGGTGTGCGATAGGAATAGATCTCGCAGTAGACGTTACATTCTCTCACGCGCCTTGCAACCAGCTGATTGTACTGGCCGCCAAAGTCGATGACTATGACCTTTTCTTCTGTAGCCATGGCTCCTCCTAAACTTTATTATAAAAATCTTCTGACACTGATAATGGATCTGTAAGTGGCTGGACTGTACTTGATACCAGTCTTCTGGGTGCTGGCATGGACGATCCTTCCGCCACCTATATATATTCCAACATGTCCGCCGTAGTAGATAACATCTCCCGGCTGGGCATCTGAATATGACACTTCTCTGCCGTAGGACCCCTGCGCCCAGCTGGTTCTGGGAACTGAGATTCCAAAGGCTTTATATACTGACATTACGAAACCAGAGCAGTCTGCTCCGTCTGTAAGGCTTGTTCCACCTGCTACATAAGGATTACCAACAAACTGACAAGCATAGTTGGCAATGTTCTGGCCTGTTGCACTACCCGGCGCGGAGTATGACTTGGAGCTTGATGAGCCAGATGAACTGGATGAACCTGATGAAGTATAGCTTGATGATGTGTAATCTCCGCCTGACTCTGCACTTGCCTTGGCAGCTTCCTCTGCAGCCTCAGCATCTGCTGCCGCTTTTTTGGCTGCGTCAACTTCCTTCTGCTTGGCCTCTATCTGTTTCTGAAGGCTTGCAATGCTGGCCTGCTGGCTCTTGACCTGCGCTGTATAAACCGCAGCGTCCTGCTTGGCCTTGGCAAGCTTGACTTCATAGTCTGCGTAGGTTGCCTTGTAGTCAGCAAGAAGCTCTTCCATATAGGCTTCTTCTTCCTCAAGCTCATACTGTGAAGCTTCAAGTTCTGACTTCTCTTCTTCAAGCTGCTGTCCAAGTTCTTCAGCTGCCTCCTTGGCTGCCACGAACTCAGCAAGCTTGATACGGTCGTATTCATACAGCTCTTCCACGTAGGATGCCTTGTTGAGGGCGTCAGCGTAGCTTGTAGCTGTTAAAAGAATCTGTACATAGGAGAAGTTACCCTTCTCGTACATGAACTTTACTCTCTGGACCATTGCTTCGTAAAGAGTCTCTTCCTGAGATTTTGCCTCTTCATACTTGGCATTGGTCTCTTCTATCTGCTGTGCCTTAAAGGCGATATCTTCTTTTATAAGCTCAATATCAGTCATAAGACCAACGATCTCAGCCTGAGTCTCATCAATAGCTTCCTGGGTTTCCCCCATGGCTTCGGTGTTTTCACTTATCTGGCTGTTGGCCTGATTGAGCTTGCTCTGGCTGGCATTCTTCTGATTTTCAGCAGCCTTCTTTTGCTTATCCAGAGCCTTCTTTTCATCCTCAAGCTTTTTTTGTGTTTCCTTAAGCTCCTCACTGGTAGTTGCATAGGAAGAAACTGGTGTGAGCATGAAAAAAGCAAGGGAAAGTATCACGGCAACGACAGAATAAATCTTTTTCATTCCAATACCCCCTTGCTTATTTTTAATATTAACAGGTTACTACATTTAGTATAGCATAATAGTTTTTATATCAAAATATAGATTAGAGCTCGCAATTACCAACAGTTCTTGGGAAGGACTCAACGTCTCTGATGTTGCCCATACCTGTAAGGTACATTACGCAACGCTCAAATCCAAGTCCGAATCCTGCATGGCGAACGCTTCCATATTTTCTGAGGTCAAGATAGAACTGGTAGTCCTCCTTCTTAAGTCCAAGCTCGTCCATACGCTTCTCAAGGATCTCAAGATCATCCTCTCTCTGACTTCCGCCAACGATCTCTCCGATTCCAGGAACAAGACAGTCAGCTGCTGCAACAGTCTTGCCATCCTCGTTGAGCTTCATGTAGAATGCCTTGATCTCCTTAGGATAATCTGTTACGAATACAGGCTTTTTGAAGATCTCCTCTGTGAGGTATCTCTCATGCTCTGTCTGGAGATCGCATCCCCAGCTTACCTTGTAGTCAAACTTGTCGTTGTGCTTCTCAAGAAGCTCAACGGCCTCAGTGTATGTGATCCTGCCAAAGTCGCTCTCTGCAACGTTCCTTAGTCTCTCGATAAGTCCCTTGTCGATGAACTCGTTGAAGAATGCCATTTCCTCTGGGCAATGCTCTAATACATAGTTGATAACATACTTGAGCATAGCCTCTGCTGTATCGCAGTCGTCCTTAAGATCTGCAAAGCACATCTCAGGCTCGATCATCCAGAACTCTGCTGCATGTCTTGTAGTGTTGGAGTTCTCAGCTCTGAATGTAGGTCCAAAGGTGTATACGTTCTTGAAAGCAAATGCATAAGTCTCAACGTTGAGCTGTCCACTAACAGTTAAGTTAACTGGCTTACCAAAGAAGTCCTTGGAATAATCAACTGCGCCTTCCTCAGTCCTTGGTACATTGTTAAGATCCATTGTTGTAACCTGAAACATCTCACCAGCTCCCTCACAGTCACTTCCTGTGATAAGTGGAGTGTGAACGTATACAAAACCTCTCTCCTGAAAGAAAGAGTGAATGGCAAATGCTGCAACTGAACGAACTCTGAAAACAGCCTCGAAGGTGTTGGTCCTTGCACGAAGATGAGGAATGGTACGAAGGAACTCAAGACTGTGTCTCTTGGGCTGAAGAGGGAAATCAGGTGTTGAAGCACCCTCGATCTCTATTGTATCTGCCTGCATCTCGAAAGGCTGCTTAGCCTCAGGTGTTGCAACGATGGTACCTGTTGCGATTATTGCTGCACCAACATTGAGCTTGGTAATATCTCCAAAGTTTGCAAGTGCATCTGTATAAACAACCTGAAGAGGCTTAAAATATGTTCCGTCATTTAAAACGATAAATCCTACTACCTTGGAATCACGGGAGTTTCTGATCCAGCCACCAACTGTGACCTTCTTGCCAACGAAATCTTCCTGTTTTTCAAATAGTTCTCTGATATCTGTTAAATCCATAATATTGTCCCCTTCCAATATTTATGATCATTGTGGCTCAACAATCTGGGCGTTCTCAACTATGAAGTCTGCAACCTTGTCTGCCATGATCTGTTCTCTGTATTCCTCAGAATCAAATGTTTCCTTGTAAGCATCAATGGTCTCATAAGCCTGATAGAAATATGTGTCATAATCTTTCTGAACATACTCATCTATTACATCATCAGTGATCTCAATGCCTTCCTTGTTGGCGATAGCCTGAAGTACAAGACATCTCTTGCCCTGCTGATTGGCAATGTCACTTAAGTAGTCCTTGGGCTCTCCTGTAAGACCATTTGACTGCATGATATTCTGTACATACTCTTCAACTGAAACCTGAACGCCATATGCTGCCTGAAGCTGCTGAATATAGCTCTCTAGTGACTTGTAGATCATTACGAAGTATCTGTTGTAAAGCTCCTCTGGAAGCTCCTCAGTTGTAGCATTGTTAACTACGACCTCAACTGCTGCGTTTCTCACTTCATCATCATAAGACTCCTGAGCCTCTGTTTCCAGGTCCTCTTTCATATGAACCTTAAGCTGTTCAAGGTTTGTTACGCCCTCAATGCCAAGATTCTTGGCCCATTCATCTGAAGGCTCCTTGGCTGGTGTCTTGATAGAGTTTACTGTTACTGTGAAGATAACATCCTTACCTGCAAGATCAGCGCTTCCGTAATTCTCTGGGAATTTAAGATTGAGGTCTACTGTCTCACCAGTTTTAACTCCGATAAGTCCATCCTCAAAGCCGTCAATAAACTGTCCTGATCCGATTGAAAGATCGTACCCCTGGGCTGTACCACCCTGAAAAGCCTCCTTGGTGTCAGCGTACTTGCCTTCGTAGTCGATATTGGCTGTGTCGCCCTTTTCAATGGCTCTGTCTGTTACCTCAAGCATCTCAGGATTAGCTGAATAGGTGCTGTTTAATGCATCCTCAACGTCCTGGTCAGTAACTTCTTGCTTTTTAACTTCAACAGTGATGCCCTTATAATCACCAAGCTTAACAAGGCTGTCCACATCAACATCAAGAAGTGATGTGGTCTTTAGTCCCTCAATATCAATCTTTTCAAGCTCTGGTGCAGGCTCATTGTCTGTATTAACTGCTGTATCTTCTGCAGACGCCTCTGTAGTTGACGCTTCTGTTGCTGGCTGAGTTTCAGTCTCTGTTGTGGCATTAGAACCGCAGGCTGTCACAAAGGTAACAGTTGCTGCTAACACCCCGTAAAATAAGTAATTCTTTTTCATAATAGTACTCCTTCAAACAATATTTTTATACTACCACACTCTTCCTTCTTATTAAAGTATTTTATTGCCTAAAACCCCAAAGAATGGTAGAATATGTAATGCATTTCAAGTATTGGAGGATAGTATTTTGAGTACCGGATGGATAGTATTGATCGTGGTGGCTGTCATTCTGATCGCAGCCATAGTTGCACTGATAATTCTCGGCAAAAGAGCTCAGAAAAAGCAGGCAGAACAGCAAGAGCAGCTGGATGCCATGAAGCAGACAGTTACAATGCTGATCATTGACAAAAAGAGAATGAAGCTTAAGGATGCAGGTCTTCCTCAGGCGGTAATGGATCAGACACCCAAGCTTCTTAGAGGCAGCAAGCTCCCAATCTTAAAGGTAAGGATCGGAAACAGAGTCATGAGTCTTATCTGCGATGAGAAGATCTTTGATTCAGTCCCAACCAAGAAGGAAGTTAAGGCTTCAGTAAGCGGCATTTATGTAACAGAGGTCAAGGGACTTCACGGCAAGACCAAGGCTCCCGAGCAGAAAAAGGGCTTCTTCAAGAACCTTATTGCTAAGGCTCAGGAAAAGGCCGGAGCAAAGATGGTCAAATAACTTAATATCAAAAGAAAAGCGGTGGCATTTACTGTGCCACCGCATTTTTTATCTCTATGACTATCATGGATCTTGAGACCACATCTCCTCCGATCTCCAGGTCGTATTCAGCTACAACCTTTATCTCTTCGTCATTTTTGTTGCTGTAGTCAAAATCTGTTGTCCTGACCTTCATCTGCATGGAGCCGTAGGGGGTGTTGTACTCAGTATCATACTCAAGCTCCTGGCCAAAATACAGCCTGGACCTTGTGGCGCCTTCTCTTATGACTGCCATTTTAAGGCCGTCTGGTTCTATCTTTACCCTGTTATGAACCTTCATGGTTGCAGCTCCATCCTGATGCTCGTCGTATTCCACAACCCTGCTGCCGTCCTCTAAGATCTCAAAGCTGCCTGTGGCGGTTTTCTCCACCTTCTCAGTAGGTTCTCCCTCTCGTACGTGTATGCCTGTGACAAAAACCTCAACCTCTTTGCTCATATTATTCACCTTCATACCTGTGCTGGATCAATAGGTTTTGTTAAAAAGAACTGTCTTGCAAGGCCGCTCTTTTTAACCGCTTCAAAGCCCTCTGCTGCCTTATTTTCATCGTCATACACTGCAAATACTGTTGGTCCGCTGCCTGTCATGAATGCCTTTATTGCGCCATTATCCTCAAGGACCTTTTCAATTTCTTTTATAACCTCATACTTGCCTGTGGTTACCGGCTCAAGAACATTGTGGATCTCACTGCACATTCTTTTTACATCGCCGTCTTCTATTGCTGCCTTAACAGCGTCAATGTCCGGATGTCTCTCTATCTCATTGCTATCAAGCTCTGTGTATACCCATCCGGTAGACACCATTATATCTGGCTTGGCTACAACAAGGTGATATTTTGCCTTACCTTCTATAGATGTCAGAACCTCTCCGATCCCCTCGGAAAGAGCTGTTCCTCCCATAATGCAGTATGGGATGTCTGCCCCAAGCTTAACAGCCAGTTCGCAGAGCTCCTTGTCAGAAGCCCCGATCCCCCAGAGCTCATTAAGTGCTCTGTACGCCGCTGCGCCGTCTGTACTGCCGCCAGCCATGCCTGCTGCCACCGGGATCCTTTTTACAAGCTCAATCTCTGCTCCGTCTGTGATACCGTACTTGTCCTGGAGCTGCCTTGCCACCTTGCAGATGAGATTGCTGTCATCCACTGGAATGCTCTCATCATTGGCCGAAAGACTTACCTTTCCGTCATTAGTCTTTTTAAATGTCAGGGTGTCATATATATCCACGTTCTGCATTATCATCTTTACAAGATGATATCCGTCATCTCTTTTTCCAAGCACGTCAAGTCCTAAATTGATCTTGGCATAAGCCTTTCTGGTTATCTCCATGTTTAAACTCCGCTTAGCTGCTAACTTCAGAAACTACGAAAAGCTTTAAGTTCCTACTATATCTCATCTTCTCACCTGGGCATATCCATTACAAGAAAAAAAATACTAAAAAAATGAAAAAATTTTATTTTACCCCTAAAGTTTTTGAAAAAATAGCCGATACGAAAGTTAGGTAAACTATAGTTTCGTTTCAAGCGCGGTACTTTAGGTAACCTTGCGCGGAAAAGGAGTTCTATATGGGCGTAAACGGAGTTACCGAGGTTACTAACAACATCGCGACGACCTATGCTTCCACCGTCAATGCTCCCGCGGAGAGCAAGAAAAAAGATGATGAAGAAGTAAAGGTCAAAGCAGAAGCGGCAGCGGTCTATGAAAAATCCGACGAGAAGGAGGCTGAAAAGCCTGTAATCTCAAACAAGGAGACTGACAGGACCAAGATCATCCAGCAGCTGAAGGCAGATGACGCGCTTCGCCAGCAACAGCTTTTGGACATAGTCCACAAGATGATGGGCAAGCAGGTCAAGGCTTTTGGCATTGCCAATTCAGACAGCGACGATGAGTCTATCTGGAGATTCCTTGCAAAAGGTGATTTTACAGTAGATGCTGCAACCAAAGCGCAGGCGCAGGAAGACATATCAGAAGACGGCTACTGGGGCGTTAAACAGACCTCCGAGCGTATTCTTGATTTTGCCAAAGCGCTTGCAGGAGACGATCCTGAGAAGCTGGAGCAGATGAGATCTGCATTTGAGAAGGGCTACAAGCAGGCAGAAGAAACCTGGGGTGGCGAACTTCCCGAGATCTCTAAAAACACCTTTGACGCTGTAATGAAGGGGTTCGATCAGCTCACAGGAAAGGACCAGATCGAGTAACTGTTGCTAGTAACGAGAAGAGGAAGGGCCTTCAAAAGCTCTTCCTCTTTTTTTATGTCATTATATAAGTTTACCTGAGAAAATTTCTCATCATACAATTCCGCGGATCTCGTTTATATCTTCTATTCCCTGCTCTTGCATGTGGCGTTCAATTCCCTCTACGATCTCCACTGTAGCATATGGATTGTGGAAGTTGGCAGCTCCTACAGCTATAGCTGTTGCGCCTGCCATGATAAACTCTATGGCATCCTCATAGTTTGAAATACCACCCATTCCAATGACAGGGATCTTAACAGCATGAGAAGCCTCATAGACCATACGAACTGCCACAGGTTTGATAGCTGGTCCTGACATTCCGCCAGTTCTATTGGCCAGAACGAATTTCTTTTTATAAATATCTATCTTCATTCCGGTTATGGTATTGATGAGGGAAATGGCATCTGCGCCTGCTGCCTCTGCCGCCTTAGCCATCTCAGAAATGCTGGTAACATTGGGGCTGAGCTTCATGATGACAGGCTGTTTTGCCTTTTCCTTGATCTTCTTGGTGATGTCAAAAAGAGCGTCTGCCTTCTGTCCAAAGGCGATGGCGCCTTCCTTTACATTAGGGCAGGATACGTTTATTTCAAGCATATCCACTCTCTTTTCATCGGAGAGTCTCTCAACAACTTCCAGGTAGTCCTCTACTGTCTTACCACAGACATTGACGATCACCTTGGTGTCGTAATCTTCAAGGAACTTGAGATCTCTTTTTGCAAAGACCTCTACTCCGGGGTTCTGAAGGCCGATGGCATTTAGCATTCCGCCGTAAACTTCTGCAACCCTTGGAACTGGATTTCCCTCCCAGGGAATGTTGGCAACGCCCTTGGTAACCACCGCCCCGAGCCTACCAAGGTCCACAAAGTCGGAATACTCCATTCCTGATCCAAATGTTCCGGAGGCTGTCATTACCGGATTCTTAAACTTTACCCCTGCTATTTCAACTGATGTATTCATAAATAAGCTCCACCTTCCTCACATATCCAGATCATCTGCGTCAAAAACCGGACCGTCAGTACAGATCCTTGCGTTTTTCACATGGGAATGTTCATCCACTTCCTTAGTTTTGCAAACGCATCCGAGGCAGGCTCCAACGCCGCAGGCCATTCTCTCCTCCAAAGACAGATAAGCCTTTATGCCATTTTCCTGTGCATAGGCCTTGATGCCCCTTAGCATTGGCATTGGGCCGCAGGCGAATATCACATCGCAGGGCACATTCTGCTCCTTCATGGCATCAATAACATTTCCCTTTGTTCCAAGGCTGCCATCTTCAGTTGCCACATAGACTTCTGCGAAATTCGTGAACTCTTCGTCAAGGAAAGTGTCGCTGTTTCTGTATCCCATCACTGCGCTGATCTCTGAAGGCGCAGCATCATCATCCATAGAAGAAAGGCGCTTTGCTGTCTCCAAAAGAGGCGGCACTCCGATTCCACCTCCGATGACAACAGCTCTTTTGCCCGCTGCCTTATCAAGAGGAAAGCCATTTCCCAAAGGTCCCAGCACCACCATGTAATCTCCTGGCTGATACAGAGCGAACTCCGCTGTTCCTGAGCCCACAACCCTGTACACAAGCCTTATGGCGCTGTTTTCCTTGTCCACCTCGCAGATACTGATGGGTCTTGGAAGGAGCGTTGCTTTATTTAGCGGGAACACGCCCACAAACTGACCCGGAACCACGTCCCTTGCAAAGGGAACAGAAAGCCACAGATCGTAAATCCCCTCAGATAAAAGCTCCTGGCTTAATACTTTTGCCTCGCATTTCATTTTCCCCGACATACTTATTTCTCCTCGTATAGTATTTTTTAGATACAGTAAATGTATCTTGATAACGTAATAAAAATTTGTTCAATAGGCTTAGTAAAG
>SVFY01000020.1 GCA_015056625.1 Butyrivibrio sp. | reverse complement strand
AGGATACATTATTTTGAGTCATAAGTGACTGAATTTTCAATGAGCCATCTGACCTATATTTAGATTAGCAGATACACCATTCACGCACACCAAGAATTTCCGTGACGTCCATTCCTTATATTCATCCTCCATGATCCTCATCAGTTCTGTTGCAGCATAAGCAAACATCGCTGCACATAAAAAACCGAGGATTGATGATACTGCGTATCTCCAATCAGGAGCCACATTCCATGATATGCCCATATAGGCATCCGGGTCTGATGTTGTGCCAATCGTACCGTATCCAAGCAGATAATCGCCGATAATAGCAAGTACCATTGCATAACACCCAAACAATATTCTTTGTTTTGACTTCATCACTCATCCTCCGTTTTATCGCTTTTTATATCGACATTATAACTCTTTTCGTTAGTTGTGGCTAACTATATGTCGAAAAAAGACTGGTTCCCCATGATTGCAACCTGAAAAGTGGACCATACAAAAAGCAGCTACAGATTTCTCCATAGCTGCCAATAAGTCTTTTATTCTATTGCTTTTTCTTTATTCACTTGTATATGCTGAATAGACTTCACAGGCTATTCCTCTTCCCATCCCTTACATACATCACACCAACCTTGTGTATCAGTAACCCTTTCAAGTTCATCAGGAGTAATCTTTACCGAAGTAAACTCATTTCCCCCTGCGGGATGTACATATTCAAATCTCTTCATAGAAACATCGAGCCATATTGGTATGTCTTTTGGCACTGCAAATGGACAGACCCCGCCGGGCTGAAAACCAGTTATATCAGCAACCTGTTCTCTTGGTATCATATGAGGCTTAGTATGAAACACAGACTTAAACTTGGAGCTGTTTACCTTGCCATCGCCTGCCATCACAACTATCACAGGCTTCTCATCCACAATAAAAGACAATGTCTTTGCAATCTCAGGTTCTGTACATCCTATCTGCTGTGCGGCATGCTCAACAGTATCTATTGTTTCAGAATGTTCTGTAAGTCTGTCACCCAGCCCGTTATTATCTAAAAATTTCTTAACTTTAGCATTTATCATATCATTCTCACTTTCCGTTATTAAGTGTAGCATTCATGCTTCCAAGTCGATAGCCCTTCATATCAATAGTAACAAACTTGAATCCTAAATCTGTAAATCTTTTATAGACTGATTCTCTTATGTCTTCCTCAACCAGTTTCGGAATGTCTTTTGCCGGAACTTCAATCCTTGCTATATTGCCATGAAGCCTCACCCTTTCTTCCAAGAAACCGTGTTCTATAAGAAACTGTTCAGCCTGATCGATCATATAAAGCTTCTCTTCTGTTATCTCTTCTCCATATACGAATCTTGATGCAAGACATGCATATGCTGGTTTGCTCCAGGTAGGAAGCCCCATTGCTTTCGAGATCATCCTTATTTCATTTTTTCTAAGGCCGGCCTCACGAAGCGGGCTTTTTACAGAAAGCTCAGCTGCTGCCTTAAGCCCCGGCCTGTAATCTCCAATGTCATCCACATTAGAACCCTCTGCCATGAATGATATCCCATTTTCATCCGCAATTCTTTTCACTTCTGTGAAAATACCCTGTTTACAAAAATAACATCGGTCTGGTCCGTTATGCCTATGAACTACCCTCAACGACTCCACGTCGGAAAGGGTTTCTGTTATGCCGCATGGCGGCATGAACCTGTAGGGTGCTCTATGCATCCTGCAGAACAGGGCATGTCCACTATGCCCCTATCCCATTGGCTTACCTTTGGGAATACTTTCCTTAAGATGTTTGCAGCTCCATTTATGTCTGCATTTGTTATTGTACCATCGTAGTGTCTGTAAAGTCCTCTCTGTATCCGCTTTCCTGAAAAAGAGTAGCTTTCCGGGCTATTCTTTTTATGCACAGGGATATAGTCTTTTGCAAGAAAGTCAGCCTTTGACGTGTAACTCTCTTCTGTGAGGACAAACTTTATACCATATTCAGCAAGTTTGTATCTGAGCATGTCTGCAAATATCAGCATTGGTATCTGCACAAAGTTCTGGTTATTGACATGTCCTATACCTATTTCCTGTTTCTGGTATGTGTTATGTCCCATCACAACAGCATCGACATGGTTATCCCTTGCATAGTCTGCAAGCTGTCTGCTCACCTTATGGAACTGATCCTTTATCCTTCTGTTCCTCTTTTCAGTAAGAGCATTCATCTTTCTTGTCCTGTACCTGTTGTTACATGTCATGGCACAGGAAGAGAGTCTTTTCATCTCTTTGTTGTAAAGCTGGTTGATTGACTTGATCACACCTCCCTTTATCACAAATGGCCTTGCACCAAAAGTGTTTGCTACAGCAGCTATGTTGTCTGTTCCGGGATCGATAGCCATTACTCTCAATCCCTTCAGATCTGATACGTCCGAAAGGTCAGAGAGGATATCCTTATCAGCCATGGGGATTATCCCTTTATCAGGCACTGAAAGGACTACATCCAGAACAAAGCTGTTTCCGCTAGGCTTTATACGGACTTCCTTAAGACTTACTTCTTCTGGGAGCTGGCCAAGAGACAACCTATCCTTTGTTCCCGGAAACTTTAGATACCCATCCTTGATCCTGCATATCTGGTTCGTAAGGACAGATGTCTTGAATGAGCCCTGTGACATATATCCAGGCATCTTTGGACGGCCTGTGAAAGCTTCAGGATTCCTGCCATATACTTTTACAGCTTCAAAGAAAGACTTATAGTCTCTGAGAAGAAGTTTCAATATCTGCTGATTAGCCTGTGACGGAAGGGCGTAGTATGCCTTATCCCTTGTAACCTTTAGCAGATGATCAAGGGCATTATATGAGAGCCATTTGCTGTCACCAAGATATTTAGTCCCCAAAAGCCTATCCCTTACGAGCCTGTAAATCATCATTTGATTGAAGAAAAGAGGCTTGAATCCAGCCATTGAATCTACTGCAGACGAATACTGCCTTAAGATGAAATTTGCCCTGTTGTACAGAACGGCTGATGATCTGCAGATATCCCTGCAATAGTCATAGAGTATGTGGTTTTGGTTTATCCTGTATTGCCTTGTTCTGTACACGGTTGTAAATTCCTTAGCAGTATTCTATAGTTAGTATTATAGCACACTTTTCAGAAATAGGCAAACATTTGTTCTCTTTAGATATGGAGTAAATTTATGCAAAAATCAATAGCAGAATCAGATATCCTGAACGAGTACAGAAGAGGCTCACATTCCGTATACAAACTCACATACAATGTAATTTTCGTGACTAAATACAGAAAGAAAGTGATCACAGATGAGATTGGTGATTTCATGAAGAATTACGCCGCTTACCTATGCGGACGCATGAACAGCGAACTCATTTCAGCAGAAACAGATGTCGATCACATGCATCTGCTGATCTCCATGCCACCTGATGTTGCGCCTGTAAAACTCATCAACTCGTTAAAATCACAGTTGTCCAAAGAAGTGAGAAATACATATAGAACACACGTTGAGAAATACCTATGGGGAGATTCACCCTTCTGGAGTGCAAGTTACTTCTGTGCCACTACCGGAAGTGTTTCTATTGACACGGTTAAGAAATACATTGAAGATCAACGAACAGAGGAACACAAACGCAAATACATTAAGACAGGTAAATACAAAAAGAAAAGCTAGTGCGATTCATCCCACAACCGACTTCATCGGAAGGGGTTTTCTCGCACGATATTTATAAACACAATGTATAATATTGATAATCTTAAGCTAATTCGTCTGCTTAAATGCTTCGTACTCATACTCTGCTTCCTTTAATCAATGACCATGTGGAACTTTATCAAGCAAACCTTTTTCATAAGATAGATCTGCATGAAACAATCCGATAAATATTAAGAGCAGAATGACTGCGCTCCCCCAGATTGATCTGTACTGAAAATATCTGCACGCAACAGTAGAAATAACAGCACCACCCATAAAAAACAAGATGAGTCTGCCATGTGTTTTCACTCTCTCAGCATATTTACTCTCATGGTGCCTTACATACTTTGCCAGAAAGTGCCCCACCTGCCTGATATGATTTGTGACAAATGTTGTCGCAGCCGGTACTCCCTGTACCTGTCTAAAAGTGTTAAACTGCATAGAGCAGATAAAGTTCAAAGCCACCTGACAAATCTGATCAGGAGCGTCCCCTGGCAGCAAGCCAAGAAGTATCACCACAATGATCTCTATTGCAATAAGGACAGTATCCCATCTGAGAAAATGATACTTCTTTACGCTTTTCCCAAGATACTCAGAAACAAATGCTCCTAGAAAATATGCTCCAATCGGCAGCAATAAATATGCTGCAGTTCTAAGATCTGCTTTCCCAAGTGCAATGGCGAAAAGTACAACATTAGCCGTCTGGGCATTACAGAATACTCCACCCCTTTGGATAAATGTATATGCCCCAAACCATCCTGCAGAAGCTATAAGAAGGTCATACACCCATCTTTTTTCACACTCAAGAAACTCTTCTTTGTCTGTGTTCTCCATTTTTCTCTTTATCTTGCATTCATGTCTCATAATTTCTTGGTATCACCCTTTCTTAGAAGTCTTTCATAACAGATTTTAATTATTGGGTTTCCAAACAAAAAGTCCTTCACCAGAAGCAATCTGCTTGATCAACTCCAGCAGTTGTGTGTCCGGATTAAAAACAGTTAGATGAGTGTCATCAGGCTCGGAAAGAATCATACTTTCACCAACCATAATATAGAGATACCTTTTTTGCATTTCCTCGGCAATGTGCTCCGGTGACGGATTGATCACACTTTCATCAGATATCAATATATCAGCGTAGCAATTCAACTTCAGAATCAGATTAATATGTTTTTGTTTTATCTCATCTATCCGGTTGCCTTGCAGGAAGTATTCTTCGATAGCAAAGTATTGTCCAGAACTGTCTTTAGGCACTTGCGATGGTAATATATCAACAATCCAGTATGAACATTGAAGCAGCTCCTCTACCGTTTTTTTCATTTAATCCCCCTCCACAGGTGCAGGTTGAAATCACCACTGTTCCTTTGATTCCTTCTGAGTGCTCTGATTATCTGAAATGGCATGATCACATCCTCGCAAGCTGATTCCTTATATCCTGCACTCCTCTTATCCAATTAGTCAGACGCTGTCAGACCAATTATTCCATTCTTTACCTAAATACTTTTTAGAAAATCCACATCTTCTTTTAGCACCGTATCTGTTGACACTCCAAGCCAATTTTTACCAGACTTTTCAAGATCACTTATATATTTCTTATTAGTAAATACTCGCTCAACCCTCTTTACCACTTCCTCCATCGAGGTGACATTTCTCAGAGTATTATCGGCGAAAATGTATTTTTCAATACATCCCCTAAGTTTATCAACATCAACCTCTTCCTTCAGATAATAAATATCAAACACATCTTTATATCTTGTAGAACGGCTTCCGAATCTCACGAGTGATTTCAGTTTTTCAGTAATCATCTGATGTCTGGAATTAATCAAAAGGCTTACTGCGTCATCCTGGAATCCCACATCAAAAGCATATTCTTCCTGTTCAAGCGTAAGGTCAGCATGAACACCTATATCCATCTTCAGAGAAAGCATTGTTCCCTCAACATCTTCGACAGTTAGTGTAATCCTTTTTCCTTTGTAATCCTGATGATTAAGCTCCGTGATATTGCCTGCAATACCAATCTTTAAGCCATCAAGACAGTTCAGCTTTCCTATAAATCTTTTAATAGAATCATCCGAAATTGAATATCTTATAAAGTCAAGGTCAAGATCCTGCGTAGCACGTCTGGCATTCTTAGAAATACTGCGCATTACAACACCGCCCTTAATCGTGGCATTTCTCCCCATTCCACTCTCTGCAATTGCTTTAAGCACTATATCCTGGCATAGCTTAGCTTCAGCATTTGCTTCACTATACCCTTCACCTTTAATCTTTTCTACTTCATCATGTAAATTCATTTATATCAAAGAACCTCCATCTGTATCTGATTCATAATAATTTCGCCTTTATGGAACATGTAGGCATAATCTTCTACAAGACCAAAATCCATTTCTTCGGTGATACGTCGATAATTTTGAATGATTTCTTTATAATAGTCAAAAGGTATTTTGGACCTAAATCTCATCAATTCTACCAGCATACGTTCCCTATTATATATCCTGATGGATATATTATTGTATTGCATTTCTTCAATGCCAGCCTCAAAGATTTCATCTTTTAAAAAAGATTGTTTTACGCGACTATCTCTAATCCGGCTATCTTCCCTTTTTGTGGCAAGATGAAAATAATCGGGAATTACATCTGTAAGAGAGTGATAATAATATGCACTCTTATCAGTAAATACAGCTTTAGGATATTTACTCATTATTACTTCAATATCTGATATATTGCGTCTAGTAGAATATATTCCCTTTTCTTTCATGAAGATATTTCCACTAAGGATCTCTTTTTTGAGTCTATAGTCGCTTCCATATTTATCTATACATTCATTATATGTAAGAAGCATATCTACCCTCCTTTAAAGTAAATATACACACTGCATCACCCTTGTGTGTATATTTACTTTAATTATAGGGTATCTTCTGCTCAATCGCAACATAAATTTGAGTAAACATACACACAACACGCATCTAGTGTGTATGTTTACTCCACTCACACACCTTTAAAATTCCGTAATCTGCTTCTTTTATATTCTTCAAGATATTCATAATAGTTGTTTTGAAAATATATTCCGATATAATCGGCAATCAGCAATTTGGTTTATTTCGCAAATTTGAACTTTTATTATTTTTGCGAATCAGAAAGCCATCTGGCGATATCGATAAAATAGCTCCGGACATCAATCTGATATTCAGCAAAATATTTCATGCAGCATCTTTCTCATGCCACCAATATCCAGAGGATGGTCCTCCGTCTCATAAGTGAATATCAGGTTCTTGCCCGGATAAATCCCGCTGGCCCTGTACAGATCCATCTTTTCCATAGTGTCTCTTCTGTAACCCTCATCTCCCATTTTCCCAAAATGTTCAAGATATATCACTTCCCTTGTCCTTACTTTGAGCAAGGTGAAATCCGGATATCTGAGCTCTCCGTTGACCATTCTGACAGGATACTCGTAACGGTACGGAATTCCGAACTCGTATAATGTGTCCGCAATAAAAGCTTCGGATTTGGATCTGACTTTTTCTCCTCTTTTTGTATCGCTAGTTTTATTTTCAGGTTTGTAGGGATTTGGTCTGAATGTCTTAGACTGCCATTCTTTGGCTATTAGATCATCAGGTAAGATGTATGGTGTTACCAGATTCTTTTTCTCAGGGACGAGATTATTGTAGACGTCCTCGGCCGGGTCCTTATATTTCAAAAGAAATGTCTCCAGCATTTCCAGTTCTGACCTGGCGGCCTTCAGGAAATGCTTGTTGTAGTCTTTCTGGGCAAGAGTCCTGATGGTCGCCAGTTCTTCCTTGTGCAAGTATTTTCCATTGGTATCGCCTTTCTCAGTCACCTCGTAAAAGCGAAGTCTGCCTCCTGTTCTGCTTGTTCTGAGTCTCCCTTCCGGAAAAGAGCTTTGGGCTTTCTCTGCCTGTTTAATAGCCCGCTTTAATTGCGAGATGCGGGAAGTTAGTAATTCAGTTATCTTTGCCAATGTTTTTTCCTTTCTATGTTCCTTTTATTTATTACCTTTACTCTTTGAAAAATTTGATAAATTTGATTGATGACTAAAACAATGATTATTGCATACTTTAGTCACCTATTTGAATCATTTTGAAATGAAGATGACCAGCGCTTAGAAAACATGTGACTAATTCAATTAGAACCATCCTCCTTAGTCACGCAAGTATCCTAGTAGACAAGAAGAGAAAAAAAGGACAATGAAAAGTAGTGACTAAATAGCGGAATAATCAATATCTTAGTCAAAAAATGGAAATTTCCACGCATCAGAATGATGAATGGAGTCACAAATCAGAACGATGAATGGAGCCACAAATCAGAAGTGTGGCGCAGGGGAACAGCCCCTTGATCAAGAATACTGGCGCAATGTATGGAATACAGCCACGCCTAATAATCGAAAATTAAAAATCAAGAATACGGGCGCCACGAGGGCGCCCGAAGATTTGCACAAGAAGGTTTTCCAACCATCTACGCAAGTCCAAACCAATAGAAGGTTTTCCAACCATCTACGCAAGCCCAAGCCCGCATAGATACTGGTTTTATCACTTCTTAACTGACTTGAGAGTCGGAAATAATAAGACATCCCTTATGGTCTCGCTATTTGTCAACAGCATGCAAAGTCTGTCGATACCATATCCGATACCGCCTGTAGGTGGCATACCGATTTCCAGGGCGTTGAGGAAGTCCTCATCTGTGTGCTCAGCCTCTTCGTCGCCTGCTGCCGCATTGGCATCCTGCATAGCGAAACGCTCGCGCTGGTCGATAGGATCGTTGAGCTCTGAGTATGCGTTGCACATCTCCCAAGTGTTGATGAAGAGCTCGAAACGCTCAACCTTCTCAGGATCTGAAGGCTTCTTCTTGGTAAGAGGTGAGATTGCAAGAGGGTGATCCATGATGAATGTAGGCTGGATCAGCTCTTTCTCGCAGAACTCCTCAAAGAAGAGGTTGATGATATCGCCCTTGGTGTGACGATCCTCAAACTCGATGTGGCGCTCCTTGGCAAGAGCCTTGGCCTCTTCGTCGGTCTTGACCTGATCGAAGTCAACGCCGGCATATTTCTTAATAGCATCGTTCATGGTAAGGCGCTCGAAAGGCTTGCCAAGATCGATGATGTTGTCGCCGTAAGGGATCTGGGTTGTGCCGCAAACCTTCTCAGCAAGGTAACGGAACATGCTCTCTGTGAGCTCCATCATTCCCTCGTAGTCTGTATATGCCTGGTAGAGCTCCATAAGTGTGAACTCTGGGTTGTGTCTTGTATCAACACCCTCGTTTCTGAATACACGGCCGATCTCGAATACTCTCTCTAGGCCACCAACGATGAGTCTCTTAAGGTAGAGCTCAAGGGAGATACGAAGTTTTCTCTCCTCATCCAGAGCATTGTAGTGTGTAAGGAATGGTCTTGCAGCAGCACCGCCTGCGTTCTCAACAAGCATAGGTGTCTCAACTTCCATGAAGTCTCTGTCTGCAAGGAAGTTTCTGATCTCTCTGATGATAGCTGATCTCTTCTTGAAGGTCTCTTTTACCTCCTCGTTCATGATGAGGTCAACGTATCTCTGTCTGTAGCGGATCTCTGTATCTGTAAGTCCGTGGAACTTCTCTGGAAGTGGCATGAGAGATTTGGATAAAAGAGTGAGCTCCTTGACATGTACTGAGATCTCTCCTGTACGTGTTCTGAAAGCAAAGCCCTTAACACCGATGATGTCACCGATATCCATCTTTTTGAAATCAGCATAAGCCTCATCGCCGATGTCATTTCTTGAAACATAAAGCTGCATGCGGCCATCTCTGTCCTGAAGACCTGCAAAAGAAGCCTTACCCATGACACGCTTGCTGAGCATACGTCCTGCAAGGGATACAACCTTGTCAGCTGGGATATCTTCAAAAGGAACAACTACTGCCTTGCCCTCTTCGTCAACTGGTGGTACGAACTCAAGAGCATCAAAATTGTCCCTGATATCCTGGGTGTGATGAGTCTGGTCGTACTTGACGATCTGGAAAGGATCTCTTCCCTGGGCCTGAAGCTCAGTTAGCTTGTCTCTTCTGACCTGACGAAGTCTTCCAACGTCTTCCTGTGGTGCGTTGTTTTGCTGATTATTCTCTGCCACGATATTTCCTCCTAGATTTTCGATGATAATATATAAGCCGACGATGGTTCGCCGGCTCAAATGTCACTTTTTAAGACCTTAGAAAAGAGATCACTCTGTCTTGGTCTTGTCGATTGCAAGTACCTTGTACTTGAACACGCCAGCCTGTGTCTCTACAGAAACTGTCTGTCCCTTCTTGGCACCAAGCAGAGCCTTTCCTACAGGTGACTCGTTGGAGATCTTGCCCTTAAGGCTGTTAGCCTCCTGTGAACCTACGATCTTGTACTCAAGATCCTCATTAAGCTCAAGGTCACGGATCTTAACGTTACATCCGATGCTGATCTTGTTGGTATCAACGTCCTCTTCTACTACTACCTCAGCGTTTTTAAGGATCTTCTCAAGAGCCTCAATTCTTGCCTCGATGTCACGCTGCTCGTCTTTTGCTGCGTCGTACTCGGCGTTCTCTGAAAGGTCACCCTGCTCTCTTGCCTCTTTGATTTTCTGGGCAACTTCCTGGCGCTTGTTTACCTTAAGGTCCTGAAGCTCATCCTCGTACTTCTTAAGACCTTCATAAGTTAAGATGTTTTTCTTTTCCATAGTGTCTAAACAACCTCCATAAGAAAATCTGATCTATATTAAAATGCTATTCTTTCCCTTTTTAACTTTGCTATTATACTGTTATTTATTTCCCGTGTCAACAAATAGTATCCTGAAGCATGACTCTTTCGCACGCAGCCTTAAGTGACGCCATATCGGTCATCTGGTTTATCTCGCCTCTGAACCTGGCGCTTCCCGGCATTCCTGTGGTGTACCAGGACACGTGCTTGCGCATCTCACGGATACCAATGTACTCACCCTTGTATTTAAGCTGCATGTCCGCATGCCTTATTACAGTGTCGTAGATCTCACGATTTGTTGGCCTCGAACAGCTTTCGCCTTTTTCAAAAAAGCTGACGATTTCCCTGAAGATAAAAGGATTGCCCTGGGCTGCTCTTGCCACCATTACGCCGTCGCATCCTGTCTCTTCGAACATTCTCTTTGCGCTCTTGCCGTCAGTTACGTCTCCGTTTCCGATAACAGGGATCTTCACAGCTTCCTTCACCTGTCTGATGATGTCCCAGTCCGCTTTGCCAGAGTAGTACTGCTCCCTGGTCCTTCCGTGGACTGCAACTGCGGAAGCTCCGCCTGCCTCTGCTGCCAGGGCGCACTCCACTGCATTTACCGATTCGTCGCTAAAGCCTTTTCTTATCTTCACCGTTACAGGTCTGTCTGATACTTCGAAAAGAGCTTTCACTATCTTTTCAATAAGCTCCGGATTCTTCATAAGCGCTGACCCTTCGCCGTTTCCAACAACCTTGGGAACAGGGCATCCCATGTTCACATCAAGGATGTCAAAGGGCCTGTCCTTGATCATGTCGTAGGCTTTCTGCATGATCTCAGGCTCTGAGCCAAACAGCTGCAGTGAAACCGGGTGCTCATTTTCATGGATCTCAAGGAGCATGTTGGTGTTGCGGTTCTTATAAGTAATAGCCTTGGCGCTTATCATCTCCATGCACACAAGACCAGCTCCCATCTCGCTGCATAAAACACGAAAAGGCAGGTCTGATACACCTGCCATTGGTCCTAGGATTATGTTATTTGGTAAAGTTACACTGCCAATCTGCAGCTTGCCGTAGCCTGCCATTCTTTTCTCCTAACAAGGAAGTTCTGCTCTCGCCTGCAAGCAGGCTCGCCAGAACAAGCTTCGCTCACGGAAATCAGAGATTTCCTATCTCAGCTTCCGTCGCCATCCAAAATATCTGCTGGATTCTCGTGAAGCACGTAGATCCTGTAGTAAAGTCCAAGAGCCTCAAAAAGATCCTGTCTCTTTCTCCTGACTTCACTTACAAGGAGACCCGCTGTGATCTCATCGTAGGTGATGTCCTCTTCGTCGGCGTTGGTCTCCATGGAGATGCTGCCATCCTCCTCAAAGACGATGGTAAAGATACCGCCTGCCTCCTGGGTAAAGAGGACGCTGATGATATTCAGCTCCTTCTTGATGCTGTCAGGGATCTGTCTGAAGATTGGGTTAAAGTAGTACTTCTGCTCATATGCATTGGCTCCGCAAAGAACAACTCTCTCACCTGCAACCTTCTCAAACTCGCGACCTTTATTGGTCTTTTGCATCTCATCTATCTTAAGGTCTTCTTCCTGAGCCTGATCCTCAGTCTCTTCCAGTTCCTCCTCAGGAATTATCCCTTCAAATTCTCTTTTATATTCTCTTTCAAAATCCTTAGCATTCATATTTATCACTCCGGTTGATCATTGTCATCAAATTCTTTGTTCTGCGGCTTGTTCTTCCTGTTCTTGTCATACAGGATCTGCAGTCCCTTAAGTGTAAGTGTTGGGTCGTAGATATCTATGGTGTCTGTCTCATTGGCAATCAGCCTTCCAAGACCGCCTGTTGCTACAACCTTCATCTCTGGGCAATTAGAAGCTCTTTTGATCTCATTGATGATGTACTCCGACTGTCCGATCTGTCCATATATAAGTCCTGCCTGCATGCTGGAGATCGTATCTCTTGCAAGGATGGAATCAGGCTTCTTGATCTCGATCTCAGGAAGCTTGGCTGTGCCTTCCCAGAGAGCAGAAGCTGAAATCCTGATTCCTGGTGAAACAACGCCAGCATAGAACTCGCCCTTTTCATTTATAGGAACATAGGTTGTTGCTGTTCCGTAGTCCACAACCAGCACTGGTCCGCCATAGAGCTCGTAAGCAGCCACAGAGTCAACAATAAGGTCAGGGCCTACTTCCTTGGGGTTGTCGATGGTGACCTTGATACCGGTCTTGATGCCGGGTCCAACGATGTATGGCTTTTTGCCTATGTACTTAACGATGGCGTTCACAAGAGCGTGCATGACCTGTGGCACAACGCTGGCGATCATAACACCCTCTATCTCTTCCTTTTTAACGCCGTTCATGCCAAGCATTGTAAGGAGCTCCACTCCGTACTCATCGGAAGTGTGGGCTGTCTTGGACATCATTCGAAATGACGTCGTCAGCTCTTTTCCCTTAAAGACTCCAAATGTGATATTGGTATTACCTACATCAATAACTAAGATCATAGCTAGCCTCCATTTCACCGGTCACCTGCAGCCTGTGCTGCTGGGCGCGCGGCCATCATACGTAGCTGTATAGTCCTCTCACCGACACCTCTCCGGCGCCGACTGTTCTGATATCTCTATTCTCAGAGCTTGCTTCCTCTGTCACGTCCACAAGAAGCTCTCCCATATCCGTGATCCCAAGGGCAGTTCCAACTGTTCCGCTCCTTGCGTCCCAGGCAGCTGGGGTTCCCCCGGTTTTGCCAGCATCAAGGATCTTCACTTTTTCATCCTTGTTGATAAGTCGCACTTCGTACTGATCTTTTAAAAGAGCCAGATCATACCCTTTCTGGAACTTATGATAATTTTCTTCAAACCGCTCCATGACCCGCGCCACCACAAGGCTCCTGTCAACTCTTACACCTGTCTGTGTCAAAAGAGATCCCGCAACACCCTTAATCTCATCCGGAAAATCAGTCATATTCACATTTATTCCAACACCGATGACAACATCTCTTATGGAATTGTCGGGGTTCATGTGGAGCTCTGTAAGAATACCACAGATTTTTTTCTTGTCAATAACAACGTCGTTTGGCCACTTGATCTGTGCCCAGAGCCTGCTGCCGTTTGATGCGGATTCCTGGGCCAACGCGGCATCTTCCAAAGTGCCTGCCTGAGCCAACGCGGCATCTGCGCAGGTTTCTTCAATTGCCAGGTCAACGCCTTCTGCCACAGAAAGTCCCATGACCAGTGTCAGCATTGAGATGCGATCTGCAGGAGCTGTGGGCCTTATCACAAGGCTCATGGCTATGTTGCTGCCTGCTGGCGTCTCCCAGCTTCTGCCCCGGGATCCTCTCCCTGCTTCCTGCTTGTCAGCTACAACCAGGGTTCCGTGGGGAGCCCCCTCTACTGCCAGGTCCCTTGCATCGTTGTTGGTGGAACCTGTGACATCCTTATATACAATGTTGCAGGCAGCCCACCTGGTGGTGAGCCGCCTTTCTATTTCTTCTTTGCTAAGCATTTATTCTCTTCTTGTATTACCTTTTATTTCTTGAGTGTTGCGTACATAACGGCCTTGATGGTGTGCATCCTGTTCTCAGCCTCTTCAAAGACGATGGATCTGTCTGACTCAAATACTTCATCAGTAACTTCCATCTCATCAAGTCCGTATTTTGCCTTGATGTCTTTTCCAATACCGGTATTGAGGTCGTGGAAAGAAGGCAGGCAGTGCATGAATACGCACTGTGGGCCGGCGTTGTTCATGATGTCCATGGTCACGCGGTAAGACTCAAGATCCTTGATCCTCTCCTCCCACACTTCATCAGGCTCGCCCATGGATACCCAGATGTCTGTGTAGATAACGTCTGCGCCCTTGGTGCCCTCAACAGGATCCTCTGAAAAATCAATGACAGCGCCTGTTTCCCTGGCGATCTCTTTACATGTTTTAACAAGGTCCTCAGCTGGGAAGTACTTCTTGTTGGAAACAGCTGTGAAGTGCATTCCAAGCTTGGCGCAAAGAACCATCAGCGAGTTGCCTGTGTTATATCTTGCATCGCCCATGTAAACCAGATGGATGCCCTTGAGCCTGCCAAAGTGCTCTCTGATGGTGAGGGCGTCAGCAAGCATCTGTGTTGGGTGGAACTCATTGGTAAGGCCGTTCCATACAGGTACCTTGCTGTACTTGGCTATTGTCTCAACAATCTCCTGCTCAAAGCCTCTGTACTCTATGCCATCGTACATACTGCCAAGAACCCTGGCTGTATCTGCGATACTCTCTTTTTTACCGATCTGGGAATCTGTGGGGTTAAGGTAGGTTGACCCCATTCCAAGGTCATGTGCTGCTACTTCAAAGGAGCATCTGGTTCTGGTACTGGTCTTTTCAAAAATAAGGGCAATGTTTCTACCCCTAAGCTCGTCGTGAAGAATACCCTGCTTTTTCTTGTCCTTAAGCTCTGCAGCCAGGTCAACAAGATACTCAATCTCTTCAGTAGAAAAATCCAGCAGTTTCAAAAAATCCCGTCCATACAAATTCATTGTGGTGCTCCTCCTTTAGTAATAAAAATGGGGACTGCATCGCTGCAATCCCCTACATTCTATCATATCTCTTTTACGAAGTGCACCCCTTTACTGTGCTAAATTACCAGAATACATGAGCTCCGATTATGATGCCCTCTCTGCCGTTGGCACGTCTGAAGTGAAGTGCGCTGCCAACTGTTGTCTCACCGTTAAGTGCTGCCTGAGCCGCCTGGTAGTTGGCGTCATTAATCTTGCCGCTGTTGTATACTCTTGCAACGGTTCCGTTAAGCGCAGGAGTGAACTGGCCTGATGCATAGATAACACCGTAAATACTGTTAGGATAAGCACCTGACTTAACACGGTTCATTACAACTGCACCAACCGCAACTCTTCCCTCGTAAGGCTGGTTACCTGCTTCACACTGGATAAGTGCTGCAAGGAGCTTGACTTCATCAGCATCTGCGCTGACTGCTCCGCGGTTCTTGGTAAGAGACGCTTTCTTCTCAGCCTCCTCACGGATCTTGATGGCTGCGATGGTCTCACCTGCGTCGATCTTGAATGAAGTAGTAACGAACTCGGACTGAACATAGCCCTTCTCATCGTTGTAGTCAACGCTGATCCAGCCATTGCCCTCATCCTCGATAAGATCCACAAATGCATTCTCTGTAAGAACGCCAAGTACCTCTGCCTCTGAGGAAGCCTCTGCCCTTACGTTAAGTGCGCTGGAGTTACTGGTAACAATCTGTTTTCCAACGTCCTGAGCAAGGCTCTCTGCCTCGTCATCAAACAAAAGATATTCATCCTTGGCCCAGCCAATAAGATCACCGGACTGGATCTTGGTCCAACCATCCTGTCTGTCTAATATCTTGCCGCCGCAATCCTTGTAGATAACGCCGACCTTGGTTGAATCTTCGTTGGGTTCTTCCCTGACGTTCATCACCGTGCTGACATTGGCCATAAACAGTGTGGACTCTTCCTCCTCTTCTTCCTGAAGGGCGCCTGTCCTCTCTGCGTTAGCGTAAGCCTGAACCTCCGTTGCGGAGTAGTCAACACCAAGTGGTGACAATGGGCTGATGATATTTGAAATTCCTGTAGCAAGTTCTAAATAGCTTGAAGCTCTGTTTCTTGCCTCTACTGTCATCCCCTGGGATAAAAACATAACGGCGACAAGAGCAAATACCAGTGCTCGTCTCAATATCCCAGCGGATAACTTAAGTGCATTGTCCATACCTTTGCTATCCTTCTGAATTGTATCAGTCATAAAATGTTACAATTTTGTTGCAACTTGTTAAGATTAAGATAATCCGTTGGTAATATTAGCAAAGATATGTTTTTTTGTCAAATTTTGAGTAGATTTTTAGAGACTTTTACTCTTGTCGATGCATGCAGAGACAGCTCTCATCACTACTCCGCGGAAACCACCCTCTTCAAGTGCTCTTACAGCCTCGATTGTAGTTCCTGCTGGAGAGCATACCATGTCCTTGAGTTCCCCTGGATGCTTGCCTGTTTCAAGGACCATCTTGGCACTTCCAAGAACTGACTGAGCAGCGAACTCATAGGCCTGTTTCCTTGGCATTCCGCCAGCTACCGCTGCATCTGCCATAGCCTCTATGAAAAGAAATACATATGCAGGTGATGATCCGCTGACACCAACTACTACATCCATAAGTGACTCTGGCACTGTATAAGCCTTACCAAAGCTCTCAAGGAGCTCCATTACAAAGTGGAAATCATCGTCACTTACAAGGTCGTTCCTGCAGACTGCTGAGCATCCCTCTCCTACAAGTGCAGGAGTATTGGGCATTACCCTGATTATCTTGGTGGGCTTTTCAAACTCTTTTTCAATCCATCCTATTGTCTTACCGGCTGCGATGCTGACGATCACTTTGTTCTCAGTGACTGAATCCATAATATCTGCAATCACAACCTTCAGGTACTGGGGCTTAACAGCGAGAACGATTATGTCTGCCTCTGCGGCTACTGCTGCGTTTGAGCTCCTTGTCTGGATCCCGTATTTGTTAGCTACCTTCTGGCATGTAGCCTCTGTCTGAGCAGTTCCAATTATCTCGTTTGGCCCCATGAGACCCTTATGAAGAATGCCTCCGATCATGGCCTTAGCCATATTACCAAGTCCGATAAATCCCAGTGTCATTTTAAGTTACCCCCTTCTTTGTCTTGAAGCTTCAAATGTAAGAATTGCTGCTGAAGTGGCCGCGTTCATGGACTCCACTTCCCCCTTCATTGGGATGAGGACGTACTCAGAAGCCGCATCTGCAGTCTCTTTTGTAAGTCCGTTTCCCTCGTTGCCTATAAGAAAAGCTGTCGGCTTTGTATAGTCAAATTCGTCGTAGCTCTTTTGGCCCTTAAGGTGCGCTGCATAAGTGGAAATTCCCTTATCCCCCAGCTCTTTTACCATTTCAGGAATGTTCTCTACATATATAAATGGCATTCTGAAAATGGATCCCATGGTGGAGCGGATGACCTTGGGGCTAAAGATATCTGCGCAGCCCTTTGAAAGAATGATGCCAGTTACGCCTGCACCCTCGCCGGATCTGAGCATTGTACCAAGGTTCCCCGGATCCTGGATGTTCTCGAGGATCAAAAGGAGCGGAGCATTTTCTTTTCCAAAAGAACTCTGGTTGTAGCCTTCAAGGACCTCCTCCAGGGTGTAGGGATACTGCCTGATAACTGCAAGTACCCCTTGGGGTGTCTGGGTGTCAGCCATCTTGTTCATGACTTCCTCAGAGACGGTCTCTGCGCCGTATCTCCAGAGTATCTCCTTGTCCCCCTCGCTGGCGGTGTCCACGAACCGTTCAGTGACGTAGACCTCGCTGACCTGGAGCACCGGAGCCTCCCTTAGCATTTTCATTCCTTCTATAATAAAGACGCCGTCCTCGCGACGTGCTTTTGCCTTCTGACCGTAAGCCACAACGCGCTTTACGCGGTCATTGCTGGTACTGGTGATCATAGTACTTCTCCCGTAACTTTTATGAGTACACTTATACTACCACATGTTTACGAAATATTACATAGAGCAAAAAAAAATGGTGACCACAAAAGTGATCACCATTGATATACGTATTGAGCCATGTGCTGCGCGGCCTCGATGCCTGTGGCATTCTGGCGCATCAGATTGTACGAGCGATCTCGTACATGTACTCGTTGATATTCTTTTTCATTGCGAGAGCCTCGTCGATATCGTAATCAACGAACTGGCCGTTGCGGTAACCAACTACTCTGTTGGTCTTGCCTGCAGCAAGGATGTCTGCTGCATAGCATCCCATCATTGATGCATAAACACGATCCTTACATGTTGGGCTACCACCACGCTGCATGTATCCAAGGATTGAAGCTCTTGTCTCAAGTCCTGTAGCAGCCTCAATTCTGCGGGCCATTGATGTTGAGTGGCCAATACCCTCTGCGTTAACGATGATGTGGTGTGTCTTGCCCTTCTTACGGTTGTCGATGATGTTGTCGATGATGCGCTGCTCGTTGTAGTCGTACTTCTCAGGAAGAAGAATGTCGTCTGCGCCGTTGGCGATTGAGCACCAAAGAGCGATGTATCCAGCGTGACGTCCCATAACCTCTACGATTGAAACTCGCTCGTGAGAAGATGATGTATCACGGATCTTGTCGATAGCGTCCATAGCTGTGTTGATAGCTGTATCAAATCCGATTGTATAGTCAGTGCAGGCAATATCAAGATCGATCGTTCCAGGAATGCCTACAGTATTGATGCCCTGAGCTGAAAGCTTCTGAGCTCCGCGGTAAGAACCGTCACCACCAATAACTACCATTCCATCAATGCCGTACTTGCGGCAAACCTCTGCGCCCTTGGCTTGTCCCTCAGGTGTTGTAAACTCCATGCAACGAGCTGTTCCAAGGATTGTACCACCTCTCTGGATGATATCTGAAACGCTCCTGCGGTCCATATCAATGATCTCTTCATTAAGAAGACCCTGATAGCCCTTCTTGATTCCCTTAACCTTAAGTCCATTAGCCAGTGACTTACGAACAACTGCACGGATTGCAGCGTTCATTCCAGGTGCGTCACCGCCGCTTGTCAGTACGCCGATTGTCTTGATCTGCTTCGCCATATTAGTATCCTCGATTCTGTTTTAACCCTAATTGCCAGGCCAGTCCCCCGCTGTCCAGGCGCAAATCGTTACATTATTAACGTTTACTAACTTATTATATTATCGCATGTTTATTCAAACTGCAAGGATTTTATGACCCTCCATCAAATTGATATTACAGCCCTGTAATGATATCATTGAAAGGTAATTTGGGGAGGATTTACAATGGCTTTCACGCATCTTCACGTCCACACAGAATACTCACTTTTGGACGGTTCCAATAAGATAAAAGAATATGTTAAGCGCCTTAAGGACCTTGGCATGACAGCCGGGGCTATTACTGACCACGGCGTTATGTATGGCGTTATTGATTTTTATAAGGAATGCAAGGCCAACGACATCAATCCCATCATTGGGTGCGAGGTCTACGTTGCCCCAGGCTCCCGCTTTGAAAAAGAGACCACAAGCTCCGAGGACAGGTATTACCACCTGGTACTTCTTGCTGAGAACAACGTGGGATACCAGAATCTCTCCCACATTGTGAGCCGCGGTTTTACTGAAGGTTACTACTACAAGCCCCGTGTGGACATGGAGCTTTTGGAGCAGTACCACGAAGGCATCATAGCTCTTTCTGCTTGTCTAGCTGGCGAGATTCCAAGGAACATCATCAAGGGCACTCCTGACAAGGCAAAAGAGGCAGCGATCCGCCTCGACAATATCTTTGGCCATGGAAATTTCTTTTTGGAGCTCCAGGATCATGGGATTCCACAGCAGCGCCAGGTCAACACCACTCTCCTTGCGCTTTCTGACCAGCTTGATATCCCACTGGTTGCCACCAACGACTGCCACTACACCTACGCAGACGACGCAGAGGCTCACGACCTTCTTCTTTGCATCCAGACTGGTAAAAAGGTTTCTGACGAAGACCGCATGCGTTATGAGGGTGGTCAGTACTATGTAAAGAGTGAAGAGGAGATGAGAGCTCTTTTTCCATATGCGCAGCAGGCCCTTGATAACACCCAGAAGATTGCTGACAGGTGCAACGTGGAGATCGAGTTTGGTGTCACAAAACTCCCGCACTTCGAGGTTCCGGAGGGGTATGATTCCTGGACTTACCTTAATAAGCTGTGCCTGGATGGCCTGCACGAGCGCTACCCCGATGATGATGGCACGTTAAAAGACAAGCTGGACTACGAGCTTGGCGTCATCAAGCGCATGGGCTATGTGGATTACTTCCTTATTGTATGGGACTACATCAATTACTGTCGCGAAAATGGCATCGCTGTTGGACCGGGACGTGGCTCTGCTGCCGGCAGTATCGTATCCTACTGCATGCACATCACCAACATTGATCCGATCAAATATGACCTTCTCTTTGAGAGGTTCCTTAATCCTGAGCGTGTGTCCATGCCCGATATTGACGTGGACTTCGAGTACGAGCGCAGGCAGGATGTTATAGATTATGTCACTGAAAAATACGGCGCCGACAAGGTTGTGCAGATCATCACCTTCGGAACCCTGGCTGCCAAGGGCGTTATCAGGGACGTGGCCCGTGTCATGGACCTGCCCTACAGCTACGGCGATCAGATTGCCAAGATGATCCCCAATGAGCTGAACATCACTCTGGAGAAGGCTCTTTCCATGAACCCTGAGCTTCGCGGGCAGTACGAGTCAGACCCTACTGTTCACAAGCTTATTGATATGTGTAAAAAGCTTGAGGGACTGCCCCGCCACACCTCTATCCATGCGGCAGGCGTGGTTATCTGCTCAGCTCCTGCTGAGGACCTTGTTCCTCTCTCCCGCTCTGCAGAAGGAAATACCACCACCCAGTTCACCATGACCACCATCGAGGAGCTGGGACTTCTTAAGATGGACTTTTTGGGACTTAGGACCCTTACTGTTATCAAGGATGCTGTGAATTTTGCAAACAGGTCCCTTGGAGTATCTCCTGGAGATGAGGGATATATTAATATCGATGAGATTGATTATAACGACCCGCAGGTTCTGGCTTCCATAGGAAGCGGCAAGTGCGACGGTATATTCCAGCTGGAGTCTGGCGGAATGCAGGCTTTCATGAAGGAGCTCAAGCCCCAGTCCCTGGAAGATATCATTGCGGGAATATCTCTTTACCGCCCAGGCCCAATGGACTTTATTCCCAAGTACATTGCGGGTAAGAATGACGCTGGTTCCATCACCTATCAGACGCCGCTCCTTCAGCCGATCCTGGAGCCAACTTATGGCTGTATCGTCTATCAGGAGCAGGTTATGCAGATCGTTCAGCAGCTTGGCGGCTACACTCTCGGCCGAGCTGACCTGGTTCGCCGTGCCATGAGTAAGAAAAAGCAGCACGTCATGGAGGTTGAACGAGAGAACTTTGTAAATGGTAATGAGAAAGAGGGCGTTCCTGGCTGTGCTTCCAAGGGCATCCCTGCTGAGGTTGGCAACGCCATCTACGATTCCATGATGGACTTTGCCAAGTACGCCTTCAACAAGTCCCATGCTGCCTGCTACGCAGTTGTTGCCATCCAGACCGCATGGCTTAAATACTACTACCCTGTTGAGTTTATGGCAGCGCTCATGACTTCTGTCATCGACAATCCCGGCAAAGTTTCAGGATACATCATGAGCTGCAGGAATATGAATATCACGCTGCTGCCCCCGGATGTTAATGAAGGGTTTGCAGGGTTCTCTGTTGCGGAGATTGATGCCTCCGAGGATGACAAGCCAATCCCTGGCGCAGTAAACACCTGCGCGCCTGGCCGCAAGAAAGCTATCCTGTATGCGCTTACTGCCATCAAGGGAATCGGACGTCCTGTCATCAACGCCATTGTCAGCGAGCGCAAGGCCCGCGGCAAGTTCAAGGACCTCAACGACTTCCTTACAAGAATGCAGGACGGCGCTGGCGGAGAAGTTAACCGCCGTGCCATTGAAAACTTCATAAAGGCTGGAGCTTTTGACTGCTTCCCTGGCACCAGAAAACAGAAGATGACCATCTACGGTCAGATCATGGACCAGCTTAAGGGCGCTGGCAAGAACAGCATGGCCGGCCAGATGTCTCTTTTCGACATCGCCGGTGATGCGGACAAGAAACAGTATGAGATCCCATTGCCAAACGTGGGCGAGTTCGACAAAGAGCTTATGCTTGAATTTGAAAAAGAGGTTCTTGGCTTCTATGTAAGCGGTCATCCTCTTGAAGAATATGTCTCTCTCTGGAAGAAAAAGATCACTAATACCACCACTGACTTTTATCTTGATGAAGAAAGCGGTGCTCCTGCTGTTCGCGACGGCGCAAACGCTGTGATCGGCGGTATCATCAGTGAGAAAAAGATAAAGTACACCAAGAACGACCAGATCATGGCCTTTGTGACACTTGAAGACCTTGTGGGCTCTGTGGAAGTAATAGTCTTCCCCAAGACCTACGAAGCCAACGCACCAAGACTCAACGACGACGCCAAGGTATTCATCGAAGGCCGCATCTCCGTTGAAGAAGACCGCGACGCCAAGCTCATCGCCAGCAAGATCACCACTTTCGAGGAAGTGCCCAAGACTGTATGGATCAGGTTTGCGGATCGCGCTTCCTACGACGCCAAAGCTTCTGCCCTTGATAGCCTCATCGCAGGCAGCGACGGCCACGACGAGGTCGCCATCTACCTCACCGACACCAAGCAGGTCAAGAAGCTCGGACGCAGCCAGACCATCCGCGCCGACAAGGACATGCTGTCCATCCTTGCAGACGAGTTCGGCAAAGAGAACGTACAGCTGAGCTAAGGATTCAATTGGGAGCCATTGGCTCCCAATTTTTATGTTCCCTTGGGCCGGTGAATTTCCATTTTTCAAATGTCTTTTTTGGCAAACTTTTTTTGCAGATGTTTTTTTGCAAATTAAGCATTAATCTGCATCTGGCATGGGTTTTTTGACAAAATTCTTAGCTATATGAAAATAACAGCCTAACCAGCATGGGTTTGTACAAATTTTGAGCCATTTGGCTTAGCTATATACTAATTTCTTATCACTCGACATGGGGCGGCAAATCACTAGATCTTTACTTTCAAACTCTGATAAGGGCCATAGGGGCAGTTCTCTTAACTAGCTTTAGCTTATTATAGAGCCATGGGGGCAGTTCTTTTAATTAATTTGCTTTGTTAGAACAAGACAAAAGAGCTGTCCCCCTCAGTGTCTTATTTTGTTCTGAAGGTTATCGGCAAAGCGCAAATTTCTTAAGATTTCCTTAATGTTGTAGACAAGCTGTTTATCAATGTGTTATCTTACTCATCGTCTACTACCATTTATTCATAGATGGTTCTTTTATTAAATCTGGTTGTTCGCGAGCGGTCTGCTCAAGGAATTCCATTTTTATTTGTAACAAGTTTATTTGCATGTACAAGGAGGATTATTGTTTGGATTCAATTGAATATTATGTTGGGAAAAGAGATGTTCTTACGAGAGAGATTAATGAACTTGAAAAAGAGCTGAGCAACATGCCTGAAGGTGTTTTGGCAAGCTATAAAGTAAACTCGCCCGGAGGAGGACATACTCTGTGGTATAAGAAAACATCGAAGAATGGAAAAGTAAAGAGAGAGTATATCCAAAAAAGTGATTATGCACTAGCTAAAACTCTGGCGGAAAAGAACTATAAATCGCTTTTGCTTTCAGATAAGAAAAATGAGTTGAAGTCGATAGACGCATATTTAAAACACAGAAAGCCAGATAAGAGCCATAGGATGTTTGATCCAAAGTCAGCCTATAGCGAGTTTTTCAATGTTTGTGACAATTGGGAATATATGCCATATGAAAAAAGCACAGATCACCCTGAGCATCTAAATGTTCCCGCTCCGAAGGATGAGTTTGTCAGGTCTAAATCTGAAGCAACAATTGCACAAGTTCTTTTCCAGAACCATATCCCATATAGATATGAATACATTCACTATTTGTGCGGTGTAGCGGTTGCTACTGACTTCACTATTCTCCATCCAAAGACATATGAAGAATATGTCTGGGAACATTTTGGAAGACTTGATGATCCTGGGTATATTGCAAGAAATATCATGAAGCTACCAAAGTATTTTAAAGAAGGATATATACCAGGCCGCAATTTTATTATGACCTTTGAGACTACAGAGTATCCACTGGGATATATGGAAGTTGAAGATATAGTAAGTCGCTATTTCCTGTGAGAAGAGCGATTTGTGCAAGCTATTATCTGAAAGTTACGATCTAGTGATTTACCGACCCATGGTATGACGGTTATTTGCCGACCTATGTCAAGTTATAAGGAATTTGCATATAGCTAAGCCAAATCACTCAAAAATCGGACAAACCCATGCTGGGGAGGTTCTTTTTGTTGTATAGCTAAAAATAATGCCCGAAAACCCATGCCAGATGCAGATTAATGCTTAATTTGCAAAAAGACATTTGCCAAAAGGACATAAAAATAAAGGAATGCACTTTTGACGGTGCATTCCTTTTTATTATGTCGATGTTTTTTCTCGGAAATTATTACTGTACTGCCTTCTTGAGCTCTTCTACCTTGTCTGTCTGCTCCCAAGGAAGGTTGAGGTCGTTGCGGCCGAAGTGTCCGTAAGCAGCTGTCTGCTTGTAGATAGGACGACGAAGGTCGAGCATCTTGATGATGCCAGCTGGACGAAGGTCGAATACCTTACGAACTGCCTCTGTAAGCTTCTCATCAGAAACCTTACCTGTGCCGAATGTATCAACAAGGATTGATGTAGGCTGTGCAACGCCGATAGCGTATGAAAGCTGGATCTCAACTCTGTCTGCAAGGCCTGCTGCTACGATGTTCTTAGCAACATATCTTGCTGCGTAAGCTGCTGAGCGGTCAACCTTGGTGCAGTCCTTACCAGAGAAAGCTCCGCCGCCGTGACGAGCAGCTCCGCCGTATGTGTCAACGATGATCTTACGTCCTGTAAGTCCAGCGTCACCCTGAGGTCCGCCGATTACGAAACGTCCTGTAGGATTGATGTAGATCTTGGTGTTAGCATCAACCATAGCAGCATCAACTACTGCGTCGATAACGTACTTCTTGATATCAGCGTGGATCTGCTCCTGAGTAACCTTCTCATCGTGCTGAGTTGAAATAACGATAGCCTCAAGTCTCTTAACCTTGCCGTTCTCATCGTACTCAACAGATACCTGGCTCTTGCCGTCTGCTCTGAGGTAATCAAGAGTTCCGTTCTTACGTACCTCTGTAAGCTTCTTGGTAAGCTTGTGTGCAAGGCTGATTGCGTATGGCATGTACTCCTCAGTCTCGTTTGTGGCGTAACCGAACATCATACCCTGGTCACCAGCACCAATTGCCTCAAGCTGCTCATCTGTCATCTGGTTCTCTCTAGCCTCAAGTGCCTTGTCAACACCCATAGCGATATCAGCTGACTGCTGATCAAGTGCTACAAGTACTGCACATGTGTTGCCATCGAAGCCCTTAGCTGAGTTGTCATAACCGATCTCGCAGATTGTCTCTCTTGCGATCTTAGCGTAATCAACCTTAGCCTTAGTTGTGATCTCACCTGTGATGAGAACGAAACCTGTGCAAGTTGCAGTCTCGCAAGCTACACGGCTCATAGGGTCCTGTGCCATGCAGGCATCAAGGATCGCGTCAGAAATGTTGTCGCAGATCTTGTCAGGATGTCCCTCTGTTACTGACTCTGATGTGAAAATAAACTTATCCATTTTGTTTCCTTTCTGTGTGTATACACTCGTGCGTTAATGCAGACTCAGAATCTCCGCCATAACGCGAAAAATCCGCTTGTTGCGTGCACAAACAAGCGGAACTGATTGACTCTCAGATCCTCTTATTGCTCGTTGTGTCATAGCTCTTGTGCTATGGCAGTTGCACGCTCAGGTTGGCACCTTCCTGACTGATCAAGGGGTTGCCGTGGCTTCCCAGGTCCTATGTACCTCCACCACTCTGAATAAGAGAACAGTTACAATATACTATTCAGACACAATATCTCGTGTCTGTTCTATGATGATACATTATGTCGTCCATAAAAGCAATAGGGCAATTGATTATTTTTATCTTTAATTTCTATTAATTGATCATTGTTTTATAGGTACAGTGTAAACAATGCCACAAATGACATGAGATTATGCAATTCTTATGAAAAAAGACAAAAAGTCATAGAAATAGGTCTTTCGTATATGGCAGAATAGAGACAAGTAACCATTACGAATTAACAACTTAAGCACATGGAGATAATATGAAAAAACTTGGCTTTATGAGTATTTGCTTAAGGCCCCATCATGGAATGTGTTTTCAGTTCTATGAAGGCAAGGGATACAGTGAAGATTTTACCGACCACATGGGACGGGTTATAAGAGATTGTGAAAAAGAGCCTGATCAGCCCATCACTCTTACATGCAGCACCGACGTTGTCTGCAAAAACTGCCCCAATAATGAAGGCGGCACCTGCACTACAGAAGAGAAGGTGCAAAGATATGATAAAGAAGTCCTTGAAGCGTGCGGACTTAAAGATGGATCAGAAATTTCCTACAGGGAGTTTTTAATGCTTGTTAAAAAGCATGTGATAGATACCGGCAAGCGCAAAGAGATTTGCGGCGACTGCAGCTGGGATTATATCTGCAGCAAGAAGAGCTGAAATGATAATACAAAAATGACGGCCCTCCACTAATTTGGAAGACCGTCATTTTATTTTCATGGATTTGCAAGAAGTCCCAGGGGTGTTGTAGTCACCAACTATCAGTCATTAGCGTTACCCCTAAAGATAACGATACCCTTTTTCTTGAACTTCTTAGGAGCCTCGGAGCTAGCTGCATCACCAGCTGGACGTTTTGCCACGCCAGTATCAACGGCTCCGGCAGTAGCACTTGCTGGACGCTTTGCTGCTGCAGCATCAACGGCTGGCCTCTGAGCTGCCTTCTTAACTGCAGGCTTCTTGGTTACTCCACTTGCCTCAGCAACCTGCTGGACTACGGAAGTCTTCTTGGGAGCAGCTTTCTTTTCTGGAGCGCTAGCTGCCTTAGGAGCAGGTCTCTGCGCTGCCTTGGCTGCTGCCTCTGCTGCCACCTTGGCAGAATCTCCAAGCTTCATGGTAAGAGAAATTCTCTTTTTATCAAGATCAACATCAAGAACCTGAACATCAACAATATCGCCAACGCTGACAGCTTCAAGAGGATGCTTGATGAACTTGTCTGTTATGTGAGAGATGTGGACCAGTCCATCCTGGTGAACACCTATATCTACGAAGCAGCCAAAGTCGATTACGTTTCTGACTGTTCCCTTCAAGATCATGCCAGGCCTTAAGTCCTTCATATCAAGGACGTCGCTTCTAAGGATAGGAGCAGGCATGTTCTCACGAGGGTCTCTTGAAGGTTTCTCAAGCTCTGAGAGGATATCAGTAAGGGTGATCTCACCAATTCCAAGCTCCTCTGCAAGTTTCTTTTTCTCAGCCTCTGTAACCTTCTTGGAAAGGCTTCCTGCAGCGTTTCCACCAGCACCATTTCCACCAGCACTTGCACCGTTTCCAGCACCACCATTACCAGCGCCATTACCGCCTTTACCACGGCCATTGTCAGCACCATCATCCACAACTGCAAGATCTGATCCTGCAAGAGCTGCTGCAAGAGCTGCTCCCATGGCTGTACTTGTATTTCTGATAACTACCTGCTTGGGCTTCCTGGCAGGCTTTGGTCTGTCACTGCCCTCGCTCTTTGGCTTCTCTAAAGCAGCCTTGGCAGCATTCTTCTGTGCTGCCCTGACATCATCAAAAGTGATGCCAAGCTTGTCCATGAGCTTGAGTGTAGCTTCGTAGGACTCAGGGTGAACGCTGGTTGCATCGAGAGGATTCTCGCCGTCAGCGATCCTGAGGAACCCTGCGCACTGCTCATAGGCCTTAGGTCCAAGCTTAGGAACGTTAAGGAGCTCTGCGCGGCTCTTGAACTTACCGTTCTCTTCTCTATAATCAACAATATTTTTTGCAATAACCTTGCTGATACCTGAAATATACTGAAGGAGTGGAGCAGACGCAGTATTGAGGTCAACTCCGACCTTGTTAACGCAATCCTCAACAACGCCTTCAAGGGTTTCGCCAAGCTTCTTCTGGTTCATGTCGTGCTGATACTGACCAACACCGATGGACTTTGGATCGATCTTAACAAGCTCTGCAAGAGGATCCTGAAGTCTTCTTGCAATCGAAGCAGCTGACCTCTGTCCAACGTCAAACTGAGGGAACTCCTCTGTGGCAAGCTTACTTGCTGAATATACGGAAGCACCAGCCTCGTTTACGATGACGTACTGAACGGGTCTGTCCAGCTCTTTTATCAGCTCAACGATAACCTGCTCCGACTCACGGGAAGCTGTTCCGTTACCAACAGAGATAAGATCTACATTGTATTTATCAATGAGCTTTTTAAGCTCAACCTTTGACTCTTCAACCTTGTTCTGAGGTGCAGTAGGATAGATGACCTTAGTATCAAGGACCTTACCTGTCGCATCAACAATGGCAAGCTTGCATCCGGTCCTGAAAGCAGGGTCCCAGCCAAGAACAGTCTTGCCTGCAATTGGAGGAGCCATAAGGAGCTGGGTTAAGTTCTTGCCAAATACAGAGATAGCGCCGTCTTCAGCCTTCTCTGTAAGCTCATTTCTGATATCTCTTTCGATAGCAGGAGCAATAAGCCTGTCGTAGGCATCCTCGTTGATCTCCTCGATCACAGGAGTTGTGATTGGGTTGTCGTTCTTTAGCATCTTCTTATTGAGGTACTGAAGGATCTGCTCCTTGGGAGCTTCAATCTTAACTACAAGGAACTTCTCAGCCTCGCCTCTGTTAAGGGCCAGAACCCTGTGTCCAAGGACCTTCTCAATGGGCTCTTCGTAGTCGTAATACATCTCATAAACTGACTGAGCCTTCTCATCCTTGGCCTTACTTGTAAGAAGACCATGCTCCATGGTTGCTTCTCTTATATATGTACGGAAATCTGCATTGTCTGAAACATCCTCAGCGATGATGTCCATGGCTCCCTGAAGAGCCTCTGCAGCGTCACTTACACCTTTTTCTTCGTCGATGAAGGCTGCTGCCTCCTCCTGAAGGGGCCTACTTGTCTCCTGAGCAAGAAGGATCTGTGAAAGTGGCTCAAGTCCCTTCTCCCTTGCAATTGAAGCCCTTGTCTTTCTCTTTGGCCTGTATGGAAGATAAAGATCCTCGATAGCTACCATAGTCTCTGCAGCCACGATCTTAGCACGCAGTTCGTCAGTCATCTTGCCCTGTTCTTCAATTGAAGCAAGAACTGCTTCTCTTCTCTCCTCAAGGCTTCTAAGGTACTTAAGTCTCTCATCCAGGTTGCGGAGCTGCTCGTCATTTAAAGAGCCAGTGACCTCTTTTCTATACCTGGAAATAAAAGGGATAGTGTTGCCCTCGTCAATGAGCTTGATGGCCGCCTCAACCTGCCATTTTTCAACCTTAAGTTCCTCTTTGATCTTTAAAACAATATCCATACAAAACCTCTCCAAAAAACACCTATTACTATGTGCTGCTCATTAAAGCGGCAAAAAATTTACCTTAATTTTCTATAAACAGTCACACACTCCCAATATTATACCAATGCATATGCCCTATTTTCAAGCCTTGCAACACTTCCCCATCTTTCGCCAAAAGCTCTTTTCCCACCCCGCCACAAGCCCCCGTAAACATTGAAAAACAGCCATAAATATAGTAAAATCTGTAGTAAGAATGAGGAATTGAGGAAAAGTTTTGATGGGTGAAAACGAAAACGGCGATTATTACTACAACAACTATAACTATAATCGCGCCCACAATGAGCTGGATCAGCATGTGAAGCTTGCAGGTACTGCTCTTGTGCTGGGTCTTGTTTCCATCCCCCTTTGTTTCGTTCTAAACTTCGGGGTGGTGCTGGGAGGCGTGGCGATCATCATGGCCATCCTGAGCAAAGGTACCATGGAGAGGCTCCTGCCTCAGGCGAAAAAAGCCATTCTCTACGGCGCACTTGGAATAGTTATAGGTTATGGTGTTTTCGCATATGATGTTTACAAGGTTTTCACTGACCCGCAATTGCGAGCTCAGCTGAACACAATGTCAGAGCAGATGAACGGTGTCAGCTTTGACGATATGCTTAAGGAACTTGGAGTCACCATCGGTAACTGACCAGGACCTTTGCATGAAAAGAGGTGCCTATGAGTATTATTGGTGCAATTGCAAACGGAGCAGTAAGTGGCGGATATACATATCAGGGAGCATACAGCGCAGGCATGACAGGTACAGGAACGGCCCATGAGGCAGAGGGCCCCAAGGCCATACTTAATCCTGGCGAGTCAACCAAGGCCAATCCTGGCAAAAGAGTTTCTCCCGCCGAGTGCGAAACCTGCAAGAACCGCAAGTACCAGGACGGCTCCGACGAAATGGTATCCTTCAAATCAGCACAGCACATCGACCCCAGAGCCGCAGCAGCCAGAGTTCGCGGCCATGAGGCAGAGCATGTAAGTAACGCCTACAAGGACGCAGCCCAGAACAACGGCAAGGTCCTTCAGGCTTCAGTTTCAATCAAGACCGCAGTGTGCCCGGAATGTGGACGCACTTATGTTGCAGGCGGCGAAACAGCCACCAAGATACAATACAGCAATGAGGATAATCCTTATACCAAGGCGAAAAAGGCCATGAACAAGCAGGGGCTTTTAGGTGCAAATGTTGACCTCGCCGGATAAGGTGGGGAGCATTTATTTCAATGAACAATTACAAGACAACTTCGCAGCTTAAGGGCATTGCAAAAGAGAAGTCTCTGGGACGGTACGGTACCCTCATAGGTGCCAACCTTCTCATCCTTGCCATTCAGATCCTGGCAATGACCATCACAACAGTATCAAGTGGTGGCAGCATCATCCTTATCATCATCAACAGCATAATATCCATCATCGTAAGCATCCTTTTGGGACTTCTTGTGTCCGGCAAGGCTTATCTTTATATGAACCTTTTGTATTCTCAGAACGTGGCCACTTCAGATGTCTTTTACGGGCTTCGCCAAAACTCACAAAAGGCCGTGATCATCCAATCTGTGTTTGTGCTGGTGGACTTTGTTGTCTCACTTCCTTCCCAGATCCTTCTGATCATGTATATGCGTTCCCAGACCCCGGACCTCATGGCGCTGGTACTGGTAACCTGGGCCATTGGATTTTTCATTGATATTTTCGTAGCACTGGTTTATTCCCAGGCATTTTTCCTTTTGCACGATTTCCCTGACCGCTCGGCAAAAGAGCTTCTGGCCACCAGCAGGCGACTCATGAGAGGCAACAAGTTCAGACTCTTTTACCTGAATGTCTCTTTTATCCCCCTGTACATACTTGGGGCAGTGGCTCTGTTCGTGCCCATTCTCTGGGTCAGCGTTTACAGATATGCAACCACCTGCGCTTTCTATCAGGATCTGATCTCAAACGCAGGCGATACACAAGTTGTGGAATAATTTATTAGCGAGGTTTTGATATGGACCTGATTGATGCGATCAAAAGTATCGACAAACCCCACGAGGACGACGTTTTAAACAGGCTCTACACCCCCTGGGGAGAGAGTCTTGATAAGGACAACGTCTTAAAGGAGTACCCCCGCCCTCAGTTCGTGAGGGACAGCTACATCAACTTAAATGGCTACTGGGACTACAGCATCATTTCAAAGCCTGAAGATTTTGATAACGACCAGCTTAACGCTACGTTTTCTGATGAGATACCCGCCGAGATGGACGGACTGATCCTCGTACCTTTCTCTCCGGAGTCCATGCTTTCTGAGGTGGAGAGGCGCCTTAATCCGGAAGATTTCCTTTGGTACAAAAGAGATATCCCCACAATAAGCAGAACATTTGATAATTCCAGGATCCTTCTGCACTTCGGAGCAGTGGACCAGGAGGCCTTTGTCTACATCAACGACAGGTTCGTGGGCTCACACAGCGGAGGCTACCTTCCTTTTACTTTTGATATTACAGATTTTCTTGAATTCGATCAGGAGAAAAGAGCTTTTGAGGGCAACAAGGTTACGCTCCGTGTAACTGACAGCAGCGATTCCAGCTACCATTCAAGAGGCAAGCAGACACTGCATCGCGGCGGAATGTACTACACCTGTCAGAGCGGTATCTGGCAGACTGTCTGGATCGAAGAAGTTCCGGAAACCTATATCAGGCAGCTTCGCATCACTCCAGGAAGCGACCTAAAGAGCCTGTCCATCCTGGTTTCCACCAACAAGCCATCCACAGTAACTGTGAAGTTTCCCGGCCACGAGATGGTAAAATCTCCGGATGATAACGTTCCAACAGAAGCAGAGCTTTTAGTCGACAGTTCTTTTTCCTCAGACACATATCCTCTTGAGGGTGATCTGGCTGAGAATCATCCCTGCTACTACCACTTCGAATTCACCATCGACGAGCCACACTTGTGGAGCCCCGAAGATCCGTACCTGTATCCTTTGCACATAACCTGCGGCCAGGATCACGTGCAGTCCTACTTTGCCATGAGGTACTACTCCGTGGAACAGGCTCAGGATGGCATTTACAGGTTCTGCTTAAACCACCAGCCGTACTTTTTGATGGGCGTCCTGGACCAGGGCTACTGGCCAGACGGTCTCTACACTGCCCCATCTGACGAAGCTCTCATCTTCGACATCAAGGAGATGAAGCGCCTTAATTTCAACATGATGCGCAAGCACATCAAGGTGGAGTCAGCAAGATGGTACTATCACTGCGACCGCCTTGGAATGATAGTTTGGCAGGACATGGTCAGCGGCGGTTCATCCTACGCTAAGCCAGTGGTTTCCTACCTGCCCACTCTTTTCCCAAAGGTATTTGGCAGGATGTCCGATGGTCCTTCCCACTACAAGACCTTCTCCCGCGGAAGCGCAGAGGGCCGCAGCGAGTGGCTTCGCGAGATGCAGAACACCATTCACTACCTCTACAACGTGCCCAGCATCGCCACCTGGTGCCTCTTCAACGAGGGCTGGGGTCAGTTCAACGCAGCTGGTGCCACCATTCAGGCAAAAGAGCTTGATCCTACCCGTCCAATAGACCAGGCCAGCGGCTGGTTTGACGAGGGCAGCGGACACTACAGGAGCGTCCACAACTACTTCCGTCCTCTTACCGTTGAGGTGAACAACAACAACCGCGCCTTCGTGATCTCAGAGTACGGCGGACTTGCCTGCCACATCGACGGCCACAGCAGCGTGGACCGCATCTACGGCTATAAAAAATACGACACCTTAGATGAACTTGGTGTCGCATACTACAATCTTATAAATGGTGACATGAAGCCCCTGATCGCCAAGGGCTTATCCGGCGCCGTCTACACCCAGGTCAGCGACGTTGAGGAAGAGGTCAACGGCCTCATGACCTACGACCGCAGGATCACCAAGATCAATCCCGATATCGTGAAATAACAAGACACGGGGAAGGTTCTGCTGACACGGGGACGGTTCTACTGTCAGGTTTTATTTTGATAAAACCTGACAGTAGAACCGTCCCCATGTCAGCAGAACCGTCCCCGTGTCTTGTTTAGTAGATTTCCACCTGTCCGTTGAATATCCTCTTGAGCTTGTTCTTAACTGAAATGTACGCCGGGATCAGGAAGGCATCTGCCAGGATCCAGGCGATGGGGCTGGCAAAGCAGATTGCAGAAAAGCCAAAGATTGGCACAAGAACAACTGCAACCAGTGTCCTTCCGATCATCTCCATGACTCCTGCAAGAACTGCAAACATGGAAAAGCCCATGCCCTGGATCAGGAACCTCACTATGTTTACAAGAGCAAGTGGTATGTAGAAAGCCGCGTTGATAGTAAGGTAGAGGTGAGCATTATCAAGGCAGGCAGTGTCTCCTGAATCCAGGAAGATCATTGCAAAGGTCCTGCCAAAGAAGTATAGGACAATAAATGCTGCAATGGCGTAGCCACATCCAAGTTTTACTGCAGCGACAAGGCCCTGCTGAAGGTGCTCGATCTTTTTTGCACCGACGTTCTGTCCGCCGTAGGTGGCCATGGTTGAACCCAATGCGTCAAATGGTATGCAGAAGAACATGCCCACCTTCTGAGCGGTTGTAACAGCTGCTGCTGCGTCTGTTCCAAGACTGTTTATTGCAATCTGCAATATGACACTTCCAATTGCTGTAATTGAATACTGAAGTCCCATTGGCACACCCATGTTCATAAGGATGCTGAAGTGAGAACGGTCAAGCTCCCAGTCCTCTTTCTGAAGGTGCAAGAGCTCAATCTTTTTCACAATGAAAACAAGGCACATTACGCCTGAGATAAACTGGGATATGACTGTAGCCAGGGCCGCTCCTGTGATCCCCATGTGGAACGGGATGATAAAAAGAAGGTCCAGGACAATGTTGATGATGGATGCGATTATCAAAAACTGCACCGGATGCTTGCTGTCCCCAAGAGCCCTGATGATACCTGACAAAAGGTTATACATGTAGGTAACCGGAATGCCAAGGAAAATGACGATGATATATTTGTAAGCGTACTCAAATACGTCCTCAGGAGTATTCATGGCTGTGAGGATCTGTCTGCAGAACAGGCTCACAAAGAAAGTCATCACTGCAGCAAAGATGACGCACAAAATAATGGCATGGGATACGAATTTTCTCATGCTCTTATAGTCCCTTGCTCCAAATCTCTGAGCCACCGGGATCGCAAAACCATTGCAGACACCCATGCAGAATCCCATGATCAGGAAGTTGATGGCGCCTGTCGTACCTACGCCTGTGTAAGCCTCTTTTCCAATAAACCAGGAAACTATGGCTGTATCAATGATGTTGTACAGCTGCTGAAAAAGCATTCCCCAGAATAAGGAGAGGGCGAATCCCAAAATAAGGGACATTGGATTTCCTACTGTTAAGTCTTTGATAGTTGAAGTTTTCTTCATAATATTCCAATCTTTCTTCCAAAAAGCCTGTAATTGCGGTAAAATAGCTATATCTACCAAATCTAAATATACGGAAGGCAGGCAAAATGGAAAACGTAAAAGCAGTAGTTTCTCTTGGCCATGAGGCACTGGGAGTTACTACCAATGAACAGATGAATGCCACTAAAATCACTGCCAGAGCTCTGGCAGACCTGATCGAGGCTGGTTACCAGCTCATCATCACACACAGCAATGGCCCACAGGTCAGCATGATCCACAAGGCCATGACAGAGCTCCACAGAATATACATTGATTACACTGCAGCTCCTATGTGCGTTTGCAGCGCCATGAGCCAGGGTTATGTCGGATACGACATCCAGAACTCATTAAAGACTGAGCTCACAAGCCGCGGTATATCAACTCCTGTAAGTACCATTTTAACACAGGTTACTGTAGACCCATACGATGAAGCTTTCTATGCGCCAACCAAGGCCATCGGAAGAAACATGTCCAAGGAAGACGCTGACAACGAGGTCAAAAAAGGTAACTTCGTAAAGGAAGAACCCGGCAACGGCTATCGCAGGATCATCGCAGCTCCCAAGCCAATCGACATCGTTGAGATAGATGCCATCAGGGCTCTCGTGGATGCAGGTCAGGAAGTCATCGCCTGTGGCGGCGGCGGAATCCCTGTTATCGAGCAGGGTCACGTCCTTAAGGGTGCGTCTGCTGTCATCGAAAAAGATGCAATTGCAGGTAAGCTTGCTGCAGATCTTAAGTCCGACAGACTTATTATCTTAACATCAGTTCCTTACGTTTACAAGAACTTTGAAACTCCAGAGGAGGAGCCAATCCTTAAGATGACCGTGGCTGAGGCCCGCCAGTACATCGCTGAGGGCGAGTTTGGTGAAGTTGATATGCTTCCCAAGATCGAAGCTGCCATCGAGTTCCTTGAGAGCAACCACGACGGCTCAGTTCTCATCACCTCCATCAGCTCAGTAGCTGATGCACTTAAGGGCAAGGCCGGAACCTTCATCACCTACGCGTGATTTTTGCATCTGGGCAAAAGAGCTAACAGCCCCAGACCCAAATTCAAACAAACAGACCAGTTGACTCCTCAACTGGTCTTATTTTTTGCCTTAAACACTGGTTGCTGCTTCTGTATTAAACTTAGGTAATTTGGGAACACTGTCGCCTCTTATCTCAATAAGTGGTGAAGCCTTTCCCTCTATGTAATCCCTTGTGATGGTCACCTTGCCGATGTTCTCATCCTTGGGGATCTCATACATGATATCCAGCATGAACTCCTCGATGATAGCACGAAGGGCTCTTGCTCCTGTATCTTTTTCCATGGCCTTTTCTGCAATGGCCTCAAGAGCTGAATCGTCAAACTCAAGGTCCACCTCATCAAGAGCAAGGAGCTTCTGGTACTGCTTCAAAATAGCATTCTTGGGCTCCTTTAAGATCTGTATCAGCATCTCTTTTGTCAGAGCCTGAAGCGTGCAGATGATCGGAAGTCTTCCTAAGAACTCAGGGATCATTCCAAACTTCTTGAGGTCATCTATTGTGACGTTGCTAAGAATATTGGGGTCGTCCTCGTACTTATCCTTAAGGTCTGCGTCAAATCCGATGGAAGTCTGCTTGTTGAGCCTCTGGGTAATGATCTCCTCAAGATCCGGGAAGGCTCCGCCGCAAATAAAGAGAATGTTCCTGGTGTTAACTGTTGCAAGAGGAACCATGGCATTTTTGCTGCCGGCACCTACAGGAACTTCTACATTTGAACCCTCAAGGAGCTTGAGCATTCCCTGCTGAACGGACTCGCCGCTTACATCCCTTGAAGTTGTGTTTTTCTTTTTCGCGATCTTGTCTATCTCGTCGATAAAGATGATGCCGTGTTCTGTCTTTTCAACATCGTTGCCTGCTGCCGCAAGGAGCTTACTAACTACGCTCTCGATGTCATCGCCGATGTAACCAGCTTCTGTAAGTGAGGTTGCATCTGCTATTGCCAGAGGCACATCAAGGAGCTTGGCTAGGGTCTTAACAAGATAAGTCTTACCACTACCTGTTGGTCCAAGGAGCAGGATGTTTGACTTCTCGATCTCAATCTCGTCCATTGTATCTGTCGCAACTCTCTTATAGTGGTTGTAAACCGCAACAGACATGACCTTCTTGGCCTGATCCTGTCCGATCACGTACTCATCAAGCTTGGCCTTGATCTTGTGAGGAGCAGGAATGTTCTTGATATCAAAAGCCGGTTTTTCAGGCTTCTCACTCTTTTTCTTGATCTTCTGGGAGTTGGGGATGCCACCCATGTTCATGCCCCCATCGCCCTTCATGCCATCCATGTTAAAGAACCCAAAGTTAGGGAAACTTCCGTTGTGCTTGTTGAGTTCATTCATCAGATTAGGATTGTTTAAAAGGTTCTGATAGTCGAACTGGCTGACCGCATCCATGGTCTTGTGCATGCAGTCATCGCAGATGCAGATGTTATTTGGAAGGTGGAACATCTTGCCAGCCTTGCTCTCAGGGCGTCTGCACACAAAGCACACATCCTCAAACTCAGGCACGTCCTCCCTGCGGGCGCTGCTGATGTTGGGGTTATCGTTTTCCTTGCCCTTGCCAGCGCTGTCGCTGCCTGCGCTATCGCTATTGCCTGAACCTGCACTGTCTCTGGTCTCTTCACTTCTCTGTTTTATATCTACGGACTCATCGTCAGTAACTTCGCGAAAGTCCATATCGTCGTTTCTATTATCTGTCATATTAGTACTCCATTCATTTGCTATGAATACCACACCACTTGCAAGATATTATATTTAAAAAACTCATTGTATACAAGTTAATTCTTTATAAACTTGGAAGTCATTGGTGACGTTACTGGGGACAAGACACGGGGACGGTTCTGTTGTCTTGTTTTATCCTGATAAAATAAGACAACAGAACCGTCCCCGTGTCTTATCCCCAGAACCGTCCCCGTGTCTTGTCCATCACTTCCTCACATACGTTATAAAGTGATTGCCATTCTCCTCAAACAGTTTCTCGCTATCGTCCATGCCATACTTGTAGACCTGGCCATTTACAGGATTCATCAGCACCGTGTTCTGCTCGTTAAATCCAATGAGCAGCACGGAAGTTCCGTCGTTGAGCATGGCAAGTACAGGAAGATCCTGGTTCACATAGTAGAGCATTGCCTGCATGGGGCATCCGTCCAGATCAAGGATCTGAGCTTCAGGAAGTGAGCTCTTCAAGATGCTGGTGACGCTCTCTCCTCCGTCTCTGAGGGCCTCTACATTTCTGTTTACTCCCTCAAACTGCAGCATCAGATCAAGACACACTACAGTGGGATCAAGTGTGGTCATATCCTCGTAGCTCTCAGCAGTCCTTGTTATGGACATGATCTGGTTGGACCTGAGGAGATTGCCCTTAAACCAGATGTAGTCGTTGTCATCTCCAACTACCACGCCTGGCTTGTCATAGGCGAGAACCACGGCATCAGCAGGATCTGTATAGATTGAAACATTGCCGTCAAGACCATACACGTAGTAGAAAGGCTTTTCTTTTACATCCCTGTTGATCTCAGGCACGATATTTCTGGTGCCCTCAAACAAAGTCTGATTAGGTGTGAGCACGCGAAGCTGCTTGGACTTAATGTCATTCTTGGTGGTGATCTGAACAATCTTTTCAAATACATCAACAGACAGTACTGACAAAGTGTTGCTGCCAGCCTCTGCCTTCAGGGTGCTGATGATCTGGTCGTCGTAGGTATCTACAAAGCTGCCGCTCTCCTGGTCCTTCACGACTCTTGAGAGCTTAAGCTGATTGCCGTTTATTGTAACCCCTGTGACGTACACCCCATCCGGATGATAGTTTTCCAGGGTATTTCCATCAAGGTCCACAATCCTTATGTTGTACATGGCGTAGATTGGATTTCCAATCTTGTCAATCCCGATGTCGTAAGAATGGCAAAGGCCGTAAACCAGGTCCTCTCCCATGAATCCCAGAAGGATGATATTGTCCCCGTTCTCAGCCTTGATGTCTGACTTGGCCTTGTTATTGAGGTTCATAAGGCTGAGGCTCTTTAAATCGCTCTGCCATGCGATGGTGCTCTCTGACTCTGAGATCTTGTACTGTCCCGCACCAATATTGTCAACAACGGAGCTTGCAGACTTGCCCGCAAGGTCCACTGCATAAATGTCCTGATCCAGCATTGCATAAAAGATATCACTGCTGCTAAGGTAGGCTATTGACCCAACATAGGAGCGAAGGATCTCAGCTGACTGCCTGCTCTCTACAAAAGCCATCTCCTCCACGGCGTTGATGGCGGTATTGTAATCGTAAACCCCAATGCCCACGCAACCCTCGTGGATACCGCGGTTCATGTATCCGGCCACAGCAAACCTTACGTTTCCTGCTTCGTCCACCTTAAGGATCTTAACCCCGTGGTTGTCCCATCTGGTCCTGATGTCGTCGTTATCCACGTCGTAAAAGCCAAACAGGTAAGCCAGCTTGTTTTCAGACCCATTGAACATAAAGAGCCTGTTCTCGCTGACAAAGGCAAAAGCGCTTCCGCCGCTGCTTTCAACCAGCTGAAGCTCCGGGTCGGAAATGCCAAGAGCGATATTGTTGGTGCCAAGAGAATAGGAGTTTGAATCAAAGATATAATTCATAGTCCTCTCAAAATTCAAAAGATACAGTCTGTCAGTGGTGTATCTCACGCGGTAACTCTCAGTGACATTGTAGAGTCTTGAAACTGTGCCGTCCTTGACAGTAACCCTGTACATCAGCTTGTAGCTGCCTGTCTGCCCGTGAAGGTCCGTCACATAGACTTCCGGCTCCGTGTGCTTGGTGATATTCATGTCTCCCCAGGTAACCTGATTAAAGCTGCTGTGGATGTTCACCTTGTTGAAAGTGGTATTGTCGCCTTCAGAATTGGACTCCATATACCTGGTGTATTCCTGCATCTGCTCTTTATTGAAGGTTGTCTCAGAGAACTTCTGGACAAAATCCAGCTCATCGCCCATGTGGTATCTGCTGTCATCCTCAGTCCACACAAACCTTGTATAGTATCTGGCTCTGCCGATCTCAGTATCCATCAGCATTACCAGCATGTACTCTGTATTTCCCGTTATAAGGTCTTTTAGCTGAAAAGAGCCTTCGATGTAGTCACTGTTTTCCCTGTAGTCCGTGATCTCAGTGTTTTCCACAAGACTTGAGCCGTTGATGGTCCTGACCTCAAAAGCCAGGTTCCAGACCCTGTTTCCAAAGGTGTTGATGCGGTAGGAGACCTCTCTGCCCGCGCCCACAGGTACGATAGTGCCCCGGAGGTAATTAAGGTCCACCTCGCTGATATAGCCGTGAAGCGGGTTTATCTCTTTTCCATCAGAAACAAGACTTACTACAGGAAGAGTAGCCTTGGACATAGGAGCAGACATGTCTGCGTTGTCACCGTTGGAAAATCTGCTGACGATGAAAAGAGACAGGATCAGCACTGCCACAAAATATATTGACTTGAATATTGTTAGTCTAATTGATTTATCTCGCATAATTGACTTTCAATTCTCACAAGAGTATTATTTTTCTATGAATAGTCTAACTTTATTTCGTAAACGCTTCATACCGGATGAATGCGTCGAATTAAAAGACGATGTCATTCTTAAACGCACCGACACTATGATTGTGACCAAATGGAAGACCATTCGGGATCGGTGTGATCTTTCAAGCGGTTATTCCTGCTACTATCTCGACAGAGGCTACAAGATAAGCAAATTCATTAAGAGTGATGGTTCGCTCCTTTGCTGGTACTGCGACATCATTACCTGTGATTATGATGCCGAAAAGAACTCGCTCCTTGTGATCGACCTTCTGGCAGATGTTAAGATCTATCCTGACGGCAAGATCCGCGTCGTTGACCTGGACGAGCTGTCCGAGGCCTTTGAAAAGCGCCTCATTGACGAGACTCTTCTTAAAAAGAGCCTGCTCTCCCTGAACAGGCTCCTTAATGAAATCTATTCAGATGGTATTGAGCCACTGGCTGCTCCTATTGAGGAGCTTATAGCCTCCGGCCAAAACAGCTGATCTATTTTCATGCCCAGGCATCAATAGAATACGTGTCCACCAATGTTGATACCAGATAACCCTGGTACCGGCGTTCTGAAGTATACGCAGTTTCCTACGTTTGAATATCCCTTCATGGCTTCATCTGCAGCCTGATAACAGGAGGATGTAGCCTGGTCATTGGCAAGAGCCAGGGCAAGTCGCCCGCTTCCTACCGGAGAAAACTGTTTGTTCTGGTAAATAACTCCCACAACTGTATCTGGATAAACAGAGCTAAGAACCCTGTTGATAACTACTGCTCCTACTGCAACCTTGCCCTCGTAGGGTTCTGACCCTGCCTCGCAGTAAATAAGGTTTGCAAGCAGCGCCCTGTCTCCCTCTGCAAAAGAGACTTCTGAAATATTGCGCCAGGTGGACGACTTAGCAAGCTTGGACAGCCTCATCTCTTCTGCCAGCTTGGCTTCAAGATTCTTGATATCAGCTTCCTGGGCCTTGATCTGGTCCTCTAGCGCCTTGGCCTTGGCTTCGGCGTCTGAAATATCGTTGGCGTACTGCTTGATGGATCCTGAGGTCTGATTCACAAGACCTGAAACCCTGCTCTGCTCCGCCTGTTCCTTGACCCTGTACTCCTCAAGCTGGTCTCTCTCTTCTTCCAGAGTGGCCTCTTTCTCCTCGATGTACTGCCGGGTCTGCATATATTCGTTGAACATCCTGCGGTCATATGCTGCAAGCTGTTCAAAATAGCCCTTCTGGTTAAGGAAATTGGCAAAACTTCCTGTGGCCCCAAAAAGCGTTCCGATCAGCAGATTGTCCTGCTTCTCATACATGAACTGTATGCGCTTTTTCATGGAGGCGTACTGCTCTTCCTCCTTGGCCCTTGCTGCATCCAGCTCCATCAGGGTGTTCTCGATATCTGTTTCCTTGTCATCTATCTGCTCTTCAAGCTGCTCGATATTGCTGGAAACTTCGCTGAGCTGGGTGTTTAAGTTATTGAGCTGCCCCTGGAGAGAGCTCTTTTCCTCGTTCATCTCAGCTATGTCGTCCTTGGTTCCCTCAAGTTCGCTCTGGGACTGCTGCTTGGCCTTCTTGGCTTCCTCAAGCTGCTTCTTGGTTGACTCTGTGGCGTAGACTGTATCGCACATGGAGCCAAAAAACAAAACGGCAGTCAGGATGCAGACTATAGCCCTCTTTACAAAAGACACTATGAAGTTGTCTGCTCTGCCTGATACTATGCCGTTTTTCATGTCGTTACAATGTTATCTTGATATTCCTTCCACTTGGCTGGTACTGATAGTACCTGACTCCCGCTGCATCGAACATCCTCTTGGAGGCTCTGGTTGCTGGAGAGTCGCTATATTTGTCGCTGTCATACACCACGGTCCTTATGCCTGACTGTATGATAGCCTTGGCGCATTCATTACATGGGAAAAGAGATACATAAAGCTTGGCACCTACAAGGCTGCCGCCTCTGTAATTAAGGATCGCATTGAGTTCGCTGTGGGTCACAAAAGGGTACTTGGTGGTAAGCTCGTCGTCCCCTTCTCTCTCCCATGGGAAATCATCATCAGAACATCCCTTGGGAAATCCATTGTAGCCCATTGACAGAATGTTGTTATCTTCACTGACAATACAGCTTCCTACCTGGGTGTTGGGGTCCTTGGACCTCATGGCCGCAAGCTTGGCAACTCCCATAAAGTACTCATCCCAGGAAATGTATCCATCTCTTTTCATACGTGGCCCCCTTTACTTGGTTCCGAAAATCCTGTCTCCTGCATCCCCAAGACCAGGAACAATATATCCATGTTCATTGAGTTTCTCGTCGAGAGCTCCCACATAAATGTCTACGTCAGGGTGAGCCTCCTGCATTGCCTTAAGTCCCTCTGGAGCTGCGATAATGCACATGAAGTGGATCTTCTTACAGCCTCTGTCCTTGAGCATCTGGATAGCTGCAACGGAAGAGCCGCCTGTAGCAAGCATAGGATCTACTACAAAGATCTCTCTATCAGATATGTCAGCAGGCATCTTGCAGTAGTACTCTACTGGCTTCAATGTCTCCGGGTCTCTGTAAAGCCCAATGTGACCAACCTTAGCTGCCGGGATAAGAGCAAGCATTCCGTCTACCATTCCAAGACCTGCTCTTAAAATAGGAACAACGCAGAGTTTTCTTCCCTTGAGCTCTTTTACTGTTGTCCAGCAGATAGGTGTCTCTATCTCAACATCACACAACTGAAGGTCTCTTGTGGCCTCATAGCAGATGAGCATCGCTATCTCGCTGATGGTCTGTCTGAAATCTCTTGTACCTGTATCAATTCTTCTGATAAATCCGATCTTGTGCTGGATCAAAGGATGATCCATGATAACAACTTTGCCCATTTGTAATCCCCCTTTTTAATCCTCTAATTTTGCAATCCTGCGGCTGTGCTTCTCAAGATTTGAGAACTCAGTGTCCAGGAAAGTATCTACTATCTCGTTAGCAAGAAGTTCGCCAACCATTCCGCCGCCCATGGCAAGCATGTTTGCGTCGTTGTGCTCCCTTGTAAGTCTTGCTGTTGTTGTCTCTGAGCAAAGAGCACATCTGATGCCCTTAACCTTGTTGGCTACTATTGAAATGCCTATACCTGTTGTGCAGATGACGATGCCCTTTTCGCACTCGCCCTTTGCAACCGCCTCTGCTGCTGCCCTGCCAAAGTCAGGATAATCACAGGAGTTCTTGTCATAGGTTCCGAAATCCTTGTACTCTATGCCTCTCTCCTCTAAGTGTTTCTTTACTGATTCCTTGCGGTCAAATCCGCCGTGATCACTTGCGATTGCTATCATAATTTCTCCTCTTTCCCTTAAACGCCCCTCATTAGTTATTATATCAAATCCTGATGACATTGTGTCCCGCAGCCTTAAGAAGCCTGTTCATTATGGCCTGTCCAATGCCGCTGTCATCAAAAGATTCAGAAAACATGATATCCATATTTTCATCATCAAATTCCCGAAGGACCTTAAAGAGCTCATGGGCGATGGTTGCTTCATTCTGTCTGTCTCCGACGCTCTTTACCACGTCTGCTTCATAGAGGCTCTTGGTGGCATCTGTGCCTATTATGCCGACTCTTTTCCCCTCTGCCCTTGCAGCTCTGGCTCTGTCGTTGATGTAGGCTACCACATCGCTCTGGCTGCCCTCAACTATGGCAAGCTCGCCCTTTGGCGCGTAGTGGCGGTACTTCATGCCGGGCGCCTTAGGTCTTTCCTTGGAGTTCCCATCAATGATGGTCCTGTCGATATCCACTGTTCCAAGAACATCTTCAAGCATTTCCCTGGTGATATAGCCAGGTCTTAGGATCATTGGTTTTTCACTTGTAAGATCAACTATGGTGGACTCAAGGCCAATGCCGACCTGTCCTCCGTCGATTATCATCTCGATCTTGCCTGACAAGTCCTCAACACAATATCTTGCAACTGTAGGACTTGGCCGGCCTGAGGTATTGGCGCTTGGTGCTGCGATATAACCTCCGGACTTCCTGATGAGCTCAAGAGCGATCTTGTTGCCTGGCATTCTGATGGCCACAGTATCAAGTCCTCCAGTGGTCTCGTAGGGGACCTTGTCAGACTTGTTCATGATCATGGTAAGTGGTCCTGGCCAGAAAGCATCCGCCAGTTTCCTTGCGGCCTGCGGGATCTCTTTTACAATGCCTTCAACCGACTCCATATCTGCCACGTGGACAATGAGCGGGTTGTCAGAAGGCCTTCCCTTGGCTGCATAGATCTTTTTGGAGGACTCAGGATTTAGCGCATCTCCGCCGAGCCCGTAAACTGTCTCAGTGGGGAAAGCCACCAGACCTCCATCTTTAATGATGCTGCCTGCTCTTTCAATGGCAGACCGGGCATCACTGTCTATATTGTTTTCTTCTATTTTTATTACTTCTGTATTCATAACTTACTTCTTAGCCATTAACGTAATTTGCTATTACTTCCCAGACGTCACTGGTCTCCATTCCAAGGGACCACTCGGCGATACCTGCAATGCCGCTTGCCTTCATGGAGTCGATCTTCTGTCCGATGGACTCTGCATCCTCCATCCAGATCTGGTTAAAGACGCCGTCGCTTCCTGTATATTCGCCATAGTTCTGACCAGCCTCTGAGTTCCACTGCATGTCAATGCCGTGATTAGAGATGTAATCTGTGGCGATCTTCATGGAAACCGCTTCACTACTGACCTGTCCGCCGCTTGTATGCCAGATCCTTGTGTAGAAAGGAACAGCGTTGATAACCTTGGAAGGGTCGACCTTCTCTGTGGTGTTGATGATACCGTTTTCTACATATGAAAGAGACGCAACAGATCCAGCCTCCTGGGATCCTGCGTAGTGCTCGTCATAGCCCATGATGATAACATAATCAGCAACTATGCCCTGTTCCTCAAGGTCATAGTGGTCGTTGAAGTTCATAGGAACATAGTTGTCTATGGAAAAGACAAGTCCAGCCTTCCTGCAGGCGATCGAGAGCTCTCTTACAAACTCAACAAAGCTCTGGCCATCCTCAGATGCCACCATCTCAAAATCAAGGTTAAGACCGTCAACTCCAGCAGCTATACAAGCAGATACCACATTTTCAATAAGGGCAGCCCTGCTGGTTGCATGTGAAAGGACCTCTCCTGTGGTGAAATCACCGCCGCCAGTGAAGTTGTCCAAAAGCGCCCATACTTCGATGCCGTTGTTGTGGGATGTATTTACATAAGAAGTAGAAGCAAAGCTTCTGATGGAACCGTCGTTGCCTGTAACTGCAAACCATGTAGGTGAGATAACATTCAGGCTCGTAGCACCCGAGATCATGTCAGAAATTGTATCGTTTCCTCCAACGCCTCCGATATTGTGGAAGCCAAGGTTGATCATGTGATCTCTTGAAATGCTTGTATATTCAGGCTCGACGTAGTCTGTAACCGGGATAGGGCTTCTGGTCTTGGAATCAGAAAGTCTTTTGTTCTCAACCCATCCGATATATGCGTCGCTAGTCTTGACCTTGGTCCAGTTCTCAAGTTCTTCAAGGACAACTACTGTCTCGCCTTTTTCGATCTCTCTTAGGATCTCACTCTTTACGCCGCCGCGGATCCTTACCTGAGTATCCTTGGTTATGGTGGCTACAGTTTCATCCTCCCAGCTTGTGGTCAGCTGCATGTGATTGGCATCTGTAAAGCCCTCGTAGCTGAAATTGGTGTATTTCTTGACATAATCAAGAGCGACGTACAAAACTCCGTTCTCAAGTCTTGTTATGGCGTAGCTCTCATTGCCGCTGCCGCCCTCAGTGTCTGACCAGGAACTGCCTCCAACCTCACTGGTTATGATGGCTGTTGGTGTTGTGTAGATGAAAAGACCGTCCTCTATTCCATAGTAGAATCTGTCATTTAAATACTTCTGAACAGAATCAAAATCCATGTAGTAATACCCGTCCAGGATCTGAGCATGTTCATCTATAAATTCATTGCCAAGGATGATGGGTACATCTGTTGCTGATGTAACGCCAAAGTAGGCATCCAGATCAGCCTTCTCTGTGCTGTATGAATAGCGTTTCATAAACTGCTGCAAGACAAATATTCCTGCAAACACAAAAATAAGGACGATTATAATAATCGCCGGAATCACCTTTTTCTTCATTCTCTAGCTCCTTTACAATCGCCCTATATTATAGCAAACTATTTACTTTACGTCATTATGAATGTATTAACCATGAAACAAGCAAGGATGGGGTCCTCTTATTTTACGGGCATATTACGATCAAAAAATACGCTACGTGATATTCTTGTCTATTTTTATCGTAATAGTTTCCTTCGTCTCAGTCCAAAAGGTTCAAAGCCGTGATAAATTCCACCAGATTTTACTGAAACGTTTACTATTTTTTTGACATAAATTAATACATTGAGGCGCCTCAGCACAAATCCTGCCTACCAACATCTTGCATAATACAAAATATGGTATAATTAATGTAGAAAATACGAAGTTGTCTTTATATCTTTTTATAATATTTGTGTTGATGTTTTTTATATATTATAGGGGAATTTCTTGCAGAAACTTTTTGCAAGACATCTTGCCAGAACAGCAAGATCTTTGAATAAATGATTCTTTATTATTAAGTATTTCCCTGTATCGCGCCTCCTTTCCGGATCGTAGCCTGTCTGGCGGCGCCTCACAAAAAATACTATAACAGCTAATTCTTAAGATTTACCATCGAAATTTCTTAAGATTTTCGGCAGAAATTCTTAAGATTTTATGTAGATACTCGAAATATCGCATTTTATGACGATATATCTATTGACATAGTACACTGTTTCACTTAGTATCTATGTATTCCAAAGTCAGGAGGTATGCATCATGAAAATCGAGAAAGTTAATGATCACCAGATTAGATGTACACTTACCAGAGATGACCTTGCGAAGCGAGACCTCAAAATTACAGAGCTGGCATATGGCACTGAGAAGGCAAAAGAGCTTTTCCAGGACATGATGCAACAGGCTAACATAGAGTTCGGATTTGAAGCGGAGGACACCCCTCTTATGATCGAGGCGATCCCCATCAACTCCGAGTGTATTGTTCTTGTGATCACCAAAGTCGACGATCCAGATGAGCTGGACACCAGATTTTCCAACTTCGCTCCATCACTTCGTGATGAAGAAGACGAAGATGAGGATGACGGCGACGAGGACTACTACGACGAGGATTACGACGAGGACGAGGATGATGAAGAGGATGTGATGAGTCTTTTCAAGAGGCTTCAGCACAGCAACATGTCCGACTACATGGATTCACCCATGAGCCCTCAGTCAGATTCCAAGAAGGTAAAAGAAAAAACTGGCGGTCCTAAAAAGAAAGATCTGCCAGGCAGGAAGGGATCAAGAATCTTCTCCTTTGATTCACTCCACGAGGTTACAAAGTTCGCTAAAATAGTTTCAAGGAAATTCAATGGTAACAACACCTTGTACAAGAATGAAGCGTTAGGTAAGTACTACCTGATCCTTCACCAGGGTGATCTGGACGACGCAGTATTCGCAAACATCTGCTCATTGCTTACAGAATATGGCAAGACAGAGATCGGCAGCACAGCTGATGAGCACTATCTTGCAGAGCACTACACAGTAGTGATCGGCGGCAGCGCAGTTCAGACACTATCACAGATCTAAGAGAAATTGAAATAGCTCCGGAGCGAATGGGCTCCGGAGCTATTTTTAATGGCTTGAAAGAAGATTTATATGGCTTGGCTTTTATTTTTGGCACAAGACACGTGGACGATTCTGTTGCTGACACGGGGACGGTTCTACTGTCAGGTTTTATCTAAATAAAACCTGACAGTAGAACCGTCCCCGTGTCAGCAACAGAACCGCCCCGTGTCTTGTTTTATTTAGTCTGCGAAAAGAGGTGTTGAAAGATATCTGTCTCCTGAATCGGGCAGGAGTACTACGATATTCTTGCCCTTGTTCTCTTCTCTTTCTGCAAGGATTGTTGCTGCCTTAAGGGCTGCTCCTGATGAGATACCTACAAGGATTCCCTCAGATACTGCAAATCTCTTACCCTCAGCGAATGCATCCTCGTTGTCTATAGCGATAACTTCGTCGTAGATCTTGGTGTTGAGAGTGTCAGGTACGAATCCTGCGCCGATACCCTGGATCTTGTGTGGGCCTGCTGTTCCCTGTGAAAGAACCGGGCTGCTGGAAGGCTCAACTGCAACAACCTTAACGTCAGGGTTCTGCTCCTTAAGGTACTCGCCTACACCAGTAACTGTTCCGCCTGTACCTACGCCAGCTACGAAGATGTCTACCTTACCGTCTGTCTGCTTCCAGATCTCTGGGCCTGTTGTAGCTTTGTGGATGGCAGGGTTAGCTGGGTTAACGAACTGTCCAAGGATAACTGCACCCTCGATCTCTTTCTCAAGCTCTTCTGCCTTGGCGATGGCACCCTTCATTCCCTTGGCACCGTCTGTAAGAACGATCTCAGCGCCGTAGGCCTTAAGAAGATTTCTTCTCTCTACCGACATTGTATCTGGAAGTGTAAGGATTGCTCTGTAGCCCTTTGCTGCTGCAACTGCTGCAAGTCCGATTCCTGTGTTTCCGCTTGTAGGTTCGATGATCGTTGCTCCTGGTTTGATCTTTCCACTCTTCTCAGCATCCTCGATCATGCTAAGTGCTACTCTGTCCTTAACTGATCCTGCTGGATTTAAGTACTCAAGCTTGGCAAGGATAGTTGCGTTTGTAACTCCTGCCTTCTTGCTGTAACCGTTAAGCTTAAGAAGTGGTGTTCCCCCAATAAGTTCAAGTGCGCTTTCTTTGATGTCTGCCATAATTGATTTCCTCCATTTTTATTTTCTGTAATGGCAACTTTTGTTGCCCTATTCTTTATTTGATAATCAAATATTAGCACAGCTCATTCACAATGAAAAATAAGGAAAGTTTATCGGCGTCAATAAACTCTCCTTATCGGATCAATACTATTGAATTGTGCCCTCATAGCCCCTGTCCTTGAACAGCCCCATCATCTCATTGGTAAGGCTGTAGGGCGTTGGCTGAAGCTCTATCTCCTCAGGCGAAAACCATCTGGCAAGCTTAAGCTCTTCGTTGTCCATGTGGATCGTGGTATCTCCATCAACGTCGCAAAAGTATCCCATCAGTATATCACTGGCAATGCCCCAGGGCTGGGACTTGTAGTACCTGATGTTCCCAACCTTAAGGCCAACTTCTTCCATGACTTCACGCTCTACCGTGCCTTCCATGGTCTCTCCGATCTCAGTAAAGCCCGCCACCAGAGCGAAGTTTGCGTAACCCCTGTTGTACTTGGTAAGGACCATCTTATTAGTTGCCTTGTCAGTGATGCCAATGATCACTGCGGGATTGATCCTCGGGTAAGTTACGTTTCCGCAATGAGGGCAGCGCATTGCGCGCTCTTTTTTATCGACCTCATTTTTAGTTCCACATTTTCCGCAGTAGATGGATGTAGAATACCAGGTGTTCAGATGGTAGGCAGTAAAAGCTGCATATACCATGTGCTTGGGAGACAGCTCTTTTCCCCTGATGACGTTAAGCTGGGTGTAAGCGTAGCCTGGAGCGCTATATTCCTTATTTTCATCTGATATATGTAAAAAGAAACTGTCCTCGCCTATAGTGAAAATGTAGGCGAAGTCTGAATCTGTAAGCGACGTTTCAAAATCCGAAGCGGTAGGGAATTCTACAATCCCATCCTCCAGAGATTTTTCGTTAAGCAGATAGTTATTGTCTCTAATGATGATGATCCTGCTACCTGCAGATAGCTCTTTTGCCGGATCAAAGTGATTATCCAAAAAGTAAGGTTTTATATCCTGTATCATATGGCACTCCGCCTTTCATTATCTCTTTTCATCACATAATACAATAATCCCACCTAAAATCAAATCTCTTTTTCCAAACAAAAAACTACCGCCGGAATGGAAAACCATCCCAGCGGCAGTGTGTTTACTTATCAGCCTTTAGAGCAGGTCCTGAATAAATCAGTCCTTACCGTAAAGAGTAACGAGCTTCTCAAGGTAAGCTCTGTGCTCCTTAGCATGCTGAGCAGCAGCAGCGTTGAGCTTAGCAGCTCTCTCAGGATTCTTGAGCTTAAGTGAAAGGTATCTAACCTCACCATCAAGGAAGCTCTGGAAGTCCTCTGTAGCAGGCTTAGAATCAAGAGTGAACTTGTTCTCTGCCTGAGGATTGAATCTGAACATATCCCAGTATCCTGTAGCTACAGCCTTCTTCTCCTCATCCATAACCTTGTTCATGCCGGCCTTAAGACCCTGGTTGATACAAGGAGCGTAAGCGATGATAAGTGAAGGTCCTGGATATGCCTCAGCCTCTTTGATTGCGTTGATTGTCTGCTGCATGTTAGCGCCCATAGCGATCTGTGCAACATATACGTAACCATAGCTCATAGCGATTGAAGCAAGATCCTTCTGCTTGATCTCTTTTCCGCCTGCAGCGAACTGTGCAACAGCACCTGTAGGTGTAGCCTTAGATGACTGTCCGCCTGTATTTGAGTAAACCTCAGTGTTTACAACGAGAACGTTAACATCCTTACCAGATGCAAGAACGTGGTCAAGACCACCAAATCCGATATCGAATGCCCATCCGTCACCACCGAAGATCCACTGTGACTTCTTAGCAGCAAAGTCTTTGTTCTTGAGAACGTACTTAGCAGCATCTGAGCTGTCGCTCTTAAGAGCCTCAACGAGAGCATCTGTAGCAGCGAAGTTCTCAGCGCCATTTGAGAATGTATCGAGCCACTTCTGAGCAGCATCCTTAGCAGCGCCGCCAGCAGCAACGATCTCTTCTACCTTCTCCTTGATTGCATCACGGAGAGCGTTCTGAGCAAGTACCATACCCATACCAAACTCAGCATTATCCTCGAACAGTGAGTTATCCCATGCAGGACCCTGTCCCTTAGCATTTACTGTGTAAGGTGTTGAAGGTGATGAGTTACCCCAGATTGATGTACATCCTGTAGCATTTGCAACGTACATTCTCTCACCAAAGAGCTGAGTAACAAGTTTAACGTAAGGTGTCTCACCACAACCTGCGCAAGCGCCTGAGAACTCAAGGAGTGGCTGCTTGAACTGTGAGCCCTTGATTGAGCCTTCGCCGAACTTAGCAACAACGTCGTCCTTGATAGGAAGAGTAACAGCATAGTCGAAGTACTTCTGCTCGTCCTTGTTAGCTGCGATAGCACCCATCTTAAGAGTCTCACCCTTGTTGTTACCAGGACATACGTTAACACATGATCCGCAGCCTGTGCAGTCAAGAGCTGAGATAACAACTGAGTACTTGTATCCATCCATTCCAGCAAGAGGCTTGGTCTGAAGTCCCTCTGGAGCCTTAGCGATCTCATCATCTGTCATAGCGATTGTACGGATAGCTGCGTGAGGACAAACAAGTGAGCAGAATCCACAACCGATACATGTTGAAGCATCCCATGCAGGAACGTTTACTGCGATACCTCTCTTCTCGTATGCAGCTGATCCTGAAGGTGTAGCACCATCAACGTAAGGAAGACAATCTGAAACCTTAAGAGTGTTACCTTCCTGAGCGTTAACCTTAGACTGGATGTTGTTAACGAAGTCGATAACATCCTTTCTTGAACCTTCAGCCTTCTTGAAGTCAAGGCCTTCGTCTGTAGCGTTTGCCCAAGACTCAGGGATCTCAACCTTGATGAGGTTCTTAGGATCTGCACCGGCATCGATAGCAGCCCAGTTCTTCTTAACAACGTCCTCACCCTTACGACCATAGGTCTTCTGAGCAGCGTCCTTCATGAACTTGATAGCATCCTCTTCAGGAATGATCTTGGTGATGTTGAAGAATGCTGACTGAAGGATTGTGTTGATCCTTGTAGGTCCCATTCCAACTTCAACACCGATCTTAGAACCGTTCATGATGTAGAAGTTGATCTTGTGATCATACATGAACTTCTTAACCTGGCCTGGGATTTCTGTCTCAAGTTCCTCTACTGACCAAGGGCAGTTAAGGAGGAATGAACCACCATCAACAAGCTCCTGAACCATGTTGAACTTACGGATATATGAAGGATTATGACAAGCTACGAAGTCAGCCTTCTTGATGAGGTAAGTTGACTTGATAGGCTTCTTACCAAATCTGAGGTGAGACATTGTAACACCGCCAGACTTCTTGGAGTCATAATCGAAGTATGCCTGAGCATACATATCAGTGTTGTCACCGATGATCTTGATAGAGTTCTTGTTAGCACCAACAGTACCGTCAGCACCAAGACCCCAGAACTTGCAGTTTGTTGTTCCCTCTGGAGTTGTAACAAGAGGAGCACCAGCATCAAGTGAAAGATTTGTTACATCATCCTCGATACCGATTGTGAACTCTTCCTTAGTATCGTTGTTAAATACAGCAACGATCTGAGCAGGAGTTGTATCCTTGGAACCAAGTCCGTAACGTCCGCAGAATACTGGAACTGACTCGAACTTAGTGCCCTTAAGAGCTGCGATAACATCAAGAGCAAGAGGCTCACGGTATGATCCAGGCTCTTTTGTTCTGTCGAGAACTTCGATTCTCTTAACAGAATCAGGAATAGCAGCAACAAGTGCCTTAGCTGAGAATGGTCTGTAAAGACGAACCTTTACAACACCAACCTTCTTGCCCTGCTTCTCGAGGTAGTCGATTGTCTCCTCGATTGTATCGTTTACAGAACCCATAGCTACGATAACTACCTCTGCGTTAGGATCGCCGTAGTAGTTGAAGAGCTTGTAATCTGTACCAATCTTAGCGTTAACCTTGTCCATGTACTTCTGAACGATCTCAGGAAGCTCGTTGTAACCTGTGTTGCAAGCCTCTCTGGTCTGGAAGAAGATATCAGGGTTCTGAGCTGAGCCCATCTGGCAAGGGTGATTAGGATTGAGTGCGCCAGCCTTGAATGCATCGATTGCTTCATGGTTAACCATCTCATCGAGATCCTTGTAGTCCCAAACCTCGATCTTCTGGATCTCGTGTGATGTACGGAATCCATCAAAGAAATTGATAAAAGGAATTCTGCCTTCGATTGCTGCACAGTATGCAACAGGAGTTAAGTCCATAACCTCCTGAACACTTGAATCGCAAAGCATAGCAGCACCTGTCTGGCGGCAAGCATATACGTCAGAGTGATCACCGAAGATGTTAAGAGCGTGAGAAGCTACGCAACGAGCTGATACGTTGAATACACCAGGAAGTCTCTCACCAGCTATCTTGTAGATATCAGGGATCATAAGAAGAAGTCCCTGAGAAGCTGTGTATGTAGATGTAAGAGCACCTACTACCAGTGATCCGTGTACAGCACC
>SVFY01000019.1 GCA_015056625.1 Butyrivibrio sp. | reverse complement strand
TCTGAGCGATTGGCATAGGTGTACGAACACCAGCAACTACGTCCTCACCCTGAGCGTTGATAAGGAACTCACCCATGAGCTTGTTCTCACCTGTTGCAGGGTCACGAGTAAATGCAACACCTGTACCAGACTCATTATTAAGGTTACCGAATACCATAGGCATTACGTTAACAGCTGTTCCCCATGAATAAGGGATATCGTTATCACGACGATATACGTTAGCACGAGGGTTATCCCATGAACGGAATACAGCCTCGATAGCAAGCTTAAGCTGCTCTACAGGATCTGAAGGGAAGTCCTTGCCAAGCTGCTTCTTGTACTCAGCCTTGAACTGCTCAGCCAGTTCCTTAAGATCTGCTGCTGTAAGGTCAACGTCAAACTTAACACCCTTCTTCTCTTTCATTGCATCGATAAGCTGCTCAAAGTACTTCTTACCAACTTCCATAACAACGTCTGAGAACATCTGGATGAAACGACGATATGAATCATATACGAAACGCTCAAAAGCAGGATCAGGATTGCCCTTGATCATTGCTGCTACAACCTCGTCGTTAAGACCAAGGTTAAGGATTGTGTCCATCATACCAGGCATTGATGCACGAGCGCCTGAACGAACTGAAACAAGGAGAGGATTCTGAAGATCACCAAACTTCTTGCCGTTGATCTCTTCCATCTTCTTAACGCCTTCCATAGCCTGAGCCATGATCTCGTCATTGATCTTACGACCATCCTCGTAATACTGTGTGCAAGCCTCTGTTGTGATTGTGAATCCCTGAGGTACAGGAAGGCCAATGCTTGTCATCTCAGCAAGGTTAGCACCCTTACCACCGAGAAGGTTACGCATTGTCATGTCACCTTCGCTAAACATATAAACCCATTTGTTCGCCATGTTTTTACCTTTCTTACCGGCCTCTAGTCCGGTAACCTTTCATATGTACATTTATTTATAACTACCAATTTTGATAACGTGATCAATATTGGGAATTACCGATATGATTTCTTTTTCGGGATAAAGCTGTCAAAGATATAAATGTCAAAGTCCTCTGTAGCCTTATCCAGCTGCTCCTGGCTCTTTATCGTCCAGGCTGCGGTGAGACACTTATATAAATGTCTGTTGAGCCAAAGCGAAAAACTCTTTGGATACTTCCTATTAAATGCTATAAAATCAGGCTTTGTCAGGAAGTTAAAAAACAGATGTGTTAACCAAAAATACAGTAATGTATTAAATTCCTTAGGGTCCTCTTTGTGGAATTCATCAGAAAGCTGTCCTCTCATTACATCCGGACGATTCTTTCTATACCACCATACACCTAACGGATTAAAGGACTCTATGCAATAAACACCCTTATAGTCACTAAGGAGCTTATTTACAGCAGGACATACAGAAAGGTCCTTAAGCTCAATCTTGAGCTCAACAATAAGTGGTACTCTTCCATCAACAAGTTTAAGGAAATCTTCAAACTTAGGAATCTTCTCATCAGAGCCAAGCAGATGGAACTGCTGCAGCTGTTCATAAGTGTAATTGCTGATCTTGCCTGGTACAGATATGGTGCCATCTTCATTTAATGGTCCATCTCCAATGGCCTGACCCTCAGCATATCTTGCTACTCTTTTTAATGTAAAATCATGAAAAATAACAGGGATACCATCTCTGGTCAGCTGCACATCACACTCGATGCCATATCCAGCATCCACAGCCTTCTTAAAAGCTGCCATGGAATTCTCCGGAGCATCTGAAGAGTTATCATGAAGTCCCCTGTGAGCATAAAGAACACTTATGTGTGGTCCTCTATCAGGTCTGCCTGTCATCCTGGGCATTATAATGAGCAGATACAAAACTGCTAAAACCCCAAAAATCACGCATAAACACTGAATTATTGACATTAAAACCACTTCCTAATTGATAAATTTGTAACTTGTCCGCCAACTATTTTACATTGGTTTTTATTTTAACGCAACTAATAAAGCGCTTACATGTTATAAAAAAGTATTAAATCGAAGCTAATCTTTAATAAATGTAGGGAAAAATGTATAATATTCTCATAGTATTAAACTATAAAACGTATGAAAAAAGGGGCTTGGGGTTATGAAACTGAATTACAGACGTACTATCCTTATTGGACTTGCATTTCTTTCTATCACTGCCTTTTGGCAATTCTACGACAATGAGATTCCCAGAATTTTAAAATACACCTTTAACCTGGGTGAAACCGCTACCGGCGCCGTAATGGCTATGGACAACGTATTTGCTCTGGTACTTCTTCCCATGTTTGGAATCCTGTCCGACAAGCACGATGGAGCTTTTGGAAAGAGAATGCCATTTATCGTCCTTGGAACCATTCTTTCTATAATACTGTTCCTTGTTCTTATGTTTGTTGCCAAGCCAAGTGGCAACATCATGTTTTTCTTCCTGGTGCTACTTCTTCTTTTAGTAGCAATGGGAACCTACAGATCTCCTGCAGTCTCTCTTATGCCAGACTTAACTCCTGCGCCTCTTCGAAGCTCAGCTAACGCTGTCATCAACCTCATGGGTGCTCTTGGAGGAGTTTTTATCCTGGTCATGACAATGCTTGTACTCAACAGGCCGGAAAATCCTGCAGACACTGACTACACTAAGCTTGTTCTCAGCCTTGTTATCTGTATGGCTGTTTCAATCGTGATCATGGTCTTTACCGTAAATGAAAAAAAGATCAAAAAACAGATTGAAAAAGAGGGAGGACTACAATCCCTTGGAGATAAGATTGAAGACGAAGAAGCAAAAGAGGAAATGAAAAAGGCTATTGAAAACAAAGGCAAGCGCCTTCCACCTGATGTCATGAAGAGCCTTACCTTCCTTCTTGTTTCTGTAGCTTTCTGGTTCATGGCTTACAACGCTGTAACAACTGCTTTCACAAGATATGTCAGCGAAGTCTGGGGACCAGATGGAGGAAGCTATGCAGGAGCTTTGATGGTGGCAACTGTTGCTGCAGTCCTTAGTTATATTCCCATTGGCGTTCTTTCAAGTAAGGTAGGAAGAAAAAAAGTCATTCTTGCAGGAGTAGTTTTAATGAGTGCCTGCTACTTGGGAATAGCCCTGATGATCAACTACTCTCCGCTTCTTAACCTTTTCTTTGTACTTATTGGAATTGGCTGGGCTGCAATAAACGTAAACTCCTATCCTATGGTAGTTGAGATGAGTAAAGCTGGCGATATCGGAAAATACACCGGAACCTACTACACCTTCTCCATGGCCGCACAGGTATTTACACCTATACTTTCAGGACTTCTTCTTGAGAATATTTCTTACAGGACTCTTTTCCCGTATGCATTTGTATTCTCCACCCTGGCATTCTTTACGATGCTGATGGTAGGGCACGGAGATTCAAGGCCGGAAGCCAAAAAGAACCTTTTAGAGCACTTTGATGTAGACGATTAAACAGCTATGAAAAAGGCGGTTTGCTAACATAAGCAAACCGCCTTTAAAAATATCAAAAGCTTTATCAAACTGAAAGCTCTTTTCCTGTAAGGAGCCTATATGCCTCAAGGTACTTGGCAATAGTCTTGTCAATGACATCCTGAGGAAGGTCATAGTTGCAGTCTGGATTAGCCTTAAGGTAATCACGAACAAACTGCTTGTCAAAGGATGGCTGGCCGTGGCCTGGCTCATATCCTTCTACTGGCCAGAAACGTGAGCTGTCAGGAGTGAGCATTTCATCGCCAAGAACCACCTCACCATTTTCATCAACCCCAAACTCAAACTTGGTGTCAGCAATGATGATTCCCTTTGAAAGTGCATAATCAGCACATTTCTTGTAAAGAGCTATTGTGTAGTCCCTAATCTTCTCAGCGTATTCTTTTCCCTTACCCGGGAACTCTTTTTCAAGAACTTCTACGCTTCTCTCAAAATCGATGTTCTCATCATGGTCACCGATCTCAGCCTTGGTGCTTGGTGTGTAGATAGGCTGTGGAAGCTTGTCGCACTCCTTAAGTCCCTCAGGGAGCTTGATGCCACAAACTGTTCCGTTCTCCTTGTAGCTGTTCCAGCCGCTTCCTGTAATATATCCGCGAACAATACATTCAACGGGGATCATAGTGAGCTTTTTGCAGAGCATACTGTTACCAGTAAACTGTGGGGTTCTGAAGAACTCTGGCATATCAGCGGTATCAACGCTTACCATGTGGTTTTTCACAATGTCCTTTGTGTAATCGAACCAAAACCTTGACATCTGAGTTAAGACTGAACCCTTTTTTGTCACCTTGTTCTTGAGGATAACATCAAAGGCTGAAATTCTGTCGGTGGCTACCATAATAAGGTTCTCACCTACATCATAGATCTCTCTAACTTTTCCTTCTTTTACTGGTCTGTACTCCTGCATAACTACTCCTCCTTGTATATGAAATTATATTATCAATCGTCCTCTTCTTCATCAGCTGCAGCAGTATATACTGTACGCTTTCTTGCCATCTCATCACTGTCGAGGTACTCATCATAAGTAGATCTCTTATCAACCAGCGATCCGTCTGGAAGTATTTCCATGATCCTGTTGGCTGTAGTCTGGACAACCTGGTGGTCACGGCATGCGAACAGCTCTACACCTGGGAATTTGATCATTCCATCGTTAAGGGCTGAGATTGATTCCATATCCAAATGGTTTGTAGGCTCATCAAAGATGAGGCAGTTAGCGCCGCTTATCATCATCTTGGAGAGCATGCAACGTACTTTTTCTCCTCCGGAAAGAACCTTGACCTTCTTGATTCCGTCCTCACCTGCAAAGAGCATACGTCCAAGGAAGCCTCTTACATATGTAGCATCCTTGATCTCTGAGTAGCCTGTAAGCCACTCTGTTATATTGTAATCATTGTCGAATTCTCTTGTGTTGTCCTTTGGGAAGTATGCCTGGGATGTTGTAACTCCCCACTTGTAGGTTCCCTCATCTGGCTCAAGCTCTCCCATAAGGATCTGGAAAAGAGTGGTCTTAGCCAGCTCATTACCTCCAACAAAGGCGATCTTGTCATCATGCTGAACAACAAATGAGATGTTGTCCAAAACCTTCTCTCCGTTAACTGTCTTGGAAATACCATCAACAGTAAGAACTTCGTTACCGATCTCCCTTTCTGGCCTGAAGTCGATGTATGGATATTTTCTGCTTGAAGGCTTAATAGTGTCAAGCTCGATCTTTTCAAGGGCACGCTTTCTTGAAGTAGCCTGCTTACTCTTACTTGCGTTAGCGGAGAACCTTGCAATGAACTCTTTAAGTTCCTTGATCTGCTCCTCTTTCTTCTTATTGGCTTCCTTCATCTGACGGATCATCAGCTGACTTGACTCATACCAGAAGTCGTAGTTACCTGCATAAAGCTGGATCTTACCATAATCAATATCTGCTATATAAGTACATACTTTATTAAGGAAGTAACGGTCGTGGGATACAACGATGACTGTGTTATCGAAGTTGATAAGGAACTCCTCCAGCCATGCGATAGCATCAAGGTCCAGGTGGTTTGTAGGCTCGTCCAGAAGAAGGATATCCGGATTACCGAAAAGAGCTCTTGCAAGGAGCACCTTGACCTTCTGAGCACCATCAAGTTCCTTCATATATTTGCGGTGAAGCTCTGTCTCAATTCCAAGTCCGTTTAAAAGGCTCTCAGCATCTGACTCAGCTTCCCAGCCGTTCATCTCAGCAAACTCTGCCTCAAGGTCACTGACTCTTATTCCATCTTCGTCTGTAAAATCCTCTTTTGCATAGATGGCATCCTTCTCTCTCATAACCTCAAAGAGTCTTGCGTTGCCGCCCATAACTGTATCAAGGACTACTTCCTCGTCATATTTAAAGTGATCCTGCTCAAGGAATGAAAGTCTCTCACCATCTGAGATAACAACATCTCCGTTTGTGGTCTCGATCTGTCCTGAAAGGATCTTAAGAAAAGTTGACTTACCTGCGCCGTTGGCACCAATAATACCGTAGCAGTTACCAGGTGTAAACTTGATATTAACATCTTCAAAAAGAGCCTTTTTACCAACTCTCAAAGTTACATTATTTGCACTGATCATTTATAAAACCTCATATAAAAAACTATTCTTTGCAACAGTTCGTATTATATTGGATAGCCAGATAAAATGCAACGGCTTTACACACAAAATAACAAGACACGGGGACGGTTCTGTAGCGACAGGGGGTGGACCATGGGGACGGGGTTAGTGGTTCATTGGGAGTCATCCCAATGAACCACTAACCCCGTCCCCATGGTCCACCCCTGCCGCTACAGAACCGCCCGTGTCTTGTCTCAAACTGAATATTTGGATAGGAACTCGTTCATTGGAAGAGGCTTTGAGTGATAGTAGCCCTGGAGGTAGTCACAGCCGATACTCTTCATCATATCTGCCATCTTCTTATCCTCTATACCCTCAGCTGTAATGCCAAAGCCCATGCGCTTAAAGGTAACTATCAAATTAGGAAGGATCTCATCGGGTTCCTTACAGTAGTCCCATACAAGGCTCATATCAAGCTTTACATTGATAAATGGGCACTTCTTAAGTCTTACTGCATTGGAATAGCCTGTTCCGTAATCATCAAGTACGAACTTAAAGCCCTTTTCCCTCATGGAATTCATCTGTCTGTTTAAAAAGGCCTCATCGATCATGGATTCCTCAGTGATCTCCAAATGAATTAGAGCCGGATCCACTCCATGCTTTTTGGCGATGGCTGCATATCTGTCTGCAAGATCCGTTTTAAGGAACTGTACCGGGGAGAGATTGACGTTTATCCAGGAAAGACCTGCCTTTTCCATATCGCCTCGCTCTATAAACTGGCAGGTCTTTTCAAAGACCTGTTCTCCCAACCTGTTTATTCTGCCATTTTTCTCTGCAAGTGGGATAAACAATCCAGGAGGAATGAGCTTATCCTTTTCATCCCTTATCCTGCAAAGAGCTTCTGCCCCTGCAAGCTTATTTCTTTTTGCATCAAAAAGTGGCTGGAAAAAGACTTCTACCTTGTCATTGTCAACAGCGCTCTCCAGGTATCTCTTTACTACATTTTCTTCCTCTTTGTTCTTGAGCTCAGCATCAGTAAAAACAAGGACGTCATCGCCGGATAGATTATCAACCTTATCAAAGGCTATTATAAGTGAATTAAGAAGCGAGTCCGCTGACACCACTCTGTTGCCCAGTTCCACATAAACGATCCCAACCTCCAGATAAAGCTCAAGATCATCACCAAGCCAGGGCTTTTCAAATCTGTTTTTGATGTCAGATATATGCTGCTCAAAATCCATATCATTATTTCCAAGGAGGATAAAGCTTCCTTTTCTGTGATAGAAAACATTCGTATCCTTGAAGTTTTGCGCCAGATACCTGCTGATCAGCACAATACCTTCATCTATCTGCCTTCCGCCATAGATATCTCGCATATCCTGATAGTTTTTGATAACAACGCCAAGTATCTTGTGATGGAGCCTTCCGTTATTTTCATCAATATAATCCCTGAATGCAGAGCTGTTAAATACAGAACCTCGTGGCTCTATATAAAACTCAGGATTTTCAGTAGCAAGGTAAATGATAAGTACCGCTATGAGACAGAAAGTGTCCATCAAAAGAACATGGGGCATGATACGTCTAAGTACAATACCTATCGTAAGTACTGCAACAAAGGAAACCATAGCCAGATAATGGCGCCTTCTCTTTATCCTGTGCTTAAACCTGATGACAATGACGTAACATAGTATCAGATAATATACATACACAAAATAAACAAGATTGTATAATGGACCGCTTTGATACTCTCCTGATTTAACCGAATAGATAAGTCCTGTCCAGGGGCTTGTCACAGCAATCAGAAAAGAAAAAACAAATGGAATATTGATTATTAATGTCTTTATATCATTTTTTTCAGAAACAAGCTTGAAATAACTTGCCGTAAAATAAAATAATGCCAGTGCCCTTGCAAAAAACATCGCAAAGTAACTGGCATTTAAAAAGTCCACCAAAATAAGTGGCAGATCGCTGATATGGTTATCTGCCCAGCTAGATATGATATCCAGTGAAATAACAAAGCTTTCAACTATCAGTATCAAAACAAAATAGACATTTTTCCTGATAGCAAGTCTTGGCAAAGAAAAGTAAAAGCATAGTACGATGAAAATAATAATAAAACTAGGAATCGCAAAGCCAAAATTCCACATGAACTGTCCTCAGCTTTCTGGGCTAGGTCGCTAGTTAAATTAATTGTCACATACTATGTGTACATATGCAACTAAATTTACATTAAATCAATTATAATTGTTCTTTTATAGCATTAAGAAGGTCACTATATTCTTCAAATGCAGGAATATCTGGATAATCAGCCTTGATCTTGTCAGTAGATCTGAAAAGAAATCCCGCCTTGGAAGCCTGTATCATGGCAAGGTCGTTGTAGCTGTCACCACTTGCGATAGTTTCATATCCAATTGACTGAAGAGCCTTTACTGTTGTGAGCTTGGAGTTCTCTATCCTCATCTTAAAGCCTGTGATCTCTCCACTTTCTGCCACCTCAAGAGAGTTGCAGAAAATAGTTGGCCAGCCAAGCTTCTCCATAAGAGGTGTTGCAAACTGGGTAAAGGTATCGCTTATGATGATGACCTGAGTCAGACTCCTGAGTTCATCCAGAAATTCTTTTGCACCTGGAAGCGGATCGATCTTGGCAATAGTGTCCTGGATCTCCTTAAGTCCAAGGCCGTGCTCTTTAAGGATCCCAAGTCTCCATCTCATAAGTTTGTCGTAATCAGGTTCGTCCCTTGTTGTCCTCTTAAGCTCTGGGATTCCGCTGGCCTCTGAGAATGCGATCCAGATTTCTGGAACAAGAACGCCTTCAAGATCTAAACATACTATATTCATAAAAAAGTCTCCTCTTAGTTTATTTAAGTGTCCGACTTAGTTTAGCACATTAAAGTGTTGCAGACAACATCTTTTAATCTATGGCACCTAAAATGAACTCAGCCAGTCCATCGTGGTCATTGTCGAAATTGGTGATAACATCCGCACTCTCTTTTACCAGGTCTGTGGCATTTTGCATGGCTATTCCGCAGCCTGCCGCCTGGATCATGGAAATATCGTTTTGCTCATCTCCAGCTGCGTAGGTATCTTTTATATCAACTCCCAGAATATCTGCAAGCCTCTTTACTGCGCTACCTTTACCAGCCTCCGACGGGAATATCTCAAGGTAGTAGGGATTGGAATAAAGAAGTGTCAGCTTATCCCCCACCATGTCACTTAGAGCGTGTCTGAAGCGTTCCTGCTTTTCGTGGTCATGAAGCTCGATGCAGATCATCTTAGAAGGCGGCTCTTTTACATCCTTAAGAACATCTGTTGTAATAAGAAGCGGTGTCTTTATGACCCTTCTATAGTACTTCATGCACTCATTGTCATGCCTTGATACAATGTGATCCACATTATAGGTATGACAGTGGACGTCATACTCTTCAGCAAGGTCAAGAATTTTGGGAACAAGCTCAAGTGGCACTCCAATCTTAAAGATGTACTTGTTTTCATCAACGCTGTAGATCTCCGTTCCATTTGATCCGCACAAAAAGCTGCCCTTAAAATCAAGGTTGAGCCCGTTATACACGGCCTTTGCGCTGTCTATTGCCCTTCCTGTGTTTATGCAGAAATAGTTCCCTGCGTCAGTGAATTCTTTCAGTGCCTTTAAAGTTTTCTGGGAAATCTTCTTGTCTATGGTAAGAAGTGTCCCATCAAGATCAAAGAAAAAGATTTTTTTGCCCATCTGCATCTCCTTAGAAGCAAAAATATAGAGCCCTTAAACATAAGGGCTCTCTTAACATATCATATCTATGGGCGCCTTGGCAAAATTGTCATCCCTCTACAATAAGGTATCTGCCATCGCCTATATCGAATACTTCATCAGCATCAAGGACATTGCCACCTTCAGTGTCAACGCCTGTCTCCTCAAAGTACTCCTCAACCTCATCTACGCCATCCACAACTACAGCCATGCAGTCCTCAAGAAAGGCCTCAGCTTCCTCCATATTCTCAGCCACATCCTCAGGAAACAGCTGACCTTGGTTTTCTAAAAAACATCTAAGAACTGCTTCATCATATTCGTGCATACAAACCTCCTAAAATGATCAAAGAAGTGAATGTGTTTTTAATTCCTGATAAAGTCTTGCCACGGGAAGTCCCATTACGTTGTAATAGTCTCCCTCGATACCGGTTATATACCTGGCAAACAGTCCCTGTATCCCGTAGGCTCCGGCCTTATCCATGGGCTCACCTGTATCTACATAGGCTTCTATCTCTTTTTCTGAAAGCTCAGCCACATGGACCTTGGTCTGTTCACTGAATGTAAAGGATCTTTCCTTCCCATCCTCTGTGTAAAATACAGTGACTCCTGAATATACATCATGATCACCGCCAGATATAAGGGATACCATCCTTGCAGCATCCGATTTATCTGCAGGCTTACCAAGTATCTTATGATTATATGATACAACGGTGTCTGAACCGATTACAACCAGTTGCTGACTGCTATCCGTTAAAATTTTATGAAATATTTCATAAGCCTTGTGAAAAGAAAGCTCTTCAACCACCTCAGAGGGAATCTCTTTTGATGTGTTCTCATCGCCTATGGCTGGTATTATCTCAAAGTCCGAAAGGATCTTACCAAGAAGCTCCTTCCTTCTTGGAGATCCCGATGCTAGTACATATCTCATTTGTATTTCTCCAACAATATCATCCTTTGGCGTCAGGGCTCATTTCAGGGATAAATACCCTGCTGTTAAAGGCGTCAAACTTCTTTGAAGCAATAGCCGCCTCTTCGCCAAAGATCTTCTGGGAGTTGACCTTTTCGTCTCCCTTTGCAGCTTTCTTAACATAGATTCCCTTGCTGTTCATAACATGGGCCTTTTCTGTGTCCTTAAGCTCTAAGTCAAGAATGTTCCACAGCTTGTCACGAAGCGCTGCATCTTCCACAGGGAAAAGAATCTCAACCCTTCGCTCAAGATTTCTTGGCATCCAGTCAGCGCTGCTTGCGTAAAACTCCGGGCTTCCGCCATTTTCAAAATAGAACACCCTGCTGTGTTCAAGGAAATTACCAACAATAGATCTGACTGTTATATTCTCAGAAACCCCTGGCACACCAGCACGAAGGCAGCATATGCCACGAACGATAAGATCGATCTTAACCCCTGCGCAGCTGGCCTTGTAGAGCTCAGCAATTACGTCCTTGTGACAAATGGCGTTCATTTTGGCAATTATCCTTGCACTCTCGCCAGCTCTTGCGTGGTCAGCCTCTCTCCTTATAAGGTCGATGATCCTGTCCTTGAGCCACAAAGGAGCCAGAGAAAGCTTGTTCCAGCCCAGCGGCTCTGAATAGCCAGAGAGCATGTTAAATACAGCTGTTGCATCCTCACCAATTGCCGGAGAGCAGGTAAAGAGTCCAACATCAGTATACTGCTTGGCTGTAGAGTCATTGTAGTTACCAGTTCCCAGGTGAACATAGCGCATGATACCATCTTCCTGACGTCTTACCACAAGAGTTATCTTGCAGTGGGTCTTAAGTCCCACAAGGCCGTAGATAACATGACATCCAGCTTTTTCAAGCATCTTTGCCCAGACAATGTTGTTCTCCTCATCAAACCTTGCCTTAAGTTCTACAAGAACTGTTACCTGCTTGCCGTTGTCTGCAGCCTTGGCAAGGGCTGCAATGATGGGGGAATTACCGCTTACCCTGTAAAGAGTCTGCTTGATAGCAAGAACATTCGGGTCCACAGCGGCTGTCTCAACAAACTTAACCACATTTTCAAAGGTCTGGTATGGGTGATGCATGAGTACATCTCCCTTTTGTATAACATCAAAGATGTTCTCTCCGCCCTCAAACTCAGGAACCGGCTGAGGCTCAAGATAACTGTGCTCCTTTAAGTGATCAAAGCCCTCAAGCTTGTACATCTTAAAAAGGAATGTCAGATCCAGAGGACCATCTACCATATATATCTCGTTGTCTTCAACAGAAAGCTCATCAGCAATAAACTTAAGTAGCTTTTTATCTATTCCCTTGGGAACCTCAAGCCTGATGGCCTGCCCCCACTGCCTGCGCTTTATCTGCTTTTCGATCTCTTTTAAAAGATCTTCAGCCTCATCCTCATCAATTGAAAGATCGGCGTTACGGCCAACCCTGTAGGCAGCGCTGGTTATGATGTCGTAGTTAAGGAAGAGCTTTTGCATGTTCCTCTTGATGATCTGTTCAAGGAAAATGATCTTTCTTGGGCAGATTCCATTGTCTTCACAGGGAATCTCCAAAACCCTTGGAAGCACATCAGGCACCTGAACTGTTGCAAAGTCCACGTCATCCTTGCCTTCTTTTTTCTTAAGAAGGGCTCCGATATTCAGAGACTTATTCCTGATAAGTGGAAATGGCCTTGAAGAGTCCACCGCCATAGGAGTAAGAACAGGATACACATACTCATCAAAGTATCTGTCCACATACTCAAGATCCTTGTCAGAAAGATCCAGGCCATCAGTGATCTTAAGGCGGTTTTCAAGAAGCGCAGGAACAAGCTGTTTGTTATAGATCTGATACTGCTTGTCCACAAACTTATGAACCTCAGAAAGCACTGCCTCTAGCTGCTCAGATGGAGTCATTCCAGCTATGTCAGGCTTTTTGTAGTTAGCGTTTATCATGTCCTTTAAGGACGCAACCCTGACCATAAAAAACTCATCCAGGTTGCTGGCTGAAATACTAAGGAATTTCAGCCTCTCAAATAAAGGATTGCTCTCATCCTCTGCCTCTGAGCGCACTCTTTCATTAAATTGGAGCCAGCTAAGCTCTCTGTTTATGTATAGCTCTGGTCTGTCAAAATCTGCTTGTTTTTTATCTTTTACCATGGCAACCTCTCAGATTTAGATCATTTTCTTTTGCTTGATTACAGGTTTTATTCCAAATACTTCCTCGAAGAACTGCGCCCTGTTGGTGAAAAGACCTTTTTCCAGGGTTATGTCATCTCGTGTGTCAATGTTTATGATAAGCTCTCTGTCCTTGACTGTGACCTTGACGTCCCTGAATTTCTGCTTGTGGGTTCTGTCAAGGCTGTTGGCAACTCTAATGATCGCTGTGAGCTTGGCCACCACCAGATAATCCTCAAAGGACATCCCCTCAAGGTACTGACTTCCTTCTCCGAAGTGATCAAAGGGTTCATGATTGTATCTGACCACGTTCGCCACTATTGCCCTCTCCTTGTGGGAGAGACCTATAATCTCAGTAGACATTATTATGTTAAAAGAGCAGTCTCCGAGATTTATCATGCTGATGTATTTGCCACAGTCGTGAAGCATAGTGGCAACCTGCAAGAGCAGTCTCTCCCTCTTTGACAGGCCATGGATCTTCTTGGTGTTGTCAAAGATCTCAGAAGCTATCTTCCACAAGGTCTCACGCCTTGATTTACTGCCCATATAGCGCTTTGAAATGTTCTGGGCACAGGATATGATGTCGTGCTCAAAGTCATGTGGCGCTTTGATAAAGTTCTTTTTCTCAGCGTACTCATAGGCAATACCGTCGCAAAGGGTAACACCCGGAGCCCAGATGTTCTCAGCCTTGGTAAGATCAAGGATACACTTTATAAGGATGCCTGATACATACAAAAACGGGATGTTTTCCTCAGGAAGATCCAGCTTTTTAGCCACGGATGCCGTATTTATATCGCTGGCCTTTTCAAGGATCCCATTGTATTCAGCGCTTGATATAAATCCCTCCATATCAGGGCTGGCTTTAAGCTTCCTGACAACAGGCGAAACATAATCATCGATTATAATAAGGTTCTCTACCTTCCTGTCCTTTAAGTACATTTTGGAAAAGACAGCAAGCTGGGAGCCAACAAGCTCAGAGATAAGCTCAAAATAACGATTCCTTGTGGCATGAACGGTCTGCATTATGGCGTGAAGACGAAGCACTCCGGTCTTAAGGTTTTGCGTGGCAATAAGAGCATCCTTCTCGAACAGGGAAATCTGGATACTGCCGCCGCCAATATCGATTATGGCTGTAGGGCGCTTGATGACTTCCTGGAACTGCTCGTTTTTCAGAGCTATGGACTTGTAGTCAAGAAATCTCTGCTCAGAGTTACTTAAAACATCAATCTGGATGTGAGTCCTTTGCCTTATAAGCTCCTGAAGAACCACAATGTCCCTGGTCTCTCTGATGGCACTGGTTCCGTAGGCCTTGTAGTGAGTTGCGCCATAGGTTTTCATTATCTGGCGAAACTCAGTAAGTATCCTCATCATCTCTTCTACGTGTCGTGAGCCGATCTTGCCTGTGGCATAGGTCTCAGACCCAAGGTCCATTCTGTGCCTTACATGGTCAAGCTCCTTAACACCGCGCTTATCTGACAGCTCAAAAATCTTAAGAGCCATCTCATATGAACCTACATCAATTGCAGCAAATACTTCTCCAGTCATAGCCGCTCCTTTTCAGGTGATCAGTAATTTCCCAGGATCTTCATCATTCTGGCCTCTTCTCTAAGGCCTCGCAGTGCGTTCTTAACGCTGCTGTCCTCTAAACTTCCCTCAAAATCAATAAAGAACCTGTACTCCCAGTTTCTGTCCTCTATTGGCCTTGACTCTATTCCGGTCATGTTGAGGTTGTTGTAGATAAAGTGTGACATTATGTGATAAAGAGCTCCAGGCTCATGAGAAATCTCAAGGCAGATGCTTATCTTTTTTGCCCCCTCCAAAAATACCTTTCTGGAGGTTACAATGATAAATCTCGTGGAGTTTGACTCCGCCTGGTTTATGCCCTCTTTTATGACATCAAGTCCGTAAACAACTGCAGCTCTTTTGCTTGCGATCGCTGCCTTAGTCTTGTCCTTATCATCAGCAACTTTTTTGGCTGCAAAGGCGTTGTTCTTCATGCTGATCTGCTCGATCTGGCTATTCTCAGTAAGGAATCTCCTCGACTGCATAAGAGACTGTGGATGGGAATAGACAGTCTTAATGTCAGAAAGCGTCGCTCCCTTCACTCCCATAAGGCAGTGTCTTATATCTATTATCTGCTCTCCTACAATGTAGCTCTCGTACTCTGTAAGAAGATCATAGACTTCATTAACAATACCTGCGGTGGAGTTCTCAAGGGGAAGTACCGCGTAATCTGCGCTGCCCTCCTCCAAAGCTCCAAAGGCATCTCTGAAGGTGTCCACATGAAAAGAATGAACTCCCTCGCCAAAGAACCTGACTGTGGCCTCTTCTGAATAGGCTCCCTCAGCACCCTGATAGCAGACTCTGGCATTTTCCTTATCAAGGCTCTTAACCGGTATAAATGGAAGGCGAAGTGATGCTCCCTCCTCCTGCAGCTTCTGATACTGGAGCTTACGGCTCATTGACATTATCTGTGAAAAGAGCTCCTCAACTCCGATGCTGTTAAACTCAGAGTGGGTAAGGCCCTTTACAGCCTGGATCTTCTCTTTTTCCCTCTCCTTGTCAAAAACCTTTTTGCCATTGGCTATCTTATAATCTGCAATTGCAGAGGACACCTCCATCCTCTCCTCATACAGCTTTACAATCTGCGAATCTATGCGGTCTATATCTTCCCGCAGCTGTGACAAATCCATTGTTATGCAAGTCTCCTTAAGCTTTAGTCTACTCAATTAATGATAAACGAAATATTTCTTGATAGCAAGAACAGCCATGGATATAATGGTTAATGGAGGGACTAAGATGAATAAGAAATTTATCGTGGTATTTATACTTATACTTCTTGCTTTTGCCGGGTTTACCACCTACTATTTTCTAGACAAGGCAGTTCCCTTAAATCCTGACGCTGTCGGCAATTCCGCCGGCAATCTTCACAACAACGGTTTATTTTTCGAAATGGATGGCAAGGTCTATTTTGCCAATGCTTCTGACAACAACTGTCTGTATTCCATGAACTTAGACGAGTCCAAGCCAAAACGACTTACAACCATGGGTGCCAAGTATATCAACGGCTCAGATGGTTTCATTTATTTTTATATGGATTCCACTTCCAAATCTTCCAAGGTAAAGGGCCTTGGTGCTGCCACCAATCAGTTTGGTATCTACAGATGTAAGGCCAACGGCAGTGATCAGACCTGTATGCTAAGAGACTTTTGTGGTGAACTTGCTCTTTGCGGCGAGTACCTTTATTTCCAGCTTAAGACCGGTGGCGGATCTCTCAACAAGATGAAGGTCAGCAAATCGGATCCGGTTCAGGTAACAGATGAGCTTGTTTCTCCGTTCTGTTATGACAATGGTATTATTTTCTTTACCGGCGTAAACAGCGACCACAATCTCCACTATCTGGATACCAGAACAGGCGATACTCAGAGCACCTTCCTTAATGGCAACTATTTCTTTCCTGTTGTTCAGGATGGTTATATATACTATATGAACGGCGATTCTAATTACAGCATCTGGAGAGCCAGCCTTTCAACTGGCGTCCCTGAGCTTATTACCTCAGATAGAGCTGATTGTTTTACTCTTGACCACAACTATATTTACTATTCATTTTCAAATGCAGATGCACCTTCTTTAAGAAGATGTAACCTTGACGGCTCTGATAAGGTTATCCTTTTTAATGGCATTACCAACAGCCTTAACCTTACTTCCAAGTATCTGTATTTCAAAGTGTTCGGAGATGACACTCTTTATTACCACATGCCACTTGATGGTTCAGCAGCACCATCTCCTTTTATAGTTTCTACAAAATAGTGAACAGGCGCGTATTCTTTTTTAGGATACGCGCTTAAATTTAGATTATTTATAAAGATGGGAGAACGTATGGAAAAACTAAGACACATGATGAATCCACTTGATTTTTCAGTGGAGGAGCTGGAGGAGCTCTTTGATCTTGCAGGGAAAATTGAGAAGGACCTGCCTGGCTATTCCCACAAATGCGATGGCAAGATCCTGGCTACCTGCTTCTATGAGCCAAGTACAAGGACCAGGCTCTCTTTTGAAACAGCTATGATCCGCCTTGGAGGACAGGTCATCGGCTTTGCAGATGCAAACTCCTCTTCTGCAGCCAAGGGCGAAAGCGTTGCAGATACCATCAGGGTCATATCCTGCTTCGCAGATATCTGCGCCATGAGGCATCCTAAAGAAGGCGCGCCAATGGTTGCTGCTTCCAAATCCACAATCCCTGTTATCAACGCAGGTGACGGCGGGCATCAGCATCCAACCCAGACACTGACTGACCTTCTTACAATAAGGTCTTTATACGGAAGCCTTAAGAATTTCACCATAGGCCTTTGCGGCGACCTGAAATTTGGCAGAACTGTCCACTCTCTTATAAATGCCCTTAGCCGCTACGAAGGTATCAGATTTATCTTCATATCACCTAAGGAGCTTAAGGTTCCTGACTACATAACTGAAATGCTGCGTCAAAAGAACATTCCATACGAAGAAGTAATAAAGCTTGAAGAAGTAATTCCACAGCTGGATTTCCTTTATATGACAAGAGTCCAGAAGGAGCGTTTCTTCAACGAAGAAGACTACATCAGACTTCGCAATTTCTATATTCTTGATAAAGAAAAGATGGCTCTTGCAAAAGAAAAGATGTTTATCCTCCATCCTCTTCCAAGAGTCAACGAGATTTCTGTAGAGATCGATGACGATCCAAGAGCGGCATACTTTAAGCAGGTCCAGTATGGCATGTATGTTAGAATGGCTCTGATACTGACACTACTTGGGATCAAATAATATAAAGAGAGGTTGATTATGTTAAATATTGGAAAAATAGAAGAAGGCTTTGTTCTTGACCACATTCAGGCAGGCAAGAGCATGCAGATATACAGACACCTTGGTCTTGATAAACTGGACTCCACTGTAGCTATCATCAAGAACGCCAAGAGTAAGGCTATGGGCAAAAAAGATATCCTCAAGGTCGAGTGTGACATCGACTCTTTGGACCTTGACGTACTGGCATTTATAGACCACAACATCACTGTAAACGTTATCAAGGACGGTGTCATCATCGAAAAGAGATCCCTCGTCCTTCCTAAGCAGATAACAGGAGTAATAAGATGCCACAACCCAAGATGCATCTCCTCTATCGAGCAGGAGCTTCCTCAGATATTCTATCTTGCTGATGAAGAAAGAGAGATCTACCGCTGCAAATACTGCGACGAGAAGTACTCTGAAGGCGACCTCAATAACCTGTGATCAAAACTTCAAAAGGCCTGGGCATTCGCCCAGGCCTTTTAAAGTGTTTTACTTGATATATCCATTTTGTCTGTTGTAAATATCGTCGCGGTTTTTCTCACGGCGCTTCTCCTCGCCACGGAGCATTTCCTGCATGTAGGGATTGTCATTAGATCCTCCTACAGACAGTGGCCTCGTCTCATTGTTGATATAGATATCTTTCGAAGATTTTCCAAACATATCTAGTCCCCCTTATATGAGATTTTTGGTGTCCGCCATGCCCCAGGCTCGGAACAAGTTCCTCGCTGGTCGGCGTTCGCCGTATATAAAAGTAAAAATAAAGAGTTGAATGCTAGCAAGCTACCATCAACTCTTATTTTTATTTTATGCATGGCTCATTAATATCCAAACTCCTGAGCCCAGTACCAATTTCCGCCGTCATCCTGGAATACTGCGATACCAACTGTCTTATATCCACCATCCATGATGTTAGCCTTATGTGTTGGTGAATTCATCCAAGCTGTGTAAACGCTGTCAGCTGAGCCGTAAAGCTTAGCCAGGTTCTCGCCGTACTGAACATTACTGTCTACTGTCCAGAATGCTGATCCATCAGGTCTTGTATGTGAGAATGATGATCTGCACTCCTGTGCACGAACTCTTGCTGCATCTGTAAGTGGCTCGCTCCATGCAAGTGTTGCAAGTCCCTGAGCAGCTCTTGTCTGATTCATCATGTTGAATACTGCTGTACATGCATCAACAGCAGCCTGTGTAGATGAAGCAGATCCTGCAAGTGCGATAGCCTGGTTATCAATCCAGATCTCACCTGCACCCTCTTCCAATCCTCTGGTAGCAGCCTGATCATCAATAACAGCTTCCTTGGTTGCTCCACACGCTACAAGCGTGAATGTAAGAACAGCTGTAAGTGCCACTGCTACAATTCTTTTAAACTGAACCTTTCTCATAACATTCGCTCCTATACTTATAAACACAATTATATGAATCCCATATTCCTATATATATACTAACTTAATTTTCCTATCTGTTCAACAATTCTTAGAGTGAAAATACACAAAATGGACATAATAATTTCAATAAAAAGTGAAATTAATGAAATTTTGTTATTATCTCTTTTATATCTTGAAGCAAACAGGTGTTCTTGGTATCCTATAAATATGGATAACAACCACGTTTATGACTATGACAAGTACATATTCCACATCGATGTCAACTCCGCCTTCCTGTCCTGGTCAGCTCTCAAGAGGCTCAAGGAGGATCCGGATGGCGTAGATTTAAGGACTATTCCCTCTGCTGTTGGGGGCGATGTTAAAAAACGACATGGAATCATAACCGCCAAGTCTATTCCCGCCAAAAAATATGGAATAGTCACCGGAGAGCCGGTGGTAAAGGCCCTTGAGAAGTGTCCCAATCTGGTTTTAGTCCAGTCTGATTTTAATACCTACAGAGAATATTCTCATGCCTTTATCGGTATTTTAAACAAGTACTCTCCACTTGTCCAGCAGATGTCAATTGATGAAGCTTTTGTGGATATATCCGGTCTAAAAGAGATCTATGGCTACCTTGAGACGCCGGATGCCCCATTCCCCATATGTCTTGCACAAAAGATCAAGGACGAGATCAGAGACACCCTTGGCTTTACAGTCAACGTCGGCATTTCCTGCAACAAACTCCTTGCCAAGATGGCCAGTGACTTTACCAAGCCCGACAAGATCCACACCCTCTTCCCTGAGGAGGTTTCTCAAAAGATGTGGCCTCTGCCCATCGGTGATCTGTTTGGATGTGGCAAACAGACAGCAAACCGCCTTCAGAGTCTTGGCATTAAGACCATTGGAGATGCTGCTACTTCTGACCCTGAAATGCTAATATCTTTCCTTGGGGCAAATGCTGGAAGCTATATCTATCGAAGTGCCAACGGCTTTGGAAGCGCCGATGTCACAGACACTTACGAGGATGCCAAGAGCTATTCCAATGAGACCACCTTAAAGAATGACTTAAATGCTGATGGCTACGACAAGGACATTGTTCCAGTCCTTAAGTACCTGGCTTTGAAGGTCTCAGAAAGGCTTAAAAGGGACAAGGTCTATGGCCGTACCGTTACTGTTTCTGTAAAAACCGGCAATTTCAAGCGCCACTCAGCCCAGCTTCAGCTGGAGAGTTCGATATGCGACGAGCAGCGGATCTACAAATATTCCAAGGAGCTGTGTGACAAACTGCTTCTTGGGGATGAAGGTCTTTTCATAAAGGGCGAAACTGTTCGCCTTGTGGGAGTTGGCATCAGTAAGCTTGACGACGGCTCCTACCAGCAGATGAACCTCTTTGACAGCAACCTTCTATCTTCAGCTTCTGATGATACCAGCCACACTGCAGCTCCTGACCGTGACAGGCAGAAGAAGCTTGATGCCATGACTGAAAAGCTCCAACAGGAATTTGGAAAAGGCATAATAAAAAAGGGCCATCTCTAAGCTGTTGTTTTAGCAGACTTAAGGATAAGGCCCTTTATCATTTATTTAGCATGCATCCTGCCCTGACTCAGGCAGGCTCTCAAGGAGAAGATTAACTGGAATTGGCCTTAAGTCAACTCCAAGCACCATCATCGACTCCTCTTCAACATACATGTCGTACATCATCCATTCAGTTGAAAATGTGATCTCAAAAAATCCGTCCTTGTGACTTACAAGTACGCCTCTCATCTCTTTTTCTGAAATGCCTGCTTCCTTTGCCGCTGCAAAAATAACCATGTTTGTCTTATCTGCCATGATATTCCTCCTTACCATCCAAGTATGCTGTCAACTAGTCCCATAGTATCTGTGGTAATGCCAAAAGCAGTGTCAACTGCAGTGTCTGCTATTCCTCCTTCGATCAGAATGCCATCTGTAACTTCATTAGTGATCTCTTCAGCCACATTTACAACTTCCTTTACATCTACTGTAACTTCCTTAGGCGATTCTTCTTTTTTGGGTTCCTCTTTTTTTACAGCAGAATCATCCTTGGTATTTTCCTGGCTTCCAAGATTCACCTTTACTTCATCTGTTTCATCACTTATCTTTATTTCTTCAATCCTGGTCCTTGCTCCTAAAACCTCTATAGAAGCTTCTGATCCCTGCAGCGTTTTCTCGTCACTGTCCTCATAATCTGCCCCTGTATAAGTAATTATTATCTTATCTGCCGCTTTGGTAAAAGAGCAGGTGGCTAAAGTTCCCGTTATCAGGACCAGCAAAAGCACAAGATAAAACGATGGCTTTCTGTAATTTAATATCTGCCCGATCCTGGTCCTTACAGCAACCTCTCCGAAGGCTACGGGATAGACCATCATCCTTCTCTTTTTAGTGCTGCAGGACAGCAGGGACTCTGCATAGAATTTCTTTTCATCTCTGGACATTGTGCTGATAACTCTCTCATCGCAGGCAAGCTCTATATCTCTGCAAAAGAGAATGTAAGCAAGCCACACAAATGGATTAAACCAGTGTATTGTCAGAAGAAAGAATCCCAGGCTCTTTCTCAAATGATCTTTTCTTTTAAGATGTGCCTTCTCATGGGCTATTACATTGATGATCGTGTCGTGGTCAAGTCCTGAAGGCAGATAGATAACCGGTTTTATAAGACCAAATATAAAGGGCGTATCTATCTCATCACAGACATATACCTTATCGCTTGACCTGTATCTTATAGATACTCTGGTCTTTAATCTGATGGAGATGTAGCTGTATGACGCATATCCAATTGCCATGACCATGCCAACGATCCAAAGGATAGTCAGGTATCGCAGGCTGGCACTGCTAAGGACAGGCCTCTTTGCCTCAAGTGCCTGCGCCTTGTCCACAGTTTCATTCACAGCCACATCAGAAGTTGGCATAACTGTATCTCTGGACACATATACACCATCCCTTGAAGCCACGTTACCAGTTGCCTTACTGATGATCTGCCCAAAATCCGGCATAAAGCCAACACCTGCTTCTATCTGGATGGGCACAAGCAGTCTTAAAGCCACAACAGTCCACAAAACCCCCATGAACCACTTCGGCGCTTTTTTAAGCGGTATCCGAAGCAGCGCCACAGCAGCTATCAAAAGAACTGATGCCATACTCATCTCAAGTACTTTACTAAAGAAAAGCCCCATACTCTTTCCCTCTCGCCTTCACATGATGCCTTTACTGAATCTTATCAATGATACTTCGTATTTCCTCTATGTCTTTCCTGGATAGCCTTTGATGTGAGGTGAATGCTGCCAAAAAAGCTGGAAGCGAACCCCCAAATGCCTCGTCAACAAATTCTTCGCTCTTTTTTGTGTAAAAATCTTCCTTGGAAATTCTGGAAGTTACTACCCCGTCTACGTTCTGAAACAATCCCTTGTCGCAGAGTTTTTTCAGTACCGTATAGGTTGTGGACTTCTTCCAGTCAAACCTCTCTGCACAGAGCTTAACAAGTTCACCTGATCCAACAGGTTCCTTCTCCCAGATGAGCTCTGCAAACTTCATCTGTACTTCTCCAAATTCTACAGCCATAGTTAATATTCTCCGTTGGTCTATTCGATATCGACTTGATAAGTTTAGTTTATACCCTATAGACCAACCTGTCAAGCACAAAAAAATGGCACTACGAAAGTATCGTAGTGCCAGTAAATATACATTATTTAGCCCTTGTCTTTCATTCTCTCGATGGCATCCATAGCAAGAAGGCTTCGCTCACACTCTGATGCAGAAAGAGATATCTGCCATGTCAGAGGGCTTCCCTTCATATGCTCTGAAGCATAAGAAAGTCCATTGGTCCTCTCATCAAGGAATGGTCTGTCAATCTGGTTAGGGTCTCCAAGAAGTATGATCTTGGTGTCCTTACCTGCTCTTGTAATGATACCCTTGGCCTGGGTAGGTGTCATGTTCTGAGCTTCATCGATTATAAGATAGGTCTTTAATATTGAACGGCCTCTGATGAAGTTTAAAGCCTCACACTGAACAATTCCCCTCTCAAAGACTTCGTCAGTTTTGCCCTGAAGCTCTTTTTCATCCTTGTAGCGCTCCTCCTCATTGGAGTCAATGAGCTGCTCGAGGTTGTCTATAATAGGCCTCATAAGAGGTGAAATCTTCTCCTGCTCATCACCAGGTAAGAATCCAATGTCATCATCAAACTGTGAGTTTGGTCTGCACACCAGTATCCTACGGTACTCTCCTGTAGGGCGGTTGATCATCTTCTCAAGGCCTACAGCCAGTGAATAGAAAGTCTTGGCTGTTCCCGCCATACCCTTGACTATTACAAGGGGAGCAACGTCAGCTGGCTGCATCAGAGCTTCCTGTAGGAAGTACTGACCTGCATTTCTTGGCTTGACGCCATAGGGCTGACTCTTTTCATACTCAAGCTTTTTGATCATGCCCTTTGAGACTCTGCCCATCTGAGTCTTGGAAAGAGACTGATCAGCTCTTACTATAACAAATTCATTCTCGTAAAGCTCCGGAGCGTATTTGTTGCCATCTTCATCACAGCAATAAACCTTATCTACCGGAATGCCTTTTTTCTTGAAATCCTTAAATACATCCTCAGGGGCATATACATCAATTCTGCCGCTGTACTGATCTCCTCCTCCCGCAACCTGCTCGGTTGTAAAATCCTCTGATTTGATGCCAAGGAGCTGAGCCTTTATACGCATCAGAATATCCTTGGTAACCAGAATTACCTGTTCCTTACTAGTCTCCTTAAGTCCCTTGCATACCTTAAGTATGCGGTTGTCAGACTTATAGTCTGCCATGTCCTTGGGAAGCTCCACATCCTTGAAGTTCTTCTCAACTCTGAGAAGTCCTCCATTATCAAGCTCCACTCCAGCTACAAGATCTCCTGCGCCTCGAAGCTGCTCCAGGATCCTGATGGCCTCTCTGACATTAGCTCCTCTCTCACCCTCATCTCTCTTGTGAGTATCAAGCTCCTCCAAGACTACCAGCGGAAGAACGACCTCGTTATCATCAAAGCACTTAAGAGCATGAGGTGCCTGAATCAAAACGTTGGTGTCCAATACGTAGATCTTCTTCATGCGTAGATCCCCCTCTATTTGTATGACTTGTAATCACATTATACCATATATAGTGTTTTCAAGTAAATATTGTTGCCCGCCTTGCGTTTCCTGTACAAAAAAGCCACTGGCTTTTATAAAACCAGTGGCTATCTAAGTTTTAAAATTTATTAAATCTCTGCTGCTCTCTTTAAGGCATCATCAATATGTGGAAGGAAGTTCTCTCTTCCTACAAGTTCAACAAAGCCATCTTTTTCCATGGTGCTAAGCGGCTGGTCATTGACATGAGAGAAAACAAGCTGAACTCCGTTGCTCTTGCACTTCTCATAGAGCTGTTCAAAGGAATGCATGGCTGTTGCATCAATTGCTGGCACACCACGCATACGGATAACAAGAGCTCTTGTAAAGTCCTTGATACTGATGTCTGCAATAAGATCTGCATCACCAAAGAACATTGGTCCGCTTATCTCATAAACTCTGACATGCTTAGGGATCTCTTTAAGCTCAGGGCCATCAGGATCATCATCCGGATCATAGTACTTCCAGCCGCGGATTCCTGACTCTTCGCTCATTCTCTTCATAAACAGAAGGCACGCAAGGACCATTCCGATCTCAATAGCTACAACAAGGTCAAATACGATAGTAAGTACAAAGGTGATAACAAGTACTATTGTGTCGCTCTTTGGAGCTGTCTTTACAAGATGTACGAAAGTTCTCCACTGGCACATATTATAAGCAACCATGAACAGGATTGCCGCAATCGTAGGCATTGGAATAAGTGCTGCATAAGGCATAAGCACTAAAAGAACCAGTACAAGACAAAGTGAATGTACCATTCCTGCTACAGGTGTACGACCGCCGTTCTTGATATTAGCAGCTGTTCTTGCAATAGCTCCGGTGGCTGGGATTCCGCCAAACAGAGCTGAACCGATATTACCAGCGCCCTGTGCAATAAGTTCCATATTTGATCTGTGGTGAGAGTTGATCATACTGTCAGCTACTACGCAGGACAAAAGAGATTCGATGGCAGCAAGGATTGCAATTGTAAAGCCATCTCCTGCAACGGATCTTATGGTAGTAAGGCTGAAGGTTGGAACCTTTAAAGTAGGAAGAGCACCCTTTATCTCATAGAGGTCTCCAATGGTATTTACATTCAGGTTAAGCAGCTTGACCATCAGGATTCCGACGATTACTGCAATAAGTGATCCAGGGATCTTCTGGTTGATCTTGGGCCATACGATCTGGATTGCAAGGCAGATAAGTCCAACAATAAGTGCCTGAACATTGAAGGTTGAAATGTTTTTTGCAATAGCTGCAGCCTTCTCAACTGTCTCAACTGTCTGTGTTCCTGCTGGATATGTAAGTCCAAGGAAATCCTTGATCTGACCGATAGCAATGGTTACTGCTATACCAGCGGTAAATCCAGTTGTTATAGTATATGGGATAAACTTAATGAGTGTTCCAAGTCTGAACAGTCCCATCAGGATAAGAAGGATACCTGCAAAGATTGTAGCAAGGGCAAGACCTTCCATTCCCTTAGTAGCAACAATTCCTGCAACGATAGTGGCAAATGCAGCTGTGGGTCCGGCTATCTGCACTCTGCTTCCGCCCAGGAAAGAAATAATAAATCCAGCAACAATAGCTGTGTAAAGTCCCTCTTCTGGTCCTACTCCGGATGCAAGAGCCAGCGCAATAGAAAGTGGAAGCGCGATGATGGCAACGATTATTCCAGCCACAACGTCACTTATGAACTGCTTTCCTGTATAGCTCTTTAAATTGGAAAACAGCATTGGTTTTAGCTTATCCTTTTTCATAATTTTCTCCTCAAAAACGTTCTTGTGTTATGATTAAAACACAGTTTGTAATTATATTCTTATTATTAAAAAGCGTCAAACGTTTAATGCAAAAAAACATGTATAATATTAGTAAGAAAAAATCAGAGGTGCGGGTATGGATAACAATAAACAAAATAACGCAATTGGTGATAACACTTATGAAGGAAAAGCCATCGTTACTTTCCCTGCTGACAGCCTGATCCTCAAGGAAGGCGAAGTCAATCTGGATCTGTACAAGATCATCCAGGGAAAAGCTGAAATGTACGTAGGCTACGGAACTGAAAATGAAGTCCTGCTTGGTATCATCGGCCCTGGGGCATGTATTGGTGAGCTTGGCCTTCTTATGCAGCTGCCTGCCATCTATACTGTAATTGCCTTTTCTGATGTCTATGCCATGAGAGTAACTGAGGAGCGCATGGGCAATTTCATAACCGAGAACCAGTCTTCTGTTCTGCAGATCATGAAAAACATGGCCAAGACCATGGCTATCATGCAGCATCAGATCACTGCTCTTGGAGAAGAGCTTAACACCTACACCAAGAATAACAAAGATGCTTATGAAGAAGCCAAAAGAGATCTTCTTCAAAGTCTCTACAATCCAAATGGTCCAGGTATGCATGGCAAAATGTACTACCTTGGCGGCAACAAAAAAAACTGATATCTCAACTTAATCAGCTTATAAATAAAAAAGCGCCACGGAAATCCCGTGGCGCTTTGATGTATAGCCTTATTTATGATCAGCCAGTAATTGTGCAGTACATGAAGTACTTGTATCCAAGAGGACTTGAGAAGAAGCCCTGTACGTTCTTGTTGATCATGTAAAGGTCTGTGTAGTAGTAGATAGGGCAGATGCAACCTGTTGACATAAGAAGGTCCTCAGCTCTGTGCATAAGCTCATAGCGAGTATTTGTGTCTGTGCAGGTCTTGATGTCGCCAATAAGAACATCATATGTCTCTGACCATGTTCCATTCTCAACCTTTGTGTCATAGCCAAGATCTGTGAGGTCAAGTGAGTATGCAGCAACCTTTGCGTTGTTGCCCTTACCAAACTGAACATCGTTGTTACCTGACTGTGTTGTCCACATATCAAGGAATGAAATAGGATCGTTGTAGTCACCAAGCCAACCGTTACGAGCGATTGAGTAATTACCAGCCTTACGTGTATCAAGGAATGTAGCCCACTCCTGGTTCTCAAGGTTCATTGTGATGCCGATACCAGCAAATGTTGACTGAATAGCCTCACCAATTGCCTTGTGGCCCTCAGATGTGTTGTAGAGGTATACAAGACTTGGGAAGTCTGTGAACTGCTGAGTAGCTTCATCAAATGTGTAGTACTTCTTAAGAGTATCAATAGCTGTTGTCCAGTTTGCCTCGTAAGCTGCCTCAGATACATCATAGTATCCAGAGAAGCTGCTGCTTGGGCCTGCGTTCTCATAGAACTGTGATCCATCAGCATCTGTAAGACCCATAGCTACGAATGAAGAAGCAGGAACCTGTCCGCCCTGTGCGATATCATTAACGATATAGTTTCTATCGATAAGAAGTGCAAGTGCGTTACGGATCTCGTTCTCTGCATTAGCCTTGTCTACACCTGTAAGTGTGCTTCCTGCAGGAAGGATCTCTTCGTTGATGTTCCAGCATACATAGTATGTACCAAGCTGACCAGCTGTTACGAACTCATCAGGATATGTCTCCTTAAGAGAAGCGATCTCGTTTGTAGGAACATCATCGATCATCTGCCAGTCACCATTCTCGAAGTTAGCGAGCTGGTTGTTAGCATCATCTGAAAGATAGAAGTTGATCTCGTTCATTGTTACCTTGTCAGCATCAACAAAGTTCTCATTCTTTGTAAGAGTGATAACTGAGTTGTGATCCCATGCTGTCATTGTGTAAGCACCATTGTTTACATATGTAGAAGGATCTGTAGCCCATGCTTCGTTAGCAACTACATCCTCACGTACAGGCATGTATGTAGGGAATGCAAGAAGCTCATTCCAGTAAGGAATAGAGTTTACAAGTGTTACTTCAAGAGTCTTGTCATCAACAGCTGTAACATTGAGCTTCTCATCGCCTGTAGCGCCATCAGCCCAGATGTCTGCATAGCCATCAACAACCTCGAACATGTAACCATAGTCAGCAGCAAGAGCCTGGCTTGCAGCACGGTTCCATGCGAATACGAAATCACCTGCAGTTACAGGCTGGCCATCTGACCATGTAAGGCCATCCTTAAGTGTGTAGGTGTATGTTACTGTTCCATCCTCGTTCTCAACACCTTCAACGAGTTCCTGAGCGCAGTCTGGCTGAAGCTCAAGGTTACCATTTGCATCAAGTCCCCACTTAGCAAGACCTGAGAAAAGGTGGTTGATCATTGTAGCACCGTCTACTGCAGAGTTAAGTGCTGGATCAAGTGATGCAGGCTCAGAAGCAAGACAAACGTTAATTACCTGCTCGCCTACTGGCTCAGCTGCTGGTGCATCTGCATTAGCGCTGTCAGCAGGAGCTGACTCTGTCTGCTGTGTATCAGCAGGAGCTGTCTCAGTGCTTGTAGCTGACTGTCCGCAAGCTGCAAGGCTAAGAACCATGCATGATGCAAGTACCAAAGAAACTAACTTCTTTTTCATAATTTTCCTCCTTATTATGAATGTTTTTTATATCATAAACATGATACACATCAGTATATCACGTGTATGAATCAATTGATCTCTGCCACGTGGTGACATGCAACAAAGTGGCCCTTTGAAACCTCTTTGAACTCTGGCATGCTCTCTGCGCAGTCGCCCTTGCAATAAGCACATCTTGTTCTGAAAGGACATCCTGAAGGTGCGTTCAAAGGACTGGGAATGTCGCCTGACAAAACAATTCTCTGATTAGCTCTTGCGATCTTAGGATCTGGAACAGGAACTGCAGAAAGCAGTGACTTACTGTATGGATGAAGTGGATTGTTGTAGATCTCATCCGCATCAGCAAGCTCAACCATCTTGCCAAGGTACATAACTGCTATTCTGTTACTGATATGTCTTACTACTAAAAGGTCATGAGCAATAAAGAGATATGTAAGTCCAAGTCTCTCCTGGAGCTCATCAAACATATTGATAACCTGTGCCTGGATTGATACATCAAGAGCAGATACAGGCTCATCACATACTATAAACTCAGGATTAACAGCAAGGCTTCTTGCGATACCAATTCTCTGTCTCTGTCCGCCTGAGAACTCGTGAGCATATCTTGATGCGTGCTCTGAGTTAAGTCCGACATATCCCATAAGTTCAAGGATTCTTTCTCTTCTCTGCTCCTTGGTTGTATAAAGTCCGTGTACATCCAAAGGCTCAGCGATGATATCTGAAACAGTCATTCTTGGGTTTAAGGATGAGTATGGATCCTGGAAAACCATTGTGGCTTTTTTACGGAATTCCTTAATATCTTCCTTGGTCTTTATAAGCTTGCCATCGTACCAGATCTCACCAGCTGTTGGCTTGTAGAGGTTAAGGATAGTACGTCCTACTGTAGTCTTACCACAGCCTGACTCTCCAACAAGTCCAAGGGTCTCTCCCTTTTTAATAGAAAAAGATACATCGTCAACGGCCTTAAGTGGCTTGGTCTTAAAGAAGCCAACGTTTACATTGAAGTATTCCTTGAGGTGTTTGATATCCACAAGGTTGTTCTGTGTTAAAATCTCGCTCATTACTGTTCACCGCCTTCCATCAGCTTCTTGACATTCATCCAGCAGCCTGCAGCATGATCATCATTGATCTGCATGCGCTCTGCTCTCTCGCGAAGGCAGATCTTCATAGCATTGTCACATCTTGGTGCAAAAGGACATCCCTTTGGCATGTTGAGAAGGTCAATAGGGGTTCCTGAAATAGGCTCAAGCTTCTTGCCCTCTCTTCCCTCTGTAGGGATTGAGCGAAGCAGTCCCTTTGTATATTCATGGCAGGGATTGTAGAAGATCTCATCTGCAGTACCCTGCTCGCAGATTGAACCTGCATACATTACGATAACTTCGTCACACATCTGAGCCACAACACCAAGGTCGTGAGTGATCATGATGATAGCCATTCCAAGTTCTTTCTGAAGGGACTTCATAAGATCAAGGATCTGGGCCTGGATTGTAACATCCAAAGCGGTTGTAGGCTCATCAGCAATAAGAATATCAGGCTCACATGCAAGGGCCATAGCGATCATAACCCTCTGTCTCATACCACCTGAGAACTCATGTGGATACTGGTCCATTCTCTTTTCAGGCTCATTGACATTAACGAGCTTGAGCATCTCGATGGCACGTTCTTTTGCCTGCTCTTTATTTCTATCTGTATGAAGGAGTATTGCCTCCATCAGCTGATGTCCGATTGTATATGTAGGGTTAAGACTGGTCATAGGATCCTGGAAAATGATAGACACCTTGTTACCGCGGACTGTCTTCATTACCTTCTCGCCTGAACCAACAAGTTCCTGTCCATCAAGCTTGATAGAACCTGAAACTATCTGTCCGGTTCCTGCCAGGATCTGCATTATTGAATATGCTGTAACTGACTTACCACTACCTGACTCTCCAACAATACCAAGGACCTTACCTCTGTCCAGGTTGAAGGATATTCCATTAACTGCCTTGACCTCACCCGCATCAGTAAAGAATGAGGTATGCAGATCTCTTACTTCAAGTAAACTCATTTTAAAGCCTCCGATATGTTATAGAATTTCTTTTCTGAAATTCTCTATACGCTAAAAGTAATTATTATGTATCCAACTTAGGGTCAAACGCATCACGAAGTCCGTCACCAAAAAGGTTAAGTGAAAGAACTATAAGTGAGATAACGATTGCAGGAATGATCAGTCTGTATGGATATGATGAAATACCATTAAGCGCATCGGATGCCAGTGAACCAAGTGATGGCATAGGAGCATTTACACCAAGTCCAAGGAATGAAAGGTAGCTCTCAGTAAAGATTGCACTGGGAATCTGAAGTGCTGTTGAAATGATGATAACTGAGAAGCAGTTAGGGATCAGGTGCTTAAGGATGATCCATTTGCCCTTAGCTCCAGCGGCCTCAGCTGCAAGTACGTATTCCTGCTCACGAAGGGACAATATCTGTCCTCTTATAAGTCTTGCCATTGAAACCCAATAAAGTACACCAAAGACAATGAACAAACTGATAATATTTGATCCGATCTTGGATAGTACCGTTCCGTCCAGAGCTCCTTCCATAACAACCTTAAGAACTGATGAAAGAAGGATGACCATAAGCATATCCGGAAGTGAATAGATGATATCAACTATTCGCATTATCACAAGATCCACAGCTCCTCCGGCGTAACCCGCCACAGAGCCAATTGTCATACCTATAATAAGAACGATGATGCTGGCAAAGAAACCAACTGCAAGAGAAATACGTGTTCCGTATACCACACGGATAAAGTAATCTCTTCCCTGGGAATCAGTTCCAAAGATATGAGGGATAACGCTCTCTCCAGCTTCCATTCTCTTTATCTCAGATCTTCCATATTCAAAAGGCCTGAGATCCTTAAAACTATTATCAACTGGCTTACCTGGTGTCATTCCAAGCATCTGGTCGTATGAGTATGGCCAGAACATAGGAACAAAGATAGCTGCCAGTGTGATGATCACTATAATAAAGAAACAAACTGTTGCAACCTTGTTCTTGAGAAGTCTCTTAACAGAGTCCTTGAAGAATGTAGATGATGGTCGCATCTGTACCATATATTCTTTTTCAGCCTCGGTAGCAGGAATGAAATCATCCATATTTACCTGGGCGCTGAGCTTTGAAATATCCATTTTATTTCTCCTATACTTTTATTCAGGTTAAATTGCTTATTCTAATGTGATTCTCGGATCAACTACCTTGTACATAATGTCACCTACAAGGTTCATGATAACGATCAGTGTTGCAAGAACAATGGTTGTTCCCATAACAAGAGGATAATCACGACCTGTGATGCTGTTTACGAAGGCACGTCCGATTCCTGGAACCGCAAAGATCTGCTCTACTACAAGGGATCCTGTAACGATACCTGCAAGCATAGGTCCGAAATATGTGATAACTGGAATAAGTGAATTCTTAAGAGCATGTCCAAAGATGATCTTAACGCCAGATACACCCTTTGCCTTGGCAGTTCTGATGTAGTCCTGACCAAGTACCTCCAGCATTGAAGATCTTGTAAGTCTTGTAATATATGCCATTGGATAAAGTGACAATGTAATTACAGGAAGGACAAGTCCATTTTTTGAAGCTCCATTTGCAGGGAACCACTTCAAATTGATGGCAAATGCAATAAGAAGAAGTGAGCCCATGATAAATGAAGGCATAGATACAAATGCAGTTGTAATGATCATGATGATCCTGTCGATCAACTTATTTCTGCGAAGTGCTGCAACTGATCCAAGGATAACACCACAGATAAGCGCTATTACTGCAGCAATAAGTCCAAGCTTGGCAGAAGTCTTCATTCCATCAATGATGATGTCGTTGACATTTCTACCTCTCTGCTTAAGTGAAGGACCAAAATCGAATTTGGTAACGATATCTCCCAGATATGTAATGTACTGTACTCCAAGTGGCTTGTCCAAACCATACTTGGCTTCCATGGCTGCCATGACAGATTCGCTTACTGCCTTTTCACCGGTGAATGGTCCGCCTGGAACAGCGTGCATTACAAAGAAAGTGACTGTAATAACCACCCAAATTGTAACAATTGCAAGGAGAATTCTCTTTACAATGTACATTAAAGTCTTAGTATTCATAGCGTCTCCAACCCATTTCTAAAAAATCTTTGGTCTTGCATATTCATCCCCACAAAGCGTTAATGCTTTGCCGTGCTAAATTATTAAGCTATAACATAAAAAATGCAATTACGCGCAATCTTTGCACGTCATTGCACCTGAAGATCAACTTCTATTATGCAAGCCTTGTTTAGTGTAGAATTTATCTTACATTATGTCAAGTATTGGACAGTAAAATCGCTACAACTGATTAATATAGATCAAGAATTTACCACCAAAAGACACTTGTCTTTGTGTCGCGGACACTTTTAGCAATATGTTTTTTACAATTATTTAGCATAAAAGCATAAAAAAGATGCCCGCGTACTAATGATATACGCAGGCATCCTTTTATATGAATCCTCCCATTTCTTTACATGAATACACTGAGCTTTTGCTGCTCATCGTTTTCCATCTGCTTCTTTTGGAGAGTATTCTGATATGTCTCCAGCGCTTGCTGGGTTTTCATCTTCTGATATGCTTCTATGCTGTTGCTCTCTTCCTTGTCCATCTGGTAGCCATTAAGCTCAAGAGCTGCATGGGAATTGTAAGTAAGTGCTGACTCCACGCCATTAGTCTGAGCTCCAATGTCTGTTCTTGAACCAGTAACCTTTTCAAGAGCCTTGTCTATGTCTGTCATGTCGAATTCTTTTGTAACATCATAGTTTTCAATTCCAAGTGCCTTGAGAGTTGAATCTGTTGTTGAGATCTGCTTCTTGCTGCCATTGCTGTCTGTTGCCACAGAGAGCTTGTTGTCACCATTAAGGAGCTGCTTTTCATTAAAGGTTGTGTTTCCTGCAATGTCCTCAATGCCCTTCATGTACTCTTTTATCTGGTCCTGTATCGACTGCTTGTCGTCATCTGACAAAGTCCCGTTCATTGCCTTTACAGACAGTTCCTTTATGGACTGGAGATAATCAGTAACCTGATCAAGTGCTCCATCTTCGATCTTAAGAAGTGATTCACCATCTTTAAGATTCTCAGATCCCTTATCAAGCCCTCTTACCTGTGACTCTGTCTTTTCCTGTATAGCAAGCCCTGCTGCGTCCTCTGACGCCTTATTTATCTGTCCGCCACTGGTTATAGTCGAATATGCTGAATAATCATTATAGCCTGAAGAAATAGCACCTATACTACTCATAGTCTGCCTCCTTGCGAAAAAAAGAAAAAACTACATCTATCTAAGCCTATAGTATTAACAACCTTTAGAAAAATCCATAGAAAATCCATCTTTTATGCGTCAAAATGAAACCAAGTTTCAATGTTAAAGAAGCCGTTTGGTAATTAAATCTCCAGGCATTTCTTTTGTTTATTAAGTTTGTATTTATTTTAGAATAGGTTATATTTCTTTTAGAGTTCTGACATAATTTGGCAAAATATTCCGTTTAATATAATACTCATCAGAAGACAAAAACTTCTGAACCCCCAACAATACTTTTTTTCATACACGGGTTGTCTGGTTCCCCACCCGACAACCCCTCCTCCCAAAAAAATACCACCTGCAAATGCAGGTGGTTTTCTTATGTTTATCTCTTTATTATCAGATCCTTACTTCTCCCTCGTGGGTAAGAAGAGATACATTCACAACATTCTCCAGCTCATTAAGGCTTCCAATAAGCTCTTTTTCTGTGGTTGTTGACACTTCAACTATCATGTCGAGGCCACTCTTTTTAACGTTTCTGGATTTGATCTTGTAGCTCTTTGAATTATCTGCAATGCTCTTTACTATCTCATCCTCTGAATCTGCATCCTTACTGTTTACCACAAGCACATATGGCTTTTTGTTAATAGGTATAAGCTCAAGGATAAGGATACCTGCTGTTACAAGAAGAGCAACAACTACTGCAAGCTCGAACAGGCCAGCTCCGCATATAATACCTTCTCCGATGGACCAGAACAAAAAGAGCAGATCCATGGTATCCTTGATGGCAGTTCTGAATCTTACGATTGAAAGAGCGCCGACCATACCAAGGGAAATAACGATACTGGACTGCATAGCAAGGATGATCCCTGCTGTAACCACTGAGATCATTGCCATTGCAATGTGAAAGCTCCTGTTGTAAAGAGAAGTCTTATTGATCAGTCTGTAGATCAAAAACAGGTAAAGTCCTATGCAAAATGTAAAAGCAAGTACAGCCACGATCTGGCTTACAGGGATATCATTTGCTGTAAATCCCTCAAATATTGATTTTTTAAGTGCGTCTTGAAAACTCATAACAATTCTCCAATCTGTTCATAATTTCTTCTGGCCATAGTATATTTTGAAAAGGCCGTTCTCTGAAGTGTTCCAACCTCTAAGATCTTCTGGATATACTCAGGTAAAAACTCATCGTATTTTACTTCTAAAATATGGGCTCCCGGCTCAAGAACCGGTCTTGTATATACATCCTCTTCAAAGAATCTGTCCACATACTCCGATGCTCCAATGTTCTTATCAAAGGTGATCCTCACATTTCCAACTCTCTCAACAAAAGCCTGTCTCTCATACTCCACGATAGTAACAGGATGCAGTAAAGACGTATTCATCTTAGCATAGAGTTTTTTAAAAAGAAATCCGTTTTCATTAAGAAGGCAACCAGAGTTTAAAGGAGCTCTCTCTGCGCTGCATCCATCCTGCAAAAGAGTCTCTACCACATCCCTGCTTATGACAGCAGATTCCTTGTGGGTCAGGCCGCTTTTCTTGCTCTTTTCTTCAAGCCTTATGAAAGTGTCATCTCTTTCGTAGGTGCGGATCCTGAACTTCTCTCTCTCATCAACACCAGCCTCATTCTCCAAAAGAGCGCTGTCAGCAGCATCATCAAAATAGACGCTTCTGACAAGATACCCTCCGTCGCTGCTGTGCTCATCATAGGCCATTATCTCTTTTAAACGGCTCGTAAGATATGCAATTTGATCTTCATATATAAAATACTTATCTTCTACTCTGTAATACATTATGTCCTACTTTTCATTAAGAAAACTGATCCTCTGGCTATATCAATAAAGTTTTCATTCTGGGCAAGCTTTTTATAGTATATACTAGAATGCTCTGAAAGGTAAAGCATTGTAATGCCAGTAAACCAATGGTACCAGAAACAAGGCAATGCCCTATATTTACTTTTTTATTCATATTATCTTCTGTAAACATACAGGATATATTTTACCATGAAGAGATGGCAATTAAAGAGAGCCGGAGAAACACATTTCTCCGACCATTAGATCCTTATTTATCAGTGAAGTCTTACAACTACACCATCTTCTGTACCAGCAACGATATTGCTCTGCTGTCCACTTAAATCTTTTCCTACAAAATACTGGTACTCATGAAGGAGCTGATCCTTCTGCATACCTGAAATAGCCTGTTTCATATCTCTTGATGCAAGTCCCATATCTCCAAAAAGATCTATTGAGTTGCCATCGTACTGACCAAAGGATATAGCTACATTCTCTATGGATGCGTTTTCCCTGGATGGTACTTCTACAGTAAGGTCTAAACTATTCTTTTTCTCTTCAGGTTTTTGCTGCTGCTCGCTGGAGGCCTTAGCATCTATAGTATCTGCTGAGTTCTGTCTTACCTGTGAGTTATCAGTAGCAGAGGGAATATTATACGCATTGTAATTAGAGATATATCCATTAAGTCCGTTCAACGCCATATCCTATTCCTCCTTTCTCTTCTACCATTCTGTCTCACAAAGTATTTCGACAGCTACTAACAATATATTTACAACATTATAATAAAAAAATAATAAAAATCCTATAAACATTGAAGAATTAATTCATTATCCCTGCTGCTTTCAGTAGATTCTTCGTATATTCAGCCTGAGGGTTTCTGTAAAGCTCCCTTGTCTGTCCATATTCTACCACCCTGCCATCCTTCATGATCATAACGTGGTCGCTGATCTTATAGACAACTCGCAGGTCGTGGGATATGAATATGATAGAAATCCCGTGCTTTCTGTGAAGGTTTTCAAGGAGCTCAAGTATCTGTGCCTGAATAGTAACGTCAAGGGCTGAAACCGGTTCATCTGCAATGAGGAGCTTGGGAGATCTCATGAGAGCAATCCCAATGCATACCCTCTGCCTCTGACCACCTGACAGCTGCGCAGGATATCTGTCAAGTATGCTGACTGGAAGCTCGATCTCTTCAAGGATCTGAAGAACTCTCTTATCCATCTCCTCACTGGTCCACTCCTTGGTCTTATCAACTCTAAGAGGTTCCTTGAGAAGCCATCCGATCTTCTTGGCCGGATTAAGTGAACTGTAGGGATCCTGGAAAACCATCTGTGGTCTGTCGTATTTCTGCCAGATAGTCCCTATGTAGTCCTTGTTGATACCAACAATCGCCCTGGCCAGAGTGGATTTGCCGCTGCCAGACTCGCCAGCAATCGCCAAAACCTCGCCCTCCTCCATGTTGACCGATACATTAAAGAGAGCCTGGATCTTCTTATTCTTTTTGGAAAAAAGCTTTCTCTTTCTGTTCTTATAAAAGACAGAAAGGTCATTCACTTTTAAAACATCTTTGTCACTCATTGTTTTCATCCCTTGAAAGGTCGATCCTTGGTATGGCTGCTATAAGCTTTTTTGTATAAGGATCTCTTGGTCTTGTGAAAATATCACTGGTTCTTCCAGACTCTACTATCTTGCCTTCCTGCATTACAATAACCCTCTGGCAAAGCTGGTTAACAAGGCTAAGGTCATGGGATATAAAGATAATTGAAGTTTTTCTTTCTTTGTTGAGTTTTTTAAGAAGCTCAACGATCTGGGCCTGTACTGTGACATCCAAAGCTGTTGTAGGCTCATCCGCAATAAGTATCTTGGGATCTCCAATCATTGCTGATGCAATCATGACTCTCTGCCTCATCCCACCAGAAAGCTCATGGGGATACATGTAGTACACATCCTCAGCATTTTCAAGGCCCACAGACCTGAGCATTTCTATAGCCATATGCTTCCTGGCTTCCTTACTCACCTCCGGGTGATGGATGAAAAGAGGCTCTTCCACCTGCCAGCCTATCCTCTTAACAGGATTAAGGCTTGTCATAGGTTCCTGGAAAATGATGGATATCTCATCTCCCTGGTAGGACCTTAAGGTCTTTCTGTCGCAGGTCAGAAGGTCATTGCCTTCAAACATTATCCTTCCGCTCTTTTTAAGGCTTTTTCTGTTAAGAAGCCCTGCGATTGCAAGGGCGCTCATACTCTTTCCTGAGCCTGACTCTCCAACGATCCCGACTATCTCGCCCTTTCCAAGCATCAGGTCAAAATCCTCAACTGCCACAAAAGGAGTATCAGAATCATGGAATTCAATATGAAGGTCAGTTACATCAAGTATTATTTCCATCTGCTGATCCCCTCTCCTAAAAATGCAAACCCAAGTACCATAAGGACTATCACCGCACCTGGGAAAAGGACATAGGTAGGCATTGTAAACATATACTGCTGCGCGTCAGAAAGCATTTTCCCAAGGCTGGCATAGGGCGGCTGAGAGCCAACACCCAAATAGCTAAGACCAGCTTCTGCCAGAACCGCATTATTAAATCCGATCATTATTGAAGACGCCAAAACGCCTTTTATATTGGGGACAATGTGGACAAATATCATACGAAAGTCAGATACGCCCTGGAGCCTCGCGTTCTCCACATAGTCCATATTCTTACATCTTAGTACTTCACCCCTCACAATTCTGGCAAAGCTTGGCACAAAGGCTATTCCCAGAGAAACAAGAAGCTGTATCCAGCCTGTACCAAAGACGCTGACAATAACAAGGGCAAGAAGAATGCTTGGAAAAGCAAACAGAGCATCAATGATACGCATCATGACTTCGTCAAGCATTCCGCCAAAATAGCCTGTCAAAGCGCCAATAATAGTTCCCACACCTGCTCCTATGGCAACAGTGCCAATAGCGATCAAAAGCGTGATCCTGCTACCATACATAACACGGCTGAAAATGTCCCTTCCCATGTTGTCAGTTCCCATCAGGTGCTTAAATGACACTCCCTTTAGCTTCTCAGTGGCATTCATGGCTGTGGGCTCATAGGGAGTCCAGAAGATCCCAACAATAGTCATGAGAAGTATCAGGCCTGTTATTATCAGCCCTGCAAGAAGGTATGGATTGCTTTTTATATTTCTTTTTAAGTCGTATCTTGCCTTACTCATCCTCAAGTCCTATCCTTGGATCCACAATTCTGTAAATTACATCCACCAGGAAATTGACCACGATGACTATCATGGCTATTCCCATGATGATAGCTTCTACAACAGGATAATCCCTGTTGCTGATGCTTGTAAGAAGTATCCTGCTGATGCCAGGGATACTAAATACCTGTTCAATAACAATACTTCCTGCGATCATGTCTGCAAGGGCCATTCCAAGAAATGTGATGACAGGGATTATGGCATTTTTCAGAATATGCCGATACAGCACACCATTTGTGTTGTTTCCCCTTGAATAAGCAGTTCTTGCATAGTCCTTAAGCGACTCGTCAATAAGACTGCCCCTTAACATCTTCACCGTCATGGCAATCTTAGGCAGTGCTATTGCCACCGCTGGGAATATCAGATATCTGACAAACTTCCCGAAATTCGCCGTGTAGTTGACAAATCCTCCAGGAGTAAAGAGCCTTAGGATCATTCCAAAGATAAATGTGATAAGGATTCCGGAAAAGAACGGTGGAATTGCCATAATGACCTGGTTTATCACTGTTATGCTCCTGTCAAGAAGTCCATTCTCGTGCTTGGCGGTTACAATGCCAAGAGGAATTGAAACTATGACAGTCATTAAAAAAGCCATGATACCCATAGTCAGCGTTATCGGGATCTTGCTTGAGATCATGCTGCCAACAGGAACCTTATAGTTGTAGGAAGTACCAAAATCCCCTCTGATAAAATTCAGAAACCATCTTGCGTAGCGAATAAGAACAGGGTCATTGAGTCCCATTTCTGCTCTCACCTGTTCTACCAGTTCAGGAGAAGCCTCCGTCCCCAACATTTTAAGGGCCGGATCTCCTGGAATAATATTAAAGGCGAGGAACACACATAGAGAAACTACCAATAATGTGGCTACCATCATGCCAAACTTTTTAATGATATATTTCATATATGTGTACCTCGCCTTAGGTTTTTCCAGCTTTATTATTCAGTAGCAAGCTTTATCTTGCTGATGTCCTGAACATAAAGAGGATAGAATACATATCCTGTATATTTCTTATTAAGTGCGACAAACTCAGGAAGATCCTGGATGTATACGCTTGCTGCCTCTTCTGAGAGAATCTTCTCACACTCTTTGTAGTACTCAGTCTTAGCTTTGTCATCTGAGGTATTCTGTGCATTTGCATAGGCCTCATCGTAAGCTGCGCTGTTGAAGTTAGTAAAGTTCCTGCCTGCATCTGATACGTATCTTGCAAGAAGTGAAGAAGCTGCAAGAGTTGATGCATCTACGCCTACTACTGTTGACTGATACTTTCTGTCTGAGTAAACATCTGAAATCCATGAATTCCACTCAATCTCCTGGATGTTTGCCTTTACACCGATGTTTTTAAGCTGCTCTGAAAGAACCTGTGCAGTATCAACATGCTGTGTATAGTTAGATGGAACTGTTATTGTAAACTCAAATCCATCTGGGTAACCTGCCTCTGCAAGAAGCTCTTTTGCCTTGTCATAGTCAGTGTTGTATGTGTCATTGAGCTCAGGAAGGAAATACTTGGTAAATGAAGGGAACATGGCACTTCCGATCTCTGTGCCTGCACCATCAGATACATAGTCCATGATCTCCTGAGGGTTGATAGCATAGCAAAGGGCCTGACGAACTCTTACATCATCAAAAGGCTTCTCAGCGTTGTTAAGGTAAAGAGCCTGTACAAGGTTCATTGTTCCCTCGTAAACCTGGAAATCCTCACTAAGCTGTGATACCTGTGTGCTGGTGATACGTGCGTACATATCAATGGATCCGCCGTTAAGGTCCATAACAACAGCATCTGAGTTTGCCTCGATCTTGAACACTACATCCTTGATATAAGCCTTATCTCCCCAGTAATCATCATATCTTGTCATGATGAAATTCTCCTGAGGTGAGCTTGATACATACTTGTAAGGGCCTGTACCAATGACATTAGTAGCTGGATCTGTGTTAGAAGCTGGAATGATAGCTACTGTAAGCTGTGTAAGGAAATCAGAATCGCCTTCCTTAAGCACTACTTCCACATGCTTGTCATCTACAATATTTACGCTGTCAATGTTGGAATAAGAAGAGATAAGGGGCTCACTGCCATCAGTGCCCGCATTACGTTCAATAGAATACTTGATATCCTCTACTGTAACGTTGCTTCCATCATGGAACTTGATCCCATCTCTCAAGGTAAAGGTGTAAACCTTGTTGTCGTCTGAAATCGTGTACTCACTTGCTACAGCAGGGTTAAGATTACCGTTCTCATCAGGCTTGACAAGCCCTTCGAACAAATTAAAAAGAACCTCCTTAGTTCCTGCCCCTGTCGCATAATGGGGGTCAAGACCGTCAATATCCTGAGGTATTCCGATAGTAATCTTAGAAGAATCATCTCCTGCTGTCTTGTCGCTTGAACATCCGCTCAATGCAATAGCCAGTGTCGTTAACACGATTGCCAGAGCTCCTGTAGTTTTTCTCCTTAGGGAGTTCTTGTTGATCATGTTAAAATCCTCCTAGTATTAAGTTTTTATGGGCCTTTTTGGTCCATCACATGAACAATATACGTGTTGGTTAATAAAATGTCAAGCAAAAAACACCCCGAAGAAGATGGGCTTCCTCGGGGAAATTAGCTCTTATTGTTCCTTTAAAAGAGGTGTGCTTTTATCTGTGGCATCGGTAATTGTGCCATCTGCCTCTTTTCTAAGCACTGACTTAAGTTCATCCATAAATGTATTAACGTCTTTAAATTCTCTATAAACAGATGCAAATCTTACATAAGCAACTGGATCAAGGTTCTTCATCTTGTCCATGACAATTTCACCGATAGCTCGGCTTGGGATCTCTTTTTGCTCCATGTTGAACACTTCTGTCTCTACAGCATCAACAAGCCTTGAAATCTGCTCTGCACTTACAGGTCTCTTATGACATGCCCTGAGTACGCCAGCTTCGATCTTGGAACGATCGTAAGGCTCACGAACATCACCTTTCTTGATGACTATAAGCGGAATAGTCTCAACCTTCTCATAAGTTGTAAATCTCTTGCCACAGGAATCGCATACTCTCCTGCGTCTGATGGAAGTATTCTCATCAGCTGGCCTTGAATCAATAACTCTTGTGTCATCTTTTCCGCAAAACGGGCACTTCATGACTTTCCCTCCAATTTTTAAATGATATGTCCACTGTATATTGTGTGAAAAACAATATCAATACACAAATTATTGTAGCATGATTTACCGCATTTTTCTATATAAAATATTGATATAACTTTTGATTTTCTTCATAAAAACAAAAAACCCTCCGCCTTAAAAGCGGAGGGAAATCAAACATTATTATTTTCTCTGAAGGAAATCAGGGATCTTAAGTGACTTGGGCTCTACAGTGCTCTTGATCTCGCTTGGTCTGTTGAGTGTCAGAGGTCTTGTTGCTGATGAAGTAGCTGAAGCCTCTGCTGCAGGAGTACCAATTGTAGAGATTGTAGGCTGAATTGGTGTTACCACTGGCTGAACAGGAGTAACTGGTGTTGCTACTGTCTGGGCTACTGGAGTAGGAGCAGGTGCTACCGGCTTAGCTGCAGCTTGGGCCTTGGCCTGTGCTACTGCTGCGTTGCCCGTGCCTGTTGCCTCAATACCTGTTGCGATTACAGTAACAGTACATGTGTCTGTCTTGCTCTCGTCATACATTGCACCGAAGATAACGTTAACGTCATCACCAGCCAGCTGACGAACATATTCTGATGCATCAGATGCATCTGTAAGAGTGATATCACCAGAGATATTGATGATAACATCTGTTGCCCCGTTTACCTTGGTCTCAAGAAGTGGACTCTCAACAGCCATCTTAACAGCATCTGTTGCCTTGTCATCACCCTTGCCACTACCAATACCGATATGAGCGATGCCCTTGTCCTTCATGACTGTTGAAACATCAGCAAAGTCGAGGTTGATAACTGCAGGAACATTGATAAGATCAGTGATTCCCTGAACAGCCTGCTGAAGTACTTCATCAGCCTTCTTAAGTGCATCTGGCATTGTAGTGCGTCTGTCTACTATCTGAAGAAGCTTATCATTAGGAATAACGATAAGAGTATCTACGTTGTTTCTGATGTTGCTAATGCCAAGCATAGCATTCTGCATACGAACACGAGCCTCAAAGCTGAAAGGCTTGGTAACAACACCTACAGTAAGGATGCCCATCTCTTTTGCAAGCTTAGCTACAACAGGAGCTGCTCCGGTACCAGTTCCGCCACCCATACCACAGGTAACAAAAACCATATCAGCGCCCTTAAGTGCTGCTGATATCTCCTCTGAACTCTCTTCTGCTGCTTTCTGTCCGATTTCAGGCTTAGCGCCTGCTCCAAGTCCCTTAGTGAGCTTCTCACCAATCTGTAAAAGCTTTGGTGCTTTGCACAACTGAAGTGCCTGTTTATCAGTGTTAATACCGATGAATTCTACACCGGTAATATTTTCATCAACCATTCTATTTACAGCATTATTACCTGCACCGCCAACCCCGACGACGATGATCTTGCAGGCATTTTCTGCCTCGTTAGACTTAATCTCCAGCAAAACAACTCCTCCTTCATAAACCTCATAGACTCCTAATAGCTATGATACGATTTTTTGTTTCGATTTTCAACCAATATTTTTTAATAAAATGTTTACAATTCGCTTGACAATTTACTGATTTTTCTCTTCAAAAGTGATGTTTTTTGTATCGTCGTCAAAATCTTTCATCTCCAAAATTCCTTTTTTTCCACTAAGCTCTGGAAGGATATATTGAAGTTGGATAATTTTTTCATCAATGAAGTCTTCTTTGCCAAGACTTACCTCAATTTCGCCGAAATAAAGGTACACATTATACTCGCTGTCGAAAAAGATCCTGTCAGCCCCAAGCTGGTATTTTGAAAGGAGCTGCGTTATATCAAGTATCTCTTCAAAAACGTCCTGATTCTCGATGGGAAGCTTCTCATGCATTATACAGTAATCAAATGACAGTCCCATGACCTGCGGTGCTGTATCTGATGGCTCAAGGGAGCTTTCAACCACGATACCATCCCTGTCAAAATACATGTACCTGCCAAGATATGCAATATAACCGGCAACAGCCTTCTCATAGACATTGATCCTGACGGTGTCCGGGGAAACTATGTCCACGTCCATCTTCTCTATGAATGGCACGCCCTCAATGCTCTTGTTCCTGTATTTCATGGACAGATACATAGAGTTGTGACTGAGCTTGTCGGTGATGACCATATCTATGATCTCATTGTTGGAGTAATGGGTGTTTCCTGTGACATATATATTAGTGATGGTGTAATTATCTGCTATGTACTTGATGACTACAGCCCCGATGATGATAAAAGCCAGGAGCACCCCAAGGATTATATAAATGCTCTTGTGGTCTAAGATGGTTCTTCCCACTATTTTCAGGGGATTTTCGCCCCTCTTTTTGTATTTCTTTTTCCTTCTTGCCATATCCTGTTATTCTCTGCCTATATTTCTTGCCACATTCAGGGCTATTCCAACCTCAGCCAGCTGAATGATAACGGCAGAACCGCCATAGCTGATAAAAGGAAGCGTGATTCCTGTATTGGGAATAGTATTAGTTACAACCGCAATGTTCAAAATAACCTGGATCGCTATGTGTCCCATAACGCCAATAACCAGCAGCGCACCAAACATATCAGGAGCATTGTTGGCGATTATCATAAGTCTCCAGATAAGGAGAAGGAACATGAGCATAACTGCAATGGCTCCAAAAAGTCCAAGCTCTTCGCAGATGATTGAAAAGATCATGTCGTTCTGAGCCTCAGGGATGAAGCCCATTTTCTGCATGCTCTCTCCAAGTCCCTTACCAAATACTCCTCCGGAGCCAATAGCATAAAGAGCCTGAAGTGTCTGGAAGCCCTTGCCTGAAGCGTGAGCATTGGGGTCAAGCCATGCAAGTACTCGCTCAAAACGGTAATTCATGCTGCTTGACTGATCAGAATTGGCGATCAGCAAAACAAGAAGCGCCACGATTCCCAATAGCGCCACTGCCGCGATGATATATCTCTTGTATCCGGGAGTTGAAATAAACAGCATAACAATTGTGATTCCCATGATGATGATAGCTGAGCTTAAGTTCCTTGTGATGCCATAAACCATTCCTGCAAGTATCAGCGGGAACAGCAGGGCCACACCAAATCCCTTGTAGCTCATAAGATTTCTTTTTAACTTGATGATGATAGTCGCTGTGAAAATGATGGTAGCCACCTTGGCGACCTCTGCAGGCTGGATCGATACGCCCATGATGATGATCCATCTCTTGGCACCATTTACAGTCTTACCAAAAGGGATGATCAGTATAAGAAGTGCTGCAGCAGCCAGGTAGATAGGCATAGCAAGCCTTGAAAGTACCTTGTAGGGAATGTAAGACATTACCATCATGCCTGCAAGTCCCAGGATCGTAGGGATAAGCTGATGCTTGAAGTAATATGCAGAATCTCCGTAGTCAAGGGCTGCCTCATATGAACTTGTAGAATAAAGCATGATAAGACCGAACGCCAAAAGAAACAGAATGATGAATATCAGACTGTAGTCAATATAAGACTCTTCTCTTTCGCGTCTTAAGATTCCTGCTCTCACTAAATCCCCTCACAACAAATAACTTTTCCTATAGCCTTACTCGGCTATCTTATTGACATATTCTTTAAATCTTCTGCCTCTTACCTCATAGCTTGGGAACATATCCCAACTTGCGCAGGCAGGAGAAAGAAGCACTGCATCTCCCGGTTTTGCACTCTCTGTGCAGAACTCAAGAGCCTCCTCAAAGGTGTCTTTAAAGACATAATTTGTAAATCCGTGCTTTTTAGCGCACTCTGCAATCTTCTCCTTTGTCTGTCCAATTAGGACAAGGAGCTTCACAGTATCTCCAAAGCACTCAAGCCACTCATCATATTCGCTGCCTTTATCATAGCCGCCGCCAATAAGGATTGTGGGCTTACTCATAGCTCTGATGCCCTGGATCGCTGCATCAGGATTGGTTCCCTTGGAATCATTGTAATAATCCACGCCCCTCTTTGTAGCAACAAACTCAATTCTGTGCTCAACCGCCTTGAAGGTCCTGATAACCTCAAGGATAGTTGAAAGAGGTACTCCCATGGCAAGGCTCATGGCGATGGCTGCCATAACGTTTTCGACGTTACACAGTCCCACAAGGTTCATGTCATGGATGTTCATGATGGCAGTCCTTGCACCGGCAGTGCTCATCACGATGTTTTCCCCGTCAAGATAGAAGCCGTCTTGTAGCTGCTCTTTTGTTGAAAAGAACACTACCTTGGAAGGACATCTTTTTCCAAATTCCCTTGTGTACTCATTGTCGTAGTTAAGCACACAGGTATCATCAGCTGTCTGCCTGTTTGTGATATTTTCCTTCATGGAGGCATAGCACTCCATGGTATGATGTCTGTTTAGATGATCAGGTGTGATATTGAGGATAGCTGAAACCTTTGCATGGAAATTGTCAACTGCCTCAAGCTGGAATGAGCTGATCTCACCGACTATCACAGTGTCATCTCTCATTGCAAGAGCATTTTCTGCAAAAGAAACTCCGATGTTACCTACTACATACACTGATTCAAAGTGAGCCTTCATGATCTCGCCAACCAGGGTTGTAGTTGTTGTCTTGCCATTAGTTCCTGTAATGGCAACCTTGGTTCCCTTGGAGAAGTTATACGCAAGCTCGATCTCGCTCCAGATTGGAATGTTAAGAGCCTTGATACGCATGACCGTTGGTGAATCCAGTGGCACTGCAGGGCTTGGTACTACAAGCGAAATAGTAGAAAGCGTATCATCTGTTATTTCGCCAATTATGATCTCAGTCTTATCTCTATCCTCTTCATAGAGCTTTTTCCTGATGTCTTCCTCTGTAACCTTGGTGTTCTCTTCCAACATCACAGGAAGTGCGCCAATCTGGTCAAGGAGCTTAACAGAACCAACTCCAGAAAGCCCCGAACCAATTACAAGAACTCTTTTTCCCTTTAAATCAGCTGTCATATCCTTATCTTCCTCTTATCTTAATACGCTACATAACGCGCGTTATAGTCCTGCATAAGCAATGAGGCAAAGAAGAATCGTTACTGTTGTGAATACGTTTACTACCCTTGTCTCAGACCATCCACCCTTCTCAAAATGATGGTGGATTGGCGCCATTCTGAAAATCCTCTTTCCATGTGTGATCTTGAAATATGAAACCTGAAGGATTACAGAAATAACCTCAAAAGCATAGATAAATCCAACTATTACAATAAAGATGGGCATCTGCATAACATATGCTATTCCTGTTACGAAACCGCCAATAGCAAGTGATCCGGTATCTCCCATCATGACCTTTCCTGGGTATACGTTATAGACAAGGTATCCAAGGAGTGCTCCAACCATGGCGCTGGACATTACCTCTGCGCCAGTTGCGCTATAGTGCATGCCTGCAACAGCAAAAAAAGCAGCAACCACAGCAGTTACAGATGCACAAAGGCCGTCAACACCGTCTGTAAAGTTCGTGCCATTGGCAGTGCCAAGTGCTATGAAAAACAAAATCGGAATGTTAAATATTCCAAAATCAAGAACGATACTTGTAAAAGGAATCCTCATTGCGAGAGAAATATCAGTAAAGGTCTGGACATATACAGAAAAAATGATAGTTACCGCAAACTGTCCCAACATCTTTTGCCAGGCGCGAAGTCCTAAGTTGTGCTTCCTTACCACCTTGATATAGTCGTCGATAAAACCAATGATTCCAAAACCGATCGTAAGGATAAGTACAGGAATAACTTCCTTGTGAGAAGCCCCGTAGAATATTCCTATTACAACAACAGGCAAAAGAAATATCACTCCGCCCATAGTTGGTGTTCCGGTTTTTTTCTGATGGGACTCAAGTCCCTCTTCTCTCTCGGTCTGTCCTGCCTTGAGCTTTTTAAGGAGCTCAATGACACGTGGTCCGATCAGGACCGCAATAACAAAGGATAACAGTGCAGGAAGCAGCGTCCGCATACAATAATCGCTCATTTTAAAATCTCCAATAATTAGTTTCCACCATTTTCAATGCTCTCAAATATAGAAGAATCAGTGTTTTCTCCGCTGAAATCAGGGAGGTCGTCTCCTCCGAAAGCATGTCCTGATGATGGATCGATAGAATCACCTGTGTTCGGGTCAATATAATACCCCGTTGATGGGTCAACGTCAAATGTCTCCCAAATTGAAGACTGCTCTGCTTCTTCCTCAGTGGTTTCCTCTTCAGATGTGGTTTCTTCGGATGTTTCTTCCTCTCCTTCCTGAGTGGTTTCCTCACCCTCCTCGGTAGTTGCAACTGCAGAAGTTATCATCTTTTCTCTGAGTTCTTCAAGCTCTGCCTGCTCTTTTTCGCTAAGAGGCTCGGTCATTGGGTAGTTGAGATACGGAAGCGCCTCTGTGAGCACAGCTCTTACGATCCTTGTAGCAAACTTAGCATCGTCCTGATATCTGGTATTTGGTCTGTCAACTACTACGTATATGGCTATTTCAGGGTCATCAGCAGGAGCATATCCCATGAAGGAAACAACATACTGACGGTTTCCACGGGGAAGGGTCTGGGCTGTTCCCGTCTTGCCGCCGATCATATAGCCTGCAGGGCGAGCTGTTTTACCAGTACCGTTAGGTCCTGAAACTACGGTATTACAAAATTCAACGATCTTATCTGATGTGCTCTGGGATATAACCTGTCTAAGGATCCTTGGCTCTACATTTTTAATAGTAGCTCCACTTGAAGATACGATCCTTTTCACCACGTGAGGCTCATAGTAGTAGCCTCCGTTGATAAGTGCGCAGAATCCGGTAATTCCCTCGATCATGTCAATGTTAAAGCCCTGTCCGAAAGAGTTAGTGGCAAGGTCAGTAGAAGTCATATCTGCAGCCTTATAGGTAAGGCCTTCTGTTCTGGCCTCTCCCGCCAGGTCAATGTTGGATTTAAGTCCGAAGCCAAAGTCCTTTTGGAACTTGGTAAAAGTACTTACTCCTGTAGCCTGAGCAATATACATCATGGCCACGTTACAGGATATCTCAATTCCTCTCTGAACGGAAACCGCGCCATCACCGTAGGTATTATGGCACTTGATCTCCCATCCGCCAACTTCAAGAAAGCCCTTGCAGTTGTACACCTCGTCGCCTGTTATGGATCCAGATTCGATTCCAGTTGCCACTGTAAAAGGCTTAGCGACAGATCCTGGCTCGTATGTATCTGATATGCAGAAGTTCTTCCAAAGGGCATTGTAGTTCTGATAAAGTTGCTCGTCGGTAAAATCTGCCAGCATCTCTTCTGTAATATATACCCCTGAGTCAAATACTGATTCACCCTTGACCTTGTTGCCCTTTTCATCAACTGCGGGCATTCCGATAAGAGCTTCCTTGTTTCTTGGGTCATTCAGGTCATATTTCGGGTAACTGGCCATTGCCAGTATCTCACCAGAGTTGACATCCATCATGATGCATCCAACATTGTTGGCACCATTGCCCTCTCTGAAGTTGTTGGCGTAGGTGTCATTAAACTCCTGAAGATGCCTCTCTACTATATTCTGAAGGTTGCCATCAATGGTTGTAATGATATTGTCACCATCAGTGGCTGGAATTGTTGTTCTCTCCAGGTTAGAGTCCTCGTCAAGATATCCGTACTCTCTTCCCATGGTTCCTGACAAAGTGTTGTTGTAGTACTCCTCAAGACCGTACATTCCGTTGTTGTCGCCAGATGTAAATCCTATAACATCGCAGGCCAGTGACCCATTGGGATACTTCCTTACATAGCTTGATTCAAACCATACGCCCTGGATATTGGCATCATACCCTTCCATTCCAGGGGTTATCATATCCTGAAAGTTCTTGATCTCATCATATGGAAGTTTCTTGGCGAGGATGTAGTACTGAGATGTGGGATGTTCAGCAAGATACTGTCTGATCTCCCCGGAATCGAGGCCAAACTCTTTTACCAGAGCCCTTATTGTAGGCTCAAGATACTTGTCACTCCTAAGAAGGAGCTTGGCATCAAGGATCACATTGTAGACTTTCTCGCTGTACGCAAGGATTGTGCCATTGGCATCAAGGATCTCTCCCCGGCGAAATGGCAGCGTTGTTGAGTCGTACTGCTGCTGTGACAGCACCTGTTTTTCGTACTCCTCGCCATTATTCTTGGTTATGAGGATAAGCCTTACCCCTAACCCAACGAAAGCCAGTAGTGCAAGCACAAACAGCACTACCAGCTTTTTCTTCATTCCTATAGTGAACTTCTGACTGTTCCCAGATTTCCTTTTTTTCATCTAACCAAATTACTTACCCTTCTAAACACTTAAAGCGGCATGCATCCTAGTTCTTAGCCACTTCAGGGATAGGTGCCAGCTGTCTGACGTAATCATTGCCACCGCCATCAGAGTAAGTAACTATCTGTCCCTCAGTTGCATAAGTCATGCCATATTCCTGGATTGCAATCCTCTTTATCTCATCCAGGTCCACGTTGCCACTTGCTCTATTATACGCCTCATCATTGTCCTGTTTCAAATTATTTAACTGACTTTCTAAAGTTGCGATATTTTTTACACTGCTGGTGATCTGTGACTGAAGTGATATGTACCATGCCAGTGTTCCAACCATGAGAGCCATAGCCATTGACAGGAATAAAAGATATCCAAGGCTCATGTGATGTCTTCTTTTTCTAGAAGGTTCCTGAACATGGACAGGTCTGCGGGAAGGCGCTCTATTTGGTTTTCTGACTGAAGTTCCGCGTATGTATTCGCTTGCCATGCTCATTCTCCTTTCTGATCATTTCTTTTCAAAAACTCTTAGCTTGGCGCTTTGAGATCTCTTGTTCTGCGAAAGCTCTTCTTCGCTTGGAAGGATCGGCTTTCTTGTTATCACCTTGCCCTTTGATTTCCTGCCGCAGGTACATACCGGAAATTCCGGTGGGCAGATGCAAGGATCTTCGTTGGTCTTGAAATTATTTTTGGTTATCCGGTCTTCCAACGAGTGGAAGGTTATAACGCAAAGCCTTCCGCCTGGATTTAAGAAATCTATAAATCCGTCCAGAGAATTCTGGAGTACATCCAGTTCTCTGTTTAATGCGATCCTGATTGCCTGATAGGTTCTCTTGGAAGGATGGCCTCCCTTTTCTCTCATCCTGGCCGGGATCGCAGCTTTTATTATGTCATTGAGCTGGCCCGTAGTCTCGATGGGAGCCTTGGCCCTCTCTATGCATATATGCTTGGCAATGTTCTTGGCGAATTTATCTTCACCAAAATCTCTTATTATATGGAAGATCTCTGTCTCCGAATAGTCATTGACTATATCTCTTGCTGTGAGCTGCATCCTCTGATCCATTCGCATATCCAGAGGAACATCTTCTTTATAAGTAAAGCCCCTGTCCGCGTTGTCCAGCTGGAATGATGAAACTCCAAGGTCAAGCAGTATTCCATCAACCCCTGTAACTCCCAGTTCCTTAAGCCTTGTCACTGCGTTTTCGTAGTTATCTCTTATGACAGTTATGCGGCTCCCAAACTCTTTTAGCCTCTCACTGGCAGCCGCTATGGCATCTGCATCCTGATCCACTCCGTAGAGATGTCCCTTATCCGAAAGCTTTTCTGCTATATGAAAAGAATGACCGCCGCCTCCAAGGGTTCCATCCAGATATATGCCATCCGGCTTAATATTCAGATTGTCTATGCACTCCTGAAGGAGCACTGAATAATGTTTGAATTCCATCTTCACGCCTCCAGGTTTAAATGCTAAGACCATACTCACTCATCTTGGCTGCAATTCCATTGATGTCATCAAAGGTACTTGCATTCTCCCACTCAGCCTTACTCCAGATCTCAACTCTGTTACCAACACCTGCGATAACTGCTTCTTTCTCAATCTTAGCGTGTTGAAGGAGATTCTGTGGTAAAAGGATCCTTCCCTGCTTGTCTACTTCTGCATCAATAGCACCTGCGATAAAGAAACGTCCCAGCATTCTGGCTTCTGGCTTATCCATAGGGAGCGCCTGGAGCTTTTCCTCGAACTGCTCCCAGCCTTCCTCAGCAAACACAAAAAGGCATCCGTCAAACCCCTTGGTCACCACAAATTGTTCGCCGAGAAGTTCACGGAACTTAGCTGGAATTATGAGCCTTCCCTTTGCGTCTATGGAATGACTGTATTCGCCTTTAAATGCTGTTCCCACTTATCTACCACTTATTACCACTTTTTGACACTTTTTACCACCTGAAACCATTATAAAGCACTTTTTTCACTTTAACAATAGGTTTTTTCCATGTTTTGAATAAAAAAAGTCTAAAGTTTATGCGGGTTTGCACAAAAAATCGCCTATATAGTGTCTGGTATTTTTACACACACTATATAGGCGATAAATGTCTTTTATTTTGTTGTTATTTTTTATTTATGACTTAAAGAATGTTGCAAGAATTCCTCTTCCAAGACTTGCTCCAAGGTTTCCGCCAAGGGTCTTTCCAAATTTTCCGAAGGTTCCTCCAACGGTCTTTCCCACTTCTCTTCCAACAGTTCCAGCGACGGAATTGCCAATGGTCTTTGCGGTCTGTTTTCTCTTTCTGTCTGCAGCAGCCTTTTCCTTCTCGGCTGCCTTAGCTGCAGCGGCCTCTTCCTTCTCTTTTGCCTTGCGCTCAGCTTCCTTGGCTTCAAGTTCTGCCTTGGCCTTGGCATCAGCGATTCCCTTCCTCTCTAGGAATTCAAATGCTGAGTCAGGATCAACAGGCTCGTAATACTTGGTGTAGAGGGTAGCGGACTTGATCTCTTTTTCCCTTGTGCCATCATCTATGCCGCCCATGTAGGACTGAGGTGGCAGGATAAAGACTCTCTCGCACATTGTAGGGGTTCCTGTCTCATCAAGGAATGAGCAGATAGCCTCACCAGTTCCAAGCTCCTGTATCACATCAACTGTGTTAAAGGCAGGATTTTCTCTGAAGGACTCTGCTGCGGCCTTGACTGCCTTCATGTCAGAAGGTGTGTAGGCGTGAAGTGCATGCTGTACCTTGTTTCCAAGCTGCGCCAAAACTCCATCCGGAATATCCCTTGGATTCTGGGTTACAAAGTAAATACCAACTCCCTTGGACCTTATGAGCTTAACCACCTGCTCGATCTTATCCATAAGAAGCTTAGGTGTATCTTTGAACAAAAGATGAGCCTCATCAAAGAAGAATACCATTTTGGGCTTGTCAAGATCACCCACCTCAGGAAGCGTCTCAAAGAGCTCTGACATCATCCACAAAAGGAACGTTCCGTAGAGAGTTCCGTTGTTGATAAGGCTTGTGGAGTCAAGGATGTTGATCATTCCCTTTCCGCCCTCGCCTGTTGTGAACCAGTCCCTGATATCAAGAGCAGGCTCAAAGAAAAAGTCCTCAGCGCCGGCAATCTCAAGGGATACAATAGCCCTCATAATGGCTGAAACTGACACCTTGCTGATATTTCCGTAGTTTGCAGCAAGTTCCTTGTTGTTCTCGGAAATGTAGTTGAGCATAGCCTTTAAGTCTTTTGTATCCACAAGGAGAAGCTCCTCGTCGTCAGCAATCTTGAAGGCTATGGACAAAATATCTCTTTGAAGATCGTTAAGGCCAAGGATCCTTGATAAAAGAAGTGGCCCCATCTCAGAGACTGTAGTTCTAAGAGGAATGCCCTTCTTGCCGAATACATCCCAGAAAACTGCAGGATACTTCTGATATTTAAAGCCCGCTTCAGAAAGTCCGAACTTCTGAATGCGCTTTTGCATGTTCTCATTGTCCTCGCCCTCAAGGACCATTCCTGAAAGATCGCCCTTAACATCAGCCAGGAATACAGGAACTCCCATATCACTAAAGGATTCTGCCAAAACCTTAAGGGTAACAGTCTTACCAGTTCCGGTAGCTCCAGCGATCAGTCCATGGCGGTTGGCCATCTTAGGCAAAAGAAATACGTTCTCCCCTGCTTCATTATTGGCGATCCAGATCTTGTTATCTTTTAACATGAAATACCTCCCAACACCGGTTTTTCTATATTTAAAAAGCTTTTATTATTTTACCATATTTAAAGCACTTATAGAGATTTATTCGTCACTTGACTTATCGAACACTCGTTCGCTATAATAGGATCATGGAAAAGCAAAGGGCCTACATCTGTATAGACCTTAAGTCCTTCTACGCCTCTGTGGAGTGCGCAGAAAGAGGGCTTGATGTGATGACCACCAATCTTGTCGTAGCTGACCCGGAGAGAACCGACAAGACTATTTGTCTTGCAGTTTCTCCCTCTATGAAGGCACTTGGTGTCAAGAACAGGTGCAGGGTATTTGAGATCCCAGATGGCATTGATTACATAATGGCTGTTCCCAGGATGCAGCTGTACATCAACTATTCCGCTGAGATCTACGCTATTTACCTCAAATATATTTCCAAGGACGATATCCATGTTTACTCCGTAGACGAGGCTTTTATGGATGTCACTGACTATCTGTCCCTTTATCAGATGACAGCCAGGGAACTTGGGAAGCGCATCATGGACGACGTATATAACACGCTGCACATCCGTGCTACCTGTGGCATAGGCTCCAACCTCTTCCTCACCAAGGTGGCTCTTGATATCACAGCCAAGCACTCCCCCGACTTCATAGGCGAGCTGGATGAAAAGAGCTATATTGAGACCTTATGGAACCACAGACCCCTTACGGATTTCTGGCGTGTAGGACCTGGCATTGCAAGAAAGCTTGAGACCTACGGCATGCGCACCATGGGAGATATCGCAAGAGGCGATGAGGATCTCCTTTACAGGCTCCTTGGCGTTAATGCTGAGCTTTTAATAGACCACGCCTGGGGCAGAGAGAGCGTCACCATCGCAGACATCAAGGCATATCACAGCACCACCCACTCTCTCACTCAGGGGCAGGTCCTTATGAGCGACTACAGCTTTGACAAGGGACTCATCATTGCCAAAGAGATGATGGATGTCATGTGCCTTGATATGGTGGACAAGGGACTTGTGAGCAAGTCATTTACCCTAACTGTGGGATATGCCAAGAGTGCCATGCTACCAGTTGTAAGCGGAAGCTTTAGTCTGGATACCGAGACCAATGCCAGTAGCATCCTTATCCCCAAGATAGCTGAGCTATATGAGCAGATTGTAAATCCAGCCTACGAGATCCGCAGGATGTATGTGGTATGTAACAATGTTATCCCGGAGGAATACATGCAGTACTCTTTCTTTATGCCAGCAGAGAATCTTGAAAGAGACCGGAAGGTCCAGAAGGCTGTCCTTGAGATCAAGAATAAGTTCGGCAAAAATGCAATCCTCAAGGGAATCAGTTTTGAGGAAGGCGCCACCACCAGGGAGCGCAACAATCAGATAGGAGGTCACAAGGCTAATGGCTAGACAGAAAATGCCTCCGGATAAAAGGGCTGCTCAGTTCCTCCCCTTCAAGGCTGTTGTAGGCCTGGATGAAGCTATCGCAGCAAAAGAAAAGATCATAGTACCAAAAATCGAGCTCTCAGAGGATTCCCTCAGAGAGCTCGATAAAAAGATGCATTTGATAGAAAAAGGTATGATCATCTCAGTGATCTATTTCCATAAGGATGAATACCTTAAGATTACCGGAATGGTTGCAAGACTGGATGAAACTGCAAGACTTCTTCAGATCGTAAACACCAAAATTGACTTTGATGATATCCTGGATGTCATTCTGGATTAGTCTTTTTCAAAATATGCCAGAGCTATAGCTCCAGGGCCTGAATAGGTTCCTATAGTTGCTCCCACTACTGCGTACTGGAGCTTATCTTCATGTTCTTCGTATAGAACTTTTGAATCCTCTACATACTTCTTTAGCATTTCATCTGAAAAGCCAGAATACGCAAGACAAATTGGCTTATCAAAGTTTATCCCGCCGTGGTTCTTTACGAACTCCATGAGCATGTTATGGCTGTTCTTGGAGCCTCTTGCCTTACCTATAACCTTTACCTCTCCGTTTTCAATAGTTATTACAGGCTTGATCATAAGAAGATTTCCCACAAAGGCTGCAGCAGAAGGAAGTCTTCCGCCGAGCTTAAGATATTCAAGGGTATCAAATACGGCAATGACATGAGCCTTTTTCATCTCTTCCTTGATATTTTCAAGTATCTGCCCCGCATTCATGCCCTGTGAGCGCATCTCTACGGCCCTTTGGACAATTATGTACTCAGAAATGCAGAACTGTTTTGTATCAAGAACATGGATATTATCTGAGAAGTCCTCTGCCGCAATACATGCGCTCTGATATGAACCTGACACTCCGGCAGAGAGGCAAAAGTAGATAAGCTCATCTCCTGCCTTATCTGCTTCTTCAAATATCTTGGAGTACTCAAAGGGAGATATCTGACTGGTCTTTGGGATCTCATCCGTCTCCACCAGCTTCTTGTAAAAATCAGGGCCGCTCAGGGTAACTCCGTCCAAGAACTCCTCTTCCCCAAATCTGACATTTAATGGAATAACGGTTATATCCCATTTCTTAGCCAACTCCTGAGAAATATCACTTGCTGAATCCGTAACAATACGTACTGCCATTTTTCTCTCCTCACCACATGATATGAATACCACATTTTGATATGTAGTTTCCATAACCACGTATAAAATAAGCTACTAGCAATGTTTATGAAATTTTAGTTTCCAAAAACATAGTCAGTAGCTTATCACAATTTGTATCTTTATGCAATTACTAAATCATCCCTTGGGGAAGTCGTCGTGGATAAGACCATGGTCTTTTTCTTCATCAAACCACTCTGGGTCATTATCTACATCCGACAGCTCTTTTGCATACTCAGGATCAGTAAGGATCTGCCTGAACAATCCATGACATCCTTCAGAGCAGTCTCTCCAGGTAGCATCAAAGTTTCCTGTGTACCAGGGATCTGCTACATCCCCGTCTCTGTCAGTAAAGTCCAGCATCTTATAGAGCTTTTTATCCGGATCCCCGCCAAAGAGTCTCTCAAGATCCCTCATATTGGCTCTGTCCATGCCAACAATGAAATCAAACTTATCGTAGTCACCACGTGATGTCAGCCTTGCACGCTTTTGCGATACTCCAAGCTCATTGTCATCGGTTCCAATGCCATGCTCACGAAGCTTCGCTCTCGCCGGTGGATAGACAGGACTTCCAACTCCGTTCCATATCTCATCTGTGTGGGTTGCACTTGACTCTATATGAAACTGCTCTGAAAGCCCCTGTTTGGTTACAATATCCTTCATGATAAACTCGGACATTGTGGATCTGCAGATATTGCCGTGGCAGACGAATAGTATTTTTATCATTTCAAAAACTCCTGTATTTTCAACATTTTTAGGATTTTTCTACCTTTTCACTCGGCATATAATACGCATAAAATGGCATATTATTTTCAGCAAAAGGTATAAAATGAGGTATAAAATATTTCATTTTATACCTCGGTTTTTCTTGAAATAATGGACTATTTACATAACTTTTAATCTGGCGATTTCTGCTTTTGCATCATCAAAATTAACATGAGTATATACGTTCAATGTTACGCTAATATCTGAATGCCCCATAAGATATTGAAGAGTTTTAGGATTCATTCCAGACTTAGCCATATTTGAGCAGTAGGTGTGTCTGCATACATGAGGAGTAACTTTAGGCATCTGTACTTTATAGATACTATTATATTTTTCAACTATATGCTTAAAGTAGTGTTCCCAATGAAGTGCATAAGTTATACTCCCGTCTTTATCAAAGTATAAAAATCCTGTATACCCTTCAACCATTGGCTCAACCTTTGGTGGCTTCCTATTGGCAATAATCTTTTTAAAACATTCCTCAACCTCTGGAGTCATAGGAAGCACCCTAGTACCGCTTTCAGTTTTAGTCTCTTCAATGTAGTAGCCAATCTTTGATTTCTTTTGAAGCTGATGATCTATATTGATTTTATGCTCTTTAAAATCAATATCGCTAACAGTAAGCCCACAAAATTCTGAAATTCTCATGCCTGTTTTGAATAGGATATAAATACCTTCATAATATCTACTAAAATGTCTATCCTCTTTTACAAACTTGAGAAATCTCCGCTCCTCATCTCTTGTAATAGCTTCTCTACGAACACTATCGTTTACCACAGCATCTACTAGCTGAAAAGAAAATGGATTTTTTCGAATCAAATCATCATCAACCGCAAGCTGGAAGGCAGGTCTTAAGACACCTCTTATCGAATGGATAGAGCTATAGCTACGTCCATCCTTCTTTTGAAGCTTAATAAGCCATGTCTTTGCATCTGATATTCTTACTGTATCAATCCGTCTTTTCCCAAAAGAATCGTTTTTTAAAACATTAACGACGGTATTATAGCCTGCTTGAGTAGTAGGTCTAACACCAGTTTTTGTTTCAATATACTTTTCAACAAGCTTTAGGACAGTAAGATTTCCGCCATTAGTAACTATATGGTCAAACAAATCAGCTTGTATCTGCTTTTCATATTCTCTCAATGAAAGTGTTCGCTTTTTGCCTACCGGCGTAGAATCGTTATGGTCAAGTCTCCAACTGTAAACAGCCTTTTCTTTACCATTTTCGTCAATATACTTAAATCTGTATCGTCCATCAGGCATCTGCATTTCGCCATTATGAAGTAGTCGTCCTCGTTTGTCTGTCCTCTTGTATCTCCTTTTCTCACTCATCTTATTAAGTCTCCTTTCGCAAATAAATAAAAGAAGACTATCTTGGATAGTACTCATTTTACCATTTGATAGTCTTCTCTGCCATAGAGCAATGTTCAATTTGTCTGCCTTATATTGCCGTTGTTTCATCAAGGAACTTTTCAAACATGATTCTTTTAATTCTATAGTGAGTACCAATCTCCAAAAGGAAATCTGCATTAGGATTATTATGAATGATTTCGTACAAGCTCTTTATTCCAATACCATAGTATGCTGAAGCTTCTTCAACATTAAGCGTGTACTTCTCCCAAATAGGAACTTCTTTTCTCATGTCAGGCACCTCTCAATCAAAAGGTAAATCATCTTTTGTATATTCAACAAAGTCATTGTTCCTATCTAGATAATCCTTTACAGAATCATACTCAGTTTGCTTTCCTGATTTATCATAGATAATAACTTTATGGATTCTTCGCAGAAATGCATTCCATGATTCTTCATCATCTCTTTGAATCTCAGAATATTGTCTTTCAAGAGACCAATTTGAAACAATATAAACCTTATTGTAACAGGCAAATTTATTTGCATAACGGCTTGGCAATTCTATTGGGTATATATCGCAATAAAGAAGCATTTCTTTTAATTTGAGAGAAGATCGGAACTCATCAAAGCATATTACAGGCTGACAAGTATATCCATCGAACGGATGAAAATAATCTGTTACCCTATAAACATTTGAATAACCATTGCCTTCCAGAACACCTCTTGTTTTTCCTGTGCCTGTCGCACCACTAATATATACTACCTCTAAGTCGAGCCGTACTGTCTCTTTATATTTCTCTGTTAGGATGGTAGTACGAACTTTATCAATTTTATCTATTTGTAAAATGTAATCCTGATTTGTTGCAAGAATCTCGGCGTTTGTCATATTATCAAGAACCATCTGATACAGGTCCGACATATCACTTCTTTTTCCTTTACTGTCAGGTGGTTGTGTTCCATATTCTTCAAATGTGCCTTCTATCTTTTTTTCTTGCTTACTTTCGTCTAATTCCCATTTACCAGATTTCTTTACATAGTTTACGTTGTCCGATACTGACCCTCTGCATCTTTCAATGTGTGCTTCTGGAAAATATCGCTTCATCATACTGAACCTTACTCTTGAAGCAAATATAGCGAATACGTGAGTATGATACATAGAACCTTCTTCATCAGCCATACAGAAATATGTCATAGTTTTGAAATTGCTTCTGATAGTTTCAGCTATGTGCTCATGCGTATATCCTTTTTCCAGAGGAGCGTTAATCGTTAATTGATACATGAAGGATTGCGTATCTATTACAATCACCTCCTTTGTTCTATTTGTGTAACTTTATGAACAATCTGCAACCCCTTGCGGTTATTGAGCTTTTTTACGTGTGTTCCGGTCGGGTAATACTAGCCGACCGTTTGAGGGCTTGCGGCTCCGCCGCCGCCCTCAACGGGGCTTTCCTTCTCCTGCCGCTTTTTCTTTTGCCATTCTTTGTAGTAGCTGTTTTAAACGTGTTTTATCAGCTATATACGGTATTTGTATAGGTTGTAATTCCTGTCCGTCTATTAAAACTAATCCCTGTCCCGTCTTTGGGTGATATCGTTCTTCGAATGACGCATTATCAAGATGCTCACCTGCAAATAAGGATTTACGACTTTCGACTGATAATCGCCCTAGTCCCATGCAAATCTGAAAATTATCTATGGCTCCTATTCCAGCAGGAAATAGACTTGCGCTAATGCGCTGTAGCACTATCCATATGAAGCAATTCCTACTTCTGCCGCACATAAGCACCTCGCTTATGACTTGCTTTACTTTTTCTGATTTTTTCTTGTCGTTCTGTGTTGCCCAAATAATATATCCTGCGTATTCATCAATAAGTAGGAGTTTTATCTGAGGATTATTTTCTGGCGTGTTCTGATAATCTTCGTAATATGTTTCTATACATTCCGTAACATCGCTAAACTCAGCAAAATCATCTGATATACCTTCATAATCACCTGACTTCTTAAAATCACATATCGTAATCTTTGCATTATAGTTTTTTAATAGCTGATAGAGAAGATACATAGTCGCTACGGATTTTCCCGAGCCTGTGCCCCCTACTATACAGGCGTGCCCCGTTTGCTCCATATCTGCAATGATTTGCTTTTCTGTTAATAAGTTATATCCAAGCTGTAGCACCCTAATAATTCTCCATATCCTTTTCCAATTCATTATCAAAGAAGGGCTTTTCTTCTTTTACACGCTTCATTCCTTTTAAAGAAACCATGACAATTCTGTTATCCTTCGCTCTTTCGTCATAGTCCAACTCTTTTATAATGGTTTCCTTCATTTGATGTTCTATTCTTTCTTGACGTTCTATCCAAATATCTAAAGGAATCGGCGAATACCACACCCTTCTTATATAACCCCTGCGTTTATCTTTACTTTTATACATAAGTATAGGGCTACCGTTTCTAAGTTCCTTTTCGTCAAAAGCCATCAGAATTGATTGCTCATCTTTCCGAGCAGTCAATGATCCGATGACTTCCATTACCGCCCATGCTAATAGAATAGGGATAATTACACCTAATGTTTTTATAGACATCTCATAAATAGGGCGTATCAATTTTGGAGCATCAAATATAGCAAGAAAGAAATCCATCTTAACCCAGATTCCTATTGTTATCGCTACTATTGGCAATAACATGACAAGTAAGATATGGTTTAGCTTTATTTGCTGAAATGCCAACCCCCAATGTGAAAAATTCTTCTTTCTATTGTAGCGCTCTTCATTATATTTATTGTCACTATACATTTTTACTCCATTCCGTTTAACATCAAAGGGGCATTTTGATTATGCCCCTGATGTTAAGTCTTTATTGTTAGTTAGCTTTAAATACCATATCTACCTTACCCTTCATATTAAAGCTGATATCAATGGCATCGTTAAGCTTAGTATCTTTTGGAAGGGTAATTCCATCCTTAAGGAAAAATTTCTCTGTACGAAGCCCATCAACATTCTCGTCCTGGAACGCACAATAAATATTTGTACCGCTGATTTCTTCGCCATTGTTGTTTGTGAAATGGATTCCCTGTACTCCAACTAGTTTAGCTTTCATAGTCTTATGCTCTCCTTTCTTTCATCAGCACTATCGCGATTGGCTGACGTCTATCAATTAGCTTCTTGACGTGATTAAGGATATCACATAGAATGTAACTAGTCAGTTACTTATGTGTTTACATTTCAGATTATTTTTATGGAGATTGTAAGATATGGATGACATTTTTAGCAATTATGACTATACAAACCTTGCTGAAAACATCAAATCGACAAGAAAACTTCGTGGATCTCAGTATAAGGAATATATGAAAAATCCTGACTCTCTTCCAAAAAAGTATAAAGATTATGCTTGTTGTGTTAACCAAGAAACTTTGGCAGAAGCCGTCAATGTATCACGGCAAACTATAATAGATTGGGAAAAAGGTAATACCTGCCCTTCTATTGAGAACCTAATTCAGCTATGTAAAGTCTTCAACTGTAATCCCGATTACCTACTTGGATTCATTAAAACTCCTGTAATAGAGCCAGTTTCAATAGCTCATTATTTTTCTCATATATCTTCTGACATAATAAAATTTGGTCTTGAACATAAAGATTATTTGGATTGTCTTAATTTCTTTATGTTGCCAAAAAACTGTTCATCACTCTTTAACAAAGTCACTTTAACAGCATGGCGGAATTTCTGGGTTGATTCTAGCTTACTCAAAATCAAGAATTCATTCAAAGATGAACTCCTAAGCGCCTATGAAGAGTATAGTGCCGTTACGCCAATTAGTGATATTTCCAAGAAAACTTATGCAGATTTTCTAAAAAAAAGATTTCCGGAGAAGGAACTTATATTCAAAACAAAAAAGAAAGAAGACTGTAATGGATTTTATATTAAAGGATGTTTTGAACTATCAGACTACAATAGTTTTTTCGATGATAAAGTTTTTAATCATCAAAAATTCATTCAGTATTTAGCTGAGACCACTTTTGAGCCCCTTTCTCATCGCGCCTTAATTGAATCTCAAAAGATAAAGCTCGCTAATACCTTCGTCAATTTATTCACCCGCTATCTTGAAGAATAATAATAAAGAAACGGAACTGATTTGATTTCAGTTCCGCTTCTCGTTTTTATCTCATTTGATACTTACCTCTATATGCTTCCATCAGCAATTGTCACTATACTATCTCACAATACTAATCGATTCTGTTGGCATGTACGTAGGAAATACACCGTCCAGCTTTCCCTCGCCATCTTCATAATATGACCCATCATGAAAATGCAATGACACTGAATCACCAGCTTTATACTGCGATAGATCTCCCATATCACCATCCACTGTATACAGTTTGAAGTCATCCGACACTTATACATATATTTGATTTGTCCCGTTTGGTGGATCCCAATCATGCATCTTTTCTTCAAGAATACAAATATTGTAATAAATATAATCCCCCAATTCTGTGTGTCCTGAAGTATTCACGACATATTTATTATCGAATATCCACCATTGTTGCATAGTATGGTCGGTAGTATTTGCTTCATACTCTCCCATATCTGTCACAGTAAAGTTTGTATCATAATACTGATACGTTTGGCCTACAGATAGGTTTAATAAATCATCCTTTGCAATATTGACTTGCGCGTATAATTTGCAGCTTGCCTCATAGTGGTCACCAACTTTTTTAAACTCACTATTAAGTATTCCAAAATGATTTTGTTTTAATGAAGTATCAACATTACTGGTATAATCACCATTTCCATAAGTACATTCTTTCACACGCTTTGAAGTACCATTTTTATACCATTCATAATGAAAACTGTCTTTAAATGGAGCATTATCAGCAGTGATTATCTCTAAAGTTTTTCCATCAATATAATCCCCTAATAATGCATCTTCATCATTTAAAAATCCAAGTCCTAGGAGTGGTGCATAGCTGCTAATATCCAGACATGTCATCACATTTGAGTTATTTCGAATCTTTATAGATGCCTCGGCACCTGCGCCTATATCTAACTCCAGATCAAGTATCTTGTTCTTCAACAACACTATTACAGGCTCAAATCGTAGCTGTTCCTCAAGCGAACAGCTTATCTCTGCCTCAACATTTGCAGCTGAATTAGCATAATGTCTCACTCCAGAATCTTTTCTATACTCAAATAATGCTTCCGAAGGAAAATCTGCAGTAATAGAAACCTTTCCATCCATAGTAATGACGAGTTTAAGTTCCAGATTGACAGCAGCTATCATATCATTTCCCGCAAGTGTTACTGTAGCCAATGGAATAACTGATTCAACATTTCCACCTGCTTCAAACTTTGTTTCCATTTCAGTTTCAATCTGTGTAAGAAAGTAATTAAACTTATTGCCGTTAAATAAAGAGTAGTCACTTTGTATTCCTATATTTATCTTCGTAACTTCAGTTGTAAACTCGACATATTCTTCAGACATATCTGGAATGGCACTCTTCTTAAAAAAGTTTCCCGAATATGATTTGCTTTTTTCTTTTCCTAGATCATTACTTTTTATTGTAACTTCAGCTTCAGATTCAGTGATTTTCACACTAATGGAAACACCTTTACTAGATGTCTCGAATGACTTAATCGGTATAACTGAACATAAACCATTTGTTTCCTTAGTGCTAGAAATACCATCTGGTGATTGTTCAAATATTGCATCAAATACATCATCAGACAAAAAGAGATCTGACATGACAAGCTCGTCGACTGTATCTTCTATAGATGCTGCCGATAACGTAGCTTTACCATTTGCATCTATATAGTCTACTGTTTTTGACACTTTAAACCCGTCATTATCATAAAAAACAACAATGCTCCCGGATGTAATAATTGATTTAACTTTGTCAGCAAAAATTATTTCCTCTTTGATTGCGTCATAAGAGATAACATCTTCTTTATCAATCTCTATAACATCCTCTGAATAAGTATAGTCGTAATAATCATCTACCCACATTTTTCCAGAATACAGCTCATACGCAGAAGAAATCATTTCCGTTGCTTCTTTTTCTGATATTTTTTTACTTAATTCTGACTTGTTTATCAATCCTTCACTTATTGCTAAATCGATAAGCTGATCATCTGATGGCAACTCTGAAAGGCCAAGATAGATTTTCACCTTATAAGCACCTATAGCCCTCATAGCGGTTAGTGCAGCATATTCTCCTACAACCTTTTTGTCACCTTCAAAATAGGCTGAATCGTCTAAAACATCCCATTCACGAGCTGATTGAATTGTTGCAAAATATTCGTTGTCAGGTAAAACATCTGCATAATATGGCGTACCATTTTGGTATTCTACCATATTGAACTTGTCTGACAGCATGGATACCCATTCATAACGTGATATGCTACCTTCACTTGAAGTCTTAATAATCACACCTATAATAATTGCAGTAACAAGTGTTGCTATACATGTTGCTATGATAAGTATTTTTTTCTTATTCATCTTTTGTCCACCACATTGCTAATCTAAACACATCTGTCAGGTGACTTAGTTATCATATTCATCCATAAGATCATTAACCCCTTCCATAGATATCAATCCTTGATATATCAAAGCATTTTATTTATTCATCTACGTCAAGCCTAAAGAACAAGGTATTTGTATTGTCCATAGTTGCTATGTTTCCATCAAAAGAGTCTCGTGCCTTACCATCAGCAATAACTATAACAATCCCATCATATCCAATCGGAACACGCTCATAATATTTTACTCCAAATCCAGGGTTTCCATCTTTGTCTGTGAATCTTCCCAATTCCACTCTATCTTCATAAATATCTGTATAGTCCTTTCCATGATAGTTTAGTGTTTCTCCATCAAATTCACCATTTTCATCCATTAGCAATGTATAATAATCTGTAGTTATATCTGATGAAATCCAACCATACTTATCGTAATCTTCCTTCTTAAAGGTTATTTGGTAAATAACACTTCTCCATTCATATCCTTCAACCGCTTCATGCTCATCATCTGATTCAAAAACTTCATAATCATAGAATACTATTTCACCAGTTACTGGCATGTTAGGGTCATCATCACCCTGTGTATTAAAATCTCTTGGCACATTATATTCAACATTGCACTTCAATCCATATTTTTCAAACGCAGCTTCTAACGGTTCTCCAACAGTTTCTCCACAAACGCTACAAACAGGGGCATCCTGATAATTTGCTTCCGAAAGCTTATGCCCTAACGCTTCTCCTTCAGTCTGACCACACCTACTACATGTTTTGGGTTCAGTACATGTAGCTTCCTTCCAATCATGACCAAGAGCCTCTCCTTCCGTTTCCCCACAACCTGTACATGTTTTGGGTTCAGTACAAGTTGCATCTACCCATGTATGCTCATGTCCACATCCTGTGATAGAACCTAAAATCATAACACTAACAACCACTAATGATATAAGTTTCTTCATTTCTTATCTCCTTAATCAATCATTTTAGGGCATTATAATTGCCGAACTATTGTCAGTTTATCACATTGTGAATATCTCCACAATGTCGCTAATCACAACTCCTTCTTATACTTTTATTAAATAATTATTAAGGAGTGATGGCGTATTATCGATTATTCTCCATTATGGGAAACGATGAAGCAGAAGAATATCTCCCAGTATTATCTACTGAAACACGGTATAGATAATAAGACTCTTGATGGACTCAAGAAGAATAAGAATATTACTTTATATACTCTTGAAAAGATATGTACAATTCTTGATTGTACTCCTAATGATGTCATTAAATTTGTTGATCAGCAATAAAATGATAAAGTGCTCATAACAAAAATAGGACTCCCTCAGAAGTCCTATTTCTTTTTTGGCTTTTCCTCAAGCTTTTTATTATATTTGTCACAGACTTTTTCAAGTTTTCTAAAATCCAGACATCTCTTTTTCCCTTTAAAAATGCTTTCATTATCATCTTTTGTACATAACAAATACAAATTTTTTGCCTTGTGTATCTGCTAATCTAAATATAGGTCAGATGGCTCATTGAAAATTCAGTCACTTATGACTCAAAATAATGTATCCT
>SVFY01000018.1 GCA_015056625.1 Butyrivibrio sp. | reverse complement strand
TTCCCGAGTGGCCAAAGGGGACAGACTGTAAATCTGCTGCAATTTGCTTCGGTGGTTCGAATCCACCGCCATCCATTTTTTGTTGCAATGAAGCAACAAGAAAAGTATTCGTACGAGGTACGGATTTATAATGACGCGGGGTGGAGCAGTCTGGAAGCTCGTCGGGCTCATAACCCGAAGGTCATAGGTTCAAATCAGTTGGTAGAGCAGAGGACTGAAAATCCTCGTGTCGTTGGTTCGATTCCGACTCTAGGCATCTTTTTTATTAATCTCAGCGCACGTATCGCTGGGATTTTTTATTGCCTATTTGCTATGCTATAATTCTCTTATCAATACTTATGAGGGAATAGTATGAAGAATAATAAACTAAAGATTTTAGTAGCAATTCTTTCCATAACTCTACTAATTTGCGGATGCGGCAGAGGAGTATTTATAGCTCCTACAGCCTCAGATGACCAGAGTATTGAAGAGGAAACAAGCAAAGAGGGAAAATACCCGGTAAAATGGGATCTTTCATTGGTATACTCTGGTGAGGAGGAATGGATGGAAGATTGTGATAAAGTTTTGGAAATGTATAAAGGGTATGACAAGTTCAAGGGAAAGCTAAATACCCCTGAAGCATTAAATGACTACTTTAACTTCGCATATTTTGGTGAACTTACTGCCCTTCAGGAAAAGCTGGGAACTTACGTCAATCTCCTGGGGCTTTTAGATACTACGGATCCGTTGTATAAGAGGCTTTCCTCAGCCTATAGCGATATGCTAATAAAAGAGGATGAGTACAATGGATTTGCAGAGGATGAGATCTTTTCTTTGTCCTTTGAAGAAAGAAAAGAGATTTTCTCAGATCCGATATTTAATGGGGATACCAGATGGCTGAACAGGTATCTCACTGAGGACTTTACACCTCTTTCAGAAAGTGAAGAGGAGATAGTAAGCAATTTATCCAGAGGGCTGGGATATGGCTCTTATACTTTTGACATACTAAATGATGTAGAGCTTCCTTATCCTGACATAACCATGCCAAATAAGGAAGAGGAAATTCTTGATGACGAGCTTTATCTGGAGATATTGGGAAATCCAAAGTATAGTGATGAGTTCAAAGAGTCTGCCCATAAACTTTTTTACTCAAGGTATGCGAATTTTGCCAATACTTTTGCAGCACTCCTGGAGCAAAGCTGCAATGAAGCTTATTCCTATGCGCTTTTAGATGGATATGGATCAACAAGGGAGTCTGAATTTGACAGCTATGGCCTGACAACAGATGTATACGACATGCTCTTAAAGACAGTGCATGATAATCTAAGTGAGCAGCACAGGTATTATGAGCTTCATGCTAAGGCTTGTGAACTTGAAACACAGCATTTACAGGATCTTTTTGTGGTTCCATCTGAATTTACAAGGGGAAAGATATCCTATGATGATGCTGTGGATGAGGTGACAAGATCCCTGGAGGTTCTTGGTGATGATTATATCGATCACTTTACCACAATGATAAACAGTGGCCATGTAGATGTGTATCCATCAGCAACAAAGAAGAATGGAGCAGCAGAAAATACCTATAGCATAGATTATCTGCCATGGGTGTACTTTAACTATAAGGGCTACTCAGATGATATTTCGACCCTGGCTCATGAAATGGGGCATGCGGTTTATGATATGTATTCCGTAGAAAATCAGTATCCTAAATATACATCGCCGACCATCTTTACCCATGAGGTTGCGTCAACAACAAACGAACTTTTGTATTACACCTATATGATAGACAATGCAAGGGACGATGATGAAAAGCTCTATTATCTGGACAATGCCATCAACATGTTTACCGGAACTTTTTTCAGGCAGATGATGTATTCAGAATTTGAAGATTACATGTATGATGTGGTGGAAAATGGAGGATCTCTGGACGCAGAAGAGATGAAGGAGAAATGGCTTGAACTAAGCCGCATCTACAGGGGAGACTCTGTTGAGTACTACCAGGAAGATGGCTATTATTGGGCAAAAATAAGTCATTTTTACACACCATATTATGTATATCAGTACGCAGCAGATATAACCTATGCAGCATCCATTGCGGAAAGGATCACAGGTGGAGATCAGAAAGCCCTTGATGACTATATTGCATTTCTAAAGCTGGGAGATTCAATGTCTCCAACCGAACTTTTAAATGCAGCTGGAGTGGATCCTTTATCTGAAAAGACCTACGAAGATGCCATGGATTTTTACAGATCACTCCTTGATCAGTATGAAGAACTTATAGAAAGCAGGTAAAGATTTTACCAGGAATTTTCAGGTTTTTTATACTTTATTATGCATTGTATGTTATCATGTAGACACTTAGATAATGCTAATATTGGAAAGTATGCGCAGACGCGCCTGGAGATACATATGCATCATTTAGATGAAGAGGAAAGAGAGATCATAAAGAAGTTTCTGGATGTAAAGGGCTATGATCCAAATGCCTTCGATCCGGATTTTCTTAATGAACTTGAAGCAGATAAAGAGTATCAGCACGTACTTACTGAGTACGGAGCTGACATTTTGGGCTCTGATAACTATTTGAAATTAAAGAGCTTTATTCAGCACGGGAATGTTACTGTATTTGAACACAGTATTCATGTGGCTCTTTGTGCTATAAAGCTGAACAGGAAGATGGGTGTAGGCGGAAGAGAACGCGAGATTGTAAGAGGAGCTCTTTTGCACGACTACTTCCTTTATGACTGGCATGATAGTGAGGCTCCAGGGAATATCCATCCCAAGCTCCATGGATTTTATCACCCGGGAATAGCCCTGAAAAATGCTACTAGAGAGTTTGCTCTTTCAGAGAGAGAAAAAGAGATAATCAGAAAACATATGTGGCCACTTACAGTAAAGCCGCCGCGCTGCAGAGAAGCGTGGATCGTGTGCATGGCTGACAAGTATGCATCAACACTAGAGACATTAAAGCTCAAGAAGGGAAAAATAAGAGTAAACTATGCCTGATATTTACCAGGAATTAGTAAAACTATCTGAAAGTGACATGTATCCACTACACATGCCAGGACATAAAAGAAACTTAGAAAGCACCCCGTTAAAGGGTGCTTTTCGCTGTGATATAACGGAAATAGACGACTTTGACAACCTTCATGATGAGAGCGGAATAATACTTGAGGCAGAGAAAAGAGCTAATGACTTCTACGGAGCTGATGAGACCTATTTCCTTGTAAATGGCAGCACCAGCGGAGTTTTAAGCGCTGTGTCAGCGGCAGTGCCAGATGGCGGAATGGTTTTAGCTGCAAGGGGGAGCCACAAGTCTTTTTATAATGCAGCTTATTTAAGACATCTGGATATAGAGTATCTGCCTGTTAAGATGATAGATAAATACGGGATTTTTGACGGATATAATGCTGGTGAAGTAAAAACTGCGCTTGATGATCTAAAAAGAAAGCCGGATGCAGTTTTTATCACGTCTCCAACTTATGAGGGCAAGTGCTCAGATGTTGAGGGAATAGCAAAAATCTGCCACGAGAAGAAGATCCCTTTGATCGTGGATGCAGCTCACGGAGCTCATTTTGGCCTGGGAGAGGGAATCCCTGAGAGCGCAGTAAAGGCTGGGGCAGACATTGTGATCCATTCTCTTCACAAGACGCTTCCATCCATGACTCAGACAGCTCTCATTCATGTTCAGGGAGATATTGTCTCCAAAGCTCTTTTAAAGAGGTTTCTTAGGATCTATCAGTCAAGCAGCCCGTCTTATGTGCTTATGGCTTCAATTGATCTGTGCATAAAAGAGCTTTTGGAAAACAAAGATCTTTATGTGAGAAAACTCCTGGAATTCAGAAAAAGACTGGACCAGGGCACAAAGGATTGCAAAAAAGTACGGATAATTGGCACAAATGAGCTTGAAGATCCGTCAAAAGTGCTTGTATTTGTGGATTCTGGGGAAATGACAGGCCACGAGTTATATGATATACTTCGTGAGGAATATGGATTGCAGCTTGAAATGGCAGGAGAGAGGTATGCACTTGCCATAATTACAGGCTGGGATAAAGATGAGGGAATAGACAGGTTTTTACAGGCAATCTGTGAAATAGACAAAAGACTAAAGAAGAGTCGTCCTCTTGAATCCGATGGGGCAGTAAAGAGTCTTTTCCCTAAAAGAGAAATGCCGCTATATAAGGCATGGGATATGGAGACCGAGGCAGTAGAGCTTGATAAGGCTATTGGAAGGATAAGCGGCGATTTTGTAAATCTGTATCCACCGGGAATTCCCATGATAGTTCCCGGGGAAGTGATAGATGAGCATCTCCTTGATCAGATCAGGGGATGCATTGAGCAGGGACTTAATATTCAGGGCATTTCAGATGCCAAAACAACGGAAAATAAGGGTATAATAGGAAAGAGAGAGATAATATGCGTAAAACAAAAATAATATGCACAATTGGTCCGGCAAGTGAGAGTGAGGACAAGTTAAAAGAGCTTATGCTTGCTGGCATGAATGTTGCCAGATTTAACTTCTCACATGGTTCACATGATGAGCATAGAAGAAAGTTTGACAGGATCAGAAAACTTCGTGATGAGCTGGGTCTTCCAGTGGCAACAATGCTGGACACAAAGGGACCGGAGATCCGACTGAAAGACTTTGAAAATGGTAAGACAGAGCTTAAGGCAGGACAGACATTTACTCTGACAGCAAGAGATATCAAGGGAACTGACAGCGAGGTTTCTATCACATATAAGGAGCTTCCAAACGACTGTAAGAGTGGTATGACAATCCTTTTAGATGATGGCCTTATCGAGCTTAAGGTAGAGAAGGTTACTGATACAGATATAATCTGCACAGTTGTAAACGGAGGTCCTATTTCTGATAAAAAGGGTGTGAATGTACCTGGGGCTGAGCTTACCATGCCATATCTTAGTGAGCAGGACAGAAGCGACATCGAATTTGGCTGCGAGCAGGGATTTGACTTCGTGGCAGCTTCATTTGTAAGAAGCAGGGATGATGTTGAGGCTATAAGAGAGATCCTTAAAAAGTACAACAGTCCAATGAAGATCATCGCTAAGATCGAGAGCACACAGGGCATTAATAACCTCAAGGACATACTGGATGCAGCGGATGGAATCATGGTTGCCAGAGGCGACATGGGAGTAGAGGTTCCTTTTGAAGAGGTTCCAGTTATCCAGAAAATGATGATCAAGATGGCAGAGGCTGCTGGTAAGTATGTTATTACAGCAACTCAGATGCTTGATTCCATGATCCATCATCCAAGACCAACAAGAGCTGAGGCAACAGACGTAGCCAACGCCATCTACGACGGAACAACAGCTATCATGCTTTCCGGAGAGACAGCAGCCGGCGACTATCCTATCGAGGCCCTTAAGACAATGTCCAAGATAGCTGAGAGAACTGAAGCAGATATAGATTATATAGGAAGACTTAAAAAGAGAGATTATGCACCAAGCGACGATACTACAGCTATTTCACATGCGACATGTAATATCGCTGCAGAGGTAGATGCTGACGCTATCCTCACAGTCACAATGTCAGGCTTTACAGCCAGCATGGTTTCAATGTACAAGCCAAACTGCCAGATCATTGCCTGCACCACAAACCCAACAGTATGCAGACAGATGAATCTCATGTTTGGAGTCCTTCCTCTTCATATAAGACAGGAGGACACAGCTGATGAGCTCTTTAAGGAGGCCATTAGTTCAGCCAAGAATGCAGGCTATCTCAAGAACGGAGATAAGGTAGTCCTTACAGCGGGCGTTCCTCTTGGAATCCCTGGAAGGACCAACATGATCAGAGTAGAAGAAATCTAAAGAAACAGGGACGAATTGCCATGGGAAAAATTTTCCTTCTGATGGGAAAGAGCACTTCAGGAAAAGATACAATATACAGGAACATAATAGAAGATGAAAGCCTCTTTCTTAAGAAGGTTGTTCCCTACACCACAAGACCACAAAGGTCTGGAGAGACTGACGGGGTCCAGTATTTTTTTAAGACTGAAGAAGAGTACCAGACCCTGAAGGCTTCTGGCCAGATCATCGAAGAGAGAACATATCACACCAATTACGGTGAGTGGAGATACTTTACTGTAGATGACGGGCAGATCGATCTGACGGATGGAGACTACCTGGTTATCGGTACTTTGGAATCCTTCTGTTATATAAGAGATTATTTTGGAAAAGAAAATGTGGTTCCCCTTCTGATTGATGTAGAGGCCAGAATCCGCCTGGAGAGAGCCATGAAAAGAGAAGGCAAGCAGGAGAACCCAAGGTACGATGAGATGTGCAGAAGATTTCTTGCAGACGAAGAAGACTTTGCTGAGGACAAGCTAAGGGAAGCAGGGGTTTTTACAAGATTTTCCAATAATGACAAGATAGAAGATTGTATAGACAGTATCAAAGCGTTCATTCTTGATAAAAAAGCTTAACTGAGATGGGGAGGGCTTAGAATGGATATTAAGATCAATAATATCACTCAGGCAGCCCAGACACCTGCACCGGAACAGGTACAGGAAGCCAATGGCGATTTTAAGTTCATACTGACGAGTAAGCTTGAAGATTCTGACCTGGCGGAGCGCCTGAATCTGATGATGCAGGATATCATCCAGCAGGGCGAGCGCATTTCCAAGAAAAATGACATCAAGGATATGCAGAGGTACAGGATCCTTATCAAGGACTTTATGAACGAAGTGGTGACCAGGTCCCATGTCTTTTCCAGAGAGAACTTCCTTGACAGAAAAGGGCGCCACAGAGTTTATGGCATCATCAGACAGGTGGACAAGGAACTTGACGAGCTGGCTCAGGAGCTTGTTAAGGATGAGTGCAACAATATAGATATCTTAGCCAAGATCGGACAGATACAGGGGTTATTACTTGATATATTTACTTAAGGGGAGTTGTAATGGCGGATTTTTCCGATATATATGATCAGGAACAGATGAAGGAGCACATGCAGTATGTGCTGAAAACTGACAAGGCATCACATGCCTATATCATTTCCGGAGAGGATGGATCGGGAAAAGAGTTTATCGCCAGGATTTTTGCAAAAGCCCTTCAGTGCAGCAACAGACAGGAAAAGGACGGGGAGATAGAAGCCTGCGGCCTGTGCCCATCCTGCATTAAAGCCATGTCTGACAATCACCCGGACATCATCACTATTACCCATGACAAGCCAGCCAGCATCGGTGTTGACGATATCAGACTGCGCCTTCGTGATGATGTAGTGATCAAGCCATATGAGAGTAAGTATAAGATTTATATCGTTCCCGAAGGGGAAAAAATGACTATAGCTGCTCAGAATGCGCTGCTTAAGACGCTGGAAGAGCCACCATCTTATATCATCATCATCATTCTGACTAACAATCTGAACGCCTTTTTACCCACGATCATCAGCAGATGCATAGTGCTTCCCACAAGACCAGTAAGGGATGAGGTTATCAAGAAATACCTTATGGAAAACTGCCATGTTGTGGATTACAAGGCAGAGCTTGCCGCTGCTTTTGCAAGAGGGAATATTGGAAAAGCGCTGGAACTGTCTTCGAATGAGCGCTTTGAGAACCTCAAGAACGAGACAATTGACCTTATCGTGAAGCTTGAAAACCTTGAGATCTACCAGATAATGGAAAGAGTCCATGCTCTGCTTGAGCCAGCTGAGGGGGAGGATAAGAACTCCAAGAAGGGTATAGACATGAAGCAGTACGAGGACTTTGCAGATATACTGCTTTTCTTCTTCAGAGATCTGCTGGTGTTCAAGGCCACAGAGAACACGGATCACTTGATTTTCACTGATAAGGTATCGTATATTAGTAGTGTTACAAAGAAGTGTAGTTATGATGATATCAGCAGTATTTTAAAGGATATTGATATTGCAAAAAATCGCATATCTTCAAATGTAAATATAGATTTAGCCTTAGAGCTTATGCTCATTGGCATTAAGGAGCATTTATGACAAAAGTAATCGGCGTAAGATTCAGATCTGCCGGCAAGATATATTTCTTTTCACCAGGGAAATATGTGATCAAAAAAGGTGATCACGTCATTGTAGAGACTGCAAGAGGCGTGGAGTACGGAACTGTTGTAACACCTATCCAGGAGATAGAAGATGAGAAGGTAGTTAAGCCCTTAAAGACAGTTCTCAGAACAGCCAGCACCAAGGACGACGAGCAGGAGGCTGGCAACAGGGAAAAAGAAAAAGAGGCATTCAGGGTTTGTCTTGAGAAGATCAAAAAGCACAATCTTGAGATGAAACTCATAGATGCGGAGTATACTTTCGACAACAACAAGATTTTGTTCTATTTTACAGCAGATGGCAGGATCGACTTCAGGGAACTGGTCAAGGATCTGGCAGCAGTGTTTAAGACAAGGATTGAGCTTAGACAGATCGGTGTAAGGGATGAGACCAAGATCATTGGCGGTTATGGTATCTGCGGAAGACCACTTTGCTGTCATTCCTATTTGTCTGACTTTGTGCCAGTATCTATCAAGATGGCCAAGGAGCAGAGCCTTTCACTTAATCCGACCAAGATATCAGGTGTCTGCGGAAGGCTGATGTGCTGTCTTAAGAATGAAGAGGAAGTCTACGAGGAGCTTAATCGCAAGATGCCAGGAGTTGGCGATTTCTGTACTGCCAAGGACGGATTATCAGGCGAGGTTTCAAGTGTCAATATCCTGAGACAGACCGTGAAGATCCTTGTGGATGTGGACGATGAAAAAGAGGTTCACGAGTACAAGCTCGAGGAACTCGAGAACATAAAGAAGAGACAGAAGAAAAAGAATAACAACAATAACGCCAAGAAGGGTTCCAAGGAAGATGAAGAGATGAAGGAACTCGAGAAGCTTGAGAAGATCGAAAAGCAGGAAGGAAAGTCCAAACTTGGGGACAATTGAGTTAAAAGATTCGGAGAGACTTGATGATCTTCAGAGGAATGGCCTTAAGATAATCCAGGACCCGGATAGATTCTGTTTTGGAATGGATGCAGTTTTACTGTCAGGATTTGCAAATGCAAAAGAGGGCGACAGAGTACTGGATCTGGGAACGGGAACTGGTATCATACCGATCCTGATGTCAGCTAAGACCAAGGCGAGAGAGCTTGTTGGCCTGGAAATTCAGGAAGAAAGCGCTGACATGGCAACAAGGAGCGTTAAGCTCAACGATCTTGAAGAGAAAGTTAAAATAGTAAATGGCGATATTAAGGAGGCAGGGCAAATTTTTGACGCTGCCTCTTTTGACGTTGTCACAAGCAATCCTCCTTATATGATAAACAGCCATGGGCTTCAAAACCCGGACGCGCCAAAGGCGATTGCAAGGCATGAGGTGAGCTGCACTCTGGAGGATGTGGTGGCATCAGCTGCAAAGTGCTTAAAGAGTGGCGGCAAGTTCTATATGGTGCACAGGCCCTTCAGGCTTGCGGAGATCATGGTGGTCATGCATGAATACAGGCTCGAGCCCAAAAGGATGCAGCTGGTTTATCCCTTCGTGGACAAGGAGCCTAGCATGGTGCTGATAGAAGGAGCCAGAGGCGGAAAGAGCAGGATCACTGTGGAGAAGCCGCTGATAATCTACGAGGCTCCAGGTAAGTACACTCCGGAGATCTACGATATTTATGGATACTAATGATTGAGTGTTTTTTTGTGACAGGGGGACGGTTCTTTTGTCACATTGCATGCAACGTGACAAAAGAACCGTCCCCCTGTCACGAAAAAACCTCTTGAAGTATGAGGAAACAATATGGCAGGAAAACTATATCTTTGCGCGACACCCATAGGGAACCTTGATGACATGACCTTCAGGGTATTAGAGACTTTAAAGTCAGTTGACCTTATTGCAGCAGAGGACACCAGAAACAGCATAAAGCTCCTTAATCATTTCGATATCCACACGGAGATGACAAGCTACCACGAGTACAACAAGTACGACAAGGCCCAGTACCTGATAGGCAAGATGCAGGAAGGGCTTGATGTTGCGCTTATAACCGATGCTGGAACTCCGGCTATTTCTGATCCCGGAGAGGTGCTGGTTGCAGAATGCCAGAAGGCAGGGATCACAGTTACATCTCTTCCTGGACCAGCAGCCTGCATAACAGCGCTGACGCTTTCAGGACTGTCCACAAGAAGATTCTGCTTTGAGGGATTTCTGCCTCCTTCAGATGACAAGAAGGCAAGAAAAAGAATCCTGGAAGACCTGAAAGATGAGAGCAGGACCATGATAGTCTACGAGGCTCCGCACCATTTAAAAGCGGCGCTTTCAGATCTTTTTGAAACCCTTGGAGACAGGCGTATCTCCATCTGCAGGGAGCTGACCAAGAAATTTGAGGAAGTAAGGCCTACAACTATAAGAGAGGCGATTTCTTTTTACGAAGAAAATGAACCAAGAGGTGAGTACGTCCTTGTTATAGAGGGAAAGAGCCTTAAGGAGCAGGACGAAGAAACCAGGCAGAGCTATATGGAAATGAGCATTGAAGAGCACATGGAAATATACGAAAGTCAGGGGCTTTCAAGGAAGGATGCAATGAAGAAAGTGGCTTCTGACAGAGGGGTTGGCAAAAGAGATATTTACCAGGCTTTATTAGAAGGCGAAAAAAGCTGATGATTTAGAGATTTTTTATACATAAAACCCGCTAAAACACCTTGTGAAAATATTGACTTTGTAGTATAAATGAAGTATCGGCGCACATTTGCCGGAAAATTTAATAGTGTATCTGCGAATTATCTGGGTATTTCAGAATATCAGATAATCCGTACAAAAAATTCATAAAGAAAAGAGGTTAACTAAATGGCAAACATCGATTTAACCAAGTATGGTATCACAGGAACAACTGAGATCGTACACAACCCTTCCTATGATGATCTTTACACAGAGGAAATGAAGCCAGAACTTACTGGTTACGAAAAGGGTGTTGATACTGAGCTCGGCGCTGTTAACGTTATGACAGGTATCTACACTGGACGTTCACCTAAAGACAAGTACATCGTTATGGACGATAACTCCAAGGACACTGTATGGTGGACATCTGAAGAGTACAAGAACGACAACCACCCAATGAGCGAGGATGTTTGGGCTAAGGTTAAAGAGATTGCTAAGAACGAGCTTTGCAACAAGAGACTTTTCGTTGTTGACGCTTTCTGTGGCGCTAACAAGGATACTCGTATGGCTGTTCGTTTCATCGTTGAGGTTGCTTGGCAGGCTCACTTTATCAAGAACATGTTCATCCAGCCTACAGAGGCAGAGCTTGCTTCATTCGAGCCTGACTTCGTAGTATACAATGCTTCACTTGCTAAGGTTGATGACTACAAGGCACTTGGACTTAACTCTGAGACTTGCGTAGCATTCAACATCACAAGCCGTGAGCAGGTTATCATCAACACATGGTACGGCGGAGAGATGAAGAAGGGTATGTTCTCAATGATGAACTACTACCTTCCTCTTAAGGGAATTGCTTCTATGCACTGCTCAGCTAACACAGATATGAACGGTGAGAACACAGCAATCTTCTTCGGACTTTCAGGAACAGGTAAGACAACTCTTTCAACAGATCCTAAGAGACTTCTTATCGGTGATGACGAGCACGGCTGGGACGACAACGGAGTATTCAACTTCGAGGGTGGCTGCTATGCTAAGGTTATCGGCCTTGACAAGGATTCAGAGCCTGATATCTACAACGCTATCAAGAGAGACGCTCTTCTTGAGAACGTAACTGTAGATGCTAACGGTAAGATTGACTTCGATGACAAGTCAGTTACAGAGAACACTCGTGTATCATATCCTATCAACCACATCAAGAACATCGTTCTTAATGTACATCCTACATCATCAGGCCCTGCAGCTCAGAATGTTATCTTCCTTTCAGCTGATGCTTTCGGAGTACTTCCTCCAGTATCAATCCTGACACCTGAGCAGACTCAGTACTACTTCCTTTCAGGTTTCACAGCTAAGCTTGCTGGAACAGAGAGGGGTATCACAGAGCCTACACCTACATTCTCAGCTTGCTTCGGACAGGCATTCCTTGAGCTTCATCCTACAAAGTACGGTGAAGAGCTCGTTAAGAAGATGCAGAAGTCAGGAGCTAAGGCTTACCTTGTAAACACAGGATGGAACGGAACTGGAAAGAGAATCTCCATCAAGGATACTCGTGGAATCATCGATGCAATCCTTAACGGCGACGTTAACAAGGCTGAGACCAAGAAGATTCCTATCTTCGATTTCGAAGTTCCTACATCTCTTCCTGGAGTTGATCCTGCAATCCTTGATCCTAGAGATACATACGCTGATGCTTCTGAGTGGGAGACAAAGGCTAAGGATCTTGCAGAGAGATTCATCAAGAACTTCAAGAAGTATGAAGGCAATGACGCTGGTAAGGCTCTTGTAGCTGCTGGCCCAAAGCTTTGATCTGTTGATGATTTTATAGAATCTTAATAAAACTATCATGGCGCTGTGCTTTTTTAGCACAGCGCCATTTTGTATAATATAGGTAATTCGTCATCAAGATTAAGTTAATGTGCCTGGAAAAAAGGAGCCGCTTAATGAAGTATTGCTATATAAATGAAGAGAACTTCCAATATTTCAAACCTCTTCTGCAGGAGGATCAGCAAAATAGAATGATGTCTGATCCCTCGATTTTTGGTTTAGGGTGCTATGACAAGGACACTGCCTGCGGGATCATTATGTATACCATTGACGAGGAGATAATGACCCTGAGGATACTCTATGTGGCAGTTTCTCTTTCTTATCAGGGCAAGGGCGTTGCCACTGATATGATCAGATCCCTGGCTGACAATGCATATGAACAAGGGTATATTACATTAGCAAACTTTTTTGCAAAGGATAGTAACGACCCCAGATATGCAATGTTTGACAATACTGATGAATTCACAATAGAGCAAATGCCTGGTGGGGTATATTCAATGAGCAGCGACAAGCTAAAGGAAGTTGTTTATAAAATCCCGCCTGTTGAATATGATAAAAAGACTTCCGGTATAAGAACTACAATTTCCAATAGTCCGGGTCAGACAAAGAACCAGATATATGAGGCTTTAAAAGCTTCTGGCCTTGACATGGCTCAGATGAAGCCGTTTATTGATGAGGACCTTAGCTACGCTGTCATAGGTAAAGAAGGAACTCCTACGGGAATGGTGGTTATAAGCCATTATGCGGAGCAGCACTTCTATGAACTCAGCTATATAACTGCTGTAGAGCGTGATACAATAGCAGATCTTTATAATATTCTGGTCTATGCTGTTTCTGATACCTCAGACCGAATGGGATCACAGGATGTACTGCGTTTTTCAACAGCAGTAGAATCTGTTGACAGGTTGGCACAAAAATATTTTTCTGAAGATCTTAAGACAGAGCGTTTTTACAGAGCTGGTTATGATGGTGAGACTGTGGGGTGATAGTTTATGAGCGATCTCTTAATTCAAAAAAAGCGGGAAGAGCAAACCTTTCTGAAGGAACAAACTCAAAAATGGACCACGGAGAATCAACTATTTGAGAATGATAAAACTGATACTCAGGTTTACGATCACAGACATTATTCTTTTTTAGAACGTGACGAAAACAAAATAAACGGGTGCTATGGTGCTGGAATCGAGATCAAGAAGGAGGCAGAACCTGCGGCAGCTGTAGGGGACTGGGAAGTAGTCCAGCAGGAAAGAGAGCTTTCAAAGGCAGAAAAGAAGGTTGCGGAACAGGAGGCTAAGCTGTTCAAAAAGCAAAGTATGCTGGCAGAGCTTAGAAATAATAATCCTGATGGTGCACTTAATGCCAAGGATGCTAAAAAGCTGGCAAAAGCCGAGGAAAAGTATTTCCAGGAAAAACTAAGTCTTATAGACCTTCAGGCTGAAGCCGATCTGGAGAAAGCCAAAACCGAAAAGGATAAGCTTGAGATAAGTGTTAATAAGTGCCAGGCTATTGTGGATGCGTGGACTGATTATACCAAGACTCTTAATATAGGTACATCAAAACGAAAAAGTGCAATAAAGCAAAAGGAAAAAGCACAGCTTGATCTGTACTGGGCCCAGTATAAGCTAAAGCTTGAAAATACAAAACCGGAAGAACAAAAGAAGGCAAATTCAAAATACAGGCGTAAGGTTATTGAGGCATATTTGAAAAAGGGTATTTCAAAGAGTGATGAAAACTGTGAAGAAGACCATATTATCAAAACTGAGATAAACGGAAAGCCAGTTGAACTGGTAAATATGGGCAGAGCGTTCCTGGGTGGCACCAAGCCGACATACTATTATAAAGATATGAAATCAGGCAAACAGTACCTTTACAAGAAAGCAGAAAACTGCTGTGGTATCTCAAAACCTGAAGGCGCCATAGTGACGGAGATAGGCGGAAAGCTCCAGCACATCGTGGATCCTGAGCATGAAATACCAGCTGTTGGCATAAAGAATGCAAAGGGTGAATATATAGGATCCATTCAGGAGATCATAGATGTTACGAACAAGCCTACTATCGACCTTGACGCATGGCAGACTGAGTATGAAGCAAAAAGAAATCCTGATCCAGAGATCATAAAGAAGCCAGAAATTCAGAAGCAGCTGCTGATCTTTCACTGCGTAGACTGGCTGCTTTGTAACTTTGACACCAAGGGAGAGCATTTGCTCCAGAAAAAAGATGGATCCTTTGTATCTATTGATAAGGAAGGCGGAATGAACAAGATACTAAAGGATGATGCCCAGAGCATGAGCTGTACCTACAAGCCTCACAACCACGAGCCCATCTATAACATCTTTTTCAGGTACTACAGGGATAACAAGATTGACCTGGATCCCGGAGCCCTGAAGGCATTGGATGAAAAGATACATGCAGTTGAGGCGTATTCTGAAGAGGAATATATGAAGATGTTTGAACCATATATCAAGCAGAGGAACAAGAACCCGAAGAAAATGCGGGAGAACATCTTAAAACGCAAGCAGAACCTGAGAGCGGAATATAATAAGTTCCTTGATTCCCTTCGAAAGGGGACAGTGCTTCCTAACAATATAAGGAGCGTCTGAGTAGCAGAGTAAAATTTATAGAATAACAAAAGCGGCATGTTTTTTACATGTCGCTTTTACTTTGGATATATTCTCTTGGGCTGTGGCCATCCACTTTTTTAAAGACCTTGGAAAAATAGTAGGCAGATTCAAAGCCCAGGGCATCTGCAACTTCATAGATCTTCATATCACCTGACAGGAGCATTTCTTTTGCCTTGTCAATTTTCTTGGTGTTAACATACTCTGAGAATCCGGATTCTGTGGACTTTTTAAACAGCACGGAAAGATAAGCCGGGGAAAGGCCGAATACTTCAGCCACCTCGTTGAGCTGAAGCTTGCCATTTAAGTTAAGGTCAATGTACTCCTGAATTGCAGTTATGAGCTTGTCCTTTCCGGAGCGGCGGTTTGAGCCGACGATGTGGCTAAAGAGCCGTACTGGCTGACCTGCATCAGTTTGCTGCTGGGCTGTTTTTGCTTCGTCGTAGGATACAGCAATATCAAGGGGAGCAGAAACTGCAGAGCCGATACCAAAGGTGATATCAGCTTTAAAGTAGCTGCTGATCATAGTTCTGGCGTTTTCAAGGGCCTCTGTTATAAGGTCCATGGTTCCGGCAACAGGAGTATCCTCGTTGAACATGAAGACTATGGCAAAGTGCTGGATGTCGATAGATACGATATTACATGGAGCATGTCTTGAAATGATCTCCCGGGCCATGCCGATACTTGAGGAATACACGTCAAGTGCAGCCTGGGTAAAAGAGCTGTCTGAATCCAAAGATGCACTTTCAGAGCGGATCTCACCGTAAACGACAATATATCTGTTATAGTCAAAGCGAAGATTAAGGCGCTTCGCTTCGGCAAAAAAGTCCTCTTCATTTCCAGCAAGATGACTAAAGAGCTTTAGCATGAACTTCTGCCTGAGGTCTTCCAAAGAACTCTCGCTGGTGGAAACCTCTCTTTGTCCGGAAGAAGGTTTGAATTCATCAATTCTCTGGATTGCCTTGTTTATGGCCTTTGTTAGGGTTTCAGGATTAAGCTCTATCTTTACAAGATAATCTACAGCTTCTCCAAGAAGAGCCTGCCTTGCCATCTCAAATTCTTCATAGGCTGTCAGCATGATAAAGGCTGGGACTATGCCATATTTTTTGTGGGATTTGTTAAGCAGCTCAAGCCCTGTCATCACGGGCATCCTGATGTCGGCAATGACGATATCAGGTGGATCCATGGTGATAAGCTCCCAGGCCTCTTGGCCGTTGGAGGCTGTGCCAACAACTTCTATCTTGTCAGCCAGCTCTTTTGCCAGCATGCTCTTAAGCCCGATCTGGACAAGAGGTTCATCATCTACAATCAGTAATCTGTACATTGTTTCTCCAAATATCATTTCTCCCTGGGGAGAGTAAATCTCATAGTGGTATAGACATAAGGCTCGCTTTCAATAGTGATACCGTAGCCTTCTCCAAAGGTGTACTTGATGCGCTCGTTTACATTGAACACACCAATCTGTTTAAAGAACTCTGTGCTGGTCTGGCTTTCGCCGGAAAGAACACTCTTTATGGCATCCGCCGACATACCAACACCGTTGTCAGTAACATCTATTATAACATTTCCATCTTTTTCATAAGTGTGGATTATTATTCTGCCTGCGCTGCCCTTGGGTTCTATGCCATGGAAAATGGCATTTTCTACGATGGGTTGAAGGGAGAATCGATTTATCTTTTCTTCAAGAAGCGCTGCATCGTCTGTCTGGTACTCAAGCTCGATGGTGCCGCCGTAGCGGTACTTCATAATGGTAAAATAGTCATCCACAAGGGAGAACTCATCACCTATCGGAATGAGATCCTCAGTGCTCTTGCTGATATTTTTCATAAGGCGGGACAGGGAAGTGGACATATCAGCAATTCCGTCAGACCCTTGGATAGTAGCCATCCATTTGATGGTGTTTAGGGTATTGTACAAAAAGTGAGGATTTATCTGGGACTGGAGAATCTGATACTCCAGGTCATGCCTTTCCTTTTCATCTGCCAGCTTTGTCTCCATAAGGTCCGAGACGTTTTTAGAGAGGGAATTGATGCCCTTTCCGATTTCGCCAAGCTCGTTGTTCCACTCCAATGACGCATCCCTTGAGAAATCTCCCTGACCTATTTTTTCAAGACGTTTTATCAAAAGATCTACTGGCCTTGTGATGGTTCGTTGAAGGGTAAAGCTCAGGATGAGGCCTGCAAAGATGATGGCTGTAAAAATAAGAAGGATCATCATGCGGTAGTAGTTCATCCTGCTGGTCAAGGCATTTTCAGAAGGAAGGTAGGAAATGATCCAGCCTGTATCCGGAAGGGTGTAGGAAATGACCTGAGTCGGAACAGCCTCTTTTTTAAGGACGCCGTCTACATATCTGTAGGAATTGCCTTTGCTGAAGGTCAGGTAAAGTGCGTCATCTTCAGATAGAACGAAGCTCTTAAGGGTATTTGTCACAACGTGCTCCGGAATATCAAGATACACCCAGCCAAGAACGATGGATGATGAAGAACTATGGATCGGGCGAATTACAGGGATTACTCTTGGATTCCCGCTTCTTGTCAAAGGATTTCCGACAAAGCCCACCCATTCATAGGAAGAAGAGGTGACCAGTTTGTCGAAAAAGACTGTGTCCATAATGGTCATGGGACTGTTGGGAGCGCCCTGGGCATCGCCGCCGCCAACTACCTGCAGAAACTGCTTTCCGTCAGGGGTGGAGATAAGGACTCTTCCAATGTGATTTCTTACGCCGATTATGTTAAACTCGTTGTTTAGGTGATTCCACGCAGACAGAGACAGCTTTTTTCCAAGATGAGCGTCCTGGGCATAGGTCCTGTTGACGGTCCTTAGGTAGTTTTCCAAAGTGCCGTCGAGACAGATCCAGTTGGCAAAGGTAAGGACGCTGCTGATGTTTGAGTCCAGATCGTTTCCAAGAACGTGTATATTGGTTAGAGCTGATTGCTGCTGATTTTCTTTTAGATAGCGCACGGAAAGAACATAGCTAAGAGATGCTACAGATAAGGCAAGGATCATGGCAAAACCCATTGCCCAGATGATTATTTTGTTCCTTATAGAGTGTTTTTTTCCTCGCATAGGTATAGTTTAGAGCAGGGGAAAGATAAAGAAAATACATTTTTATATAAAAAAATTGCATTATTTTGTCAACAAGAGTTAAAGATTGTACATTCTTAAAAGTTTTTTTGAATTATAAAATAACAATGAACAAACGGTAGCCGCAGAGCGGCAAATTGTAAAGGGAGGTTTTTTCCATGAAAAAGAGAATTCTTAGTTCAATTCTTGCTATGGCCATGGTCGTAGCCAGCATCACAGCATGTGGCAGTGCAGCAGAGCAAGCTCCAGCAGCAGAGGCTCCAGCAGCAGAAGCTCCAGCAGCAGAGGCTCCAGCAGCTGAACCAGCAGCAGAGCCAGCAGCTGATACAGCAGCATCTGACGAGCCTGTAAATCTTAAGTGGGCTCTTTGGGATGTATCAAGCACAGTTTACTATCAGCCACTTATCGACGCTTACACAGCAGCTCATCCAAACGTATCAATCGAAATGGTTGACCTTGGATCAACAGATTACAGCACAGTACTTGGAACACAGCTTTCAGGTTCCGGATCAGACTTCGACGTAGTTACAATCAAGGACGTTCCTGGTTATGTTTCACTTGTTAACAAGGGAGTACTTGAGCCACTTAACGATCGTATCGCAGCTGACGGCGTAGATCTTTCACTCTACAACGGCGTTACAGATCAGGTTACTATCGACGGAAACCTTTATGAGCTTCCTTTCAGATCAGACATCTGGGTTCTTTTCTACAACAAGGACATCTTCGATGCAGCAGGTGTTGACTATCCTACAAACGATATGACATGGGAAGAGTATGACAAGCTTGCAAGAAGTGTAACAGATACAACTCCTGGCGCAGAAGTTTACGGATCACACTACCACACATGGAGATCAACAATCCAGCTTGATGGTATCCTTGATGGCAAGCACACAATCGTTGATGGCGATTATGAGTTCACAAAACCTTACTACGAGATGGTTCTCAATCAGCAGAAAGATGGTGTCTGCATGGATTATGCAACACTTAAGACACAGGGTCTTCACTACTCAGCAGCATTTGCTCAGGGTAACGTAGCTACAATGAACATGGGATCATGGTTCATCGCAACTCTTATCCAGAAGATCAAAGACGGCGAGTACACAGACTGCACAAACTGGGGTATTGTTAAGTATCCTCACGCAGACGGTGTAGAGCCTGGTTCAACTCTTTCAACAATCACAGCTCTTGCAGTTCCTACATCAGCTCCTAACAAGGATGCAGCTTGGGATTTCGTTAAGTTCGTATCTGGCGCTGAAGGTGCAGAGGTTATGGCTTCTACAGGTAACATCCCAGCTATGACAAATGACAAGATCGTTGATCTTATCGCATCAATGGATGGATTCCCAACAGACGAGGCTTCTAAGGAAGCTCTTGTAACAAGCCACACATACCTTGAGATGCCTGCAAACGACAAGTCATCTGAGATCGAGACAGTTCTCAACGAGCAGCATGACCTTATCATGAACGAAGAGACAAGTGTTGATGATGCAATTGCAGCTATGAACGAAGGTGTTCAGGCAATTCTTGCACAGTAATTTATTCAAAGATATTCAGGATTAAAACAGGGCACTTGAATAATCAGTTTAAATTCAAGTGCCCTTTTTATAAGAAATGAGGAGTTACTAATGGCAGCTGAGCTTACTGCGATGGAAAAGAATATGAAAAGAAGAGCCAGAAAAAGAAATCTGGTAGCATATTCTTTTATTGCACCAAACTTCATCGGATTTGCAATATTTACCTTAGGTCCTATAGTGCTTGCACTTCTCATGTCCTTTGCTGAGTGGGATGGAAGCAACGCCATGAAATTTGTGGGACTTCAGAATTTTGTAAATATCTTTAAGGACGACAGATTCATTGCGTCCCTTAAAAATACTATTGTGTATAGTATCTTTACAGTGCCTATCACCCTTGCCATGGCACTGGGACTTGCTATTTTACTTAATCAGAAAATAAAAGGAAGAGATTTCTTCAGGACTGTAGCTTTCTTTCCTTATGTAGCTTCACTGGTTGCAGTGGCAGCAGTTTGGAACATGCTCTTTACCCCTGCTAAGGGCGGTATCGTCAATCAGATCCTGATGAACGTATTTCATGCAGCGCCACTTAAGTGGGCAGCTTCATCGAGTACCGTAATGTTGACAATTATCATGTTCTCCGTATGGAAGAACATGGGCTATTATATGGTAATTTATCTGGCCGGACTTCAGGGGATCAGTGAGGACCTCTACGAGGCAGCAGCTCTTGACGGAGCAAGCTCAATGCAGAAGTTCATTCATATAACGATCCCACAGCTTAGGCCGACCACTTTCTTTGTAACAATAATGCTGACCATTAACTGCTTCAAGGTGTACGACATCGTATACATGCTGGCAGGAGGTTCAAACGGTGTTGTAAATAAGAGCGCAATGGTTCTGGTTTACTACATCTATGAGGAGGCTTTCAGAAACTGGAAGCTGGGACAGGCATCAGCCTCGGCCCTTGTACTCTTCGCCATTGTACTTGTTGTTACCCTCATCCAGTTCAGGGGTGAGAAAAACTATGCCAACGATTAACCCGGGAGGAAAGTAACGTGAAAAGCAAAAAAGCAAATAAAGCCGTAGGGCAAGTAATAATCTATGTGCTGCTCATCTTCCTGGCAATCATGATGTTAGTGCCCTTTGTATGGATGATTTCAGCATCCCTTAAGTTTAATAAAGACGTTTTTGTAATACCCTTTGAGTGGATTCCCAAGGCTCCGAGATGGCAGAACTACGTTGACATCTGGACCAAGATTCCCCTTGCAAAATTTACGCTTAACACTGCCAAGCTGACCCTTATCGTTACCTGCCTTCAGCTGCTCACATCAAGCTTTGCCGCCTACGCCTTTGCAAAACTTGAGTTCAAGGGAAGAGATCTTTTGTTCCTTGCATATGTGGCAACTATCGCAGTACCCTGGCAGGTTTACATGGTTCCCCAGTTCATGTTCATGAGAAGCCTTGGCCTTGCGGATACACATCTGGCCATCATCATTCTTCAGGCCTTCTCGGCCTTTGGAGTGTTCCTCATGAGACAGTTCTATGAAGGGATTCCGGATTCGCTGTGTGAAGCAGCCAGGATTGACGGAATGACGGAGTATGGCATCTATTCCAAGATCATGCTCCCGCTGTCCAAGCCGGCGCTTTCAACACTTATCATCTTCACCTTTGTAAATACCTGGAATGACTTCCTTGGACCACTCATCTATCTGACCACTGAGTCAAAAAAGACATTGCAGATAGGACTTAAGATGTTCATCTCCCAGTATTCTGCTGAATATGGTCTTATCATGGCGGCTTCTGTGTTATCATTAATACCAGTATTTATAGTATTTATCTCACTTCAGAAATACTTTGTTGCAGGAATCACAACCGGAGCTGTTAAAGGATAACCTAAATGGGAAGAACGATAGTTAGTGATCATGTAAAAGACACAAGGGGCGCAGGGATCTTTGATCTTTACCCCGACATTTCAAAAAGAGACAGCTGGGAGGGACTTCCTTCCCAGCTTAAAAAAGAAATCATTGAGGCTGGGCAGGAGGCGCAAAAAACCCCTTGGACCCAGCTTCTTATCTCTGATTTTACAGAGTTTTCAAAGTCGGGAAACAGACTTGCCTTTGAGGACAAGTATTTTCCCAGAAGAAGGAAGCTATCTGCCCTTGTAATGGCTGAGTGTGTGGAGAATAAGGGAAGGTTTTTTGATGATATTTTAGACGGCCTCTATCTTATTTTGGAGGAAACCACCTGGTGCCTTCCTGCCCACAACAGCTACATAAGGGATACCAAGCAGGAGTATCTGCCTGATACATCAAGGCCCATAATCGATCTGTTTGATGCAGAGACAGGCGCCCACGTTGCCATGGCAGAATATCTTTTAAGGCCCGAGCTTGAAAAGATAAGTCCATATATATGCAGTTACGTTGATGACAGGCTTAGGAGCAGGATCTTTAAGCCCTATTTTAGTGAGCATTTCTGGTGGATGGGCAATGGAAAAGAGCCTATGTGCAACTGGACGCCCTGGATAACCCAGAATGTTCTGCTTGCGGCCCTGACCAGAAAAGAGGAGTTTTTCACTGAGGATGAGAGGCGAAAGTTTATAGAAAAGGCAGCAGTCTCCCTTGATTATTTCCTCGACGAATACGGCGATGACGGATGCTGCAACGAGGGAGCCCAGTACTATTCCCACGCGGGACTGTGTCTCTTTGGCGCTCTGGAGATCATGAGAAATGCTCTGGATGATAAGGGAGAAAAGAGTGATCACTTTGCGGATGTATTTAAGGAGCCCCTTATCAGCAATATAGGCAGCTACATCGTCAAGATGCACGCTGCAGGAGACTATTACATTAACTTTGCTGACTGCAGCCCGATCTGCGGAAGGCGCACAGCCAGAGAGTACCTCTATGGAAAGGCTACAGGGGATGAAGCCCTTATGTCCTTTGCGGCGCTAGACTTTGCGAAAGCTTCTTTGTCTGAGAGGCTTCTTAGCGATGAGATAAATCTCCTTTACCATGTGATGCAGGCCTTTAGCAGCGATGAGATGCTCTCGTATAGGGGAAAAGAAATATCTCCTTCGGACTGCTTTTTTGAAAGCACGGGGCTTATGATCGCAAGGGATGAACGTTTCGTACTTGCTGCTAAAGCTGGAAATAATGCCGATTCTCACAACCACAACGACGTGGGATCTTTCACTGTATATAAGGATGGTCAGCCCCTTATCATTGACCTCGGAGTAGAAACCTACAGAGCCAAAACTTTTTCTGATAAGCGCTACGAGATCTGGACCATGCAGTCCCAGTTCCACAATCTTCCAACCTTCCTGGAAAAGAACTACGATGGAAAACTTGGTGCAGATTCCGCTGCCGACCAATATGACAGCAGGATCGTTATGGAAAAAGACGGATCAGATTTTAAGGCAACGGACGTATCCTGCGTTCTAAGCAGAAAGCCCGGATGCATTGACACTTCTTCAAAAGAAGCTCCGCTTGTTAACGCTCATACTTCAAAGGATTCGCCGATTGCAAGTACATTAAAAATGGACATCGCTCCGGCATACGGAGATGATCGCATTAGACGTTATGCCCGCGAAGTCACCCTGATCAAGGGCGAAGGCGTCTTTGTTAAAGATACCTATGATGGTGAGCTTAACGCTGTTCTTAGCCTTATGACTTATGAGAAGCCAGAGATAATTTCAAACAACGCATCTAAGTATTCTAAGGCCATAAAGCTTGGAGACCTGGGTATTTTGGACATCCACGGAGCAGAGCTTGTAGGCATAGAGCCTATTATGATAACAGACCCGCGCCTTTCTATCGCCTGGAAACATGAGGTTTATCGTATCCTTGTGCATGTAAGAAATGACATCCTTATCACGGTTGTCTGATTTTTAATCTGAAACAGTACAAGATAAGACAACTATTGTTACGTATATTCATATGATTTAAAACAGCACTTTCCTATAATGATATTCAAAGAAATACACATTTATTAAGTGGTGGCAGTCGATCTTGCATGTGGAGTCGGGCTCCAAAAGCAGTCAACTACACCATTCAACAAAGAGGAGGCTACATGAGGAAACTTACTGGGGAAGAACAAAATTGGGTTAAACAGACACTTAAGAAGATTGAAGGCAAGATGACGCCTGTCACTAAGCGGAACCTTAACAGGATCCCATATACAACAGCTGATGGACGCTTTGATGATAAGTCAGAGAGCGACGTCTGCTGGTGGACCAACGGCTTTTGGGGCGGCGAGATGTGGCAGCTCTATAAGCTCACTGGAAATGAAATGTTTAAAAAGGAAGCCATCGGGGTTGAAGATAAGCTTGATAAGGTCCTTATGACCAATGAAGGCCTTGACCACGACAACGGCTTTAAGTGGCTCCCAACATCTGTAATAAGATATAAGCTTGAGAAAAATAAAGAATCCTATAACCGCGCCATGCTGGCAGCAGGCAACATGGCTGGTCGCTTTAACCTTGCAGGTAACTTTATCCGCGCCTGGAATAACTGGGATGATGTGGACAGAAGAGGCTTTGCCATCATTGATTGTATGATGAACCTGCCTCTTTTATACTGGGCATCTGAAGAGACCACCGATCCAAGATTTAAGATGATGGCAGTAGCCCACGCAGATACGGCCATGAAGACCTTTATAAGAGAAGATGGATCTGTTAATCACATTGTTGTATTCGATCCTTTCACAGGAAAGATGGTGGAGAGCCTTGGAGGTCAGGGCTATGGCGTAGGTTCATCCTGGACAAGAGGCCAGAGCTGGGGAATTTACGGTTTTGCCCTTAGCTACGGATACACAGGGGAAAAGAAATATCTTGATACTTCAAAGAAGATCGCAGATTATGTTATTTCTGAACTTGGAGATTCATACCTTGTACCAATAGATTACCGCCAGCCAAAAGACGTTGATCTTGAGGATTCAACAGCAGCAGCCATAACAGCTTCAGGTCTTATTGAGCTTGCAGGTCATCTTGAGGGCGATGAAGCTGACAAGTACCTTGACGTTGCTATAAAACTTCTTAAGACCCTTGATGAGAAGCGCATAAGCTGGGGACTTGATACAGACAATCTTCTTAACAACTGCGCCGTTGATTACCACGGCGATGGCCATAACATGTCCATCATCTATGGCGACTACTACTTCATCGAAGCCATGATGAAGCTTGATGGCACAGCACTTAAGATTTTCTAAGGAAACGGTGACGAGCATGAAGTTTGAACCTACAAAACTTGACTATACATTAAGTCCTTACACTGGTCTGACCAGGGACAGCTGGATAGAGGCTGCCAAATACCTGCTAAAGGGCGTCTTTGATAACCTTGAAAACAGTGAAGCCCCGGTTGTAATGCCAAGGTATGAGACGGAAGTCACATATCCTCAGAAGGGCGCTCCAGAGTGGCGTATAAAGGCTGAATATTTCGAGGGCCTTGCCAGATCTTTTTTCATCTCAGCGCCGCTTGTACATATTGAGCCAGACCTTACCTTAAACGGAATAAACGTAAGGGACTACTACAAGAAACAGGTACTCTATGCAGTGACCCCCGGGGAAAAGAACTATGTCCTTAATTACACGGACATGAAAAAGACTGATACTTCAGGAAATCTCTTTTCCGCATTCCAGCAGACAGTTGAGACAGCGGCTCTTGTTATCTGCCTGTGGCTGTCAAAGGAAGAGATCTGGGACACCTATGAGAAAGAGGAAAAAGACAGGATCGCAGCCTTTTTGTCCGACTTTGGACATGCCAACACTGTTCCACAGAACTGGCGGCTTTTTAACATGCTGGATCTGGCTTTCCTTTACATGAATGGCTATGACATCGATGAAGATATCATGAGAGACCACGCCCAGAATATCCTTAACTACTACGTTGGAGAGGGCTGGTACAGGGACGGACAGAGCTTTGACTACTATTCCTGCTGGGCCTTCAACATGTACACAGCCATGTGGAACACCTGGTACGGCTATGAAAAAGAGCCTTACATTGCAGCGAAGTTTGAAGAAAACTCAAATGAACTTATGAAGACCTACCCTGACTTTTTTGACAGGGACGGCTTTACCAATATGTGGGGCAGGAGCTGCATTTACAGAAACGCAGCAACCAGCGCCTTTGACGGAAACCTTCTTATGAAGAACAATACCATGGATCCGGGACTGGCAAGAAGGATCTGCTCAGGGTCGCTGCTTCAGTTCTTTACAAGGGATGACTTTTTATGGAGCGGAGTGCCCACACTTGGTTTCTACGGTCCATTTGTACCGCTGGTTCAGAGCTACTCATGCGCTGAATCTCCCTTCTGGCTTGCCAAGGCACTTCTTTGCCTGCACCTTCCTGCTGATCATCCATTCTGGACAGCCAAGGAAAACAACGGAAGCTGGGAAGGCTTAAAAGAAGGTGACGTCAAGGTAACGACCTTAAATGGGCCAGCGCTTTGCTTCTCAAACCACGGATCCAACGGCATCACAGAGCTTAGAACAGGTAAGATCCTTAAGGAAAAGGGCGACGTTCATGGAATGAACAACTACTCTAAGCTTGTGTTTAACAGCAAGTTCCCTTGGGAGGCCACAGTTTCAGAAAACGTTGAATCCCAGCAGTATGTGGTGGAGTACACCGATGAGAGCATCTTTGTTAAGGCAAACGCCACTTTCTGGGCTGGAGAAAAGAAAGACGTGCTCTATAGGCGTCAGTTCTTTGAATTTGAACCTGAGTGTGAGACCCACTGGAAGACCGCAATAAACCTTGCAGATTTTACTGTTCCCTACGGAATAATAAGGGCAGACAAGATAAGATTTTACAGGCGCCCAGCAAGGATTACCCTTGGAACCTTTGGATTCCCTGACAATGGAACAACCATGGAGACCAGGGAAAAGGATGGATTTAAGGCGGTAATCCTAAAGGGTAAGGACCACACAGGAAAAGAAAAGCAGCTGGCATTTACCATATTCGCTGGTTGGACAGATATTAAACGCATTGACAGCACAGGAACAAATCCTGACAGCGAAAAGTCAATCATCCTGTACGCAGAGACAGAGAGAAACAAGCAGTACGGATATGACCCATATTTCCTGATCTCCCAGACCATAACCAAGGAGTCCCATAAGGACTTTACTGAGGATGAGCTGTTCCCCATCAGTAAGATAGAGTACACAGATCCTCAGAACTGCGGCGGATATGGACCGGTTACTATCCACATGAAAAACGGAGAAACCAGGGAAATAGATTTCTACGGAATCGAAGCAAAACTATCTTTGTGATAGATCAAAAATGAGGTTAAACAAATGAAAATATCAGTTTATAACGACTGGGATCACGTGGCCAAGGCAGAGGCAGAAGGGCCTGATGAAGCAGTCCTTGCCTGGGATGGAGAATACAGAAAAGGCGACATTATTGAGTTTTCAGATCTTGAGCCTGGACGCTTTTATATGGTGAAGGTGGATGCTGCAATTGAAATGTCTTTAGTCCTTGTGAAAGAGGAGACAGTTCTTTATACTGTTCCCTTCTATGAGAAAAAGACAAGCTACAATCCCCTTGCGTTCTTTGGAAACAGGCATGTAGTGACTATCCGTTATGCAAGGGACTATGAAATAAATTCCTATAAGAACCTGGCACTTAACCCTTTTGACCAGCATGAGGTTTCAGGTGTATATCCACACGCCAGTGCCAATGTAGAGACCAGAGGAGAAGCAGTGTTTGCAGCAAGAAATGCAATTGATGGCTGCATCTGTACTTTATCTCACGGCGAGTGGCCATATGAGTCCTGGGGGATCAACAGGCAGGATGATGCCAAGATCACAATAGATTTTGGAAGGAAAGTAGACTTTGACAAGATAGTTCTTTATACAAGAGCAGACTTCCCTCATGACAACTGGTGGGTTCAGGGAACCTTTGAGTTCTCCGATGGAACAACGCAGGTTGTGAATATGGATAAGAAGGTACAGGAGCCACATGTCTTTGAGATAAGCAAAAAGGGCATAGAGTGGATCAAGCTTGGAAACCTCATTAAGGCAGATGATCCAAGTCCTTTCCCTGCCCTTACCCAGATAGAAGTGTACGGAACAGAAAGTAATTAAAATATAAAAACGCCTTCCAAGGATTAATAGTTTTTTAAGAAAAGCCGCACAATTCGGATGTTAGAATATTATTAGTTCTTATGAGAAAACAGGAAGGTGAGATATGAATACTTTTTTTACAAGAGGTAAAAAACAAAATAAGAGCAGGCTGTTATCTACTGTGCTGATAATAGCTCTGCTTTTTTGTTGCACAGGTTTAAGTGGCTGCGGAAAGAAAAGCGGCAAGGCCCTTTCGGAATACTGGGCAGCTGACTCGGAGGCAGCAGGTAGCCTTCGCGAGTACGTCACAAAGGTAACCAACAAAAAGGACAGTGAAAATTTCATCCCGGTTGAGGACAGGATTGCTGTGTTTGACATGGATGGAACTCTTACCTGCGAGACTTACTACACCTATTACGACACCATGATGTTCATCAATTACTGCCTTGAAGATCACCCTGAAAGAGTCTCTGATGACTTAAAGGCAGCAGCTGCTGAGATAAAGCCAGGCTATACTGCAGGCGAGGAGCTTGCAAGGAATTTTGCCAAGTCCTACGCAGGAATGACGGTAAAAGAGCTCTATGACTACGCTGTGGAATTTGGCCAGAAGGAAACAGATAGCTTTAATAACATGAAGTACATTGATGGTTTCTACCTGCCAATGGTGGAAGTGGTCAAGTACCTTTATGACAACGACTTTACAATCTATGTTGTAAGCGGAACAGAGCGCACAACATCAAGGGCGATCGTAGCAAACTCTCCTATACGTGACTATGTTTCTCCTGCCCATGTGATCGGTACAGAGTTTGAAGTAAAGGTAAAAGGAAACGAAGACGTATCTTCAAATATGGACTATAAATATACTGATGGCGATGAGCTGGTCTTCACCGGAGGCTTTATCCAGAAGAACCTTAATGCCAATAAGACCATCTGGATTGAGAGGGAGATAGGTCAGTATCCGGTACTTGCCTTTGGTAACAGCGGAAGTGATACCAGCATGATGAATTATGCTCTGGACAAAAGAAATCCATACCCCTCTGAAGCGTACATGGTTGTGGCAGATGATGATGTGAGGGAGTGGGGAACTCAGAACTGGGAAGAAAAATCCGCGGCCTACAAAGAGCAGGGCTATGTTCCAATCTCAATGAAGAACGATTTCCTTAAGATCTACCCGGATACCATCACAAGAGCAGAAAACCAGTATGTTGAAAGAGAGACAGAAGCTGCACAGGCAGATAACATTATCCAGTTCCCGTCAAAAACAGAAGGAAGTGCTTCTGAGGATGAGAATGTAAGGACAACTCTTTCAAGAGATGGTTTCACATTAGAGAAGTCAGTGGTACTTAGCAGACATAATATCAGGGCTCCGATGTCAGGTGAGGGTTCTGCTCTTGATACCATAACTCCTCATAAGTGGTTTGACTGGTCAGCAGAGGCAAGCCAGCTCTCTGTAAGAGGAGGGACTTTAGAGACAGAAATGGGCCAGTACTTTAGGAAATGGCTTGAAAAAGAAGGTCTGTTTGAACCAAACTACAGGCCAGACGATGAGGCAGTTCGCATTTACGCAAACTCCAAGCAAAGGACTATTGCTACAGCTGAGTTTTTCGCAGCAGGTCTTTTACCTGTTGATGGCATAGATGTTGAGTATCACAGCGACTTTGATACCATGGATCCGGTCTTTAACCCGGTTTTCACATATGCTTCTGATGAATATGCAGCTGACGCAACAGAAGAGATCATGGAAAAGTTTGGTCCTGTGATAGAAGAGCTTGGCGATAACTACGCACTCCTGGAAGATGTAATAGATGTTAAGGATTCTGATGATTATAAAAGTGGCGCCTTTACAGGCTTTGATACTGGAGACAGTGAGTTTGCTGTTGAAGAAGGAAAAGAACCTTCAGTTTCAGGGTCACTAAAGAAGGCCTGCCAGATAAGCGATGCCCTGGTTCTTCAGTACTTTGAGGAAGAAGATGAAAAGAAGGCAGCTTTTGACCATGACCTTACTACAGAGCAGTGGGAAGCAATCTCAGAAATAAAGGATGTGTACGGTGACACTCTCTTTACAGCACCGCTAGTAGCCACTAATGTGGCCCACCCTCTTCTTCAGGAGATAGAGAGTGAACTTACAGCAGATGGCAGGCAGTTTTCCTTCCTTTGCGGACATGACTCAAACCTGGCAAGTGTGATAGCTGCCCTTGACGTTTCAGATTATTCTCTTCCCAATACGATAGAGAAAAAGACTCCTATAGGAGCAAAGCTTGTTATAAACACCTGGAAGGATGGTAGCGGCGAAGAGTACATCACCCTTGACATTGTCTATCAGCAGACTGAGCAGCTAAGAAGCATGAGCATTCTTGATGACAACAATCCTCCTGGAATCTATACACTTCATCTTAATGGGATTAAGGCAGATGAGAACGGAATGTATAAGGCAAAAGACGTACTTGACCGCTTTAATAGTGCCATAGAAGCTTATGATCTCATGATTGAGGAGTATCAGGAAGACGCAGCATAAATATCATATCTAAAACAGCCATCTGAATCCAAAGTTCAGATGGCTGTTTGAATAAGTCAGTCTTTTTTATCAAAATCGTCTGGAACATGTGAGAAGACTCCCTGTCTTACAGGAGCAGTATCTTCACTTGGAGCTTCTTGAGCTGAAGGCTCCGCTTTAGCCTCTTCTACAGGCTCATCGTTAACTGCTTCAGGACTTACTGCAGTCTCTTCAGCGCCTGCAAGAGCATCAATGAATGCTCCCTTTGCTGATTCGCCAGTAGCCTCACCATCCTTGGGTTCTTCCTTGTCCTTAGGTTTTTTAACTGGAACGTTCTCACCAACAAGTGCTGACTCAGCTCTTGTAGCATAGATCCTTCCGTGCTTGGCTGCCTCTGCTTCTTCCTCAGTAGGTTCAGGGATGTTGCAAACCTCGCGGTAGATCTTCATGAACTCTTTACCAGTGATGGTCTCTTTCTCGATGAGGAACTGAGCGATCTTGTCCATGGCATCCAGGTGCTCACTGATGATCTTCTTAGCTTTGTCATAGCAGTCAGCAAGGAGCTTCTGAACTTCTGCATCTACAAGGCTTGCTGTCTGATCACTGCAGTTGAGGACTCTGTTGCCATCAAGGTATCTGTTCTGGATGGACTCAAGCTGCATGAGACCGAACTTCTCGCTCATACCAAACATGGTGATCATGCTGCGGGCCATTGAGGTTGCCTTCTCGATATCGTTCTCAGCACCGGTTGTAACAGTGTTAAAGATAACTTCCTCTGCTGCACGTCCGCCGAGAGCAACGATGATGTCGTCGATGATCTCGTCCTTGGTCTGAAGATATTTCTCATCCTCAGGTACCTGCATAACATATCCCAAAGCTCCCATGGTTCTTGGAACGATGGTGATCTTCTGAACTGGCTCTGTGTTCTTTTGAACTGCGCTTATAAGTGCGTGTCCAACCTCGTGGTAGGAAACGATCTTTCTCTCTTCCTTGCTGAGGATCCTGTCCTTCTTCTCTTTTCCTACAAGGACCTGCTCAACAGCTTCCATAAGATCATGCTGGCAAACATACTCTCTGCCTGCCTTTACAGCGTTGATAGCAGCTTCGTTGATCATGTTTGCAAGGTCAGAACCTACAGCTCCGCTGGTTGCAAGTGCGATTCCCTTAAGATCAACAGTTTCATCCATCTTAACGTCCTTGGAGTGAACCTTTAAGATCTCTTCTCTTCCCTTAAGATCAGGCTTGTCAACGATGATACGTCTGTCGAAACGACCTGGACGAAGAAGAGCCTTATCAAGGATCTCAGGTCTGTTGGTAGCACCAAGAATAAGTACACCCTTGGAGGAATCAAATCCGTCCATCTCAGAAAGGAGCTGGTTAAGTGTCTGCTCTCTCTCTTCGTTGCCGCCGCCATACTTGCTGTCACGGCTACGACCGATGGCATCGATCTCATCTATGAAAATGATACATGGAGCATTTTTACTAGCTTCGCTAAAGAGGTCTCTTACACGGCTTGCACCTACGCCGACGTAGAGCTCGATAAAGTCTGAACCTGCCAGTGAGTAGAAAGGAACGTGAGCTTCTCCGGCAACTGCCTTGGCAAGAAGTGTCTTACCTGTTCCGGGAGGTCCTACAAGGAGAGCGCCCTTTGGGAGCTTGGCTCCGATCTTGGCGTACTTGCTCGGGTTGTGAAGGAAATCAACAACTTCAACCAGTGACTCTTTTGCCTCGTCCTCACCAGCTACATCCTTGAAGGTAACACCGGTTTCCTTCTGAACATAGACCTTGGCGTTGGACTTACCTACGCTGAGTGGTCCGCCGCCTCGTCCCATTCTCTTAAAGATAACAGAAAGAAGGAGCCACATGAGAAGGATTGGTGCTATGTAATATAGAAGGAATGTGAGGATCGCTCCTGATGAGTCAGGAACCTCGCTTGAAACCTCTACGCCAGCATCAAGCATTCTCTGAGTAAGAACGCTGTCTTCCTCTGCCTTACCGGTGAAATAAGTTATTGTTGTATATCCCGTAAGTGAATAGCCAAAGCCGAGCTTGTCCTCATCCTTGGTCTCCTTGGGATAGATGTTTACTCTGTCCTCTTCAATGACAATGTGATCAACCTTGCCATCATCTACCATCTGAATAAATTCTGTATAGGTTACTTCCGAGTTGGTGTTTTCTGAAAATGCCTTCATGAAGTAGGTCATGCACACCATTGTTACCACAGCTGCCACCAAAAGAAGGATTATATTCTGCTTCCTTGGAGAGCCGTTCTGGTCTCCTCCACCAAGGGGATTATTGTTTCTCTGATTCTGATTATTATCCATATATTTTTCCTTTATATATAATGCTATCTTATGCTATAATAGCACGAGATTGCTACACCACGATATACGAATTATATCGCATGCAATTTAAATTATCAATCTTTCTATTTACATTTTCCCGGGAGGACATTATCAAAATGGCAGTTAAGTACATCTTTGTTACAGGAGGCGTTGTATCAGGTCTTGGAAAGGGTATCACCGCTGCGTCACTTGGAAGGCTTTTAAAGGCCCGCGGCTATAAGGTGACAATGCAGAAGTTCGATCCTTATATCAATATCGATCCAGGAACCATGAACCCTGTACAGCACGGAGAGGTTTTCGTAACAGAAGATGGTACTGAGACAGATCTTGACCTTGGTCACTACGAGAGATTCATCGACGAGAACCTGGACAAGAACTCCAATGTCACAACCGGTAAGATATACTGGTCTGTACTTCAGAAGGAGCGCCGCGGAGATTACGGCGGACGCACAGTACAGGTCATCCCTCACATCACCAACGAGATCAAGAGCAAATTCTACAGAAACTTTACAGACGACGACACAAGGATCGCCATCATAGAGGTGGGCGGAACTGTGGGTGATATCGAGTCCCAGCCTTTCCTTGAGGCCATCAGACAGTTCCAGCACGAGGTGGGACATAAGAATGCAATGCTCATCCTTGTTTCACTTATTCCTTACCTTCGCTGCTCACAGGAGATCAAGACCAAGCCTACACAGTCAGCTGTTAAGACCATGCAGGGAATGGGACTTCAGCCAGACGTTATCGTATGCAGATCTGAGCTTGAGCTTGATCAGGAGACAAAAGAGAAGATAGCTCTTTTCTGTAATGTTCCAAGCAGCCACGTTCTTAACAACCTTGACCTTGAGTACCTTTATGAGGCTCCTCTTGCAATGGAAAAAGAGCATCTGGCACAGGTAGCATGTGAGTGTCTTGAACTTGACTGCCCAGAGCCTGACCTTACAGACTGGAAGGCAATGGTTGATACTCTCTATTCACTTAAGCATGAAGTGAGAGTTGCACTTGTAGGTAAGTACACACAGCTCCATGACGCTTACATCAGCGTTGTTGAGGCTTTAAAGCACGGCGGTATTTCAAATCAGACTGCTGTAGATATCAAGTGGGTTGATTCCGAAGAAGTAACAGAGGACAATGTAGCAGAGATCCTTTCAGATGTCGACGGACTTATCGTTCCTGGAGGATTTGGAGACCGTGGTATCGAGGGAATGATAACTGCAATAAAGTATGCTCGTGAGAATGATCTTCCATACCTTGGACTTTGCCTTGGAATGCAGCTTGCCATTGTTGAGTTTGCAAGAGATGTTGTTGGATATGCAGACGCTCACTCAATCGAGTTTGATCCAAACACTCAGCATCCTATGATAGCTCTTTTACCAGACCAGAACGGTGTTGAGGATATCGGAGGAACCCTTCGTCTTGGCTCATATCCTTGCGTACTTGACAAGGATTCCAAGGCCTATGAGCTCTTTGGTTCAGAGAATATCACAGAGCGTCACCGTCACAGATATGAGGTAAACAACGACTACCGTAACGTTCTTGTTCAGAACGGCATGAAGCTTTGCGGAATGTCACCAGATGGAAGGATCGTGGAGATGATCGAGCTTCCTTCAAACCACTTCCACATGGCTACACAGGCTCATCCAGAACTTAAGAGCCGTCCAAACAGGCCACATCCATTGTTCTCAGGATTTATCAAGGCTTCTCTTGAGCATGAGAATAACAGATAAAAATATTCAATAAACCGATAAATTTTATAGAAATTTTATAAAGGCGCGGAGTGCTAAACCCCGCGTCTTTTTTGACTCTTAAGGACTTGTCACTTGTAGCGGTGACAAAGTTAAAGATGTATGAATTGCAATTACAAACCCATACAAATAGAATTAGATTAAATCAACCGGATGCATTCGATACTAAAGGAAGGGAAAACTTATGAAAGAAAAAATACAAAGTTTTGGTAGGTTTCTAAGCGGAATGGTAATGCCAAACATTGGCGCGTTCATCGCATGGGGACTTCTGACAGCTCTTTTCATTGAGACTGGCTGGCTTCCAAACGCACAGCTTAGTTCTATCGTAGGCCCAATGCTCACATATGTACTCCCAGTACTTATCGCTTATCAGGGTGGTAAAATGGTAGGAGGACAAAGAGGAGCAGTTATGGGCGCCATCATGACAATTGGTGTCATCTGCGGAACAGAGTACACAATGTTCATGGGTGCTATGATCGCAGGACCTCTTGCTGGATGGGTTATCAAGAAATTCGATAAGGCTGTTGAGGGCAAGATCCCTACAGGCTTCGAGATGCTTGTAAACAACTTCTCAGTTGGTATCCTTGGACTTTTACTTGCAATCCTTGGCTACTATGTAATCGGCCCATTCATGGGCGGCGTACTTGCTCTGCTTAACGGCGGTGTAGCAGTACTTGTTAACAACAACATTCTTCCACTTGTTTCTGTTTTTGTTGAGCCAGCTAAGGTTCTTTTCCTTAACAACGCTATCAACCACGGTATCTTCACTCCTCTCGGAGCAGAGCAGGTTGCTACAGCTGGCAAGTCAATCTTCTACATGATTGAGACAAACCCTGGCGCAGGTACTGGTGTGCTGGTTGCATACTGGCTCTTTGCTAAGGATAAGGTTACAAAGGATTCAGCACCTGGAGCACTTATCGTACATCTCCTTGGTGGTATCCACGAGATCTACTTCCCATATGTACTTATGAATCCACTTCTTTTACTTGCAACAATCGGTGGATCAGTGGCAGCTATGATCTTCAACACTGCATTCAAACTTGGTCTTGCAGGACCTCCTTCACCTGGATCAATCATCGCTTACGTTGGAATGGCTCCTAAGGGATCAACATTCATGGTTCTTCTCTCTGTAGTAGTTGCAGCAGCTGTGTCATTTGTTATCGCAGCGCCTATCATCAAGCTCTCTAACTCAAAACAGAGCCTTGAGGATTCAACAACACAGATGAAAGAGATGAAGGCACAGAGCAAGGGCGTTGCAGCAAGCGAAGTTAAGACTGCAGCAGACAGCCTTGTAAAGGCAAACGGCGCAGAGATCAAGCACATCGTATTTGCTTGTGACGCTGGAATGGGCTCATCAGCAATGGGTGCAACAGTACTTAAGAAGAAACTCGCAGATGTAGGCAGATCAGATATCGATGTTAAGCATGCTTCAGTATCTGAGATCCCTGCAGAGGCACAGATTGTTGTTACTCATCAGGATCTTGCAGGCAGAGCAAAAAACAGTGCTCCTAACGCAAGGATCATCACAATCAGCAACTTCATGTCAGCACCTGAGTACGATCAGCTGGCAGAGGAACTGAAAGCTTAAATATTTAAATGGAGACGCAATGGAACTTACACCACGTATTAGACAAATAATCCTTTATTTGCTAAACGCAGAGCAGCCGGCGACAGACAGTGAGGTCGCTGATGCTCTGGGTGTGAGTAAGCGTACCATTTTACGAGAAGCGGACTACATTTCAGGTATCCTAAAGGGGTATGATCTTACTCTTGTAAGAAAAAAGGGTGAGGGCAGCCAGATAGAAGGAAGCGCCGAAAACAAGGAAAGGCTCCTTGAGGCTGTGAAATCTCATTCGGATCAGATCGTCTCTGATAAGGAAAAGAGAAGAGAGCTTCTGAAACTGGAGCTTCTCAGAAACAGAGAACCACAAAAGCTCTTTTACTACAGCGACATGTTCGGTGTAAGTGAAGCCACCATCAGCAATGACCTTGAAGCCATAAGTGAGTGGGCAAAAGAATGCCACCTTAGTATCATCAGAAAACCTGGCTACGGCATTGCCCTTTCTGGCAGCGAAAAGAGCTACAGAACTGCCATGCAGAGATTTGTCACCGAGAACATGAAGAATGAAAAGCGCGGAAATGCCGGCGACAACATATATCTTCTTATGAATGAGGAGATACTCTCTGATGTTGAGAAAGTTCTTGAAAGGCTTGAGGAGCCATATCTTCACCTTCTTACCAACGACGCATATGTGGGGCTGCTTGTCCACCTTGCAGTTGCAGTCGAGAGGATAAAAGAAGGGGCTTTAGTTTCAATGGAGACCTACGATGCAAGGTTCGACAACGGCTATGACATTGCCAAGAACATTGCGAAGGCCCTTGAAGAAGAGTTTGATATTGAGATCCCTGAGTCGGAAGTAAACAACATCCTGCTCCATATAAAGGGAGCAAAACTGAACTACACAAGCGACGCCATCGGAGAGAGCGGTATTCTGACCGAGGAGCTGATGGGGATCGTCAATGGAATGATAGATGTGATGGAACCTGATTTTGCAAGAGAACTCAGGTACGAAGAGGACTTCATAAGAGGCCTCATGGTACATCTTGAGCCGGCGCTCTATCGCATGAAAAATGAAATGACAATAAGTAATCCTTTGCTCGCTGAGATAAAAAGTGAGTACCCTGACATCTATGCGGACTGTCAGAGGGCAGCAGAGGTAATAACAGAAAAGACGGGCCTTGTTCCTGGAGATGCAGAAGTTGGGTATCTTGCCATGCACTTTGGCGCAGCCAGGGAAAAGATCGACTCCAGAAAGAAAAAGAAGCGCACAGTCAACATAGGAGTTGTTTGTGCCAGCGGTTTTGGGGTGGCGCAGCTAATGATGGCCAAGCTAAAGAGCCATTTTGCTGATTGGGACATTGTACTTAAGGCGTACGGAATAGACGAGATAAGTCCTCATACAGTTTCAAGGACAGACTTTTTTATTTCAAGCGTAGCAGTAGATGACCTGGGAGTTGATTATTGCCTGGTCAATCCTCTTATAACACAGAGGGACATTTTACAGATAAGTGTAAAGATTGATGAATATGCATCAATGCCTGCAAGGCAGGAAAACAATGATTTCACAAGACAGCTTGATGAGATCAACAACATTATAACCAGGATAAAGGGTATTATCAGGAGGTATCATCATCTGGTGGTTTCAGAAGATATGACCCTTGAGTCACTGATAAGGCTACTTGCCGCAGACATTACAGATACATCCAAGGCAGCAGCTGTACTGACAGCAGATATACTTTTAAGGGAGCAGGTCATGAGCCAGCTCTTCCCCGAGATTGGGATAGCTCTTTTCCACTGCAGGAGCAAGGCGGTAAAAGAGTGTCAGATAGTAACAGCAGGTGTCGATGAAAAGGGAGTCTTTAAAGACGAGAAGTTATCTGGAATAAGGGCAGCTCTTTGCATGACAATGCCAGTGGATGACAACAGGCAGCAGAATGCTGAAATGCTGGGTAGGGTGTCCAGCGCTATCATAGAGGACACCAGGTTCCTTGAGGCAATAAAAAGCGGAAATGAGGAGAAGATCCAGGATAAACTGCAGGAGATATTAAAGTCATATTTCACTGAGCAGCTGGGTAGCCTTTGAATTTGGAGGGATTATGATACTAGAAACCAAAAATATCTTTTTAAACCAAAAGCCAATGGAGAAAGAGGATGTCATCAGAAAGATAGGTGAGATCTTTTCATCCCAGGGCTATACCAACGAGTATTATACTCAGGCAATGCTGGATAAAGAGAAGGTATTTAACACATATATTGGGAATGAACTGGCAATACCTCACGGAATTGAGGATGCCAAGAAACATATAAAAAAGACTGGCCTTGTGCTTGTTACAGTTCCAGAGGGCCAGGATTGGGGTGCATCAGAAAAGGTCAAAGTGATAATTGGAATAGCAGCAGTTGGAGATGAGCATTTAAACGTGCTCCAGAAGATAGCTATGTGCTTTTCAGACAAAGCCGGAGTTGAGAAACTGCTGACACTTAATGAACAAGAGATCAGTGACCTGTTTGAAGGAGAAGAATAATATGAAGACCAGAGCAGTTAGAATGTATGGAGAAATGGACCTTCGTCTTGAGGAGTTTGAGCTCCCACAGATCAAGGACGATGAAATACTTGTTAAGGTAATAAGTGACAGTATCTGCATGTCAACCTACAAGCTTGCAAAGCAGGGCAAGAAGCACAAAAGAGCACCTCAGGATATCGATGTAAATCCTATCATCACAGGACATGAGTGCTCAGGTGTGATCGTGGAAGTTGGCGCAAAGTGGAAGGATAAGTACAAGGTAGGCGACAAGTGGGCACTTCAGCCAGCCCTCAACTATCAGGGCAAGCTTGATTCTCCCGGATACTCTTACCGCTTCTGCGGCGGAGATGCAACCTACTGCATCATGCCTCACGAGGTAATGGAGCTGGATGCACTTCTTCCTTATAATGGAGAGAGCTTCTACCAGGCATCTCTTGGTGAGCCAATGAGCTGCATCATTGGCGGATACCACGCAAACTATCACACCAACAAACAGAATTACAACCATGCCATGGGAACCAAAGAGGGTGGAAACATCCTTATCATGGGCGGATGCGGACCTATGGGTCTTGGCGCCGTAAGCTACGGCCTTAGATTTGAAAATAAACCAAAGAGGATCGTAGTAACAGATCTTGATGACAAGAAGCTTGAAAGAGCAGCAAAGGTCATCAGTCCTGAGTTTGCAAAAGAAAAGGGCGTAGAGCTCATCTACTTTAACTCATCTGCAAGTGACGCAGAAGAAAAGCTCATGGAGATCACAGAGGGACACGGCTATGATGACGTATTTGTATATGTTCCTGTAAGAAGTGTTGCAGAGATGGGAGACAGACTCCTTGCCTTTGATGGCTGCATGAACTTCTTTGCTGGTCCTACAGACAATCAGTTCAGGTCTGAGATCAACCTTTATAACGCACATTACACAAGCACACATATTCTTGGAACCACAGGTGGTAACAACGATGACCTTCTTGAGGCCCTCACCCTTGCAGCAAAGGGAGAGATCAATCCTTCAGTTATGGTCACACATGTTGGAGGTCTTGACAGCGTAGCTGAGACTACCTGCAACCTTCCAAGTATCCCTGGAGGAAAGAAACTGTGCTATACACAGATAGATATGCCACTTACAGCAATCGATGATTTTGAAGAGCTTGGAAAGACAGATCCTTTGTTCAAAAAGCTTGATGATAGCTGCAAGGCACATGCAGGACTTTGGAATCCTGAAGCAGAGAAGATCCTCTTTGAACACTTCGGTGTAGAGGTCTGATCAAAAGGGGATTTTCCCCAATAGTTCTTTTGACATCATAGTCTCTTGATATCTGGAAGTTCGTGTAATAGTGGAGGCTTATACATGAAGGTATTTAATTATACAATTACAGACCCTGAGGGTGTACACGCCCTTCCAGCAGGGGGCTTGGTGAAGCTTGCCAAAAGCTTTGGATCGACCATTACGGCGCATGGTAACGATAAGACCGCAGATGTTAAGCACGTCTTTGGCCTTGTGGGTCTTGGCGTAAAGCATGGACAGACCCTTACCATCAGCTGCCAGGGAGAAGACGAAGATGAGGCAGCTAAGGCTCTTCTTAGATATCTTAAAGATAATCTGTAGAGCTATATAGATAGGCTCTCCCCAACCCAAGTATCCTTTTTTTCCTCTTAAAGATCACCAAAACGTTTGATATCCTCTTATTAGTCAGCGTTTTGGTGGTTTTTGCGTGTATAATAAAAGTATGTTTGATATAAAAGAAGAACTTAAAAAACTTCCCAATAAGCCGGGAGTTTATATAATGCATGATGAAAATGACACCATCATGTATGTGGGTAAGGCCATAAATCTTCACAGCCGCGTGAGGAGTTATTTTCGCGCCAACATAGGAAGAGGCCCGCAGATAGACCAGATGGTCAAACAGATCGCCAGGTTTGAATACATAGTCACAGACTCGGAGCTAGAGGCTCTTGTCCTTGAGAACAACCTGATAAAAGAGCACTGCCCAAGATACAACACCCTTTTAAAAGATGACAAGACTTATCCTTACATTAAGGTGACGGTATCTGAGGATTACCCAAGGATCCTTTTCTCCCGTCTTGTGAAAAAGGACAAGTCAAGATATTTTGGACCCTTCACCAGTGCTGCGGCAGTAAAGGACACCATAGAACTTATCAATAAGCTTTACGGTCTTAGGACCTGTAACAGAGTGCTTCCGAGGGACATCGGCCTTGAGAGGCCCTGCCTTAACTACCATATGAAACAGTGCTGCGGCCCATGCACAGGAGAGATCTCCAAGGAGGAGTACAGGGAGAGGATAGATAAGGCCCTGGAGTTCTTAAATGGAAACTATGCTCTTATCCTCAATGACCTTCAGGAGAAAATGGAAAAAGCTTCTGAGGAGCTGGATTTTGAGAATGCTGCAAGATACAGAGATCTTATCTCATCCGTTAAGGTGGTGGCCCAGAAGCAGAAGATGACAGACTCTTCCATGGAAGATAAGGATATCCTTGCCATTGCTTCTGATGAGAAGGATGCGGTCATCCAGGTTTTCTTTGTGCGAGATGGAAGGCTGATCGGCAGAGAGCACTTTTATATGACCCATGTCTCTGAGAATCCCCAGAGCGAGATACTTATGAACTTTGTAAAGCAGTTCTACGCTGGAACCCCCTTCATTCCCAGAGAACTTCTTTTGCCAGAGCCTATTGAGGACATGGACATTATCGAGAAATGGCTGACCCAGAGAAAGGGCAGCAGGGTTTACATCTCGGTTCCGGAAAGAGGGCAGAAGGAGAAGCTCATGGAGCTTGCAGCCCAGAATGCCCAGCTTGTTTTATCCAAGGATAAGGAGAGGATAAAAAGAGAAGAAGGAAGGACCATTGGGGCTGTCAAGGAAATAGAAAAGCTTCTTGGCATAAAGGGGCTTAACAGAATGGAGGCCTACGATATATCCAATATCAGCGGCTTTGCCAATGTAGGATCAATGGTTGTCTATGAAAAAGGCAAACCCAAAAAGAGCGATTACAGGAAATTCAGGATAAAGTCAGTGTCAGGACCAGACGACTACGCCTGCATGCACGAGGTCCTCACAAGAAGACTCCTTCATGGAATAGAAGAAAGGCAGGAGCTTGAGGTAAGGGATATTGATGCCAGGTATGGAAGCTTTACCAAGTTCCCGGATCTTATCCTTATGGACGGCGGACGGGGACAGGTCAATATCTGTCTTCAGGTTCTTGATGAACTTGGCATAAAGATCCCGGTCTGCGGAATGGTCAAGGACGACAACCACAGAACAAGAGGTCTTTACTTTAACAATGTAGAACTTCCCATAGACACCAGGTCAGAGGGCTTTAAGCTGATCACAAGGATACAGGATGAGGCCCACAGATTTGCAATTGAGTACCACAGGTCTCTTCGAAGCAAGTCCCAGGTAAAGAGCTCCCTCGACGACATTCCTGGCATTGGACCAGCAAGAAGAAAGGCTCTGATGCGAAGCTTTAAATCTATAGAAGATATTAAAAATGCCAGCGTGGAAGACCTTGCCAAAGTCCCTGAGATTCCGGAAAAAACAGCCAGGGAAATCTACGATTTCTTTCATCCTGAAAATGTTTGAACATAAAACTCTTCTATGATAATATGAAGGCGTTGTATATGGAACATATAGAAGTCAGGGGGCAAAAAACCTATGTCTAGTGTAAGTTTAAAGAGTATCATTGAGAAACAGAAACTGGAAAACCTTACACCTGAGCTTGATATCAAAAAGATCAGGATAAGCCAGCCGGATATCAACAGACCAGCGCTTCAGCTGGCAGGATATTTTGAGCACTTTGAGGCCACAAGATTACAGGTTATCGGTTTCGTTGAATACACATATATGGAGTCTCTTCCTTCTGAAAAGAAGGAAAAGATGTACAGGGAATTCTTATCCTTTGATATTCCTGGCGTCGTATTCTGTAGAGACTTAACTCCCGATCCACTATTTGTAAAGATTGCTGTTGAGGAGAAGGTTCCGGTTCTTATCACCAAGAAATCAACTTCTGCTTTTACAGCTGAGATCATCAGATGGCTCAACGTCAAGCTTGCACCCTGCATTTCTATCCACGGCGTTTTAGTGGATGTCTATGGTGTAGGTGTTCTTATTACAGGTGAGAGCGGAATTGGTAAGTCTGAGACAGCCATCGAGCTTATCAAGAGAGGACACCGTCTTGTTTCTGACGACGTTGTTGAGATCAGAAGAGTCAGTGAGGAGACTCTTATTGGTTCAGCTCCTGATATCACCAAGCACTTTATCGAGATGCGCGGCGTGGGAATCATTGATGTTAAGACTCTTTACGGTGTATCAAGTGTAAGAGAGACCCAGAACATCGACCTTGTTATCAAGCTTGAGGACTGGGACAAGGATAAAGAGTACGACAGACTTGGACTTGAGGAAGAGTACACAGAGTACCTTGGAAACAAGGTAGTGTGCCACAGGATTCCTATCCGTCCAGGTAGAAACCTGGCTGTTATCTGTGAGTCTGCTGCTGTTAACCACAGACAGAAGGCAATGGGTTACAATGCAGCTCAGGAGCTTTACAACAGAGTTCAGAATTCTCTTGCAAGAAGGAGAAGCGACGAGGACGACGAGTAATAACAATTAATATATAGAAAAGAGGTTTAGTATGGCAAGATATGTATTTGGGGCAGATGTAGGTGGAACAACAGTTAAGATCGGTCTTCTTACAGAGACTGGTGAAAAGGTGGATTTTTGGGAGATCCCCACAAGGACTGAGGATCACGGATCACAGATCATTCCTGATATTGCTGAATCCATCAGAGCCAAGATGAAAGAAAAAGGCATTGAGGACACTCAGGTTGTGGGAGCCGGTGTTGGTGTTCCTGGTGCAGTTAATGCTGATGGCGTCTGCTATCAGGCAGTTAACCTTGGATGGGAAAAGGTTAACGTTGTAAACGAGCTTCATTCTAAACTTAAGCTTCCTGTTAAGGCAGGTAATGACGCCAATGTTGCAGCTCTTGGAGAAGCATGGAAGGGCGGCGGACAGGGATATAAGAACCTTTGTCTTGTTACTCTTGGAACAGGTGTTGGCGGTGGTATCATCGTAGAAGGTAACCTTCTTTCAGGTGCCAAGGGCTCAGGAGGAGAGATCGGGCATATCCACCTTGTTGACGACGAGCCAGAAACCTGCGGATGCGGCAATCACGGATGCTTTGAGATGTACGCAAGTGCAACAGGTGCTGTAAGGATCGCTAAGAGAGTCCTTGCTGCTACAACAAAGGACAGCGTTCTTCGTGGCAAAGACTTCGAGTGCAGAGATATCTTTGACGCAGCTAAGGCTGGAGATGAGGTAGCAAAAGAGTGCGCTGAGAAGTATGGATATTATCTTGGCAAGGGAATCGCAATAGTTGCTTCAGTTACAAACCCTGAGATCATCGTTCTTGGCGGTGGTGTTTCCAAGGCTGGGGACATGCTCTTTGACCTTCTTATGCCAAGCTTCAAGAAGTATGTATTCCCAGGCTGCGGCGATGCTAAGTTTGCTCTGGCTAAGCTGGGCAACGATGCAGGTGTATTTGGAGCTGCCCGCCTTGTTATAGGTTAAAGAGGATTTGCATTGAATAGTGAAGTAATAGAGGGACTAAAAAATCTGGTCCCAGAAAAAGATATATTAATAGATGAACTTATGAGCAGGCACACCACCTTCAGGACTGGTGGGCCTGCCAGCTTATTTTTACGGCCAGAAGATGAAGAGCAGACTCTCAGAGTCGTATCATTTTTAAGACAGCAGGGTGAGCCTTTCTTTATTCTTGGAAATGGCAGCAATCTGCTGGTCTCTGACAAGGGGTATGACGGAGTTATCATCTCTTTGGAAAAACTAAATGGCCTTTCTCTTGAAGGTGACACGGACATTGTGGCAGAGGCAGGAGTTCTAAATTCGACAGTTGCCTCTTTTGTAAGAGACCATTGCCTTACAGGCTTTGAGTTTGCTGCTGGTATTCCTGGAACCATAGGCGGCGCCATGATCATGAACGCCGGAGCCTATGGCGGAGAGATGAAGGACATAGTACAGAGCGTAAGGGTGATCACAAAAGAAGGCGCTGTTGAAACCATTTCTGGCGATGGCTGCGACTTTGGATACAGGACTAGCTCCCTTAAAAGGGGCGGTTTTGTTGTAACTTCAGCGCATCTTAAGCTCGAAAAGGGCGACCAGATGGCAATAACTGAGCGCATGAAGGAGCTTGCGCTCAAGCGAAAAGAAAAGCAGCCTCTTGAATACCCAAGTGCAGGATCTACCTTTAAGCGCCCTGAGGGGTACTTTGCAGGAAAACTCATCGAAGACGCAGGGCTTAGGGGCTTTACTGTGGGCGGAGCCCAGGTTTCAGAGAAGCACTGCGGCTTTGTGATCAATAAAGACAACGGCACATCTTCAGATATTTATGAGCTGATCCTTGAAGTGAAAAAAAGAGTTTTTGAAGCATCAGGAGTGATGCTGGAACCTGAAGTAATAATGCTTGGAGAGTTCTGATCTTTACTTATTGTCTTTGCCTTGGGATGGGCAGGTAGCATTACTGGAAGGAAGTGCGCAATGAGATTTGTCATAGTTACTGGAATGAGTGGTGGCGGTAAGGCCACTGCGATACATATGCTGGAGGATGCAGGTTTTTACTGCGTTGACAATCTGCCAGTTTCTCTTATTGAGAAATTCACAGAACTTATTTCCATGCCCGACAGCGAGATCACCAAGGTGGTACTGGGAGTTGACGCAAGAGCTGGCCAGAGCTTTGAGGGTGTTGCAGGTATCATTGACTCCCTCAAGGAAAGAGGAACTCCTGTAGAAGTTCTTTTCATGGACTGCAACGACCAGACTCTTATCAAAAGATATAAAGAGACAAGACGTATACATCCCATGAATGCAGTAGGAGACAGACTTGAGGATGGGATTGCCAAGGAGAGAGAAGTTCTTTCTGAGATAAAAAAGAAAGCTGACTACGTCATTGACACCTCAAACCTTCTCACAAGGGAACTCAAGGAGGAGCTTGACAGGATCTTCGTAAAGAACGAGGGGTACAACTCCCTGATGATAAATGTTCTTTCATTTGGCTTTAAACATGGGATACCATCCGATGCAGATCTTGTTTTTGACGTGAGGTTTTTACCAAACCCCTATTATATAGATGAATTAAAGCACAAGACTGGAAATGACAAGCCGGTTCAGGACTATGTAAAGAGCTTCCCTGCCTGTAAGGAATTTGTGGACAAGCTCACAGACATGCTGGCGTTTCTTATCCCTGGATATGTCAAGGAAGGCAAGTATCAGCTGGTGGTGGCTATCGGATGTACCGGAGGCCAGCATAGAAGCGTGACCATAGCCAATGAACTGTATGAGAGACTTAAGAACCTTGGAGGTAACTTTGGACTTAAGCTTACTCATAGAGATGTGAAAGATGCCAGGTGAGATATGTCTTTTTCAGCAGAAGTTAAAGAAGAGCTTCTAGGACACACTTCGAATACCAGACATTGCCAGCTTGCTGGCATGGCTGCCATCATAACCAGCATAGGTTATGTGGGTGAACAGGAAGGCGGAGGGAAGGCGCTGTATTTGCTTTCTGACAACGCACAGGTACTGAGAAAGCTCTTTACATTATTTAAAAAAGCATTTAATATAGTTACTAGCATTTTGGAAGACGTGCCTGAGGTGCGCGTCGGAGGGCGTATTTACAGCCCGGTCCTTACGGATGCACGACAGGTTGAAGCTGTTTTGATGGCTACAAAACTCATGGACAAGGATGGAAACATCAGAGATTTTGCAGAGGGTGCAAGCCCCCTGGTCGTCAAGAACTCCTGCTGCAAGAGAGCGTTTCTAAGGGATGCGTTCCTTTGCACTGGCTCCATAAGCGATCCCAACAAGGGATATCACATGGAGTTTGTCTGCAACCATGAAGGACAGGCAATGCTACTAAAGGACCTGATCGAGAGCTTTGATATAGAGGCCCGCATAGTACAGAGGAAAAAGTACCATGTTCTTTATATCAAGGAAGGTGCAGGCATTGTAGATCTTCTCAATATCATGGAAGCGCCAATAAGCCTTATGAATCTTGAGAACTTAAGGATCGTTAAGGAGATGCGCAATTCCATAAACAGGAAGGTTAACTGTGAGGTGGCTAATATCACCAAGACAGTCAATGCAGCCACCAAGCAGATAGAGGATATAACCTTCATCAGAGACCAGATGGGCTTTAAAGGGCTTCCTGATAATCTAAGGGAGATGGCCGAGGTGAGGTTGGAACATCCTGATGCAACACTAATGGAATTGGGTAAGTTTTTGGATCCGCCTGTTGGGAAGTCTGGAGTTAACCACAGACTGCGTAAGCTATCGGAGCTTGCGGACAGGATGCGATTGTAAAAGGAGGATATTATGATCACAAAATCTATCGAAATCAAGCTTCCAAGAGGGCTTGAAGCAAGACCTGTAGCTGAGCTTGTTCAGCTTGCCAGCAAGTACGAGAGCACAGTTCACATCGAGGCTCAGTCCAAGAAGGTCAATGCTAAGAGTATCATGGGAATGATGACACTTAACCTCACATCAGGCGAGGCTGTTACTGTAATAGCAGAGGGTTCTGATGAGGAATCAGCAGTTGCTGATATGGAGAAGTTCTTACAGGGCAACTCACTTAAATAATAGATCCGTAAAATAAAAAAAGCCCTATAAAAGGGAGGATGCCAGGTAAGCTTCCTTACCTGGCATATTATGAAAAAGTTTTTGTTTGGTATTGTCTTAACTCATCTGACAATATTATATTAACAAGCGGATATGTCTAAAAGATGATTTGAAGTAACGATTCTTTTAATTAATTATGAACAAATTGTAAACATCAAAAGCCTGAGAAACATCAGTATTTCTCAAGGCTTTTTTTAATTTCGTTGAGTACTAATCTGTGTGATGATAAAATACAATTAGGTTATTGTGACACGAATTCTTTGCGAGGACGCATGGAAAAGCTCAAATCCTGGAAAAGTTTTAATATAATACTGGTCTGTATATGCATCAATATCATTGGAAGGCAGATTGCCCAGCAGTTTGAACTTCCTTTCTGGCTTGATGCCATCGGAACCATTGCGGCTGCAATAGAGATTGGTCCTATTGTTGGCGCAATATGTGGTATGGCCACAAATGTCATAGTTTCATCTGGAGATATTGTTGCTTTTCCATATCTTCTGGTTTCTGCAGGGATAGCTATTTCTGCAGGTCTTATGTATCCCAAGAAAAATCCGAGTCAGCTTAAGGTTTTCACCGCTGCTGTAGTGACAGGTCTTGTTGCTGCTCTTATTTCAACACCTATAAATCTGAAAATATACGCCGGAAGAACCGGAAATATCTGGGGCGATGCCCTTATGGACATGATCTCAAGGGATGTTCAGGTTCCTTTGATCACGTCATTTTTGGGACAGGCTTTTGTGGATGTTCCGGACAAGGCCTTAAGCTTTTTGCTGGTGGTGATATTAAGGCCTCTGATCTTAAAAGTTGTAAGGGCCTTTAAGAAAAACGGAATGATGGGGATCATTATCATATCTCTTTTAGTTCCACTTTTTCCTGTAAAGGCTGAGGCCTCTGATTTTGGTTCTGAGTATGCAGGTATCATGTATACCGAGGACAGCGGACTTGGTTCTGTTGAGGTAAATGCCCTTGCGCAGACTAAAGACGGATATGTGTGGGCTGGAACTTATACAGGACTGTATGTCTTTGATGGATATCGCTTCAAGCTAAAAGATATTGATGAGAGGATAAGGAATATCAACGTCCTTATGATAGACAGCAAGGGACGCATGTGGATCGGTACCAATGATAGCGGCGTTGCCTGCTATGACCTTGAGACCGGGGAGATCACATTCTTTTCCATTTCTCAGGGACTTTCTTCAAATGTTATAAGGGCCCTTACTGAGGACTATCTTGGGAATATCTATGTGGGAACAGCCACCCAGCTGTGCAGGATAAGTACAGATATGACCTTAGAGGTCTTTGGCGGAAACAGCTATTACGGTATCAATAAGCTGGCCAGCAGCGGAAAGACCGTGGCAGGCATCAGAAGCGACGGAAGCATAGTTGTATTTAGCGATAAGAGACTTATATATGTCCTTGGCGGTGATTTCACAACCATCGCAGCTGAAAACGAGGGCAATTATATAGTTGGCAGCAGTAATAATTTCACAGGAAGGCTGTTCTTTAGCGAAGGAAAGACAGACATCATGTCCAAGCAGTACGCTGATGAGCTTACCTACTACAACAAGATCCTCTACTCCAGGGAGTATAAAGGGGCATTTTTGTGCTGCGAGAACGGTATCGGCTTCCTGTCAGACAAGGGCTCTCTTACGATGCTGACTTCCGATGATTTTTCAAGTTCGGTAAAGGACGTGATGATAGACTATCAGGGCAATGTCTGGTTTGCTTCCAATACTCAGGGTATCAAGAAGTACTCCTGGAATCCTTTCGAGGACATCTTCGCAAGATCCAACGTATCAGGAACTGTGGTAAACAGCGTGCTGGTAAAGGATGGCCTTCTATATGCAGGAACAGGTACAGGACTTGTGACCATAGACCTCAAGACCTACTACTCAGTTCCAATCCCGCACCCTGAGCTTTTAAGAAACGCCAATATCAAGCATATTATGAAGGACAGCAAAGACAACCTCTGGCTTTCCACCTACGGGAAAGCAGGTCTTATAAAGATGCTTCCAGATGAGAGCGTTGTTACCTTTGACCGGGACAAAGATGCTGTGGAAGGGGATGTGTTCAACCTTGCCTATGAACTGTCAAACGGACAGATATTGGCAGCTTCCAACACAGGTCTTAGCTTTATTGAAGACGATGTGGTGGTTAAGACTCTTGGAGAGTACGACGGTATAACAGAGCAGGTATTGTGCATATGTGAAGGAGAAAATGGTGTTATTTACGCCGGATCAGACGGCGGTGGAGTATATATCATTAAAAATGGTGAAGTGGTGAGCACCATCGATGAGGAAGAAAATCTTAAGACTCTCATAGTGTTTAAGATCATCCCCTGCACAGGCGGCTACCTTTATGTCACCAGTAATGCGCTGTATTACTATGATGGTCAGAGTATAAAGCGACTTGATTCATTCCCCTATAGCAACAACTATGACGTGTTTATCTCAGATGCAGGTAAAGCGTGGGTTCTATCCGGAAACGGAATATATGTCCTGGATGAAAAAGATCTTTTGAATGATGAAGTAACAAACTACCTTGTACTAAACAGGAGCAGGGGACTTCATACATCAATAACAGCTGGATCTAACTACGTTTTAAGCGGAGAGAGACTCTACCTTTCATGCACAAACGGCGTAAGAAGGATCTCCACCACAAACTATGACTCTTTTAACAATGAGTATGATATAAGGATAGCGGAGCTTAAGGCAGGGGATGCTGTGATACAGGAAGAGGACGGAGTATACAATATTCCAGCCACAGACGGACGTATTGAGTTTACTGTTGCAGTGCTCAATTATTCCCTGTCGGATCCGCTTTTGCACATATATTTAAAAGGCGCTGAGGACGAAGGTATATGGTGCAATCAGAGCAATATGCAGAGTCTGTCATTTACTAACCTCCCTTATGGAGACTACGAGCTTTTCGTGGAGGTGCTCGATACTTCAGGAAGCAATGTGATCCGCGAAGAGGTATTTAAGGTGTACAAAGATTCCCAGCTCTTTGAGCGAAGATACTTCAAGATGTATCTGGCAGCAGTTGTGGTCATGCTGATCATGTATGTTGGATGGCTTATCAACAATATCTTTCAGAACTTAAGCAGCGTCCAGCAGCTCAAGGAAGAGGCTGGCAGAGATCCCCTTACTGGCCTCTACAATAAGAGAGGAGCAAAAGAGATCCTGGTGCCGCTTTGTAAAACTGAAACAGGTATCCTTACTATTTTTGACCTGGACAGCTTTAAGGCGGTTAATGATATTTATGGCCATGACATGGGCGACAGGATGCTGATAGAGCTGTCAGGAATACTTAAGAGAAATGCCAAAGAAAACGACATCCTTTGCAGGATTGGCGGAGATGAATTCATTGCCTTCTTCCAGAATATGGATGAAGAGGACCTAAGAAGCATGAGCAGGACCCTGAATGAAGAAGTTTTAAAGCTTGCAAAGAGGCTTATGGGTAACGACATGGTAATTCCTCTTGGAATATCTATAGGAGCGGTGGAAGTTGGCAAGGATGGAAATGTTGAAGAATACGATCTTCTCTTCAAAAAGGCTGACAGAGCTCTTTACATGGTGAAAAACTCTGGCAAGCACGGATGTCTTTTGTATAATGATGACAGTCTGACCAAGGATTCCAAGTATGATACAGACTATCTCATGAGCCTTGAGGAGCTTCGAAAGATCATCAGCGAAAGAAACGGAAGTGACAAAGCCTACAGGGCTGATGAAGAGAGCCTTTTTGATGTATACAGGCTCCTTGTAAGGATCAAGAATGGCGGCATGAGTGATACTGCGCTTTTGCGATACACTATCCGGAGCAAAGACAATAAGGAAGTTTCCGGAGTGGTGCTTGAACAGTTTTACGACATCATAAAAGAGGTCCTTGGATCAACGGACGTATTTTCTCCAGATGGCCACGGCAATATACTGCTTCTGCTCATCGGGAAAAACGTTGAAGATGCAGGCAGACTTTCGGATATAATAATGGAGAAGTGGAGTACTGATCCTTATAGCCAGGACTGCATGATAAACATCGAGAAGGAGATGTTATAAATTGTTACAGACTCTTGTTTTGCTTGTAGATGAAGATAATTTAAAGGACAAAAATGTCAAAGCGTCTGTGGACGAAGTGGCAAGATATGTAAAGGAGTGTGGGTATAACTCATTTGTCGCAACTGACCTTGAAGAGTTTGAAAGCTCTTTTCCCAAAGAGGATATGATAAGTACCCTGGTGGTTTGTGACAGTGGACAAAGCTGCGAAAAGCTCTTAAGTGACGGCTACTACGTGGTAGGAATGAAGCATGAGCTGAACCCTGAGGTGGAATTTAAGGGAGCTAAATATGTCTTTTCCGAAATAGATAATGTAGATATGGACTCCTTCGTGAAGGTGTATCAGAGGTACAGCGGAGAGCCCTGGGAGATATTAAGGACGGAAAGGCTCCTTATAAGGGAGACCACTGTGGAGGATGTGGATGAGTTTTACAAGCTTTACAAGGACCCGTCCATGACAAGGTTTATGGAGGGGCTCTTTGATGATCCTGAGGATGAAAAGAGATATCAGAGGGATTACATAAAAAAGGTCTACGGCCTTATGGGCTTTGGAGTGTGGACCCTGGTAAGGCTGGAAGACGGCGCTGTTATTGGAAGAGCAGGCTACTCCGTAAGGAACGGCTTTAATGAGGCTGAACTTGGCTATCTTGTGGGGAAAGAGTACCAAAGACACGGCTATGCACTTGAGGCCTGCGCTGCAATCCTTGATTACGGAAGGGATGTCCTGCAGTTTGATGCTGTCCAGACTCTTGTTAAGAGCGAGAACACTGTGTCAATCCATATGTGCGAGAAGCTTGGATTCAAGAAAGAATCTGAGGTTGAGGTAGAGGAGAACATCTACGGAAAAGAGTATAAAGATGGTGAAAAAGTGGCTTTAAATCAGGCTACATTCGGGAAATATATCAAGATGGTAAGAACTTTCTAGGACTGCATGAGAAAAGTTGACTGAACGCAAAGATTTTTATGGTAATTTTTAGGTTTATCTTGTAAGATAGTAGCTGTAGCGTAGAAATAGCGTAAAGAATGGCGGATATGAAGAGGAGAGACCTCTTATGGAGAGTATCTGCCCTGGAGGAAAGATGAATTCATTAGAAATTTTTAGTCTTGTAGCGGGTTTGGTCGGCGGTCTTGCCATGTTCCTTTATGGAATGAATGTCATGAGCGGAGGACTTACCAAGGCAGCAGGAGGCAAGCTTGAAAGCGTACTTGCCAAGGTTACTGAGCGTCCTATAATCGCTTATCTTTTCGGCGTTGGCGTAACAGCGCTGGTTCAGTCATCATCAGCATCTACCGTAATGGTAGTTGGTCTTGTTAACTCGGGTATCATGACCCTCAAGCAGGCCGTAAATGTCATCCTTGGTGCAAACCTTGGTACAACCTTTACAGCATGGCTTCTTTCACTTAACGCAATCAGCAGTGACAACTTTATAATAAATCTTTTAAAGCCCAAGTCATTTACCCCGTTCCTTGCAATAATCGGTATTGGACTTTACATGTTCTCAAAGAGTGATAAAAAGAAGAACGTGGGAACCATCCTTCTTGGATTTTCAGTTCTTATGTTTGGAATGAGCAGCATGTCTGAGGCTGTTTCACCTCTTAAGGACGTGGACAGCTTTAAAAAGATACTTACAACCTTCAGCAATCCTATCATTGGATTCCTGGTAGGTATCATCTTTACAATGGTTATCCAGAGCTCCGCAGGTACCATCGGTGTACTGCAGGCGTTATCTCTTTCTGTTAAGGTCAAATACAGCATGGCTATTCCTGTTGTAATTGGCGCAGAGGTTGGAACCTGTATCACAGCCATCCTTTCATCCCTTGGTGCAAACAAGAATGGTAAGAGAACTGCTCTTATGCATCTGTACTTCAACGTTATCAAGGCATCTCTTTTCATGATCATCTTCTATGCACTTCACGCGACTTTGAATTTCGCATTTATGGATGACAAGATCGGAATGGTCGGTATCGCCGGTATCCACACCCTTGTAAACCTGGTGGCTACACCACTTATGCTTCCATTTTCCGGAGTCCTTGTGGCTCTTGCCCTTAGGACTATTCCTATCGACGAGAGGGAAAAGAAGGAAGCAGAAGAGCAGAAGGGTATTCAGACTCTGGATCCAAGATTCCTTGCAAACCCTCCATTTGCTCTGGAGCAGGCAAGGCTTGCAGCTATTGCCATGGCTAACATGTCAAAGGATGCCCTTGTTAAGGCTATTGGCCTTATCAACAACTTTGATCCTGAGGTTGCTGCAGATGTCGAATACCTTGAGAGAAAGGTTGACAGCTACGAAGATCACCTTGGAACCTATCTCATGCAGATCAACGCTCATCACCTTGGCGTTAAGGATAGCCATACATTGTCAGTGCTTCTTCACTGCATAACTGACTATGAGAGGATCAGTGACCACGCTCTTAACATCATGCAGAAGGCAACAAGCATGAATGAGAACAAGAGATCTTTTACACCAAAGGCTCAGGCTGAGATGGATATATTCTCATCAGCAGTTGAAGAGATCTTGGATCTGTCCATCAAGGCTTTTGAGAATCAGGATGTCAAGACTGCCAAGCAGATTGAGCCCCTTGAAGAGGCTATAGACGGTATCCACATGGAGGTTAAGCGCCGCCATGTAAGAAGACTTCGTAAGGGCAAATGTACTATTGAACAGGGATTTGACCTTTCAGATATTGGAACAGACTTTGAGCGTATCGCAGACCACTGCAGTAATATCGCAGTAGGTATCATTGAAGTTGACGAGGATGCCTATGATGCCCACGGCTATATTCAGCAGCTCAAGGCTGATAAGGCCAAGGATTTCGAGAAGCAAGTTGACTTCTATCAGAATAAATATCTGCTTCCAGCAGTAAAATACTAATTTTTCGGGGAATGTGTTATGAATATCAGAAAGCTGAACCGGCTCGATGCTCTTGTGGAAAAGCAGAGGGACAAGGGCGCTCTTTTGGGTGCAACAATGATCGTGGAGCACAAGGGAAAAAGAGTTTATGAAAACACCTTCGAGCCAGACAGACCAGACAGTATCTACAAGATCTTTAGTATGACAAAACCTGTCACAGCAGTGGCAGCAATGATGCTCTATGAGAGAGGCGAGCTGGATCTCATGAGCAAGGTAAGTGACTACCTTCCGGGATACAAGAACTGCAAGGTTGTATCCGCAGAGGGAATTAAGCCAGCTCAGAACCAGATCACCATAAGAGACCTTTTGAACATGACCTCCGGAATAGTAATGTCCGGAGATTTTGGCGAAGCAGAAAGACTTATGTCCAAGATCTACAAGGAAGCCAGGATCCAGAGAGAGTCAGGAATCCTTAAGTCCAATGTAGATATCTGCAACAAGCTCTCCGAAGCGGGAGTTGCTTTTGAACCAGGTGAGACCTTCAGATATGGCTATTCAGCAGATATCCTTGGTGGAGTCATCGAGGTAATATCGGGCATGAAGCTCTCAGAGTTTTTCAAAAAAGAGATTTTCACCCCACTGAATATGGAAGACACTGATTTTAAGATCGGTGAGGGAAAAGAGTTCAGACAGGCTGTCCTTTTTAGAAGAGATAAAAAAGGAAAAGTTGTAAGAGCTGAAGATGACGTAAGAAGACGTCTTGAGATGGAAAATCCTACAAGGGATCCATGGTGGGAAAGAGGCGGAGCAGGCCTTTATTCCACGGCAGGCGATTATGCACATTTTGCCCAGATGCTTCTTAACAAGGGCTCCTATCACGGAAAAGAGCTGATCGGCAGAAGGACCATGGAGTTCATGACTTCTCCCCAGCTGACCGATGCTCAGCTTTTAACTAACGACTTTGAGTCCTGCATCGGCTATAACTACGGTAATCTTTTCAGAGTATTGACTGACCCGGCTAAAGCGGCATCCAATGGTTCTATTGGTGAGTTTGGATGGGATGGACTTGCTGGGACATACTTCTTTGTGGATCCAAATGAGGAGCTTATTTTTATCTACATGCAGCAGATTGCAGAAGGCCTTGATTTTAGCTTTTTACGCGGCCTTAAGCAGATCATCTACGGCGCATGCTAAGAGTGCAAGGAGCAGATCATGGAATTTGAGTATATAGAAAAGAAAGATCAGGGTAAGTTCATTACCCGTTATGATGTACATTACACCATGGCTGATGGAAACGAGAAGGTCTACGAGATGATCTCGAGGGACCCTGACATCACAGACTACGACAGACTTCAGAACAAAGAAAAAGAAGACGCCGTTGCCATCATCATGCACGATGAGACCGGAGAAAAGATCCTTATCAACAGGGAGTTCCGCATGGCTACTGGAAGATGGATCTATAACTTCCCTGCAGGCCTTATCGATGAGGGCGAAACACCTGAGATCGCTGCAAAAAGGGAGCTCAAGGAAGAGACAGGTCTTGATATTTTAAGGATAGATCAGTGGTGGGGACCATGCTATTCAGCAATAGGTTTTTCCAATGAGAGAAATGCATGCTGCGTAGGCGTAGCTGGAGGAACTTTTTCTGAGAGCACCTCAGCACAGGAAGAGATACAGCCGGGCTGGTACACTAAGGCTCAGATAAAAGAGCTTTTGGAAAAAGAGCCCTTTGCGGTCAGGACCCAGGCGTACTGCTACTGCTGGGTAAACAGTTCAAGGTAAATATATGAATTCAACAAGTGGTGTATACCATGATGAAAGTCATGGAGAAGAACTTAAAAGAGGAATAGCAGGGCTAAATATCTGCGAGGAATGCGGCGGGTTCTGTACTCAGAACGTCCCTTTGATGGAAGGGCTTCCTGTGAATATTCAGGTAAGCCTGATGGAGCACTCCCTCCACGAGAGCCTTAAGAAAAATAGCTATCTGTTCAGAGAGGGAGAGGCTGTTGATTCCATATGCATTATCAGGAAGGGCAGAGTTAAGCTGTGCAGATACGACTCCCTTGGAAGAGAGCAGATCGTAACGATCCTTGCTGATCACGATATCATCTGGGAGGGAATGTTCCTTGATGGCAGCATTTATCCCTATTCTGCTGTATGTCTTACCAATGCATCTATCTGCCAGATACACAGAGATGACTTCATCAAGGTTGTCAATGATCCAGCAGCAGCCATGAATACTATCATTCTTCTTAGTAAAAAGCTTCATGACGCCAATGAGAGAAATATGCTTCTTTCCACCAAGGATCCCATGGCAAGACTTGCAGGATTCCTTATGTACAGAGTTGACAGAAGTATTGATGAAGATATCATCCTTAAGCTTGATGACATTGCAGCCAGCGTAAGTTTAAGGACAGAAACCGTGTCAAGGAAGCTTCGTGAAATGGAGAAAAAAGGCCTTATCGAAAGGCTCGGACATGCAAGGATAAGAGTTCTTGACAGAGATGCTTTGAGAGATTTATACGTATCACAATAAAAAGTGGGGTCACTAGGGACTTGAGGGAAAGGCTTTGGAGTTCTCCAAGCGGCTGAAGAAATAAGAAATTTCATATTAAAGGTAGCAGCACACATTGGACAAAGATATAGTTCCAATGTGTGTTTTTATCAGCAAGAGGTGAAAATCATGGCAATAGATAGATTCAACAGACACAGCAAAAGAAGAGATGCCTTCATGCTTCATGGGCCGCTGGCGCATCAGGGCTATGACTGGTGGTGGCATTCATTTACCGCGCAGGATGCGCTGACAGGAGAGGATAAGCCGTTCTTCATCGAGTTCTTCATATGCAATCCTGCACTTGCGGAGGACGATCCTGTGCTGGGGCAGCTCCCCAAGAACAAGAAAGAGGGAAAGCGCCCGTCGTATCTGATGGTGAAAGCCGGGACCTGGGGCGAAGACGCTTGCCAGCTCCACAGGTTCTTTTCCTTGAAAGACGTTAAGATACACGGTAGCGCGCCGTATAAGATAACAGCAGACGACTGCTTTGCGTCCGAGTCCGCCCTGAAAGGGCACATCTCAGTTTCAAAGGAGGCTGCATCTCCGCGTAAATACTGAGTTTAGTTTCGAGGAAAAAGAGGATGAAGTTATCTGGCATGTAAGGCAGGAAAATATAAAGGCAGTGATGGAAACTGAGGTTCACTGTCTTAAAAAGGACATGCTGTTTATCAACTATGAATCGCCTGACGGGCAAAAGAACCACAACCATCTTTGGAATGGCGGAAATGGATGGGGCACGATAAAACTCTATGACAAAAAGGGCGATGAGCTGGCGCTTGTGGACGAAGTGGAAGCAACGCACATCGGCTGTGAATACGGAGAATACGGAGAGTAAGAGGCATGAGCCACGGACGAAACGTATACAAAGATTTAGATAAAATACCGACGGGGCACGCCAGAGGACAGCTTACCAAGGGCTGTCTTGTTGTCGAGGGCGGAGCATTCAGAGGCATGTACAATCAGGGCGTTATGGACTTCATGATGGAGAATGGCCTGAATTTTGAATGTGTGATCGGAGTCAGTGCCGGAGCCATGGCGGCGCTCAACTATGCATCCGGACAGATTGGAAGATCTGCCAGATGTAACCTGGAGTTCAGACATGATTCTGATTATATTGGTGCGCAGGCCATGCTTCATGCCCACAGCCCCTTGAACATTGATTTTGCCATCAGGCCAAATGAGAAGCTTGGAAAGCTGGATGAAACCACGTTTTACGACCCACAGAGGAGATTCATAGCTGTGGCAACGGACTGTGACACCGGCAAAACCGTGTATTTCGAGAAAGGCAAATGCAAAGACATCTTAAGCGCAATTAAGGCCTCAGCGTCAATGCCCTACGTGTCGCCAATGGTAGATGTTGACGGCCAGAGATGCCTTGACGGCGGCTGTAGCTGCCATATTCCCTACAAATGGGCAATTGAACAGGGCTATGAGAACATAGTTGTCATAAAGACCAGGGAGCGTGGCTACAGGAAGAAAGAGTCCTCGAAGACCTACGCTGAGTGCTTCTACAAGGACAATCCCGAGCTTGCAAAAAAGCTCATGGCCATGGGCACAGACTACAACAAGGAATGTGATGAGATAGACAGGCTTGAACAGGAGGGCAGGATCTTTGTTATCGCGCCTTCCGAGCACGTAACTGTCAAGCGTGTTGAGAGCAACATGAACAAACTGGGGCATCTGTACTGGCTTGGCTACAACGACGCCAAGAACAGCCTTTTTGCGCTTAACAAATATCTGAGGTGACGGCCTCATAAAGACAGGCCCCACAGGCACTAATGTCAATGACTTCTCGGTGGCACTCATGTCACTATATGAAGCATTTGGGTTGCTATATTGAAATACACCAGAAGTGAAAGTGCATCAACAATTGTAGTGATAAAGGGACTTGCCATTACAGCAGGGTCAAAACCAAGCTTTGATGCCAGCATAGGAAGACAGCATCCCACAAGCTTTGCAATAAGAACTACGATAAACAGCGTCAGGCAGATAACAAGAGCAACTGTGATTTGAAGCTTATCGAGAAGCAAAAGCTTTATAAAGTTGGCAGCTGCCAGGGTGAGACCACAAAGAGCAGCAACTCTTATTTCTTTCCATATTATCTTGAATAGATCCTCAAACTCGATCTCCTTAAGTGAAAGTCCACGGATGATGGATACGCTTGCCTGAGATCCTGCATTACCGCCGGTATCCATCAGCATTGGTATGTATGCTGTTAGTACAACAAAAGCTGAAAGAGCATCTTCAAAGCCTGTGATGATGGCGCCGGTAAATGTGGCACTGATCATAAGAAACAAAAGCCACGGTATCCTGCTTCTGTAGGTTTCAAAAATGCCAACCTTGGGATAGGGCTTGTCCGATGGCACGATAGCTGCCATCTTTTCGATATCCTCGGTGGCCTCTTCTTCCAGGATGTCCACTACGTCATCGATGGTGATGATACCGACCATGCGGGATTCATTGTCTACGACTGGCATTGCAGTAAAGCCGTATTTCTGGAAGGTTCTTGCTGCCTCCTCCTGGTCGGTCATGGTTCCAATGCTGATGACATTGGTGTTCATGATGTCACCAATTATATCGTCAGGGGACATGATAAGGAGGTATCTAAGAGCAACAGTTCCTACAAGGACTTTCTGTTTGGTTACAACATAGCATATGTTGATGGTCTCTGAGTCAACACCTTTTTTCCTGATACGCTCAATTGCGTCGGCTACAGTCATGTCTTCCCTAAGGTCAACATACTCCACGGTCATGATAGATCCGGCGGAGTCCTCAGGGTACTGCAAAAGGTGATTGATATCAGCGCGTGTCTCTGGACTTGCGTTGGCCAGGATACGCTTAACAACGCTGGCAGGCATTTCTTCCAAAATGTCTGTAGCGTCATCGGCCATCAGATTTTCAATAATATTGGATGCTTCTTTATCAGACATGGATCTGATGATGTACTGCTGTACATCTGCTTCCAGATCCGCAAAGACGTCAGCTGCCATATCCTTGGGAAGTATCCTGAACATCTTAAGGGAATCTTCCTCTTCCATCTCACTCATAGCTGCAGCGATATCTGTAGTATTCATGTCAGAGATGGTCTGGCGAAGCTTGGTATACTGCCTTGAAGACAGCAGTTCTTTAAGAATGACTGGTAGAGTCTTCTCTTCTTCTAATTCCATGATAATCTCCTTTGTATGTGGTTTTTATTGTACTTCGACCTGGAGCAGAATCGCTGCTGCATATATGCGTATCTGACTTCATAAAAACCACCACCTTTCATTAGGAGATTTGTGCGCCACTGCGCCACCTCTCTTACTTTAGCACAATTCAAAAAAGCTTTACAACCCCAAATATATACTGGAAATAAAATTTCTTAAGATAGTATTAAAAATTGAAATTTTCTTTGCCTTTTACGAAAACGTATTCGTATAATGGGTTGTGAATTGATAATGATAAGAGATGTTCATTATTTTTCGAGGAGGAAAAGAAAAATGAAAAAGACTATCGCAATGATGATGACTGGGCTTATGGTTCTTTCGCTTTCAGCTTGTGGAAGCGGAGCTACCTCAAAGGAAGCTAATGCAACTGAGACTTCAACAGAAGTAGCTGCAGAGGCTACAACAGAACAAACGGCAGGTCTTGCCAATCCCTGGAGAGAAGCAACAGAAGAAGAGTGCAATCAGCTTGTAGGAAATGGCTTTAGTGCTCCAGATGGTGCATCCAATGTAAAGTGGAGCATCATGGATACTGGCGAAGAGTACAGAGAGCTAGTTCAGATGTGCTTTGATCTTGATGGCCTTAGTTTTACAGCAAGACAGCAGAATACAGGTGATGAGCCGCAGGATATTTCAGGAATGTTTTATGAATGGGCAGCAGAAGAAGACGTTACCCTTGCAAACTGGGCCGGAGGCAACATGAAGGGTACAGTGAAGCGCTTTATCGGCGATGACATGTACATTGATGTATGTACATGGTATGATGTGGAAACAGGTGCATCCTATTCACTTAGCACTGAGGGTAAGGACCTTGACGGGTTTGATATTCAGGCAGTTGCAGAAGCAATTTATGACCCCGATAAGCAGTTTGGTGCAAATGCTCCTGAAGATGCGGGCGAACTGATGGAACATGAAAGATATGTTGACATCGAAGGGTGTGACACATTTACTCAGATTGTTGATAAGCTTCCAGCAGGATACGGATATACCAACGCAACAATAGGAGATACAGATGTTCTTTTAGTTACTGATCAGACCTTCGACGACCTTGATGGACACAATGCAGCAATTGATGCAGAAGTATTTACTTATACAGAGAGTGGAACTCCACAGTATGCCGGATATATCGAGGCTGGTGGAACAGCATATCCTCTTGCTGTTAACAATGGCAAGCTCTATGCAGGTGGAAATCACTTTATGAAGGTATATACAATGAGCTATGGATTCCCTTGCTGGGATGAGTATGCCTGGGAGGAGTTTGATACAAATGGCAATGCAACCTACCAATACCGATCAGATATTAAGAGCATTTCAGAGGTTGGAGCAGATCCTGATACGGGAGAACTTAAGGACGATTCTGTATTACAGAGGCTGTATGATGAGAGCTTTTCAGGAGAAGTTCTTAATTTCGATGTTATAAAGTAATATGGATGAATGTTAAGAGCCATGTAAGCTATTAATAGTTTCTTACATGGCTCTTTTATTATTACTTGAAAGAACTTAGATGATGGTCTAAAATATCTTAGTTAACGAGATTAATTTGTAGAAATGGAGTATTACTTATGATGCAATCACGTACACATAACTGTGGTGAGCTGCGCATTGAGAATGTCGGACAGAGTGTTACACTTGTTGGCTGGCTTGAGAATATGCGTGAAGTTGGATCAGGGCTTGGATTCGTAGTCCTTCGTGACTTCTATGGCACAACCCAGATTGTTTTAGAGACAGAAGAGATGGTAAAACAGTTTAAGGCCATCAACAAGGAGTCAACTATATCCGTTAAGGGTGTAGTAAGAGAGCGCAGCTCCAAGAACCCTAAGCAGGCTACCGGAGATATCGAGGTTGTTCCTGAGTCAGTTGAGGTTCTTGGAAGATGTCAGCACAACGAACTTCCTTTTGAGATCAATCACTCAAGAGAGGCTGATGAGCTGGCTCGTCTTAAGTATAGATACCTTGATCTTAGAAATCCTGAGGTTAAAAAGAATATTATCCTTAGATGCAATGTAATTGCAGCTCTTCGTCAGTCAATGATAGAGCACGGATTTTTGGAGATCACGACTCCTATCCTTACAGCATCATCACCTGAGGGAGCAAGAGACTACCTTGTACCTGCAAGAAAGCACCCAGGCAAGTTCTATGCACTTCCACAGGCTCCTCAGCAGTTCAAGCAGCTCCTTATGACAGCTGGCTTTGACCGCTACTTCCAGATCGCACCTTGCTTTAGAGATGAGGATGCAAGAGGAGACAGAAGCCCTGGAGAATTCTACCAGCTGGATATGGAGATGGCATTTGCATCTCAGGAAGATGTCTTTTCAATCTGCGAGGATGTTCTTCCTCCAATCTTTGCAAAATATGGTACATATGACCGTGCTTCAGGATCACCTTTCATGAGGATCCCATATCTTGAGGCTATGGAGAAATACGGATCAGACAAGCCTGATCTTAGAATTGACCTTACTGTACAGGATGTTACAGATAAGCTTTCTGATTGCGGCTTTGGACCTTTTGCAGCTAAGGCTGAGGATGGAAGCGCAACAGATGTACGCATCAAGGCTGTAGTAATATCTGACTTCAAGGAGAGCCGTAAGTTCATCGACAAGACTATCGGTGATGTTGAGGTTCAGGCAGGTAACAAGGCCTACTGGTTCAGAATGGATGAAAATAACGAGCTGGTTGGAGGCATCTCCAAATTCGTTGCTCCTATCAAGGACGACGTTGTAGCAGCTCTTTCACTTAAGGCAGGAGATCTTGTTGTTCTTTCTGCTGGTAAACTTGGTGCTGCACAGAAGACAGCTGGCGTTATCGTTAAGACCTTCGGAGCAGCAGTTCCAGGACACATGGACAAAGAGCAGTATGCGTTCTGCTGGATCGTTGACTTCCCTATGTACGAGATCGGTGAGGAGTCAGGTGAGTTGGAGTTCTGCCACAATCCATTCTCAATGCCATCTGGTGGACTTGAGACACTTCTTAAGGCAGAGAGAGGCGAGATCGATCCTCTTTCTATCACAGCTGATCAGTACGACCTTGTATGCAACGGAGTTGAGCTTTCATCAGGCGCCGTTCGTAACCATGATCCTGAGATCATGATCAAGGCCTTTGAGATGGTAAGACTTGGTGAAGAGGATGTTAAGGCCAAGTTCCCTGCTATGTACAATGCCTTTACCTATGGTGCACCACCACATGCAGGAATCGCTCCTGGTGTAGACCGTATGGTAATGCTTCTTGCAGGAGAGGATACTATCAGAGAGATCATTCCTTTCCCTATGAACAAGAACGCTCAGGATGTAATGATGGACGCACCTGGATACGTTACAGACAAGCAGCTTGAGGAGCTTCATATCAGAACAGTTGTGGAAGACAAGCCAGAAGATAGTAACAACTAACGAAATTTTGATAAATTATTTATAAAGAATTAAAGCCGGAATCCGCAATTCCAGAAAAATAGCGGGTTCCGGCTTTTTTTGTTAAGCACCTCAAAACGTCAGAATTGTCTAACATTAGTTGAGAAAAGCCCATAAAAAGTGTATTATTATAGTGTTGTACTGTTTTTAGTATACACAAATATGCAGGAAGGAGCGGAAAAGAGACGTCCATGGAAGTTAGAAAGGCATCAAAACTGATTGGACAGTTTGCGATGGTAGGCCAACTGGGCTTATCCCTTCTAATGCCCCTTCTGATGTGTCTTTTTGCGTGCTATCTTCTGGTTAGCAAGCTTTCTGCCCCTCTGTGGGTGTATATAATTGGCTTTATCATGGGGATCGGGGCTTCTATGACCACCGCTTATAAGGTGTATCTGTCAGTGGTTCACAAAGAAGAAAAAAAGAAAATCAAAAAAGACCCTAATGAGGTTTACTTTAGTAAACACATATAAAACTGAGACGGGGAGAACTTACAGGTATGAAGATTCAGCCAGCAGTTAAGACTGAAACGGGGAAAATTGCACTTGGCACCGGAATTGGTGTCCTTATCATGTTTTTAGTGTTTTTTGTTTTGCACATGGTGATCCCGCAGGATGCTCCATTTCATCTGGCGGTACCATTTGATCATAAGGTTATCCTTGGAGGAATAGGCGGCTTTTTAGTGGCTGTCGGTAATTTCTTCTGGATGGCTATCACAGTGCAAAAGGTTGCATCCATGGAGGATGAGAAGCAGGCTCGCTCTGCAATGGGCGTAAGCTACAGGTATAGGACCCTTCTACAGCTTCTGTGGGTAATACTGGCTATCGTTGTTCCAGTATTCAACTTGGTAGCGGGAATTGTTCCGCTATTCATTCCTAGTTTAGTAATAAAACTACGCGGTATCTTTTCTGCGGGGAAAGGAGGTTGAAGAGTAAAGCATGAGTCAGAGCTTCGAAGTTGATTATGCGAAGATATACTGGACCATCAAAACCGGAATCCCTGTTCTGGGGGATTTAAAGATCACAGAAACGCTGATCGTCAGCTGGATCGTAATGATCATAATAACCGGTTTGTGTATCTTCCTGACGAGAGATCTCAAGGTTGAGAATATCTCAAAGAGGCAGGCTTTTGCAGAGATGCTGGTTGAAATGGGCAATAATTTTGTCCGTAATAACACAGGAGGCAACAAGTTTGACAAGTTGATACCATTTGTTTCGGCGCTTTTTGCAACGAGTGTGGTATCCAATCTGATAAGCCTTGTAGGGCTACGAAGCCCAACAGCAGATCTGTCAACAGAAGCAGCCTGGGCAGTAGTTGTATTTATTATGATCACTGCCACAAAGATCAAGACCAACGGAGTTGGCGGATACTTAAAGGGATTCACAACGCCTATCGCAGTTATGACACCATTTAATATCCTGTCAGAGTTGGCAACACCAGTTAGTATGGCGTGCCGTCATTTTGGAAATATCCTTTCCGGCGTAGTTATTGACGGACTTATCTACTGGGCTTTAGGGCTTGCATCAGCAGCCTTGTTTGGACTGATACCGGGAGCAGTTGGACAGTTCCTTTCAAAGATCCCGATCCTGGGCATTGGTCTTCCTGCAGTTACCGGCGTATATTTTGACTGGTTCTCCGGATGTATGCAGGCATTTATCTTCTGTATGCTGACCGTCATGTATATAGCCAATGCAGCAGAAGCAGATTAAAGAAAAAACAAAATAATAATTCATATCTTAGGAGGCAAAGAATTATGAGTGATTTTCAGTTACTAGCTAAAGGTATTGCACTTGCAGGATGCGGTATTGGTGCAGGATGTGCACTTATCGCAGGTATCGGACCTGGTATTGGTGAAGGAACTGCTGTTTCAAAGGCTCTTGAAGCTATCGGACGTCAGCCTGAGTGTAAGGGTGATGTAACAGGAACAATGCTTCTTGGTTGTGCCGTAGCTGAGACAACTGGTATTTACGGCTTCGTTACAGGTCTTCTTCTTATCTTCGTTGCACCTGGAATGTTCATGGGATACCTGAATTAATAGGGATTCAGAGTTTCAAATTTGCATGCTTGCATGCGTATTATTGCAACTCTTAAAGGAGAATAATATATGCAAACACAGGATCTAGTAACACTAGTACCCTGGACCTTTATTATTCAGATCATAAACCTCTTTATTCAGGTGTATCTCATTAAGAAATTTCTTTTCAAACCAATCAATGAGATCCTTGAAAAGAGAAGGAACCTAGCTGATAAGGAAATAAAGGAGGCCAGGGAGGCCAAGGATGAAGCTGATTCTCTCAAGGTACAGTACGAAGACAGCCTGACCAATGCACATGCTGAGGCAGCACAGATTGTATCTGATGCACAGAAGGAAGCTCAGCAGAAGGCAGACACCTTAGTTCACGAAGCTGAGGCAGAGGCCCAGAGCATTAAGGCGAGAGCTGCTGCAGATATTGAGCAGGAGAAGAAGAAAGCCATCAATGAGGCCAAGGATGAGATCGGATCCCTTGCCATGGAGATTGCTGGTAAGGTGGTTGAAAAAGAGATCAGTGAATCCGATCATAAGAAGCTTATAGACGATTTCATTACTAAAGTCGGAGCATAATAAAAGGAGATAAAAATGTCAAAAGCTGGAGATCTTTATGGGCAGAGCCTGTATGATCTGGCAGCGGAAGAGAACCTATCGGATGATATTTTGGGCGAAATGGAGGCAGTCAAGAAGATCTTTGATGAGAATCCTGACTACATAGCTCTCCTGTCGGAGCCTTCGGTCCCTAAAAAAGAGAGACTGCAGCTGGTGGACGAAGCACTTGGCAGCTCACTGACCGCTTATCATCTGAACTTTATCAAGATTCTTATCGAAAAGGGATTGCTTCGTGAATACTCAGCGTGTCTTAAGAGATTTCGCAAGAGCTACAATGAGGAACACGGCATAGCAGATGCGTTAGTGACAACAGCAGTTGCACTGTCGGGCGATCAGCTACAGCAGCTTAAGGAGAAACTTGAGAAGATCAGCGGTAAGAAGGTGCTTCTTAAACAGAAGACAGATCCGGACATCCTTGGCGGTGTCAGAGTGGATCTGGAGGGACAGCTCTTTGACGGATCAGTCAAAGGCAGGTTATCCGAGCTTCGCAAGAAAGTTGATGAGACTGTCATCTAAAACAATACATCGGAGGATGATATGGAACTAAAACCAGAAAAAATATCCGAGGTCATTCGAAGCCAGATAAAGAATTATCAGAACGCTATAATTCAGAACGAGACTGGAACAGTTCTTACCGTTGGTGATGGTATTGCCAGAGTTAGCGGACTTTTGAACTGTATGTCCGGTGAGCTTTTAGAGTTTGAGAATGGTACATTCGGAATGGCTCAGAACCTCGAGGAAACAGTAGTATCCGCGGTTTTGTTCGGCGAGGATGTAGGTATCAGCGAAGGACAGACCGTTAAGCGTACAGGCAGAGTTGTATCTGTTCCTGTAGGTGAAAAAATGATCGGACGTGTTGTAAACGCCATCGGTCAGCCAATTGATGGACAGGGACCAATCGAGACCACAGAGTTCAGGCCTGTTGAGTCACCTGCACCAGGTATCATTGCAAGACAGCCAGTTAAAGAGCCACTTCAGACAGGTATCAAGGCTATCGATTCCATGATCCCTATCGGAAGAGGACAGCGTGAGCTTATTATCGGCGATAGACAGACAGGTAAGACTACTATCGCTATCGATACCATCATCAACCAGAAGGGTAAAGATGTTATCTGTATCTATGTTGCTATAGGTCAGAAGAGATCTACAGTTACAGCCCTGGTTGAGGATCTTAAAAAGGGCGGCGCTATGGACTACACCATCGTTGTAGCTGCTACAGCGTCAGAGCCAAGCCCACTTCAGTATATTTCACCATACACAGGCTGTGCTATGGGTGAGTATTTCATGAATCAGGGCAAGCACGTACTTTGCATCTACGATGATCTTTCTAAGCATGCGGTTGCATATCGTGCACTCTCCCTTCTTATCAGAAGACCACCAGGACGTGAGGCTTATCCTGGAGACGTATTCTATCTCCATTCAAGGCTCCTTGAGAGAGCTGCTAAGCTTTCTGATGAGAACGGCGGCGGATCACTTACAGCCCTTCCAATTATCGAAACACAGGCTGGTGACGTATCAGCGTACATTCCTACAAACGTTATCTCCATCACAGATGGTCAGATATTCCTTGAGACAGAGCTCTTCCACTCTGGAATCATGCCAGCGGTTAACCCTGGTATTTCCGTATCCCGAGTTGGTGGTAACGCTCAGATCAAGGCTATGAAGAAGGTTGCTGGTACACTGAAGCTGGTTTACTCACAGTATCGTGAGCTGCAGAGCTTCGCTCAGTTCGGTTCAGACCTTGATGAAGACACCAAGGCGCGTCTTGCACAGGGTGAAAGAATCGTTGAAGTTCTTAAGCAGGATAAGAATCAGCCGGTTCCTGTTGAGAAACAGGTTGCCATCCTTTATGCCGTAATAAATAACATCCTGATCAAGGTTGCAACAAGCGATGTTGCAGAATATGAAGCAGGACTTTACGAATTCCTTGATAACGATCCTTCCGGAATCGCTGCAATGCGTGATATCCGTGAAACAGGAAAGCTTGAAGGGGATACTGAGACTAAGCTAAAAGAGGCACTGGACGCTTATACAGATAAGTTCCTTAAGCAGAAAGAAGCTAAATAAGGAGGACTAGATAATGGCTGGATCAATGAAAGCTGTTAAACTCCGAATCAAGAGCGTTCAGAGCACGATGCAGATCACTAAGGCTATGCAGCTGGTAGCAGCATCAAAACTGCGTAAAGCCAAGGAGAGAGCTGATGCATCAAAGCCCTATCTCGAGACAATGCTTGAGACACTTACAGATATAGCCAACTCAAACACAGATTTCCAGTCTCCTTTTACGAAGACTGCGGAAAATGACAAGTGGCTGTATGTTGTTATCGCCGGAGACAGAGGTCTTGCAGGTGGTTACAACTCCAATCTGTTTAAGTTCATGGAGCAGGAGACAAAGGGCAGAGAGAATATAACGGTTCTTCCTATCGGAAAAAAGTCTGTTGAGTACTTTAAACACAGAAACGTGCCGCTGTTTACAGAAGAGTACGCGGAAGTTGCCAAGGTAACTATTTCAGACTGTTTCCAGGTTGCTAAGCTTGTCTGCGAAGCATATAGAAGTGGCGAGTTTGGACACATTTTCCTTTGCTACACCAATTTTGTATCCATGCTTTCCCAGGTTCCAACTGCTTCATCACTTCTTCCTCTCTCAGATCTTAGAACTGAGGATACTAAGAGTGATGGAAAGGCCAAGGACCTTATCCTATATGAGCCGGACTCAGAAACCGTGTTCAATGCAATTGTTCCGGAGTACCTGGCGGGAATTCTTTATTCCAGTATCAATATTTCCTATGCGAGTGAGCTTGCTGCCCGTAGAACAGCTATGGAGGCTGCAACAGACAACGCAGAGGAGATGATCGATACCTTGAGTCTGTACTATAACAGAGCGCGTCAGGCTAGCATCACACAAGAGATTACGGAAATCGTGGCAGGCGCGGAAAGCTGACCGCCCAGGTAATCTTAAATTGAAAATTTGAGGAGTTTAAACAATGAGTGAGAATCATGTTGGAAAGGTAATTCAGGTTACAGGCCCTGTACTTGACATCCGCTTTAAAGAGGGTGAGCTTCCAGATCTTCACAACGCCATAGAGATCATGATCGGTGACCGCAGGCTGGTTGCAGAGGTAGCACAGCAGGTCGGCGATGATGTTGTAAGATGCGTTGCCATGAGTTCCACTGATGGACTTGTCCGTGGAGCTGAGGCAAAAGACACTGGAGGCCCAATCACGGTGCCAGTTGGTGACAAGTGCCTGGGTAGAATATTCAACCTTCTTGGAGAACCTGTAGACAACGAGCCTGCTCCAGAGGGCGTAGAGAGATGGGCAATCCATCGTCCTGCTCCTTCATATGAAGATCAGGTTCCTGCAACAGAGATCTTTGAGACAGGAATCAAAGTAGTTGACCTTATCTGCCCTTATGCTAAGGGTGGTAAGATCGGACTTTTCGGTGGTGCCGGAGTTGGTAAGACTGTCCTTATCATGGAGCTTATCAATAACGTAGCTAAGGCTCACGGCGGTATTTCAGTATTTACCGGTGTTGGTGAGCGTACCCGTGAAGGTAACGACCTTTATGGAGAAATGAAGGAAAGTGGAGTTATTGACAAGACAGCCCTTGTTTATGGTCAGATGAATGAGCCACCCGGAGCCAGAATGAGAGTTGGTCTTTCAGGACTTACAATGGCAGAATATTTCCGTGATGTTAAGAATCAGGACGTGCTTCTGTTCATCGATAATATCTTCCGTTTCACACAGGCTGGTTCAGAGGTTTCAGCGCTTCTTGGACGTATGCCTTCAGCCGTAGGTTATCAGCCTACACTGGCTACAGAGATGGGTGCTCTTCAGGAGCGTATCACATCTACCAAGAAGGGTTCTATCACATCTGTTCAGGCCGTATACGTACCTGCGGATGACCTTACAGACCCTGCTCCTGCAACAACATTCACACACCTTGATGCTACAACCGTTCTTTCCAGAGATATCGCATCAAAGGGTATTTATCCAGCTGTTGATCCTCTTGATTCAACAAGCCGTATCCTTTCACCTGATATCGTAGGAAAAGAGCATTATGAAGTAGCTAAGGGTGTTCAGCAGGTACTTCAGAGATATCGTGAACTTCAGGATATCATCGCCATCATGGGTATGGACGAGCTTTCTGAAGAGGATAAGCTTACAGTTTACAGAGCACGTAAAGTACAGAACTTCCTGTCACAGAGCTTCTCAGTTGCTGAGCAGTTCACAGGACTTCCTGGAAAGTACGTTCCTCTTAAAGAGACTATCCGCGGATTTAAGATGATCCTGGACGGCGAGTGCGACGACCTTCCAGAGTCAGCATTCCTCCTTGTAGGAACCATTGACGAAGTATTCGAAAAAGCTAAGAAGTAAAAGGAGCTACTATGTCAACTTATCATTTACAGGTTGTTTCCATGGATGGCCTGGACTTTGAGGGTGAGGTTCAAAAAATACTGCTCCGTACAATAGATGGTGATGTGGAGATCCTTGCAAGACACACCGACTACTGTACGGCAATTGGTATGGGCACCGCCAGGGTAACCATGGCAGACGGCACAGAAAGAAAAGCAGCCTGTATCGGTGGAATGCTTTCGGTCATGAAGGGTGAGGTCAGAGTTCTTCCAACCACCTGGGAGTGGAGTGAAGACATTGACCTTGAGCGTGCTAAGGCCGCCAAGGAACATGCTGAGGAACGCCTTAAGGATCAGAAGCTCGATAAAGATGCAAGGATTCGCGCAGAGGCTAAGCTCTACAGAGCCCTTGTAAGAATCGGCACCCACGGACAGGAACGCGAATAAACATAAGAATAACAAAAACGGCTCGGAGCATGATATGTACCCTCTTTACTGGACAAACCAGTAAGGAGGGTATTTTTATGCGTTATAGTTACGAATTCAAATTATTT